>JBMONN010000016.1:0-19213 GCA_049323935.1 Thermodesulfobacteriota bacterium
AACACCTCTGTGGCATGCTCCGCTGGATTCGAAATCAAAGAAAAAAAAATAAAGTACTATTATTTCAAAGAGATAGAAAGAAAACCCCACTGTAGCATTTCCACTTGGCACAACAGCTGCTCATACCAGTAAACAAAGAGATGAAGATCACCGCAGCCAACAGGAGGAAGGCCATGAAAGCAACGACAAAGACAGCAACAACCACGACACAGGAATCCGCAGCCAGCAGCGCAGCGCAGGTTGGCGTTGGCATTATTGCCTTGCTGAGCACCCTGATCGGCATATGGGCGACGGCCTGTCTGATCGGCGGACTTTCCCAGTACGGCATCATCGGCATGATCAGAGGGTGGATCAGCGCAGTCTTCGGGTAAACGAATCGGCACCTTTAAGATTACATCATACTCACCATCGAACATTTTCTGACAAAGGAGAACGACCATGGCAGCCAACACATCAAACAAGGGAACAGGGGTATTTTTCGGCATTATGGCGGCAATCGGCGGCATCATCGGCATCTGGGCATTCGCGACCATGATGACCGGTCTCGCCTCGGTCAACTGGCAACCCACGGAGATGATCCGTCAGTTTCTCGTCGCCACCGGCAATCTCGGCGAGTATGAAACCCTGGTTGATTTCTACACCCACATCAAGGGCGTCGAGTACCTTATCGCCGTTGCCTTCTTTGTCGCCTTTCCTGCCTACTACAAATACCTGAGCCCGAAAGAGGCGACTGCCTCGGCAAAGTAAGATCCACCAACAGACCGGGTTCATGGCGGCGCGGGGTTTTCCCCGCGCCGTTTTTTTTTCCCCGTGCCGAGATCGCTTCATGTCCCTGCTACGTTTCCGACCGGTCAGCACTGATGCTTGACGAGAAAATCCTCGACCATCTCCTCCATGACGTCGAGCTGAGTGCGACCGCTTTCATGAATAAGTATCCAGGTGCAGCGATGAAAGGCGCGATAAAGATCAGGCCGCACCTTGATGATGAGCGGAACCAGTTCCCGGCCAGGACGATGCTGTCCTTCTCCATCCTCCCCTGAGACAAGGTTATCATGTTCCTTTTTTTTCATTACTTTCTCCAGGTCGGGGTAAACGCAGTCAATGAGTGTTTCTGAAATTCATTCTGCAAGAATACACAAATCGGAATGGACACACCAGCAGGCGAATTGCGCCATCGCAGGCAAGATCAAAAGAGGACGCCGCGGCTCGCACCACTGGTCTGTCGTCAGGATCAGCGGGCCTGCCAGGTCGCGAGTCGAATTCCGGCAAGAGCAAGCAGAATACCGATAATCTGCTGCAATGAAAGGATCTGCCCGAGAAAGAAATGGCCCCATATGCTGGTCAGTATCGGTTGCAACAGGAGCAAAGTCGAGGCAATTGACACCCGAACCCGGGGCATGGCCCTGATAATGAGCCACCAGCCCACCACCGAAGAGACAAAGGCATGGGCAAAGAGCCAAAGCAGCGATGCGGTGCCAAGCAGAGGGGAACGCCCTTCTGCCGCCATAATCAGCAAAAGAAAGAGAGCGGAAAAAAGCGCAACCTGGAATAGAATCTGCGGAGCATCAACCTGATATCGGTCGAGAATACGCAACAGAACGAGGAAAAACGAATAGGTCAGGGCAGTGAGGCCGCCAAAAGCCAGGCCCTTGCCGATATCCGCACCAATGCCGTTGGCCATGGTCAGTAAACCGATCCCGAACAGGGCAAGGATGACGCCGCACCAGAACCACCTACCCAGCCGCTCCCTGAAAAAATAGACCGCGAGCAGGGACACGATCAGCACCTGTAGATTTCCCATCAGGGTGGCCGGACCTGCACCGAGAAAAAAAATAGCCCGGTGCCAGGCCCAGAGATCAACGGAAAACAGGGCGGCAAGCAGGAGCAGCAACGGCGAGGCGGTGGGCGTCGCGGTCAGAAACGAACAGCATCTGTGCTGTGGCGAGTGTTCCGCGGGCGGTGAAGATCGCCGGGGACTGGGGGCAAAAGGCCTGCTCCACGGAAAGAGGAACAACCAGATCACGGCGGCAAAAAAATTACGGTAAAAGGCGGAAACCGTCGGCGGAGCGCCGGACAGGGTGACGAGAATGGCGGAAGAGCTGATGCAGACAACCCCGGCAAGCAGCAGCGCATACCAGCGCATCAGGGATTGAAACGGCGATGAAATGCCACCGCCTCGGCATAGGTGATGGTTGTGCCGCCGAAGATGTCAAGGGCGCTGCCGATAGTGGCATCAAGCCGCCCATGACCGAGGACGGCAAGCCGATCCAGATCAGCGATATTTTTTACCCCTCCGGCGTATGTGGTGGGGATCGGCGTCCACTGTCCCAGTTTTTCCGCCAGTTCCTCCTCGATGCCGGCGCATTTTCCCTCAACGTCCACCGCATGGATCAAAAACTCATGACAGAAGGTGGCGAGGTAGTCCAGGGTCGCCGGGCTGATGGTCTCCACGGTGAATTTCTGCCAGCGGTCGGTGACGATGAAATACTCATTATCCCGCTTGCGGCAGCTCAGATCAAGCACCAGCCGCTCGGGACCGACGGCATCGCGGATTTTCCGCAACCGCTCTTCATGGATCACCCCATCCAGAAAGACGTAGGATGTTACGATCACCGCCGCAGCGCCGCGATCAAGCCAGCCTGCGGCATTGTCGGCGGTGATGCCGCCGCCGATCTGCAGGCCGCCCGGCCAGGCGGCCAGGGCCTCGATGGCGGCCGCCTCATTGCCCGGTCCGAGCATGATGACATGACCGCCGGTCAACCGATCCCTTCTGTACATCTCCGCGTAATAGGAGGATGGTCGGGATGAACAGAAATTAGTTTGCAGGGTGGAGGTCGAGCTGTCGGAGAGCGTGGAACCGACGATCTGCTTGACGCAGCCGTTGTGCAGGTCAATACAGGGGCGGAATTTCATGGCGGGTCGGTCACCTCTGTCCGGCTTCAGGTCGAAACCAGAGCCGGACAGAGCAGGGGGGAGAAAGTTATCCTTCCATGATCAGCAAAGTGGCGGGATCAAGATTGAGGGCGCGTTTTCCCTCGCCAAGCTCGCCGTCCTTTTTGATGATCTTCAGGGCGATGCAGTTCTTGTCGGGATCGGGCTGCAGGAGAATGATGGTGTCAAACAGCTCGTCAGCCGTGTGGCACGGGGCCGGTACTCCGGCGGCGCTGGTCCGTTTGTCGTCGCGATGGCAGACCGCGGAAAACCAGACGTTAAGACTTAACGCCTGAGTCAGGTCGCGCATCTCACCCAGCACCTTTTCCGGTGAGGCGGAACAGTCGAAACCATCCACCAGCAGACAGTCGGGCTGGAAGATATTCTGGGCAACCAGATCGGTGAGGCGCTCGCGCAGCTTGGCCACGGTGAAGCTCTCCTCGTTGAAGGTCATGATCATCCGTCGGCTCATCAGTTCATCCTGAATGTCCGCAGCATGCTGCAGCTTGCTGGCCCTGGCGATATCCTGAAAAATATCGTCGTACCAGAGCCTGGTCTTTTCAAGACTCTGGCCGATGCTGACATGCAGCACCCTGTTGCCGCGCAGCATGCTGTCCAGGGCGATCTGCACCAGGATTGCGGTCTTGCCCAGCCCGGCGCGGGCCATGACCAGCCCCATCTGCGGGGCGACATCCTTGCCCTGATCCGCCGGAGTGAGCACGCGAAGCGGATTCTTGCTTATCAGATCCTCTTTCAACATAGTCTTGCCTCCCCCTTATTTGCCCTGTTCTTTCTTTTTCTTGCGGACGTCATCAATGATCCCTTCCGCGACGTTTCTCGGTACCTGCTTGTAATCGGCAAACTCCATGGTGAATTCCGCCTTGCCCTGGGTCAGCGAACGCAGGACGGTGGAGTATCCGAACATCTCGGAGAGGGGAACCTCGGCCTCGACCACGGTATAGTCACCCTCTTCCAGGGTGCCGATAATGATGCCGCGCCGCTGATTGAGGCTGCCCATAACCGATCCCTGAAACTCCGTCGGTCCTTCGACCGCGACTTTCATGATCGGCTCCAGAAGAACGGGGTGGGCCTTGTGGTAGCCTTCCCGAAAAGCACCGATGGCGGCAAGCTGGAAGGCGATATCAGAGGAGTCAACTGCGTGGGCCGCGCCGTCGTTGATGACACAGCGGACGCCGGTGACCGGGAATTCGGCCAGCGAGCCCTTTTCCAGGCTCTTCTGGAAGCCCTTGTCACAGGAGCTGATGAATTCACGTGGAATGACGCCGCCGACGATGTTGTCGACAAACTCGTAGTCTCCCCCCTCTTCAATCGGCTCCATATAGCCGGCAACGCGGCCGAACTGCCCGGAACCGCCGGTCTGCTTCTTGTGGGTGTAGTTGAACTCAGCGCGCTGGGTGATCGTTTCCCGGTAAGCAACCTGAGGAGCACCGACCTGCACCTCCGCCTTGTATTCACGCTTCATCCTCTCGATGTAGACCTCCAGATGAAGCTCGCCCATGCCGGAGATGATGGTCTCGTTGGTCTCGTGATCAACGTAGGTCTTGAAGGTCGGGTCTTCCTTGGTGAAACGGTTGAGGGCCTTGGACATGTTGACCTGGGCCTTGTTGTCCACCGGCACGATGGCAAGCGAAATGACCGGGTTGGGCACATGCATGGAGCTCATGGAATAACTGACGTCAGGCGAGGTGAAGGTATCGCCGGAGGCGCAATCGATGCCGAACAGGGCAACGATATCACCGGCCGCCGATTCATCAATCTCCTCCATCTCGTCGGAGTGCATGCGGCAGAGCCGTCCGACCTTGACCTTTTTGCCGGTGCGGCTGTTGATGATGGTGTCGCCTTTCCTGATCGTGCCCTGATAGATGCGGATATAGGTTAGCTGGCCGTAGCGGCCGTCCTCCAGTTTAAAGGCGAGACAGACCAGCGGATCTTCCGGCTTGGAAGAAAGAATCAGCTCCTGCTCTTCCTTTTCGAGATCAAGCGCGGTGTTTTCAATGTCCATCGGGTTCGGCATGTACATAATGACCGCGTCGAGCAGACACTGCACCCCTTTGTTTTTATAGGCCGAACCGATAAAGACAGGGGCAAAATCAAGCGAGAGGGTACCCTTGCGAACCGCGGCATGGATCATCTCCTCGGTGGGCTCGCCCTCCAGCACGGCCTCCATCAGCTCATCGGAAAACATGGAGACCGCATCCAGCATCTCTTCCCTCTTCTCCTGGGCCTCTTCGAGCAGATTGGCGGGAATCTCCGCCTCGCGGATCTTTTCGCCGTTATCGCCGTCAAAATAGATGGCCTTCATCTTGATCAGGTCAATCACCCCTTCCATGTCGCCTTCAAGGCCGATGGGAATCTGCATCATGACCGCGTTAAGCCCCAGCTTGTCGCGGACCTGCTGGGTGACGCGGCGGGGATTGGCGCCGGTGCGATCGCATTTGTTGATGAAGACAACGCGCGGAACCTTATAGCGGCTCATCTGACGGTTGACCGTGATGCTCTGCGATTGGACGCCGCCAACGGAACAGAGTATCAGCACCGCGCCGTCCAGTACTCGCAGGGCGCGTTCAACCTCGATGGTGAAATCGACATGGCCCGGGGTATCGATGATGTTGATGGAATTGCCCTTCCAGTCGCAATAGGTGGCGGCGGACTGAATGGTAATACCTCTTTCCTTCTCCAGTTCCATGGAGTCCATCTTCGCGCCGACGCCATCCTTGCCCCGGACCTCATGGATGGCATGAATCCGGTTCGTATAATACAGTATACGCTCCGTCAGGGTTGTCTTACCGGAATCGATATGGGCGCTGATTCCGATATTGCGCAATTTCGCTAAATCTTTCTGCATCACTTTTTCCTCAACACATTGGTGCTTGTTGCTGCCGCGCCTCAAGGAGGAGAGGTCGTCCGGAAAAATTCCCGCGGCTGCGGGCCGGCTCCTCACCTCCGGAAGGCTTCAGACCGGGCCATGAGAATTACCCGATCATCAGTGCCCCCCGGCCCAGTTAAATAAAAACGGCCCGCATGTGGGGCCGTTCGCAAAATTCCGGATGGAAATCGGATTACATAAACCAGACCAAGGTCACTTGTCAAGCGAATTCCACCTCAGGCCGGACCAAAGGAACGTTCAAACAAATCCTCGATCGCCTTTCTACCGTCATCATTGAGATTGCGCGTCCCGGATCCGGCGATGCTGTCATAGGTGATGGACGGCGCATCGGCCACCCAAGTCCCTTCCTTCCAGGTGAACCATTCTTTTTTTTCCTGATCAAAGACGCTGACCGGCCGGTTGAAGAGACGGGCGAGCTCCACCGCCCAGCCGGTGCCGCCCTTCACCGTGTTATCAGCCATGATCCGGCCGACGGCGAAAACCTGATAGCCGCGGTTAACCATGTGAAAGATCGACTGCAACACCTTGCGGATCTTTTTTGTTTCATAGTAGGTGCGGTTCATCATCTTGGAAGCGAGTTCCATACTGATATCACCGCGATTAAGCTCCTCCTCCGAGAGCATCACCACATTTTTGTCCCGGAACAGGGCATGCCCTTCATAGGAGAAGGTCACCTCCTGCAATCCCCATTTCTCGGCCGCCTCGCCAAAGGCGGACTCGGCGCCCTTCAGTCCGCCGCTGTACAGCGTACACTTCGTTCGCTCCACCATAACGTTCACTCTCCTTTTGCATCAGCCTGCCACCGACAGGCCGGGCTGGAAGACTGCGTCATCTTCCGTTCTTTCTCCTGTCACCAACCGTTTTATTGCAAAAAAAATCGTACGGGGTCAACTTCAGGGATTTCTCCCGGACCTACAATAGAAAAAAGGGGCTGCGCACGATACGCAACCCCTTTCATATTCTGGTGCCGGGACCAGGAATCGAACCAGGGACACACGGATTTTCAGTCCGTTGCTCTACCGACTGAGCTATCCCGGCGGAAAGGCAGAAGGTACCGAAAGCACTTCTCCTTGTCAAGATTTTTTTGCCACTCACCAGGCAATGACCCGGGTGCCGGCCAGCCGGTCGTGCCAGGCGGCCCGATCCTTGTCGAGCACGGCCCAGAAGAAGCCGGCGCCCAAGGGCAGGGCGGACAGCAGATACCCGACCAGACGCAGAAATGAGGTGGCCATGGATAAAGGCTGGCCCTCTTCCGGCACCACTGCGATCGCCATGAAAATCTTGCCGAGGGTTTGTCCACCGTAGCTGTGCAGCACGACAAAATAGGCGGCACTGAAAATGATCAGCCCGAACGGGAAGAACACCAGAGCGATGCCGACCAGGGCCGCCAGACCGCGCAATGAATACAGAAAAAACTCACCCGCGGCCAGCATGACGGTAACGAGGGAAAGCGCGCCCAACCCGGCGAGCAGCAGCAGATCGATCAGCAAGGCCATGCACCGCGCCCCCACGGTGGCGACAGCAGGGGACAGCTGCAACCGCGGCTCAGCCCGATCGATGCCATTCCCGCCACCGACACCTGCTCCATCAGGGCGGCAATCCTGCAGGACAGTCGACTCCATCACAGCTCAATATCCGGAGGCCGTTCCGCCTTGTCCTCGTCGGCGGTCGGCGCTTTGCCTTCATTGAGAAAGTCCTCGAGATCGAGGGCGGTATCCTCCGGCCGGCTCTTCCGGCCAGCGCCATTGTCTTCGATGACGAGATCCGCCATATCGATGTCTTCGAGGTTGAAGACCTGATCATCGGTCACCGGCTCATCATCCAGATCAAGATCCAGGTCGAGACTGAGGCCGGTATCCGATTTCTGGGCAATCGGCGGCGGCTCAGTCTTCTCGGCCGGGGTCTCTTCCATCTCGATCTCGGGCATCAGGCCCAAGTCAAAATCGATGCCGCCCTCTTCCTCTTCGGCCTCTTCCAGCTCCTGTTTTTCCGGGGGCGTCGGGGCCTCCTCCATTTCGAAGGCGATACCGCCCTCCTCTTCGCCATCGGCCAGGATTTCACTCCTCACCGGCCGCGGCGGAGCGTCGCGATCCATCAGCAGATCAGCGACATTGGGTCCCTCGCCCTCCTCCTCGCCCAGGGAAAAATCGATGGAACCGGCCAGAGCCTCCTCGTCGGCGACCGGGACTTCCTCGGCCTTCTCCGTCACCTCTGCCTCCTCCGGCAGGGTCAGAGCGATTTCCTCTTTTTCTTCCTCCGGCAGGCTGAAACTGATACCCTCTTCCTCGTCGGCCAGAGCCAGCTCTTCTTCCTCCTCGTCGCCTTGGCCCTCATCCCTGGCAAATGGAGCGAGATCCACCACCGGCACCTCTGCATCCGACGTTGCTTCCGGCTCGCCGGCAACCTCGTCCTCAATAGTCATCTCCGCCAGATCAAACTCACGCTCTTCCGCGCCGCTCTCCCCGGCCAGCACTGAGGCCAGAAAGAAGGCCGCGCCGGTTTGCAGCCCGGTGCCGGCCAGGGCAGCCGCAACCGCCGTCAGATCCGCGGAACATTTTTTACAGGATTGCTTTTGATCGAAAGAGATGTATCCGCATTTTGGGCAACGCATTCGTATCGTCCTTCATGAAAGTAGGTAAGCTAAGCACGGACAAGACGGCAAGAACGGCGGCAACTGCGGAGTCGCTTTGCCGATGACTTTCATAATAAATTAGTATACTCCGCCGATCAAGGTCAAGCATTCCCTTGTCGCTTCGCCATTTCGCCGTATTTTTTCACCTGATTGCCGTCGGAAGCTGCGGAAAACTTGCAAAAAGCAGTGCCACCGTATATGTATAGAAGCAGTGGGCGTATCGCGCAGCCCTTCGTGCCGGGGTCGTAGCGCTCAGCTCTCCCCATCCACCTCAGCAATTGACATTATCACATGATCCGCAAACGTCTCACCATTTTTTCCTGTATTGTTTGCCTGCACCTCCTTGCCGGCTGTTTCTCCCATGGCCCGGTGCGCCATCTTGCCTCGGATGTCTGCCTGATGACACAGGGCACAAGCAAAGATGAGGTACTGAGTTATATGGGACCGCCGGACGATCAGCAGGTCGATCAGTACGGCGAGATGTGGATTTATTATCAGGTCAACAAGAGCCTGCTGCGCAAAACTCCCTATATCGGCGACAAACTGGGCGATGAAGACGTCGATGTCGTCACCATCCGCTTTGCCGGCGACAAGGTGACCACCTGCGCCTACCGCTCCCTGACTCCGGATGAGTTCAAGAACAGCGGCATTGCCCGGGACAATGCACTCTCTGCCGAATAATTACTCCCTGGCCAGGGCGCGCATGGTTCGGGAACAGCTTGTTCCCCGCGGCATCGATGACGGGCGGGTTCTCGACGCCATGGCCGCGGTGCCTCGCCATCTTTTTGTCGAGGATGCCCTGCAGAGCCAGGCATACGGCGACTTTCCTCTGCCCATCGGTGAAGGTCAGACGATATCCCAGCCCTATATCGTCGCCCTGATGACCCAGGCCCTGCGACTGCAGGGCCATGAAAAAGTGCTGGAAATCGGCACCGGCTGCGGCTATCAGACCGCCGTTCTCTCCCGCCTCTGCGAACGGGTCTACTCGGTGGAACGGATCAAATCCCTCCACATCAAGGCCCGCCGCACCCTCGACCGCCTGAAACTCCTCAACGTTGTCTGCAAAATCGACGACGGCACCCTCGGCTGGCCCGAACATGGTCCCTATGACGCGATCATGGTCACCGCCGCCGGCCCACACATTCCCCCGTCACTGCTCGAACAGCTCGCCGACCCCGGCCGTATGGTAATACCGGTGGGTGACCGGATGAGCCAGGATCTCATCGTCGTCACCAGTGAAGGCGGCGACACCAGGAACCGCTGCATAGAAAAGGTGCGTTTTGTCAGCCTGATCGGCAGCCAGGGTTGGCGCGAATAGCCCGTTGCCAAAAGGGTTGTCAGAGCAGAATCTTCAGCACGACAAAGCCGCCGATCAACAGCACGACAAAAATGACGCAGAGCAGATTGAAATAACGGTCGATGAAGGCCTTGGCCGGTCTCCCCCATTTTTTCAGGATCCAGGCCACAAGAAAGAATCGCGTTGCCCGGGCGGCCAGGGAGGTGGCGACAAAGACCGGCACATTGATCTTGGCCACGCCGGCGGTGATGGTGACCAGTTTGTAGGGCAGCGGGGTGAGACCGAAAATGTAGACGATCCAGGCGTTCCAGCGGTCATAGACCTGAAAGAGATGATCGCCGCCCAGGGACGATCCGAAGGTCGTGATCAGATAGGCGGGCAGGGCGATATCCTCCCGGCCGTTTACCTCGACGAGCTGAACATGGGCGACGTTTTCGACGATCCATCGCCCAACCGTCTCCCAGGCAAAGAGGCCGATGCCATAGCCGAGAATGCCACCGAGCACCGAGGCCAGGGTGCACCAGAGGGCAAAACGCCACCAGCGGGACGGAGCGCCCAGCACCAGAGGAATGAGAAGAATATCGGGCGGGATGGGAAAAACGCTGCTCTCGATGAACGAAATGCCAAGCAGGGCCGGCAATGCGTAAGGGGTATAGGCCCAGTGCAGCACCCAGTCATAGAGACGGCGGTGCAGATGCCCATGCCAGGTGCCGTTCATTGCCTGTTCTTTTGTCATGGGATGATGTACTCGCATTTCATGAAAACCCCCTCGCGCAGACCGCGGCCAGCTCTCTGACCCTCTCCATAGCCTCCGCCACATCAAAAGTCAAGATCCGTCGCTCTTCCATCACCAGCCGGCCATTAATGACAGCGCTGCGCACCGCGTCGCCGCGGGCTGCATAAACCAGGGTGTCGACGGAAAAAAACGGGGTGAGCTGCGGCCGGTGGATGTCCACCACAATGAGATCGGCCAGCCGACCAGGGGCGAGCACCCCGACGTCCGCCATGCCCAGGGCGGCCGCGCCCTCGCCTGTGGCCATGGCAAGAACGTCGCGGGCCGGACAGAGAGTGGCATCCCGGCCATGCATCTTGTGCAGTTTGGCGCAGGCCGCCATCTCCCCGAACAGATCGAGATCATTGTTGCTGGCCGCGCCGTCGGTGCCGAGCCCCACCCGCACCCCCGCCTCCCGCAGGGCAGGCAGCGGGGCCGTACCGGAGGCGAGCTTCATGTTGCTCTCCGGACAGCTGACCAGGGCGGCGCCGCTTTCGGCAAGCAGGACGATATCTTCCTCGTCCAGCCAGACGCCATGGACGCAGACCGTCCGCTCGTCGAGGAGACCCAAGGAATGGAGATAGGCCAAGGGCGAGCCGGCGAATGTGGGGCGGATCATCTCCTTTTCCGCCCGCGTTTCGGCGAGATGAATAAAAAAGGGGACATCATGGACGCGGGCGAGCTTCTTTGCCGCAATCAGCGTTGCCGGCGAGCAGGTATACGGGGAATGGGCAAACACCGCCGGCCGTACCAGCTCGTCGCCCCGGCAGGAGCGGATGAAGCGGTCGCAGGCCGCCACATTGTCCGCCGGGTCCGGCACCCCGGGCGCGGGAAAATCGATGACGCCCTGGGCCGCCACCGCCCGCAGACCGGCTTCGGCGAGGGCGGCAGCCGCCCGCTCCTCGTAAAAATAGGCGTCCGCCACGCAGGTGGTGCCGGAGAGGAGCATCTCCGCCGCCGCCAGCTTCGTGCACCAGAAGACCATCTCCGGGCTGACATGACGAGCCTCGGCCGGAAAGATATGCCGCTCCAGCCAGGCCAAGAGCGGCAGGTCGTCGGCCAGCCCGCGGAACAGGGTCATGGCCGCATGGGTGTGGCCGTTGACCAGGCCGGGCATAACAAGATCATTTCCCACATCCAGGACCCGCCCCGTACCGGACGGCCGCCAGGTCGCCATGGAGCCGACCGCGCCAATCCGCCTGCCGACGATCTCGACAAAGCAACCGGGCATCAGGCCGCTCGCTGTCGCCGGGGTAAAGAGCAGGGCGTTTATGAGGGTGAGATCCGGGGGCATGGCCGTTCGCTCACAAATCGTACTTATGATGATAGCCGCGCGGGGTGATCATCCATTTTTTCCAGGTAACGGTGGTGGAGTTGCCGATAAAGACGGTGGACTGCATGCCGATCTCCTCCTCCAGCATCTGCGCCAGGGTGGTGACCACCACCCTTTCCTGCACGCGGGTGGCGGCGGTGACGATGCCGACCGGGGTGTCCGGCCGGCGGTGCTCCGCAATGATCTCGCGGGCCCTGACGATCTGGTCGGTGCGCCGTTTTGATTTCGGATTATAGATGACGATGACGAAATCGGCGGCAGCCGCCGCCGCGAGCCGCTTCTCGATGAGCGGCCAGGGGGTGAGCAGATCGGAGAGACTGATTGCGGCAAAATCATGCATGAGCGGGGCGCCGAGACGGGCGGCGCAGCCGTTGACCGCAGCGATGCCCGGCACCACCTCGATATCGATAACCATTTGTCCTTCCCGGGCAACCTCCAGGGCAAGTCCGGCCAAGGCATAGATGCCGGGATCGCCGCCACAGACCAGGGCAACCGTCTCGCCGGCCGCTGCCCGCTCCAAAGCCTGGCGGGTGCGCTCCACCTCCTTCATCATCTCCGAAGAGAGCACCTCCTTGCCGGCCAGCATCTCCGGGATGAGATCGAGATAGGTCCGGTACCCGACGACAACGGTCGATCCGGCAATGGCAGCGCGGGCCGCCGGGGTGATATGCTCCGTCCCCCCGGGGCCGGTGCCGACAACAAATAATTTTCCTGTGCTCACAAATATTTCTCCACAATAGCGATGGTGACGTCGCGATATTTTCTTTTGGGGACGACGAGCCGCCCCTGGCCGGCGGCAAGCAGGGCCGCCGGTTCGGCCACCGCATAGGCGCCGGTGGCCTGAAAAACCGCCTCAGAGCGGGCGACCCCCTTCACCCGGTTCAACTCCTCTTTGGCAAAGAAGGCCAAGGACAGACCGTGCCCACGGGCAGCGTCGAGCAGCCCCTCCTCATCCGCCTTGAGATCAATAGTGGCGAGGCTGTGCAGGGAAAGCGGCGAAAGCTGGTTCTCCGCCAGAGTGGCGGCAAGCGCCTCATCAATTGCGTCCGCCGCCGTGCCCCGGTTGCAGCCGATGCCGACCACAAGATTTTTCGGGCGCAGGATCACGCTATCCGGCCGCGGCCAGTCGGTGCGGTGGGAAACGATGCAGTCCGCCTCCCTGGCGTCCGCCACCCTCTGCAGATCCGGCGGGAGTTCCGGCACAGCGGTGTCACAAAAAACGCGCAACCGGCTGCGGTTGACGAGGATGGCGCTTAACCGGGTGACATCGGCAGCCTGTTCCGCGACAAGCCCACTCTTTCGCATCCAGAGATCAAGGGCGGTGAGGCCGAGGACATCCGAGGCGGTGGTGATCACTGCCTGGCCGCCGGTGATTTCCGCCACCCGGCGGGCCAGCTCGTTGCCGCCGCCGAGATGGCCGGACAGCAGGCTCACGGCAAAGCGACCCCGCTCGTCGCAGACGACGATGGCGGGATCAGTGCCCTTGTCGCGGAGCAGCGGGGCAATGGCGCGGACCACGATACCGGCGGCCATGACACAAACAAAGCCCTCATAGACCGGCCACGCCCGCTGTACGGTCACGGCGATCCCGGCCCCGCAGTCGAGCAACTCCGCCCCGGCAAGGGCGCCGGCAAGGGTCCGGGCCAGCTGGCTGCCCCCTTTGGTAAGGGCGCAGACGGCAATACGGGCGGGCACGGCCTCAGTCTGCCCCATCACGGCACCCGTGGGCAAAGGCACGGTCATAGAGCCGGGAGACCGCGGCCAGACCCTGGTCGCCGAACACCTCGCCAACGCAGATGATGGCGGTTTTCCTGATGGCCGCGGCCCGCACCCGCGCGCCGATCTCGGCCAGAGAAGCGCGGATGATGCGCTCCTCTGGCCAGCTCGCCTTTTCCACTACCGCCACCGGGGTCGAGGCCGGGTAGCCGCCGGCCAGCAGTTCCGCCACCACCTCATCGATCATACCGACGCTGAGAAAGATCAGCATGGTGGCTCGGTGGCTGGCAAGCCCGACCAGCTCCTGGCCGGCCGGCACCGGGGTGCGGCCAGCCAGGCGGGTGATGATGACGGTCTGCGAAACCTCGGGCAAGGTCAGTTCCGCCTCCAGGGCGGCGGCCGCGGCAAAGGCCGAGCTGACCCCCGGCACCACGGCATGGGGGATGGCCAACCGGTCAAGTTCTTCCATCTGTTCGCGAATAGCGCCATAGAGGGACGGATCACCGGTGTGCAGCCGCACCACCTTTCTGCCCTGCCGCCAGGCGGCGGCCATGACATCGATGATCTGGCCGAGATCAAGAGGAGCGGAACTGACGATCTCCGCCCGCAGATCCGCGACCAGTGCTTGCGGCACCAGGCTGCCGGCATAGACGACCAGATCGGCCGCTTCCAGCAGCCTGCGCCCCTTGACCGTAATCAGCTCCGGATCGCCGGGCCCGGCGCCGACGAAGTGGATGATGTTTCGTTCAGCGTCCATTTTTTCTCACAATGATAGTGGAAAAATAATGGTTCTTCTCCCCCATGGCCTTTCGGAGATCACGGCTCACCCGCTGGCCCCGCTGGCTGGAACGTTCGACCAGCACCGCCCGGTCGAGGAGCTGCATCTCGTCAAGCAACGGGACGATGCGGTCCATGACCCGGTGCACCTTCATCAGCACCACGGAATCGAATTTCTCCAGGGTCTCGCGCAGCTCGCCGTTTTCAAAGGTGGCGGGCAACACCACCAGCCGGTCATCGCCGAGACAAAGGGGCGCTCCGGCCGCGGCGGCCGAGGCGCCGATGGAGGAGACGCCGGGAATGATCTCGATGGCGAGCCGTGGTTCAGCGGCAAGCAGGGTCTCACAGATGTAAAAACCGGTACTGTAAATGGCCGGATCGCCGAGGGTCGGAAAGACGACGTCACGGCCTTCCCGCAAGCGGTCCAGGATCAGCGCGCAGGCAGCGTCCCAGGCCCGCTGCACCTCCTGGTCCGGCGTTTTGCCGCGACGGATCTTCTTCATCGGAAAATAATGGGTGATGATCTCCTTGCCGGCAGTCGCCACCACCGCGCTGGCGATGGCGAGCGCCACGCTCTCCCCGCCGGCGCTGCCCGCCGGAGCAAACCAGACCGGGCATCGCTCCAGCAGCCGCATGGCTTTCAGCGTCATCAGCTCCGGATCGCCGGGGCCGACACCTATTACATACAATGTTCCGTTCATTTTCTGCCTGTGACAATGGATATTGAATGAAAAATTCTGGGTGATTCTCCTGATGCCGGCAAGTCGTTTCGTTCGCAGCTGATGCGGCTTACCGTCACCCGCAGGCCGGCCGCGGCCATGAACTGCGGGGCCAGACGCACGGTCTGTGCGGTGACGCCGTTTGCCACGATCCGGCCGCCCGCGGCAAGCCGGGCCGCCGCCTGGCCGATGATCGACTCAAGAGCACCGCTGCTGCCGCCGACAAAGACCCGATCCGGATCGGACAGAAGATTCAGCACCGCCGGCGCCTCACCCGGAATCGGCACGACGTTGTAGACGCCGTAGCGGCGGATATTTTGCCGGATATTGGCCAGCTCCTCTTCCCTTTTTTCCACCGCCAAAATGGTGAGATCCGGACAGAGCCGCCCTGCTTCGACGGCCACCGAGCCGCTGCCGGCGCCGACGTCCCACAGCACCCCCTCCTCCGGCAGGGCGAGGCGGTGGAGGGTGACGGCCCGCACCTCATCCTTGGTGATCAGGCCACGGCTGTGGCTGATCTCTGCCTCGGTCAGCCCGAACCGCGGCAGGCCGGATCGGCCGGGGCGCTGGACAACCAGGACGTTGAGAGGGGCAAATCGCCTGGCAGCGATCTCCTTTAGCGTCCCGCTGCTGAGCCGCTCATCCGCCAGCCCGATATTTTCCGCCACCGACAAGCGGCAGTCGGCCAGCATCTCCTCATCCTCGATCACCCCGAGATAGTCAAGAAGCTGGTCGGCGATGACCTCCGGCCTGTTTCTCCCGTCAGTGAAGACCACCGTCTTTGCCGCGGCCAGGAGCAGGCCGGGCAGATGCCCGACCCTCCGACCATGGAGACTGACCAGCCGGGCATCATCCCAGGGGATGTGGAAACGGGCGCAAGCCTCCTGCATGGCGGACAGACCGGGCACTACCCGAAGCCGTTCCGGCCCGAACTCAGCGAGCAGCCTGCGACCGATGCCGAAAAAGAGGGGGTCACCGCTGGCCAGCACCGCCACCGACTCACCGCTCGCCAGCCTCTCCCGGATGGCGGTCAACGCCGCCGCCAATGGGGCGATGGCACACTTCGTGGCCGGACAATCGGCAACAGCGGCCAGATGGCGCTCGCTGCCGACCAGCAGGGCACATTCCACGACAAGGGCGCGCTGCTCGGCGGACAGGCCGCGACTGTCTATCCCGAGCAGAACAATCTCAGACATGCTCCACCACCTTTCCTCGGCCATCAACGAGAATGACGCGAACAACCCGGCCGCTTACCTTCTCCCCATAGCGCCGCGCAGTGAGACAGACCGCCCGGATCAGATCGCGCCGCCCCGCGCCGGCCAGCAGCTCGTACATCTCCCGCGCCGTGTTGGCCGTGACAAGCCGCGTCAGCAATTGCTCCTCCGCGCCGAGCCGACCGAGCAGAGCCGCGCCGTCCGCCACCTCCAGGGCCCCGTGCCGCACGTGGGTCTGGGGAATCTCCAGGGCGGCCTTCATGATCTTGGCCCACATGCCGGCCAGATGAATGCGGACAAAGCCGCGCAGGGCCGCCTCCCGCAGGGAAAATTGCAAATAGTCGCCCATCATGGCATGGGCCTCCTCCGGCAGGCCGAGCAGCTCCTGCGCCCCTTTTTCCGAGGTGCGGCCGGTGGCGAGTACCACCTCGGCAAGCCCTGCCGCCCGGGCAACATCAAGGGAAGCCCTGATGGTGGCGGTCCACGCCTCGGCCGATACCGGCCGGACAATACCGGTGGTCCCGAGGATGGAGAGGCCGCCGACGATACCGAGCCGTCGATTCAGGGTTTTTTCGGCAAGCTCCCGCCCCCTGGGCACGCTGATCACGATCTCCACTGTTGCCGCCGTCTGCCCCAGGCCCTCCAGCACCGCCGCCGCGATCATCCGCCGCGGCACCGGGTTGATGGCCGGTTCGCCGACCCCTACGGCCAGCCCCGGCCGGGTGGCGCGGCCCACCCCCTCGCCGGCGCAGAGCAGAATACGGCCCGACTCCAGGCTGACACAGGTCTCCGCCGCCGGCGGCTCCGCCAAAAAACGCACGAAGGCGACGATCTCGGCGCCATTGGTGACATCCGGATCATCACCGGCATCCTTGATCACCGCGGCCAGGGCTCCACCGTTTTCCGCCACGCAGCGCTGCACGGCAAAGAGATGACGGCTGCCGTCGGGAAAAGGGATGGCAACGGATTCAGGCTTAATGCCGGTCACCAGCAGCTCCACCGCCGCCCTCGCCGCCGCCGCCGCGCAGGCGCCGGTGGTATAACCGCTGCGCAGCCGCCGCGCCATCTAGTGCTCTCCAGCTAGGCGAAGCAGGGCATTGACAATGGCCGCCGCCACCGGACTGCCGCCCTTGCGGCCCCGGCTGGTGATGAAGGGATAGTCCTTCTCCAGCAGCAGCTCCTTCGATTCCGCCGCATTGACAAAGCCCACCGGCACGCCGATGACAAGGGCCGGCCGCGCCGCTTCAGGCATCTGCTCCATCATCGCCATAACCGTGAGCAGGGCGGTCGGCGCATTGCCCACCGCAACAATGCCGATATTGTCACCAAGCCCCATCTCCATGGCCATGGCCGCGCGGGTCGTCCCTCTCTCTCCGGACCGGGCGGCAACTTCCGCCTCCCCTACCCGGCAGATCACCCGCCCGCCCCAGCGAGCCAGGCTCTTCCGGTTCACCCCGGCCGCCACCATGGTGACATCGGTGAGGATGTTGCGACCGGCGTGGAGGGCGGCAATGCCGGCGGCCAGGGCCGCCGGATGAAAGCGCAGGTTGTCGGCAAAGGAGAAATCGCCGGTGGCGTGGATTACCCGCTGCACCACCGTCAAGGTGGCTGGATCAAGGCTGGTCGGACCAAGTTCCTCGGCAATGATGCGAAAGCTTTCCTTCTCAATCTCGCCCGGGGCGATGTCTTTGATCATGGTCGCCATAATTCACTCCCGGCAGGCGGTGACAAAGGCCGCGGCCGCCTGCGGACAAAAACCGAAATGCAGGTGCATATAGCCACCCAGCACATTTTTATACCGATATCCCTCACCAACCCCGTTCTCCAGCTCGTAACAGCGGTCAATTGCCGCCGGCATCTCCTCGATCTCCGAATAATGAAACTCATGGCCGCGCAGCACCGTGCCGGCAGATCCCAGCAGGGTGTCGCCCGTCAGCCGGATCTGCCGGTAGCCCAGCGCTGCCCGGCTGCGCCGCATGCGCGCCGTCACCGGAAAGAGACCGACCATTTTGTGCTGCCCGCCGCCATCGGCGCTGATCCCCTGGCAGAGATACATGAAGCCGCCGCATTCAGCGTAGATGGGCCGGCCCGCCTCCGCCCAGCTGCGGATCGCCCGGCGCATGGAGCTATTGGCAGCAAGCTCGGCGGCGAAAAGCTCAGGATAGCCGCCGCCGAGATAGAGGCCGCCGATCTGCTCCGGCAGATCGGCGTCGGTCAGGGGACTGAAAAAGACCAGTTCCGCGCCGCTGGCCCGCAGCAGATCGAGGTTGTCCTCATAATAAAAGCAGAAGGCCCGGTCCCGCGCCACCGCAATCCGCGCCCTTTTGTGGGCAGGCTGCTGCCCGTCATCCGCTGCCGTATGCCTCTCTGCTGCCGCCCGGCCGGCCAGCACGAGGAGCCGGTCCAGATCAATGTGCTCGCGCACGGTGCAGGCAAGTCGCTCCAGACGCTCCGGCGCCAGGGCCTCTGCTCCCATGTGCAGGCCGAGATGGCGGGAGGGCATGGCAAAGTCAAGCGAACCGGGCAAAAAGCCGATCACCTCGGCCCGGCAGTGCTCCTCGATAGCCTGCCGGACCAGGGTCAGATGGCGCGGGCTGCCGATGCGGTTGACAATGACCGCCTGCGGCGCCACCGCCGGCTCCAGGGTCTCGAACCCCTTGACCACCGCTGCTGCGCTCTCGGCCGCGGCGCGCACGTCGAGCACCAGCACCACCGGCACCCGCAAGGCCCGCGCCAGGGAAGCAGAGGAGGAGGTTCCGCCGTCGAACATGCCCATCACCCCCTCGATCACGCCAATGGCTTCCCCATGCATGTGATCGGCAAACGTCCGGCGCGTAAAGGCCTCACCCGCCATCCACAGGTCGAGATTGCGGGAGATGCGTCCACAGGCCAGCTGATGCAGGGTCGGATCGAT
>JBMONN010000017.1:0-123080 GCA_049323935.1 Thermodesulfobacteriota bacterium
CTCTCCGCTTCCCTGACTCGACCCCTCTCCCCCCCAAAAGATATTTTCTATATAGGTAGCCGGGCTTGTCCAACAAACGGTTCAGATTTTGGTGCGCTACGCGCTCAAAATCTAACCTTATTCGTTAAATCTAACCTTATTCGTTATGATTAAAAAGGCAGAGTCGTGTAGACTCTGCCTTGGCACTCTCGTTAAAAAATTATTTTTTTCTCCGTCGTGCAGCTGCCAGCCCGGCAATACCTGTGCCGAAAAGCAGAATGGTAGCTGGTTCGGGGACTGGATTCTGGTTCGGATCTGGACAATCCGCCAAAGTTCCACGAATCTGAACTCCTAGATCAAACTCTTCACCAGTGTACCATTGGTCATATCCGCTAGGAAGGTATGCCCAGTCGGAAAGTGGTGTTGTTGCGGAATTATAGAGGCTGGGCATGGCGCCAGCATAATTGTCACCTTGGGTCGAACGTGCTTCAAATGCGATCCAGTAAGTACCTGCTGTCAGGTATTTTCCGGTTTTTCCAGTAACAGGATCCGTCCAGCTTATGTCATACCCTTGCCAAGTGTTGGTATAGGTTGCGGTCGTCGTAGCTTGATTTGAGTATAAGAGTTGTGTTGAATCTGGTATACGTCCACCATCTGCGTAAAGACTGATGGTAAACTGACTGCCAGGATTATGGTTTGTCATCCAGCCGTATAGTCCCGTGATAAACGAGTCGTCAGTCAATGTAAATTCAGCAGCCACCCATTGGCCAGCGCCGAGGCCAAGTCCACTGGTTGTTGATGGCCCGTCTCCTGTATCAACGAGCAGGCCTGCATTGGCTGTTCCTGTCCAGATACAGGCCAAGCCAAGGCTAATCCCTAGTGCAATCTTTTTCATAATTTTCTCCATTTTTAATTAATTAAGTGTTTGAGCATCGCTTAAGGTTGGTTGCTGTTGGCTACATGCTTCTAACGTATTCTTGGCTCTCAAAACAAATACGCTTCTAAATAGGCAATTCAGGGCAGGCAATATGTGAACCGGAAAACAATTTTCAGTCGTTGTGCGCTTTGTTGATTTGGAATATCTCTTAAATATCATAAGGATAAGCAAAAATATCTAATGGTATACTGATATTTCTTGTATGTGCGTGTGAACTTCGGATGTGGATTTTGTGTTTTTTTTGTTCAGGAATTCGGAAAATTCCAGATTTCCGGAAAAAGGGCGACGTGTATGGAGGAAAAAACAAGCTTTGCGACACCAGTCAGCCGCATTAAGCCCGATTTCGAGAATCTCCAATCGACGGTACTCGGTACGGGGTCGGACCGAATTAACTTATTGATTTTATACAAATAAAACTGAAATCTGTCCTGTTTTTGAGCCTTAAAAGCCGCTTTTTTGGCTGAAAAATGGAGTTGTAACAGGCGATCACCGCCCCGAGAGCGAATAGATACTTCATCCCAGGATATGTGTGGCATATTAGCCATCGGTGCCACCAGAAAGAATTTCTGCTTCCTTTTGGTCAGGACCAGCAGGATTGGATTCGGGGGCTCTTTGAGAGCGAAAAAAGCGCGGAACAGGGTCGGACCGAATTAACCCACTGATTTTATACAAATAAAACTGAAATCTGTCCTGTTTTTGAGCCTTAGAAACCGCTTTTTTGGCTGAAAAATGGAGTTGTAACAGGCGATCACCGCCCCGAGAGCGAATAGATACTTCATCCCAGGATATGTGTGGCATATTAGCCATCGGTGCCACCAGAAAGAATTTCTGCTTCCTTTTGGTCAGGACCGGCAGGATTGGATTCGGGGGCTCTTTGAGAGCGAAAAAAGGTACGATCTTGGGGTTCCGGGCCGTTATAATTTTTGAAAAAATGAAATAATTCTGGAAGATAAGCTAATTTGGCGCGGGGAAGAAAGGAGGGAAATATTATGGGAGTTTTTTGTATACGTCTTTTCTGTGTCCGATTTTTACTACAAGAATAACAAGTTTATCCTCATGAATTTCATAAATAATTCGGTAGTCGCCCGATCTGGCTTTATGAAAAGCATTATCACCTTTCATTTTAGTGGTAACAGGGTCTGGGAGGTTGTTGGCAAGATCCTCTATTTTTTTCTTAATGCGCACCAGGTCGCGTTTTGGAAAGCTCTGGATACTTTTGAGAACGGACGGCCTGAACTCAATAGAAAAAATCATAAATTAAAGGCCGAGTTTTCCCCAAAATTCATTGGCAGGAATATTTTCTCCTGGTTCTTCCAAGGCTTTACGGGCATCTTCAAGGTCAATTTTATCTTCAAGGTTTCGCAAAAGTTCAAGCTCCTCAATAGAAACCAACGCAGCAATATTTTCTCCTCGACGAGTCAATATTACAGATTCATGGCCATAAGCCACGCGATTAACGATTTCGGCAAAATGCTTACGAGCATCAGCCGTAGAAATTGTAGTTGCCATAGCACACCTCCTCCAAGAGTACATTTTGTACAAATTGTACCATGTGTCAAGCTGTAGTTCAAGAGGGAAGTGCGGGCAGGATTCCGGGCAGGATTCCGGGGACATGATACTCAATTCCAACTCGGAATCCAAAACTTGATTCCGAGAAATGCGGGTCGAAGATCGGAAACATCACCTGCTGCGCTATGGCTTGTTGGATCAGCCGGTCAAGCACGGCGCCGAGACCCGAGACGGACCGAGACGGGGTCAGACCGAATTAAATTACTGATTTTATACAAATAAAACTGAAATCTGTCCTGTTTTTGAGCCTTAGAAGCCGCTTTTTGGACTGAAAAATAGAGCTGTAACGAGCGATCACCGTGCCGAGAGCGAACAGATTGCCTGCGTCAATTAATGGACATGATACCTAATTCCAATCTATGAAAAAAGGTCAGGTCGTCTTTTCACTTCATCGCTCTTGCACCCGCCAGCTCTTCAACGCCACCTCTTATTGCCCCCACTCCTCCAGCCATGACGGTGGGCACGATATAACCGTGCCCACCCTACGCGTGAAGCCATAAGCCCTTCGCGAAATCGTCTCCCAGAATTCCGTGGAATTCCTGGACATGTTATCAATTTCAATCCAGGGAATGAAGGCCAGGTAGGCTTATAGCCTTACTTCTCTCTCCTGCCCGCCGCTCTTCACCAGACCATGGCGGCTCCGCTTTTCCACCGATGACGGTGGGGAAGGATGTCAACGTCCGTCGCGGGTGCAGGCGCAGTCGCTTTCAAGGGTCTTCAGCCTTGCGGCTTTCCGGTACTCCGGGCTCTTTTCGCCGAACTTGAAACGCAACACATCCATCAGCAGGTTGCTGCCATCCTCCCTGATCCGCATCAATTCCTCCACGGTGGAGGAGAATTGCAGCCGCTGCTCCGGCGGCAGAGCGGCCCATTTGCCGCAGGGCCGCGGCCGTTTCCGATCAGCGGTGTGGTGATAGGTGAAGCTCTTCAAGTTCAGATAGACAGGCGGATTGCGGCGCAGGTTATACCGGGTTTTTCGCAATTCCGCTCCGGTGTCGTGGAACTTGTTCATCTGCCGATACTTGCCGGGCAGATCGACGACCTGTTCGTCCGATTCGCCACAGGGCAGCAGGCGCACGAAAAGGGTGGCGCGGAAGCGGCCCGAGCCGCCCTCGGACTCGGCCTGCAAGCGGCAGCCGGCGGCGGGAATCTCGCGGGGCACGATGGCCAGGGAGATTTTCCCCAGACTCTCCCTATCGTCCCAGAAATAGTTGCCGTCGTCGTCGTAGCAACTCAGATTCATGCTGATCGACGCTTCGGGATCACGGATCACGGCGCAGAAGACCACGTCCTTGAAGGTTTTGGAATCCCCCGAGCCCATGTCGTATTCACCGAACTGCTGCTTCCGGCAGCCGTCCAGCCAGGCCTTCAGATAAATTTCGCCATTGCCGAAAGGATCGGTATCGTCGAGGACCGTGATTTTTTCGAGACGGATCTCCAGGGTGTTCAGCCGAAAGCGATATCCCACCTCCCGGTAGAACATGCAGAAGAGCCCGGCGGTGAACTGCACGGTGTTGGGGACCATGTCGCGGCCAATGGCCCGGGCGGCATGATCGGTCAGATCGCCGGTGATGTCGCGGTCGATGGGCAGGGTGCCGGCGAGGGAATCGTACCAGTGATCCCAGTGGTAAGGATGGCCGCTGCCCAAGCCGTCCACATCGTCGGAATCGTAGAGCATGGCGATTTCGGCAAGCTCGGTGAAATGCCGCTGCAGATCCCATTCCGGGTTAAAGATGATCGGCGCACTGGACGAGGCATTCAGATCCGGCGGCAAACTCCGGTCGTGCGCCCGGACCAGGTCGCAAATGTAAGTTTCGTAATCTTCATCCTGAATCCTGACAACGTCCCGCAAATCCCGATGGATATCACTGGAGATTGCCTCAATCCAGCTGAACCCGAGATGCGGATCGTTCAGGACGTGGGCGGGGGTTCCCGCATCCGCCAGCAAATGGCAGACCCGCCCAAGGTTCAGATACGCTTCCGGCCTGCGCCCGGCCAGATAGGGATCGATCACCCAGGATTGCCAGTACGACAGCGCCCGCGCCAGGCAGGAACGGTACTGGCCGAGAACGATGGTCGCATCCCCGCTGGCGGCACCCAGAATATCGTTGGCCAATTCCATGAGCCCCTCTCCCACCACCGGCACGAGACCGGCAACAACCTCGGAAATGAAACCCGAGGTGATGGTCAATCCTTTGCCGGGGTCCAGGGAAGGGTCCCAGTAATGCTCCAGCCACGGGTGGTAATCGCCGGGCAGAAGCGATTCCGGGATGGCCGGACGGTCCGCCGGCTCAGGCAGCGGGCTGCGGACCTTGGTCGAATCTTCCAGTTTCGAACCGAGGGCAACCAGGTCGAGATAGGTGATTGCCGGTTCGCCGACAGCTGCTTCCAGACTGGTCGCGATTTCGTCGAATTCTTTCTGACCGAGAAAGGCAAGCAATTGCCCGCGAAAATCGGCCAGCTCGGCTTCAGGGATCGGGGTGTCCAGCTCTTGTTGCAGTTCGGGGGGCAGCAGGTTGGCGGCCGCTTTGACGATGGCCTGATGCACGGGGGTTTCCATAATCGCACACTCCGCAATAAAGAGGAAACAAGCAGTGGAAGAAGAGAAATGCGATCGTTATACTTTCTTGCCTGATTTTTTACAATCATCCCTGCTAGCCGAGCCCAAAAAAAAAACAGCCGCACCCCTTGTGAAAAATCCTATCGCCTCCCTTTCCTCCTGGATTTGCGCGTTCGCGGGAGTCCAGCATCCACAGAAGATCGAAGATGGTGACGAAGAGCTTCTGGCTGTCTTTTCTAGAGACCAAAAAAATACAATCATCGCCCGCTCGGCCACCCTTTCGCTGTTTTATTGTTTGACCTCGACAAGCCGCCGGTCGTATGATCAGAGAGGACGCCGGAGCGATCAAACGGGCAAACCAGCGCGGTCGCACCACTGTTAATCCATTCGCCAACACCTGACAAAAGACCATGCGCACGCCGCATCAGATCCTGTTTGCCGCCGGCTTCCTTGTCCTCCTGGCAGCGCCGGAGGCAACGGCGGAGGATGACCGAACCATCGAGGCCGGCATGTTTTCCCGGGCAGCCGCAGGCGATGAACTACCGGCCGAGTGGCAACCCCTTAATTTCAAAGACATTGCCAGCCATACCGCCTACAGCCTGGTGGAGGACAGCGGCACCACGGTGGTGCAGGCGTTGAGCCAGGCCTCGTCCTCCGGCCTGACCCGGAAAATCGCCATCGACCCGCATCAATACCCTCTGCTCTCCTGGCGCTGGAAGGTGACCAACATCTATGAAAAGGGGGATGTCACCCGCAAAGACGGCGACGATTATCCGGCGCGGATCTATATCACCTTTGCCTATGACCCCAGCAAGGTCGATTTCTGGGAACGGGTCAAATTCAACACGATCAAGTTCATCTACGGCGAATATCCACCGATCAACGCCATCAACTACATATGGGAGAGCAAGTCGCCGCCCGGGCTCATCATCCCGAACCCATACACCGAACGGGTAAAGATGATCGTCATTGAAAGCGGAACGGAGAAGGTCGGACAATGGGTACAGGAAGGGCGGGACATTGTCCGCGACTACCGCGAGGCCTTCGGCGCGGAACCACCGATGATCTCCGGCATCGCCATCATGACCGATTCGGACAACACCCGGGAAAGCGCCACCGCCTGGTACGGCGACATCACCTTTTCCCGGCGCTGATTGCTGAGGGAGAAGACAGACATGGGCCACAGATCCCACCATCATCACCAGGACCATCGCCGGCACGGCCCATCAGCGGCTGCGGCGGCTGACGAAAAGAAAAGTCCAGCCCTTGCCCTGGTCGTCAAGGGTGACACGGACGGCTGCGAGGAGGCAATCTGCGCCGTCCTGCTCAACGTTGCCATCTCCGGGGTTGCCATCGCGATCATCCACAAGGGAATCGGCGATATCTGCAAAAACGATGTGCTGCTCGCCGAGGGAGGCAGCCGGCTGATCATCGGCTTTAATGTCGGCGTCCATCCCCGAGTGGAGGAGCTGTGCCGGGAACTCGGGGTGGAAATCCGCCTTTACTCCGTCATCTACCATCTGCAACAGGACATCGCCGCCATTGCCGCAAGTCTGCTACCCCGGGAGCCGGAGGAAAAGATTCTCGGCAGCGCCAGAGTCATCGCCCTGTTCAAGAGCAGTCGCAAAGGCATCATCCTCGGCTGCCAGGTGACGGAGGGCCGACTACAGATCAAAGACCGCTTCCGCGTCATCGCCGCCATGGGGCCGATCTACCAGGGGGTCATCGAATCGCTGCACATCGAGCGTGATGCGGTCACCAGGGCCACGCCCGGCCAGCAAGTCGGGCTTAAAATCCGTGATTTCAAGGCGGGCAAACTCGGCGATCTCGTCGAGTCGTATCAGCTCATCACCCCGACCGCCGCTCCCCCGTGGCAACCCAGCGGGAAAATCCTCCATCTCTGATTTCCGTTCCGGCGCGGCAAAAAAAAATGAAACCTTTTTGTCGCGCCGGTGTCATATGATTTTCAATCAACCCTGTGATTTCTTTATCAATCGTTTTTTTCATCCGCAAACAGCCATGATTGACGTCAGCAACCTGAGTAAAGCCTACGATGAGGTCACCGCCCTGTCCGGGGTATCCTTTTCCGTGCAGGCCGGCGAGGTGATCGGCCTGCTCGGGCCGAACGGCGCCGGCAAGACCACCCTGATGAAGATCCTCACCGGCTATCTCCAACCTGATAGCGGCACGGCGCGCATCGACGGCCACGACGTGCTGGAGGAAAGCGGCGCGGTGCAGGAGATGATCGGCTATCTGCCGGAAAACGCTCCCCTGTATCCGGAACTGACCGTGCAATCCTCGCTGGCCATGATGGCGGCCCTGCGCCGCATCCCGGATCGCGAGCGGCCGGCCCGCCTGTCGGCCGCCATCCGCGCCGTCGGTCTGGAAGAGCGGCTCACCCGGCCCATCGGCACCCTGAGCAAGGGTTACCGCCAGCGGGTCGGACTGGCCCAGGCCATCCTTCACCGACCGCGCCTGCTCATCCTCGACGAACCGACCAACGGCCTTGATCCGACCCAGATCGTCGAGGTGCGCAACCTCATTAAAAAACTGGCCAAAAACAGCACGGTGATGATCTCCACCCACATCCTCTCCGAGGTGGAAGCAACCTGCGACCGGGCCATTATCATCATCAGGGGCGAGGTCAAGGCCGATGCCCGCCTCTCCGAGCTGGCCGCCAGCAGCAGCGCCCGCCTCGTCCTCGCAACCAGTGACCCGAACGGCCCGCTCGCCGAGCTGAAACGGCTCGACCGGGTAAAGGAGGCGGTCTGCGCCAACGCCGGCAACGGCCGCGCCAGCTACCGGGTCACCAGCTTGGGCGGTGAGGATATCTGTCCGCGCCTTTACCGGCTGGCCAGAGAAAAGGAGTGGTCCCTCTGCGAGCTCTATCACGAATCACGCACCCTCGAATCGGTCTTCAACGAACTTGCCACGGCAGGAGGTGCGCAATGAATCAGATTCTCGCCATCACCGGCAAGGAGTTGCGCACCTCATTCGGCACGCCGATGGCCGCCATCTTCATCGGCTTTTTTCTTCTCTGCTCCCTGTTTTCCTTTTTCTGGCTGGAGACCTTTTTCGCCCGGAACATCGCCGACATCCGGCCGTTGTTCCGCTGGATGCCCCTGCTCATGATCTTTCTCGCCGCGGCGCTCACCATGCGTCAGTGGAGCGAGGAACAGAAAATGGGCACCCTGGAGGTACTTCTCACCCTGCCGGTGCGCATCCATCAGCTGGTGGTCGGTAAGTTTCTTGCCGTGCTCCTGCTCACCGCCTCCGCCCTCTTTCTCACCCTCGGCCTGCCGCTGACCGTTGCCCTGATGGGCAACCTCGACTGGGGACCGGTGATCGGCGGCTACCTCGGCGCCCTGCTCATGGCCGGGGCCTACATCAGTATTGGCCTGTTCGTCTCCTCCCGCACCGACAGCCAGATCGTCTCGCTCATGGTCACCGTGCTGCTCGCCGGCCTGTTCTACGCCATCGGCTCCACCGGCATCACCGATTTCTTTGGTAACCGGGCCGCCGATCTGCTGCGCGCCATCGGTACCGGCAGCCGCTTCACCAGCATCGAACGCGGCATCATCGACCTGCGCGACATCATCTATTATCTGAGTCTCACCCTCTTTTTTCTCACCTTGAACATCTTTTTCCTCGACCGCACCCGCTGGAGCTTCGGCCCCTCCACCGCCGCCTACCGCAAAAAGGCGACCATCGCCGTTTTCCTGATCGGCGCCAACCTGCTGGCCGCCAATATCTGGCTTTCCCAGGTCAACAGCCTGCGCCTTGACCTGACCAGCCAGAAAATTCATTCCCTGTCACCTGCGACCAGGGACATCATCACCCATCTGCCGGAGCCGCTCGTGCTCCGCGGCTATTTCAGCGCCAGAACCCATCCGCTCCTCTCCCCCCTGGTACCGCGCATCAAGGATCTGATGAGTGAATACCAGACCGTCTCCCGGGGCGCGGTGCAGGTCTCCTTCGTTGATCCGAAGTTCGACGAGGAAGTGGAAACCGAGGCCAACCAGCTTTACGGGATCAAACCGGTACCCTTTCAGGTGGCCGGCCGCTATGAGGCGGCAGTGGTCAATTCCTATTTTCACATCCTGATCAAGTACGGCGACCAGCATGTCGTGCTCGGCTTTGACGATCTCATCGAAATCAAGCAGCGGGCGGACGGCGGCCTCGATGTCGCCCTCCGCAACCTGGAATACGATCTGACCAGATCGATCAAGAAGGTCGTTTACGGCTTTCAATCACTGGCCTCGATCCTGGCGGCTAACCCGGACAGCTTCCGACTGGCGCTCCTCATCAGCCCGCAGACGATCCCCGAACCGTTCCGGCCGCTGCCGAATACCATTTCCGCCGTCATGGCCAAACTGACAAAGGAAACCGGCAACCGGCTCGCCTTCGAGGAAATCAACCTCGACGGCAAGAGCGAAGAGGAAAAGAACGCCCTCGCCCGCCAATACGGGATTGAACCGCTCAAGGTTTCCTTCTTTTCCGAGGAGAGTTTTTTTCTCCATCTGGTGCTGGTGGCGGGTGACACCGCGGAGCGCGTTTATCTCACCCCGGACATGGGGGAAGCCGAGGTGCGCCAGGAGATCGAGGGAGCGGTGAAGCGCAACGGTACCGGCTTTGCCAAGACCATCGGCATCTGGACCAAAGTGCACGCCGACGACCCGATGACGATGCCGCACGGCCCGCCGGACAACTACCAGATCCTCCAGCAGCTGCTGCGGGAAAACTACAACGTAAAAACGGTCGATCTCGCTGACGGCCGGGTGCCGGGAGACATTGATGTGCTGCTGCTGGTCGCCCCGCAGGAGATGACCGATCTCGACCGGCTTGCCATCGATCAGTTCATGATGCAGGGCGGCGCGGTGGTAGCCCTGGCCGGCACCTATCTCCTTGACCTCACTCCCGCCTCCCAGCGTCTCCAGGTCAGGGAGGTGACGGACGGTCTGGCCGAGCTGCTCGCCTTCCAGGGCATCACGGTGGAAAAATCACTGGTCATGGACATGCAGAACGAACCCTTCCCCATCCCGGTCACCCGAGATCTCGGCGGGCTGCTCATCCAGGAGATCCAGCGCATCGATTATCCATTCTTTGTCGATGTCCGTCCGGAAAACATGGCAACGGACAGCCCGATCACCGCCAATCTGCCGGCAGTGACCATGAACTGGGTCTCGCCGCTGCGCCTTGACGAGACGAAGACGGCGGGCCGGCAGGTCACGGTCCTGCTGACTTCCAGCCCGCAATCCTGGCTCCAGGAAGGGTCAGCCATCGAACCCGATTTTGCCCGCTATCCGAACAATGGGTTTGCTCCGGCCAGCGACTTTGCTCCGGAGAATCTGGCGATGGCAATGACCGGGTCGTTTCCCAGCTTCTTTGTCGACCGGCCTGATCCCCGCCAGGAGAAAAAAGAGGCCCGCTCCGGCGAAAGCGCCCCGGAGGAGAGCACGGAAGCCCCGCTCAAGGCGACCACCAACGAGGGTGAAAAGGGTGCTGCCCCGCCCCTGCCCTTGCTGCGCAAGTCCCCCGCCACCTCCCGACTGGTGGTCATCGGTTCCGCCGAATTCGTTAACGACACGGTGCTCAGCATGTCTCAGTCCATGGGCATGGACCGCTTTCTCAACAGCATCGAGTTTGTCCAGAATGTCATTGACTGGTCGGTGGCGGACGAAGATCTGCTGACGATCCGTTCCCGCGGCGCCCACGCCCGGCTGCTCAAACCGATGGGCCGGGAGGAACAGGCCTTCTGGGAATGGCTCAACTACGGCATTGCCATGGCAACTCTTGCCGGTCTCGGCATTTACGGGGCCGGGCTCAGAAAACGGGAAAAACCCATGCAGCTGGTGGATGAACAATGATGAAAAAAACGACCAACCGTATCCTCGCCATCCTGCTCATCGCCCAACTCGGCCTGATTGTCCTTGCCTTCTGGCCGCGGGAGCACAAACCCGCAGCCACCGCCCTGATCAACGATCTTGGTGCCGACGCGGTCCGGGAGATGATTCTTGCTGACGATCAGGGGAAAAGCCTTACCCTCAAAAAGGACGAGTCCGGCCAGTGGTTTGCTGATGACGGCGTCTCTCCCGCTCTGCCAGCGGATGCGAAACTTCTGGAAAAAACCCTTGCCTCCCTCACTGGCCTCCAGTCGCAACGGCTGGTGACCCGCACCAGGGCAAGCCATGTCCGCCTGCAGGTCGATGACCAGGCCTTTGCCCGCAAGGTCACCCTGCGCGGCGACTCGGACACGGTTCGCACCCTCTTTCTCGGCACCGCCCCCGGCCAGCAAAATATTCATGTCCGGGCCGAAGGCAGCGATGACGTCTATCTCGCTCGCGGCATCTCCGCCTGGGAGCTTACCACCGAGCGTGATTCGTGGCTGGCCCGCGACTATCTGCTCGTTGACCGCGACAAGGTCCAGGAAGTGCGGCTGCAGAATGGCCACAATGACCTGACCCTGAAAAAAACCGAGAAGGGCTGGCTGCTGGCCGCCGCTGAAACCGAAGTCGTGCCGACCAGCACGGAGGCGCTGGACAGCCTCCTGCAGCGGGCGACCCGCCTGACCCTTACCACTTACCTCGGCACCGATAAACCGGAAATGGCTCTTGACGCCGCCACCCTTACCCTGGTGACGGAGAAGGAAACGGTCACCGTCGAGATCGGCGCGAAAAACGACAAGGACCCCGTCCATGTCGTCAAGTCCTCGGCCTCACCCTACTATGTGACGGTAAGCGATTACCAGATCGCCCCGCTGCTCGACGCCACCGTCGACAGCCTGAAGGACCCGGCCCAAACAGCAGCGGAAGGGAATAAAGACACGGCAGAAGATGCAAGAACGGATGCGGAAGAAAAAACGGAAAGGCCCTGATTATAACTTCCTCCAGTTGGTTAGCAGGAGTCGTATCGCCCCATTATCATGTTGCCGTTATGACGGCAAAGCCACCCGGAAGGTCGTGCCCACGGCGGGCGAGGTCGTGAAATCAACCCGGCCGCCAAGGATCTGTTCCCCGAACAGTTTCATGGCATAACTGCCGATACCGCGGCCGATTTCTTTTTTGGTGCTGAAGTTGCGCTGAAAAATGCGCCGGGCCACATCCTCGGCGATCGCCTCGCGATTCCAGACGCAAAAGACGACAAAGCCATCCTGTTCTTCCACCCAGACCCGAACTTCACCGTTTGCGTCGGTAGCCTCCAGGGCGTTGACGATCATGTTGCCGACCACTCGCAACAGGAGCGCCATATCTGTTTTGACCTTCAAGCTTGGCGGGACCGGGGCAAAATGGACATGCCGCTCTCTGGCCGCGGGCTGGCCGGCGCAGAAAAGTTGCAGTTCATCTACAATTCCGATGATCTCAATATCTTTCCAGTAGGGTTCATAATGACAGGCGCCGCTCTGCATGAGGCATCGCTGCATTTCCACCTCGTGCTTGAGCCGTAGGGCCGACTGGCGGACAACCCGCACAAGTTCAGACTGGCTGTCCTCAAGAGAGAGCAATTCGCTCGCCCCGACAAGCCCGGTCAAAATATTACTGATATCATGGAAGAATATCCGCTCGAGCGCCGCTCGTTGCTGATAGGTGGTGATATCCTGTAAAAACAGCAGCAGAAATCTCTTTTCCGCAATCCTGATCGGATGGGAACGGACGAGCAGAACGATATCAACCTCGCTGCCGTTTTTCCTTGCTGTCAGGGCACAAACCCTTTCAGCCGGTTGATCGTGGCCCTGGCTGGCAACAATGGCAATGGCTGCACCGCAGGTGGAACAGTATCTGCCGGTTCCGCACCCTCCCGGTTCCTCGTCGGCATGCACGCACTGCAGGGCCTCTCCCGGCCGCAGGCCAAGGGCGGCGGCGCCATCCTCGATGCCGAGCATTTTCAGGAAGGAATCGTTGACCGCGACAATCTGCCGGTTTTCATCGAGGACGGCGAGCAGACCGCTGACGGAATGGAGCAGGCCGGACAGCACGGGATTATCATTGACAATCGCGATCTCCTCGCGCAGCTCATCCTCGCTGCTTCGCTCGGCACTGGCAAAATATGTCGTCACGGACAATCCTCCCGCCCTCTCACTTGTTAACACGCACGTTACCCGACGCACCGAATCTCCGCAAAGAGCACTAAGCCGTCGTTTTCCCTAGCAGGCCACACCAGCCTTCCTCATTATAAAAAGAGTGCCGACACATGTCCATTTTTTTGTTATGAAAACAACTGACTATTCGTTCGTGCTACCTCGCGGCAGCATGATTGACAGGTCACCGGCGATCTTGACAAGACCCCAGATGATGACAAAAAATTCGAGTCGCCCGAGGATCATACCGGCACTCTGCAGCCACAGTTGCCCGTCCGGAGCGGCAAAGGTGGTCAAGCCGACGGACAGGCCGACGGTCCCCAGGGTGCTGGCGAACTCAAACAGACTATCGGCAAGTGGATGGCCGAAGGCGGTCAGCGCACAGCTCCCGCCAAGCCAGGTGAAGAGGTAGAGTCCGACATAGAGCCCGGCCTTGCGCACATCCTCGTCCAGCAACGGCCGGCGCTGACTGCCGAGCCAGAGCATCTCCTCATGCACTGCCCGGGGCGGCAGGGTGGCTGCCGCTACCTCCCTCATCACCCCTCGACCCAGCAGATAAAGGCGATGCTGTTTGATACCGCCGGCGGTCGAACCGGTGCCGCCGCCAATCAGCATGGCGATGATGAGCAACAGCCAGGCAAAGCCATTCCACTCGTCAAGGGAAAGGGTTGTATAGCCGGTTGTCGTCAGGGCGGAAACGGCCTGGAAGATTGCGGCCCGCAGCTGTTCGCTCACGCCGCCGCCGGCCGGCGGTTCTGTGCCGGCAGAAAGCAATACAATGGTCAGTGGCAAAAGGACAAGCATGAGCCGCAGCTCGCCGTTTTTCCAGACAGCCTGCCAGCGGCCGCGCCAGAAGGTGTAACCGGTGAGGAAATTCATGGCACCGAGCAACATGAGAACGATCAGCACCACCTCGACGGCCGGGCTGTTCCAGGAGGCGGCAGAATCGGCCCGGTAGTGGAAGCCGCCGGTGGAGATGGCGGAAAAGGCATGGTTAACGGCATCAAACCAACCCATGCCGGCCAATCGCAACCCGACGATACCGGCCAGGCAGTAGACGCAGTAAAAGGAAAACACCATGCGGGCGGACTGGCGGATATGCGGCACCAGCTGTTCGCTGTGGCCCTCGGCCGTGCTCAGGCCGACTCCGGCCGGTACGGCGGCCATCAGGCTGAGCATGAGAATGGCGAAGCCGGCCCCACCAGCAAACTGCATAAGTGCGCGAAAAAAGAGAAGCAAGGGAGAGATCTGCCCGGCATCGACAATGGAGAGACCAGTCGTGGTCCAGCCGCTGGTCGACTCGAACACCGCCCTGGTCAGATCAAAACCGGCCCAGCAGAAAGGAAAGGCGCCGGCAACGATGGCAACAGCCCAGGAAACGACGACAATGGCAGAACCTTCGGCAAGGGTCAGAGCATCATTGCCTTGCGGCCGCAAGACGACGCGCAACAGCAGCCCCGTCAGCATGAGGCCGAAACCGGGCAACAAAAAGCCCGGAGCCATTTGCTGTTGTGTTGGAAAAAACGGCAGCAGAGTCGCCGGCACCAGCACGATGACGCCGATCATGGCAAAAAGGGTTCCTGCATGGCTGCCCAGGGTCCGGTAACGTTTCCCCAGATAGGTGCGATGCCGCTGGTCTGCCATGGTCTTACTCTCCGGCAAGCAGCCGCATGGTCTGATCGAGACTCGCGTCCGTGGCGATGACGATAAGCCGGTCGCCGCCCTGCAGCCGTGTCCCGCCTTTGGGAATCAGTACCCTGCCCGCGCGGATGACGCCGCCGATCAGTGATTCCTCGGGTAGCTCCATGTCCCGCAGCATGATGCCGTCCGCCGGCGAACCGGCCCGCAGCACGACCTCCGACACCGCCACATTGCCCTCGGCCACGGCAATCATCCTGCCGATCTCCTCGAAGCCCGCCTGTTCCTCCAGCAGGATAGAGAGAATGCGGGTGGCGGAAATCGCCACCGACACCCCGAGGCGGTGGAACGTCTCCTCGTTTTCCGGATCGTTAACCAGAGCAATGGTGCGGGGGACATGGTAAAGGCGGCTGGCGATCTGACAGATGGCCAGGTTGTCCTCATCAAACGGCGTCAAGGCGAGCACCACATCGGCGGTCAGGGCGCCGGCATTTTCCAGCACCTTCGGATCAGTGGCGTCACCGGCCAGCACAGGCGCGCCGATGCGCTGGGAAAGACTTTTTGCCTCCACCGGCTCAGGGGTGATAACCAGGGTCCTGATTTTTTTTCCGGAAAACTGGCGGGCGAGATAATAGGCAATGGCACCGCCGCCGATGACGATGACGTTCATGGCCTGGCCTCCGGGCGAGCGATGACCTGGAGAAATTCCCGGGCAGTGAGACTGGTCGGGCTGATGATGGCAATCCCGATGCCGCGGTAGAAATCCTCCAACCGGGGATCATACACCCTGGCCAGTACCCGAGGCACAGCAAAAACCACCCTTGCCACCTGGGTCACCATCAGATTAACCGTATCCTTTTCCGTGGTGGCGAGCAGACAATCCGCGGCCGCCAGATCGGCGGCTCGCAACACGTCGAGCTCAATGGCATCGCCGGTGACCTGAAAGCCGCTGAAACCGGTGTCGAGCATGGCAAAAGCGGCGCGGTTACGATCGACAACAACGACCTGGCTGCCTATCCGGCTCAGCTCACTCGCCAGAATTGCCCCCAGTCTTCCGCAGCCGACCACCACCACCTTACCGGGGTATTCCTGTGCTGTTTCGGCCATCCGCTTCACCTGTTGATTTTCCACCGGAAATCTTCTCTCTGCCCCTTTCTACTTAAGCATGTCCGGTTGAGTCATGTCAATCAAGGGAAAAGGATTTCACCGTGGCTGGAAAGCATACGGTTCCAGCCGCCCTTGGCCGGCAACCCGATTTGTGCCGTTCCGGGGCGAAACCGGAACAATTCCTTGCAAAGGGCACTCCTTATCGATACCTTTGGAGTGAGATACCGGCGCTGCAAAAAAACGCCCCTTGCATCATGCGTGGGCACGATGCAGTCAAAACGACCTCGCCGGGAAACGCTGCGACCGGCGGACACCTCTTCACCATCAGGCTTAGCATGTCGCTTTTTATTATCGTCTTTCTTACCATCTACAGCTTGACCCATGCCGTGGTTTTCCGAGGAATACTGCCCCTGCTGCACGGCCACCGCTGGGCCATGATCGCCCTCGGCCTGTGGATGGCAGCCATGATTGTCGCGCCGATCCTGATCCGGCTGCTGGACGGAAACGGTCATTTCCTGCCAGCTCGGCTGCTCGCCTTTGTCGGCTATAGCTGGATGGGGTTTATCTTTCTCGCCTTCAGCATCTTCGCCGTTCTCTTCCTGCTTGAAACGACACGCGCACTCGCGGCCATGGCATTTACCGGTCTCCGCGGCTTTTCCCTGCACAGCGCGCCGGTCTCCTGGACGGTTCTCGTGATCGCGCTGCTTGCCGCCGTGTCCGCCTGGTTTGAGGCCCGTTCCATCCACATCGAAAAGATCAGTCTGACCAGCGAAAAAGCGGGGCCCGCCAGAAAGCCCCTGCGCATCGTCCAGGTGTCCGATCTCCATCTCGGCCTGATGCACCGGGAGGCGACGCTGACCCGGGTCATCGACCTGCTTGCCGGCCTCCGGCCGGACATGGTGGTGGCGACCGGTGACATTGTCGATGCCCAGCTCGATCATCTCAACGGGCTGAGCGTGCTGTGGCAAAAACTCGATCCGCCCCTCGGGAAATTCGCCGTTACCGGCAACCACGAGGTCTATGCCGGATTAGCGCAGAGCCTTGCCTTTCTCCGTGAAAGCGGCTTCACCATCCTTCACGATACCGGGATGACCATCGGCGGGGTCGTGCGACTGGTCGGGGTCGATGATGACCATGTCCGCGGCGCGCAACGGAACGAGACCGCCCTGCTGCGGGACAACACCTCGCCGCTCTTTACCCTTTTTCTCAAGCACCGGCCCGATGTTCCGGACAGCGCTGACCGCCTTTTTGACTTGCAACTCTCCGGCCACACCCACCGGGGCCAGATCTTCCCTTTCAATCTGCTGACCGGCCTGCGCTTTCCCAGACAGAGCGGTCTGCATGAGCTGCCCCAGGGCGGGCTGCTTTATGTCAGCCGCGGCACCGGCACCTGGGGTCCGCCGATGCGACTCTTTTCGCCGCCGGAGATTACCCTGTTCGAGATAGCGCTCCCCCCTCAACCCTGAATCCGCATATCCTGCACAAAAACGGAGTCCCCATGGAAACTGTACTGACTGCCCCGGAAATACGTGTCCTTGGCTGCCTGATGGAAAAAGAGATGGCCACCCCGGAATACTATCCCCTTTCCCTCAACGCTCTTCTCAATGCCTGCAACCAGAAGTCAAACCGGGAACCGGTGGTTGCCTATGACGAGGAAACGGTGCTGCGGGCCCTGCAGACCCTGCGGGAGAAACGCTTCATCCTGCAGAGCGATGCCAGCCGGGTAACGAAATATGAACAGACCTTCAGCAAGAACCGCAATCTTCTGCGCAAAGAGGCAGCTCTCCTCTGCCTGCTGATGCTGCGCGGCGCCCAGACCGTGGGTGAACTGCGGGGCCGCGCTGACCGACTCTATGAATTTGCCGATCTGGCTGATGTGGAACGGACCGTCAACAACCTGGCGGAAATGGGTTTGGTGGTGCGGCTGGCCCGGCAGCCGGGCCGCAAGGAATGTCGTTTTGCCCAGCTGCTGGGCGGTGAGATTGTCATGGAGGAGGCGGAGACGGAAACGGCCGAACCGGCCTCGCTCCGGCCCGGCCAGGCGGAACGGATCCGCGTGCTGGAGGAGGAACTCGACAGCCTGAAAAAAGAGGTGGCTGACCTGCGCCAGACCTTTACCGACTTCAGAAAACAGTTTGAATAAGCAGGTTCCGAGACGGACAGGCAGCCTGCCTCGGCCGGTACGCTTATCCGGCGGAGAAGCGATCGCGGTGGGCGAACTCGGAGATTTCCCGCCTTTTCGGGGCCGACGGGGCATGATCCGGATAACCGACCGGGATCAGAGACACCACCTCGTAGCCTTCCGGCAGATCAAGAATCTCCCGGGCCCGGTCATGGTCAAAGGCACCGACCACCACCGAGCCGAGACCGAGGCCATGGGCCGCCAGGCTGAGATTGGCGGTGGCGAGACCAAGATCGTACATGAACCATTCAAAGAACTTGGTGACCGGCAGTCCCTTGTACCAGCCTGATTTCTCCATGACGGCCGCCATGGCAAAGACCACCGACACCTTCTCCATCGCCGGACCGGCCGGATTTTTCGGACTCAATATGTCCCGCAGCGCATGCCGGATCACGGGATCGCGCACGACAATCACCTCCCAGCACTGGCTGTTGGCCCACGAGGGGGCCCAACGCACGGCCTGAAGCAACTGCTCGACCGTTTCATCCAGGACAACCTGATCGGTAAAACGGCGGATACTGCGCCGCTCGCGGATTGCCTGTTGCACGTCCATCATCTCTCCTCTCCTCCGTTTTTTTGTCGGAATCGCAAAAACCACGATTCCGAACGGGCGGCGCATTGCAGTTCATTGTTTCTACTTTCCTGCCGCATGTACCCACGCGCATCGCATCCCAGGTGGGCAAGGAAAACCCGTGCCCACCGATCCCGATCCCATGGCACTCTGTCAGCCGTGGGATACGCTACGTTTTTTTCGTTTGGGCCTGCGGAGACTACCCTTGCAGGAGCTTTGCCATCTCCTTGGCCCCGTATGTGATGATGATGTCCGCCCCGGCCCGGTGGATGGAAAGCAGGGTCTCGGCCATGACCCGCTGCGGATCGATCCAGCCGCGCTCACCGGCTGCCTTGATCATGGCGTATTCGCCGCTGACATGGTAAGCGGCGATGGGCAGATCGAATTCGTCCCGTAATTTACTGATGATGTCGAGATAGGCGACCGCCGGCTTGACCATCAGGATATCGGCGCCTTCGTCCACGTCGAGGGTCGCCTCCCGCAGGGCCTCGCGGGCATTGGCCGGATCCATCTGGTACCCCTGGCGGTCACCCTCCTGGGGCGCGCATTCGGCGGCGTCACGGAACGGTCCGTAAAAAGCGGAGGCGTATTTGACCGCATAGGACATAATCGGCACCATCTCATAGTTGTTCTCGTCGAGGATACCGCGGATCTCCGCCACCCGACCGTCCATCATGTCGGAGGGGGCGACGATGTCGGCCCCTGCTTTGGCGTGGGACAGGGCGACCTGGGCGAGAATCTCCAGGGTGGCGTCGTTATCGACCTGCTTGTTGACGATCACGCCGCAGTGACCATGGCTGGTATATTCGCAGAGGCAGACATCAGTGGTGACCATCAGCTGCGGCGCCTTGTTTTTCAACTCCTTGATGGCCCGCTGAATGATGCCGTCCTTGGCGTGGGCGCCGGAACCGACCGGATCCTTGGCCTCCGGCAAGCCGAAGAGGATGACGTGATTGATGCCCAGGGAAAGAATCTCCTTGGCCTCCTTGGCAAGCTGGTCCACCGACATGCGGAAGACGCCGGGCATGGAGCCGATTTCCTGACGGATCCCCTTGCCGGGCATAACGAAGAGAGGATAGATAAACTGCTCGGGCGACAGGCGGGTCTCGCGGATCAGGGATCGCAGCTGGGGGTTCCGCCGGAATCTGCGGGGACGATAATCAGGAAAAACCATGGGATTTCCTCCGGAATAAATTGAAATTACAGCCGAAATATTTCGGTGACAAGATCATTGATGAACAGATCAGGGGTTTCCACCCCTTTTACCGTAATACGCACTTCCAGCACATCCTTTTTCTGCCGAATCAGCTTCAGACCATACTCGAAGGCGCGGAAGATAGCCTCGCACCGCTCCACCACCGCCGTCTCGTTCCATCCTTCCCGCGCCACAAGCCGGTCCAGCGCCTCATCGTCAAAGGAGATGACAAGCCCGTTCTCTTCCGAAACGTGTTGGGCATACTGCCCGACCAGACGAACCAAAGCGATAAATCCGTTACAGACATCGCGCGGATCGAGAATCTCCTCCTGACAGCGGAGGGCGATCATCTCGATCCGTCGCTCCGACGGCGAGACGCCATGGGAAGAGAGGAGCCTTTCCTGTTTGTCGCGGACAAAACGGACAATTCGTTCGAACTCGTCGGCCACCAGCTCGTGATAGCGGCTGCGATGCTGCTGCTGCGTCTCCTCCCGCTTCAGCAAACAGGCCAGCTCCTCGGCCGGGTCGGCGACAATCTCCGGAGTGACGACCAGATAACGGATCGAGGTGGAGGGCAGGCTCTTTTCAAAGTGGAGAAGCAGATGTTCCATAACGCTGACCAGCCCGCGGGCACCGGTCCGCTCGCGTACCGCCCGGGCGGCGATCATGCGCAGCGCCTCTTCCTCGAACTGGAGGTGGATGCCGTAGGCGGCGAAATCCTGTTTCTTGGCCACCACCACCGGACTGTTCGGGTTGATGAGGATCTCGAAAAGGTCATCCTCGCTGAGCTCGTCAAGCACGGCGATGACCGGCAATCGACCGACAAACTCGCTCTCGAAGCCGAAGTCAATGAGATCCTCGGCCTTGACCTGGCGAAAGAGGCGAGCATCCTCCCGACTGGAGGTCACCGGTTTCTCGAAGCCGATGGACTGCTGCTGTACCCTTTTCTTGATATTCTTTTCCAAACCGGCAAAGGCGCCGCTCATGATAAAGAGGATGTTGCGGGTATTGACCACCCGTTTCTCCCGCTTGCCGGTGGCCCGGTAATGCTCCATCGCCTCCAGCTGGGAAATGGGGTCGTGGGCGACCTTCATCTCCACCTCGGTTTCCTCCATCGGCTTGAGAAAAGCGCGCTGCACCCCGGTGCGGGAGACATCAGCGCCGATCCGGCTCGGAGAAGCGGCAATCTTGTCGATCTCATCGACATAGATGATGCCGTACTGGGCCCGCTCGATATCGCCGTCCGCCTCGCGGACCAGATCGCGGACCAGATCCTCGACATCGCCGCCGACATAACCGGTTTCGCTGAACTTGGTGGCATCGCCCTTGACAAAGGGCACGCCAATATGGCGGGCAATCAGCTTGATGAGGTAGGTCTTTCCCACCCCGGTGGGACCAATGAGCAGCACATTGCTCTTGATACGGCCGGCATGGCCGTTCTTCGGTTTGGCCAGATCATGACGGATCCGATTGAAATGGGTGCAGATCTTGGTGGCGAGAATGGCCTTGGCCTCGTCCTGGCGAATGACATACTCGTCGAGATAGGCGGCCAATTCCTCAGGCTTGAGGTCAAAATGGAAGCCGGTGGCCCCGGTTTTTGCCGCTGTTTTTGTTTTTTTCTCGCCGTCTCTATCCGGACCGGCAAAGAGGCTGGCAGAGACGATCTTCACCTGACCACCGTACTTGCGGCTCAGGTAGTCGGCAATCTCTTTTTCCAGCTCTTTCTGATTGGGAAGGTGAGGAAGGGTGTCGTCTTCTGCCATTTTTCATGTTCCCGTGTTGCTGTGTTCAATGTGCACGCGCTCTCACACTATCAAGTTTCACCTTTGACTTCAATGCCGAGCGCCTTCAGCTTCTTATGGAGATGACTCCTTTCCAGCCCGACTTGTTCCGCAGTCTGGGAGATGTTGCCCTCATTTTCCTGAAGCTTGCCGAGCAGATACTCCTTCTCAAAAAGCCGTTTCGCCTCACGGTAGGGGGCATCGATGCCGTGCGAAAGGGGCGGATCGCGGCGGAGGCGTTCCATGCCCGCCGCCTTTGCCCGAACCGCTTCCGGCAGCATGGGCGCGACGACCGCGGCGGTGATCAGATTATCCGGACTCATGATGGCGATGCGCTCGACAAAGTTGCGCAGCTCCCGGACATTACCCGGCCACTGATGGCAGGCCATCAGGGCCAGGGCCTCAGGGGTGAACTCTTTCACGCCGAGACCCTTGCGGGAAAAATCGACAAGCAGTTCCGCCACCAGCTGGGGCAGATCCTCCAGACGTTCCCTCAGCGGCGGCATATAGATCGGCACCACATTGAGACGCCAGAAGAGATCGGCCCGGAACGTGCCCTTGTCGATCTCCTCCTCCAGATTCTTGTTGGTGGCAGCCAGCACCCGAACCGTGACGGAAATGGTTTTCGCCCCCCCAACCCGTTCAAACTTCTGCTCCTGAAGGATCCGCAGGATCTTTGCCTGGGTCTTGAGGCTCATGTCGCCGATCTCATCGAGAAAGAGGATGCCGCCGTCTGCCTGATCGAACTTACCACGCCGGGCCGCGGTCGCACCGGTGAACGCCCCCTTTTCATGACCGAAGAGCTCGCTTTCGATCAGTTCCTCCGGAATGGCGGCGCAGTTCACCTCCACCATCGGCCTGCCGGCGCTGGGCGAAAGCCGGTGAATCATCTGGGCGGCCAGCTCCTTGCCGGTGCCATGCTCGCCGCGAATCAGCACCCAGGCATCGGTGGGCGCGACCCGTTCGAGCTGCTGGCGCACCGCGATGATGGCCGGCGAACTGCCGGTGAGGCGCGATTTCTTTTCCGTGCTTTCCCGCAGGATGCGGTTGGCCTCCTCCAGATCGGCCAAACGGAGGGCATTTTTGATGGAGAGGACGATCTTGTCGTAGGAGGGAGGTTTCTCGATAAAATCAAAGGCCCCCATCTTGGTTGCCTGGACCGCGGTTTCGATCGTACCATGCCCGGAGATCATGATAACCGGCAGCCCGGGATACTGCTCCCGAAGCAGTGGCAGGGCCTCCATGCCGTCCATGCCCGGCATCCAGATATCCAGCAGAACCAGGTCGATCTTCTCTTCACCGAGCACGGCAAAGGCCTTTTCCGCCGCAGCAACGGCCACCGTTGCATAGCCCTCATCGGCAAGGATCCCGGTCAGCGATTCCCTGATACTCTCCTCGTCGTCAACCACCAGCACCTTTTTCGTCATCCGTCCCCGTCCGCTCTTCTGATCGCCCCGTTATTGCAGAGGCAGCTCGATGATGAACCGCGCCCCGCGCGGCACATTGTCCTTGAACCGGATATAACCGCCATGATCGGCAACCACGGTGCTGGCAATGGCAAGCCCCAGCCCGGTTCCCGTTTTCTTGGTGGAAAAATAGGGTTCAAAGAGATGCAGCCTGTCCTTGTCACTGACTCCATGGCCGTTATCACACACCTCAAGAAAAACCCGTTTTTCCGCTTTGTCCCGGCTGATAATGACCTCGATCCTGCCGTGCGCATCAACCGAGGCCACCGCATTGTCAAGCAGGTTAATCAACACCCGTTTCATCTGTTTGACATCAAAAGGAAAAGAAGGAAACTCGTCAGCGCAGTTCAAGGAAAACTCGATCTGCCGATGCGCCTCGCGGTAGAGGGCCAGTGCTTCTTCCGCCATGGACCGCAGGCTGTTCATCGACTTCTGCACCGCCGGCATCCGAGCGAAGCTGGAAAACTCGCTGACCAGCCGCTTCAACTCATCGACCTGATTAATGATGGTGGTGGTGCAGAGGTCGAACACCTCCCCATCGGCCGCCAGCTTTTCCAGATAACGCTTGCGTAACCGCTGGGCGGAAAGCTGGATGGGGGTCAGCGGATTTTTCACCTCGTGGGCGATACGCCGGGCCACCTCGCGCCAGGCCGCCATGCGCTGTGCCTTTTCCAATTCGGTCAGGTTGTCGAAGACCAGCACGACGCCGAGCTCCCGGTTGTTTTCGTCAACAAGCCGGCTCATGCTGACCCGCAGGGAAAAGGTCTCCTCCCGCACGGTGAGCCGCAACGGCATCTCGATGGTGCCCTTGCCGCTGCGGTCAAGGGCGGCGTAAAAATTCTCCAGAATCCGGCGATGATTCGGATTAAGCACGGTCCGATAATCGTGACCGACCAGGGCGCTGCGGTCAATCTTGAGCAACTCCTCGGCAAAACGGTTGATGGTGGTGATGCGGCCATCGGCGTCAAGGGAGATGACACCGGCAGCGACGTTCTGCAGGATAATCTCCGTATAGCGCCGCCGGTTTTCCAGCTCCTGATTGCTCGCCTCCAGCTCGTTCTGACTGGCCAGCACCTCTCGGGTCATCTGGTTAAAGGAATCGACCAGGGTGCCCATCTCGTCGCCGGAATCCGACTCCAGAACAAAATCAAGCTCGCCGTCCGCCACCCGACGGGTAGCCCGGGCCAACCGATCAATGGGATCAGTGAGGCTGCGCGCCACATAAAAACCGAACCAGACGGCGCTGAAGACGATGAGCAGGGTGACGATGAGCAACATGACAAGGAGGCTCGTCTTGATCGGTTTTTTCAAGAGCATGAGCTGACGATAGCCCTCCAGGCCGTGGGAGATGACCTCCATCTGCGCCAGCCGCGCCTGCGGAATAAGCAGAGAGGAGACCAGCACATGGGGATTTTCCTCGACCCCGACCAGGGTGAAGGGAATCAGGCTGCGCACCAGTTCACCGTCCTCGATCTTCTGAATGGCGATCTGGGTTGAATCTCCGCTTAACGCCTTACGCAGCTGATCCGGGGCAACATCCGGCACATCGTCCGCCTCCACCATGAGACCCTCGAACACCCTGACAACGTAACTACGCTGGGCGGAAACGATTTCGAGCCCGCTGAGGCCATGACTGACGATGATGTCGTGGAGAAAGGCGGAAAGCTCCGGTCCGGTGTCGAGGTGTCGCTGTTCAATCCGTCCCGCGATGTTCGCTCCGATGCGGCGCAGTTCATCCCGCTTTTCCTGATAAACTTCCTGGCCGACATGGAGTGATTCCAGTAAAGATTGCTCAACCTTGATATTGAACCAGTAGTCCATGCTGGTGGAGACAAACTGCAAACTGATGAAAAAAAGCAGGCCGGTGGGAATAAGGGACAGGGAAACAAAGGCGACAACGAGCTTGGCCCGCAATCTGGCTCCGAGGATCTTTTTCCTGCGCTCAAAGACAAGCTGGGCCAGATTGCGGAGGACAAGAAAGACCATGAGCAACAGCAACAGGACGTTGAAGTTGATCAGAACAAAAACCAGGACATTCCCACTGACCGGGAACGGTACGGTACCGAGTTGAAAGACCCTGGTCTCGGCCAGGGTCAGCAACGGAATGAGCAGAAGGCAACAGATGATCGCTGTCCACACCTTCCTGCGTTTTTTTTCATCACTCCGCTGTTGATCCAGGCTTTCCATAGCTGAATGCGAGGCTTTTCCAGTCGGTTTCAAAGGTCCAGAGCTGTCCGAACGGCATGATATATTGGAAATTAAGCGGCAGATCTTTCTTGGCGAGCCGGGCCCGCACCCTGACGACATAGCCGCTCCTCTTTTCCATGGCAGCAAGTTCAACGAGATGGAAATCATTGACCCTGTTCATGGCAGAGCGGGCCTCTTCCAGCTCTTGGAAGGAAAGAGCAAGGCCGCCATGTTCCTCGAGTTCGACGGTGAACTGTTCCTTCAGCGAATCATAAGTCATGATGTGACTAAAGGAGCGGTCAATGACCTTCCGCTCGCCACCGCCGTCCCGGGTCTGATAGAGTTCGACAAAAAAATTGAAGCTCACCGGAATGCCGTTCTTCACCCCCTGTTCCATCTCCGGACTGAAGGCGTCGCGGAGCAAACAATAGAAAAGCAGATCTTGCTCGGAATTGATTACCGCCAGCTCCTCAATTCGGGCACCTTCCGCGGCGAGGACAGCAGCTTTGCTGACAGGCAGAATGAACGACGCCACGAGCAACAGGAGACCAACAAACAGCTGTAAGCCGCGCCATTCGTCCTTCATGCCGGATCAATCCTCTCCAGAAAAAATTCGCGCTCCCACATCCGCTTTCCGGTAAAGCACCGACGCACTTCCTCCCACTGCTCTTCGACGGCATCCTGAATGAGTCCCTGCAGATCTTCGAGAATCTCCAACACCTGCTCCTTGGGCGAGGTTTCAACATAGAGATGAAGATGGTCCGGAGCAAGCCAGAGCAGCAATACCCGGCCGGCCATCAGCCGGGCACAAGAGAGGAAGGCGTCATGGAGAAACGGGACGAACCGGCCGCTGTCGGTAAAAACAGGCTGCCGATGACGAACAACCCAAACGACATGAAAACGGGCCCGTGCCACCAGCATTCCCGTCCCGTTGCAGCCCGGCCGGGCGCAGCCTTTGCCGCCGCAGCGGCCGGAGTTGATCCGGGCCACCACATCCTCAAAATACCGATCCTTATCTTGACATACGTCAAGATCCACAACCGGACTGTTTTTGCCGACAATGGTAAGATGAGGGCGGAAGGCGGCACAGGTCAGCTCATCAGTACCGGCGGCCCGCCGGACAATCCCGCAGAGAAAGGATTCACTCATCGCCTGATCCCGGCAGACCTGACAGCCGATGAATGGATGCCGGCCGGAACGGGAAAAACAGCGGGCGCAGCGCAACGGCAGTTCAGAGGGCATAACCGGCTCCTTGCCAGTTTTTCAGGACCAGCCGGCGGGCCCTTTCCAGAAAGGGGCCGAAGGTGGCGGAATTGACGGCGGACAAGGCGACGCCATCGGCCTCTTCCACCTCGGTGCGAACAACGGCATCGTCCACCAGATCGATCTTGTTGTAGACCCGCAGGATGTTCATGTCCGCCAGATCAAGCTCGCGCAACAGCTCGTCGACAACCCGGGCCTGATCGACATGACGCGGATTACTGATATCGATGACATGGACCAGCAGGTCCGCCTCATGCAGCTCTTCCAGGGTAGCGCGGAAGGCCTTGAGCAACTCGTCGGGCAGATTACGGATAAAGCCCACCGTGTCGGTGATGATAACCTCGACGTCCTCAGGGAAACGCAGCCTTCTGCTCGTCGGATCAAGGGTGGCAAACAGCTTGTCCTCCGCCAGGATATCGCTGTTGGTCAGGGTGTTGAGCAACGTCGACTTGCCGGCATTGGTATAGCCGACCAGAGAGATGACCGGCAGATCCTTCTTGCGCCGCCGCGACCGGCGCTGGTGGCGTTCCTCGCCGATCTCTTTCAGCCGCTTAGCCAGCTTGCTCAAGCGGTCATTAATCCGACGCCGGTCGATTTCGAGTTTCGTTTCACCCGGACCACGACCGCCGATGCCGCCGGTGAGGCGGGAAAGGGCGTCATCCCGCTGGCCGAGTCGCGGCAGCAGGTATTTGAGCTGGGCCATCTCGACCTGGAGCTTGCCCTCGCGGCTCAGGGCGCGGCGGGCAAAGATGTCGAGAATAAGCTGGGTGCGGTCGATGACGCGCAGCTCGCTATGATCGGTGATGGAACGGATCTGCGAAGGGTTGAGTTCCTGGTCGAAGATGAGCAGGTTGGCGTTTCCTTTCAGGGCAATGAGCATGATGTCGGCCAGTTTTCCCTTGCCGAGGATGAATTTCGGATTGATCCGGTCGCGCCGCTGAATGATGGTCTCCACCACCTCAACATCATCGGAGCGAACCAGTTCGACCAGCTCGTCCATGGATTCCTGAGCCGTGGCCTTCGCAGCGGTGGTGACACTGACGAGAATGGCCCGATCCTTCTTCAATCCGCGCTGGCGGGAGGAGCCGGCGCGAACGAACTCGTCCTCCAGGGCGGCAATGAAGTCACGAAAATCGTGGCGCTGCCGGGAAGGCGCCACCGGCGGCAGAAAGGCCCAGTTTTTCCCGTCCGCCGCCACCGGCAGCAGATGGACGGCGTAAAGGCGCTCCGGCAGACCGCTGTCCAGCACGCTGATCATGGCCATCAGATCGAGGCGGAGAAAAAGCAGATCCATCAGGTCATCTTCGGTCAGGTCTTCGCCGCCGAGATGGGTATGGACGCAGCGCAGACCTTTCAGGCGGCCGCCGGCGGAACGGATCTGCGACAGGGCCGGAATGACGATCTTTTTCGCATCACCGACAATGACCATCTCCACCTTGCCGGAACGGGCAAGCAGCACGCCGATCTGGCGGCCAATGGCGGCGGACAGCTGTGCCATCTCCCGCGCCATTTCCGGAGAGATGATCAGATCAGGCGATACCCGTCTGGTGCCGAGCCGCTCCAATCCTTTCAGCTGTGCGGTTTTCAATCCGCCCGTATTACCAGTAACCGTGCTTATATGTCAGCTCCTTGACGTGCCCCGCGCCGCTGTCGCGGCACTCTCAGCCTTTTGTCCGCAGGATGCGCTTGTCGCCCACCCGCAGGGTCACCTTGATCTTGTCGAAGTACTCAAGCAGGGGGATGGAAAATTTTCGAGTCAAACCGGTCAGATCCTTAAAGCGAGGGGCATCGATATCCCCTTCGCGCTTCATGTATTCCACCAGCTTGCCCTGCAGGACAGCCAAGGCGTCGCTATGAAAATAGAAATCATTGGTCACCTTGGTAACCAGACCGTCCTTGACGAGCAGGGCGAGCACCTCCAGCACCAGCGACTGGGGCACATCGGCAAAAGCCTCATACACCTCCTTCATAGTCGGGGCGGAGAGACCGGCATCGGCAAAGAGGGAAAGCATCTTCTCGCGGATCGCCTTTTCATCGGCCTGCAGGGAGACGGTGTGGCCGGCCAGCCGCACCACCCCTTCATCGAGGGCGATCGTCCCCTTTTTCGCCAGTTCGGTCAGAACGAGCTGATACAGCTTCTGTCCCAGTCCCGAGTGGGCGCGGTTACGCAGCTCCTCCTTCGGCAGCCCGGGTTTCAGAGGATTTTCCCGGTGGAACGTCGTGAGAATCGCGACGATTTTCGTCAGCAGCTTTTCATGGATCTCCCGAGCGACGAAGAGCTGCTTTTCCGCATCCACCACCACCACCTTGCGGGCGGAAATCGGCCCGTTCATCAACTTTTTGAAACGGTTACCGAAACAACCGATTTTCACCGACAGGTCGGCGCCGGTGAGTCCGGAAAAACCGCTTTCCCGGACATGAAAGAGGGCGATCTCTTCCGGAGAACCTTTCTGATAGGTGGCAAAGATCTCCTCGTTGACCGGTCGGAAACGCCGTCGCTTCGGGGAAAAATTGTTGTATATCATGCCGCCGCCGATGGTGGTCACCGGCGAATAGCGCCGCACGACGTAGTGATCTCCGGGCCAGACCCCCACCGGTTCCTCCAGCAGCAGCTGGACATTGGCGGTGCCGCCCGGGGCGATTTCCTCATCCTCCAGAAGGACGATGCGGCCCATGATCTCGGCGGTGCCGAGATGAATCCGCACCCGGCTGCGGTTCTTGATCGGTTTATCGTTGGAGGAGAGATAGAGGAAATCGGCATCCAGCATATAAGAGGGACGGAGACAATCCATTGAGGCCAACACATCGCCCCGGGCGATCATCTCCTTTTCCACCCCCTGGATGTTGATCGCCGTCCGGTTGCCGGCCTCCACCATCTCGACGCTTTTGCCGTGTACCTGAATACCGCGGATCTTACCGACAAGCCTTTTGGGGTAGACCATGACATCATCCCCCACCGCAATGCGACCGGACAGCGAGGTGCCGGTCACCACCGCACCGAAACCCTTCATGCTGAAGATCCGGTCCACGGCAAGCCGGAAAGGCCCGTAGGCCTCGCTGAACTCACAGGCCGCAACCAGCCGGTCAATGGCCTGACGAGCCTCGTCGATGCCCTCACCGGTGGTGGAGGATACCCGAATCAGAGGCGCTTCGGCGAGAAAACTGCCGGCAAAGAAGCTCCGCACCTCGTCCTCCACCAGGTCGAGCCATTCCGGATCGACCATGTCCTTCTTGGTAAGGATAATGAGCCCGTTTTTCACCCCGAGCAGGCGGCAGATCTCAAAATGCTCCCGGGTCTGGGGCATGACCCCCTCGTCGGCGGCAACGATAAAGGCGACGAGATCAATACCCGCCACCCCGGCCACCATATTCTTGACAAAACGTTCATGTCCGGGAACATCGATGATGCCGAGCCGATGACCACAGGGCAGGTCGAGATAGGCAAAACCGAGTTCAATGGTAATGCCGCGCTCCTTTTCCTCTTTGAGGCGATCGGTGTCGATGCCGGTCAGGGCGCGGACAAAGCTCGTCTTGCCGTGATCGACATGGCCGGCGGTTCCCAGGACCACTTCGCGCATGATCAGAAATCCCCGTTGAGATATGGGTTGTGCCGCTTCTCCGCACCGATGGTGGAGCGGGAGCCGCCGTACCCGTGGCCGGGCCAGACCACCGTTTCATCCGGCAGACAGAGCAGGTGCTCGCGGATGGAGCGCATGAAGAGCTGCAGGTTGCCGCCGGGGAAATCGGTCCGCCCCACTGCGCCGACAAAAAGGGTATCACCGCTGAAGAGATGGGGGGCGGCATAGAGACAGATGCCGCCCGGGGTATGGCCGGGAGTGTGGATGACCCGGAAGGCAAGGGTGCCGACTGAAAGCACATCATCATGCTTCACCAGTTTGTCCGGCGGCGGCGAAGGGGGCAGACCGAGCATGGAAAAATAGTGCTGGACGTCGGGGCGGCCAAAAAAGCTGGCGTCCTCTTCGTGCATGACGATCGGCGCACCGGTGGCCTCTTTGATCGGTCCGTTGGCGCAGACATGATCCGGATGGCCATGGGTGTTGACGATGTACTGGACCGCTATCTTCTCATCGCTGATGGCAGCCAGGATCTTCTTCTCATCGCCGCCCGGATCGATGACGATCCCCTTGCCCGTCTCCTCGCAGGAAACGAGGTAACAGCATACTGCCATGGAACCAACTGTCAGTTGTTTGATGCGCATAAAAGTTAAGTAAAGTAAAGTACTTTGAGTGCCTAAAGTTAAAAGTGCCTAAAGTGCCTAAAGTTAAAGGTTGTTATCTGATTTAGATAAGTACCGCTACTTCAAGTACTTTAGGCACTTGAAGTACTTTAGGCACTTAAAGTAGTTGCAGCCAACCAAAACCATCAACAATTGCAGGTCGAGGGATTGCAGGTCGAGCCGCAGGCGCAGCCGGAATCGGCATTGGCCAGACTGACCGGCTTCACCGTGGCCAGCTGTTTTTCGACATTGGCGATGATAGCGGCAAAGGCGCGCACCGCCGGGCTATCCTCATCGGAGCTCAAATAGGGGGTTCCGTCATCGCCGCCGGCCACCACCCGCGGATCAACCGGCACCCGGCCGAGAAAATTCACACCGAACTCCTGGGCGGTTTTCTCGCCGCCGCCGGTCTTGAAGATCTCCACGCTCTCATTGCAATGCGGGCAGATGAAACCGCTCATGTTCTCCACCATGCCGAGGACATTCATCTTAACATGCTTGCAGAAGTTGAGTGATTTACGCACATCGGCCAGGGCCACCTCCTGAGGGGTGGTGACCACCACCGCATGGGCGTCCTTGATCGTCTGGGCCACGGTCAGCGGTTCATCGCCGGTACCCGGCGGGGCGTCGATAACGAGATAATCGAGATCGCCCCAGTCCATGTCCGCAACAAACTGGCGGATTGCCTGCACCTTCAGAGGACCGCGCCAGATAATGGGATCATCACGATCCTCCATCATATATTCAAGGGAAATGACCTTGAGGTTGTCATTGTACTGCATGGGCGGCAGCAGGCCGTTGTCCCGGGCATGGGCGGCATGCAGCTTTTCGGTGAGATTGAGCATGCGGCAGATATCCGGACCGTGCAGATCAACATCCATCAAACCGACCTTATAGCCCTTCCTGGCCAGACCGAGGGCGAGATTGGTCGACACCGTGCTTTTGCCGACCCCGCCCTTACCGCTCATCACCAGAATCTTGTGTTTGATCTTGCCAAGTGAGGATTTGATGGCCATCTCCTGCCTGGCGATTGCCGCATCCTGGGAACCGCAGGTGCCACTGCTGCAACTGCTGCTTTTACAGGTACTTCCCATGGTAAACCTCCTTAAAAAAAGAAAAAAAACCGTAACCACAAAAAAAATGAACCGTTTCGATCGCCCGAACGGCGACAGAATCGGGAAATATCCTTCTAACAACGCCCGGATGGCAAGAACGGTATCATACTGCATCACCACTTTTTTGGAAAATCTTTTCTGCAGCAGAAAACCGGCGAAGGTGTTGCACCGCCCTGCCTGGCGTGAAAAGGCGCTTGCTTCCCGCGCAGCTTCATCATAAGATAAAACAGCATGGCGGAATGTCCACCCTTTTCCTTTCATTCGAATCATTCGAAGTGATGCCCAATTCATCAACACAATGAGGTTTCCTGTTATGTTTGGTTCAACCCTGTTCGGCAGCAAAGGTCCTTCTTTTGATGAACTTGCAAAAATTATCGAAACCATTGCCAATGGCGATCTGAGCGGCTCCGTTGACCAGAGCTCGGGTGCGGCGATTCTGCGTTCCATTGCCGCCATGCAGAATAACCTCGGCAAAATAGTCAGCACCATTGCCGGCAATGCGACAGACCTCGCCCATGCCTCCGATGAACTGGAAACCCTTTCCTCCGGTATGCGCACCATTGCCCAGGAAATGGCCGGTCACGTCACCGACGTCGATGCCTCCACCAAGGAGATGGAAGAAAATCTCCACACCATTTCCATGGTCGCCTCCCGACTGACCAAAAACATGGATTCCGTCTCCGCCAAGGCATCGGAATCATCCCAGAACCTCTCCACCGTGGCCACGGCGACGGAAGAGATGTCGGCCACCATCACGGAAATCGCCCAGAACTCGGAGCAGGCGCGCGGCATTGCCGAAAAAGCGGCGCAATCGGTGGTCATTGCCTCGGACAAGGTTAACAGCCTGGGGGCGGCCGCCTCGGAGATCAACAATGTCATCTCCGTCATCACCGAGATCTCGGACCAGACAAAACTGCTCGCCCTTAACGCCACCATCGAAGCGGCACGGGCGGGTGAGGCGGGCAAGGGCTTTGCCGTTGTGGCCAACGAGGTGAAGGATCTCGCCACCCAGACCAGCAAGGCAACGGATGACATCCGTACCAAGGTCCATGCCATCCAGGCGGCCACCGACGCCACCATTCGGGAGATCGGCATCATTCACGGGGTCATCGACGAAGTTAATGCCGTGGTGGCGACCATTGCCGCAGCCGTGGAGGAACAGTCTGTCACCACCAGGGACATTGCGGAAAGCATCGCCCGGGTGACGGACGGCATCAAGGAGATGACCGCTCATGTTCTGACCACCACCGAATCGGTGAGCGAAGTAAACCGACTCATCGCCGACTCCGCCCAGCTCGCCCATCTCGTCGCCGAATCGATGAACGAGGTCGCAGCGGAAAGCAGCAGGATCAAAGCGGACTCGACCAAGGTGTATGCCAGCGGCATGGAAGTGGCAAGTCTCGGCAAGGATATCGAGCGTTCGCTCCAGACCTTCAGACTGCCGGAATCACTCAGAACCGCGCGGAAAAGCGGGGCACGGACCTTCATCACCTTTACCAGCGAGTACAGTGTCGGCGTTGCCGGCATCGACGAACAGCACAGGAAAATCATGAATTTCATCAATGAGATCCACGCCGCCATCAAAAAGGAAAGCTCGCTTGAGCAGATCAAGAAAATCCTGGGCGACATGGCAAAATTCGTGGTGGAACATTTTGCCACCGAGGAAAAGTACTTCGATCGGTTCAATTATCCTGACAGCGCCAAACACAAGGCCATTCACGAAAAACTGCTCGGCCAGGTCTCCGCCGTCATCACCAGGATCACTGCCGGCGAGGATGTCAACCTCATCGAGGTGCTGACCTTCCTGAAGAACTGGCTGCAAACCCATATCCTGATCGAGGACAAACAGTACGGCCCCTTTCTCAACAAACACGGAGTCAAATAAAACATGGCGCGAGGACGGGCACGGTTTCCTTTCGGTTTCCCGGTGCCCTGCCCTGCCCTGCTCCCTCGCCCAATTGCAACAAAAAAATTGCACCTCAGGAGCCCATTGCCGGAACATCGGACTCTATTCTTTCTCTACCAACTGAAAAATCTCGAAAGTGCAGCACAAATGATGCACCAACTTTTTTTCATTTCTCGATCCAACATCCTGAAATTACAATAAAAAACATATCCCCTTCCCACAGCGCCCCGCTTGACCGCCGGCTGGCGTCATCTCTTGCAGCCATAGTGCAACATAAAAGTTGCACTTTTTATCATTCTTGCCCGACCGGCACCTCCGGACCAGCATGGGAAAAGTCATTTCTTCCAATATAATATATTGAAATAAAGAGAAAAAAAACAAAATCACTCCTCTTCGACACAAACGGGCATGATTGGTGCTAACTACCCAAAGCACAAGGAATAACCAATGAAAGAGATCCTCTCCCGCATCCATTTCCTGGCCTTTTTTCTTCTCCTCTTCCTGCCGGCCCCGGCCTGGGCATTGCAGCCACATGGCGAGCCGGAGGGAATGTATGTCCATCAAATGGCACACATCCTCTTCAGCGGCGCCCTGCTCTATCTCTATCTGCACACCCGCAGCACCCCGGACCTGGTCAGTCGCGGCTGGCGTTATCTGCAGCTCTTTTGCCTGCTGACCATTGCCTGGAATATCACCGCCTTTGTCGGCCACTATGTTTCCAACCTCCACAGCCAGAGGGCGGCCGGGGGAGCGACGAACATCGTGGAAATTCTCTTCACCCTGACCAGAATGGATCATTTTCTTTTTGTTCCGGCCCTCTTTGCCCTGCTGGTCAGCCTCCGCACCTTTTATCGCGAGGCCCGGGAGGAAAAGAGCTGATGAGTCCTCCGCCGCCGTTATCGTTCGCCATGGGTGTCGATCTGGTCGGTTCGGCCATGGTCATCCTCCTCTCCTTTCTTTCCCTTCGCTACTCATATTTCCTTGCTAAACGTCAACCTGACAACTTCCTCTGGGGATTTCTCTTTTATTTCTCCATCGCCATCTCCGCTTTTGCCATTTCCCGGGGAGTCGGTCATATCGCCCGTCAGCTTCTGGTGCTGAGCGGTCGCGAAAACGTCTGGAAGATTCTTTCGCCATACTCCGGTGGCTTCAACACCCTGCTGCTCATCTCGGTTTCCGCCGTCACCATTTACTACCACAAGGGACTGGCCGCCTATAAAATCATCAGCGGTGAGGCGGCAAAACTGGCTGAGGCCAATCTGAAACTCGCCGACAGTGCCTGCGAGTTGCAGAAGATGAACAATTATCTCGAAGAGATGGTGGAGGAACGCACCCGTGACCTCTCCAAATCGGAAAAGAAATTCCGTCACTTTTTCGAGAATTCCAAGGATATGGTCTATTTCTGCAATGCCGGTGGAGAAATCTCCGACATCAACACAAGCGGACTCGCCATGCTCGGATATAAAAAGCGGCCACTCTCCTTCAATCTCCTCTCCTTTTTCAAAAACGAAGAGATCCTGAACCGTTATCTTACCGCCCTGCACGAAAACGGCTTTGTCAGCGACTTCGAGCTGGAACTGCAAACACGGGATGGCTCCACCCGTCACATGCTGCTGACCGCCAATGCCATCCGCGACGGGGAGGGCAACATGATCGGCTGCGAAGGCATCGCCAAGGACATGACCCGATTGCGCCACATGACCGAACAGCTGATCAACCAGGAAAAAATGGCCTCGGTCGGCCAGATGGCGGCCGGCGTGGCCCATGAAATCAATACCCCGCTCGGCATCATCCTCGGCTACGCCCAACTCATGAAGGATGACTTTGATAAAGACGACGAGGTGTACCAGAACCTCGAGGTCATTGAGCGGCAGACCAAGGCCTGCCGGAAAATCGTTGCCGACCTTCTCAAGTTTTCCCGCCGCTCGGAACGGGCCAAACGGGAACTCGCCATCAACGACATCATCGAGGAGGTGCTGGCGGTCAGCGAGCACCATCTCAATATCAGCCGTATCACCGTCATCCGCAACTTAGCCGCCGATCTTCCGCCGATCATCGGTGACCCGGAACGACTGCGCCAGGTTTTCATCAATCTTTTCAACAACGCCCAGCACGCCATGGAGCAGGGGGGGGAACTTTTTCTCTCCTCCCGTTACGATGACAACAATGCCATGGTGGAGGTCATGGTGCGGGACACGGGCACCGGTATTGCCGACGGGATCAAATCAAAAATATTCGACCCTTTTTTCACCACCAAGGAAGTTGGAAAGGGAACCGGGCTCGGTCTTTCCGTCACCTACGGCATAGTCCGCGATCATGGCGGGACTGTATCGGTAACAAGCCCGGCGGTTGACCCGCTGATCGACAACGAAAGGCCTGGCACCATTTTTTGCCTGCGGTTTCCGATCGCCCCCGCGGAAGGACAGGCGATAAACGAATGAGCATCAGGAGAGATTATGGCCGAGATAATCGCACTGGATGACGTGCAGGATGCAAGCCTGCTCATCAAAAAAATTCTCACCAAAAAAGGGCACACGGTCCATGCCTTCACCGAAGAGGAGGAGGCTATCGCCTTTGTCCGTGACCATCCCATTGATCTGGCGATCCTCGACATCAAGCTGAAAAAGATGAGCGGCATCGAGGTGCTTGCCCACCTGAAACAGATGCGGCCAGACATCCGCGCCATCATGCTCACCGGCTACCCGACAGTGGAAACGGCGCGGGAGGCGATCAGCCTCGGAGCCAGGGAGTACTGTGTCAAGCCCATTGACAGGGATGAACTGGAAGACAAAGTCGCCAGGGTGCTTGCCGGCTGATCGGCCCAGTCGGACAACCGGTTGCGGAATGAGCAACGATGTGCCGGAGCGTATCGACAACAGAATACGACAGTCAGACAAACTCAAGCAGGAGGAAACCATGAAAAAAACTGTTTACTCCATCTGCGGCATGTGCACGGTGCGCTGCCCGATCCGCGTGGAGACCGAGGGCAACCGGGTGACGTGGATTGAAGGGAACCCGCATCTCCTGGGTGGTGCGCTCTGCGCCAAGGGTTCGGCCGGCATGGCGTTGATTGACGACCAGGAACGGCCGCAGCAGCCACTCATCCGCGAGGGTGGCCGGGGTGCGGGGCGCTGGCGCAAGGCAAGCTGGCCCACCGCCTATGACTACATCGCGGAAAAACTCAAAAAAATCAAAAAGGAGTATGGCGCCGAATCGGTGGTTCTCTCCTCCCGTGGCGGTCCCTGGCAGAACATGTACAAAACCTTCATCCACGCCTTTGGTTCGCCCAACTACACCAATCATGACTCCACCTGCGGCCGCAACACCCATCACGCCAGTCTCTCCATCAACGGCGTGGGCAGAAAGGATTTTCAGTACGACATCAAGAACGCCAACCATCTCGTCCTCTTCGGTCGCAACATGTTCGCCTCCCTGCGTATCGCCGAAAACCTCCAGACCATGGATATGCTCGATCGCGGCGGCAGACTGACCTACGTCGACGTCCGCCAGAGCATGACCGGCCTCAAGGCCACCCGTTTCTTCCAGGTACGACCCGGCACCGATTACGCCCTGGCGCTCGCCATGATCCACGAGATCATCAAACGCAGGATCTACGACGAAGACTTCATCAGCCGTTATGTCAGCGGTTTCGACGAACTCTGCTCCTTCATCGAACCCTACTCTCCGGCCTGGGCCGCCGAGGAGTGCGGTGTCAAGGACAAGGCGATCAAGGCCTTTGTCGACGAGGTGGCCGAAGACCGGCCCAAGGTCATCTTCCATCCCGGTTGGAATCTGTCGCGTTACAAGGATTCCTTCTATGCCAGCCGCGCCCTCCACATTCTCAACGTGCTGATGGGCAACATCGAAATGGAGGGCGGACTGACCATCCCCAAGGGGGCGGGTGACTGCGGCCTCAAGGGTATCCGCCAGCTCGACTGCCCGAAACCGGACATCAAACGGGCGGATGGGGTCGGCTGGAAGTATCCCCATTTTGACAAGGGTCCTGGCCTCCAGCACCTCTTCTTCAACGCCATGCTGACCGACGATCCCTATCCGGTCAAGGCCTGGATCGCCATGCGCCACGACCCCTTCGTCTGCATGCCTGATCCGCGCAAACAGAAGGAGGCCTTTGACAAATGCGATCTGCTGGTATCGATCGATACCCACTACAGTGAATTCGGCTGGTATGCCGATGTCATCCTGCCGGAATCGACCTATCTGGAACGAGACAATCCCATTTGTCAGCAAAAGGGGCTCAAACCGCGCCTCGCCGTCCGCCGTAAGGCGGTCGAGCCGACCTTTGACACCAAGCCCTCCTGGGAGATCTTCAAGCAGCTGGCCGACCGCCTCGACATCGGCGAGCACTTCCCCTACAGCTCCATCGAGGAGCTGTGGGCCTGGCAACTCGAACCGACCGGTTTCTCCATGGCGGATTTCGACAATACGGGCTTTATTCCCCTGACCGACAAGCCAATCTATTACGACCGCGACAAACTGGACGGCTATTTCAAGACGCCGTCCGGCAAGATCGAGATGATCAGCCAGAAACTGCAAAAGGCCGGACTCGAATCGCTCAAACCCTACCAGTCGCCGATCAAGCCACCCAAAGGGATGTTCCGCCTGGTCTACGGCCGCTCCGCGGTCCACACCCACGGCCACACCATCAACAACCCGCTGCTCTCTGAATTGATGCCGACCAACTCCCTGTGGATCAACACCCGGGCCGCCGGCAAGCTCGGCATCAACGATGGCGATCTGGTCGAGATCCTGTCCGAAGACAGCAGCTACTCCGGCACTATTCAGGCCCATGTCACTGATTTTATCCATCCGGAGGCAGTTTATACGGTCCATGGTTTCGGCCGCCAGATCCCCCTGCAGACCCGGGCCTATCACGCTGGATTAAGCGACCAGAAGCTGATGATCGGCAAACTGGATGACTGGGACCAGGCCGGCGGCGCGATCAATCTCTGCGAGGCCTTTGTCATTGTCCGGCGCAGCGCCAGAAATCCCAAGAGGAGGGTGGAGTTATGAACAAATACATCATTTATCTCAACGCCAAGCGCTGCATCGGTTGCCACGGCTGCGAAGTCCACTGCAAGACCAACAAGCGGCTGCCGGTCGGCCCGATCCTCTGCGAAATTGACCACAAACCGCTCAAGTCGATCAAGGGGGTCCCGAAGACGGAGTTCTCCTTTCGGTCCTGTTATCACTGCGAGGATCCGGCCTGCGTCTCCATCTGTCCCACCGACGCCATGCAGAAACGGGCCGACGGCATCGTCTTTGTCGATGCCGACAAATGCGTCGGCTGCATGGCCTGCCAGGGCGCCTGCCCCTGGCAGATCCCCCAGCACAACCCACTGACCAACAAGGCAGTTAAGTGTGATTACTGCGTGGACCGGATCGATGCGGGCCTGAAGCCGGCCTGTGTGACCAAATGCACCACCCATGCCCTAAATTTTGTCAGGCTGCAGGAAATGTAAACCGAGACGGACGGGAAACGGAGCCCGTGCGTCCCGCTTGGGAAAAGCAGATGGGAACCACCACTGCCTTTTATCTCACAACAAGGAGGGAGTATGAAAGAGAAGCTGAAGTATCTGGCAATGGTGCTGTCGATTTTCGCCTTCTTCTGCTGGACGACGCCACCGGTCGGGGCCCAGGAGACGGCAGGTTCGGCAGGACCGACGCTTGCAATCGACAAGACGGAACTGAAAAACGGCGGGGTCATCAAGGTCACCGGCCAGGCTCCGGCCGGGATGCCGGTCTATCTGGAGGTATGGGCCGCCGACAAATCGGTGCGCGCCAACTTTTTTGACAACAAAAAGGACGCAAAAACCGGCCAGATTCCCTATGTCTTTTATCTGACCTATGACATGCCGGCCTATTACAAGATCTTTGTGCCGGTGGATCAGAAAGAAAAATTTGCCGAACTCAAAAAAGCCGGCAAAAAATGGAAATACTCCGAGGCAGTGAAGGAACTCGGTGCCGATGCCGCTTACACTGTCCCGGCCAAGATGAAAATCGACCGTTACAAGGCGACCCTGATGGCGAGCATCATCGGCAGCCGCGGTGACCTGCTGTCCCAGATGGACGACAAGGAGAACCGGAAACGCTCCATGAATCTGGTCAAGGCCCGCTTCAAGGACATGGACAAGGTTTTGAGTCCGGATGTCGTCGTCAACCAGGACGGCACCTTTTCCGCGGAGATCACCATCCGCGAGGGCCTGGCGCCCGGCAAATACAACATCGTCGCCGTCTGTGACAAAAACCTGAAAAGCGCACCCGTTGTCTTTGAAAACAACATCTCCTTTCCCCTTGTTTATCTCGGCACCGCCGGCACCAGTCAGAACATCATCTGGCCCTTTCTCCTCTGTCTCGTCATCTCCATCTTCGGCGTGCTGATGGGGGCGGGCGGCGGTTTTATCTTAAACCCCATCCTGGTCAGCCTCTTTCCCCTGCCGCACACCATTGTCGCCGGCACCGTCACCCCCACCGTCCTCTTCTCCCAGGGCAGTGGCATCTACAACTATTCCAAGATCAAATTCATTAACTGGAAACTGGGCTGCGGCATCGGTTTTGCTATGCTGGTGGGCGGTTTCATCGGCCCAAAATTGACCGAACTCATCACCCTCGACCAGTTCAAATTCGCCTTTGGCTGGATCCTCCTGGTTCTTGCCGCGCTCATGTACTGGCAGACCACGGCCAGCTATCTTGCCAAGAACAAAAAGGAGCAGGCCATTTTGAAAGAGTTCAAGAAACGCGCGGAAGAAGCCGCCACGGCGAAACAATAAACAGGAGGAAACGCAATGAAAGTTGATTTCTGGGGTCAGGAATTTGAAGCGAATATGATCGTCGGCTGCATCGGCGGTTTTCTCATTGCCGTGATGTCCTCCATGTTCGGGTTCGGCGGCGGTCCGTTCATGGTGCCTCTCATGACCGTCGGCCTGCGGCTGCCGATGTACATCGTCGTCGGCAGCTCGCTGCTCGCCATCTTTTTCAACACCTCGATGAGTTCCATCCGTCACTTCCAGTTCGGAAACTTCGATCTCATCCTCTTTCTCAGCATGTTCCCCGCCGCCCTACTCGGCGGCTATATCGGTCCGCAGATCGCCAAACGGGTCAACCCGATCGTCGTCAAACGGGTAGCCTGCGTCGGCCTGCTGCTCCTCGGCCTCAATTTGCTTGGTCTGTATTGATCGCCGCTCTCCCGCCCTCTCCGGCTCCGCCCCTGCCCCGCCCTCTCTCCGGGGTGGGGGTCGGAGAGGGATTTCAGCACGGTTTTTTGTCAACCGGCTTACGAAAAATGATGGTCTCGCAAAAAAACGCAAACCATGGCAGGCGGAAAGCGGAAAAGTGAAAACAACAAGTAACAAAAGACGGCCCGGCGGAATCGTCGTTTTTTGCGATTCCGACAAAAATGACGGTCTCGTAAACTGAAAATCAACCACAGAGCACCAAGAGGTAAGTAGTGTAATTTAAAAAATTTTCTCTGTGCTCTCTGTGCGCTCTGTGGTAAAAAAAATCTTTTTACTATTCCGACAAAAATGGTTTGCCACAATGCGCACTATCATCGGCAACCTCACCCGGCAGCTGCTCGCCCCCCGACATGCAGCCAGGGTGAAATACCGGGAATTCAAGGAACTTCTCCGCCTAGATCGCCTGTGTCACGAGCGACTGGCTGAGCTGGAAGAGTTCCTGTCCGGCGACCGCCATGTCGACCCGTGCCGACTGCGGGACATGCACCGCCACCTAGCGGACGGGGTATCGGCCATGGTGGCCAGCCTCAACCGGATGGCGCCCGGTGCCCATCCTGGACTACGGGCCCGGTATAAAAAAATTGATTTTTACGGCCGCATTGCCCTGACGCCGTTACGTTTCTCGACAAACGGGACTTTTATCCTCTCCCTTGACCGTTGCCGTGAAGATGACAAGCTGGCCGGCGGCAAGGGCCTGCATCTCGGCCAGATCAAACAGCGAATCGACCTGCCGGTGCCGGATGGCTTCATCATCTCCACCGCGGCCTTCGAACACTTCCTTGCCTGCAACAACCTCCGCAGACACATCAACGCCATTCTGGCCCGGACCGATATCAGCTCACCTCCGTCACTGGCGGACGCCTCCCATGCTCTGCGCAACCTGATCGCCACCGCGGAGCTGCCGAGCAGACTGCAGGAGGAGATCATAACCGCCGCAGACCGGCTCGCCTCCTGCCATGATTGCCGTTTTTTCGCTGTCCGCAGCAGCGCGGTCGGAGAAGATTCCACCCTCACCTTTGCCGGCCAGTATGACTCGCTGCTCAACGTCGACCACACCGCCATCCCGGCCGCCTACAAGCAGGTGCTGGCAAGTAAGTATTCCCCGCGGGCGCTCCATTACCGGATCCGCAACGGACTGTTTGACGAAGAAACTCCCATGGCGGTGCTGGTGCTGGAAATGGTTGATGCCCACTGCAGCGGAGTGGCGACATCGATCGTGACGGAAGAGGGGAATCTCGCCGAAGTCGTCATCCATGCCACTGAGGGGTTGGGCGACCGTCTGCTCGGCGGAAAAAGTGCGCCCCGGACCATTGCCATCACCGCAGATGGGAACGGGTTTTGCGTCAATTCCCGGCCAACAGCGAGGCCGATGACGCCGGGAACGCTGCTCTCCCCGTCCAGCAGCTCTGCCACCCGCATCCTGTCGGACGCCCATGCTGGCCAACTCGCCGCCTGGTGCCGGACGCTGACCGATTATTACCACGCGCCCCAGGAAATCGAGTGGAGCCTTGCCAAAGATGGCCGGCTCCTGCTGCTGCAGTCGCGCTGCACCCTCGGCGCACTCCCGGAACAGCTAACAAGCCAACCGGATATCAGCGATCTTCCGGCGGCGATGCTGACCGGGCAGCCGGCCGCCAACGGCGCCGGCTGCGGCGAGGTCTTTCTCCTGGAAAACGAGGACCAACTCGGCGCAGTCCCCGCCAATGCCGTTCTCGTCACCCCCATCACTCCCCCCGCCTATGTTCCGGTGCTCAGCCGGGTCAGCGCCGTGGTGGCCGATCTCGGCTGCGCCGCCGACCATTTCTCCTCAGTGGCCCGCGAACTGGGGGTGCCTGTGGTTGTCGGCACCGGCCAGGCTACCACAACCCTTGGCCCCGGCCAGATCATCACCGTCTGGGGAGATGGCGGCCTGATTTTTGCTGGGCGCATCCGCTCTTTACTCCACCGAACCGGCGACGGACGACGGGCTCCGACACTTCCTGACCATCACGCCCTGGCCAGGGCCGCCCCCTTTCTTTTTCCCCTGCGGCTTATCTCGCCGGCAACCGCAGATTTTTCCGTCGATAACTGCCGCTCGCTCCATGACATCATCCGTTTTGTCCACGAAATGGGTGTCAAGTCCATGTTTTATCAAACGCGGCGGCGAGCCCTGCCCTCCAGGGACACCTATAGTCTGCAATGCGGACTGCCGCTGACCCTCTATATCCTCGATCTGGGCGGCGGGGTCAGGACAGTTTCCGGAGATACCGGCACCATCACCCCCGACGATCTCCTCTCCGTTCCCCTTGCCGCTCTGCTGCAAGGGCTGACCCATCCGGGGATCACCTGGCGCCACCGCCACTTCGACTGGAAACACTTCAGTGAAACGATCATGGGTGACGGCATCGTCAGCCATGATGATGCCAGTTTCGCCAGCTATGCCTTTGTCTCGGCCGATTACCTGAATCTGAACCTGCGCTTCGGCTACCATTTTGCCGTTCTTGATTGCCTGTGCACCGTCACTGCTGAAGCGAATTACATCATCCTCCATTTCGCCGGGGGCGGGGGTGATGCCCGCGGCATCAGACTGCGCCTCATGCTGCTGGCAGACGTTCTGAAAAGATACGGATTCACCGTGACAGGCAAAGGGGATTTGCTTGAAGCGCGGTTCCTGCGCTATAATGAAGAGGTGATGTGCCAACGACTCGACATGGTGGGACGGCTGCTGGGCGCTACCCGATTATTGGACATGACGATCACTGACGAAAAAATGGCGCTGGACATGGCGAAACGGTTCATAAACGGCACATACGATTTTTCCGGCAACACTGATCCGATCAGATAACACCTTTAACTTGAGGCATTTTTAATACTTTAGGCATTTTAGGCACTTTAACACGCAACCACTTCAGTGGTGACATCAGGGTTCTGCACTCACGAGAAAATGTCTGTCTATCACCTCAACTGGATCACCAGAAGTCTCGCCGTCGGCCATGCGCCGATGTCCTATGCCGAACTCGATGCCATCAGGGACCAGGGGATCGATGCCATTGTCAACCTCTGTGGCGAGTTCTGCGATCTGCACCAGATCGAACGGGATTCCGGCTTTGAGGTCTACTTTCTGCCCATTGCCGACGACTCGACCCCGGACATGGCCGAAATGGAGAAAGGGCTGCACTGGCTCGACGAGGCCATCTATCTCGGCAAGAAGGTTCTGGTCCACTGCCGGCACGGCATCGGCCGGACCGGCACCTTCGTCACCGCTTACCTGCTGCGGCGTGGGCTCGGCATGAAGATGGCGGAAAAGGCCCTGAAAAACAGCAAGGCCACCCCCAGTCATTTCTCCCAATGGCGATTGCTGAAAAAATACGGCAAGCAGGCGGGAACCCTGACCATCCGCGAACCAAGTCTGGAAAACCGCGACATTGTTGACCTGAGCGGTTTCTTTGCCGAATATGAAGGGCTGGTAACAGAGGTGGAAAACCGGATCATTCTCCTCACCGGCGGGCAGACGCCGCGCTGCGGCATCGACCGGACGGATGGTTGCCGGCGCTACTTCGAACTGCCGCTCATCGAGGCCATCTATCTGAGCAACAAGATGAACAAAACCCTGAGCAGCACCCTGCGCGAAGAGGTCATCGCCAGGTCGATTACCGCCTCCCGTCTGAGCCGCCGCCTGGCCCAGGGGGCCGAGGTGACAACCATCATCGAGCTGGAGGCCTTCTATCTGCGCGAGAAAGTCGACTGCCCGCTGCTCAGGCAATCATGTTTGATGGAAAAATTCAGACCCCTGAGCTGCCGCCTTTATGGCATTACCCTGCCGTTGCCGGACTTCCCCGACTGCGACACCATGCTCGACAGCCTCTCCCGCACCGTGTTCCTCGCCCTTTCCGGTGTGTTGCCGGAAAAATCGCTGTTTCGGGCCTCCTGCGCCGACACCCTGTCCGGCAGATTCATTCAGACCTATTTCCATTACCTGAGCGCCATGGGGAGAGCCGGATGAAAAAGAGCGAGGAGCCGCCGATCCCCCCCCCTCAGCCCCTCGTGCTGCTCGTCGATGACGAGCCGGACATGCTCAGCATGCTGAGCCTCATCGTCCGCCGCCAGTGCCGGTGTGAGGTCACCCTCGCCACCAGCGGCGCCGCGGCGGTCCGGGAGATGAAACGCCGCTGCCCCGACGTGGTCGTCACCGACATCAAGATGCCGGACCTCGACGGCCTGACGTTGCTCAAAAAAATCCGGGAACTTGACGAAACCGTGTCAGTCATCATCATGACCGGTTACGGCACCATTGAAATGGCGGTACAGGCCCTGAAGGACGGGGCCTATGATTTTCTCGAAAAGCCCTTCGACAAGGACCACATCATCCGGGTCATCCGCAACTGCCTCGAACGCACCAGACTGCTGCGCGACAACCGGCAACTCCAGGAACGTCTGGCCGGGGTAAGCCCGCCGACAGGCTTCGTCGGCCAGTCTCCGGCCCTGCGGCGGGCCATGGAACTCATCGCCAGGGTGGCGGATACCGATGCCACCGTGCTGATCCGGGGCGAATCGGGCACCGGCAAGGAAGGAGCGGCGCGGGCCCTGCACTCATTAAGCAGCAGGCGCCGGCAGAAGATGATCGTCGTCAACTGTCCGGCCCTGCCGGAGCAGATTCTTGAAAGCGAGCTGTTCGGTTACCACAAGGGGGCGTTTACCGGCGCGACGCAGGACAAACAGGGGCTCTTCCTTGCCGCCAATCATTCGACGATCCTCCTCGATGAAATCGCCGACATCCCGGTCTCCATCCAGACCAAACTGCTGCGCGTTCTCCAGGAAAAGGAGATTCAGCCCCTGGGCCAGAACGATACGATCAAGATTGACGTCCGGGTCGTTGCCTCCACCAATCAGAACCTGGAGGGCAAAATGGCAACCGGAGAATTCCGGGAGGATCTCTTTTACCGCCTCAATGTCGTGACCGTCACCATGCCGAGCCTGCGGGAGATGCAGGACGACATCCCCATCCTTGTCCGCCATTTCCTCAACATCTATGCGCAGCAATACAAACGGCCGCATCTGACCATTACCCCGGAGGCAATGGCGATGCTCTACCACCGCCCCTGGCCGGGCAATGTCCGGGAGTTGCAGAACACCATCCAGCGGGCCGTGCTGCTGGCCTCGGGAAACAGCATTGACGTGACCGCGATCAGCGCCACCGTGAACGAAGAAGAGGAACAGGCACGATCGGACGCCTTTCAGCAGCTGACTCAGCTGCCATATAATGATGCCAAAGCAACCATCGTCGACCGTTTTTCCACCTTTTACATCACCGAACTGCTGATGAGACATCATGGTAATGTCACGACAGCGGCCAGGGAAAGCGGTATCGACCGCCAGGCCTTGCAACGCCTCATGCGGCGCTACAAAATCCGCTCCGACGATTTCCGGGTGAACGACTGACGATGAGGAGGGAAAAGAGGGGCACGGCCGACCGACACCGCACCCTGTCAGGAGCTGAAAGCCACGAACTCGGTCTGTTCCATGGCCAGTTCCATGTGGAAACGGCTGGTGCCGATGGCAAACGCAATCCGGCGGTTGCTCTGATAATCCATCTCCGGGGTAAGGGTGATGGCGTTATTTAAAGACAGTGCTTTGGGCTGTCCACAGTAGGAAGTAAGGTCAAACTTGCTTTCCACCATGCTCATGGCTCGCCCCATCATCTGATTGGTCATCTCCCCCATGGTGTCAATCACCTCGTTTGAGGTATGCTCCTTGGCCAGCTCCGCCTCCGGCAATCCCATGCTGGTCATGTAACTGCGGTAGAGATCCATTGCCGCCTCGGCTGAAAAGTTCATAATCACCAGCCCGTTGTAATCCCCGGAAAACATAACGAAACACCCTACTTCCGGTTTCAGGCTCACCTGGGGAATGGCCTGAAAGGTGGTGGAATACTTGATCGTTTTCTTCGTGCTTTTTTCCAGGGTCTTCTTGATCGCCTGGGCAAAGATATTTGCTACGATATCAATCGTTTCCTGTTCAGCAACCATGGATGTTCTCGCTCCTGTTCTGTAAATGATTGAAACTTAACAGCTCCCATTGTGCATGATGGGCTCTTGCCGTGTCAATATTTTTCGCGCACTGGCAACGACCGGATACTGTCCTCTGCCGAACACACGGAAATACCTTGACATGACAACAATTATCAGGTTAATTTTTTGATGTTTTCCCGTGTGGCAGTTACCCAGGCATGGGAATCATGCGCAGAACCATCACCACGATGTTTTTCCCTATCCCCTGCCTCCGGCATGGCTGTAAGACAATCGTAGATTTCATCAACCCTTTGTTTCTCGCCGTCCCTTGAAAAAGAATATTTTTTTGACCCTTTCCGCGCTCCCCTTCCTGCTGCCCGTTGTCTGGCGCTTGAGCGGGCAGGGCCTGGCCGAACCCGTTGGTCTGCTCTCCGATGGCGCCATCGGCCTGCTCGTCTGGCTCTGTGTCCTGCTCTTTCCCCACTGGCTGCGCATCCCCGTTGCTCTGCTCTGGGCCCTGTTTCAGGTCACGGCCCTGGAACTGTTTGCCGCCATGCTGCGTTTCCCCTCCTGGCAGGATATGCACTATCTCTTTGATCCGGAATTCATGAAAAACTCCACTGCCGGCCTCAATTTCGCCGCCCCGGTCAAAGAGGGGGCAATGGCCCTCGCCCTCCTGTTGCTCTGTTTTTTTCCGGCCCCCCGACCGCGCTGGCGCTTCCTGGCCATTCTCACGCTTGTCACCGGGCTGCTCTTTGCCTCCCACGCCATCCTGAACCGGCAGTATGCGGCGGGCAGCATAGCCTCCCGCCTCAATCCGCTTCACTGGTTCACCAACGATGTCGTGGCCACCCTCTTCCGTGAGCCGGCCGCGCCCCTCAGCGAGGCCGATCTGCCGGAGGGACTGCGCCGGCTTGATCTTGACGGGACCCGGCTGATCGGCCCAGGCAAGGCCAAAAACGTCCTCATTGTCGTCTTGGAAGGGATTCCCGGTCTCTACCACAGCGAAATCCGCCAGGCGATGGGCATTGACGCCAAGGCACTGGTCATGGAGGGACTGGTTGCCAACACGACCCGCGCCATGCTGATTCCTGACTTTGTCGCCCACAGCGCCCAGACCATCCGCGGTCTGTATGCCATCCTCTGCGGCGATTTCAGCAAACTGTCTTACAAGACCCCAAAGGCCTTCGAACTGACAGCCGGTTCGGAGCGGGCCGCCAACTGCCTGCCGGCCTGGCTGGCCGCCCATGGCTGGGAAACCCATTACCTGCAAGGAGCGGGGCTCACCTTCATGAGCAAGGACCGGGTCATGCCGCTGATCGGCTTTCAGCATGTGCACGGCTCGGAGTGGTTCACCGAACCGGACCCCTACCCCTTTGAATGGGGGATCAGCGATCCGGCCTTTTTTGCCGGTGCCCGCCGCTACATTGCCGATCTCCGGACCAAGGGCGCGCCCTGGATGCTGACCCTGCTCACCGTCGGCACCCATCATCCCTGCGCCCCGGCGCCCGCGGAAATCAGCCGCAAATACCCGATTCGACTCGATGCCGCAGTGATGACCCTCGACCAGGCGGTGGCCGGATTCCTCAAAGGCATTGCCGCGGACGGCGTACTGGATGACACCCTGATCATCGTCACCTCCGACGAGTCGCACGGCTCGGAGATCGCCGATTGGGTTAGCAGCTGGGGCACCGCCATTGTCATGGCCCCGGAACAGGATCAGCTACCCCGCCTGAAAAAGGGGACCTTCGGTCTCGTCGATATCAGCGCCTCAATCATCGACTACCTGGACATTCCCCAGCCGCCGCTCATCGTCGGCCGCAGCTTTTTCCGCGACTATAGCGAGCCCCGGGAGATGGTATCCTTTACTGCCAACAAACTGCGCTGGCATTCCCATGATAACCTGCGCTACGAGTGCGGGGTAGATTCCGACACCTGCCAGGTCACGAAGGCCGACAGTATTCTCGGCTTTCCGACCGGGTTATTTTCTCCGTATACGGAACACGATGCCAGCCACTTCTCTGCCCGGGCTGCCGTTCTTGATGACAAACTGATCGCCGGCGACAAGCCGCAGCTGATGCGTTTTGCCAATGGTGAAATCCGCCAGCTGCCGGAAAAGATCGGCAACGAGTGGGCCGAGAATCTCATCGGCGCCCAGTATCTCGATTTCCCGAAGAATTCGAAGGTCCATGTCTCGATGCGGATCAAGGCGATGGAGGCGGGCAACGGCGGGATCAGGCTGAAGCTGCACCTTCGGCAATTCGAGTATCTCATCACCAGCATCTCCTACCCGTCCTTCCCCCTCCTCCATGCGGGCGAGGTGGCGGAGATCGCCTTTGACTTCGACAACCCCGAACCGCGCCAGGCCTTCTCCTTTCATCTCTTCGGCGAAGGCGAGAAGGCGGCGGTCCGGATTGAGGAATTCAATGTAACCGTCCATCGACAGGGCGGCTGATCCCCTGTCGGCAACATGCCATACTGCCATGACAATCAAAACCGTTTTTCTGTTTCTCGTCTGCTGCCTGTTTGTCTCCTTGATCAGCACCGCCGACGCCACAGCGGCCCAGGCCGGCAAAACCGCGCTCATCAAACCGGCTACCCCGGAACCGCACCGCTTTGTCATCCGCGGCAGCGAGCTTGTCGACCGGACAACCGGAACCCCCCTCTTTTTGCGGGGGATCGGCTACTCGCCCTTTCTGCCCGGCGACGGTTCCCCGCTGCACGGGGCCAATCCCGGCGATAACGGCCGCTACCCGGATCATTTCGCCCGTATCCGCGAACTGGGGGCCAGCTATCTCCACGTCTTTCCGCGCCTTATGCCGGCGGGCTTCTTTGCCGAACTGGACAAAACCGATCTGCTCTACGGGCAGGATATCTGGGTGCACTGCTGCGAGGAGGACTTCCTCGCCGAGGAATTCCAGCAGCGCACCCTGGCCCAGATCCGGGAGGTCATCGACCATACCTATACGGTCGGCCGCCCTGACCGTCTGGTGCTCTTTTCCGTCGGCGACGAACTGGAAGCGGCGGCGGTGGCCCGTACCGACAGTCGGCATCCCGAAGTACGCGATTATCAGGGTAAACATGTGGTGGTCACCGGCCGTACCCCCACTGAGGTTGCCCTGGCCCGCCTCATTGACGGCGCCATCGAATACGAGCTGAGCCGTTATGGTCAGCGTCACCTTTACACCCACACGAGCTGGACCCATATCGGTCCGGTGGCGGAGCGCCCCGATCTTGAGGTGGAGAAAAAAAGCGTGCTGCTGCCGGACATGGGTGATCTGCTCTGTCTCAACATCTACACCTATGCCCGGGGGGTCGTCACCTCGCCGCCCGGTTCGGTCACGAAAACCGCCTATCAGGGCTATCTCGAAGACCTGGTCCGCCTGACTAAAAAACCTATTATTATCACTCAGGTCGGCCTCTCCACCTCGCCCATTGCCCCCAAACCCTGGGTGCCAGGCTTCGGAGGCCACTGCATCAAAGAGGTGCCGCCGGTCTTCCTGGCCATCTGGCAGGACCTGCGCACCGCCAGGGGCAAGGAACAATTTGCCGGCCTGGTCTTTTTCGAACTGCATGACGAATGGTGGAAAAGTGGCGAATACTGGGAGGATCAAATCCGGCACGAAGAAGACGATCCTGAGGAGTGGTTCGGTCTCTACGCGATCGGCAAGGACAACAAACTGCTGCCCAAGGGCGCCATCCCGGACACCGTTCGCTCCCTTTTTACCATGCCATAAGACTGAAAACATTCAATCCTTTGCCGCGACATACCTATCAACCATGCTTGTCACCTGTCAATCCATCAGCAAGTCGTTCGGCGCCCAGCAGCTTTTCACCAACATCAACCTGACGTTCTCAAGCGGGGAACGGCTCGGTCTCATCGGCCCGAACGGCTCCGGCAAATCCACCCTGCTGAAGATCCTGGCCGGTCAGGAAACACCTGACAGCGGCAAACTTATCTGCCAAAAAGGGGTAAAAATCACCTATCTTGCCCAGCAGGACCATTTTGCCCCTGACCTGACTATCGAAAAGGCCTTAGAGCGGGCCACGGCGGGGGATGACGAGGCGACCAGAGTCGCCCGGGTGCGGCGGATGATCAGCGAGACAATGCCGGGACGGGCCACCGATGCAGTCGCCACCCTGTCGGGTGGCTGGCGGAAACGGCTGGCCATTGCCTGTGCAATCATCACCGAGCCGGACCTGCTGCTGCTCGACGAACCGACCAACCATCTCGACATTGAGGGCATCCTCTGGCTGGAGACGCTGCTCGCAACCCAGCGCTTTGCCTTCATCGTCATCACCCACGATCGCGCCTTCCTCGAAAACTGCACCAACCGGATCATTGAACTCAACCGCTGCTATCCGGAAGGTTTTCTCCGGGTCGATGGTTCCTACAGCCGCTTTCTTGACCGGCGCAGCGCCCTGCTGGAGAGCCAGCAGCAGTTGCAGGAGACCCTGGCCAACAAGGTACGGCGGGAAACCGAATGGCTCAACCGCGGGCCCAAGGCCCGTACCACCAAGGCCAGATTCCGCATCGACCAGGCCCACGGCCTGCAGGACGAGCTGCGCCAGGTCCGTAGCCGCAACGCGGCGGAACGACACCTGCGTATCGACTTCGACGCCACTGGTCGTAAAACAAAAAAACTTGTCGAGGTCAGTGCGGTCGGTAAGACGGTGGCCGGTCGTCCCCTCTTCTCCGACCTCAGCTTCGTCCTCTCCCCCGGTCGCCGTCTCGGACTGCTGGGGGTCAACGGCAGCGGCAAAACCACCCTCATGCACATCCTGGCCGGCAGCGACCAGGCGGACGCCGGTTCCCTTGCCTATGCCGACGGCGTGCGTATCGTCCTTTTTGATCAGAAACGGGAACAGATCGATCAGCAACAGACCCTCCGGCAGGCCCTCTCGCCGAGCGGAGATACCCTGATCTATCAGGGCACACCGGTTCATGTCGTCGGCTGGGCCAAACGTTTTCTCTTTCAGCCGGACCAGCTTGACCAGCCGGTCAGCCGCCTGTCCGGCGGCGAACAGGCCCGCATCCTGATCGCCCGACTCATGCTGCAGCCGGCCGATATCCTGCTGCTGGACGAACCGGGCAATGATCTCGACATAGCCTCCCTGGCCATTCTGGAGGAGAGTCTGCTGGAATTTTCCGGGGCGGTGGTGCTGGTCAGCCATGACCGTTTCTTTCTCGACCGGGTGACGAATAAAATTCTTGCCTTTACCGGCAACGGCACCACGGTTTTTTATGACGATTTCAATCAATGGCTCAGTGCCCGACAACCGATCCGCGAAAGCGGGAAAAAACAGCCGGAGCAGCTGAAACGGAAGGATTCCACCGAGCGACCAAGAAAAATCACCTATAGTGAACGGCTCGAACTGGAAACCATGGAGGAGAGAATCCAGGCAGCGGAAGAGGCACTGGAAGAGTGTCGCCAACAGCTGGCCGATCCGGAGGTGATGGCCAACGCCGAGGAACTGGCAAAATGGTGCGCCTTGCTGCAGCCGGCCCAGGAAACGGTTGACCGGCTTTATGCACGATGGGAGGAACTTGAAGCCCGCAATGCGGGGCAATAAGGAGAAGATTGATGCCGATCTACGAATTTTACTGCCAGGCCTGTCACACGATCTTTAACTTTTTCTCGCGCCGCATCAACACCACCGCCGAGCCCCTCTGCCCGCGCTGCCAGAGAAAACTGCGGCGCCAGCTCTCCACCTTCGCCACCATCGGCAAGGCCCGGGAAAATAACGATGATTTTCCGGCCGGCATTGATGAGGCACGGATGGAAAGGGTACTGGCAGATCTTGCCAGGCAGGCAGAACAGATCAGCGAGGATGACCCACGCCAGATGGCGCAGCTGATGCGTCGGTTTTCCACGGAGACGGGAATGAGCCTGGGCGAGGGGATGAAGGAGGCGCTGGCCCGGATGGAGGCGGGGGAGGATCCGGAAAAAATCGAGGCGGATATGAGCGATCTGCTCGAAGATGAGGATCCCTTCGGTGCGGCGCGCAAAAAACTGAACGCTCACACCCTGCCGCCGGCACAGGATGATACCCTCTACGAGCTGTAAAACGCGGCAGGCGGACAAATCTGTCGCCCTTTTTCAAAACCGTCGGAACGATCAAACGGCGCTTTGCCCGGTTTTTATCCTCGGATAGGCATGCATCTGCATGAATTCGGCCAGCAGCTCCTGGCGTTGCAGGAGGGACAACCGAAAATAAATCGGGCTCAGCATCAGGATCCGAATCGCTTCTCGTTTACTCATCGCCTTCACTTCATTTATCAAATAAAATAGCGGCTGCATGAACTAATCAATTTTTCCCTATTTCGATAGGATTAACAGAACCGCCGGCAAAATCAAGCTCTTTTTCGCGCTGAAATCATAAAAACTGAGAATCTCCCACAGAGACCGCCGAGCACGCGGAAATAAATCATTGCAATTGAAAACCCGTAAAAAGTCTTTTCTCACCGCAGAGCGCACTGAAAGCGCAGGAAAACTTCTCTAATTACAATTAGTTAGCCATACACACCCTACGGTCTTTGTGGTCAATTTTCAGTTTTACGAGATCATCATTATTGGCAGACCTACCCGACAATAATACCTTTGACCCGGCCGACCCGATGGACCATCTCCATAAACCCCCGCGGCAGTGGCACCGTGCGCGCGGTGAGCAGGACACCGTACTCTTCCGCCCGCCTGAGAATTTGCTCGTTGCCCTCCTGGATTCCCTCCTGATGGTTACAGAGAAAATGCATGCGCAGGGCATCGGTCAGCAGAATGCGCAGGTCGGGAAATTTTTGCCCTACGTTGTGCAACTCGTCAACGATCCGTTGCCGATTATCGCCGGCAAAGCGGACAAACTTCTCTCCCGGATTGGGGGTGCCGAACAGCTCATTCATCACGGCAGCGGCCAGCATGCCGGGGTAGCCGGCTCCTTCTTCCGGATACTGCCGGGTAAAGGATTGCTTCAGCTCCTGAAAAAAGATCATTTTCACGACGTCAATTCCCTCGCGCAGGGAGGGGATGAATTTCCGCGCATCATTTTCCGCCATCTTCACTCCTGATCACTTCCAAAAGGATTAAGAAAAAAATCATCAGGACAGCGATTTAAAAAGCGCCATTCCAGATCCTGCAGAGGAAAATCGCCGCCGCCCCGCAGCAAAGAGAGATGGAGATGAGGCGGTACCGGTCCCGGCGAGGGAGCGATAAGGCCAGCAACTTCGCCCTTGGCCACGGTCGCCCCGCAGCAGACTAGGGGCAGCACATGGGCATACACGACAAGACGCTGCTCGAGGGGATTCTCAAACACCCGGACAAAAACGGAATGCCCGTGAAAATCTGGGGTGATCGCGATCACCTTGCCTTCACAGAAAAACGGCACCCGGATATGGGCGCCGAGCAAGCGGCGGCAAGCGGTCCTGTCCTGATAACAGCAGATATCGACCCCTTCATGCGCCCTCGGCCGCAGCCCGGCGCTCCACCACTTTTGTCTTTCAGCAAACCCCATGCCGGGGGCAAAATCCAGGGAGACAAAATGCTCGCCGAGAGAGCGGTTCACCCTCACCAGCAGCTCACCATACTCGTGTGCCGTAACCATGGAAAATTCCTGAATTCCGGTCTGGTTTCCGGAAAACCAGATTTTTATCGGTTCCCGCACCCAAAAACCCGTAGGACGAGGTCAAAATGACACTATCACGACAAGTGTTCAGAAAATCAGCAGGTTACCAGCAGTTGACCGAGTCAGTCCGCCAGCAGGCGGAGTGGCGGCAACACCGGTAACAGACAAAAAAGCCCTGAAAAAATCAAGGAATAAATATTGCAATATTTTCTTTAAATCGAGTATCTTTTACCTATCAGGAAAGAGTGTCCGAAAATGCGGCATGCATCGGTCGAAATACCTGTTCAGCTGCACAGCCGCTTCCTTGATGGCGGTTGTTGCACTGGAGAGAGGGTGGCTGTTTCTCAGCCGCTCGTAAAGTTTGAGTGCCGGAGGTGAACCATGATCACGCAGCAGGCCGAAGGTTTTGCAGAAAGAAGAAAACACAGACGTTATCCGATGCCTGACGAAATCCTTGTATTCAATGAAACCACCTTCGGCCAGATCATCAATATCAGCAGAGGAGGCATCGCCTTTCGCTTTCTGACCAACAAGGATATCCAACAGGATTCGACCTTCGAACTTGGCATTCTTAACAGCGCGGATGGCTTCTATCTTGAAAACATCCCGTGCCGGACCGTCACGTCCACCGATTCCGCACCGATCCACCCCACTGGTTCAACCATTGTCCGGCGCAACGGCGCACAATTTGGCGACCTGACCAGCGACCAGCAGCAAAAGATCGACGCATTTCTGGAGGCGTATGCCGCCCGAGCGGCCATGTCCCAGGAGGAAACCGCCCATTAACCCTTGCGCACAGCGCCCTGTTTACCCCTTCATGGCTGAACGCTTATCATACCGGCAGCGAAGCATGGATACCCGTGTGTTATCGCTGCATGCCCCGGCAACACCGCTTGTCCATCCCCGCACGAGAACACCTTGATACTCAAACTCTGTCTTGCTGTTGGGCTGGCCCTCCTTGTCTCCGCACTGTGCAGCATTTGCGAGGCGGTCCTTTACTCCGTGCCCGCTTCCCACGTCGAAATTCTCGCCCGCGCCAACAAATTTTCCGGCAACCTGCTGAAAAAACTGAAAAGCAACATCCAGCAGCCGATCACCGCCATCCTGACCTTGAACACTATTGCCAACACCATGGGGGCGGCCATTGCCGGTGCGGCGGCTGCGGCGGTTTTCGGCGACAGATACCTGAGCTGGTTTTCAGCCGCTCTGACCTTTGCCATCCTCCTCTTCTCAGAGATTCTGCCGAAAACGGCGGGCGTCATTTACTGCAAGCAGCTCGCCCCCTGGATAGCCATTCCACTGACCGGCTTGATCAAGGTGCTGTCCCCCATTGTCTGGATCTGCCAGCACGCCACCCGACTGCTGCCCGGCTATGACAAAAAAGCGGAAATTTCCGCTGAAGAGATCCGGGCCATGGCCATCCTCAGCAGAAAATCCGGGGTTCTCGACCTCCAGCAGGAAGGAATCATCAAAAACATCATCGACCTGAAAGACAGAACCGTCCGGCAGGCGATGACGCCGCGCACCGTCACCTTCACCCTGGAAAAACACATGACCATTGCCGATGCCAAGCTGAAAAGCGAGGAATGGAATCGCCACAGCCGCGTCCCGGTCTACAACAGAAACCCGAACGACATTGTCGGCATTGCCCTGCGTAAAGACCTGCTCCTCAGCATCGTCGAAGGCAAGGAAAACAGAACCCTGGGCGCCATCATGAAGCCGCCCCATTTCGTGCCGGAAACCGCGCCGTTGAACCGAATTCTACTTCAGTTCTTTGAGAGGCGCCAGCATCTCTTCTGCGTTGTTGACGAATATGGCGGGATGACAGGCGTCATCAGCCTCGAGGACATTATCGAGGAAATAGTTGGACAGGAGATTCTTGACGAATCTGATCATCCGTCAAAAACCATGCGGGACATTGCCCGTGACAAAAGCCGACTGCTCTTTGCCCGCAAAAAACCGCCGGCAACGCAGTGACCTCTTTTCCGCCTTTCAGAAAATCACCAGCAGATAGCCGAGCAGCGTTCCCAAAAGCAGCAGGTGAATAATGACAAAATTCTTGAGATCAAGGAGCCCTTCAAAGGGCCCGAGGCAGTACCGCCAGACGATATAGCCGCCGGCAATGGAGCCGTTCATCATGAAAAAGGCCGACAGCACCTGCACCGGAAACTCGGGGATGGTGAAAGAGAATCGTTCCAGAAGGACAATCCCGAACTGCCGCCCGAAGGTGGGCAGAAAATCGCCGACCCCCTCGGCAAAGTGGGCCATCCGGTAGACCAGCTCACCGGTAAAGGCCATGGGAATAAGGATGGGCACCATGGGCGAGAGGCGGCCGACAATCGGATCCTCGGCCGTCACTCCGAACAGCCGGTTGCCGATTTTGATGACCACCAGGACAATGGCAATACAGAGAAGAAGCAACAAACTGAAGAGGAGCGGATCATCGATCCCCCACGAGTCGAAGACGGCCCGGTAGGCCGGCTTGTCCATGATAAAACGGGCGAACTGCGACCCGATGAGAAAGGGCACCGTATACATGCAGGTGATATAGCGCCCGGCGTTGTAGATCAGTTCGTTATAGGGATTGCGGAAAAGAAACCGGGGAGAATCACGGTCGCATAAGGGCAGACAGTGTCCACAGACCAGACAGTGCAGATTGTTCTGCACCGACACCGCCCCGAGATATACCGGACAGCCTCGCTGCCCCTCCATGCCTTTTTTACATGCAAAGGTTTCGCAACCCCGGCACTTCTCATGATCGGCGCGGAATTCGGTGATGGAAATGGTAGCCGCGGCGCCGCTGATCCGTCCGAGGGGACAGAGATGTCGGCACCATGCCTGACCGGGGAAAAGCACCGCCATGATCGCGGCGCCAATGACAATGGCGAGAATAAGATAGGAGGTGCCGGCCGGCCACTCGTTAAGGCCGGCCACGGTTTCAAACCAGATGATAAGGGCCAGCAGAGAGACGGAGCAGTATACGCCATACTTCTGCAGCAGCCGCGGCACTTTGATGGCAAAGGTCCAGCCCCGGCGCTGTAGGAAAACCCCAAGCCCGGGGAAGGGACAGATACCGCACCACATGCGACCGACAAAAAACCAGGACAGCACAATAGCCGGCCAGAGTATGCCCCAGGTCAGAAAAACGGCAACGTTGCGGCCCGGATCCTGCGGTCCGAAAAAGCCGGAGAGTAGGACAAAAACAAAGAGCAGATCGGCGGCGGTACGCAGCTGGGCGTAATGATGGCGCGCCGCCAGAAACCTTCTGAAGGCAGGAAAGATACGGAACAGATCGAGCCGCTGGCCGTCGTCAAACGATATCAGGCTTTTCAGCGCCTTTACCCACCAGATCATCGTCGGCTCCAGCTCGTTATCACAAGTCGACCATTTCTCGAACCTGCCGGTGCGCAGGAGATTGAATTTTTGTCGGAATCGTAAAAAGCCACGATTCCGACGGGCCGTTTTTTGTAACTCGTTGTTTTCACTTTCCCGCCTGCCCTGGTTTGCGGGTTTTTACAAGACCATCACTTTTTTGACAAGCCCGTATAAAGTCTTTTTTTACCACAGAGCGCACTAAGAATACAGAGAAAACTCCTTTAATTACAATAAGTTACCCCTATACGCTCTGCGGTTTCTGTGGTTAATTTTCAGTTTTTACGAAACCATCTTTTTTATGGCGAGTCCATCAACTGACTGCTTCCAGCACGACATCAACCTGAAACTCCTGATTATCACGGATGATCTTCAGGGTCACCCCATCACCCACCTTATAGCGATCCAACTCCTGGCGCAGATCATCGAGATTGGCCACCGGATTGCCGTTGATGCCGATAATAATATCCCCGAGATAAAGTTCGCCGCCAAGACGGCGCACCCCGCGCAGCCCTGCCTTTTCCGCCGAACTGCCCGGCTCAACCTGAACGATCATCACCCCCTCGATATTGAGACGCTCAATCAGCCGCTCGTTGGCCACCGACACCCCGAGGCCGGGCCGGATGAGACGGCCGTGCCTGATCAATTCCGTTACCACCCGGTTCACCTCATCAACCGGCACGGCAAAGCCGATGCCGGCATTGACCCCGTCCGGACTGTAAATCGCCGTATTGACACCGATGAGCCGGCCGGCGCTGTCGAGCAGCGGTCCGCCGGAATTGCCCGGATTAATGGCGGCATCGGTCTGAATGACATCGTGAATAGCCATGCCGGTGACTGATTTAATCTCCCGACCCAGGGCGCTGACGATACCGGCGGTGATGGTCTGGTCGAGTCCGAAAGGATTACCGATGGCAAAGACCTTCTGGCCGACGAGCAGTCCGGACGATTCACCGACGGGAATGGGTTTCAGCGCCGTGGCCGGGGCGGCAATCTTCAAGACCGCGATATCCTTGTCTGCCGAGGCTCCGACCAGCACCGCCTTCCAGGTCGTGTTATCGGCCAGGGTAACCTGGACCCGGCTTGCATCCTCGATGACATGGTAGTTGGTGACGATGCGCCCCTCCGAGTCCCAGACAAAACCGGAACCGGTGCCCTTGGGGATTTCGTGAACATTGAGACTGAAGAGATTGCGGCGCAACTCGACGCTGGTGATAAAGACGACAGAGGGCGAGATTGCCTGAAAGATCTCAATGGTGTTCTGTTCGTCGGCGGCGAGGTCACCACGGGCGGTCACCGGACGAGGAACGGCGTCGGTGTGAAAGAGCCTCTGTTCGGATCGAAAAAAAAGCAACCAGAGCAGCACCAGCGCCGCGAGGAAAAGAAACAGCGGCGAAACTCTATGTCGGGTCACATTGGTCATGGCGCACGCGTGATCTACAGATCAAGAAGCATTTTCGCGATAGTAAAATAGGCAATGACGCCGAAGATATCAATAGTGGTAGTAACAAAAGGCCCGGTGGCCACCGCGGCGTCCACATCGAGCTTTTTAAGAATCAATGGCACGCAGGTGCCGACCGTTGCCGCAAGCGTCATGGCGAACAACACGGAAAAACCGACGACCAGCCCAAGCTCCAGGGGATCATTATAAGTAAAAAAGGCAAAGACCCCAAGAATCAAGCCGTAAAAGGAACCCAGGATAAGGCCGACCCGCATCTCCTTGAAAATAACCTTGCCCAGTTCCTGCATGTTGACGCGGCCTGTGGCAATCCCGCGCACGACAATGGTGCTCGACTGGGTGCCGATATTGCCGCCCATTCCCATAACAATGGGAATAAAGGCGGCCAGGGCCAGCACCTTCTGCAGTTCATACTCGAACAGGGAAATAACAACCGCGGCAAGCACCCCGCCGATCCAGCTGGCAAAGAGCCACGGCGCCCGGGTGACGGCATTGGAAACGGTTGATTTCAGCAGAATCTCCCGGTCCTTACCGGCACCGGCCATCTGCAGAAAATCCTCGGTCGCCTCCTCCCGGATAACGTCGATGATATCATCGACGGTGACGATACCGACCAGCCGGTAGGAGGAATCAACGACCGGCACCGCCAGGATGTTGTACTGGGAGACGATGTGGGCGGTCTCCTCCTGATCGGTGTCGGTGGTAACAGAGATGACATTGGGATTCATGATGTTCTTAAGCTGGCGGTAGGGCGGGTGGGTCAGCAATTCCCGCAGAGAAAGAACACCGGCCAGCTTTCCTTCGTCACCATGGGTGATATAGAGGTAAAAGGCCATCTCCATCTCTTCACTGCGCTGCTGGACCTTGTGGATGGCGTCGCCGACGCTCATCTCACCGTCAAGGGCGAGAAAATCGGGAGACATGAGACCACCCGCTGTTTCCGGGTGATACTGCATGAGCTCCTCGACCTCTTCCCGATCCGCCTTGCCCATGTATTTGCGGATCTCGGCCGCCACCTCTCCGGGCAGGGCCTCAAGGAGGTCGGCGACATCGTCGGAGGCCATCTCTTTGATAACCGCCACCATGAACTTGGGTGAGAGATTCTGGACCAGCTCAAGCATCAGGGCACGGTCAAGTTCGCTCAGAAATTCACCGACCATGCTCGTCTGAGCGATAATATTGAAAACATGGGAGCGCTCTTCCGGGGTCAGGTGCCGGAAAACCCAGGCAACATCGGCGGGATGGGTTTTGTTCAGCAGCCGCATCAGCCGGTCAACGGCATTACGCCTATTGAGACGACGAATGGTGTCAAGCAGCACCATGCCTTCACGGCCGATCAGCTCTTTCTTTACCTTTCCTTTCATAGACCTCGGTCCCGACCGCCGGATAAGCGCACAGCCATTCCGACATTCACACCATCACCAACCAACCGACAGACCGGAGTGGTCATGCCGGCTCTCACTGATCCCGATCGTTTTTCAACCACTGCCGGACAAGTTCACCCGCTTTGCCGGGATCACTGTCAGCCATCTTCCTCATCTTCCCCTGTTCGCCCCTGACGCCGCTCGAATCGTAAGGATTGTCGGCCATAGAGGGAAACGTCGTCGGATCGTCACCGTCCTCGTTCTCTTTTTCTTCAACAACTTTCTTTTGTTGCCGGACCTTGTTTACCGTTGTCACTGCCTTTATCCTTTCATAATCAAAAAGAAAGGCAAAAAATGGCCGAATGACGAAAACAAAAAACAGGACCAGCAGCAGAAGGATGACCAGCGGCAGGGCCAGCATTTCGACGATTGTAATCAATCCGTCAATGTTTTCCATATCAAAAAAGAATATGAGCAGATACCCTTCAGGTATGGTATTTTGCCGGATAAGGTTGGTGGCTGTCTTATCGTTCACCTCCGTATACCATGCCGCCCCGCAGAGTTCCACCGCTCTTTTATCAGTCTGCTGAAAAAGCATTTCCTGACTTTACGAGACCACCAAATTTCAGCTGAACACATGCAGATCATTCGCAATAAAATTCTTCAGTGCCTCTACAATTTTTCCGGTGACGACAAAAAGCTCATCCAGGAACTGGAAGGGATCATTCGGGAGCACGGTGACCCGACCTTTCCGCTCATCTTTCATGTCCTCACCCATCTCGATCTGCCGCCGGCAGAGGCGGAGACCGCTTGGCGCGAAATCTGCCGCCACCGGGAAAGAATGTCGAACCTGCTGGAGCATGAGGTCAACCTTCGTACCGCCATCTGCGATTATTTCTGTTCCATTCATCGCTCCCTGAAGAACCCCAAGGTGGTCGAGCTGCACATTTTCGAATCAACCTTGAACAGCGTGAAATTCGATCGACTCACCGGCCTGTACAACCGAGGCTATTTTGACGAATCGATCGTCCGCGAGCTGGCGCGCGCCAAACGCTATGACACCGAGCTGTCGATCCTCTTTCTCGACATCGACGATTTCAAACGGATCAACGACACCTTCGGCCACCCGGCCGGCGATTATGTCCTGAAGGAAATTTCCCACGCCCTGCTCGGAGCCATCCGCTCAGAGGATATCGCCGCCCGGTACGGCGGCGAAGAAATCGTCATCATTTTGCCGGAGACGAGCAAAATAACAGCCCTGATTCTGGCGGAAAGATTACGGGAATTGATCGAAAACTTCACTCTTGAGCTTGGCGGGCAAAACATCACCATCACAGTTAGCGGCGGTATCGCCAGCTTTCCCATCGATGCGTGCGAGGCCGCCGATCTCGTCTCTTTTGCCGACAAGGCTCTCCTCCAGGCAAAAACTGCCGGCAAAAACATCATCCAGGCATACTCCCCAAACAAACGTCGCTATGTGCGGATTGATTTTTTCTCAACAATCCTTGTCCAGCAGATCAGCATGCAACAGACAAACGAACCAGTCAGCGCCCGCTCGAAAAACATGAGCCTGACCGGGATCCTTTTTGAATCACCCACCCCATTTGACATCGGCAGCAAGATCCAGATGCAGATTCCCTTTGACGAGTTCAACGAAACGCTGCTCATTCTCGGCACGGTGGTCAGGATTGAAATCCTCGCCGAGAACTGCTACGATATCGGAGTATCCTTTCTGGAGATGGACCACAGCTGCAAAAACGAAATCTCCCGCTATCTCCTGAAACAGATCGGCAGAAACCTCCTTGATTAACAGGTGTTGTCGCGATGGTTCGCAACGGGACAGCACCCCGTGCCGGAGCCCATCGGATGCCTCCTTATCTCAGTCTCTCTTTCCGCAAAACAGACGATTCTCGAAACATCTGGAGTCTGCGGGAACAGGACCTGCCGCCGCTGGCGCGCATCGCCCTCCGGATGCGCAAAATCTTCTTCATCATCGTTCGATCGCCCTACAACCGCCAGATCAGCAGTCAGGCCGCCGCCCTCTCCTTCACCTTTCTCCTCTCGCTTGTGCCGCTGCTGGCCATGATTTTTTCCGTGGCCAAAGGCTTTGGCCTGCAGGACAAGATTGAACCGATGCTGCTGGAAAAAACCCTGGGCGGAGAGATCGCCGCAGGTCTTGTCCCGAAGATTCTTGAATACGTTGACAACACCAACGTGACGGCACTCGGTTCCGCCGGTCTGCTGTTCATGCTCTCCACCTCAATCTCGCTGCTCGGCCAAATAGAAAATGCCTTTAACACGATCTGGCTGGTTGCAACACCGCGGACTTTTATCAGAAAAGCAACCGACTATCTGGCACTGCTCATCCTCAGCCCCCTGCTGCTGGCAATCACCGTCGGCATGGCAACAACCCTAAACAGTCACGCCATCCTCCAGAAACTCCTGGAAATCGGAGTATTGGCCGGCGCGATGAAATTGCTGATTCTTGCCCTGCCCTGGATATCGAGCGTTTTTTTCCTGACCCTTGTCTTGCTGATTCTCCCCAACACCAGGGTCAAGGTATTGCCCGCCCTGCTGGCCGGCATCGTCGCCGGCGTTCTCTGGCAACTGAGCCAGTTTCTCTTCATCACCTTCCAGATCGGGGTGGCCCGATACAATGCCATTTACGGCACCTTCGCCTCCCTGCCCATCTTCATGATCTGGCTGCAGGCAAGCTGGAGCATCATTCTTTTCGGCGGGCTGATCAGTTTTGCCTGCCAACGGGCCGCCACCTTCCATCCCCTTGAATTTGCGACACATATCCCATTTGCCGAACAGGAAAAAATTAGCCTGGCAACGTTGCTTGCCATCTGCCGCCGGTTCGCCAAGGGCGAAGGCCCGTCTGCCGCGTCACAGATAAGTGATGAACTGGGAATTTCCGAAAATTTCGTCGCCGAATCACTCCAGCGCCTGGTACGCATCAACACCATCCTGCCGGTGCAGAATGAGGCCGCCGATCTCTTCGTTCCGGCAAAACCGGTACAGGATCTGCATGTCGCTGACTATTTTCTCGACATCCATGAGACAGGAAAAGATACCCTGCTCTTCAAGGACAGAGAAATCAACACGGCGGTGGAGGAGATTCTTGCCGGGCGCGGTCGGGCGTTGCAAATGGGATTCGCCGGCAGAGGGATGGCAACGACGGCAGGAGAGGAAGAAAGACAACAAATCGACGGTCGGGAGTCGGAATAAGCGGTTCTCTGCCGGCTGCTTCCGACTCCCGACACGAGTTGATCAGGGTTTCCAGCTGCCGCCCTTGCGCTTGCGTAGGCGGATAGATGCAGGGGTCACCTCGACAAGTTCGTCGTCGTTGATATAGGCGATGCAGTCCTCCAGACTCATCAGGCGGGGCGGGGTAAGAACGACCGCCTCGTCCGAACCGGAGGCGCGCATGTTGGTCAGTTTCTTGCCCTTGGCCGGATTGACCACCATGTCCACCGGCCGGCTGTTTTCACCGACGATCTGGCCGGCATAGACATCGATGCCGGGCCCGAGGAAGAGCCGGCCCCGTTCCTGCAGGTTAAACAGGGCATAGGCCACCGTGGTGCACGGCTCCTTGACGATGAGCACCCCGTTGACCCGATTGACAATGTCGCCGGCATAGGGACCGTATTCGGCAAAGACGTAATTCATGATGCCCATCCCCTTGGTGTCGGTCATGAACTGGGAACGGAAGCCGAGCAGGCCACGGGTGGGGATCTTGTAGATCAGCTTGGCCATGCCGTTTTCATTGCGCATCTCCTGCATCTGCCCCTTGAGCTTGCCGAGCTTTTCGATCACCACCCCCTGGTACTGCTCATCGACATCGATGGTCAACTCCTCATAGGGCTCAAGCAGCACGCCGTTTTCCTCCCGCATGATAACCTGGGGCCGGGTGACCTGGAACTCGTAGCCCTCTCGCCGCATTTTTTCGATAAGAATAGAGAGATGCAGCTCCCCGCGGCCGGACACTTTGTAACCAACTCCGTCCGTCAACGGTTCGACCCGCAGGGCAACATCGGCGAGAATCTCCCGGGACAACCGCTCCTCGATGTGGCGGGAGGTGACGAACTTGCCTTCCTTGCCGGCAAAGGGGGAATCATTGGGCACGAAGTTCATCGACAGGGTGGGCGGATCAATCTCGATCAACGGCAGGGGACGCGGATCACTGGGATCGGTGAAGGTAACCCCGACAGTCACGTCATCCATGCCGGCCACCGCGACGATTTCACCCGTTGTCGCCTCGCTGACCGCGAATTTCTCATTGGCCTCAAAACGGAAAATCTTGGAGATGCGGATCGGCGAGATGGAGCCGTCACGCCGGGCCACGGCTATATCCTTGTTGATCTTCAGGGTTCCGTTGACCACCTTGCCGATACCGAGCCGACCGAGATAGGGTGAATAATCAATGGTGTTGACCTGCATCTGCAGAGGGGCATCGGTGCTGCCCGCTGGTGGCGGAACAGCGGTGACGATCAGCTCCGAAATAGGCTCCATGGTGTTGTTTTCCTCGTCCAGGGTCCGCCGGGCATAGCCCTGCTTGGCCGAGGCGTAGACCACAGGGAAATCGAGCAACTCATCGGGGGCGTCGAGCTTGACGAAAAGATCAAAGACCTGATCTACCACCCACTCGCAACGGGCCGCCGGCTTGTCGATTTTGTTAATGACAACAATGATCGGCAGCTTGTTGGCCAGGGCCTTTTTCAACACAAAATAAGTCTGGGGCATCGGTCCCTCCTGGGCATCGACGAGAAGAAGGCAACCGTCCGCCATCCGCAGCACCCGCTCCACCTGACCACCAAAATCAGCATGCCCAGGAGTATCGATGATATTGATCCAGTAATCCTTATACCGGTAAGAACCGTTTTTCGAAGCAATGGTGATACCCCGTTCCCGCTCGAGATCCATCGAGTCCATCAACCGTTCGGTCACCGCCTGATTTTCCCGGAACATGCCGCTCTGCTGAAAGAGCTGATCGACCAGGGTCGTCTTGCCGTGGTCAACATGGGCGATGATCGCCACATTTCTGATTTTTGACTGATCCATACTTTTTTACAATCTATCCATAAGGGGCTGTGTTCGGCAGGCGGACTCCCACCCATAAAATCCGCCAAAAAATTTGGTATTATAAAGGACATTCAAGCAACTGACAACCACAAAAACAATCTTTTTCCTAACAGCTGCAAAAATGAACTGTTGGCAGCATGCCGGTGCACTAACCCCCGAAAAAGCAGGGACGGGTTTTTCGATGACCGACACAATGACCCAAATGGAACCACAAATTCTCAGTCGTGTTTTTTCCCTCTTGGAGGTATGATGCTCTACTCTACGCACAAGAAAAATGGACGGCCATGGAGACAGCATGCAGGAAGACAACATAACCCCGCAGAGCCGGCGAGGCCGAATCGTCAAACAACTCATGACCAATCTGCCCCGCCTGCTGCTGGTGGCGCTGGTCATGGCGATTGTCGTCTTTGCTGTTGCGGTGAAGAAAGAACAGGCCCGCCTGACCGAACAAAAGGAAACCGCTCTGGCCAAGGAACGCCTCCCGGTCAACGTCGTGCTGCTTGCCCTTAGCCCGGGGGTCATCCATGACCGCATCAATCTGCCCGGCGAGATCGAACCCTGGATCCGGCTGGAGATGCTGGCCCGGATCAGCGGTACGGTGGAAGAGGTGCTGGTCGTCGAAGGGCAGAAGGTGCGGGAAGGCGAGGTTCTGGCCCGCATCGAGGAGGCGGATTATCGCATCGCCCTTGATTCGGCTCGGGCCAACTTCGAGCTGGCCCGGGTAACCAGTGAGAGAATCAGACGACTCCGCGACCAGGACATCGTCCCCGTCGCAGAACTCGACAAGACGGAAAACGAGCTGCGCACTGCCAGGGCGGCCATGGAGATTGCCGCCCTCAATCTCTCCCGCTGCCGCGTCGTTGCCCCCATGTCCGGAGTAATCCGCCGTCTCGACCTAAAAAAAGGACTGATGCTCAGCGTCGGCGACCCGATGACGGAACTGCTGCAAATCGACCAGGTCAAGGCGGTGATCGGCATACCGGAATCGGACGTGGCGGCGGTACGCGACCTCGACACGGTGGAGTTTACCATTCAAGCCTTGGAGAACCGCAGGGTCAGCGGCCGCCGTCATTTTCTATCCCCCGCCCCGGACAACCTGGCCCGCCTCTACCGACTGGAACTCGCGGTGGATAATGGTGACGGTGCAATCCTTCCCGGCATGTTCGTGCGGGCAAACATCATCAAAAAAACGGTGACCAATGCCCTCACTGTCCCCCTTTACGCGGTGCTGAGCCGCAACGACGAACACTTTGTCTTTGTCGAGAAGACGGGTATCGCCGAAAAACGGTCGGTTACCCTCGGCATCCTTGAAGAGTGGCAGGCCCAGGTTGCGAGCGGGCTCGCCGCCGGAGAACGGGTCATCATCGAAGGCCAGCGCGACGTCGAGGAGGGCCAGCCGCTCACCGTTATCAAGCAGGTGACCGTGCCGGGGGCGACACCGAGATGATCATCTCCGATACCGCAGTCAGAAAGAGCGTCGCTGTGATGGTTCTTTCCCTGCTGATCATCATCTTCGGCACCTACTGCTACCTGACCCTACCCCGGGAAAGCGACCCGGACATCTCCATCCCCAATGTCTTTATTTCCACCGAATATCGAGGGGTGTCGCCCACCGATATCGAAACCGCCATTACCATCGAAATCGAAAAGAAACTGAAAGGCATCGACGGCCTGAAAAAGATTCAGTCAATCAGCGCCGAAGGTCTCTCCTCCATCAATGTCGAGTTCGTCACCGGCACGGATATCGACAAGGCGATGCAGGATGTCAAGGACAAGGTGGACGAGGCCAAAAACGAGCTGCCCCGCGATCTGGAGAACGACCCCTCGGTCTTCGAGGTCAACTTCTCCGAGCTGCCCATCGTCGTCTTTTCCCTGTCCGGCATCTGCGGCCTCCCCTGCCTCAAAGCCATTGCCGACGATTTGGAGGATGCCATCGAGGCCATCCCCGGTATCCTGGCGGTTGATATCACCGGTGGACTGGAACGGGAGATCCGGGTGGAGGTCCTGCCGGAGAAACTCGCCTATTACGGACTCGACATCAGCACCTTCCAGCAGGTGGTGGCCAGCGAGAACCAGAACACCTCGGGCGGTGCCATCCGGATGGGCGACGGCCGCTTCCAGCTAAGGGTGCCGGGCGAATTTCATACTCCAGAGGAGATCTACGGCCTGGTGCTCGACACCCATGACGGCCAGCCGGTCTATCTCAAAGATGTGGCCCGGGTGGTGGACGGTTTCAAGGAAGAGACGAGCCGCGCCCGCCTCGACGGCCAGGCGGCGGTCAATCTCGCGGTCCGCAAACGCTCCGGCGAAAACATTATCGCCATCAGCCGGGAAATCGACCGCCACATTGACAAAGTCCGTCCAAGCTGGCCGGCCGGCACAGCCATCACCAAGGTGATGGACAAGGCCCGCGACATCGATCTCATGGTGGCGGACCTGGAAAACAACATCCTCTCCGGCCTGCTTCTGGTGCTGGTGGTAATTTTCCTGGCCATGGGCCTGCGCAACGCGATCATGGTCAGCCTCGCCATCCCCTTTTCCATGCTGCTTTCCTTCACTGCGCTCTCCATCCTCGGCATCACCCTCAACATGGTAGTGCTCTTCAGCCTAACACTCGCGCTCGGCATGCTGGTGGACAACGCCATTGTCATCATCGAAAACACCTACCGTTTCATGGAACAGGGCGCCCCGCGCTTCGATGCGGCAAAGAAAGCAACTGCCGAGGTCGCCTACCCGGTTATCGGCTCCACCCTCACCACCCTCGGCGCCTTCACCCCGATGCTCTTCTGGCCCGGCATCATGGGCGAGTTCATGCGCTTTTTGCCGCTCACCCTGATCATCACTCTAACCGCCAGCCTCTTTGTCGCCCTCGTCGTCAACCCGGCCTTTGCCTCTCTCTTCATGAAGGTGACCGGCAAGGACAGGCCCGGGGAGGGCAAAACCATGGAGGAGGTGACGATCGCGGTGGAGAAGCCGGCGGAAATCCGGGGGGTATGGATGCGCGCCTATGCCCGCACCCTCACCTATTCCCTGCGCCGGCCGCTGAGTGTCATCCTCTGCGCCTTTGCCGGGCTGATCCTGATGGTGCAGGGCTGGCTGCTCGTTGTTGGTCTGGACAAGCCCGTTGAATTCTTTCCGGATATCGACCCGGCCGCCATGTACATCAATCTCGATGTGCCGGAGGGGGCGGACCTGGAATACATCGACCGGGTGCTCAAACGCATCGAACTGGCAGTGGCCGGCCAGCCTGCCGCCGACAACCCGACACTGACCCCTGCCGCCGCCGATTACGCGGAAGGACTTCGGCCCAAGAAACATGCAAAGGCGGACGGCACCCCCTTTGCCGGGCCGAGTGATCTCGCCAACATCAGAAACATCTACAGCAAGGGAATCGTCACGGCCAGCGCCGGTACCGCCTTTGACCCCAACACCCCCAACCATGTCGGCATCCGTTTTCTCGAAATGAAAGATCGAACCGGCTCCTCCAATGACACCCTGGAGATCATCCGGCAGCGCATCGCGGCCATCCCCGGCGCCAAACTGACCATTGCCTCAGCCGAGGAAGGACCGCCAACCGGGGCGCCGATCAACATCGAAATCGCCGGCGACGATTTCGCCGTGCTCGGCCACCTGGCCAAGGCAATCAAAAAGGTCGTCGCCCGGATTCCCCATGTGGAGGATATCCGCGATGACTTTGTCGAGGGCACCCCCTCCGTCCGTGTCCGGGTGGACCGACAAAAGGCGGCACTGTTCGGCCTCTCCACCGACCTCATCGGTTTTGCCCTGAAAACCGCCTATAACGGCCTTGATGTCTCCTCCTTCCGGGAAAAGGACGAGGACTATGACATCACCGTTCAGCTCCGGGAGGATGACCGCCGGGTGGTGGACGTGCTGCGCGAGCTGATGATCCCGACTCCGGCCGGGACCATGGTACCGCTCTCGACCCTGGCGACCATCGAATACGGCGGCTCGATCGGCGACATCACCCGCATCAACAACGAGCGGGTGGTAACGGTCAAGGCCAATGTCGATGAGACCAGGGTGCCGGGCCCGGTGGCCAGGGCCCAGGCCGAGGAACTGCTTAAAGAACTGCCCCTGCCGCCGGGTTACCGACTCACCTTCACCGGCGAATTCGAGTTCCAGCAGGAATCCGAGGACTTTCTCTCCAAGGCATTCGTCGTCGCCCTGCTTGTCATCTTTCTCATCCTGGTGGCCCAGTTCAACTCCATCAGTCAGCCCTTTATCATCATGACCTCGGTGGTCCTCTCCCTCGGCGGCGCCTTTCTCGGCCTGATGCTCTTTCGCCAGCCCTTCGGCATCATCATGACCGGGGTCGGCGTCATTTCCCTGGCCGGCGTGGTGGTGAACAACGCCATTGTCCTGCTCGACTACACCAACAAGCTGCGGGAGCGCGGCATGGAACTGACCGAGGCGGTGATCGCCGCCGGCGCCACTCGACTGCGACCGGTGCTGCTCACCGCCATCACCACCATCCTCGGTCTGATCCCGATGGTCACCGGCGTCTCCTTCGACTTCCACGACATGAGTATCGCCTGGGTCAGCGAGTCGAGCCAGTGGTGGCGTTCCATGGCGGTGGTGGTCATCTTCGGTCTCATGATCGCCACCTTCCTTACCCTGGTGGTGGTGCCCACCCTCTACCACCTGCTCGCACAGTTGCCGGAAAAATGGCGCCGGGCAATGGGACGTCTCCGTGATCTTTACTGGCGTCAGTATGGCTGGCTTTCCGGCGAAAAAAATCGGGATCACACATAAAAAAAAGGGGCGCGGCTTGATGCCGATCGCCCCTTCGCTATCCGTTCTTTCCGGTGACCGCTTATTTGATATGGCAGACCGCGCAGTCGCGCGCCAGAAAAGTCGCGGTCTGGTGATGGACATTGGCGGTGGCAGGGGAGCCCTCCACCGACGCCGCCTCATGACAGTCGAGACAGTTGCCGGTGAAGCTGACCACATCAGCCGCGAGCACCTCGTTCCAGACCAGGGGATGGCAGCTCAGACAATCGGTGGACAGGGCATGATGCCGGTCCGGATTGGTCGCGAGCAGCATGGGAAAGCCGGCAAGATTGTCATGACACATGCGGCAGTCCGCCTCGGTGGGCGCACCATCATAAATCGCCATGCCGCCGGACGAGCCGCCACTGCCAGCACCCAGGACGGGGACGGCGAAACAGGACAAACCCAGACAGACCGCTGCGACAAGACAGTGTGTTTTCTTCATTTTCCTCATTTTTCTCTCCTGCAGTCATTCATCAGTGGTGAATACGGCGGCTGGCGTGTCGCCACGCTCCTTCCAGCCAACCGCACGAATGGCGACGGACCGGCAGGACGACCAACAACCTGTCACCTCCCGACCTTTCCATTCACCTGTCGCTCCCCTTCCCTTCAGCTCACATTATTTATTCGATTCCCAAAAACGACGCAAGCATTTCCTGCCGCCGCCCCTGTTGTTCCATCAAGCACGAAAGAGGCACCATGGCCATGACATTCCCATTCAGGTCAGGGGGATGGCGGCGGTTTTGCCGCTGATGCCGCGCTTGAGAACCTCACGGTTATAGGCGGCGATGACGTCGCGACGTTTCAGCATCCCCACCACCCAGCGGGCCTGCTGATTCTCCACCACCGGAATCGCCTCGATTCCCTTGACCGTGAACAACGTCATGGCAGTGAAGAGATCGTCCTCCGGGGTAAGGGTGATGACATCGCGGGCACAGATGGTGCCGACACTGGCGTTTTCCCGCAGCTCGTCGTCATGGAGAATGGCCTTGACGTCCTGCAGGGAAATGATGCCCACCATCTGCCCGGCATTACTGCCGCTGTCGGCCAGCACCGGAAAATAGAAGCTGTCCTCCGCCATGCTGAAGATACGCAGCAGGTGGTTGACGTTGGCCGATTCACTGATGAAACCAACATCCTCGCTCATCGCTTTGCCGACCTTGATAGAGCGCATGACCGCCGTTTCCCGGCCATCGTGGATATCGATGCCATCACGGGTGAAATCCACCGTATCGATGGAGTCCCGGTTGAGCTTGGTTGACACCACCGTCCCGATAATGCTGGTCAACATGATGGGAATGATGATGAGGTAGTTGCCAGTCATCTCGAAAAGAAGAAAGATGGCGGTGAGCGGGGCGTGGGTCACCGCGCCGAGAAAGGAGCCGATCCCCACCGCCGCATAGGCGCCGCTTGAGGCGATGGTCCCGGCCGGCAGCAAAAAATTGGCGATGCCGCCAAATGCCCCGCCCAGCACCCCGCCGATAAAGAGTGACGGGGCAAAGACTCCGCCGGCGCCGCCCGAGCCGAGCGTCACCGCGGTGGCGATCATCTTCAGAAAGACGAGCAGCAGCATGATCCGCACCACGCCGTTGCCCTGGAGCACATCGCCGATATACTCGTAGCCATTGCCCATGACCTGGGGGGTGAAGATGCCGATAACGCCGACGATGAAGGCGCCCAGCACCGGTTTGACATACATGTTCATCTGCAAGGCGGCAAACGCATCCCGCACCCGATAGAAGATACGAATGTGCAGCACCGCCACCACGCCCACCACGATGCCCATCAGCATGTAGAGGGGAATCTCCAGCGGGGCGTTGACGAGTTGGTAGTCAGGCACCGGGAAAGCCGGAGTCTCGCCGTAAACCGCCCGGGAAACAACGGTGGCCATGGCCGAGGAGATGACCAGGGCGGAAAAGGAGGAGATCTCGTAGGTGCCGAGCAGGACAATTTCCGAGGCAAAGAAGACCCCGGCGATGGGGGCGTTGAACATGGCGGCAATGCCGCCGGCGCAGCCCGCCGCGATATAGACCTTCATCCGTTCACCGGACACCCGGAAAAACTGGCCGACCTGTGAGCCGATGGCGCCGCCCACCTGAGCAATCGGCCCTTCCACCCCGGCCGAGCCGCCGGTACCGATGGTCAGCGAGGTGGCGATGGTTTTCAAAAAAATGGTGCGAGCCCTGATCTTGCCGCCCTGCAGATTGACCTTGCGCAAAAAGCTGGTAAAACCGTAGCCGTTTACCTCCCCTGGGAAAAGATAGGAAAGCGGAATGAGGAGGACCATGCCGAACATGGGCAGAAGCGGGAGAAAGAGCAGCCGCAAGCCGCCTGTACCGATCAGCAGCTCATAGCCATTCTGAAAGATAACGTGGTGGACGAGCTGTTCAACGGAACGGAACAGAATGTTGCCGAGGCCGGCGGCCAGGCCGATAAAGGAGGCAATAACCACCATCAGGGCGTTTTCGCCGGGGGAGAAGGTCTTGATGAGCTGGCGGATCATTGCTTACGCGGCACGTCGCAGCCCAGCGCCGCAGCCCGGCTGAGAAAATAATCATCGGTCATGCCGGCAATGAAATCACAGACGACGACAGCCGGCGGGTTGCCGTGACGATAATCCGGCATCATTTTCACCACATAGTCGGCAAAGACCGATTCCTGCCGGCAGCCGGCGGTCATTTCCTCCAGGCAGGATTCAAAGAGGCGGGCGTAGCAGGCGCTGATCTTGTCCTGATCCTTTTTAATGCGCGGGTTGAGGTAGATACGCTCATAGTTGAAACGTTTGAGCTCGCCCAGGGCCTCGGAGATGGCGGGACTGAAGGCCACCGTTTCCTCGTCGCTGTTTTTCAGCAGATCGGTAACGAGATTGTGGACGATCTTGCCGTTGGTGTTGCCAAGCAGCTCGGTACAGGACAGCGGTAGCTCATTCCGGCTGATGACCCGCAGCTCGATGGCGTCCTCGATGTCGCGGCCGATGTAGCTGATGGTGTCGGCAAAACGGACGACACAGGCCTCAAGGGTCATGGGCGCCAGGGGCAACTTCGGGTCTGCCGCCTTGCGACGGATCTTGTCGTCGAACTCGGCAAAAGACGGCAGGGGTTGGGGGGTAAGACGACGATCATGCACCTCGCCGTCATGACAGAGGATACCGTCTAGGGTTTGCAGGGTCAGATTGACCCCGGTGCCCTTCTTCTCGATATGTTCGAGAAAACGGACGCTTTGCAGGTTGTGCTGGAATGAGGGCAGACCATTGGTCCGGCACAGGCGGTCCAGCACCTTTTCGCCGTCGTGACCAAAGGGCGGATGGCCGATGTCGTGACCAAGCGCCACCGCCTCGATGAGATCCTCGTTCAACGCCAGCACCCGGCCGATGGTCCGGGCAATCTTCGAGACGAGTTGGACATGGAGAACCCGGTGGGTAATATGGTCGTTCTTGACCATATAGAAGACCTGGGTCTTGTCGATGTACCGGGCATAGGCACGGGAGTGGAGGATGCGGTCGGCGTCCACCGCAAAGGAGGGGCGATGCCCCTCCAGATATTCAGGTCGACGGCGCTGAGCGGCAACGCTCTGCGTCGCCCGCGGCGCGAGACTGCGCGCCTCTCGCGCCGCGAGCTGTTTCTTGATATGCACCAAAAAAGGATCGGTCTGCATGAAAATTCACCTGGGAGCGGATCGTCGAACAGGAATCGCGCCGTTACGGCATCCTGCCCTTTTTCAAAAAAAAAGAAATGACGATCCAACCCCTTTTATTGTAGAATTTCAATGCATTGCCACTAACTATCCGGCAGGAAAGGTTTCATAATTGTAACTATCCAGCTGATGCCGGAATCGCAAAAAAAACCACGATTCCGACGGGCGGCGCATTGTAACTCGCTGTTTTCACTTTCCCGCCTGCTCAGGTTAGCGGGTTTTTACGGGACCATCAATCTTTCATACTATGGAGACCTGTTATGACCGTCAGTACCGCAGATTTCACCAAGGCACTTGCAGTCGGCCGTCCACCCAATATCGTCAAACTCTTTCCCCATTCACGCGCCCTGCTGGTCAGCGGCAAATACATCGATCGCGCCCTGGCCGCCAAGGGCAAGGCCATGACCATGGCGGCCAACGGCCGCAACAATTTCATCATCCGCGGCGCGCTGATGGCGGCGCAACGAGCCAACGCCGCCATTATCATTGAAATTGCCCGCTCCGAGGGCGGAGCCAAGGCCTACTGTCCAACCAGCTACTGGAACCTGGCCCGCCAGGTCGATCAGGCGTGCAACGAACTGGGCATCACCGTACCGGTGGCCATCCACGCCGACCATTACGGCATCAAGAAGGACGAGGATATTCCCTTTGCCAGGGTCGAAATTCCCACCATCTTCGAGGCAGGCATCACCTCCATCGCCATCGATGCCTCACATATGCCGGATGACAGAAACCTGCTCGCCAACATCGAACTGAACCGTTTCATCCCTGCCTGGGCAGGGCTTGAGACCGAGGTTGGTGAGATCAAAGGCAGCCAGGGGCTTTCCTCCGTGCCCGAGGCCCTTTTTCTCATCCAGGGGCTCAACGCCCACAATATCCATCCCAACTGGATCGCCTTGAACAACGGCACCACCCACGGCATCGAGGCGAGCGGCCAAGGCATCCAGGTCGGCCTTACCGCCGAAATCCACGCAGCCCTTACTCCCTACCGGGTCAACGGCGCCCAGCACGGCACCTCAGGCAACAGCTCGGAGCGGCTGCGGGAGATCGCGCTAAAAACCCGGACAACCAAGGCCAATGTCGCCACCGCCCTGCAGATGATCTCCTGGGGCCTGGAGGTCAACGACTACGGCAATGCCATTCTCGATGCGGACGGCAACTTCATCAAGGTCAAGGGCGAAGGGGTGACGGAGGAGATGTGGCAGTCCATGGTCGCCTATGCCACGGAAAAAGGGCTCAAAGGCGGCGGCTACAAAAGCCTCAACCTGCCCTTTGAAAACAGACTGCTCGGCCAGCACGCCGACATCCGCGCCCGAATGTGCAAACGGGTGGAGGACTTTGTCTATACCATGCTGGTTGATGTTTTCGATGCAGCCGATACCGCCGAACTGGCCATTGCCGACATCCTCAGTTGCGGTTCCTTCGATCCCGGTCCCAATGCCGAGCAGATCGAAGACCCGGCCAAGTGGACCAGAGAGCAGATCAGCGAACGGGCCGCTGGACTCGCCACCGACAAGGGACCGGCTGGCAACTTCGACGACTGAACGGCGCCACCAAAAAAAAGGGGGAACCGGCGGCATGACTCCGGTTCCCCCTTTTTCTGTTGCGCTGCGTGCCACCGGGGGGTCAGGTCTTTTTCAGGACAGAACCGATCTCCTTGACCTTAGCGACCTCTTCCTTCAGGGCAGTCACTTCCTTGACGCCCGGTACGCTCTCTTCCGCCTCCTTCAGCCCTCTCTTGAAAGAGGAAATCCCCTTACCCAGCCCGGCTCCCAGCTCCGGCAGCTTCTTGCCGCCGAAAACAAGAAAGGCGATACCGAGCACGACAATCAACTCCGGTGTTCCCAGTCCAAACATTTGCTACCTCCCCGCCCGTACGGCGCGTCACATGCAAAAGAGCCGGCCCTCAACTGTCCTTTTTTCCGGCCTCATCGTCAATCTTTTTTGATTCCTCTTCTTTGGTGGCTTTCTTGAAATTTTTGATACCCTGGCCGATACCCGAGCCAATCTCCGGCAGTTTGCCGGCCCCGAAGATAATGACGATAATCACCAGAATGATGATCAGTTCAGGCATGCCAAGTCCAAACATAATAGCCTTCTCCCGTTCCAGAACCAATGACAGCCGCCGCAAAGCGCCGCTGCCCTTTCAAAACTGATATCCTCCTTTCATACTTACCGCAAAGGCGGCGGAACCGCAAAGAAAAAAAATGGCCGCGCCAATGCCCGCTCCCCCAGGCCACCAATCAATTGGTGGAATTATCACCCACCAGAATTTTTTTCTCGCCCTTCGAATTCCAACAATTCCCCAAGCATCCGCGCCAGACTCTGCCGCCAGTCCGGCAGCCCGGTCTGATAGACTTCGAGCAGGCGGGAACAGTCGAGGCGGGAGTTGGCCGGCCGGCGGGCCGGGGTCGGGTAGTCGGCGGTGGTGATCGGTCGCAGGCGTCTGACGGCGAGGCGCTCGCCCCGGTCGGCAACAAGCCGGAAGATCTCGGCGGCAAAGGCGTGCCAGCTCGCCTCACCGGCGCCGCAGCAATGAAAGGTGCCCCAGTGGTCGACACCCTGGCGAAGAATTTTTTCCGCAAGTACGAAAATCACCTCGGCAAGATCGGCGGCACTGGTCGGGCAGCCGAGCTGATCGGCGACCACAGCAAGCTCTTCCCGTTCACGACCAAGCCGTAGCATAGTTTTGACGAAATTATGGCCATGCACGCCATAGACCCAGGCGGTGCGGAGAATAACATGCTCAGCCAGGAGGCGCCGCACCTGCCGTTCGCCGGCCTCCTTGCTGCGACCATAAACGCCGAGCGGCGCCACCGGATCGTCCTCCCGGTAGGGCCGGGGCAGACTGCCGTCAAAGACGTAATCGGTGGAGAGATGGACAAGCGGCACCCCGGCCCTGGCGCAGGATTCGGCCAGAATGGCCGCTCCATCGCAATTGGCGCGGAAGGCCGCCTCCACCTCCCTTTCGGCCCGATCCACCGCAGTGAAGGCAGCGCAGTTGATTACCAGCCCGGGCTGGACCTGATCAAAGACCCGGCGTACGGCAGCTTCGTCGCTGATATCGAGCCCGGCCCGGTCAAAGCCGGCAACAACAGCTCCATGATGCGGGCAGCGCCGGACCAGCTCCCAACCAACCTGGCCATTAACGCCGGTCACCAGCAGCTTCATGGGTTTTTCCGGTAGACAGGCAACCGTTCCGCTGCGATCTCGGCCAGACAGGGATAAAGCTGGTCCTTGGACGAGAGGACTGGTTCAGCCACCGGCCAGGTGACGGCAAGGGCGGGATCGCTGAACAGCACCCCTCCCTCGTCGTCCGGCGCGTAATAGTCGGCGCACTTGTAAGAAAAATAAGCGGTGTCGCTAAGCACACAGAAACCGTGGGCAAAACCTTCCGGAATAAAGAGCTGGCGCCGGTTCTCCGCCGACAGCTCCACCCCGACCCAACGGCCGAAGGTGGGCGAACCCCGGCGGATATCGACCGCCACGTCGAAGATGGCGCCGGTGATCGCCTGCACCAGCTTGGCCTGCGGTCTGGCGATCTGATAGTGGAGACCGCGCAGGGTGCCGCGCACGGAAAAGGAGAGATTGTCCTGAACAAAGACCCGGTCAATCCCCGCATCCGCATAACGAGCGGCCTGATAGGTTTCGAGGAAAAAACCGCGGGCGTCGCGGAAGACCCGTGGCTCGATGATCAGGACGCCGGGCAGGTCGGTGGTCACGATCTTCATAAACTTTGTTCCTTTACCAGATCGAGCAGATAGCGGCCGTAGCCGTTTTTGGCCAGCGGCTCGGCCAGGCGCGCCAACTGCTCGGCAGTAATGTATTTTTTGCGAAAGGCGATCTCCTCGATGCAGGAGATCTTAAGCCCCTGCCGTTTCTCGATGACCTCGATATAACGCGACGCCTCAAGCATCGACTCGTGGGTGCCGGTGTCAAGCCAGGCAAAACCGCGGCCGAGGAGCTCGAGATGCAGCTCATTCATGTCGAGATAGGCCCGGTTGACCGAGGTGATTTCGAGCTCGCCGCGGGCCGACGGCCTGACCGCGGCGGCGATGTCGCAGACCCGGTTGTCATAAAAATAAAGACCGGTGACCGCATAGTTGGATTTCGGCCGCGCCGGTTTTTCCTCGATGTCGGTCACCCGGCCTTCACCATCGAAACTCGCCACCCCGTAACGACCCGGATCAGCCACCCGGTAGCCGAAGATCGTCGCCCCGCGCTGCCGGGCGGCGGCGCGTTCGAGCTGCTGGGGCAGGCCGTGGCCATAGAAGATGTTGTCCCCAAGGATCATGCAGACGTTGTCGCTGCCGATGAATTGCCGGCCAAGGACAAAGGCCTGGGCCAGTCCCTCCGGCCGCGGCTGGGCCACATAGGAAAAGGAGAGTCCCCACTGGCTGCCGTCGCGCAGCAGGGCCTGAAACAAGGGCAGATCGTGCGGGGTGGAGATGATCAGGATCTCGCGTATACCGGCCAGCATCAGCACGGAGAGCGGATAATAGATCATCGGCTTGTCATAGACCGGCAGGAGCTGCTTGCTCACCACCATGGTGACCGGATAGAGCCGGGTTCCGGAGCCGCCGGCAAGGATGATGCCTTTCATGCCTCATGCCCCCCCGCGGTTATCGTAATTCTCGGCGATCCAGTTACGATACGCGCCGGAGCGCACCGAATCGACCCAGGCCATGTTGGCGACATACCAGTCCACCGTGGCGGTCAGGGCGGATTCAAAGTCGTGGCGCGGAGTCCAGCCCAGTTCACGGCTGATCTTGCCGGCGTCGATGGCGTAGCGGCGATCGTGGCCGGGCCGGTCCGTCACATGGGTGATGAGAGCAGCCGAGCTGCCGGCCGGCCGGCCAAGTCGCTCGTCCAGCATGTCGCACAGGGCGGTGACGATCTCGATGTTGCGCCGTTCCGCCCCGCCGCCGACGTTGTAGGTTTCACCGGGCCGCCCCTTCTCCAGAACGGTCAGCAGAGCCTCGCAGTGATCGAGCACATAGAGCCAGTCCCGCACCTGACGGCCGTCACCATAAAGGGGCAGCGGCTTTTCCTCGATGATGTTGAGCAGCATGAGGGGAATCAATTTTTCCGGAAACTGATAGGGGCCGTAGTTATTCGAACAGTTGGTGATAAGCGTCGGCAACCCGTAGGTGCGGTGACAGGCCCGGACAAAATGGTCCGAGGCCGCCTTGGAGGCGGAATAGGGGCTCGACGGGTCATAGTGGCTCTGCTCGGTAAAACGGCCGGTCTCGCCCAGACTGCCGTAGACTTCGTCGGTTGACACATGGAGAAAGCGGAAAGTTGACGCAGCACCTGACTGCCAGTAACGCAGGCTCGCCTCCAGCAGCCGGAAGGTGCCGATGACATTGGTATCGACAAAGGCGGCCGGCCCGCTGATGGAGCGATCGACATGGGATTCGGCGGCCAGATGCATGACCCCGTCGAACCGATGAGATGCAAAAAGTTCGGCAAGCAGCCGCGCATCGCGGATATCGCCATGGACAAAGGTATAGCGTTTCCGCTCCGCCGCCGCCAGATCGTCCATGTTGCCGGGCCGGCCGGCATAGGTCACTGCATCGAGATTGACGACGGCAAGCTCCGGCCGAACCGCGAGGAGATAGCGCACCAGATTGGTGCCGATGAAACCGGCGCCGCCGGTGACAAGTAGTGTTTTCATGTTCCTTTTTTCCAAAACGCAAACAGGAGGCTGACCGCTGGCCGATCCGGACGCACCGATTACGCAGCGGCCGCGGCACTGTCAGGCGATATTACCGCAATATCAATATTTCGCAAGCAGATCATCAACCACCGAGCCGCCGCCATCACCTCCCACAGCCGAACACACGAGCAAAAAAAACAGGTGGGCAGCGGGGAAGTGTTCCCGCTCATCGCAACCAGCATCGTGGAAAAACAGAAAAAGAAATTTCATACCGCCCGCCATCTATTTATTTGCCCAGATGTCGCAAATGAGGTAACATTCATTAAATGGTTGTGTTCGGCTTGCTGGAAGATATCATTATCTTGATCTTGCCGCGGGATTCATGTCGTAAAGGAGTATCACATGCGCAACGCGACCCTGATATGTGCCTTCTGCCTGCTCACCGTCCTTGCCCTGCTTGCCGGCTGCGCTGAGGTCCGGCAGCCGGCACCCGCCCTCGACGCGACCGCCCCTCAGGCCGCGCCGGTCGATCTACCAAGCCCTCTTGCCATCTTTCCCTTTGAAAACAACGCGGTGACCAACAACGCCGAGTTCGAGCCCTTAACCGGCGGCCTGGCCGCCATGCTGACCACCGATCTGCGCCAGTCCGCGGTCCACCTCAAGATCATCGAACGCAACAAGATGCGCGACCTGCTCCAGGAAATCGACCTGAGCCAGAGCGGCTATGTGGACCAGGCAACGGCCCTGCGGGTCGGCAAACTGCTGGGGGCGAAATCCATTGCCTTTGGCTCCTTTGTCGTGCTCGGCGAACAGGTACGGCTCGATGCCCGGGTGGTCAATGTTGAGACCAGTGAAACCCTGATGGCGGAATCGATCACCGGCACCTCCGACCAGTTTCTCCAACTCGAGAAAAAACTGGCGGCCAACATTGCCGCCGCCTTCCAGGAGCGGTTGGCAGCAAACCATGTCTCGCCCTCGGCGGACACCATGAGCGCGGCATTGGCCTTTTCCAACGGCGTTGCCGCCCTTGACCGCGGCAACCGGCAGGAGGCGGATTCCTATTTTCAGAAAAGCATAGAACTGGATCCCGGTTTTGCAAAACAGGTCGACAGCATCCTGTCCTCCGGCAACTGATGAACCTGATGCGCATGGCTGCTTGCAGCCACGCGGCATCAGCAGAGACGTTTCACCTCAATTGACGAAAAGAGACCCGTATGCACACGAAAGCGATCGCCGCACTCCTGCTGTCCCTCCTTGCCCTGCTGGGCGCCACGTCAATCCATGCCGGCCAGGTGGTCACCGAAGCTGACAGAAACTGGGCGCGTGAGGCTATCGCCCAGGAAAAAACCCTGGCTTCCGTCCTGCAGAATAACACCCTGGCGGTTCTCTATTTTCATAACAAAACCGGCCGTCCCGAGTTCGAGCCCTGGCAAAAGGGGCTGACCGTCATGCTGTCCATTGACCTGGCCAAACTGAAACAGCTGCAGGTGCTGGAACGGGCGAGACTCCAGGCCCTGGTCGAGGAACTCGGCCTCGGCGTCTCAGGCCTCGTCGACACGACCACAGCCCCGCGGGTCGGCCGTTTTGTCCGAGCCCATTACCTGGTCGGAGGTGAATTCGGACAAGACTCCTCTTCCGCCATGACGATTTTTTCCAATCTCCTCGATGTCTCCAAAGAGTCGGTGTTGACCAGCACTGACGCCAAAGGCATGGTTGAAGAACTCTTCAAGATGGAAAAGGAGCTGCTCTTTGCCATCATCAAGGCCCTGGGCCTTCAGGTCACTCCTGAACAGGAGGCGGAACTGCGGAAACCGATCAGCGAGGATTACAATGCCCTGTTCGCCCTGTTTCAGGCCATTGACCTCAGCGATCGGGGCGAGTACGACAAGGCGGCGGAACAGTACCGTACCGCCCTGGCCCTTGATCCAAACCTGTCCCTGGCAGGCGAAGGCCTTCAGGAACTCAGCGATCTCGGCCTGATCGACGGCGACAAAAAGAAGAGCAATCGCTGGAAGGGCAAATCCTTCCTCAATGAACTGCGTGATCGCTCCTCCTACACCGATAATCTCATTCCAGTTTATCCGATCAAACGAATCCGCACTCCGGACGAAATCGTCGAACGGGAACGCCTGCTTAACGACGACCTGTGTCCGTCCGATCCGCTGAAAACCGAACCCGGCATCTGCGGCTGCGGCGTGCCCGATATCGACAGCGACAACGACGGCATCATGGACTGCAACGACAGTTGCCCCGCTGATCCGCTCAAAACCGAACCCGGCGTCTGCGGCTGTGGCATCGCCGATGTCGATGTCGACGGCGACGGTATCATGGACTGCACGGATCTCTGCCCGGCTGACCCCCTGAAAACCGTTCCTGGTGTCTGCGGCTGCGGCATCGCCGATATCGACAGCGACAACGACGGCACCATGGACTGTCTTGATCTCTGCCCCTCTGATCCGCTGAAAACCGACCCCGGCATCTGTGGCTGTGGCATCGCCGATATTGACAGCGACAACGACGGCACCATGAACTGCGTTGACCTCTGTCCGGCCGATCCGGCAAAAAGCTCCCCCGGCATCTGCGGCTGCGGTGTCCCCGATACCGACAGCGACAACGACGGCACCCCGGACTGCAACGATCGCTGCCCGAACGATCCGCTGAAAATCGCGCCGGGCAGCTGCGGCTGCGGCGTCGCCGATGTTGACAGCGACGGCGACAACACCCTTGACTGTTTTGATGGTTGTCCCTTTGATTCGCAGAAGACCTCCCCCGGTATCTGCGGCTGTGGTGTACCGGACACCGACCGCGACGGCGACGAACTCATCGACTGCCTCGACGGTTGTCCGGACGATCCAATGAAAACCGATCCGGGCATCTGTGGCTGCGGTCTCGACGACAGCCTGGACAGCGACGAAGACGGCACTGTTGATTGTCTGGACGGCTGTCCGTTCAACCCCAATCTGACCGAGCCCGATCCGGAGTTCGGCTGTGGAGGCGAACAGGTCATCCCGTTACCGATTGGCGGATAACAAACAGGTTGTTTTTTCAAACAAGAAAATGACGAACGCAACACCTCAACAAGGAATGATGACCATGAAACGATGGGTGACGCTGCTGTTTCCCCTGGCGCTCTGCGCCAATGTTCACGATGCCGTGGCCACGGAAATCACCGTGCAGGGCCACCTGCAGTATGACTGGTGGAAAAGCGACAACAGCATGGACGGCAGTCAGATCTTCGTGCCGATCGAATTACGCGGTGACAAGGGGGATTTTACCGCCCGCCTGCTCACCGCCTTCACCAGAACGGAAAGCGATGCGGCAATCTTCGACAGCCAGAGTCTCTCCTCGGTGATCGACACTAAGGTCAACCTCTCCTATGCCATGGTCGACCGCCTGCCGGTCAATCTCCTCTTTGGCCTTGATGTGAACTGCCCAACCGGCAAAACCGACTTCGATGAAGACGAATCACTCATTGTCCGTGATCCGGATCTGATCTCCGTCGTCACCTTCGGGGAAGGATTCAACGTCAACCCCAACGTCAGCATGACCAAAGACTGGACGAGCTGGGGTGTCGGGCTGGGCGTCGGCTTTCTCTGGCGGGGTGAATACGATTACAGCTGGGAATTCCGCAACTATGATCCGGGCAATATCACCTATGTTACCGGCGAGGTGCGCTACTATCTCGGCGACAACACCCTCCTGCGTCTTTTCGGCGATTACGGCGAGTTCAGCAAGGACGAGCTGGACGGCGATGATCTCTACCGGGAATCGGACTTTGTCCTCATCGGCGGGGAAACCCGGTATGCCGGCGACCGATGGGAAAGTCGCTGCACACTCCAGGGGATCTTCCGCGGCAAAAGCGAGTTCCGTATGGCAAACCGGGGGTTGCAGACAGAAAGCCGGGACGGCTATGGGGATGAGTTTGAAGCGGAACTGCTGCTCCGATACCACTTTGACGACACCCTCAGTATCGCCCCCTCTTTCCAGTTTCTCTATGTCAACGACAACGAATACCCGGAGACCTCGCCCCTCTATATCGGCACGAGAACAAAATATGGACTGGGGTGCAGCCTGCGGCGGGCCATGAGCGAACGGTGCAACCTGGAACTCTTTGTCCGCTTCGGTCAGGTGGAAGATGAAGAGGGCTGGCTGGCCAATGAAGAGGTAAGCAGCAAGACGCACTCTGTTGTGCTGCAGTACAGCGGCCGTTTTTGATCTCCAGCCGCTCTTTGCGGATACACTCAACGAAAGGCGACACGGAGGATTGCCTCCCTGCCGCCTTTCGTGCTTATTCGATGGTCATTGCCTGAAGGGTGGGCAATCGGCTCTTTTGCGCCAATCTGTCAAACACCCCCGCCAGCACCACCGGCACCGGCCCATTTGTCTCAATAATCAGCAGATCGTCGGCCGGAATCTCCCCAGGAAACTCCATGCTCTCCTTCTGTCGCTGGTAAATCTCCCAGTTGCCGTCGGAAACCGCCAAGGGGTCACGGGCGCGCCGCGCGAGCCGGCGCTTTGTCTCCGCGTCATCGCACTGACAGAGGATGACAGAAAGAGTGGCATCGCACTCCTCTGCACACTGGCGCAACCGTTCCCGCTCCGCCCGCTTCTGATAAGAGCCGTCCAGCACCAACGAACGGCCCTGCCGGAGCTCCCGGCGGGCATGCGCCAGCAGGGCGTCATAGGTGCGACGGCTGAACTCCGGAGTATAGATCCCTTGATCGAAGAGGCTCCCCTGCCGGGAAGAGGGGGAAAACCCGGCCAGCTCCTTGCGGACCTTGTCGGTGTTGTAACAGGGCAAAGAAAGCTTTTCGGCAAAGACCAGGGCCAGGGTGCTCTTCCCACTGGCAATGAGCCCCATGAAGACAAAGAGGTTAGCCGGCATACTCTTCCGCCAGGCGGAAATAGCGTTCCGCCTGACGCAGTGCGGTTTGACGAGTGGCATCATCCACCTCCGGGGCATGGGCGGTAAAGAGGCCGATCTTGCCCCGCACATAGGCGCGGTAGCATTTGTAAAAGGGCAGCATGGACAGCAAGCCAGGATCATTGCTTGCCGCGACGAAACGGGAGATAAACAGCTCCGACAAGGATGAAAGCCCGTGGAAATCGAGATCCATGGCCAGGAAAGCGACGTCGCTTGCCACGTCGCAGTAGCGGAAGCGCTCGTTGAACTCGATGCAGTCAAAGATAAATACCTTGTCGGCCAGGCAGATATTGGCGGAATAGAGATCGCCGTGGCAGTCCCGCACCCACTCCCGGCTCCGCTCCAGAAACAGCGCCTCGTTCCGGAGAAAATCGCGGGCATAGCCGCTGATGATGTCGAACTGACCCTGCTGGAGAGCCCCCTTGCCGATAAAGTCACGGGTCTGGTCGAAATTCTCCAGAACATTGACAGCCACCGCCGCTGCGGTGCCGAATTTTGCAATGTCCGGGCCGCTCGCCGCCTTCCGGTAAAAGGGCACCAGGGTATCGACGATGGCGTCGATATGGGACTCGTTCAATTCCCCCCGGCGAATCAGCTCACCCATCATCCGGCTGCCGTCGAGTCGCTTCATCCTCACCCCGTACTCCAGCGGCGCGACCCCGCCAAGGGCAAAACCGGCGCCGTCCCGGCATACGGAGACAACATCAAGATAGATATCCGGACAGAGGCGGCGATTCAATTCCAGCTCGCGGCGGCAGTAAAATTCCCGCTTTTCCAGGGTTGTGAAATCGAGAAAACCGAAGTTCACCGGCTTTTTGAACTTATAGACCACGTCACCGGCCAGCAGCACATAGGAGATATGGGTCTGCACCAGCTCGACCCTGTCCGTCGGATGCGCATGATGAACAGGATCGAGAAACCAGGTGATGTAATCGGGCAGCTGCGCGGTAGCCATCAACCGGCCCTTAATAACGGTAATAGTCGGGCTTGTAGGGCCCGTCCACCGCCACGCCGATGTACTCAGCCTGTTCACTGGTCAGGGTGGAAAGGGAAGCGCCTATCTTGGCCAGGTGAAGGCGCGCCACCTTTTCGTCCAGATGCTTGGGAAGAAAATAAACTTTTCGCTCAAACGCGCCTGGATTCTGCCACAGCTCGATCTGGGCCATGACCTGATTGGTGAAGGAGTTGCTCATGACAAAGCTCGGATGGCCGGTGGCGCAGCCAAGATTGACCAGACGCCCCTCGGCCAGGACGATGATCCGCTTGCCGTCCGGAAAGATGACATGATCCACCTGGGGCTTGATGTTCTCCCACGGGAGATTGCGGATGGAGGCGATGTCAATCTCCGAGTCGAAGTGGCCGATATTGCAGACAATGGCCTGATCCTTCATGGCATCCATGTGCGCCCGGCTGATCACCCGGATATTGCCGGTGGCGGTGACGAAAATATCGCCGATCGGCGCGGCCTGTTCCATGGTGACGACCCGGTAGCCTTCCATGGCAGCCTGCAGGGCGCAGATGGGGTCGATCTCGGTGATGAGCACGGTGGCGCCCATGCCGCGCAAGGCCTGGGCGCAGCCCTTGCCCACGTCGCCGTAGCCGCAGACCACCGCGGTCTTGCCGGCGATCATCACGTCGGTGCCGCGCTTGATGCCGTCAATCAGTGATTCCCGGCAGCCGTAGAGGTTGTCGAACTTGGACTTGGTCACCGAGTCATTGACATTAATGGCCGGGGCAAGCAGCGTGCCTTTTTTCATCATTTCGTAGAGGCGATGAACGCCGGTGGTGGTCTCCTCGCTGATGCCTTTCACATCCTTCATCAACTCGGGATATTTCTCATGCATGACCAACGTGAGATCGCCGCCGTCATCGAGGATCATGTTGGGTCGCCAGCCGTCCGGACCGAAGATGGTCTGGTCGATGCACCACCAGAACTCCTCCTCTGTCTCGCCCTTCCAGGCGAACACCGGGATACTGGCCGCCGCCATGGCCGCCGCCGCATGATCCTGGGTGGAAAAGATATTGCAGGACGACCAGCGCACCTCGGCGCCCAGCGCCACCAGGGTTTCCATCAGCACCGCGGTCTGAATCGTCATGTGCAGGCAACCGGCGATGCGGGCGCCCCGCAACGGGCGGCTCGCGGCATATTCGGCGCGGACGGCCATCAGCCCGGGCATTTCCGTCTCGGCGATGGCAACCTCTTTACGCCCCCATTCGGCAAGGCCGATATCGGCAACTTTGTAGTCGGTAAACGCAGTCATTGCTTATTTCCCCTTCAGTCCGGCGGCATCACGCAAAATCTCCGCCTTGTCGGTTTTTTCCCAGGTGAATTCGGCCCGTTCACGACCAAAATGGCCATAGGCCGCGGTCTTTCGGTAGATGGGCCGCAACAGGTCGAGATGCTGAATGATGGCCTTGGGCCTCAGATCAAAATGAGCCAGGATCAGCTCCTTGATCTTGTCGTTGCTGATCTTGCCGGTGCCGAAGGTGTTGACATTGATGGACAGGGGCTTGGAAATGCCGATGGCATAGGCCACCTGCACCTCAACCTCGTCGGCGATACCGGCGGCCACCAGGTTTTTCGCCACATAGCGCCCCATGTAGGACGAGGAACGATCCACCTTGGAGGGATCCTTGCCGGAAAAGGCGCCGCCGCCGTGGGAACCCATGCCGCCATAGGTATCGACGATGATCTTGCGACCGGTGACGCCGCAATCGCCCACTGGACCGCCGATGACGAAACGACCGGTCGGGTTGATAAAGTATTTGGTATTGTTATCGAGCATCTTTTCCGGCAGCACCGGCTTGATGATCTCCTCCATCACCGCCTCCTTCAGATCCTCGTAATCGATCATCGGATCGTGCTGGGTGGAAAGAACAACCGCCTCGATGCGCTTGGGCACCCGGTTCTCGTACTCAATGGTTACCTGGCTTTTAGCGTCCGGCCGCAACCAGGGAAGCAATCCGGTCTTGCGCACCTCGGCCTGTCGTTTCATCAGGCGGTGGGCATAGGTGATGGGCATGGGCATCAGCACCTTGGTCTCGGAGCTGGCATAACCGAACATCAGACCCTGATCGCCGGCGCCCTGGTCGAGATCAAGGCCGGAACCCTCGTTCACGCCCATGGCGATATCGGGAGATTGCTTGTCAATACTGGTCAAAACCGCGCAGGACTGGGAATCGAAGCCCATCTCCGACGAGTTGTAGCCGATCTCCTTCACCATGTTGCGCACCACCTGCGGCATATCCACCCAGGCGGTGGTTGTGATCTCGCCGGCGATCACAACCATGCCAGTGGTCACCAGGGTCTCGCAGGCCACCCTGGCATTCTTGTCCTGCTCGAGAATATTGTCGAGTATGGCATCGGAAATCTGATCGGCAACCTTATCGGGATGCCCTTCGGAAACTGACTCTGACGTAAAAAGATGATTTGACATATTCTTCCCCTGAAGATCGACAATAAAAGAAAAGCGGCGAAACACCCTCGCCGAACCGCAACGTTGCTGTTGATGATGTGCTCATCCGTCGGAGAGGACGCGTTAATCCTGCACACTAACTTCTTCACCTGGCCACCGCAAGCTTTTTCCTTACGGGTTCTGGACACAGCTGACCATGACAAAAAACCGACGACAAACTCTGCTCCGGAGTGGCCCGACAACAAAAAAAAGGGCTATGCCAAAAGACATAACCCTTTGTTTTTTTTTGGTGACCCCAAGGGGAATCGAACCCCTGCTTTCGGCGTGAGAGGCCGACGTCCTGACCGCTAGACGATGGGGCCTAAAAAAGATTGGCAATCTCTAAACGAAAACAAAAGACTTGTCAAGAATAATCACAACCGCCAACAAGAAATCTCAGGAAACGATCGCGCGACCGAAGGCCTCCGCTTCCTCAATTTTTTCCGTAAATCTGGCCATATCACCACGCTTGTCGACCCCCCGGACCAGCAGTTCACCGCCGTATCCCACCCCAATGGCATCATAAAAATATTTGGCGGTGAGGACAGCCCCGTCAAACACCTTTTCACCCCTGGTGGCAGCCACCGAGACAAAATACCCCTGCCGATCGGGATCCTCCCGCCACTCTCCGCGTTGCTTGAGCAGATATTTTCTGCTCCACAGGGCCTGGGTGCGATCGACAAAGGCCTTGGCCTGGGCGGTCACCCCATAAAAATAGATCGGCGAGGCAAGCACGATCCGCCTGGCCTGGTCAATTTTTTCATACAGCACCCCCATATCGTCTTTGACCACGCAGATACCGGTTTTATCGCAACCACCGCAGCTGATGCAGGGGGCGATGGCGAAATCCGCCAGGCGGATAATCTCCATGGTCCCGCCCCCGGCCTCCACTCCCCGGCCGACGGCGGCAAGCAGCACCTCCGTGTTGCCCTTTTTGCGCGGCGACCCGTTAAAAACGAGCACGTTGATCATCACTTTCCTCCTTGTCGGCAACCCGTTGCCGCCCGTAAAACAGCGCCTCATCGGCAAGATAACGGGCAACATCCGAGGTCAAAAAACGCGGCGCACAGCGCCAGAGCCAATTGCCGTCGGCCACGCTCGGCCGGTTCATCCGGCAGTCGGAACCGAATCCCAGGACATCCTGCAACGGGATGAGAGCAAGGGCCGCTACCGATGAGTAGGCCAACCGAATAAAATCACGATGGATGACCTGACCGTCACTATTGGCATAGCGGCGGGCCCGATCCTTGGCCGCAGACGAGACCATCGGATCAAAATACCAGCCGATAGTGGTGTCATTATCGTGGGTGCCGGTGTAAACTACACAGTTGGTCGTCGTGTAGGTGTGCGGCAGATAACTGTTGTTCTGATCCGAATCAAAGGCAAACTGCAATACCTTCATCCCGGGGAATCCCAAGGTGTCACGCAGCTCCTCCACGTCCGGGGTGATCACGCCAAGGTCCTCGGCGATGATGCCGAGATCCCTGGTCGCCTTTTCCATCGCCCGAAAAAACGCCAATCCCGGCCCCCTGACCCACTCCCCGTTGATTGCGGTCTCTTCATCAGCCGGAATCCGCCAGTAGGAGGCAAATCCACGAAAATGATCAATGCGGACCAGGTCAACCATGGAAGCGATGTGGGCAAACCGCCTGCTCCACCAGTGCAAAAGAACGGGATTCGCCTCCCCCTCTTTTTCCCAGAGATAGAGGGGATTACCCCAGCGCTGGCCGGTCTCGCTGAAATAGTCCGGAGGCACGCCGGCCACGTGGGTCGGCTGCAGGGTCTGGCGATCCAGATCGAAACAATCCTGGTTCGCCCAGACATCGGCGCTGTCAGCACCGACATAGATGGGGATATCACCTATTAAGGTGATCCTTTTTTTCCGTGCCGCCTGCCGCAACCTGCGCCATTGACTGAAAAAGACAAACTGGACGAACTGATGAAAACGGATGGCGTCCACATGCTCCAGCCTGGCGGCGGCAAGACTTTTCGGGACGCGCCGGGCCAGGTCTTTGGGCCAGAGATACCAGGGTCGCTCATCATGATGATTGCGCAACGCCATGAACAGAGCATAATCATCGAGCCAGTCTGACTGCTCTCGGAGAAAACGTCCAAAATCATCATGCAAGAGATCATGCGCCGCAAAGCGCTCATACGCCCGGGTCAGCAGCCGCCCTTTGTAATCCGCAACCGTTCGGAAATGGACCGTGTATTCGGAAAAGACCGGTTGGTCAGAGAGCTCTTCCCGCAGCAGCAATCCTTTTTCGACAAGCCATTCCGGACTGATCAGCAAAGGACTGCCGGCAAATGAGGAAAGAGTCATGTACGGTGACTGGCCAAAGGCCTCACAACCTATCCCAGTCGGAAGAAACTGCCAGAATGACTGTTCCGACGCCTCCAGAAAAACAAGAAAATGACAGGCGGAGTCAAGATCGCCGATCCCGAATGGCCCGGGCAGGGAGGTCAGATGGGCGAGAATGCCGCACGATCGATGCAGTGCCATGTTTTCCCACTTGTATTAGGATGTTTGTTTTTGATAAAACTAAATACGCGCTTCATTGTTTCCGGAACCTAATGCCCCGCCCGCCACTCATCATTGACAGATGCACGCTCGGCATGCCGGAGCCGAAGCCTTGCTCCGATGAATTATTGATGGTCTCGTAAAATCCGTAAACCATGGCAGGCGGAAAAGAGAAAACAACGAGTTACAAAACACGGCCCGGCGGAATCGTGTTTTTTTACGATTCCGACAATCATTGATGATTTCGCAAAAAGTAAAATTTTACCACAGAGCACACAGAGATAACTAATTGTAATGCAATATATTTTCCTTGTGCTCTCAGTGGCAAAATAGACCTTTTGCGATTTCATCAATCATTATCAGCAGTAAAATTATCGACCAGCTTAACGCCAATGTCAAGAAAGCATGTTTTCTTTTTTTCCGCTTGCGGCCATCTGAAAAATTGGTTAAATTAGGTGGTTTTGGCGGACAGAATATCTCTCTTCCATTCTCGCATCCGCCATCTGTGAAACGCAGACACCCTAACAATCCGGGAGACAACAATACTGTGCCTGCCGATATCAAAGACAGAATATTGAAAGCCGGGAAGGAAAAAGGCTGCATCAGCATTGATGTTTTAAACGATCTCATCCCGGAAGACAAAGATGCCAGCTATATCGACGAAATTTTTGCATTTCTGGATCAGAATGAAATTGATGTCGCCGCCAAATCAGACCTTGTCAAATCCAAAGCCGGCGACGACAAGGAATGGCATGACGAGGATATTGACGACGCCCTGAAAGAGGGGGGCAAGGGGGCGGACGGCAAGGAGGATCTCCAGGAGGTAGAGGAGACCACCACCACCTATCTGCGCGAAATGGGCCGCTTCGACCTGCTCACCCCTGAAGAGGAAGAAAAATACAGCAAAATCATCCGTGAAGGCTTTGACGCGATCATCAAAACCATCCACAGCGACACCTCCGGCGTCGAAGAGATGAAGCAGCTCGTCGATCGCATCGCCCTGTGGGAAAAACGGGACCCGACCCTCAAGCCGAAAAAACAGCACCTCAACTACATGTGCCGCAGGGTCCATGAGGCGGCAATCAGATACCGGGATATCGAGCAGCTGCAGCAGGCGGACAACCGGATCAATCTCTACACCCGTTCCATCGAAACAGCCAAGGACGCCATGATCAAAGCAAACCTTCGGCTGGTGGTCAGTATCGCCAAACGCTACATGCACCAAGGACTCAGTCTCGCCGATCTCATCCAGGAAGGCAATCTCGGCCTCATGCGGGCCGTCTTCCGTTTTGACTACAAAAAGGGTAATAAATTCTCCACCTATGCGAGCTGGTGGATCCGCCAGGCTATCACCCGGGCCATCCTCGACAAGACCCGTACCATCCGCCTGCCTGTCCATTTTCTCGAACTGCGCAGCCAGTTTTTCAAGGCCTTCTATTCCCTGCTCAAAGAGCTGGGCCGGGAACCGACACCGGTGGAAATCTCCGACAAAACCGGTCTGCCCATGGACAAAATCCTTGCGATCCTCGAGGCCTCCCGTGAACCGATTTCACTGGAAACGCCGGTGGGCGACGACGACAGCACCCTGGGCGATTTTCTCGAAAACCAGGAGTCGGTCTCCCCTTATGAGGCGGTAAAGAATTATGAGCTGTCAGACCGGGTGAAGACCATTCTTGCCACCTTGAGCCCCCGAGAGGAAAAGATCATCCGGCTACGTTTCGGCATTGGCGAGGATGCTGAGTACACCCTGGAGGAGATCGGCAAACGCTTCAATGTCTCCCGTGAACGGATCCGCCAGATCGAAAAAAAGGCGCTCAATCGCCTGCGCCACTCGAGCCGGCGGGACAAGCTCAAATTCTTCCTTGACTGACCGGCATGGCCGGCCCATGCCCGCCTGACGCAACGAGCCTCCCTACTCCGAACGGCAAGGAACACTGTTCGCATACTCCTCCAGCCCGCCACGATATCAGATCCCTCCTGCCGGACAGGCGGTCACCGACGCTGCTTATCGCCGCGGTGATCGCCTTTGCCGCCGGCATCATCCTGGCGACCACGATCCCCTGCCGCCCCGTTCTGCTGCTGCCGCCGCTTATCCTTCTCGCCATTGCCGTCATCCTGACATGGAAAAGAACCCATTGGCTCCAGCAACCACTGCTGCTCTTCTTTTTCCTTTTCTGCGGCCAGCTTCACGGCTCCGTCCACCTGGCGCCGCCCACTGCGCCATCGCACCTCTTCCACCTCTTCGCCGAGGAGGCGGAAGCAACGCTTTCCGGCACCCTGACGAAAGCGCCGGTGGTATACCCGGACAAGACCAAGCTCTTCGTGGCGGTTGACGGCATCATCCGCCCTCCGGCAACAACAGGCCGGCCCGCGACAGCAACAGATCCGATCGGAGCTGCGGCCCGTTTCATCCCGGCAACCGGCATCATCGAACTGGCCATGCGGGAACCACCTGCCGCGGATCTGACCCCCGGCGTAAAGCTGCTGGCCAGGGCGCACATTGCCCGGCCGCAGCGCTACGGCACCCCGGGCAGTTTTGATTATCCGGCTTTTCTCGCCCGCGAATCGATATATGTCACCGGTTGGATCAGCTCACCGGCCCTGATCCGCACCATCACTCCGGCCCGGGAAGGGTCGTCTCTTCACCGCCTCCGCTTTTTCCCCGAAGAGCTCCGCCACCAAATCAATATCACCCTCGACCGCATACTGCCCCCGCATCTCAGCGGCCTTTACAAGGCGATTCTGACCGGCGATCGCGCCTCCATTCCGCCACAAACCATGGAACGGTTCACCGCAACCGGCGCCGTCCACCTCCTGGCCATTTCCGGCCTGCACATGGGTCTCGTTGCCGCTGGCACGGGCTGGCTCATCAATCTCCTCCTACGGCGATCAACCTGGTTGCTGCTGCATTTCTCCGTCTGGAAAGTCGCGGCACTGCTCACCATTCCCCTCCTTTTCAGCTACGCCCTGATCGCCGGTTTCCAGACTCCGGTGATACGCGCCCTGCTTATGACCCTTGTGGTCCTGCTCGCCGTCGTGTTTGACCGGCAATGGCACATGCCGACCACCATCGCCATTGCCGCCCTGTTGATCCTCATTTTTCAGCCGGCCGCCCTCTTTACCGTTTCCTTTCAACTTTCCTTTGCCGCCGTCATCGCCATTGTCACCATCCTGCCCTACCTCAGCAACCCGACAACAGACGATGACCTGCCGTCCCGCGCATCGCCCGTCGTTAAAACGATCGCTGCAGCAACAAAAAATATCATCCTCGTCTCCTGCGCCGCAACCGCCGGTACTCTGCCGCTGCTCATCTGGCACTTCAACCGTTTTTCACCGCTCGCCGCCTTTTCCACCCTTCTCCTCGAACCGCTGCTCTGCTTCTGGGCACTGCCTATCGGTTTAATCAGCTGCCCTCTCCTCTTTTTTGCCCCGCAGGTGGCGGAACTCCTCCTGCACCTCGGGGCAGTGGGGCTTCAGACGGCGGACGTCATCAGCACCCACCTCGCCGCTCTCCCCTTTAGCTCCTTCTGGGTGCCAACCCCGTCCTGGCCAGAAATCATTGCCTGCTATCTCCTGCTGGCCAGCCTTCTCCTGCTGAAAAAAAATCGAATCGCTCTCGCCGGCTGCTTCATTTCCCTGCTCATCCTCATCACTGTTCCAATCACCCATCACATCGCGAAGACAGCACGACCGACCGACCGGGTAGCCGTCATTGACGTGGGCCAGGGCAGCGCGGCACTGATCAGCCTGACCGACAACAGCCATGTCCTGATCGATGGCGGCGGAGCAGCGTCCGAGCGTTTCAACCCGGGCAGAAACATCATCGCTCCCTACCTCTGGCATCAACGCATCACCCGCCTGGAGGCGGTTGTCGTCAGCCATCCGGACGCGGATCACTACAACGGTCTTTTTTTCATTCTGGAACGATTCCGGCCGCGCACCCTCTGGATCAACGGGGCGGAAAGTCCCGGTCAAGGATATAACGCCCTGCTCGACCTGGCAAAACTCCTCGGCATTGCCATCCGCATCCCGCAGGAAAACGACGTGCTGCACCAAACAGCCGAAGCGCGCCTGATCAATCTCGCCGATTACCACCTGAATGGAGGGACACTGAGCGACAACGGCCGCAGCCTCATCATCGCCCTGGAGAGCAGAGGACGCCGGTTTCTCTTTCCCGGCGATATCGATACGGAAACGGAAAAAATGCTGGTGCAAGACAAAAAAAGGATCGCCGCCGATGTCCTGGTGCTGCCCCATCATGGCAGCAGCTCCTCCAGCAGCGCCGCCTTCCTTGCCGGGGTTTCCCCTCGCTACACTCTTGTTTCTGCTGGTAAAAGCAGAAGAAAGACCTTTCCCGGGGCCGACGTGCTGGCACGCTGCCAACAGACGGGAAGCACCGTCCTCAGCACCGCGTCAGATGGCACCATCACCTTTGCCATGACCGAAGAAGAAATGACGGTGACCACCTTCACGGCAGAAAACGGCAGACCGTGACGATTCCGACGGACGGTGCATTCAGCTCGTTGTTTTCTCCTTCCCGCCCGTCATGATTTAAGGTTTTTTCTCGGGACCATCTGCTTTCAGACATCGGTAAAATCGGTGGGGGGCTTACTGAGAAACTGGACAAATTTCCCCTTGTCAATGCAGTTCGAATAGGCGGCATCCGGGGAAATCCAGCCATTGGTAAGATGCTCCATGATGGCATCGTCAAGGGTCTGCATGCCGTAGCGTTTGCCGGTTTGCATAGCAGATGGAATTTGATAGGTCTTCCCCTCACGGATCAGGTTACGGACCGCCGGGGTGCAGATAAGGATCTCCAGGGCCGCGCATCTCCCCTTGACATCAATCCTTTTGAACAGGGTTTGCGACACCACTGCCTTGAGGGCGTCGGCCAGGGTGGAACGCACCTGGGCCTGCTGGCTGGAAGGAAAAATCTCGATGACCCTGTCCACCGTTTTGGCGGCGTTGAGGGTATGGAGGGTGCCGAAGACGAGATGGCCGGTCATGGCCGCTTCCATGGCCAGGGCAATGGTTTCCAGATCACGCATCTCGCCCACCAGGATGATGTCCGGATCCTCGCGCAGGGCCCCGCGCAAGGCCGCCGAAAAACTCTTGGTGTGCAGGCCGACCTCACGATGGTTGACGATACACTTCTTACTTCTGTGCACAAACTCGATGGGATCTTCGATGGTCAGGATATGATCGCTGCGCGAGGCGTTGGCCTCATCGACGATGGCTGCCAAAGTGGTTGACTTACCGCTACCGGTCGGCCCGGTGACCAGAACCATACCTTTCGGCAAATAGGCAAGCTTCTTGATGACCCCCGGCAGTTTCAATTGATCACAACTCAAAATTTCACTGGGGATTTCACGAAACACTGCGCCAATACCGTATTTCTGCTGAAAGAGATTGCCGCGGTACCTGGCCAGGCCGGGAATCTCGTAGCCGAAATCGACATCGCCGGTCTCCTCAAAATGCTTGGCCTTATCCTCGCTGACAATCTCATACAGCATCGCTTTCAGGGTGTCGTTGTCAAGCACCTTGTATTTGACCCGCTCCATATCACCGCGGATTCGCAATACCGGCTGTTGGCCGGCGACCAGATGCAGGTCCGAGGCCCCCTGGTCGTTCATCAGTTTAAAAAAGGCATCAATCTGTGCCATGCATTCCTCCTTGGGTAAAAGCAACAGCCTGGGGCAGGCAGGGTAAAACAAAAAGGTGACCGATGCTGGCCATGCCGATTCCGCGGTATTATCATAACAACAGCAATATCTATTATTCAAACAAATAATACAGGTCGTCACCGGCAAAAACCGGAGTCCGGCCAGAAACAGCCGGCCGGACTCCGGCAAAAATCGCTGCCAACTCGGGTAATGTGCTTGCGGACCTGTCGCGGAGCGGCTAAGATTTACAAATGCAACGGATCGATCTTCATCTCCATTCAACCTGCTCCGATGGCACCATGTCCCCTGAGGAACTGGTGGCGGAGGCGAATCGTCTCGGCATCTCGGCCATCTCGATCACCGATCACGACACCACAGCAGGGACAGACGTGGCAATGGCGGCCGGCAGAAAAAGGGGAATCGAGATTATCGCCGGCATTGAGCTCAGCGCCTGCCACGATGATACCCCTCTGCACATCCTGGGATACGGCTTTTGTCATACCTCTGCCGACTTACAGAAAAAACTCGCGGCAATCCAAGTGGCCCGCCAGCAACGCAACGATGCGATCCTGAGCAATCTGGCCGCACTCGGCATCACGCTGAGTCGTGAGGAATTGCGGCAACGGGCCGGTGACGGGCAGACCGGCAGACCGCATATCGCCGCCCTGCTGGTGGAAAAACACGTCGTCCGCACACCGGACGAGGCCTTTGCCCGTTACCTGCGCCGAGGAGGTCTCGCTTACGCGGAACGGCAGCAGCTCGCAGCGGCTGACGCCATCGCCCTGATCCGCGAAGCCGGCGGCATTGCCGTCCTCGCCCACCCCTTAAGCCCGGACCGAACCGTGGCGGCACTCCCCGTCCTGCTCGAACAACTGCGCGATCTGGGACTGGGCGGAGCCGAGGCCTATTACCCGACCTATTCCGCCGCAGAGCAGAAAACGATCGTCGCCTGCTGTCGTGAGCTGGGGCTGCTGGTGACCGGCGGCAGCGATTTTCACGGAACAGCCAGAAATGGTGTTGGCCTTGGAGGCGGCAAGAAGCATCGAGTCCCCTATGAGTTATACGCAGAACTGATAAAACGGCTGGAAGCGGCTCCCCTCTCCGGCGGGACCACGGCGGCACTGTCTCTAGCGACGGCCTTCCTGCGGGCAGATGATCGTTCCGCAAAGAAAACCGAGCACGTGACATGAATACCATTCTGGTCGTCGATGATGAACCCAATTACCTGATCATCCTGGCGGAACTCTTGCGGGACGAGGGGTTCGAGGTTCTGACCGCTGAAAACGGCAAAAAGGCCCTGGAGATAATCGGCACCTCGGATCTTGATCTGGTCCTCACCGATATGCAGATGCCGGTCATGGGCGGCATGGAGCTGTTGAAAAAATCAAAGGAAATGAACCCCGATCTGCCGGTCATCCTGCTGACGGCCTACGGCGAGGTGGAAAAGGCGGTTGCCGCCATGCGTGACGGCGCCTTCAACTACCTGACCAAGCCGTTCAAGAATACCGAACTGATCGCCAACATCACCAAGGCGATCGATCATTATTCCCTGCTTCGGGAAAACATGCGCCTGCGCAGCGAGATGCGGCAACGGTCCAGTTTTTCGGAAATGATCGGGAAAAACAAACAGATCCGGCAACTCTTCTCCCTTATCGAAAAGATCGCCCCGACCCAGGCGTCGGTCCTTATCACCGGTGAATCAGGCACGGGCAAGGAGCTGGTGGCCCGGGCCATCCACAGCAACAGCCCCCGAGAAAAGCAACCCTTCATCTCGATCAACTGCGCCGCCCTGCCGGAGTCTTTGCTGGAAAGCGAACTCTTCGGCCACGAAAAAGGGGCGTTCACCGGCGCCATTGCCCTGCGAAAGGGGCGATTCGAGCTGGCCGACCAGGGCACCCTCTTTCTCGACGAAATCGGTGAAATGCCGCTCGGACTCCAGGCAAAACTGCTGCGTATCCTGCAGCAGAAAACCTTTCAACGGGTGGGCGGCACCGAGGAACAGAAGGTGGACGTCCGCATTGTCGCAGCCACCAACAAGGATCTCAAGCAGGAGGTCGAGGAAGGTCGTTTCCGGGAAGATCTCTACTACCGGCTCAATGTGCTCCACCTCCACCTTCCTCCCTTGCGGGAGCGGACAGACGACATCCCCCTGCTGGTGCATCATTTCATGAACAAATTCGCCAGACAGCTCAACAAACCGGAGCTCAAGATCGATCCGGCCGCATTGCGGTATCTCACCGTTCTGCCATGGGAAGGCAATATCCGTGAGCTGGAGAACACCATCGAGCGGGCCAGCATTCTCTGCACGGACAATATCATCCGGCAAAACGACGTTCTACCGGACAGCGTCTCCCTCACGGACACGGATCAGCTCCCGCGCCCCGCCCGGCTCCCGGACGACATTACCGCCGAGGGCACCCCGCTGCCGCAGCTGCTTGATGCCATTGAAGAAAAAGTGCTGCGAAATGCCCTGGAAAAAGCCGACTATATCCAGACAAAGGCGGCAAAGGAGCTCGGCATCACCAAAAGTCTGCTCCAGTATAAAATGAAAAAATTCAACATCAGGAAAAAATGATGGTCTCGTAAACCCGTAAAACATGGCCCGTCGAAATCGTGGCTTTTTACGATTTCGACAAAAAATACAGGGAACCTCATCCGACCGCGACCGGCCGAGAAAATTATGTTTTACAAACAGTGGCCGATCTGTTCACAATGGAATAAAGGAGCCAACCCGTGACACCTATCGACATCTTTTACATTACAGCTTCGATCGGCATCGTCCTGCTTGTTGCAGTGCTTGTCCCGACCCTGGCCCAAATCAGGCGAACCGCCCGCAAGGCGGAAGAGACCCTGGCGGCCATCAACCGGGAGGTCGAACCATTGCTCGCCAAGGTTACGGAGACAAGTTGCGAGCTGCAACTGCTTACCGTCTCCTTAAACGAGAAGGTCGAACAGGCTGACAGCATCATAGCCACCCTGCAGCAGACCGGGGAGACCCTGCTGTCCACGGCAAACCTGGTCAAGAAGACGGTCACTCCGGTTATCGCCCAGATCGGCGGCATTTCCGCCGGTGTTGCGGCATTTACCAGTTTTTTCAAGAAAAATGAACCCCCACCGGAAAGGAGGTATTTCGATGAATAGAGATGATTCATGCAATACAAATGTGGCACTGGTGTCTTTTTTGGCAGGAACCGTCATTGGCGCCGGCATCGCCCTGCTCGTCGCCCCGCGCACCGGGGAAGAGACACGGCGGATCATCAAGGATTACGGCCATGACCTGGCAGACAAAACCGGAAAATTTCCTGAGCAGATGAAAGGATCGGCTGAACAGGCAATGGAGCGGGGCCGGGAGATGATCGAAAGGGGCAAAAAGATGATCAACCGGGGCACCGATCTGATCAATCATGGCAAGGAGTATCTTGACGAGAAAAAACAGGCGCTGAGCGCAGCCATTGAGGCAGGAAAGGAGGCAATGGAGCAGGAAAAGGAAAAGCTCTCCGCCTCTTTTGACGACTAATTCCGTGAATCAGGAAAACGGCCGGGATCGCAGGGGAATGCGCATCCCGGCTGACGGCCGGGCGACGTTCACACCCCCTCCAGCATCCCGCCCCAGTTCAATTTGCACCGCAGAATATCGAAGTAGCCTTTCTGTGGTGAACAGATGAGGCGAAGCGGCTTTTCCGAGGTAACAACATCGAGATTGTCCGCTTCCCGCATGTCCCAGGCGAACTGCCCGTCAACAATCACCTTGACGTCGGCTGCGGCCCCGGCCAATCGGGTACATAAACGCACTGCGGCGGGCAGCAGCACCGGACGACTTTCCAGCATAAAAGGACAGATCGGCGTCACCATGACCGCGGCCAGGCCGGGATGGACAATGGGTCCGCCGGCCGAAAGATTGTAGGCAGTGGAGCCGGTTGGGGTGGAGAAGATCAGGCCGTCCGCCTTGTAGGTATTGAGATATTCACTGTCCACCCAGGTACAGAGCCGCACCAGCCGGTCGATAGTGCCCTTGCTGACGACAACGTCATTGAGGGCATGGCGCCAGGGGCTCGTGGTACCGTGGCTCCGCAGTCTGACCTTGAGCATAATCCGCTCTTCGATTACCGCCGATCCGGCAAGAATGGCGGCAAACGCCTGCTGCCACTCACTTTCCGCCACCTCGGTCAGAAAACCGAGATTACCGAGATTCACTCCAACCACCGGCACCTGACACTGACTCGCCTCCTCTGCAACATGCAGCAGGGTGCCATCACCGCCGAGGATAATGAGAATATCAAGTTCCGGACCGATAACATCAATAACAGTGGTTACTGCACGTTCGGCAAACCAGGCAACCATCTCACGGACGAGAAACCTGGCCTGCTCCGAATCTTTTTTCAGGATGATTCCAACTTTTCGTACCTGCATGGCCTTGACTCAGACCAGCCTGCCGAGCTCTTCCGAGCGCCTGGTGGCTGCCTCGACGGCAGTCATAACGCCTGCCTTAAAGCCGGCCTTTTCCAGCTCATGCAGGCCGGCAATGGTGGTGCCGCCCGGCGAGGTGACCATCGCCTTGAGTTCGGCCGGGTGCTTGCCGGTTTCCATGGCCAGCCGAACTGAACCAAGCACCGTCTGCAGCACCAGCAGTTCCGCATCATGGCGGCTGAGCCCCATCTTAACGCCGCCGTCAACCAGGGAATCGATGAATTGAAAGACATAGGCCGGACCGCTGCCGCTCAGCCCGGTGACGGCGTCCAGATAATTCTCCGGTAGAACAACCGAGCGCCCAACCGCGGAAAAAATCCGTTCAGCGATCTCCAGATCCTCACGGCTTGCCGCACTGCCCCCGCTCAACGCCGAAGCACCCTCCAGTACCAGGGCCGGCGTATTGGGCATAACCCGAATGACCCGACAGCCAGGCGCCAACCGCTTTTCCATGAACGCGATGGGAATGCCGGCGGCAATGGAAATCACCAGATGCCGGGCATCGAGCCAGCTCCGGCATCCGTCCAGCAAAGCTCCCATGATCTGAGGCTTCACCGCCAGGATGATGATCGCGCATTCCGCCAGGGCTTCAGGAGAGGCGGTCACCCCGATGCCATATTCCTTTTCCAGCAGACTCCGCCGTTTTTCATCCGGATCAACCGCCAGGATATCCGCGCTGCCGGCAAGCCCTGCCCTGACAATTCCCTTAACAAGAGCCTCGGCCATGCGACCGCCGCCAAGAAAACCGATTTTGCCCTGCAATTTCATTGTGTCATTCCCGATTACTGGATGCAGGGCTCCGAATGGACCGCAAAGATACCGGACGCCATCCTGCACCGTGGTCGTGCCCGCCATGGGCGTGATCGTTTACGGCAGGGATTCCTCTCCCCCGCCAGCTGCCACAAGACAGTAGCGAAAATACGAGGCAAAGGCAAGGATGATCTTACCCGCTGGGATCTGACGGAAAGGTGAGAAGCAAAAAAGGATCGTGGACACGCCGAAGAAAAGAGAGGCGGACGCCCGGCTCGACGCGCTGTTCGGAAGAGAGCAGGGAGAGGCCGAAAGCGTATTCAGCTGCTCCCCGCTGCCACGATCAGAGTGGCGCTGGCGCGCCGGTGGCGGTGGGGACAACCCGCGCGGGAAACAGCAGGGGCAGAATCCTGTTGCCGGCCGCCATGGTGCTCATGACAACCTTTTCCAGGACGTTTTCTTCACCGTTGCCGGCAAGAGTGACCAGTTGCCAGCACTCCGGATGATCGATGATTTCCTTCATCAATTCGAGATGCTGGGCATGACCGGCTCGGACCGCCCTGACATGGCCAAGCAACGGGAAACCGAGCAGGGCCAGGTCGCCGATGAGATCAAGAATCTTGTGACGAACAAACTCATTGGAAAAACGAAGCCCTTCGGAGTTGAGGATAGCGCCGTGATCGATGACAATGGCGTTGTCCAGCGAGCCGCCAAGGGCCTTGCCGTTGCGGCGCAGATACTCGACCTCGTGCAGAAAACCGAAGGTGCGGGCCGAGGCGAGCTCCTTGACAAAGGTATGGCTGGTGACGTCCATAACAAAGGTCTGCCGACGGATCAGCGGGTGGTCGAATTTAATCTCACCGCTTACCTTAAAGCCATCGTACGGCTCGATTCGCAGGATGGTTTCGCCGTTGCGCAGCTCGAGCGGCCGGGTGATTTTCAGCATCAGCCGTTTCTCTTTCTGTCGTTGCCGACCGGCCTTGAGGAGCAGGTGGACAAAGGGCGAGGCGCTGCCGTCCATGATCGGCACCTCGTCGTTATCGAGTTCAATCAGAGCGTTGTCGATACCGATGCCGGCAAGGGCAGCCAGTAGATGCTCGGTGGTGGAGACCTCGGCGCCGTCTTTGGCGATCGTCGTCGCCAGCACGGTATTGCTGACCCGACTCAGCAGCGCCGGGATAACGGCCCTGTCGGTACGATCGGTGCGCATAAAACGTATACCGGTATTGGCCGCCGCCGGCTTGACCACCAGTTTGACCGCTTTACCGGAATGAAGTCCGATGCCGGCAAAGCTGACCTCTTTCTTAATCGTGTGCTGCCATGTATCCATGAGATTCACAATATTTTGCTCCGCGCCTGTAATGCCGATCTCGAATCGTTCGGACACTCCTGGAGGCACTCCCCGGTTGCCCTGAAATGGAAACAACCGGCACGGTATTTTTTATCAGAATACCATCAGCCAAGCTGATGCCAGAAAAAACACACGACAAACCATGCAAAAAAAAAGCCGAAACTCAAGAAAAAAATAAACTCAATGAGAACAGTCAGTTAAAAAAAATGGGCGTCCTTCATCCAGCCGGCAAGCCCAAAATTCCGTTGCAAAAAAAACACATTATGGGATTTTTCCCATGCACTCAGGAGACTGTCGCAAGCCTGGCAAGCACAAAGGCATCGAAATCCGCCTCAGGTCGCAGCTCCATGCGGAGGGCATAAAGGGGAAGGGACAATTGCGCCTCCCTCAGTTTGACAAGATCCTTTTCAGTGGTGATGAGGGCGTCGCCGGAAAAGCCGGCAATCTGTTTTTTCAAAAATCCCAGCTCAGGGGCAAGGTAACGGCAATGATCGCGGAAACCCTGAAACCCCTTGGTCCGGAGTCCTGCCAGCTCCAGGCTGCGCGCGAAGCAAGCGGGCTGAGCCAGTCCACAGAAGGCAAAATACGTCATCTCCCTGGCCTGGGCCAAGGACAGTTCTTCTCCCTGCGCATTGATGAGGGAGAGGGGACGATACTCGGCCGAAAACACCGGGATACCGGGGAATTTCTTCGTCAATGCCCGGCTGATTGCGGCAAAGCGCTGCCGGTTGGCATCGTTGACCCCGGTCAGGATAAAGGCATGGGCCCGGGCTAGGGCCGTGAGGGGCTCCCGCATGTCGCCGCCGGGAAAGATCCGATTATTGCCGAGAAAACTCTCCACCCCGAACAGCACCAGATCGACATCGCGCTGCAGAGCGAGATGCTGAAAGCCGTCATCGAGAATGACGGAACGGGCGCCAAGGTGCTCCACCGCCCAGCGACCGCCCTCACTCCGTTTTCTACTGGTCAGCACCGGCACCCCGGGCAGATTCTCCGCCATATAAAAGGGCTCATCGCCGGCGGAACGCGCATCAAGCAGCAGTGCAGCGCCGTCGGAGACCACATTGACCTTTTCCTTTGCCCTGCCGTCGTAGCCACGACTGACAATGACCGGCGCCCGGTCGGCCAGCAGACGGGCGAGATGGATGGTCATCGGTGTTTTACCGGTGCCGCCCAGGGTCAGATTGCCGACACTGATCACCGGCACCGACAGCCGTTGCCGCGGCAGAAGTCCCTTGCCGTAGGCCCAGGCCCGCAAAGCCATGGCAAGACCGTACAGGGGAGAAAGCGGCCGGCCGATGGCAAACAGCATCTGCAAATGCTCACTCATGAAAGCGCCTCCCCGATCAGATCAAGATAGCGATCGTTAACCCCCTGCCGGGCCGTGACAAAGGTCCGGGCCGTGGTGCCCCATTCTTTACGAAGCACCTCATCGGCCAGCAGAGGGGCGATCTTCTCCGCCAACTCTTCAGCATCCCCCACCTCTTCGGCGCAGCCCTCCGCCATCATCTCTTCCACCACATCGGCAAAATCCTCCATGTGGACGCCGAAAAAGACCGGCACTCCGAAAACAGCCGGCTCCAAAGGATTATGGCCACCTTCCGCAACCATACTGCCGCCGACAAAGGCGATATCAGCAATGGCATAGAGCCCGGCCAGCTCGCCCATGGTATCGAGTACCATGACCTGATTATCCGCCTCCATCCCGCTGCTGCGTCGGGAAACGGCCAGATCGTGCCGCCGGACCAGCCGTTCCACCTCATCGGCCCGCTCCACCGCGCGGGGGGCGATGATGAGAAAGAGCGCAGGGAATGCATGCCGCAACCGCTGAAAAACCGCACAGACGATCTCCTCTTCCCCCGGGTGGGTGCTGCCGGCAATCCAGACCAGTCGATGCGAGCCGATGGCGAAATCCTCTCTGGCAAAGGGACGCACTGCTGTGGGCAGCACCGCGTCATACTTGAGATTGCCCAGCACCCGGAGACGCTGCCGCTTTACCCCGAGTTCAGCCATTCTCTCCATGTCCAGCCGACGCTGGAGGGCGAGGACACGAAAGGAGGCAAACAACGGCAGAAACAATGGCCGCAGTCGCCGGTATCTGGTATAAGAACCTTCGGAGATGCGGCCATTGACCAGGACAGCGGGAATCGCCGCCCGCTGCAGTCCATGGAGGAGATTGGGCCAGAAATCGGTCTCGACCAGGACAAAGAGATCAGGTCGAATGGCACCGATGAAACGCCGCGTCACCGGATAGAGATCGAGGGGAAAGGGAATCAGTCTGTCGATGGGAAAATCGGCAAGCGAGCGGACAAAGCGCTCACCCGCGGTCGTTGTGCAGGAAAAAAGCAGCGTTGCCCCGGGATAGCGCTGCCGCAAGGCCCGGACCAGAGAGAGGGCTGAACGCGCCTCGCCCAGGGAAAGAACATGGATCCAGATACGCGGCCTGCCGGCGGGCAGCTGAGCCAGATACCGATCGAGACCCAGACCGAGTCTGGCCGGCATCCGGGCGCGGTACTTGGCCCGGCCGACCACCACCAGCAGGATGAGCGGCCAGAGCAGGAGCAGCACGGCCACCTGGACGATATTATAAAAAACAATCATGATGAATGATGAACCCAGAAAAAGTCTTTTTTTACCGCTGTGAACACAGAGAAAACATTTTCAAGACAGTCAGATATCTCCGCATCCTCCATGGCTACAGTGGGTGACTTTCAGTTATTGCGAAACCATCAATCATAATAACCGACAAGTAACTTTTCCGCCCAGGACCCCAGACGTCTCTTTCTTGCCTGCATCGCATCCATGAACATCATCCTGCTTGACGAAAGCGAAATCTGCGACAACCGGGCCGTGCTGTGCGACCGGCGCAGCGAGCACATCCGCCGGGTGTTGGGGGCCAGGGTCGGCGACCGCCTGCGCACCGGTATCATCAACGGCCCGTGCGGCTCCTCGACCGTGGTCGCCATCCGGGGCGAGACGGTGGAACTCGCCACCAGCCATGACAGGCCGCCGCCGGCCCGGCCCGCCACCGATCTCCTCCTCGCCCTGCCCCGGCCCATCATGCTGAAACGGGTTCTCTCCCAAGCCGCCACCCTGGGGGTGGGACGCATTTTTCTGGTCAACGCCCGCCGGGTGGAAAAGAGTTTCTTTTCCGCTTCCCTGCTGCATAAGGAGAACCTGCACCAGCAGCTGCTGCTCGGCCTCGAACAGGCAGGCGATACCCTGGTGCCGGAGCTCTCCATCCATGCCCGCTTTCGCCCCTTTGTCGAGGACGTCCTGCCCGGCCTTCTCAGGGACTGCCCGGTGCGGCTGCTCGCCCATCCCGGCCCCTATCCTTTTCTTCCCAAGGCGATCGTACTGCCCCTGCTGGGCACGACCGTGCTCGCCGTCGGACCGGAGGGCGGCTGGGTCGATTTCGAGGTAAACACCCTGCAACAGGCTGGCTTCATCCCTTTTTCGCTGGGGCCGCGCATTCTCCGGGTTGATGCGGCGGTACCCGCCCTGCTCTCCCAGATCGATCTGCTGCGCCAGCTCTGATCAGGCCCGCCCCAGGCGCTGCCGCACCTTGTCCACCAGCAGACTCAGCTCCTTGAGGCGAAGCAGATAGAGAACCCCGCCATAGACCGCGGCAGCGCTTGCTATATACACCAGAACAACGCCGATTTGCAGCAAAATCGAGGCGGCAACCCATTCCCGCCCAACAAACAACACCATCTGCAGCCAACCGGCCATGGCCAGCGAACCAATAAGCACCTTGCCGATCCCCTCAAACAGATAGGAAAGGGAATAGCCGGAGAGTTTGCGATAGAGGACGACGGCCAGGAAGAGAAAGTTGCAGATCATGGCGGCCGAGGTGGAAAGAGCAATGGCCCGGTGCTGAAAGAGGTCGATGAAAGAGGAAACAAAGAGCAGATTGGCCCCGACCGCGAGAAAACTGGCTATGACGGGCAGCCTGGTGTCGTCGAGGGCGAAGAAGACCGGCACCATGATTTTGACCGCCGAATAGGCAAAGAGGCCGACCGCATAAAAACGGAGAGCCTCGGCGGTCTGCACCGTGTCGATGACACTGAAGGCGCCGTACTGAAAGATGATGCGGATGATCTGCTCGGAGAGCAGCCACAGGCCGAAACTGGCCGGAATGGTGAGACAAAAGGCCATGGTCAGCGACGAGGTCAGAGTCTCACGGATTTTGTCGATATCTTTCGCCGCTGCATAGCGGGAAATGACGGGCAGGGCGGCAATGGAGATGGCGACGCCGAAAACGCCGATGGGCAACTGCACGAGCCGGAAGGCGTAATTGAGCCAGGAGACACTGCCTTCGGCACAGGACGAGGCAAAACGGGTGTTGATAAAAATGTTGAGCTGGGTGGCGGACAGACCGATCACCGCCGGAAGCATCAACCGCAAAATACGCCGCAGGCCCGGATCACGAAGATCGAGCCGGGGCATGAGGCGGAAGCCGACCTGCCAGAGGGCGGGCAGTTGGCCGCCCAGTTGCAGCAGACCGCCGATCAGAGTACCGATGGCCATGCCCATGATGGCCGGATAGCCAAAGCGGGGCAGGAGCAGGGCCAGGCTGATGCCGCCGACCAGGGAGCCGATATTGAAAAAACTCGAGGCCATGGCCGGAATGAAAAACCGCCCCCTGCTGTTGAGCATACCCATCACCACCGCCGACAGGGAGATGAAGAGCAGAAAGGGAAACATCACCACCGTCAGCTGCCGGGTCAAATCCACCTTACCCGGCACCCCGACAAACTCGGCGTCCACCAGCAATCGCACCAGGGGTTCGGCCCAGATCATACCGGCCAGGGTGACGAGGCTGAGCAGGACGGCGAAAAAGGCCAGGACGTTGTTGGCAAGCTGCCAGGTTGCCTTTTCACCCCGGTTGGTGTCGTAATCGGCGAAGACCGCGACAAAGGCCGCGCTCAGCGCCCCCTCACCAAACAGATCGCGCAGCAAGTTGGGAATCCGGAAGGCAACGACAAAGGCGTCATAGGCGTAGCCGGCGCCAAAGAGAAAGGCGAAGGCCTGCTCCCGGGCCAGGCCCAGCACCCGGCTGCACATGACGGCAATGGACACCGTACCGGCGGAGCGGGCGATCCTGCCCGTATCACTGGAGGCCTTTTTCATTGCACCTGTACCTCGACAGGGCACAGCAACCAACCCACTCTCATCATCTCTTATCTTCTCCGGCAGGGAATAAACATCGGCAGCCGGCGGCGATACTCCGCGTAATCAGAGCCGAATTGCGCCAGCAGCTTTTTTTCCTCAAGACAGGCGCCAATGATCAGGTAAGCGCTCACCACCAGCTTTGTCGCCAGGGAAACATCGGTGAGAGGTCCGGCGGCCCAGACCAGGGCGATACCGCCTGAATACCAGGGATGCCGGACCCCGCCCCGATCATCGGCGGCAAAGACGGGCGCTCCCATCTCCCGGCCGGCGTAATAATCGGCAACCTGGCTGATGCCGAGAAAATAACGGAGATCATAGCGGCGCCAGCCGACCTGGGCCATGAATCCGGCATAGACGAGCAGGCCGGCCTGGGGCAGACGCCACCAACCGTGCCAGGAAAAAAGGATATCCTGTTTCAGGGAAAAATGCCAGATGACAAGTAAAGTCAGGGTAAGCAGACTGAACACGGCATAGCTGATCCGATACCAGGCAAAGCGGCGACCGAGCAGCGCGCGGAGCCTCATCGTCCAGCCGGTACTGATCAGCAGGCTGTGCAGACAACACCAGGCAACCCAGACCAGGGCGCTCTGCAGCGGAGGCGGAATCAGACTCATCGTCAATTCATCATGTCAGAAAACGCAGGTGTCGGCAGAACAATAAAAAAAGGGAGTCCGCAACCGCCAGGACTCCCCAGAAAAGAACACGGGACGCCAGACATCAGATAATCGGCTTCATCGCCCCCATATAGGACCGCAGCTCTTCACCGATCATCTCCACCCCGGTATAACGGATCGACTCGTTGGCACGGATCAGGGCGACATTGTCAACCCCGTTATCCTTGACCACAAGCCCCCGGCCGATAACATCGGTGTCGATTTTCTTCATAAAATCGACGAGCAGCGGCAGGGCCGACTGGGTAAAGAGATAACAGCCGTACTCGGCGGTGTCGGAGATGACGACGTTCATCTCATAGAGCTTCTTGCGGGCAATGGTGTTGGCAATGAGCGGCACCTCGTGCAGCGACTCGTAGTAGGCCGATTCCTCCTTGATGCCGGCCGAGACCATGGTGTCGAAGGCCAGTTCGACCCCGGCCTTGACCATGGCGACCATGAGGATGCCATGATCGAAGTATTCCTGCTCCGGGATGGCCGCCGCCTGGCTGACCGCTTTCTCGAAGGCGGTTTCGGCCGTTTCCGCCCGCCACTTGAGGAGATTGGCGTCGTTGTTGGCCCAGTCGAGCATCATGGTGCGGGAGAATTCGCCGGACATGATGTCATCCATGTGCTTCTCAAAAAGCGGCTGCAAAATCTCCTTCAGCTCCTCGGAGAGGGCGACCGCCTTGAGCTTGGCGGGATTGGACAGTCGATCCATCATGTTGGTGATGCCGCCATGTTTCAGGGCCTCGGTGACGGTTTCCCAGCCGTACTGGACGAGCTTGGAGGCATATCCGGCATCGATACCTTTTTCGATCATCTTGTCATAGCAGAGCAGTGAACCGACCTGCAGCATGCCGCAAAGAATGGTCTGCTCGCCCATCAGGTCGGATTTGACCTCAGCGACAAAGGAGGACTGGAGAACACCGGCCCGGTCGGCGCCGGTGCCGCAGGCATAGGCCTTGGCGACCTCCCAGCCCTCGCCCTTCGGGTCGTTTTCCCGATGCACGGCAATGAGGGTCGGCACCCCGAAACCGCGCTTGTACTCCTCCCGCACCTCGGTGCCCGGAGATTTGGGGGCAACCATGATGACGGTGAGATCCTTGCGAATCTGCATGCCTTCTTCGACAATATTGAAGCCGTGGGAATAGGAGAGACAGGCGCCCTTCTTCATCAGCGGCATGATGGTGGTGATCACCCCGGTGTGCTGCTTGTCAGGAGTCAGGTTAATGACCAGATCAGCGCCAGGAATGAGCTCCTGGAAGGTGCCGACGGTAAAGCCGTTTTCCGTGGCGTTCTGCCAGGATTTGCGCTTCTCGGCAATGGCGGCTTCACGCAAGGCGTAAGAAACATCGAGTCCGCTGTCGCGCAGGTTAAGACCCTGATGCAGTCCCTGGGCGCCGCAACCGACAATGACGATCTTTTGGCCCTTGAGGGCCTCGACACCGTTGAATTCCGAGGCATCCATAAAACGGCATTGCCCCAGCTCTTCCAGCTGAATCCGCAGGGGCAGGGTGTTGAAATAGTTCTGACCCATGATCTGTTCTCCTTGCTAAAATATAATGGTCTCGTAAAAACCCGCAAACCATGGCAGGCGGGAAAGTAAAAACAACGAGTTACAAAACACGACCCATCGGAATCGTGGCTTTTTACGACTCCGACAAAATATTCTTCGGGTAATGAATAATATGATTACTGCGCACCGTATTTCCTTACCGGTGGCGCTGAACAACAAACCATCAACCAGAGGATTGGTGCAGCCACCAGGACATGGCGAAGGTGATGATGCTGAAGGATTTTCACCAAAATAGCATTATTTTTTCCGGCGTAAAGTGATTTATCACCCGTAAAGGCCGAAAACCGCCGGAGCCCTCCTCCGCCACGGCCGCGGACGCGATCCGCCCAGGCTATCGACGCGAACGGAAACGGGACTTCTGCTTGCGCTGCTCGGCCTGATTCACCTTGATTTCCCGCCCTTTCAGCATGCTCTTGTTCAGGGCCTTGATCGCCATATCCGCCTCGGAATTGTTCGGCATGTCAACAAAACCGAAGCCTTTTGACTGCCCGGAGAATTTGTCCTTGATCAGGCTCAGGCTGGCGATCTCGCCGAATTTTGCAAAAATTTCCCGCAATTCTTCTTCGGTAACATTATAGGGGAGCTGCCCGACGTAAATGTTCATAGATAATGCCTCCAGTAAGTGTGGTGGGTGCAGTGCAATGCCACAGACAAACCGGACCGCCCGCAACGACGCAGGTCCGGAAAAATGGCCTGCAACAGACCGCTGAAAAGGAATCCCTGCGCGGAAGGTTCTGGATGGGATGGGGAAATCAGCTCCGCAGGGATTCCTGCTGCTCCTCCTGGTAAGTGGTCAGCAGAAATCCAAACGACCTCTGATCTATCGGGGAATGCCAGTTTCTCGGATAGGTAAAATGACGTCAGGAAAAAAATGCCATACACTCATATCGTGGTGAGTTTGATCCCTCAGAAGACTCTTTTTTCACATTTTCCGCAAGCAAAATAATTTCGAGGCGGCCTTGCCATCTTCGTTGTATTCTGATAAACATATCGAAAGAAGCACCATGGGCTCGCTCTACCACTCCCAGCCGAAGGGAAAGAAAACCCCGGCCTTTGAACGGGCGATCGCCGTGATCTGGCGTTTTCATCAGAAATGCACCACATTTCCTGCAAAGATAACTCGCACGCTTGGCACCGAGCGGGGCGGGAGGTGAACGCCGACCTTGTCTCCCATGCCGCAAAAACGAAACATTCGTGACAGAATTGTCGGGGATTGCTCTTTCCAGCCAAGGACGACGTCCTGACCAAAGACGGGCGGCAAGGCGGGCACTCCCCGCCAACCATGGTTATGACCTGGAGTTTCCTGAAAAAACAAAAAAAAATGCCATAAGTACACACAAGGGCACAACGGTTGCTATGACAGGGAGGCAAAGCAACCGTGATCAGCCATAAAACAGCAACGGAACAACTTGTTTTCCAAGGAGAAAATGATGACACGTACCCGCATGATGATCCTGTTGACCCTTCTCCACCTCTGCCTGATCTCTCCCCTGGCCACCCGGGCCGGGGAGGTACGGCTCTCGGCCGCGGCCAGCATGAAAGATGCCCTGCAGGAGATCATCGCCACCTTTAACCAGACACAACCGGGCGTCATCATCCAGCCCAATCTCGGCGCCTCCGGCGCCCTGGCCAAACAGATCGCCCAGGGCGCCCCGGCGGATCTCTTTCTTTCCGCCAGCCGCGAATGGCTCGATTTTCTCATCCTGAACAACAGGATCGCCGGGCAGACCATGACGATCTTTGCCGCCAACAGCCTGGTCTTCGTCGGTCCGGCGACAACGACCGCACATTCGCTTGCCGACCTCCCTTCCCTGCAGCGTATCGCCATGGGCAGCCCGCAGAGCGTGCCGGCCGGCGACTACGCCAGACAGGCCATGGAGAAGGCCGGCGTCTACGACACGCTCGCCGACACCGGCAAACTGGCGCTGACCAAGGACGTCCGCCAGGCCCTGCTCTATGCCGAACGGGGCGAGGTGGACGGCGCCTTTGTCTACCACTCCGATACCAAGCAGACAAAGAACATCACCATCCTCTTCACCGTGCCGGCGGACCACCATGAGCCAATCGTCTATCCCTTTGCCCTGACCGTTGATGGCGAGCGCAACAAAGAGGCCCGGGATTTCTTCACCTTCTGCACCTCGCCTGCGGCCAAAAAAATCCTCCAGAAATACGGATTCACTCTCCCGGCTGGCGCCGGCGACCGGCAACAGGAAGTCAAGTAGCCCATGATCCCCCTCCTCCCCCACGACATGGAGGCGGTGTGGCTGTCGGTAAAGGTGGCGACCGCAGCCACCCTCCTTGCCACCCCATTCGGCTTCGCTGTCGCCTATCTGCTCGCCTTTAGCCGGCTGCCCGGCAAAGCGCTGCTGGAGGGGGTGATCAATCTGCCCTTGGTACTGCCGCCGGTGGTCATCGGCTACCTGCTGCTGCTCCTGCTCGGCTCTTCCGGGGTGCTGGGACCGCTGCTCACCGCCCTTGATCTGCGCATCGTCTTCACCCTGACCGGCGCAATTATTGCCTCGGCAGTGGTCGGTTTTCCCCTGCTGGTGCGCTCCATCCGCATCGGCCTGGAAGAAATCGACATCCACTGCCTTCGCGCCGCCCGCACCTTGGGAGCCGGATGGTGGGACACTCTGCGTACCATCGTTATCCCGCTGTCGGCTCGCGCCGTGCTGGCCGGCATGACCCTGATGTTTGCCCGAAGTCTCGGCGAATTCGGCGCCACCATCATCCTGGCCGGCAACATTCCGGGCGTCACCCGCACCATTCCGCTTGCCATCTACGACTACACCAGCACCCCAGGGGGCGACCAGATGGCCCTCTCCCTCTGCCTGGTTTCCATCGTCCTCTCCTTTGCCGTGCTGTTGGTCAGCGAATCGGTCTCCCGCTCCCTGCGGCGGAGGACGGCATCATGAAACTCGACGTCTTTCTCGAAAAAACCTTCGGCTCCTTCCATTTCCGCGCCGCATTCGCCCTTGACCGCCGGCGCTGCGGCATCTTCGGCCCGTCCGGCAGCGGCAAGTCCACCCTCATGCACATGCTGGCCGGATTGCTGCTCCCGGATCGGGGCAGGATCAGCCTGGACGGGGTCACCCTCTTTGACAACGAAGCCGGCATCAATGTCCCGCCGGAAAAACGGCGGGTCGGGGTGGTTTTTCAGCACGCCCACCTTTTCCCTCACATGAACGTCAGGGAGAATCTCTTCTACGGCTGGCAGCGAACCGCGGCCTCAGACCGGAAAATTGATCCACCGGCCCTGATCACCGCCCTCAACCTGGACCACCTGCTTCACCGACGGGTCACCGGCCTTTCCGGCGGCGAACGCCAGCGGGTGGCGCTGGGCCGAACCGTTCTTGCCTGTCCCCGCCTCATTCTTCTCGATGAACCGCTGACCGGTCTCGACGAGGAACTTAAATACCAGATCATGCCTTATCTCAAGAAGATCTTTGCCGATTTCGACCTGCCTTTGCTCTTCATCAGCCATTCCCTGAACGAGATGCGGATCATGACCGACGAGGTGCTGGTCTTTGAGGAGAACACCCTGCAAGGGCGGATCAGCAGCGAAGAGCTGGCCAGGCGGAGCATGGTCAGTGGCGAGCGGGGCTACGCCAACCTGCTGACCCTCCGCCAACCGGTGGCCCATAACGATCTGTGGCGCTATCATTGGGATGGCAACCCGCTGATCCTGACCGAACCGGGCACGGAAGGCGACACCCTCTTTGAGCTGGGTGCCAAGGACATCACCCTCTGCAAGCGGCATCCCGTGGCAAGCAGCGCCCGCAACATGCTGCCCTGCCGAGTGACGGGACTGTTCGGGGCCGGCAACCGCATCGGCGTTGAACTGGCCTGCGGCAGCGGCCGCCTTGTCTCCCAGATTGTCCCTGACTCGGTCCGCGAACTCGATATCCGGGAGGGAGTAGAGGTGGTGGCGGTGATCAAGGCATCCGCCTTTCGCCGGCTCTCCTGACCCCCCGGCCGGCAGGCGACGAGGCCCCAACCGCAAGAAAGCTTGCGACCACCGGCGAATTGGTGTAAATAGCCAGGCATGGCGGCAGCATTGCGGGAATTTCCCGAATCATTTCACCATCCGCCCGACACCATCACCCACACCCGCGCCCTCGTAGCTCAGTGGATAGAGCACAGGATTCCTAATCCTGGTGCCGCAGGTTCGATTCCTGCCGGGGGCACCAAATAAACAAAGGCCGAAACCACTAGAAACAAGGGGTTTCGGCCTTTTTCTTTTTCCTTGATCTTTATCCCTGCCATTCTCTTTATCAATGGCTTAACTGAGTGTCCACTTTTTCATAGCAGGTTCAAAATATAACATTTTTATATTGACGCACGACACTAAAGAGTGACATATTGGTGTCGCGCTATGCTGTCGCATCGTTTAATGAATGATACGCAAATCAGTTTTTTTCTTGCTCACTCTGGGAATGTTATCATGTCACGTATTGTGCCTGCTGAAGAATTAGATCTAATTGAACAGATAATTTCTGAACATCCAGAAGGACTTGGGATTTCTGCGCTAGAAAAAGCGCTGATCAACCATTTGCCGAATATCAATCGTCGGACTTTGCAGCGTCGCCTGAAAAGGCTCCAAGAGGACAGCCGGGTCATCACTGAAGGCGAAAGTATCGCCCTGGTTTACAAACGTGCGCCTAAGGTTATTAATTTAAAAGCCAAGATTGATGTAAAGACAAAGACCTCCGGCAGCAAAATCGAGATGTATGTCCCGCTTTCAAAGGAGAGCGATGTCATTCGTGATCTCGTGCGGCAACCGCTGATGCAGCGTAAACCGGTCGGTTATCAACGTTCATTTTTGGAGGAGTACGAACCGGGTGTCACCTTTTATCTCTCCGAGTCCCTGCGCACCCAATTCCATGAGATGGGTCGTACCCCGTTAATGGAACGTCCTGCCGGCACTTATGCACGAGAAATTCTGAACCGGTTGCTGATTGATCTCTCCTGGTCCTCTTCCCGCCTGGAGGGGAATACATATAACCGCCTCGACACTGAAAATTTGATCGAATTCGGGCAAGCGGCCGAGGGAAAAGACTTACAGGAAACCCAGATGATCCTGAACCACAAGGCGGCCATTGAAATGCTCATCGAAGAGGCTGACCAGATAGGGTTCAATCCGTACACCCTTTTCAACCTGCACGCCATTCTGTCGGAAAACCTGCTCCCTGACGAAGATGCCTCTGGACGGTTGCGCCGCAGACCCGTAGACATTTCCGGGTCGGTCTTCCACCCGCTGGCCATGCCCCAGGTCTTGGAAGACTGTTTTCGTCTGCTGTTGCAGAAAGCCGCAGTCATTGACGACCCATTCGAGCAAGCGTTTTTTGTGATGGTGCAGTTACCCTACCTGCAGCCGTTCGAGGATGTGAACAAGCGTGTCTCTCGTCTGGGAGCAAACATTCCGCTGATTAGAAACAATCTGTGCCCCCTTTCTTTCATCGATGTACCCGAACAGTCCTATATAGATGGCACTCTTGGCGTATATGAGTTCAACCAGGTCGATCTGCTTCGCGATGTATTTATCTGGGCCTATGAACGCTCATGCCAGCGGTACCTGGCTATCACGAAAACAATGGCTGAGCCAGACCCGCTGCGTATCCGATATCGTGAAGCATTGATCAGTGCCGTGCAGGCCATCGTCCGTGGCAGTAAGATGCCTACCACGAATAATATTCAGCAACTAACAGATGAACTGATCCCTGAAAAAGACAAGAACGCCTTCGGTAAAATGGTGCTGGATGCCGTGCAGCACCTGCACGAGGGCAATGTGGCCAGGTATCGGCTGAAATTATCTGAATTTCAGGAATGGAAGACAAGCCGTGACCGGCATGGTGAGCATCAATAAACCAGGAAATTCAAGAAGGAAGAAACGGCGTGTTTGAAGAAACCAAGAGACATAAACAGATTGACAGAACCATTTGCTTTTCCTAAGGAAATCAAAAGCGCCCGGTTCAGATGATGATAAATAATGCATAAAGAAACCACCTGCCAAATCAACAGGAACAACTATTGAAACCAATCCGCGTCTTCATAAGCAGTGTTCAGAAGGAGTTCGCGGAAGCACGCGCTGCCTTGCGAGATTATCTGCAAGGCGACCCGCTGATGCGCCGATTCTTCGACGTCTTTCTGTTCAAGGACAGTCCTGCCAAGGACCGCCGGGCGGATGAACTCTATCTTGAGGAAGTGGAACGGTGCGATATCTACATTGGCCTTTTTGGGGATTCGTACGGATTTGAGGCCGTGAATGGCTTGTCCCCAACCCATCTTGAGTTCCTGCGAGCCACGGAGCTGAAAAAACACCGGTTGATTTTTGTGAAAGGCGCAGATGACGCAGGGCGCGACCCCAAAATGGCTGCCCTGGTTGCGGAGGCTGCCGGCCAGGTGATCCGGCGGCGCTTTGTTTCCCCGGCGGAACTCATTGCCGGTGTCTATGCCAGCCTGGTCGATTATCTGGCCGATAAAGAGTTGTTGCGATTCGGGCCATTCGATGCCTCCCTGTGCCGGGATGCAACCCCGGACGATCTTTCCGAGGAAAAGATCCTCTGGTTTTTGAAGCGGTCCAGAGCTGCCCGTGGTTTCCCTCTTGAGGCAGACGCCGGCACCCACGCCATCCTGACTCAGTTGCGATTGCTGAAAGACGGCAATCCCACCAATGCCGCTGTTCTTCTCTTTGCCAAGGAGCCGCAGCGGTTTGTCTACTCCTCGGAGGTGAAGTGCGCCCATTTCCATGGCACCACGGTTCGCAAGCCCATTCCTTTTTATCAGGTGTACAAGGGAAACCTGTTTGAACTGGTGGACCAGGCCGTCAACTTTAGTACTCTCCAAGATCGACTTGGCCGTGGGCACCCGCGCCAAAGGCCCGGAGGCCCCGGTCGCCTACGAAATACCACCGGAAGTGATCTCGGAGGCCATTGTCAATGCGATTGCCCATCGTGATTACACGAGTACCGCCAGCGTCCAGGTGATGCTGTTTCGGACCGGCTAGAAGTATGGAATCCAGGCACCCTGCCGCCGGTCCTGACCATTAAAGCTCTACGAGAACCGCATGGCTCCTACCCCGGCAATCCGCTGATCGCCGAGCCCCTCTACCTGACCAAATATATCGAGCGCATGGGCACCGGCATCCACGACATGATTGAGCGCTGCCGTGAGGCAGGCCTGCCCGAACCGGAATTCAAGCTGACCGACGGCTTTGTCACCGTCATTCGCCGGAAACCCGGAAAGGCTTTTGAGGCTGTCGGCGGCAAGGTCGCCCCCGAAGTTCTCGAACAAGTCGGGACCAAGTCGGGACTAAGTTGAAATCCTGAAAAATTGCGCTCCTGAAAAGGCCATTGCTGAATTAATGAACCTCGTTGGACGCACCAACAGGACTAAGTTCCGGGACCAGATACTCAGGCCTCTGCTTGATGCCGGATTCATCGAAATGACCATTCCGGATAAGCCAACAAGCAGCAAGCAGAAATACCGGCTGACAGCGGCGGGGAAACAGATTTTGCGCCAGGATGGATGAATGAGCACCTCAACAATAACCTTACAGTTGTATATCGTCCTGGAATAGGAGCCTGGCGTGGATGTCACCGAACAGCAGATAAGAGAACTGATCCGCAAGGGCGAAGGACTCGATCTTGAGTTCAAGGCCTGCCGCAATCAATTAAACCGCGATGTGTATGAAACCGTTTGCGCCTTTTTGAATCGCTATGGCTACACCTTGCTGCTGGGCGCAGAAGATAACAGTGTGATCTCCGGAATTGACTCTGATGCAGTCGAGCGGGTTCGCAAGGACTTTGCCACCGCCATCAACAATCCGCAAAAACTTACGCCACCCACCTACCTGTCGATTGATGAGGCCGATCTGGAAGAAAAAAAACTTCTTCATATCTATGTGCCCGAAAGCTCGCAGGTGCATCGCTGCAACGGGCGTATTTACGACCGCAATTGAAGATGGCGACCTCGATATCACGGACCACACGGTACAGGTGGCCCAGCTCTAGCAACGCAAACAGGCCAACTACAGCGAGAACCGGGTTTATTCCTGGATACAACCGGGTGACCTTCGGGCGGATTTGATCGAGCGCTGCCGAAAGTATGTGCGTATCAACAAGCCACAGCATCCATGGGGGACCATGGAGGACATCGAGCTGATTAAAAGCGCCCAGCTCTATCAACCCCACCCGGAAACGGGCCAAATAGTTGTTACGCTGGCCGGCGTGATGCTGCTGGGGACCGACGACCTTATTCTCAAGGTCTGCCCACCCCATCGAACCGATTTGATTCTTCGCAAGGTGAATGTGGACCGCTATGATGACCGCGATCTGGTCATCACCAACCTCATCGACAGTTATGACCGCATTCTCGACTTTGTCAAAAAACACCTGCCCGACCCCTTCTATCTGGAAGGCATGGAGCGTCGCAGTCTCCGGGACGCTATCTTCCGGGAGGTCGCATCCAACATCCTCATCCACCGGGAATACACCAGCGGAGCCACAACGCGCCTGATCATCGAATATGGCCGCGTGGTAACAGACAACCCAAGTCGTCCCCACGGCTTTGGCCGCCTGGATCCGGCAACGACGATCCCATTCCAGAAGAATCCGGTGATCGGGGCCTTTTTCAGACAGATCGACCGGGCCGATGAGCTGGGCTCCGGCATGCGTAAAATGATGCTGTACGGGAAAAAATACGGCGGCGCTGATCCCGAACTGATCGAAGGCGATGTTTTCCGTATGGTAATCAGCGTGCCGGAATTTGGAGAAAACCCGGCTGCAAAGATGAAAATTGTTCGAACGGGGGCAGAGTCAGGGGCGGATAAGGTCCTTTTGCTTTTGCAAAACCAGCCTCTGTCGAAATCTGCAATAGCGAGCCGGCTCGGTCTGAATACCGTCACTGGGGCTACGAAAGTTGTTCGGTTCATTGGCGGCATCGTTTATGCCGGCAGCGCAAAAAGACGCAAGAAAGCCCGGGAAATTTCCAAACAGGCAATATGAGAAAAATCATCCAAGCAGACAGTCCTGAATCTGCACGGGTTCATCGACGCGATGCGGATAACCTCGGAAAGGGAAGACAGTAAGCCGCATGCTTTGGGGCGAGAGTGACTGGCCATCGCTCACCAAACAGAAATGGCAAGAGCAGCGGTAAAACAATCAGATGATGCTCTGACACCTGCCCAAATAAGATACCTTGCCCGGGCGCACGGCAAGAGGATCCTGTTTTCGAATTCCATTTCAAGTTCAGGCGGGTTAAAGAGCCGGTAGAATCGTCCAAACCATATTGTGTATGCGGATGTGTATATGTTAAATATAGGGAAAGGAGGATTTTTATATGCAGACGGAAAATCTTGTACGAAAACAATTTTTAATCACTCCGGGGCAGGCGCGAAAACTTGAACTGCTGGCGAAGCAGCAGAAAGGATCAGCCGCCCAGGTGGTGAGAGATGCGATCGATGCATACAACCCCGATGTCCCAGTGGACATGAAGGAATCCGATTTACTGGAGTTGGTTTCCGCGAAGGTAAAGGAGGCTTTGGCTGATACAATTGAAACACGAACCCGACTGCAGCACACATTGACCCAATTGCGTTTGGAGGGGGAATAGTATCATGTCCGGCTGGAAAGATTTGTTAATTGACATCCTGAAGCTGACGGACGAAGTAAAACGGTTAAACAGCGATATTGATCGTCTGCAGGCCCATGTCGTTGATGTTGACAAAAGGGTGGTGCGACTTGAGACATTGGTCGAGGTGGCGAGAATGCAGAAGCAATTGACAAAGAATGACGAATAAGCGCTTGGATGCTCACAAGAGCGGGGCTCACGATAATGATCAGGTCTTGCAACCGGAAGTCGCATCGCGGAGTCGGAGGCCTTTCTCCCCCGGCTCCGCGCATTTTCAAGTGGCAGGTCGCGCTTTTCAGCGGTTACCGGGCCGCAGCGGAAGGCAGGTCGAAACGGTCAAGATTCATGACCTTGTTCCACGCCGCGACAAAATCAGCCACGAACTTCTGCTGGGAATCCGCGCAGGCGTAAACTTCCGCCACGGCCCGCAGCTGCGAGTTCGAACCGAAGACGAGATCGACCCGGGTAGCGGTCCACTTGAGCTCGCCGCTCGCGCGATCACGGCCCTCGAAGATGTCTTCGTCGGCCGCGGTCGGCTTCCAGCTTGTGCCCATGTCGAGGAGATTCATAAAAAAGTCATTGGTGAGAGCCCCCGGCCGTTTGGTGAAAACGCCGTGCGGCGAGCCGCCGAAGTTGGCGTTCAAAACGCGCATGCCGCCAACGAGCACCGTCATCTCCGGCGCGGTCAGGGTCAGCAGTTGGGACCGATCCACCAGCAGCTCCTCCGCCGTCACTGCGTATCTGCTTTTCTGATAGTTGCGGAACCCATCCGCCTTTGGCTCCAGCACCCCGAACGACTTCACGTCGGTCTGCTCCAGCGACGCATCCGTGCGGCCCGGCGCGAAAGGAACGGTGACCGTCTGGTCGGCATTTTTGGCCGCCTGCTCGATACCAGCGCATCCGCCCAGCACAATGAGATCCGCCAAGGAGACCTTCTTGCCGCCTTTCTGCGCACCGTTGAACTCCTTCTGGATGGACTCCAGGGCGGCGAGCACTTTCGCCAGCTGCACGGGCTGGTTGACCTCCCAATCCTTCTGAGGGGCGAGGCGGATGCGCGCCCCGTTGGCGCCACCACGCTTGTCCGAACCACGGAAGGTGGAGGCCGAGGCCCAGGCGGTGGAAACCAGTTCGGGGATCGACAGGCCGGCGGCGAGAATGTTGGCCTTGAGGGCGGCAATGTCGTTGGCGTCGATCAGTTCATGATCGACGGCCGGCACCGGGTCCTGCCAGATCAAATCCTCGGCCGGAACTTCGGGGCCGAGGTAGCGGGATTTGGGCCCCATGTCGCGGTGGGTCAGCTTGAACCAGGCCCGGGCAAAGGCATCGGCGAATGCCTCGGGATTCTCGTGGAAACGCTTCGAGATCGGCATGTAGATCGGGTCCATCCGCAGAGAGAGGTCCGCCGTGGTCATCATGGTTGAAACCCGCTTCGACGGATCGTGGGCGGCGGGCGCGAGATCCTTTTCCGCCGGATTGACCGGAACCCACTGGTAGGCACCGGCAGGGCTTTTCACCAGATTCCAGTCATAGCCGAACAGCAGATCAAAATAGCCCATATCCCACTTGGTCGGATTCGACGTCCACGCACCTTCGAGGCCGCTGCTGATGGTATCGCCGCCCTTGCCGCTGCCGAAACTGCTCTTCCAGCCGAGGCCCTGCTCTTCGATGGCGGCGGCTTCGGGTTCCGGCCCCACATGCGACGCCGGGCCGGCACCGTGGCATTTGCCGAAAGTATGGCCGCCCGCAACAAGCGCCACCGTCTCTTCGTCGTTCATAGCCATGCGTGCGAAGGTTGTGCGGACGTCCTTGCCGGAGGCGAGCGCGTCCGGCATGCCGTCCGGCCCTTCCGGATTCACGTAGATCAGGCCCATCTGCACCGCCGCCAACGGATTTTCCAAGTTCCGCTCGCCACTGTAACGGCTCTTGGGCTTGTCACTGGTGGCCAGCCATTCCTCTTCGGAACCCCAATAAATGTCTTCTTCCGGCTCCCAGATATCCTCGCGGCCGCCGCCGAAGCCAAAGGTCTTGAACCCCATGGACTCCATGGCGCAGTTGCCGGCAAGGATCATCAGGTCGGCCCAGGAAATTTTTTGGCCGTATTTCTGCTTGATCGGCCAGAGCAGCCGGCGCGCCTTGTCGAGGTTGACGTTGTCCGGCCAACTGTTGAGCGGCGCCAGTCGCTGATTACCGGACCCGGCGCCGCCTCGACCGTCGCCCATCCGGTAGGTGCCGGCGCTGTGCCACGCCATGCGGATAAAGAGCCCGCCGTAGTGGCCCCAGTCAGCCGGCCACCACTCCTGGGAATTGGTCATCAGCGCGTAAAGGTCTTGCTTCAAAGCGTTGAAGTCGAGTTTCTTGAATTCTTCCGCATAGTTGAATTCCTCTTTCATGGGATTGGACTTGGCGGAATGCTGGTGGAGAATATGAAGGTTCAACTGGTTCGGCCACCAGTCCCGATTCGACGTGCCACCGCCGGCCACCTGTTTGCTCATTTTCCCCGTTACCGGGCACTTCTTTTCGTCACTCATCAAGTATTCCTCCTAATAATTTGTATAAACTTCCTTGGGGCCTTTCCTTATCATTGCCGGCACACTCTCAAGGTGAGTTGCCAAGGCGAGAGGGAAAGGACTCTCTGTCGCCTGCACGACACATTTTTCCAGCGCTTTACCAGTTCTCGCCAAGCAGCTCGAAATGAGCCTGCTTGTGGGCGCAGGCCGGACACTCATCCGGCGCCTTTTTCCCGTTGTGGAGGTAGCCGCAGTTGCGGCAGCGCCAGGTCGTTTCCTCCTCCCGCGCAAAGACCCGGCCCTTTTCGATATTGGCGGCCAGATCGCGGTACCGCTTTTCATGCTGTTTTTCCGCCACGGC
>JBMONN010000018.1:0-121887 GCA_049323935.1 Thermodesulfobacteriota bacterium
CCTTCACTGCTGTCGATCTCCAGCCGGTACCCCAGTTCCCGGACCAGCGAATGGGTGACGGAGAGACCGAGGCCGGTCCCTTCCCCCGGCTCCTTGGTGGTAAAAAACGGCTCCAGGCAACGGTTTTGCGTCTCCGCGTCCATGCCGATGCCGTTGTCCCTCACCTCAAAGACAATGACCTGCCGCGCCAGCCCCGGCTTTCCGGCAAGGCCCATGGCGGCGAAGTCTTCCTCACTCAACTCGGCGAATCCGAGCGCGACAATGATCCGCTTTTCCGCCGCCGGCCCGAGTTTTTCCACCGCATAGCGGGCGTTGGAGAGGAAATTGACGGCGATCTGCTCGAATTTCTGGCAGTCGGTCTTCACCAAGGGCAGATCGGCGCTGATCCGCTCTTCAAAAAGGATGTCGTGCATGCGGAACTGCTCACGAAAAAAGGTCAGGGCCTCATACAGCGGCCAGTTGAGCGCCACCTTGCGCCATTCGCCGGAGGAGGCGCGGGAAAAGGAGCGCATGCTGTTGATGATCGCGGTGATCTTCTTGACATGCTGGCGAATCTCCTCCGCCGCCTCCGCCGCCGGACAGCTCGGATCGTGCCGGTCGAAATAGTCCTTGCAGGTCTCGGCGCCGAGGCTGATGACGGTGAGGGGCTGGTGAATCTCGTGGCCGATGCCGGAGGCCATCTCGCCGAGGGCGTTGAGGCGGCCGGCGTGGGCGAGCTGGGCCTGCTGGACCGCCAGGCTCTCCTCCGCCCTTTCCCGGGCAATGGCGTTGCCGATGAGGATCGCCGCGGTCTTCAGGGCGTCCAGCTCCGGCTCCGGCCACTCCCTTTCCCGCAGACAGTCGGCAAAGGAGATAACCCCCCCAGTAGGCGTTGTTCACCATGATCGGCGCCAGGGCGATGGAGCGGATATGATAGCGTCGCAAAAGCTCTCGGACCTCGGTCTCGGCAAAATCCCCGACATTGCCGCGCACCATGTCGCCCGTGGCCAGGATCTCCCGAAAACAGGCGAAATCATCCGACCGATGGACAATCGGCGCAAGCCTGCTCGCTCCTTCCGGCGACAGGCCGTCGCTGCTGATCCAGCGAAACTGCGGGATGAGAACCACGGCGCCGTCCGCCCCGGTCGTATTGCGGAGAATATGAACCCGGCTCACCCCGAGGACCAGGGCCATCCTGCCGATCAACCCCTCGATGTTGACCCGCCAGTCGCCATCAAGGAGCAGGGAGGAGGCCATCCCGGTCACCGCGGCCAGGATCATGTCCCGCCGAAGCAGAATGGTTTCCATCCGCTTGCGTTTGCCGATGTCTGCTTCGAGCAGCCGGTTCTTCTCGGCCAGTTCGGTCAGCAGCCGGCGGTTCTCCCGCAGCAGCCGATGGGTCTCCACCGCCTTGGTGAGCAGATGGAGAAGATCCTGCTCAACCCACGGCTTGACCGCGTAATGATAGATCTGACCGCGGTTGATCGCCTCGATGATATCCGGCACATCGGTGTAGGCGGTGAGAATGACGCGCACCACCTCCGGGTCGCGCTCGCGGATGCGGCTCAACAGCTCAACCCCGGTCATCCCCGGCATGCGCTGGTCCGCCACCACCACGGCGACGTCCGGATTGTCGGCGAACCTCACCAGCGCCTCCTCGCCGGACAGGGCGGTAAGGACATGATAGTGATGACGGAAGGCCACCGAGAAGATGAAGAGATTGTCCTTCTCGTCGTCCACATAGAGAATTTTCGGCTTTTCCACGTTGCTTCCTTTACCGTCTCATTTTTGATGGTCTCGTAAAACTGAAAATTAACCACAGAGACCGCAGAGCACACAGAGGTAACTAATTGTGATTAAAGATCTTTTCTCGGCGCCCTCTGTGCGCTCTGTGGTGAAAAAAGACGTTTTACGGGTTTGTCGTTTTGGTTTTTTTCTTCCCCGCCTTTTCCCATCTCTTCCTGAAAATCGGGGGTCCTGCAATCCTCTTTTCCTTTTTCCCCACCGCGTCGGCGCGATACCCCCGCGCTCACCCCACCCGCAGATCGAGAAAGTGCTCGGCCATCCGTAGGGTGGGCAACGGCCCCACCGTTGCCCACGCGGAACTCCATCGCCCTTCCACGCCCATCCCCCACCGCGTCGGCGCGATACCCCCGCGCTCACCCCACCCGCGGATCGAAAAATTGCTCGGCCATCCGTAGGGTGGGCAACAGCCCCACCGTTGCCCACGCGGAACTCCATCGCCCTTCCATAACCCATCACCCACCGCGTCGGCGCGAAAAAACCGCGCCCACCCTACCCAGGCAACAACACGGTGAACACCGCGCCCTCGCCCGGCCGGCTCTCCACCCGGATGTCGCCGCCGTGCTGGCGGATGATGGAATAGCAGATGCCAAGCCCCAACCCCGTCCCCTTGCCCACCTCCTTGGTGGTGTAAAACGGCTCGAAGATGCGCGGCAAAACCTCCGGGGCGATGCCGGGACCGGTGTCCCGGAAACTGATGGCGATATACTCTCCATCCCGGGCGGTGGCAATGGTCAGCGTTCCCCTGCCCGCCATCGCCTGGATGGCGTTGGTGCAGATATTGACAACAACCTGGCTGATCCGGCCGGGCAGACAGCGGACCCGCTCCGTTGCCCGATAGTCGCGAATGATCTCCACCTCGCCGTGCTCGCCGCCGTTGGCGAGCGGCAGGGAAGAGTCGATGACCGCGTGGATGTCCACCTCCACCGGACTCTCGTCCTCCCGGCGGGAGAAGAGCTTGAGGTCGCCGATGATGCGGGTCAGCCGCCGCGCCCCCTCCTCGATGTTGCCGGCCAGCCCCTCCACCAGGGGATGGATCTCGGCCGCCGCCTCGCTGTCCGCCGCGCCGGCCTCTTGCAGCTCGGCCAGGCAGCGCTTGAGCGGCGGCAGGGCGGCGGAGATGAAGTTGACGCTGTTGTTCATCTCGTGGGCGATGCCGGCCACCAGCCGGCCGACCGCCGCCATCTTCTCCTGCTGGAGGAGCTGATCCTGGGTCGCGCGCAGCCGGGCAATGGCCTGTTCCAGTTCCCGGTTGGCGGAATCGAGTTCGGCGGTGCGCTGCGTTACCTTGTTCTCCAGCCCGTCCTTCAGGGAGCTGATCTCGGCAAAGGATTGTTCCAGGTCGCGGATCATGGCGTCCCAGGTGTCGCTGAGCAGGGTCAGATCATCCACCGTCGTGCTCCCCTCGCCCCCCTTTTCCCGCACCCGGCGCAGCAGCCGGTTCAACGGCTCGCTCATCCGGCCGACCACCAGCAGCATGGTGCCCAGCCCGACCACGAGAAAGACGACCATCGCCAGGCCGATGGTCAGGTAAATCCGGATCAGCGACCGGTGAAATTCCTCCTTGCCCATGGCCACCCCGACATAGCCGATGGTCTCGGCATTGGCCATGCCGGCGGCCGAAGCGAGCAGATCATCCTCGCTGCTGCCCGCTGCCAGTCGCACCGGCGACCAGAACAGGATAAAATCAGCGGCCTGCTCCTCCAGAAAATCATTTTCCGCCACCTGGCGGAACAGGGGCCGCAGATCACCGCCGCCGCCGGCGACGGTGAGCAGCAAATTGGCGCCCATATCCCGGCTCTGCTGGTAGAGGAGGCCGCCGCCGGCGGTGAAGACATGGACCGCCATGACATCGTCATTGACAAAAAGCGCCTCCACCGGCCCGACGCACTCCTCCTCGTTCTCGGCAAACACGGCATAGCGCAGATTTTCGGCGAGCATCGCCGCGACGATCCGGCCGCCGCTCGTCATCTGCTCATCAAAGATCCGGCGCTGGATGCCGACCAGATACCAGGTGAAGAGCAGGGAGAGCAGCACCGTCACCGCGATCAGGACGGCGATGAAACGGATGACAAATTCTGCAAAATCGTCTCATTGACAAGGGTCTTCATGCCGGCGGGAACGCTCACCCGCTCCGCCGGCGGCCGGCCGCGCAGCAATCGGACCGCCAGCGCGGCAGCCTCCCGGCCCATGGCCTCGATATCAAAGGTGACGACCAGGGCGGCGCCGGGCTTGAGATGTTTTTCGGCAAAGGAGAGGATGGGCAGGCGATTCTCAAAGGAAAAGCGCTGAAAGAGCGGAAAGGTGCGGGAGGTGATCACCGTCGGGTCGGGCAGCAGCCAGAGCAGATCGATACGGCTGCGCAGCTCGTCGAGCAGGCCGGCCACCGCCTTTTCGTCGGCCGCCGCCAGGGCGACGAATTCGAGATCAGGCCGGCCGGCGCGGGCCTCGGCGAGCAGAGCGGCGCTGCGGGCCGGATCATAAATCACCCCGACCCGCCGGATACCCGGCAGGAGGCGGCTCATCTCGTCGAGCTGCGCTTTCGGCGGGATGGCGAGCTTGATGGCCGCCATGTCGTCGCGGCCGGTCAGCAGTTTCTCCGGGGCCGCCACCAGCAGGGCGACCACCGGCACGTCGGCGACCAGCCGGGCCGCGGCCAGGGCCCTGGGACCCAGGGCGAGGATCAGCTCCGGCCGGACGGCGCTGATCTGAGCAGCCCCCTGTTCCGGTGACTCGTCAGCGCCGAGGTCGATCTCGTGGAAGACGTGCGGGGCGATTGATTTGGCCCCGAGCGGCGGCAGCAGCCGCTCCAGCTCGCGGACGAAGGCCCGGCCCGCCTGCTGGGCCGGCAGCCCGGCGTCGCCCCGCACCAGGGCGATCTCGTGCCCGGTTGCCGGAGAGACGGCAACAAGGAGCAGGAGGATGGCATGCAGCAGGATCTTGTTCATGGCCCGGACACGGAAGACGGAAAAAAAGCAACAGCGTTTTTGCTCCAACATTATACATTTTCCGTGCCATATTTCTGAGAAAAAAAATACACCACCATGACAAAAATGAATACAAATTCATTGCCGAGATGAGCAGAGTTGCCTATTATAAACGCAAACTGTCAACACCACCTGTTAGGATGGGCGCGGCTTTATCGCGGCCACCCGGTCTGCCGGTTTTTTCCGCGTGGGCAAACATCCGTTTGCCCACCCACTGTGGTGAAAAAAGACCTTGTCCGGGTTTATCGGTTTTTGCTCAACAATTTAAGGAGACTTCCCCCATGACCAAACGCCTTCTCGCCGCGGCCCTTTCCGCCGGGCTTTTGCTGAACCCACCCGCGTCGCTGCTCGCCGAGCCGGTCGATGACAACGCCGAACTCGCCTTCCTCTTCTTCGACGGCGCGGCAACGGTGCAGGCCGCCACCCGCGCCGCCAAGCCGCTGAGCGAGGTGGCGGAGAACGTCACCATCATCACCGCGGAAGAGATCGAGCGGATGAACGCCCACAACGTCGACGAGGTGCTGAACCGGGCCTCCGGCCTCTTTGTCGCTTTCAGCGGCCAGGAGTTCAACGGCATTGCCAACTCATACATCCACGGCTCCGAGATGGAGCATGTGTTGGTCCTCGTTGACGGGGTCCGCTGGAACGACGCCTACTCCGGCTATCCCAAGACCTACAACGTGCCGGTGGAGATCATCAGCCGCATCGAGATCATCAAGGGTCCGGCCGCCTCCACCTGGGGCTCGTCCCTGGGCGGGGTGATCAACATCATCACCAAAGACGCCGGCAACAGCGAGCAACCGGGCGGCACCCTCACCGCCTCGCATGGCGAGAAAAACTCCCGCGAGCTCAGCGCCACCGCCGCCGGCCGGCACGGGGCGCTCGGCTACTTTCTCGCCGCCTCCAGCCAGGACTCGGACGGACTGCTCGACGACCGCTTCTGGGAACGGGACAGCCTCTACGGCAAGCTGCGTGTCGGCCTGCCGAAAAACGCCACCCTCACCCTCACCTCCGGCTACAACGAGCCGGACTTTCTCCCCTTTGTCGCCCCGGAGTGGGGCATGATGCAGGAGGCGCACGACCGCAACTTCTGGGCCACCGCCAGCCTCGACGCCCCGCTCTCCGAGGCGGTGAGCCTCAGCGTCAACGCCTTTCGCAAAAAGGAGAAGTTCAACCGCCCCTCCTACACCCTGCCGGACGAGGCCTTCTGGTTCGAGTACAATACCGACATGTGGACCAACGGCCTCTCCGCCCTGCTCCATGCCGGCCTCGGCCGTCACAAGCTGGTGTTCGGCAGCGAGTATGATCGCAGCGAGGTTGATTTTGACGGCACGATCAACCATGACGAGACCTGGGCCCTCTTTGCCAACGACACCATCACTCTCGGCGCCTTTACCCTCATCCCCGGTCTCCGTTACGACCGTTTCGCCCTCACCGAGGACGATGCGCTGAGCCCGAGCCTCGGCGCCACCTGGCGCTGGAGCGAGGTGACCCTGCTGCGCGCCGCAATCGCCACCGGCTTCCGCCGGCCCTATACCTCGGACGGCGTCTCCAATCCGGATCTGACCCCGGAGGAGATCACCTCCTACCAGCTCGGCCTGGAAAGCAGCGCCTGCCCGCTTTTGCGCCTCAAGGCCACCCTGTTTACCAGCCGCACCAAGGATCTCTGGTACTGGCAGTATCCCGATTATATCACCCGCAACGGCGGCGACATGGACAGCTACGGCTACGAGCTGGAGATCGCCAGCGAACCCTGGCGTCATCTCTCCGGCCGGGCCAGTTTCACCTCGGCCTACAACGACTATGACCGGGACGTGGCCAGAACCAGCGGCGAGCAGTACACCACCAAGCTGACCCTGCTTTACGACAACCCGGCGCTGGTCACTGCCGAGCTTTTCGGCATCCACACCTGGTGGAGCGAAAATCATGTCTCTTCTTCAGTCGACAACTATGACACCATGGTCTGGGATCTCAGCCTCAACCGCCGCTTCCGCCTGAGCGAGAAAACGGCGGTCACCCTCTTTGCCACCGCCCACAACCTCTTTGACGGCCGCTATTATAACGATGCGTTCTATGAGAACCCGCACCGCTGGGTGGAGGCGGGTCTGCGTTTTCATTTCTGAAAAACCAGCCACGCTCGCAGGGTAGGCAACGGCCCCATTGTTGCCCACGAGGAATATCGCGTCCGTGGCCGCCATCACCCCACCGCGTGGGCACGATACACCCGTGCCCACCCAACCTGGGCCCCCGCAAATTATCCACACCACCCGTAGGGTGGGCAACGGCCCCGCCGTTGCCCACGCGGAACCTGAAAACCCCTTGACTTTCCCTCACTCGCCGTACGATAATCTGCCATGTAACCCGATCATGTGACATGGTCACTCTTCACCACAACCAGGAGGGAAAACCCGTGCAAACCCAAAAAAACAAAATCATCATCCTCACCCCGGCCCGGAACCTGAAAAAACTGGCCAACGCCATGGCCTGCTGCAAACCGGGAGCCCCGGCCCCATCAACATCCCCGGACGAGTGAAGCGGCCCTTGCCAACCGTAACCGGCGGGCCGCCCGGCCCGCCCCGCCGCCATCCCGTATCCGGACACCAATCGCCATGCAGCTCTCCCATTACGCCCTTCTCTTTCCCTGGCCAAAGGATTCGTCCCTGCGTCTGCTCTTCTCCACCCGCACCGGCGCCCGGGCCCTGGTGCCGGCCGCAACCCTCGCCGCCATCGACTCCGGCTGCCTTGACCCGGCATCCGCCGCCGTCCTCGCCGAGCAGGGCCTGCTCGTTGCCGACCGCCAGGCGGAAATGGCGGCGGTGCTGAACCTGCCCGGTGAACTGAACCGGCTGCGCACGGTGATCAAGGTCGCGGTGGTTGTCACCATGGACTGTAATTTCCGCTGCCGTTACTGCTACGAGGGCAGCCGCAAGGAAAAACGGCGGATGAGCGCGGCCACCGCCCAACACCTGATCGACTTTCTCGCCGCCCGGCTGACCCCGGCCACCACCCGGCTCACCCTCGATTTCTACGGCGGCGAGCCGCTGCTTGCCACCGACACCATCAGGGCCATCGCCGCGCCGCTGCAACGTCTGGTGGAAGATCAGGGGGCGGAATTTACCGTCACCCTGGTGACCAACGGTTCGCTGCTGACCCGGAAAAATGTCGAGGCCCTGCTGCCGGTCGGGCTGAGCGCCGCCAAGGTCACCCTTGACGGGCCGCCGGAGGTGCATGACGGGATGCGGCCCTTTCGCAACGGCCGGCCGAGCTTTTTCCACATCCTCGCCAACATGGGCCAATGCGCCGGGCTGCTGCCCATCACCATCAGCGGCAACTTCACCCGCGATAATTACCGGCATTTTCCCGGCCTTTTCGCCCATCTCGACCGGGCCTGCCTCACCCCGGAGACCATCGCCCGCGTCACCTTCGCCCCGGTGCTCCATGTCAACGGCCCGCACGCCACCGGTTTTTGCGGCGGCTGTGTTGCAAGCAGCGAACCATGGCTGGCCGAGGCCGGCATCCTCCTCAACCGCGCCCTGGTCCGTCACGGCTTTCCGCCGGAGGCCGGCTCCTTTTCCCCGTCGCTCTGCATGGTGGACGTCGACAACAGCTTTGTCGTCCATGTCGACGGCGGGCTCTACAAGTGCGTGACCATGGTCGGCAACGAGGAGATGCGCTGCGGCGACATCGTCTCCGGCATAACCGATTACCGGCAGCAGTATCACCTCGACCATTGGCAGCGGGAGGAGCGTTGCCGGCAGTGCGTCTATCTGCCGCTCTGCTTCGGCGGTTGTCGCTTCATGGCCGCCCAACGCGACGGCCGGGCGGGCGGCCTCGAATGCATGTGCGGCCTCTATGACGCCACCATCGCCGGCATGGCCCTAGCCGCGTAAGCCCAACCGCGTGGGCACGAAAACCCGTGACCACCCTACCCACTGCCGCCAAACCATCCACGCCACCCGTGGGGTGGACAACGGCCCCATTGTTGCCGACGCGAAAACTCCGCCCATGGCCATTCAACACCCAACCGCGTGGGCACGAAAACCCGCAAAATTATCCGCCGGGATGATTGTTTCCGGCCATCACGGTATGGTACCGTAAAAAAAGGTGGACACGGAAACCCCGCGCCCACCCTGCACCCTCCATCCGTTTGAACGTCCACGGCATCCCATGTCACGATACCGGCGCGACCATACCCCCGGCGCCACCTGGTTTTTCACGCTGGTTACCGGCAAACGCCACCGTCATCTCTGCGACGAACCGGTGCGCCATGCCCTGCGCGAGGCGATTGCCCGCACCCGGGCCGACTGGCCCTTTACCATCGACGCCTGGATTCTTCTGCCCGACCACCTGCACTGCATCTGGACCCTGCCGGCGGGGGACGCCGATTTTTCCGTGCGCTGGAACCTGATCAAGCGCCGGACCAGCACGGCGGTCACCGATCGGTATTGGCGGGCCGGCGGGCCATTGCCATCATCACGGCGGGAGCTGCCCTTCTGGCAACGGCGTTTCTGGGAACATCGCATCCGCGACGAGGAGGATTTCCGGCGCCACGTCGAATACATCCATTACAACCCGGTCAAACACGGGTTGGCGACGGCGCCCGTGCGCTGGCCCTATTCGACCTTTCATCGGTATGTGAAAGAGGGAATCTGTCAGGAGGATTGGGGCAGCGGTGCGCCGGTCCGCTTGCCGGACACCATCGGCCACGAGTGAGAGCCCAACCGCGTGGGCACGAAAAACCCGTGCCCACTCTACATCCGTGCCAATGGCTTGTTTTTTTTATTTCCCACGCGGAACCCCGGACCCATGGGCAAACATCACCCAACCGCGTGGGCACGAAAAACCCGTGCCCCTGCAAATCCGCACAAACCATCCACGCGGTTTTGCCGATCGCTTTGCCGCGTGGGCAACCTGACGGTTGCCCACCCTACATCCGTGCCAATGGCTTGTTTTTTTTATTGCCCGCCTTCGTAGGGTGGGCAACGGCCCCACCGTTGCCCACGCGGAACCTCAGCCGGCGAGAATTTCCTGCAAACGGCCGGCGAACTCCGTCAATGTCTGGCGGCTTGCCGCTTCCATCTCCGGGTAATTGGCGTCGAGACACTCATTGATGGATTTGGCCATCTTCCTGAGCTGCCAGTACAATTCGTTCTGCATCAGCTCCACCTCGCACAGCTCATGAAGGGGCATGTCCTCCGGCTTGGCATCGAGCTTGCGCAGCCATTCGAGCAGGCTGTCGGCCAGCAGGCCGGAGGAGTAGATCATCTGCGCCACCGGCTGGCTCACCTTCCACAGCTTCATGGCGCAGCGTTTTTGCTCCTTGTGGGCGGCGGTCATCTGGACCAGGGGTTCGAGGATGGCCATCACCTTGTTGAGCTGGATGCCCCGCTTGAGGAGATGGCGGACATACTCGATCTGGGAGGGAAAGGGGTTGATGGCGGTGGGGGTAAGGGCCGATTTCTTGAGAATGGAGCACATGGCCTGGTACACCGCCTGAAAATGGATGGTGGCGTTCATGTGCAGATAGGGCATGGCGTCGCGCATGTTGCGGCCCAGTTTGGCAAACTGGTTGATGCGGATCGACTGCATGCTGTCGGTCATGGCGACGATCTGGCCGAGGACACTGAGGTTTTCTTCGGTCCTGCCGGTCGGATAGCCGCTGCCGTCGCAGCGCTCATGATGTTCGAGGACGGCAACGGCAACGCTGGGGTGGAGATTACGGACACTGGCCAGCACCAGTTTGCCGACGACGACATGGCTCTGGATCGCCCGCCACTCCTCCGGGGTGAGGGTTTCCCGCTTGTTGAGGATGGCTGGCGAGACGTTGAGCAGGCCGATGTCATGGACCAGGCCGGCGATGAAGGCATGGCCGACCAGGGTCGCCTCCAGCCGCATTTCATAGGCGATCAGGGCCGACAGCCAGCCGCAGAAGAGGGATTTGTCGTATTCGCGCGGCATCTGGCGCTGGAGAACGGTGAGCTTCTGGAGGAGAATGGGGCTCAGCCTGATCCGGCCGAGCAGGTTGTCGAAGGGTTTGTCGAAATAATTGCGGACGTGAAGCAGCTGGAGATCGGCGTAGCGGGCCAGCAGGGCGTCGATATCCTCCCGCAGCCGCGGCAGGGTAAGGGATTCGCCGAGCCGGATCTGTTCCTCCAGCGGGTTTTCCAGCTTGTGACCAAGGATCTTCTGCGCCACCTCGTTGTTGATCCGCATCCCTTTGGGAACAACGAGCACGCCGTTTCTGTTGTAGATATCCTCGGTGGAGACGACATCCATCTGTTTGTTGACATCGGCCAGATGGGAGGCGTAATAGTTCTGCTTGACGGCGATCTCTTCAATTGATTCCTGCGACATCAGCACACCCTTTTCATTGCGGTTGGAAAAACCCATAAGTGAGATCATAGCGAAAAAAAAAAAGCAATTCAAGGGGCTGCGACGGGGGGCAAAAATTATTTCGCCGCGCTTGCCGGATGTTTGCGCCAGACCGGCATCTCCGGGTGCAACCGCTGGAAACGGGGATCAGCGTCGATCTCGGTGCTCATCTTGCGGTTGGCGATGAGCAGGGCGCCGGGCGCCATCTTCTCCTCGATCATTCGCTCGAAACGGCGCTGGGCCTCGCCGTCGGACAGGGGCCGGAAGTAGTAGATGACGTCGAAACGGTGGTAGCCGTCATAGAGCCAGAGATCGTCTTTCGTCACCCGTTCGTCTCCCATCAGCTTGCGGGCGATGCGAAAGGGGTAGTCGTCCTTTTCAAAGCCCGCCACAACAAAGCCCATCTGCTCGGCAAAGAGCATGACGTTGCCGATGCCGCAGCCGATATCGAGCAGGGTGAAGGGGCCGGTCGCGGCCCTGTTTTTTTTCAGATAACCGGCGGCGAAATAGAGCTGGTCGAAGAGCTGGCGGGTGTCCATCGGCACGAAGGGATACTCGCTTCTGTCGTTTTGCGAGTGTTTCTGGGAGTCAATGGTGTAGAGGCCGATGAAGCGGTTGATGATGCCGAAAAAGATGTCGCGAATCTCCTCTTCCTCGGTCAGTTGCGGAAAATCCATGGTCGCTCCTGTTTTTATGGGTCACCGGCATGTGGTCCCTTGTTGAAATAACGGCCCAGATGGGCTATATGAAAAGGTCGGACGCGAAAGGCAGAAACTACTCAACTTTTCCATAGAACAAAAGGATTAAATCATGTCGGAAAACCAGATTATCGCCAGAATGGAGACAGCCAAGGGCACCATCACCCTCATCCTCTTCGCCGACCAGGTGCCGCTCACGGTGGCGAGCTTCGTCAATCTCGCCCGCCGCGGTTTCTACGACGGACTGAATTTTCACCGGGTCATCAACGACTTCATGATCCAGGGCGGCTGTCCGCTCGGCACCGGCACCGGCGAGCCGGGCTACCGTTTCGAGGACGAGTTCGACCGCGAGCTGCGCCATGATCGGCCCGGCATCCTCTCCATGGCCAATGCCGGACCGCGCACCAACGGCAGCCAGTTCTTCATCACCCATGTTCCCTGCCCCTGGCTGGACGGCAAGCACGCGGTGTTCGGCGCGGTGGCCGGGCCGGAGGACATGGCGGTGGTCAACGCCATCAGCCAGGGCGACCGGATCACCTCGGTGACCATCGACGGCGATGTCAGCGGGCTCTATGAGAAGATGGCCGAACGCATCGCCCAGTGGGACAAGGCCCTTGATCTCAACCATCCCCATCTGAAAAAGGTGTGAACAATGGACGAGCGGGCCGAGGCGTATCTGGTAGGCGGATGCGGCTTTGAGGCGCTGCTGGCCGAATCGGCCCGCATCCACGGCCATCTCTGCCCGGGCCAGGTCATCGGCGTGCGGATGGCGATGGTCGGCCTGCGGGAGATCGGCATCAGCGATCCGAAGGGCAGCCAGCGCAAGAGTCTCTATGTGCTGGTCGAGATCGACCGCTGCGCCACCGACGCCATTCAGTCGGTCACCGGCTGCACCCTCGGCAAGCGTTCGCTGAAATGGCTCGATCACGGTATCATGGCCGCCACCTTCGTCAATCTCGACAGCCGGGCGGCGGTACGGGTGACGGCGCGGGAAGAGGCCCGCGAGCTGGCGAAACGGTATGCGCCGCCTCTGGCCGACAAATACCGGCAGCAGCTTGAGGCCTACCGGGTGATGCCCGAGGAGGAGCTTTTTGTTGTGCAGCGGGTGACGGTCAGCATCCCGGCCTGCGATCTGCCGGGCCGACCGATGAGACGTGTCCAGTGCCAGGACTGCGGCGACTGGGTGCAGGACGGCCGCGAGGTGGAGCAGGACGGCGGCATCCTCTGTAAGAACTGCGCCCGCGGTCGCTATTATCAGCCTTTACAGGGGGGATGACGGATGCCGGCGAAAACGATTCCGGTGGAACAGGCGGTGGGCATGGTGCTGCCCCACGATATCACGGAGATCCGCACCGGTGCGCCGGATGATCCGGCCTTCAAGGGCCCGGCCTTCCGCAAGGGCCACATCATTCGCACCGAGGACATCGAGCATCTGCGCCGGCTCGGCAAGGAGCATATCTACATCCTCTCCCTCGATGAGGATGAAATCCACGAGAACGAGGCGGCCCGCGATCTGGCCCATGCCCTGGCCGGGGACGGGGTGGTGCCCGCCGGCCGGCCGATGGAGGGCAAGATCGGACTTCTGGCCGCCAGCGACGGCCTGCTCAAGGTCAACCGCGACGCCCTCTTTCGCTTCAACCTGCTCGGCGAGGTGATGTGCGCCACCCTGCATGACAACACCCCGGTGAAAAAGGGCGAGCAGGTCGGCGCCACCCGCCTCATTCCGCTGATCGGCCGCCGGCAGTCGGTGGCGGCGGCGGCGCGCATCGCCAGTGAGGCGGGCGGGATACTGGCAATAAAGCAATTGCGTCGGGCCCGGGCCGGGCTTGTCATCACCGGCAGCGAGGTCTTTTCCGGTCGCGTCAGGGATGCCTTTGAGCCGGTGCTGCGCGACAAGCTGGCCGCGCTCGGCTCGGAGGTGAAAAAGGTCTGCTTCGCCCCGGATGATACCGAACTGATCGCCGCGGCGATCCGGGAGTGTCTCGACGACGGGGCCGATCTCATCGTCACCAGCGGCGGCATGTCGGTGGACCCGGATGACGTGACCAGGGCCGGCATTATCCGGGCCGGGGTCACCGAGATCTGTTACGGCAGCCCGGTGCTGCCCGGCGCCATGTTTCTCGTCGGCGTCATCGGCGCGGTGCCGGTGCTGGGGTTGCCGGCCTGCGGCATGTTTCACCGCATCACCGTGTTTGATCTCATTCTGCCGCGGGTATTGAGCGGCGAGAAGATCGGGCGGGAGGAGCTGGCTCGGCTCGGCCACGGCGGCCTGTGCCGGGCCTGCAAGCAGTGCGTTTATCCGATATGCGGATTCGGGAAATAGCTCAACCGCGCGGGCACGATACACCCGTGCCCACCCTACCCGTGCTCCTGCAAATCCGCGAAATCAAACCACGCCGCCCGTGGGGTGCACGGCCCCATCGTTGACCATGCGGTTTGCCGATCGCTTTGCCGCGTGGGCAACCTGACGGTTGCCCCCCCTACATCCGTGCCAATGGCTTGTTTTTTTTATTGCCACCTTCGTAGGGTGGGCAACGGCCCCATTGTTGCCCACGCGGAACTCCACGCCGGTGGCCGATCATCGCTCACCGCGTGGGCACGATACACCCGTGCCCACCTTACCGGACCACCATCCAGGTGCGAAAGGCAAGCCGACCGCTCTCCTTTTCCCGACCACTGACGGTGATCCGCGAGACCCGTTGCGGCAGGGGCCGGTTGTTGTCGATAAAGACGCGGTTGCCGTCGAGCCGCGCCTTGCGCCAGCCCAGGCCGGTGACGTAAATCCCCAGGGTCTCCGGCTGGTAGCGCTGCGGGTCGAGCAGGGTCGCCGCAAATGTTCCGATCACCTTATCCTGGCCGGCGGCCGGTGGCGGCTCCATCACCGTCACCGGCATATCCACCCGCTCCAGCACCTCCTCGAAATGGGCGATGGTTGACCAGTCATTGCCGAGAATCGGCTCACGGGGGATGAGCATGACATCGGTCGCCGGGCTGATCGAGCCCGGGTCCTGGGTAAAAATCGCCTCATAGCCCAGGGAGCGCGCCTCGGCCAGCACCGTCTCATCATACAGGCCATAGGGCAAAGAAAAAAAGCGCCCCTTTTCCCCCAGCCGTTCGGCCATGATGTCGTGGCCCTTTTGCAGATCGGCCCTGATCCAGGCCCGGTGCCCGGCGGCGTCGAGCCCCGGCGGCCGGTCGATGAGCCGGTGATGGGAGTAGGAATGATCCTGAAAATCGACGCCGGCCGCCTTCATCTCGCGGATCTGCTCCCAGCTCATGAAATCCTTGTATTTCTCCTCGACCCCCTGGACATAGAGAAAGACGGTGAAGGGGTAACCGAAGGACTTGAGAATCGGCCAGGCCTTTTCGTAGGTGCTGCGGTAGCCGTCGTCAATGGTGATGACCACCGCCTTGTCCGGCAGCGGGGTGTGGTTCCTGAGGGAATCAACCAGCTCGGCCAGGGGCAGGACCTGATAGTTGTTCATCATCAGGTAGGCGAGCTGCTCGCGGAAACCCTCCTCACTGACATTGGTGCTGGGATACTTTTCTTCGCCGAAACGGTGATAGATCAGCACCGTCACCCCCGGCCCCTGTTGCCCGGCATAAAGAACGTCCGGAAGGAAAGAAAAAATAAGAACAAGTGCAAGCAATGGGCGCCAACCCATTGCCTTGACGCATTTTTTACAGGCTTGCATTTTTTGCCGCATCGAGGAGGACCAGTTTGATGGTCTCGGGTGGAAGCGCGGGCTGGAAGTCAGCGGACAGTTCCATGCCGTCGAATTTCTGGAGGCCGTTGGCGACAATGAGCTTTTTCAGGTCATCGACATAGGAATCACGACGCTCGGAATAGTAAAGCAGTCCGTCGGCCAGATCAAGCGAACTGACTGAGCCGGTCTTCCGCAGGTCGCGGAAATCGGCATAGGCGGGCAACCGGTTGAGCATGAGGAGATAGGCGCGGACGGATTCGAGGAGGGATTCGTAGATCGCCACCTTGTGTGACTCCCCCTCTTCCCGCTCCCGAGGCAACATCCCCTCTTCCCCCCAGGTCCAGACGCCGAAGAGATTGTTGCCTTCCCGGCAGAAACGGGAACCGCCCCAGGATGATTCGAGCGCCCCCTGGGCGAGAATCAGACTGACCGGGACGACATCGACCCGGTTCACCAGCATCTGTTTTGAGGTGGTGCGGTATTTTCGGCAGAGATGCTCAAGAATGTCGATCTCTTCGTCCGTTACTCCCTGCGGCCAGACCGTTTCCTCGTCAAAAAGAAGGGTATCGCCGTTGTGTTCCAGTTTGGCGAGAATCTCCGTCAGCATCTTTTTTTCCTGGGCAACCTCGGCCACGGCAATCAGGCCGATGGGCAGCAGGGTATTGAGAAATGCCTTTTTCTTGGTCGGCACGTCAAGCTGTTCGAGATCGGCGGGCAGATTGGCAAAGACCACCGCCGGCACCTCTTTGTCGATCTCCCACAGGTTACTGCCCTGCAGTGTCGCCAGCAGTTCGTCGGCGGAATCGACCTTGAAACCCGTCACCTCCGCGGCCGGCGCAATGGACGGTACCGGTTTTTCGATGCTGTCGGCAGAGGTTAAACGGAAAAGCAAAAGGGCGATAAGGGAGAGGAGGGCGCAACCGGCGATAATGGAACTGGCCCTGATGATGGTGCTTGCCAAACTGTTTTTTGCTTCAAGACGGGTCTGATCACCGACCACCGGCGCGGCGCCCCTGGAGATGCGGCTGACCATGGCCGGGCTCAGTAACCCATCGGAAACAATATGTTTTTGCTGAAGTTTCATGTGCCCTCTGGCGTAAAATTTGCAGAAATATAAATGCGGAGCTGACAAAAATCAAATTGTTTTTCCCGATGCCTGTTGACCGGCAATCTCGAAGTTGTCAAAAAGAATGAAACAGAGTAGAGAGTTACAATGGCTGACCGCTGGTCGCGGTCGATGAGGAAAAAAAATCTGGAGGGAATACCGATGATCCGCCGTCTGCTTGTTTTGCTGCTGCTTTTTGCCCTGCCCCTGTCCGCCTCGGGCGCTGAGCCGCCCGCCCAAAAAGGCAACATTATCATGGAAACGACGATGGGCACCATCACCATCGAGCTGTTCGACGACAAGGCGCCGGCCACCTGCGCCAACTTCCGCCAGTATGTGGCCGACGGTTTTTACAACGGTCTCGTTTTTCACCGGGTCATCCCCGGCTTTGTCGTCCAGGGCGGCGGCTTTGAGCCGGGCCTCAAACGGCGCGCCACCCGGGCGCCGATCATCAACGAGGCGGACAACGGCCTGAAAAACAGCCGCGGCACCCTCTCCATGGCCCGCACCCAGGACATCTACAGCGCCACCAGCCAGTTCTTCATCAACGTGGCGGACAACAAGAGCCTCGACCACCGGGGCAAGACCATGGCCGGCTTCGGCTACGCCGTCTTCGGCCGGGTGATCGAGGGCATGGAGGTGGTCGATAAGATCGTTGCCGTGCCCACCACCACGGTCGGCATGTACCAGGACGTGCCAAAGGACGACGTGGTGATGACCAGGGTGTCCGAGGCAGGGTTGCCTGCCCCGAAGATCGAAGGGATGAAAATACAGTAGCGCCAGGCCCTGTTATTTCTTGTCTTCCCCGAACAGGGTGGGGAGCTTGGGCTCCCCACCCTCCACCGCGTCCGCCTTTTCCGCCAGCTCGACGATTTTGCGGACCGGCCGGGTCGAGACCCGCTTGCCCTTGGCCGCGGCGTTCTTGATCAGGATCTCGTCAAAGGCGACATCCTCGAAGTTCTTTTTCGCCCGGCGCGACGGCTTGTAGTGAATCCGCAAGCGGCCGCCCTCGCCCAGCGAGAGAAACTGAACCGTTGATTTTTTGTTGCCGCCGAACAGGTGATACTCCTTCTCCAGGATGAACTTGGGACAGCGGAAGCGTTTGATGTAACTCAGGCCCTCGTCGGCGTCGCGATAGACGACATTGAAGACGAGCTTCTCATCCACCGGCCCGCACCAGGCGAGCCCGGAGCCGACAAAGACCTTGTCCGCCACGTTGATGACCTTGTAGGTGCCGTCGGCAAAGATAAGCAGGATCTTGTCGTATTCCGAGCAGGCAAAGGCGCGGTCGCAGTCGGTTTTGATCTGATGGCCGAGAAAACCGCTCTCCTGATGGTAGCCGACCGTCAGGTTGCAGAGGGCGACCTTGCGCGCCTCCACCTCGCTGAAGGTGGCGATCTCGGTGCGGCGGGGGTACAGAGGACCGTAGGTGGCGAGCAGCTTGTCGAGATAGCGGAGGCTGTAGGCCACCATGTCCTTCAGGTCTTTTTCCACCTGGCGGATGGCGTTCTCCGTTTCCTTGATGTCGCGCCGTTTCTTGTCGATGTCGTAGCGGGAGATGCGGCGGATGCGGATCTCAAGCAGCCGCTCGATGTCCTCCCGGCTGACGTCGCGCACCAGCCGCTCCCGGAACGGGAGAAGCGACCGCTCCACCGTCTCCACCACCAGCGGGTAGCTCTCGCACTCCTCGATCTCTTTGTAGAGCCGCTCCTCGATGAAGATCTGCTCCAGCAGATGGGCATGCAGCTTCTCCCGCAGCCGGTCGAGGTCAATGACGAGCTGGCGTTCCAAATCGTTTTTCAGCTTTGCCGTGTTGAAACGGAGCAGGTCGGCAACCGACAGGGTGACCGGCCGGTTGTCGCGGATGGCGGTGAGGTTGGGGCTGATCGACACCTCGCAGTCGGTGAAGGCGTAGAGGGCCCGGATGGTATCCTGGGCATAGAGACCGCGGGCCAGTTTGATCTCCACCTCCACCTCCTCGGCGGTGTAGTCGTTGATGGAGATGATCTTGATCTTACCCGACTTGGCCGCCTTCTCGATGCTGTCCATCAGCGAACCGGTGGTGGTGCCGTACGGAATCTCCTTGATAACAATGGTTTTGTCGTTCTTTTCAACGATTTTCGCCCGGCAGCGGATGCGGCCGTTGCCGTCCTCGTAACCGCTGACATCCATCTGGCCGCCCTGGGGAAAGTCGGGAAAGACCTGGAAGGGCTCATTCTTGAGAATCTTCTTCTGCGCCGCCAATAGTTCACAGAAGTTGTGCGGCAGGATCTTGGTGGCCATGCCGACGGCGATGCCGTCCGCCCCTTGCATGAGCAGCAGCGGCAGCTTGGCGGGCAGCACCACCGGCTCCTTGTTGCGGCCGTCGTAGGAATCGACGTATTCGGTGAGATCCTTGTTGAAGAGGGTCTCGCGGGCCAGCGGCGTGAGGCGGCATTCGATGTAGCGGGCCGCCGACGGGCCGTCGCCGGTATAGATGTTGCCGAAGTTCCCCTGCCGTTCGATGAGATAGCCCTTGTTGGCCAGGTTGACCAGCGCCCCGAAGATGGACTGGTCGCCGTGGGGATGCAGCTTCATCGTCTCCCCCACCACGTTGGCGACCTTGCTGAAGCGGCCGTCATCCATGGCGAACAGGGTCTGCATGATGCGACGCTGGACCGGCTTGAGTCCGTCGGTCACATCCGGAATGGCCCGTTCCTTGATGACATAGGAGGTGTAATCGAGGAAGTTTTCGTCAAACAGCTTGTGCAGGGAACCGTAATCAGTCTGGGTGTCCATCGGGTTTCACGAAGTGGGGATGTGGGAATCAGACAAGGTAGTTCATGATGTACTCCTTGCGTTCCGGAGTGTTCTTGCCCATATAGAAGGAGAGCAGCAGCGGCACGTCGGAAAGGCGGTCGATGCTGACCTGTTGCAGGCGCATGCCGGGGCCGATGAACTGCTTGAACTCGGAGGGCGAGATTTCGCCGAGCCCCTTGAAGCGGGTGATCTCCACCCGGCTCTCGCTTTTGCCCCGGCCGGCCAGCGCCTTTTCCGCCGCCGCCTTCTCCTTTTCCGAATAGCAGTAACGGGTCTCCTTCTTGTTGCGCACCCGGAAAAGCGGCGTCTCCAGGATGTAGACATGGCCGCGCTTGACCAGGTTTTCGAAAAAGGTGAGAAAGAAGGTCAGCAGCAGGTTACGGATGTGCAGACCGTCGACATCGGCGTCGGTGGCGAGGATGACCTTGTCGTAACGGAGGCCGCCCACCGATTCCTCGATGTTCAAGGCCCGCATCATGTTGTACATCTCCTCATTTTTATAGAGCAGGGCCATGGACTGCCCGAAGACGTTCATCGGCTTGCCCTTGAGGGAGAAGACCGCCTGGGTCATCGGGTCGCGGGCGCTGACGATGGAGCCGGAGGCGGACTGACCCTCGGTGATGAAGACCATGTTCTCCCGGCCCTCCGGCGAGGGATGCTCCTTGCTCGGGTGGTACTTGCAGTCTTTAAGCTGGGGCACCCGGATGGCGACTTTCTTGGCCTTGGCCTTGGCCTCCTTGCGCACGTTCTGCAGCTCCTTGCGCACCTTCTCGTTCTGCTGGATCTTGCCGGTCAGAACCTCGGCCACCTCCTTGTCCTTATAGAGCCAGTCGCAGACCACCTCCTTGACCCGGTTGACGATGGGGCCGCGGATCTCCGAGTTGCCGAGCTTGTTCTTGGTCTGCGACTCGAAGAGCGGATCCTTGATCTTGACCGCCACCGTGCCGACGATTCCCTCCCGGACGTCCTCGCCCGAATACTTCTTGCCGGTAAACTCGTTGACCCCCTTAAGGATCCCCTCGCGAAAGGCGGAGAGATGGGTGCCGCCCTCGTTGGTGTAGGTGCCGTTGACAAAGGAGAAGTAGTTCTCGCCATAGCCGTCGGTGTGGCAGAAGGCGAACTCCAGGGTGTCATCCTTGTAGTGGAGGGGTTCGTAGAGCTTGCCCTCGTCGTCGAGCTCGCCGGCCAGCAGGTCGAGCAGACCGTTGGCCGAGTAGAAACACTCGCGGTCGAGATAGAGCTTGAGTCCGGCGTTGAGAAAGGCATAGCGCCAGAGCCGTTTGCGAACGAAATCGAGATTGAAGGTAAAATCCTCGAAATGATCGGGGTTGGGCAGAAACTCGACCAGGGTGCCGTTTTTCTCACCACTCTCCCCCTCCTCCTGATCCCGGAGGACTCCTTCGGCAAAGCGGGCTCGGGCAAAACGGCCGTCACGGAAGGAAGTGACGGTAAAATCCCGCGACAGGGCGTTGACCGCCTTGGTGCCCACCCCGTTCAGACCGACCGAGAACTGGAAGACGTCGGTGTTGTACTTGGCGCCGGTATTGATCACCGACACGCACTCCACCAGCTTGCCCAAGGGGATGCCGCGGCCATAGTCACGCACCCTGACCCGGCCCTGCCCATCAACGGCAATCTCCACCTTTTTGCCGGCGCCCATGATGAACTCGTCCACCGCGTTGTCGATCACCTCTTTCAGGAGGATGTAGATGCCGTCGTCCGGGTGGGAGCCGTTGCCGAGGCGGCCGATGTACATGCCGGGACGGAGACGGATGTGTTCGAGCGAACTTAAGGTCTTGATCTTCGATTCGTCGTAGGAAACCGTTGTTGCTGATGACATGGAGGAATTTCACTAAAGGGTTTGAACGGTTACGAATAAAGAACCGCGCCGGGACACCGTCCGGAGAAAACCACGGCCCGAACGAAACCGGGTCCGTGCAGGGTAATCCGTTTTTATTATGAACGGCTTCTTTGTATAGCCCGCTTTGTACTCGGCTGCAACCTTATTTGTCGGAATCGCCAAAAGCCACGATTCCGACGGACGGTGCATTCTAACTCGTTGTTTTCACTTTCCCGCCCGCCATGGTTTGCGGGTTTTTGCAAGAGCGACATAGAGTTGAAAATCATTTCCGGCAGGCAAAAAAAATCGTTGCCTCTCCCGCTGTTTCCGGTAATGTGGGCTAAAAATACGAAACAAAGAGAAAAAAAACTGCTCATTTGAAAAAAAGAATAAGGGACTTCCCCCATGTCTGAACAGATAAACGAACAGCTCGAAACAACCGGTGTCCTCTGGAACCTCACCGACCTCTACCAGTCCGTCGACGATCCGGCCATTGCCGATGACCTTGCCTTCTGTGAGGAGGAGGCGGCCCTGGTCCGCGAATCCTTCGCCGGCCGGCTGGCCGAGCTGGAACCGGCCGTTTTCGCCCGGCTGGTGCGGCGGCTGGAGCGGATCGACAGCTTTATGGGCAGAATCTCCACCTTCGCCTTTTTGAACTTCACCACCCAGATCAAAAACGCCGAGGCCGGCGCCTTTCTTCAGCGGATCAAAGAGGCGGCGAGCCGCGTCGCCCGGGAGACGGTCTTTTTCGAGCTGGAATGGTCGAAGATGGCGGAGGAGAGTGCCCGGCTCTTTCTCGATTCCCCGGAAACCGCCCACTACCACCACTACCTCGCCACCATCCGCCGTTACGCCCCCCACATGCTGAGTCGGGAGGAGGAGACCCTGCTCATCGAGATCGCGCCGGTGGGACGGAGCAGCTGGACCAACCTCTTTGAGAAGGTGCTGGGTCATATCCAGTTCGGCCCGAACAAACGGACCGAGGAAGAGGTGCTTGCCGACCTCTACAGCCCGGAGCGGGAGGTACGCCGCCGGGCGGCCGCTGAACTGACCGAGGGACTGGCCGGCCAGCTCCACATCCTCACCCATATCTTCAATACCCTGCTCGCCGACAAGATGATCAGCGACCGGCTCCGCAGCTACCCGGCCTGGATCAGCTCGATGAATCTCGCCAACGAGCTGGAGGAGAGGACGGTGGAGGCCCTGACCGGGGCGGTGACCTCGCGCTATGACATCGTCCAGCGCTATTACCGGCTCAAAAAAGAGCTGCTCGGCCTTGACGAACTCTGCGATTACGACCGCTACGCCCCCCTGCCCCATCTGCCCGGCGCCACCGTCGGTTGGCCGCAGTGCCGGGAAATGGTGCTCGGCGGCCTGCGCGCCTTTTCCCCGAAGATGGCGGAGATCGCCTCCTTCTTCTTTGACCGGAACTGGATCCACGCCCCCGTCGGCGAGGGCAAGCGCGGCGGCGCCTTTGCCCACCCCTGTGTGCCGGAGGTGCATCCCTATGTCATGGTCAACTATACCGGCAACATCCGCGACGTCTCCACCGTGGCCCACGAACTCGGCCATGGCGTCCACCAGTACCTGGCCGCCAGGACGGGCTATTACAACAGCAACACCCCGCTGGTGCTGGCCGAGACCGCCTCGGTCTTTGCCGAGCTGCTTATCTTTCATGACCAATTGGCCGCCCTCACCGAGGCCCGGGAGCGCAAGGCCTTTGTCTGCCAGAAGCTCGAATCGATCTTTGCCACCGTCTTCCGCCAGGTGTCGATGAACCGCTTCGAACATCTGGTCCACACCGCCCGCCGGGAAAAAGGCGAACTCGCCGATGCCCAACTGGCCGAACTGTGGTTTGCCACCCAGCAGGAGATGTTCGGCGACTCTGTCAGCCTGACCGACAACTATCGCATCTGGTGGTCCTATATCCCCCATTTTCTCCACTCGCCCGGCTACGTCTACTCCTACGCCTTCGGCGAACTGCTGGTGCTCGCCCTGTATCGGCTGTATCAGCTGGATAAGGAGAATTTCGTTCCCCGCTACCTTCATCTGCTGGCCGAGGGCGGCAGCCTCTCCCTCTACGAACTGGTCAAACCCTTCGGCGTTGATCTCGACGATCCCGATTTCTGGCAGGGCGGGCTTGCCCTCATCGACGACATGCTGCGCAGTATCGAATAACCATTGCCGATGCGTCCGCGATATCTCGTTCTCCTCTGCCTGGCCCTGCTGCTCGGTCTGTTCGCGGTTGCCGCCCCGCGCCTTGTCAAGGTGGAGGACATCGAGACGCGGTTGGTGCAGGAGGCGGAAAAGGCACTGGACGCTGAGATCGCGGTGGAGCGCATCCGCTGGCGCTGGGGACCGCTGCCGCATCTCACCCTGCTGAACACGCGCATCGTTCACCAGGAGTATAGTCTGCGCCTGCCCAAGAGCCGCATCTATCCGTCCTGGCGCGCCCTGCTGGCCGGCAAAGTCGCGGTGGGCGGCATCTCGCTGCTCTCCCCGGAGGCAACGATCACCACCTCTCTCTCCGACACCCACCAGGGCCTGCCGCTCCTCACCTCGCTGCCGGAGATCAGGGTAACGAACGGTGCCCTCCAGCTTTCCCCCTCCCCCAGCGGACCTTTCCCGATCAGACCCGTATCCTTGTCGGCGATCAACTGCACTGTCCGCCGCCAGGCCGGTCACCTGACCTTTTCCTTAACTGCTCGCAGCAGCTTTGCCGCTGCCGTTTCACTCTCCGGCACCCTCGATCTCGACACCCTCGCCTATGCCGGCACTCTGGAGAGCAAGGGGTTTGACCTCAAGCAGCTTGTCGCAACCGAGGGACCGCTTTTCCGGCCGCTGCCGTCCCAGGTCGATTTTACCTGCGATATCCGCGGCCAGGGCAGCGAGAGCGGCCAGCTCCTCTTTGCCGGCGGCATCCCTTCCTTTGCCCTGCAACGGCTCGATGAAGCGGTCACCTTTGATTTCGACAAGGCCAGTCTCCTGCTGGAAAAAAACGGCGCCGACCTCGCCGCCCGCATCTATGAGCTGCACCTGCGCGAACCGGACCTCTCCTTTTCCGGCTCGGTCAGCCGCAGCCAGCCGACCGGCGCACCAGCTCCGGAGTACCGGCTCGACCTGGCCAGCGGCGCCATCGATCTCACCGATATCCGGCAGCGGTTGCTCGCCCTGCTCGGCGACAACGAGACCACCGCCCTGGTCTGCGACATCGTCCGGGGCGGCGGCGCGAAATCGGCACACTACCGTTTTGCCGCGCCGCTGGCCGCCTTTGCCGACATCTCGGCCATGACCATTGCCGTGGATGTCGAGCGGGCCGACATCCATGTTCCTGAGGTTGATCTCGATCTCAGCCAGTCCTCCGGCCCCATCCTCATCGACAAGGGGGTTATTTCCGGATCCGGCCTGACCAGCCGACTCGGCAACCATTACGGTTCAAACGGTTCCTTTGCCCTCGGTCTGGCCGACGACAACCATCTCTTCCGCCTCGACCTCGACATCGACGCCGACCTCGCCGAATTGCCGGCCACCCTTCACCACCTCATCCACCATGACCTGTTCAGAAAGGAGGTGCTGAAATTCTCCGCCAGCGGCCGTCGCCTGGGCCATCTCACCATTGGCGACGATCTGCGCGATTTTACCGTCGATGTCCGCATCCCGGACCTGACCGGCGCCGAGGTGGTTTACGAACGCCTCGACGATCCGGTTCGCTTTGCCGGCGGCATGCTTCATATCACCGACACAAAGATCGAATGGCACCAGGTGGCGGGTAAAACCGGAGCGCACCGGATCGACAGCTGCTCCGGCACCCTTTCCTGGGATGATCCGCTCATTCCTTTTGCCGTCAAAGAGCTGGGCGCGGAACTCGACGCCGAAACCCTGCACCGGCAACTGGCCGCCTATCCGGTCATTGCCGATGACCTGCTCCGCGGCCTGTCCGCCATTGCCGGCGCCATCAGCATAGAGAGCGGGACGGCGTCCGGCTCACTGCTCACCCCGTCGACATGGCGCTATCAACTGGCCGGGGCGGTGCGGGAAATGACGATTACCGCCGCCGGTCTGCCGGAGGAGCTGGTCATTGCGGAGGCGGCCGTCACCCTCGATGAAAACACGGTTGCCTTTTCCGCGGGAACCATGACCATGCTGGCCGGCGAGTTCACCTTTGCCGCCGGTCTTAATCATCGTCTTCTCCACCAGTGGCAAGGCTGGCTGGAACTGTCCGGCATTCTGTCGACCGAGGCCGGCGCCTGGCTGGAGCAATTCGGGCGCATTCCGGAACCGTTTTTCCCGAAAACCCCCTGCGAGCTGAAAAAGATGAAGGTTCGCCTCAGCGATGACGAGCTGACCGTTGCCGGCGGGGTGGGCAACACCACCCTGGACGGCAAGCCGGTGGAGGCGGTGCTGGACATCGCCTTCCATGCCGGTCGCCATCAGTCCACCAGTCTCCATTTTTTCAGGTATCCGGAGGACGGGCGCATCACCATCAGCGGCGACGGTCGTGACCAGGTGCCCCTGATCAGCTTCCAGGGCACGCTGGACAAACAGACCGTCGCCGCCATCTTCAGCAGCCCTTTTCTGCTTGACGGCCACCTGGAAGGCTTTTTCCGGATGCAATTGCCCAGGGCGGAGGAACAGGGCTTCAGCCTGGAAGGCCGGGTCGAGGCCCGCAACCTGGCCTGGCTGTGGGGCGATCAGCTCCGGCAGCTGCAGATCAGCCGGCTCTCCCTTGAGGGCAGCGGCGAGCAACTGACCCTCCATGACATGGAGGTGCTCTTTGAAGAGGAAAGGGCAAATGTGCAGGGAGCCGTCCGGATCGGACCGGACGAGATCAGCACCGATCTCGCCCTGAACGCGGTCAGCCTCTCCCAGGAGACCATCTCCCGCTTCATCGACGACCTGTCCGTTACCCTGAAAAAAAAGAAGCAGGAGCAAGCAGTCGGAGCCGCGGGTGAATCGGCCTCCCGCAAACTGACCGGCACCATTGCCCTGTGCGCGGACGAATTTCTTTTCACCGAAACGGTCAAGGAGAAAAAAGGCCGGAGATACCGGTTGACGCCGCTGGCCGGCACCTTTGATTTTTCCGGATCGGACGCGGTCACCCTTCAACTCGAAGAGGCGAATTTCTGCGGCCTGGAGATCGACGGCTCTCTGCAGTGGGGGAGGGAACGGAGCAGCAAGAAGTTTTTTCTGAAAAACCCGGCCGGGGGCCAGCCCCTGCTGGAGGAGGTTATCGCCTGTGCCGGGGTGGAGCATGAAATCATCACCGGCCCCTTTCAGGTCACCGCCGAACTGACCGATGAAAACGGCACCCTGACCGCCGGATCCTTTCACCTGACCGCGGCAGGGGGCGTGCTGAAACGAATGACCCTGCTTTCCAAGATATTCACCCTGGTCAACTTCACCGATCTCTACCAGGGTCTCTTTTCCACCGGTTTCAACTACAAGCTGCTGGCAATCGACGGCCATGTCGCCGACAACCGGCTTCTCCTCGACCGGGCGGTGATGGAAGGGGAAGGCATGGATATCATGGCCCAGGGCGCCATCAACCTCCACTCTCTTGATACCGATCTGACCGTTTACATCGTGCCGTTCAAGTCAATCGACAAGCTCATCAACATTGTCCCCCTGATCGGCCGGATCATCGGCGGCAAAAAACGACATATCCTCACCTATCCGGTGCGGGTTACCGGCAACCTCAAGGAGGCGGAGATCACCGTGCTGTCGCCTTCGGCGCTTGGCAAGGCGGCGGTGGATTTTCTCTTCGACACCCTGACCCTGCCCTTCGAGCTGCTGCCCGATTACCCGGCTCCGGAGAAAGACGGCGGCCTCGATGACAATCCGGCCGCCAATCCGCAACCAGGTCAACAGGAAGAAAGCCAATGATCGTCAAAATTATCGGGATATTTTTTGTCGTGCTGGGGACGATCGTCTCCCTCATCTTCTGGGTACCGGGGCTGATCAACCGCAAACAGCTCAGGGAGATCATGGGCGAGCGTTATCCCCTCATCTATTTCATCTACTTCACCAACGGCCCGCTCCTGCTCCTCATCGGCGCGGCGATCCTCACCTTTCTGGTGCGGTAGGCTGGCCGGGCATTTTTTTACCACTGAGAGCACAGAGGACACAGAGACTTTTCTTGAATGAGCTTCTTTCAAAATGACAGGAATTGTGATTTCGTCATTCCTGGCAAGCGAAGCGCGACCCGGAATCCATGATGTTTACTGGATACCGGCTTTCGCCGCAATGACGGAAGAGATATTCAAAGTTCATTTTGCAAGAACCTCGAATGACAATGAGTTATCTCCGTGGTCTCCGTGGTTGCTTTGCAGTTTTCCGAAGCCATCACAGCTGGCCCACCGCAGGCCATGGGAAACCAGGAAGTCGCCTGCAAGACCATGCCGTTACGCTGATGACTCCCGGCTGCCGTCTTCTGATTTTTCATCCCCCCGCAGCACCGCATCCCAGATCATCCGGGCCGTTTCCTCTTTGCTCAGCAAGGGAAATTCCCGCATGCCGCCCCGGCGGTCGATGAGGGTCACCCGGTTGGTGTCCACGGCAAAGCCGCTGTCCGCGGCGGTGATGTCGTTGACGACGATATAATCGAGATTCTTGGCCCGCAGCTTGGCGCGGCCATGCTCCAGCAGGTTGTCGCTTTCGGCGGCAAAGCCGATGAGCAGCGGCGGCCGGGGCCGCTGGTCCTTGATCTCGCCGAGCTTTTTGAGGATGTCGCGGTTTGGCGTCAGCATGAGGTCGAGACCGGCGGCCGCCTTCTTGATCTTGGTCGGCGAGACGGTGGCGGGCCGGAAATCGGAAACCGCCGCCGCCTTGACAATGATATCGGCGGCGTCAAAACGGCCGAGCACCTCGCCGTACATCTCCTCCGCGGTCCGCACCCGGATGCATTCGACCCCGGCCGGGGCGGCCAGGTTGGTGGGACCGGAGACGAGAATGACCTGCGCCCCGCGCTGGCGGGCCGCGGCGGCCATGGCGTACCCCATCTTGCCGGAGGAACGGTTGCCGATGAAACGGACCGGATCAAGGGGTTCTTCCGTCGGCCCGGCGGTGACCAGCACGGTCTTGCCGGCCAGATCCCGGGGGGAGAGGGCCTGAAGGACGACATCCTTGACCTGCGCCCATTCGGGCAGCCGCCCCGGTCCTTCCTCGCCGCAGGCCATCAGGCCGCTGTCCGGCTCCAGTACCTGGTAGCCGAAACCCCTGATCCGCCGGATATTGTCCTGGGTGGCGGCATGGAGGTACATGCCGCTGTTCATCGCCGGGCAGACCACCACCCTGGCCGAACTGGCCAGGACAACGGCGGAGAGGAGATCGTCGGCCAGGCCGGAGGCCAGGCGGGCGATGGTCTGGGCCGTGGCCGGGGCGACGAGGATGAGATCGGCGCTGCGGGCCAGGCTGATGTGGGGAATCTTCTCCTGATCCTCCAGGGCAAACATGTGGCCATGCACCCTGTTGCCGGAGAGGGCGGCAAAGGTAAGCGGCGAGACGAACTTGGCGGCGGCCTTTGTCATGACGACCTGGACATCGGCTCCACTCTTCTTCAGATCCCGCACCCAGTCGCAGACCTTGTAGGCGGCAATGGAGCCGCTGACCCCGCACAGAATAGTCGTGTTTTCCAGAATGTCGGACATGGCACCTCGGAAATGTCGTGTCTGTCGCCGCAGCGGCGAAAGATGGTAGTCTCGTAAAACCCGCACAAACAATGGCAGGCGGGAAAATGAAACAACGAGTTACAAAACACGGCCCATCGGAATCGTGGCTTTTGGCGATTCCGACAAAAATGGCAACGCGCCTCTTGCCGGCCGGCAAGAGGCGCCTGATCGAAAGCAGCCGGACGGCTTAATTCAGCAACGGTTCGCCGTAGGCGGGTGCAGGAGGATAACCACCGGAACCGGAGGGGGAAGCGGACTGGCCGCCCTGCAATTCCTCGGCGATGTAGACCGACACCTGGGTCTTGTAGGTCAAGCCGTTTTCACCGATGGTGATCATGCAGGTTTTCGACGGTTTGGTGAAGATGAGCAGCACGTTTTTCGATTTCACCGAGCCGCCCAGTTTCCAGCCGTTCTGGGGCATCGATTTCTCGAAGAACTCGGTCAGGGAGTTGACCTCGATGCGGCCGTCAAAGCTTAAAATGCCGCCGTTGAAGGATTCGGTTTTGACGAACATGGTGTTTTCCCGGTTCATCTCCAGGCCGTCCGGGATGAGGATCTCACGGAAATCTTTGGGGTAGAAGGGGCTGGCCGCGGTGAGCGGTTGCGGACCGCTGCCCTGGCCCTGGAACTGGGTGCAGCCGGGCAGCAGCGAAAAGGAGAGCAGGCAGCAGGTCGCGCCGATCAGCGAATACAGGGATCTTTTGGTTGATTTTTTTTTCGAGTCAGACATGGTCACCTCCATCAGAGTGTCTTGAGAATGAATTCGTCAATTTCCTTGCGGGTCGATTGCTGATTACGGTGCGCCGGATGGCCGAGGGCGATGACGGCCATCAGATCGAAACGCGCCGCAAGCCCGAGGATCTCGTTGACCCGCACCTTGTTTTTGAGAATCTGGCCGAGCCAGACCGCGCCCAGATCAAGGGCCTCGGCGGCGAGCAGCATGTTCTGGATACAGGCCCCGGCCGCCTGATGATCCTTGACCTCGTCGTACATCGCCTCCTGGTCGAGGTAAACGGCGATCAGGGCCTGGGCGGCGAGGACGATATGCCGGTAATGGGTGGTTTCGGCCAGTTGCCGTCGCAACTCGTCTGTCGTGACGACGACAAAACGCCACGGCTGGTTGTTGAGTCCTGACGGCGCCCAGATGCCGGCCCGGATGATCTCGCGGAGATCATCCGCGGCAACCGGTTCTGCGGTGAACTCCCGAATGCTTCTGCGCGTGCGGATGGCGTGCAGGACGGCGTCGTTCATGGTAGAATGCCTCCTTTGGCCGGGGTCAGTGCCGTTTTTATCATTACCCCTTTGTTGCAGGAATTTCAATAATTTGTTAGATGGAAGAAACACCGTCACCGGGTTATTCCCTGCTCTTTCGTAAAACCATTACAGTAAACACCAACGCCGTGTCCAGCAAGAAAAAACATATCCCCCTGCCTGTGCTGGCGCCGGGGGCCACCCTGATCGATACCCACTGTCACCTCGACATGATGGAGGAAAACAGCGAGGTCGGCGACATCGTCCGTCGCGCCGCAGCCGCCGGCATCGAGGCGATGATCACCATCGGCATCGACCTGGCCAGTTCGCGGCGGGCGGTGGAGCTCGCCCATCTCTTCGACCCGGTCTACGCCGCGGTCGGCATCCATCCCCATCATGCCGGCGACCTCACCAATGAGACGGAAAAAGAGCTGCGGAAGCTGGCCCTGCACCGCCGCGTCATCGCCTATGGGGAAATCGGCATCGACACGGTAAAGAACTACGCCCCTCTTGCCGTCCAGTGCCGCGCCTTTACTCGTCAGCTCCGGCTTGCCGCCGATCTCGACCTGCCGGTCATCATCCACAACCGCGAGGCGCACGAGGAAATTTTCCTGCTGTTGAAGCAGGGGCCGTCATTGCCCCGGGCCGGGGTCATCCACTGCTTTTCCGGCGACGCCGACACCGCCCGCCGCTTCATCGACCTCGGCTTTTCCATCTCCTTTCCGGGGGTGGTGACCTTCAACAAGGCCGAAACTTTGCAAGAAGCGGTCCGCGCCACCCCGCTTGCCTCGATGCTGGTGGAGACCGACGCCCCCTTTCTCGCCCCGGTTCCTTATCGGGGCAAGCCCAACGAGCCGCTTTTCACCCTCTTTACCGCCGCCAAGATCGCCGAGTTGAAGGACGTCAGCCTCGATGAGGTGGCGCGGGCGACCACGACCAATGCCCGCCGGCTCTTTGCCATCACCCCGTAACCGACCCTGGAGAGATGCGTCGATGGAGACGATTGCCGGAAATCTCACTGAAATCAGAGAAAAAATCATCAAAGCAGCCCGCTGCGCCGGCCGCGACCCGGAGCGCATCCGGCTCATTGCGGTGAGCAAGAAGGTTGCCCCTCCCCTGCTTCGCGCCGCCCTGGCCGCCGGCCAGTCCCTTTTCGGCGAAAACTACATGCAGGAGGCCAGGGAGAAGATCGCGGCAGTGGGGACAGGGGCCGAGTGGCATTTCATCGGTCATTTGCAGAGCAACAAGGCCAAAGACGCGGCCCGCCATTTCGCCATGGTCCACACGGTGGACCGTCTCAAACTGGCGACGGAGCTTGACCGACATGCCGGGCTGGCCGGCCGGATCCTGCCGGTGCTCGTCCAGATCAATGTGAGTGGTGAGACGCAAAAGGAGGGGGTATCAATCGATAAGGCGGAGGCACTGCTCGCCGCCATGCGGGAGCTGCCCTATCTCGCCGTCGCCGGCCTGATGACCATGCCGCCCTTTGCCGAGGATCCGGAAGAGGCGCGGCCCTGGTTCCGCCGATTACGGGAACTGGGCGACGCATTTGCCGCCCGGGGCTATTTCACCAAAGATCGGCCCCATGAGCTGTCCATGGGCATGTCCGGTGACTATGAGGTGGCCATCGAGGAGGGCGCCACCCTGGTGCGGATCGGCACCGCCATCTTCGGCAGCCGCGGGTTGCATCCCGCGGACTGAAAAAAAACAGGATTGATGTGTTCTCAAAACGAAAGGGGTTGCCGGTACGTCCGGCAACCCCTTTCTTCCTCGTGGGAGAGGTCCTCGTGGGAGAGAGGATCTGCCCAGCCGCTCAGGGCTGGAAACCGTAAAACTGCTGACTCATGTTCCGTTTGAGATATTTTTCTTTCAGAACAAGCTTTTATTGATCAAAAAATGGACCCAGATACTGGCCGCATAGCCGAGGGCAATGACCGGGGTCCACTTGAGATGGCCGAAAAAGGTATACATGCCGCGGGCCTGGCCCATCAGGGCCACCCCGGCGGCGGAGCCGATGGAGAGCATGCTGCCGCCGACACCGGCGGTGAGTGTTACCAAGAGCCACTGGCCCTGGCTCATCTCCGGGTTCATGGTCAGCACCGCGAACATGACCGGGATGTTGTCGACAATGGCGGAGAGGATACCGACCATGATGTTGGCTGAGGTTGCTCCCCAGCCGGTGTACATGGTGTGCGACACCATGGCCAGATAGCCGATGAAGCCCAAGCCGCCGACACAGAGGATAACCCCGTAGAAGAACATCAGGGTGTCCCACTCGGCCCGGGCGATATTTCGGAAAACGTCAAAGGCAACCGGGTCACCCAACTGCTCCTCCGCCTTGTCCGGATCCCAGCCGGGGGATCCGGGACCGCCATTTTTGTGGGTTTTCTTGAGGTAATAACCAAAGATTTTCAGATAGGCGAGACCGGTCATCATGCCGGCCATCGGCGGCAGATGAAGAAAATTGTGGAAGCTGACCGCGGTGACAATGGTCAGCAGAAAAAGGCCCATGACAATGAAACCGCCCCGTTTCATCCGGACATTGATTTCACAGGTGGCGGGATTGACCTTGGGCACCGCCAGGCTCATGATAAAGGCCGGCACCAGCCAGTTTACCACAGAGGGAATAAACAGGTGGAAAAAGGTCCAGAAATCGACAATGCCCTTCTGCCAGACCATCAGGGTGGTGATGTCGCCGAAGGGGCTGAAGGCGCCGCCGGCATTGGCGGCAACAACGATATTGATGCAGGACAGCATGACAAACTTGGCGTTGTCCTTGCCGATGGCCATGACCACCGCGCACATCAAAAGCGCGGTGGTCAGGTTGTCGGCCACCGGTGAGATAAAGAAGGCAAGCAGACCGGTGATCCAGAAGAGCTTGCGAAAGGAAAAACCGGCGCACACCAGCCTGACCCGCAAGGTCTCGAAGATCAGCCGCTCTTCCATGGCGTTGATATAGGTCATGGCCACCAGCAGGAAGAGAAAGAGTTCGGCATATTCAAGGATGTTATGACGAATGGCCACCTCGGCGGCATGCGGCATGTTGTTGCCGGCGTAGATCCAGGCGATCATGCCCCAGATGAGACCGGCAGCCAGCAGCACCGGTTTGGATTTGCGCATGTGGGTGAATTCTTCGGCCATGACCAGGGCATAGGCCACCACAAAGATGACTATGGCGGCATAACCGACCCAGTGGCCGGTAAGGTTGAGTGATGTTGCGGGTGAGGATGCGGCCCAGGCCGGAACGGCCAGACCAGCAAAGGCCCCGAGAACGGCAACAAGGGCACAAAGGGATATTCTGCCAATCAGTGATATATTCATTTCCGTATTCTTTATCAGTTTATGATTTTCAAGTTACCGGTACAGTCCTGCCTTGTCGGCATTGTGTGCCAAGGCGCGGATGTCCTTTCTTTTTATACATGCAAACATCGCAAGATCTCGTCACTCCGGCGCAAGCCGGATCCTGGCGTGTACGCCGCATCCGCCCTTCGTCGCAATGACCAAATATTGCAACCCTCTTCAGCACCAGAAAAGTTACACCGTGCTCCGTGGTTTCCGTGGTTGATTTTTAATCGTTACGACATCATCGCGTTATGGTTTGATGATGAAAACAGGACAGGAAGAATTCATGGCGACCTTGCGGCCGACGCTGCCCATCAGCAGACTCATGACCCCGACCCGCGCATGGCTGCCCATAAAGATACTGCTCGCCTTTGTTTCCTCCGCCACCTCGAGTATCTTAGCCGCCGACATCCCTTCCCGCAGGAAGGATTCAGCCGGGACCCCGGCGCTGCGCGCCTTGGCAACGATTTCATCCAACTGCCTGTTCAAAGTGGCGATGATGGTGTTGGCGCCGTCAGGCGACAGGGCGTAAAACTCGTCGTTGAGATCGACTACCCCCACCGCATTGATGGCGCCGCCGTGCTGCCGGGCGTAATCAACTGCGTTGTCTACTGCGGCAAGGCTCGATGGTGAACCATCCGCAGCCAGCAGGATGCGACTCCACCAGCGCAGCGGCGCATCTTCCGGGATAATGAAGACATCGCATTTGGCATGGCCGATGATCCGCCCGGTAAAGCTGCTGATGATGAACTTTTCGAATGCGTTCATCTCCGCCTTGCCCATGACGATGAGATCATTTTCCTTTTGATGGGAAACATCGATGATGGTGTCCGACGGCCGACCGTCCTGGAAGAGCGCCTCCATCTCGATTTTTTCCTGGCGTGAAATGAGGCGGACCCCGTCGATTATGGCGTCTTTAAATCCTCCCTTGTCGTTGTCCTGGGAGAAAAAGGGGACTGCCACCAGCACGTGGCTGTTATTCCAGCGTGCGATCCGGCAGGCATCCCGCAGGGTGTGTTCTGTCGAGATGGAGCCGTCGTAGGGCACGAGAATCTTGCTGTAGTGTCGCACGGGGTCACCTGGAGCTGAATGGACAAAAGAAAACGGCGCGAGAAAAGAGTATCACGATCCCGCGCCGTTCCGTCAAGCGACTTAGTGAATATTGACCAGTCCCGAGGCTGACAGGAAAACCAAGGCGGCAACCCAGAGGGACAGGGCGACGAAGCCGAAGGCCTTGTCCTTCATGTAGACCAGCGAAGAGGCGAGCAGACCCGGCAGGGCGACGCCGCAGCCGAGGGCGATGCCGAACTGGGTGAAGCCGTCACCGGTAAAGAGGTTGCTCAGATAAAAATGGCCGCCGGGAAAGGCGCCGTCCTTGCTGTTCGCCCAGACTTCCGCCGGGCTCATCCCGGCAAAGATCGAGGTCAGGGTGCCGACCGGGTTCATCACGTTGTTTTCCGTGAAGATCAGGGCAAGGGCCGGACCGATGATGGTAATGATGGCGGCAAGGATGGTGATCCAGTAAACGACCTCGCCGTAAACGATCTGGGACATGGGCATTACCGGCATCTTCAATGTTTCAACTTTCTGCATGGTGTTACCTCCTGTTTATTGATTTGCTTCCTGTTTGTTGAACTTACGCACCGCATAGACAACCCAGCTGGTCAGGCCAAAGAAAACCACTGCCGTGACCTGGAAGGGAACCGGCGGGATCATGCCGTAGACGGTCGCCCCTTTGGTGAGCAGGCCGAAGCTCGTGAAAAACATGATACCGATGAGGATGATGCGGACAAAACCGGCTTTGATGCCAGCCATCAGCTTGGCGCCCATCATGCCGCCGAGCACCTGTCCGGCCAGCCAGGGAGCGGCGAACAGGGGAATGATCGCGCCGCTCAGCAGATAGGGCCAGACCGCGATGCAGTCGCCCATGCCGAGCAACACACCGCTGTTGGCCGCCGCCACCTTGAGGGGCACCGCCATGACCAGATTCTGGACCGGCACGATGGCCCAGCCGGCGCCGAGGCCGAAGAAGCCGGACAGCAAGCCGACCCCGGTGATGATCAGCATGGTCCAGCCGGCCCGGGTCATCGGGTAATCAACCACCTTGTTGATCGACTTTTCATAAAAGGGCAGGCCGAGGCCGAGGGATCTGGTAAAGCCGTCGACCTTGTTGACCTCCGGCCATTCGAGCTTCTTGCCGCCCATGATAAAATAGACACCGAGGGCAGCAAGGATGCAGCCAAGGGCCATGCGGATGATGCCCTCACCCTCTTTGCCAAGTGAACCGGCGACATAAATGGCACCCATGGCACCGCCGAAGGCGCCGACACCGTACGAGGCGGCGAGCAGAATCGACACCCGCAGATTGGCGAGTCCCGAGCGCATGAAGGGGCCGGTGGAGACAAGGCCGCTGAACATGGCGACAATAAGACCGGTGGCGCGGACGATCAGACTGTCCACTGAGGTAAAGGCGAGCATAATCGGGGTAAAAAGCACGCCGCCGCCGATGCCGGCGATGACCGCCAGAACGGCGATGCCGAAACTGAGCAGAAAAAAGCCCAGGGAAACCATGCCGATCTGCATGGTGGACATGGCACCGGCCGGAGCCTCGGCGCCGATGGAAATAAAAAAGATCGCCGCGTATGAAACGATGAGCGTCAGGATCAGGACGCCGGCCTCGAGCATCGGCGGGCGCATGTATTTACGAAGTGTATCCATTCTTTTCTTCTAACCTCTCCAGTTGTGATTCCGTTTTTCGTCTTTATCTCATCAGGTCAAGCCGTCACCTGCAACAGCGATGGGGCGAAAATGGCGGCCGGGGGGCGCCCCCGACAGCATAACGGAGGGCCGTGGGCCTGCTGTTCCGGAGAGAGTATCATCCGGAGGAAGAGGATATGGTCCATGTTCGTCTTCATCATGCTGCAGCACCTTCCGAAAATTGCCCACTTACCCCGGTCTCCCCGGAGAGGGTCCGTTTCGTCTGGGCCGCCTCCTTGATCCGGGTCACGAGCAGGTCGATATCCACCGGCTTTTTGAAGTAATCGAACACCCCGATTTTTCTGGCCTCGGTTTCTTCCTCGTTGCTGCCGTGGCCGGTCTGGATGATGACCTGAATATGAGGGTAGAGCCTTCGCACCTGGCGCAGCACCTCCATGCCGTCGATGCCCGGCATCTTCAGGTCAAGCACCATGACATCCGGTTCCTTTTCCCCGACATAGCCGATCGCCTGCTCGCCGCTGAATGCGGTCTGACTGGCCAGATTCCTCAACTGAAGAAGCTCTGAAATCGTCGTGACAAAGTCCTCCTCATCATCTACAAGCAATATTCTGATGTCTTCCATGGCTTCTCCTTGCAAATATCGTCAGCGACATTTATCCTGCGTTATTGGCCGCTGCCGTCATCGCTTTCATTCTCTTTCCGATCAGCCTCCAGCATGCGGATGGCGGTATCAAACTCACCGGCCTGGGCAAAGGTGGCAGCCGACATGGCATTGCTGAAAGTCCGAAAAATATTTTTCCTGGCCGCTTTTTTGGCGCTTGCCGCTCGGATACGGGCCTCTGTCACCTTCGCCGCCAGCGCCTCGGTATCGAGCGGCACGGTGATTTCATCAGAGGCCCCGGCCCGCATGCCCTCAACCGCAATCCAGATGTTGTAGGGCCGATTGATGAGCAGAACTTCCGTTTCCGGTGCTGCATGCTTGATGGCGCGCAGCACGTTCAGGGCTTTTTCGTAGTGATTGCGGATATCGAGGAGCACGACACCGATTGAACAATCAGCAAGATGGGTAAGAATGTCTCTGCCATCCTCGCTTGATCTCGTCGGAATTCCCTTGATTTTCAACGTTCTGCTGATGATCTCCGCAAAGCTTTCGTCCGGTGTTTCGATAAACACGGCTGAGTCCATGGCTTCCTCCCGGCTGTCAGCGATTGCCATCAACAGCCAGGACGCCATAGGTCATCCTGATTCCCCTCAGCCCCACCTTTTCCATAAAATCATTGCGTTGCTGCGATTGCCCTACCTGACCATCGAGGATGCGCAGGGCCTCTTCCGGCATTCCCTCTTCCGCAAATGCCGCCGCCATGTATGTTGTGGTAAACGACGATATTTCTCTGCTTTCCAGAGTATCGGGAATCATCTCCCGGGCGGTCTCCCACTCACCGGCCTCCGCGTAGGTGACGGCGCTTGTCCAGCTCTTGTGCTCCGTTGCTTCTGTTTTTTTTTGCGTCATGGGCAGTCTCCTTGGATGTCATTCGTTGGCGGCGCCTCTCTCATGTCATCCACCTCCATAGCAACCGTCATGCCACAACAAAAAATCAAATAATATCGTATAATTACAAAGCATAAACTTTCCGTCCTCTTCTTGATTCAGGACATAACAGAACAAAACAGGTCACAAGATTGCGAAAAAAAAACGACCGCAGTCGCTCCTCATATGCGCATTCATTGCCCGAACGGGAAAAAGATGTGATTTGTATTGACAGGGCACCAAGGAGAATGTAAAGACAAAACAGGACAATACAGACCAACAGGAACCTGACCATGCACCAGTTCGCGCCATCACCTGACGACACAGGGGTTCAAACACTGATCAACGGTATCCCCCATGGTATTGCCATGGTTGATGAAAGTGGAATCGTCTTCGGAATCAATCACTTTCTTGAAGCCCTGACCGGCTATGGTAGCCACATGGTAAAAGGACACGCTGTCGACCAGGTCATTCGCAGCAATCTCAGCCTGGGGCCGACTTTTTTTCAGAAAGCGCACCGAGACGGCGACAGGGTTTCCAGAGAAGGTGACATCATCAACGTCAACCGTAAAAAGGTGCCGGTTCGCGTCACCATCTCCCCTCTCCACGGGGTGCCGGAAATAGATAACGGTTTCCTGCTGGTGATCGAAGACATTTCCCTGCTGGGCGATCCGGGAAGCGGCCAGGAAGGAGTCTCCGGCAGCACCGGTCTGATCGGGTGCAGCAGCGCCATGCAGGATCTCTTCGACCTCCTGCCCATCCTGGCCCATTCCGACACCACCCTTCTCATCACCGGTGAAACCGGGACCGGCAAGGATCTGTTTGCAGAAACCATCCACAAGGCATCAAAACGGGCAAAATCGCCTTTTATCAAGGTAAACTGCGGCGCCCTGCCCGAGGCATTGCTGGAGTCGGAACTGTTCGGCCATGTCAGGGGCGCTTTTACCGGAGCCCACGCGGAAAAACAGGGAATGTTCCGACTGGCCCAGGGCGGCACCATCTTTCTCACCGAGATCGGCGACCTGCCCCTCCCCCTCCAGGTCAAGCTGCTCACGGTGCTGGATGACCGGGAATTTTTTCCGGTCGGCGGCTCAAAGAAGATAAAGGTGGACGTGCGCATCATTACCGGCACCCATCGCGATCTGCCGCAACTGATTCGCGAGGGCCGGTTCCGTGAGGATCTCTATTTTCGCCTGAACGTCCTACGAGCCCATATGCCGGCCCTGCGGGAACGGGATGATGACGTTAAATTGCTGCTGGAATTCTTCCTGCGCCAGCTCTGCAAGAATCTGGACAAAAAAATCGCCGGATTCGACCGTGAGACGGAAACCCTGCTCCATCACTACCACTATCCCGGCAATGTCCGCGAGCTGCGCAATATTATCGAATATGCCGTTAATCTCTGCCAGGGCCAGACAATCCAAACGTCCCACCTGCCCGGCTATCTGCTGGAAAGCATGAAACCACGGCCGGAGAACGAAACAAAAAAAGAAACAACTCGACCACCGGAAGGGGTGAGCATCCACAACGAAGAGAGGGGGGACGGCATATCTACCAAAAGAAGCAGCCGTAAAACCGAGGCGGTCAGCTGGTCAGAGTTTGAGAAACGGAAAATTTTCGAAACCCTGGTAAAAACCAGCGGCAACCGGACACAGGCCGCCAAAATGCTGGGCTGGTGGCGCAGCAAGCTGCTGCGCAAGATAAAACTGTATGGACTCGAATAAGGGGAAAGAAATGAAGATCCTGCTGACGCTGCTGGAGGAACAGATCGCCCCCCGCTTTGACTGCTCCACCAAGGTGCTCATTGCCGATACGGAAAAAGGATTGAGAGCTGACACCTGCAAAACATTCGTCCTGCCCGGTCCCTCTGCTGATGAACTCTGCACCCTGATCCTCAAGGAAAATATCGATGTCGTCGTCTGCGGCGGCATTGAAGACACCCATTACCAATACCTGCGGTGGAAAAAGATCACGGTGCTCGACAGAGTTATCGCCTCGGCACCGGATGCCCTGCGGGAAGCGGCGTCCGGCAAGCTGCTCAGCGGAGCAGTGCTCGACAATGCGCCGGCCGGATGGACGGAGAAAAAACAATGAGCAGAAAATGGGCCTGCGCCGACAATATCAAAAAATATCTTCTTTTCTCCAGAATCAATGATCTCAACCTGCCGGCCAGGGAGCGATATCAGTGCCTGCGCCGCAGTCTGCTGCTCATCATGCTCTCCGTCGCCATGGCGCCGGTGCTGTTTACCGCGGCCCTCAGTTTTCACCAGTACCGCCAGCTCCTCAAAGAGGATACCGCGAGCAATGCCCGCTGGAGCACGATCAGCGCCAAACAGAATATCGAAACCTTTCTTGAGCGGTTGCAGTTATCCATCTCGCTCATCGCCGAAGCGTACGATTACGATTACCTGACCAAACAGGAACGACTTGACGAAGTCCTCGAATCTCTCAAACAGAAACACTGGGGGATTGTCGATCTCAGCGTCATCGGACCGGAGGGCGTGCAACGCAGCTATGCCGGCCCCTTCAACCTGGTCGGCAAGGTCTATGGCGACAGCCTGTGGTACAATAAAACCCTGGCGCAGAAAAGCCATATCAGCGAGGTCTTCATGGGGTTTCGCAGCGTCCCCCACTTCGTTGTCGCGATCAGCCGGAAAATGCCCAACAAGGGGCAGGGAAACTGGGTCCTGCGGGCAAGTGTCGACAAGGAAACCCTGGATCGTTTTGTTGCGGCAATCAACTCGGAAATCGTCATCGACGCATTTCTGGTCAACCGGGAGGGAATACCGCAAAGCTCGTCTCAATTCTACAGTTCAAAAAACGGCAACAAAATCAACCTGCCAGATATCGGCTCGCCGAACAACATCATTCTGACCCGAGAATTGCGGGGCGACAAAGAGGTTCTCCGCGCTTACTGCCAAATCAAAGATACCCCCTGGATTCTGATCATGGATTACCCCAGGTACTGGGACAAAATATCCTGGGCGGATTTCAAACGTCAGATCTTCATTACCCTTATCTCCTGCACCTTTATCATTATTTTCGTAGTGGTGCGAATCGCCTCCTTCCTGGCTGACGCCATTCGCAGATCAGACGAGGCCCGGGAATCACTCATTGCCCAGACAGAGCATACGGATCGGCTGGCCTCCATCGGTCGGCTCGCCGCCGGCGTGGCCCACGAGATCAACAACCCGCTGGCCATTATCGGCGCCAAGACCCAGCTCATGCAGGACCTGCTGACGCAGGAGAAAAATTTCAGCCAGCGGGACAAATTCCTCGGCCAGCTCGATGCGATGAAAAATGCGGTAAATCGCAGCCAGACCATTACTCATCGACTGCTCGGGTTTGCCAGGAGAATGGAAGCCCGCAGAGAACCGGTCAACATCAACGAGGTGATCGCTGAGGTGATCAGTTTTCTGGAACGCGAAGCCCGCTACCAGAACATTCGAATAGAACAGGACCTGCAATTTGACCTGCCGTCTATCAGTAGCGACCACGGTCAATTGCAGCAGATATTGTTCAATATCATCAACAACGCCATTGACGCGGCCGGCAAAAACGGCAAAATAGTAATCCGAACCAGACAGCACAACGGCGATTCGGTCCAGATCGACATCGTCGACAACGGACCCGGCATGTCGCCGGAGGTGCAGAAAAAAATCTTCGACCCCTTCTTCACCACCAAAAACGATACGAACAAGCAGGGGACCGGTCTGGGACTTTCCATCACCTACGGCCTGGTCAAAAAACTCAAGGGAGAAATCGAGGTGCAGAGTGAACAGGGCGTCGGCACCATCTTCACCCTGACCTTCCCCCTGTGAACAGCGGACGCAAAATCATGCCAGCGAAAAAGATCCGGGTGCTCATTGTTGACGACGAGGCCGATTTTGCCGAAACCATCGTGGAATGCCTGGCCCTGCGGGGCTTCCAGGCCAGAGCGGTTTCCGGGGCAAGCGATGCCATGGCGGTGATGACGAGCGGCAACTGGCGGCCGGACGTGGTGGTGCTCGATCTGAAGATGCCGGAGGTCAACGGCCTGGAAACCCTGCGCCTGATAAAACAGCACGATCCGGCCATCCAGGTCATCATGGCCACGGGCCATGGTTCGACGTCGGAGGGTATCGAGGGAATGCGGAACGGTCTCTACGACTATCTGCTGAAGCCGGTGGAGGTCAACGATCTGGCGCGAATGATCACAGAGGCGGTCCAACAACTTCACAAACCATGAAGGGCAAGGGAATCAACAGGACAACCTTACCCGGCGCCGCCATCGAGCCATCTTCTCCTGCCGAGGCTTACCAGCGGCAGCAGAGGCGGCAGGAGCCAGCCGAGGTTCCACCACCTGAGCCCGACCGCCTGCAGGCCGCCGTAAGCCCAGATGGCCCAGACGGCCGACAGGAAAAACATCACAAACGGAAGAAGCATAAGTTTCCAGTAGGGCGTTGCCGGAAAGCGCCAGGGCGCAAAAAAGACGACACCGGCAACCGCGGCGGCGGTCAGCGCCAGTCCGGCCAGCCCCGGCCCGCTTTTTCCCTGAACAAGGAAGACGACAGCCAGTACAAGAACCCACAAAAATCCCCCGAGCCAACCAACGGTCCAGCCGATTTTTTCTCCTCTTCTTGCGGTCACCCTCTTTCCTCCATCATAGTGGTGAAATTTTCGTTTTACGAAATCATCATATGTGACCAAATCGCAAAAAATCTTTTTAGCCTCACAGCGAAATGTGCTGCTGCGGGTGATAGCGGATGGGCTGCGCAAAGGGGGTGCCGACACTGAAAAGGCTGGCGGACGAGTTCTTACAGGAATAACCCAACAAAGCAATGAAGAGACAAAACAGAGAAAAAAAAGGATAGCGTTGTCACCCGCTATCCTTCGATTTTCCTGGCGGGGCCAACGAGACTCGAACTCGCGACCTCCGTCGTGACAGGTTGTTTTCTAGTACAAATTCTCCATAATTTCAGGCAATTACAAACAATCAAAAAACGTTTTGAGCCACGAAAAGCCACCAATTTTTTTCTTATCCAGTGGTCGGCAACACTATTTTATAACTTCCGCAAGCTGCATATCGTTACGAAGAATCTGATTGACGATAGAGGAAACATCTGTCTTTCTTTTTTTGGCAATACCCTGGACAAATGATAATATTTCATCATCAAGATACACGGGTAAATTTAATTTTGCGTCTTTGGTGAAAAATTTACCGCGTTCCCCTTTAGAAAAATCATATTCTTTTCTCATATCATTCACCATATTGTTTTCTCTCTATTTTCGTCGCCTTTCTGCATGAAAAAATACGAATAATTGCCGTCCCGTTTTCAGTTGTAAATGTATGGCATGTGACCAGCAATTTCCCTTTATGTGAAATACCTAATGTGATCCACCTGTGCTCTGTTTCACTGTGGTCAGGGTCATATATTGTTACCGCCAAAGGATCAAGAAAGACAGAGGTTGCCTCTTCAAAGCTAACACCATGTTTTTCCTTATTTATTCTCTCTTTATTTGGGTCCCATTCAAAATTGTACTTCATACTTTTAATTTATAATCAAAATGGAGAATAATCAACTTCTCTTCACAAACAACCTGTTATCACATTGTGAGACAATTCGACATCCAGCGGATTACACTTCTCTTTGTGTTGATCTGAAATAGATGTTTGGTGAGAAAAGCCATTCCCAGGAGTCCATGAAAATTCTTTTCTCCCTTCACGTAATGTCAGCGCCGAGTAAACAGCTCCCAGGCTGAGGGGTTGACCGCAATCAAGGCACGGTCGATGTATTGCGGCAGCAGCGCCCGGAAGTCCTCTTCGTTTGTTGCCAGCGGCAGCCGCTCGAAGACGTGGCGCAGGTACCAGTAGGGTTCGAGCTTGTTGGCCCTGGCTGTCTCAATCAGGCTATAGAGGGCAGCACGGGCGCCGGCTGCATTGCCGGAAAACAGCCAGTTCTTCCTGCCGACCACAAAGGGACGGATGGCATTCTCAGCAAGGTTGTTGTCCATCCGCAGGCGGCCATCCGTAAGATAATGGTTCAGCTGTTGCTGACCAAGAGCATAGCCGATCGCCTTGCCGAGCAGGCTCTTCGGCGGCACCTCGGCAAACCGTTCCCGCAGCCACTCATGCAGTGCCGTGATCAACGGCTGTGCTTTCTCCTGTGGCGCAGCCTCGCTATCCCAACCGCCTTTTGTCCGCCCCGCACCGTTTCTTCTTCCGTGACGTCATGGACGATCTCCACCCGCGGCAGATGATCGGGAATCGTTTTGCGGCCTGCCCTGGTGGGCCGGTGGGCGGGAACAGCGACGGTTGCCGCCTCGGACTTTTCCCTCGCCTCTTCTTCCGGTCCGGCTGGCTCGTCAAACAGCATCAGCAGCGGGCTTTTTCCCGGCGGCAGACATTCCGATTTGCGGCCATAGAGCTGGGCGGCGAGCCAGGCGCAGCTGTTCCCGCAGGAAGTCGTTTTCCTTCTCGACCCGCTGCACCTGGCCATGCAGGACATCTATCTGCCGCATCAGTTTATCCATGCGGATGGTATGCCATATCCTGTTGATATTACATTACAAAACAGGAGGAGTCCCCCGTTTTTTCTCGGAAAATCTGGCAATACCGTACCACTCCATGTCCCTGTTGACAAGGTTCCAGGCCATCCAGTAACCACCGCAGCAGGCGGCTATCCAGTTCGAGAACCTGCGCTCCACTCGCCGGCCAGCGGAACCGGTCCCGCTCCAGCCGTTTTTGCAACAGGCAAAAACCGTTGCGGTCCCAGTACAGCACCTACAGCGAAATGTGATGCTGCGGGAGATAGCGGATGGGCTGCGCAAAGGGGGTGCCGACACTGAAAAGGCTGGCGGACGAGTTCTTACAGGAATAACCCAACAAAGAAATGAAGAGATTTGGCAAAGAAAAAAAAAGGGATAGCGTTGTCACCCGCTATCCCTCGATTTTCCTGGCGGGGCCGACGAGACTCGAACTCGCGACCTCCGGCGTGACAGGCCGGCGTTCTAACCGACTGAACTACGACCCCGGAAATATGGTGGGCGGTACAGGGATCGAACCTGTGACCCTCGGCTTGTAAGGCCGATGCTCTCCCAGCTGAGCTAACCGCCCGCCCAAATGATGCGTCTTTTTACCAGTAACGCCTTGTCTCGTCAACAAAAAAACTGCATCATTCCTGAAAAAAACGTGCTGGTCGGATCAGCCTATCCTTCCGTGATTACAGAACAACCCCCTCAGTGTTGCGGCAGAGTACTGCCGGTCTCCACCGGGGTGATGCCGGGTAAAAATCCGGCGGGCAGATCGTCCTTGAACAGCTTTTCACCCTCGGGACAGATGATGGCCCGTTCCAGGACCGCATCCATATGATCGACCAGCTCGATGGTGAGGCTTTTCAGCACCCTGGCCGGAATCTCCTTCAGGTTTCGTTCATTTTCCCGCGGAATGAGGACATGCTTGATGTTGCCCCGACGGGCGGCCAGCAGTTTTTCGGTCAGACCACCAATGGGCAGGACGCTGCCGCGCAGGGTGATCTCGCCGGTCATGGCCAGATCACGCCGCACCGGCAACCTCAGCAGGGCGGAGACCATGGAGGTCGCCATGGTGATGCCGGCCGACGGTCCGTCCTTGGGAATGGCCCCTTCCGGCACATGGACATGGATGTCGAGTTTCTGATAGAAATCGGGGCTCAGGCCAAGACTGCCGGCCCTGGTCCGCACATAGCTTAAAGCCGCTTGAGCCGATTCCTGCATGACATCGCCCAGTTTGCCGGTGATGGTCAGTTTGCCGTTGCCCGGCATCAGGGCGGTCTCGATCTGCAACAGCTCGCCGCCGACCTCGGTCCAGGCAAGTCCGGTGGTCAGGCCGACCGCGTCCCGCTCCTCTGCCTGGCCGTAACGGAAACGTGGCACCCCCAGGTATTTGCTGATGGACTGGGCGTTGATTCGGTACTGTTTTTTCTTGCGGGTCTTCAGGCGGTCGCGGGCGATCTTGCGGCAGATGTTGGCGATATCTCGTTCCAGATTCCGAACCCCCGCCTCCCGGGTATAGCGGCGAATGATTTCCAGCACCGCCCCGTCATGGAACAGGATGTCATTTTCACCAAAGCCGTTTTCCTTAAGCTGTTTCGGAACAAGATAGCCCTTGGCGATCTGCAGCTTATCCTCCTCGGTGTAGCCTTCGAGCTTGATCACCTCCATCCTGTCCCGCAACGGTGGCGGGATGGCCGGCAGGTTGTTGGCGGTGGTGATGAAAAAGACATCGGACAGATCATAGTCGAGGTCGAGGTAATGGTCGTTGAAGGTGTTGTTCTGTTCCGGATCAAGCACCTCGAGCAGGGCCGACGATGGATCGCCCCGGAAATCCATGCTCATCTTGTCAATCTCATCGAGGCAAAAGACCGGGTTGTTCACCTTGACCTTCTGCAGGGAATGGATGATCTTGCCCGGCAGGGCGCCGATATAGGTGCGCCGGTGGCCGCGGATTTCCGCTTCGTCGCGCACTCCGCCGAGCGAGATCCGGACAAACTTACGTTCCATGGCCCGGGCCACGGAACGGCTGAGCGAGGTCTTCCCCACCCCCGGCGGCCCGACCAGACAGAGGATCGGTCCCTTGATTTTCTTTACCTGCACCTGAACGGCGAGATATTCAAGAATGCGTTCTTTGGGCTTACCAAGGCCGAAATGATCCTGGTCGAGAATCTTTTCCGCCTTGTTGATGTCGATTTTCGCCCTGGTCTTTTCCTGCCAGGGCAGGCTTAAAATGGTGTCGATGTAGTTGCGGACCACGGTGGCCTCGGCCGACATGGGCGGCATCATCTTGAGTTTTTTCAGCTCCTGTCGCGCCTTGTCCCTGGCGGCCTGGGGCATTTTTTTCTTTTCGATCTGCTGCTCAAGTTCAACCAGTTCCGCGCCGGGATCATCCTTGCCGCCGCTCATCTCCTTCTGGATGATGCGCATCTGCTCGGCCAGATAATAATCCTTCTGGGTCTTCTCCATCTTCTTCTTGACCTGGGCACGGATATTCTCCTCCAGGGAGGCGATCTCGCTCTCCTTGTGGATAAGACCAAGCACCAGCTCCATCCGTTCGATCAGTGGAATGGTGTTGAGGATCTGCTGTTTTTCCTCGCTGTTCACCGGCAGATGACCGGCAAGAAAATCGATGAACTTGGCCGGGTTGTCGATCTTGGTCAGGCTTTTGATCACCTCGTTGGGGATCTTTTTGTTGTGCTTCGTATACTGCCGGAAGGAAGAAAGGATCTCCCGGATATAGGCCACCGTAAGATTGTCGGACGGGGAGACATCGGGATACTCTTCCACCTCGACGGTAAAACAGTCGCGATCCTCCAGGAAGGAGACGATTCTCCCCCGGTGGCGGCCCTCGACCAGGGCCTTGATCGTGCCGTCCGGCAGACGCAGAAGCTGCAGAACAGAGGCCACGGTGCCAATCCGGTGAATGCCGCTCTCGTCCGGATCGTCAACCGTCGCGTCAATCTGGGCGGCAAGGAAGATACTGGTCCGGCGGGACATGGCCTGCTCCAGGGCCTTGATCGATTTCGTTCTGCCGACCACCAGCGGAGCAACCATGTACGGGAACAAGACGATGTCCCGCAGGGGCATCATGGGATAGATATTTTTCTCGGATTCCGACATATTGATTTTTATATTCGCGTTGAAGGTGAAACTGCGGAAAAACATCGGGTCGCCGGGAGGCGGAGGCCTCCCGGCGGCGGGAATCATGCGCTTTTCTTGTTCTCGCTCTCGTAGAGCACGACCGGATAATCGCCGTTCAGGATAACCTGCTCACTGATAACACATTCCTTGACATTGGCCTCGGAGGGCAGTTCGTACATGATGTCGAGCATCGCCTTTTCCATGACGGAACGCAGACCCCGGGCGCCGGACTTGCGTTTCATCGCCTCCTTGGCGATGGCGCGCAGAGCGCCTTCGGTGAAACGCAGCCGGATATTTTCAAAATCGAAGAGCTTTTCATACTGCTTGGTCAGGGCGTTCTTCGGCTCGCGCAGGATCCTGACCAGATCCTCTTCCTCCAGTTCCTCCATGGTGGCAATAACCGGCAGCCGGCCGACCAGCTCGGGGATCAGGCCGAACTGGAGCAGATCCTCGGGCTGAATGGAGGCCAGCACCTCGCCCATCTTCTTCTGGGTTTTGCCGACGACCTTGGCGCCGAAACCGATGGACTTGGTGCCGGTGCGCCGCTTGATCACCTTTTCCAGACCGACAAAGGCGCCGCCGCAGATAAAAAGGATGTTGGAGGTGTCGATCCGGACATAATCCTGCTGGGGATGTTTGCGGCCGCCCTTGGGCGGCACATTGGCGACGGTTCCTTCGATGATCTTCAAAAGGGCCTGCTGGACGCCTTCGCCGGAGACGTCGCGGGTAATGGAGGCGCTGTCGGACTTGCGGGCGATCTTGTCGATTTCATCAATGTAGACGATGCCGCGGCTTGCTCTTTCGACATCATGATCCGCCGCCTGGAGGAGATTGACCAGGATGTTTTCCACATCCTCGCCGACATAACCGGCCTCGGTCAGGGTGGTGGCGTCGGCGATGGCAAAGGGCACATTAAGGATCCTGGCCAGGGTCTGGGCAAGCAGGGTTTTGCCGCTGCCGGTGGGGCCGATGAGGATGATATTGCTCTTCTGCAGCTCGACATCCCCTTCCTTGTTGGTGTACTTCGATTCAACCCGTTTGTAGTGGTTATGCACCGCCACGGAGAGAATGCGTTTGGCCAGGTCCTGGCCGATAACGTACTGGTCGAGATGATCCTTGATCTCCCGCGGTTTGAGTACTGTGCCGCCGGTCTGTTCCTCCAGCTCCTGCAGACGGTCCTCGCTGACGATCTCGTTGCAGAGGTCGATGCACTCGTCGCAGATATAGACATTGGGGCCGGCGATCAGCTTGCGCACCTCATCCTGACTCTTGCCGCAGAAGGAGCAGATCACCGTGATATCATTTCCGTGGTCCTTTGACATGATCAGACCTCCTCTTCAACGTTTTCCCGTTTGCCCAGCACCTTGTCGATCAGGCCATACTCCTTTGCCTCAAGAGCGCTCATAAAATAATCGCGCTCCGTGTCGGTGCGGATCTTCTCCACCGGCTGGCCCGTATGGTGGGCGAGCAGGGTGTTGAGATCCTCCCGCATGCGGAGAATCTCCCGTGCATGGATATCGATATCGCTGGCCTGGCCCTGATAACCGCCCATGGGCTGATGGATCAGAATACGTGAGTTGGGCAGCGCATAGCGTTTTCCCGCGGCGCCGGCCGCCAGGAGAAAGGCTCCCATGCTGGCGGCCTGCCCCATGCAAAGGGTGGCGATATCACACTTAATATACTGCATCGTATCGTAGATAGCCAGCCCCGCCGTGACAACTCCGCCTGGGGAGTTGATGTAAAATGTGATATCCTTGTCCGGATCTTCCGCCTCAAGGAACAGCAACTGGGCGATGATGACGTTGGCGATGTCGTCGTTTACCTGGGAGCCGAGAAAGATAATCCTCTCCTTCAGCAGCCTGGAATAGATATCATAGGAGCGTTCGCCGCGCGGCGTCTGCTCGATAACAAAGGGAATCAAACTCATCTGTCGCCACCTGCCTTCTCTTCGACCGCGCCGGCCGCTTCTTCCGTTACAACGGCATTATTGCGGAGAAACTCAAGTATTTTTTCATTGAGCAGCTCGTTCATGAACGGCAGCAGATCATTGCGGCTGCGGAAATACTTCTTCACATCATCCACCGCCATGCCGTACTGGGAGGCAACTCGCTCAAAACCCTTGTTGATATCGTCATCGGTCAATCTGATCTGTTCCTGTTCAGCGATCTTTTTCAGGATAAAATCACCCCGTACCCGACGGATGGCCGCCTCCTTGTAATCGTTAACCAGTTTCTCCTGGCTGAACCCAGCCGATTCCAGGGTCATTCCCTGTTTCTGCAGGTGCTCCTCAAGCTGTTTGATCTGTTCGCTGACCTCGTAGGCGACCAGTTTGTTCGGAACCTCGAAATCATGGGCATCAAGGATCTTCATCATAATGCGGTCGGTCAGGTCACCGGTACGGGCATTCTCCCTCCGTTTCATGATCTTTTTGCACAGCTCCTCCCGCAGGGCGTCGAGGGTAGGGAACTCTTCACCGACGTCTTTGGCGAATTCGTCGTTGATCTCCGGCAGCACCCGCTCTTTGATCTCCTTTGCCGTGATGACAAAGGAGATGGATTTACCGGCCAGGGTCGGATTGGGAAATCCGGCGGCAAAATCGACCTGCCGGGTTGCCTCCTCGCCCTTTTTCAGACCAATGCAAGCCTGCTCGAACTCCCTGCCGTTGCGACCGGTGCCGATCTCCAGGGAGTAGTTTTCCGCCCGCACATGGTTGATCGGCGCCCCATTCTCGTCATGGCCCTGAAAGTCGACAATCAGCAGATCATTTTCCTGCGCCCCACGATCCTCGACATTGCGCAGCGGCGCCATCTCCCGTCGCATCTGTTCGATCTCGGCGTCGATCATTTCATCGGTAACGGTAATTGCCGGCATTTCCACCTCGACCCCTTTGTAAAGGCCAAGTTCGAAAGCAGGCTTCACATCCACCTCGGCCTCATAGACGAAGGTGCCGTCATCGGCGAAAAGATGACTCTTGATCTCCGGATGGACAACGGGTTCACAGGAGGTTTTTTCCAGGGCGTCGAAATAGGTGTCCTGTACCAGTTTCTCACCAACCTCCCGCTTTACCCTGTCACCGTACCCCTTCTCCAGCACCCGGCGCGGAACGCGGCCCTTGCGGAATCCCTTGATCGAGACCTCGGCCTTCAACTCGTTGTAGGCAGCATCGATCTTCTTTTCGACAACCTCGCGGGGGACAACGATCTTCAGTGTTTTTGTAAGGGCACTGACATCCTCAACACTCACCTGCATGTGATACCTTCCTTAATTATGTGGTAGAAAATTCCCTTTCAATCGGTTTGTGAATTGAAAACACAAAAGGCAAAGATGCAGAAAACCGATCGCCCTTTGCCTCAGCCTGAAACACCTGAAAGCTCCTTGGTGCGAGAGGGGGGACTTGAACCCCCACACACCAAGTGCGCTAGATCCTAAGTCTAGTGCGTCTGCCAATTCCGCCACTCTCGCATTGCTGGAAAATAAACAAATTTACCGCTCCAGTCAAGGCCGACACTTCTTTTCTCACTGCAGACCATTGCGTCACTGGCCCGGCGGTTGCGACGTGAGTGATCCGAGTTCCGCATGTGTGTTGTCGCCAACACATCATTTTTCACTTTGCACTTTACCTTTTTTAGAGGTAAGTTACCGTTTTTTATTTTGCCCGCGCAACAGGCAATTCGGCCATGTCCACTGCCCATGCTCCCGCCCGGACAGACCGCTCCTGTTTCGCGCGGCGACCCCGGACTCCACTACCCGAAGGATATTTTCATGTCGTCACCAGTGCACAAGGGGCATACCCCGCCTTTCCGGCCGGATGGTCACGCCACCCTCATCGGCAGCATTCCCCTGGCCGACCATGACGAGGCCCTTGACCTTATTTTCAGATATACTCCATCCATCCCGCTCTGGCCGCAGTTGCCCGGCAGACGGGAGGAGGGCATGCTGCTCCAGTTCAACGAAGGGTTGCCCCTGCTTGACGACACCGGCAACAAAATCCATTTCGCAACCGAAGCGGAGCGCCTTGAAATCGAACAGCTCGCCTTTTTCGAGGAATACCTCACGGTCAGCGACAACATGGCGATGTTGCTCGATTCCCGCTTTCGCATCAGCCCGGATCATGCCCGCGGGCTCTATCGCCTCGTCGAACGGGCACAAGGAACCCCCGACATCCTTGCCGTCAAAGGCCAGATCACCGGGCCATTCACCCTGCTGACCGGGGTGAGCGACACGGAAAACAGGGCCGGCTACTACAATGCTGCGATTCGGGAGATGATCACCAAGGGGCTCGCCATGAAGGCTGCCTGGCAGGTCACCTTTCTGCAGCGGACGGGCAAACCGGTCATCGTCTTCATTGACGAACCGGCCCTGGCCGGCCTCGGCTCCAACACCTTTATCAGTGTTGCCGACAGCGATATCATCGCCGACCAGAGCGAGATGATCGCCGCCATCCACTGCGCCGGCGGTCTGGCCGGGGTCCATGTCTGCGCCAACACGAACTGGCCCCTGCTGCTTGGCCTCGATTACGATATCCTTAATTTTGACGCCTACGGGTTCTTTGACAAACTGGCTGCCTGCAGAGAGGAGCTTGACGCCTTTTTAAAACGAGGCGGCATCATTGCCTGGGGCATCGTTCCGACTTCCAATGAAAAAGAAATCCTGATGGAAACCCCTGATTCCCTGATTGCCCGCTGGGAGGAGCAGGCCGGTCGGCTCACCACTCTTGAACGAGATATCAGCACCCTGCTCCGCCAGAGCCTCATCACGCCGAGCTGCGGCACCGGGGCGCTGACCGCGCCCCTGGCTTCCCGGGTTCTCGAACTGACCGCTGCCGTCTCCGCCGGCCTGCGCAAAAAATACCTGTAACGATCCGCATCGAGAAAAAATCGACAAAAGACAGACCGCGCCGCGACACCATCGACGGCGCAAGGAAAACATATGAACGACGAACTGAATCAAATCCTCCGGCAGCGACGGGAAAAGGCCCGGGAGCTGGCCGACATGGGCATCGATCTCTACCCAAACACCTTCAAACCCACCCACCAGATCCGCGCCATCCAGCCCGACCGCGACGATCCCGAGGCGCCGCTCATGACCGGCACCATGGCGCTGGCCGGCCGCATCGTCGCCATGCGCAAATTCGGCAAGGCCGCCTTTCTCCACCTCCAGGACGAAACCGGCCGCATCCAGGTCTATGTCAAGCAGGACGTGGTTGGCCCGGAATCCTTTACCGTCTTCAAAAAGCTCGATATCGGCGATATCGCCGGCTTCAGGGGTTCCCTCTTTCGCACCCAGACCGGTGAGGTCACCCTCCAGGCCATTTCCCTGCAACCCGTTACCAAGTCGCTGCGTCCTTTGCCGGAGAAATTTCACGGCCTGACCGATGTGGAAACCCGTTACCGACAGCGCTATGTCGACCTGATCGTCAATCCCGAGGTGCGCGATACCTTCCGCAAGCGGGTCGAGATCATTCGCCTGGTCCGCGATTTTCTCGTCAACCGCGGCTTCATGGAGGTGGAGACGCCGATGATGCAACCCATTGCCGGCGGCGCCACGGCCCGGCCCTTCAAGACCCACCACAACGCCCTCGGCATGGACCTTTATCTGCGCATCGCTCCGGAACTCTACCTGAAGCGGTTGCTGGTCGGCGGTTTTGAAAAGGTCTTCGAGATCAACCGCAACTTCAGAAACGAGGGACTTTCCACCCGCCATAACCCCGAGTTCACCATGCTGGAATTTTATCAGGCCTACGCCACCTATCATGACCTGATGGACCTGACCGAGGAAATGATTTCCTGGATCGCCGCCGAGGTGACCGGCTCGATGCAGATCACCTACCAGGGGGTGGAACTCGACCTTGCCCCGCCCTGGCGACGCCTGACCATGGATCAGGCCCTGACCCAGATCGCCGGTATTGCCCCGGCAATTCTCGTCGACCCGGCAAAGGTCATCGCCCTGGCCAGGGAAAAGGGTATCCCCCTGGAGCCGTCCGCCGGCCCCGGCAAGGCCAAAACCGAACTGTTCGAACTGCTCGTCGAGGAAAAGCTGATCAACCCAACCTTCATCACCGAATACCCGACGGAGATCTCGCCGCTGGCCCGCCGTAACAAGGAAAATCCCGAAGTCACCGACCGTTTCGAACTCTTCATCACCGGTCGGGAAATAGCCAATGCCTTCAGCGAACTCAATGATCCCGTCGATCAGCGCCAGCGCCTGGAAAAACAGATCTCCGAACGGGGCGATGATGAGGAGATCTTTCCCGAACTCGACCGTGATTTCGTCCGCGCTTTGGAATACGGCATGCCGCCGGCCGCCGGCGAGGGTATCGGCATCGACCGGCTGGTCATGCTGCTGACCGATTCACCCTCCATCCGCGACGTCATCCTCTTTCCCCATCTCCGGCCGGAAAAAGGATAACCGAGTGAACTTCGAATCCTTTGTCTGTTTTCGCTACCTCAAGGCCAAGCGCAAACAGGGTTTCATCTCACTGATCACCTTTATCTCCATAGCCGGGGTGGCGGTGGGGGTCATGGCCCTGATCGTCGTCCTGGCGGTGATGGCGGGCTTCACCTCCGAGCTGCGCAACAAGATTCTCGGGGTCAATTCCCACATCGTCGTCCAGCATGTCAGCGGTATCCTCAGCGACTATCAGCTCGCCGAAAAGTCCATAGGCGAGACACCGGGGGTAGGCGCAGTCACTCCTTATGTCTATGCCCAGACCATGATCACCTCCGGCAGCAGCTCCACCGGCATCGTCGTCCGCGGTATCGATCCGCTGGGCGCCGACGCGGTGCTCTCGCTCTCCGCCCAGATGATCAGCGGCTCCCTCAGCCGTCTCGCCACTGACGGTGACACGAGCGAGGCAGTCGGTCCGCCGGGAATCATCATCGGCAAGCACCTGGCCCGTCAGCTCAGGGCCGGTGTCGGCGAACGGGTGCGGCTCCTTGCCCCGTCCGGGCCGCTCACCCCCATGGGAGTCATCCCCAAGATCAAGACCTGCGAGATTGTCGGCATTTTCGATACCGGCATGTACGAGTATGATTCCTCACTGGCCTATGTCTCCATCACCACCGCCCAGCAGCTTATGTCCCTCGGCGACACGGTGCACGGTATCGAGGTCAGGGTCGATGACATCTATCAGGCCGGCCGCCTGGCCGCGGTCATTGAGAAAAAACTCGGGCCCGGCTTTGCCGCCAAGGACTGGATGAGCATGAACCAGAACCTCTTTTCCGCCCTGCAACTGGAAAAAACCGCCATGTTCATCATCCTCACCCTGATCATTCTCGTCGCCGCCTTTAATATCATCAGCACGCTGATCATGGTGGTCATGGAAAAGACAAAGGATATCGCCATTCTCAAATCCATGGGTGCAACCTCCCGCAGCATCATGCGCATCTTCATCTACGAGGGCTTGATCATCGGCTGTACCGGCACCCTGCTCGGCGTCGCCGGCGGGCTTGCCCTGTGCGAGCTGCTGAGCCGCTATCAGTTCATCAAGCTGCCAAGCGACGTCTACCCCATGTCCACTCTGCCGGTCAAGGTCCTGCCCCTGGACGTGACGCTTATCGCCGTCTCCGCCGTCCTCATCACCTTTCTCGCCACCCTTTACCCGTCCTGGCAGGCATCGCGCATCCAGCCGGCGGAAGCATTGCGCTATTAGGTTGACCATGGCCACAGTGGAACAAAACACCTCCCTTTTTGCCGCCCGCGATCTGACGAAAACCTATGGGCACGGCAGGGCTGCGATCACCGTCCTCCAGGATCTGGAGCTTGAACTGACGCCCGGCGAGATGGTGGCCATCACCGGCGCCTCCGGCACCGGCAAGTCAACCCTCCTCCATCTCCTCGGAGCGCTGGATCGTCCGGACCTGGGCAGCGTCTTCTTCAAGGGAGAAGACATCTTTTCCCGCGACGACGAGGGCCTTGCCGATTTCCGCAACAAGAGCATCGGCTTCGTCTTCCAGTTTCACCACCTGCTGCCGGAGTTTTCGGCGATTGAAAACACCATCATGCCTGGTCTCATTGCCGGCAAAAAACGACAGCAACTGCAGACCGGGGCAAGGGAGCTGCTTGACGGCGTCGGTCTGGGACACCGGATCGACCATCGGATCGGCGAACTGTCCGGCGGTGAGCAGCAACGGGTGGCGCTGGCCCGGGCCCTCATTATGCGGCCTGCTCTGCTGCTGGCCGATGAACCGACCGGCAACCTCGACCCGCAGACCGGTGAAACGGTCTTTGCTTTGATCCGGCGGATGAACAGAGAGTTCGGGCTGACCACCGTCATGGTCACCCACAACTATGCCCTGGCCGCCAGGATGGATCGCTGCCTCACTCTGCATCAAGGGAGACTGCAGCCGGCCGACCTTTCCTCCCTCAGCGGTCTGCCGTCCGGCGGGGAATGATTTTTTTTACATTCTTCCGCGCCGTCGAACTGATGTGACCCTTTTCGGTCTCCGGCCGGATTGTGACATTTTTTTGTTGGCAAGATTATGTGATTTCTACTAAATGGGGTGAAGCAGACAGCGCATCATCCCCACGTACACTTCACGAAAAAGAGTCGATATGCATATTCCCCCTGTTTTTCTCCGTTGCTGGCGGCAGGTTTTTTTTCTTCTCCTGGTTTCCTGCCTCGTGCCGACCGCCTTTGCCGCGGCCCCGGAATCCCCCCTGGAAAAAGAAGTGCCGGCCAACACCCTCTTTCTGCCGGTCACCATTAACGCGCCCGGCGATGTTGCCGACCTTGAGACAAAAATTGACGAGATTCTCCGGGCTGCTTCCGGCAGTCGCGGCCAGAAATTTGTCGAACGTGAGGAGCTGGGCGAGCTGCTCGATCCGGCGGCCTCCTGTCCGCCGCCGGCTGAAATCATCGCACCCCTGCTGGCGGGTGCCGCTTATGAATATGTCGTCTGCGGCAGCCTGACCCGGGTCGGCGCCCGGTTCAGCGTCGATCTCATCGCCTACAATCTGCCCGGCGACACAACCGGTCGAAGTTTTTATCAGCAGGCCGCCGACGCCGACGACCTGCCCTTTGTCATGGAACGGCTGGTGGACAACATCGTCACCCATACCGGCAGGCAGCACCAGATCGCCAAAATCATCATCAGCGGCAATACCCGCATCGACTCCGGCGCCATCCTCCGCAACATCAGCAACCGGGCCGGCGACCGCTACAATCCGGGCCAGCTCGGTGAGGACCTGAAAAATATCTACAAAATGGGATATTTCAATGACGTTCGTCTCCGGGTCGACGAGGTTGCGGAAGGGAAAAACGTCACCTTCGAGGTGGTGGAAAAGGAGGTCGTCGCCAGCGTCACCATCTCCGGCGAGGACAACATCGACGCCGACAAGATCAAAGAGGTGCTCACCGTCTCCCAGAATACCATTCTCAACCCGCGTGAACTGAAGATTTCAGCGGAAAACATCCGCAATCTCTACAAGGAAAAAGGCTATTACGATACCGAGGTGACAACCAAGCTGACCTATCCGGACAAGGAAAAGGTCAACGTCCTCTTTGAAATCAAGGAAGGCAACAAGATCTATGTCAAGGAGATCGTCATCAACGGCAACACCACCTTCTCCAATGATGAGATAAAAGAAACCATCACCACCTCGACCAAGACCATTTTTTCCTGGATCACCGAGTCCGGTCTGCTCAAACGCGATGTCCTCCAGCAGGATGCGGCCCGCATCGGCGCCTTTTACCAGAATCAAGGCTTTATTGACGCCCTGGTCGGCGATCCGGTGGTGGAAAAGAAGGAGGATTGGCTGTCCGTTACCTTCAACATCACCGAAGGTGACCGCTACAAGGTCGGCATCGTCGATATCACCGGCGACATGATCACCGACAAGGCCAGCCTGGAGGCGATGACGAAGATCGGCGAGGAACGATACTTCAGCCGCCAGGTGCTGCGTGACGACGTCCTGGCCATCACCGATTATTATGCCTCCAAGGGCTACGCCTTTGCCGAAGTGGTCCCTAATGTCACGAAAAACAAAGAGGAAAAACGGGTGGACGTCACCTTGCAGATCAACAAGGGCGATCTGGTCCACATCAACCGCATCATCATCCGAGGGAACACCCGAACCCGCGACAAGGTCATCCGCCGCAACCTCGAATTCGACGAGCAATCCGTCTATGACGCCACTGCCATCAAAAAGAGCACGGAAAAGCTGCAGTACCTCGACTTTTTCGAGGATATCAACATCACCCCGGAACCCACCGACGAAGACAACCTGATGGACGTGCTCGTCGAACTGAAGGAGAAACCGACCGGCACCTTCAGTGTCGGCGCGGGCTACAGCTCGGCGGACGGTATGCTCTTCATGGCCGACGTCACCCAGCACAACTTCCTCGGCCGCGGCCAGAGCCTTTCCCTGCAAGGCAACATCGGCGGCACCAACTCGCGCTACAGTCTCAGTTTTACTGAACCGCGCCTGAACGATTCACAGATTTCCTTTGGGTTCGACATCTACCAATGGAACCGGGAGTACGACGATTACGACAAGGATTCGACCGGCGCCGCCATCCGACTCGGTTATCCGATCTGGGAAAAATGGCGGGTGTGGGGAAAATGGGCCTATGACGACTCCGAACTCTCCGAGGTCAGCGAGGATGCCTCCTATTATATCAGGGAATCCATGGACATCAACATCACCCACTCAGTCACGGTGGGACTGTCCCGCGACTCCCGCAATCACCGTTACAGTCCGACCAAGGGGTCGTACCACACCATCTCCGTGCAGAAAGCCGGCGGTCCCTTGGGCGGCGACAGTTCGTTTACCAAATACGAGGGCCTCACCAGCTGGTACTTCCCCTTCTACTGGTCAACCACCTTCCACACCCAGTTTTCCGCCGGCTACGTCACTGAAGACCAGGACGGCAGACTGCCGGTCTATGAAAAGTTCTACCTCGGCGGCCTCAACACCGTCCGCGGCTTCGAATACGGTGATATCAGCCCGCGCGACCCGCTCACCAACGAAAAAATCGGCGGCGAAAAGATGGTCTACATGAATCTCGAATACATCTTCCCGCTGGTCAAGGATATCGGCCTGAACGCCCTGATCTTTTACGATATGGGTAACGCGGTGCGCGATTCGGACAGCCTCACCACCGATCTGCGCTCCAGCGTCGGCTTCGGTTTCCGTTGGTTGTCGCCGATGGGACCGCTGCGGCTGGAATGGGGCTACAACCTCGATGCCGAGGATGACGAGGACCAGAGCATGTGGGATTTCAGCATCGGCGGTATGTTCTAGCCCCGCCGCCGCACCGTTCTCGTCCGGCTTTATTTCCATTTCTCCGCCATGGCGTTCTGCGCCATGGCGGTTTTCATTGCCATGCGCCATTTTTTCGACACCCTGAACAGTTCCGGAAAGAAACCTTTTGCCGTCAGCGGCCTGCGCCCTGCTTCCGCCGCCATGCTGGCCGCGGAAGCAGTGACCGGAACCGGCCGGCCGGTTCTCTGTGTGCTGCCGTCCGAGGATCTGCTGGCCGGTATGGAGCAGGATGTCAGCTTTTTCACCGCAGCACCCGTGCTCTGCTACCCGGGCTACGAGATTCCGCCCTATACCCCCCTGTCGCCGGACAGTTCGACCACCGCAGCCCGGCTCTCCACCCTCTATCGGGTGCTGACAGCCGACTCCCCTTTTGTCCTGCTCTGCTCCGTCGAGGCCCTGCTGCGCAGGATTCTCCCCCTTTCTCTCCTTGACCGAGGCGCGGAAATCGTCATGCGCGGCGAGGATACCGATCCGACCGGGTTGGTTGCCAGCCTGGTGAAAAACGGCTACGAACAGGTGGCCCTGGTCCAGAACAGCGGCGAATTCGCCCTGCGCGGCGGCATCATCGACATCTATCCCCCCCCTTTTGCCGGCCGCGAATCCCTCGACGCTCCCGTTCGCCTTGATTTTTTCGGTGAAACCGTTGAATCGATCCGCTATTTCGATCCCATCAGCCAACGCTCCATCAGGGAGGTGGATGAGGCGCTTTTCCTGCCGGTGAGCGACATTCTCTTTCCTGAGGCCGATTCCGACCGTCTGGGTGATCTTTTGCGCCGCTATGACCGGCTCGCCGGCCAGGAGAACTGGCAGTATACCGAGACAAAGGCCATCCGGGAAAAACTGGCGGTCCGCACCGCCTTTCCCGGCATTGAGTTCCTCCTTCCCTTCTTCTATGATAAACTCTCCGCCCCCCTCGACATCCTGCCGGCCACCACCCTCGTCCTCCTTTATGACCCGGACGAAGCCCGTCGCACCGTCCGTCTCACCTGGGAGAGAATCGAAAAAAACCACCAGGAGTCACGCCTGGCCGGTAAACCATGCCTGCCGCCGGACTCGCTCTTTCTGACCGAGGAGGAGCTGAACCGGGCCCTGACCGACTTTCGTCCGATTCCGCTTTATGAGCTCAGTGGGCCGGACGGGCAAGAGACGGTGACCATCAGCACCGGCAATCATCTGCTGCTCAAACAGCAGATCTCTCTCGCCCGGCAGCAAGACGGGCTGATCGCCCCTCTTGCCCGCCAGATCCGACAGTGGCAGGAGGACCGCGGCAGAATCATTTTGGCCTGCCGCTCGGAGAAAAACGCCCGTCACCTCGGCGAGATGCTCTCACACTATGATCTGCGCATCGAGAGCCATGATGCGCCGGTCAATCCGGCCAGACTCGATCCCGAGGTCGTTACCCTGGTCGCAGCTCCGCTCAGTGCCGGCTTTGACATGTCGGACATCGGCCTCCATCTCCTGTCGGAAAACGAACTGTTCGGCGAAAGACGACTCGGCAATCGTAAACAAAAAAAGCGCCCACCCCAGGGTGAGGCGGTTCGTTTCGATGAATTGCGCGCCGGCGACTATATCGTCCATGCCGACCACGGCATCGGCCTGTTTCAGGGTATCGTCAACATGGCCCTGACCGGGATGGCCAACGACTTTCTCCAGATCGCCTACGAGGGCAATGACATTCTCTATGTCCCCATTGACCGTCTCAACACGGTCAGCAAGTATCAGGGCCTCGCCGACCAGCCGCCCAAAATCAACAAACTGGGCGGCAAGGTCTGGGCCAAAACCAAACGCAAGGTAACCGAAGCGGTCTGGAAGGTGGCCCAGGAACTGCTCGACATCTATGCTCGCCGGAAGCTGGCAATCGGCCATGCCTTCACCCCGGCCGGCAGCCTCTACAACGAACTGGAGGAGAGCTTCCCTTACGAGGAAACCGCCGGCCAGACAAAGGCAATCAACGACGTGCTGCACGACCTCACCCAGGAACAGACCATGGATCGGCTCGTCTGCGGCGACGTCGGCTACGGCAAGACCGAGGTCGCCATCCGCGCCGCCTTCAAGGTGGTGGAGGACGGCTTCCAGGTGGCGGTGCTGGTTCCCACCACCGTCCTGGCCGAACAGCATGCCGAATCCTTCAGCGAGCGCTTCGCCGGCTTTCCGGTGCGGATCGAGTGCCTGAACCGCTTTCGCTCCCCGGCCCAGCAGAAGCAGAGCCTCGAGAATCTCGCCCTCGGCCGAACCGACATCGTCATCGGCACCCATCGTCTTCTTTCCAAAGATGTGGTCTTCCATCGTCTCGGTCTGCTCATCATCGACGAAGAACACCGCTTCGGCGTCGCCCACAAGGAAAGGATCAAAAAAATCAAAGCAAACGTCGATGTCCTCACCCTGACAGCCACGCCCATCCCCCGCACCCTGCAGCTCTCGCTGCTCGGCATCCGCGATCTGTCCGTCATCAGTACGCCGCCGGGTCAGCGACGGGCGGTGAAGACCTTTGTCGCCAAACATGACGACCTGGTCATCAAAGAGGCGGTTATCAAAGAATTGCAGCGCAAGGGTCAGGTTTTTCTCGTCCACAACCGGGTCAATTCCATCCATGAAACAGCGGCAACGGTGCAGAAGCTCGCCCCCCAGGCCCGGGTCGCCGTCGCCCATGGCCAGATGCCGGGTCAGCAGCTCGAAGAGATCATGGTCAGCTTCATCAAACGGGAGGTTGACGTGCTGGTCACCACCACCATCATCGAATCCGGCCTTGATATCCCCAATGCCAACACCATTATCATCACCCGGGCCGACCGGTTCGGGCTTGCAGAAATCTATCAGCTGCGCGGCAGGGTGGGCCGGAGCAGCCAACAGGCCTATGCCTATCTTCTTGTCCCCTCTCTTGACGGTCTCTCGAAGGATGCCAAGCAACGCCTTCGCGCTTTGATGGATTACAACGAACTGGGCGGCGGTTTCAAACTTGCGATGAGCGATTTGCAGATCCGCGGCGGCGGCAGCATCCTCGGCAAATCACAGAGCGGCAACATCGCGGCGGTGGGCTATGACCTCTACCTCGATCTGCTCCAAAAAACGGTAGAGGACCTGAAGCGGCGAGGCGGCGAGGGAGAGCCGCTCGATGCGGCTCTGGACTTCGAGCCCGAGATCAACCTTTCCGTTTCCGCCTTCATCCCGCAGCACTATATCGAGGACAGCGATCAGCGATATATCGCCTATCGCAAGATCACCAGTATCCGCAACGACAGTGAATTGATCGACCTCCAGGACGAACTGCGGGACCGCTACGGAGAAATCCCGGCCGAAACCGTCAATCTTCTTCATCTCATTACCCTCAAATTCGCCATGCGGCAGTTGAAAATCGCCAAAATGGAGCAGGGTGGCGCCCATCTCGTTCTTTCCTTTTTTGTCGATACCCCGGTGCAGCCGGAGCGGATTCTCACCCTTATCAGAGAGAGCAAAAACAGCATCCGACTGACACCCGAAGGCAAATTAATCGTACCGCTGAGCAACCAGGAGGGGGATGCCATCTTCCTCGGGATTAAAAAAGTCTTGCAGGCCCTGCATTAGTATCGTACAAATATGAGGGTTGCCGGACCGGACTATTCCCCTTTGCCGCGGCCGCCCACCCGACCTCAATAAACCTGACGAATTTCCATGACGCGACATCCATCCCCTTCCAGATTTCGTATTTTTTCCTTTCTTGCCTTTTTTCTCCTCTTTTTCCTGACAACCATTCTGCCGACCACCGCTGAACAGCTGGTCGACCGCATCGTGGCGGTGGTCAATGACGAGGTCATCACCCTTTCCGAACTGGAACGAGAGGCGGCGCCGACCATCGAGAAAATCAAAGAACAGGTACCGGAGTCCGAGCAGGAACAGACCATCAAAAAGGCGCGCCTCGATATTCTGCGTTCCATCATCGACGAAAAACTTTTGCTGCAACGGGCAAAGGAACGCAACATGGAGGTCGGCGACCAGGAGATTGATGCAGCGATGGAGCGAATCGCCCAAGACAACAACCTGACGATGGACCAATTCAAAAAAGAACTGTTGAAAACCGGCCTGACTGAACAGCAGTACCGCACCACCCTGAAAAAACAGATTCTCCGTTCCAAACTGCTTGCCTTTGACATCCGCTCCAAGGTCGTCATTACCAATGAGCAGGTGGAGGCCTATTATCGGTCGATGAACAGGGGGGAGACCGCTCCGGTCGGCGGCTACCATATCCTGCAATTCGGCAGCACCTGGGGGGAAAACGGCAGATCCGCCACTCGGGAAGAGGCGCTGAAACGGGCGGAACAGTTGCGGGAAATGGTGCTCGCCGGTGAGAATTTCGCCGACATCGCCAAGCAGTATTCCGATCTGCCGTCGGCCAAAGACGGTGGTGATGTCGGTTTTCTTGAAAAAGAAGAAATGGCCGATTACATGCGTGACGCCATCAGTTCGCTGAAGCCGGGCGAGGTGAGCAAGGTAATTGAAACGCCGGCCGGTTTCCAGTTTTTCAAACTCCTGGCGAGCAATCGAGACGGCGTGGTGACACAGCCGCCCCTGGCTGATATCCGCGAGGAGATTCGGGCGGAACTCTATGACCAGGAACTCAAAAAGAAATTTGATTCCTGGGTAAGAGAACTGAGGGAGAACTCCTATGTGGAAGAACTCCTCTGACGGCGCCGAAAGGAAAGGATATGAGTCAGGAAACAGCACATAATCGGGGCAAGGGAAACGAAGGCGGCGACCACGATGCGGATCAGCCATTGCTCGGCAATTATCTGCAGCGTGAACGGCTGAAAAAGCACCTCTCCCTTGAACAGGCGGCGGAAGAGACCTGTATCCATATAGCCACCCTGCGCGCCATTGAGGGCAATGACCGGAGCAAAATGCCGGCCGAGGTCTTTTCCCGCGGCTTCATCAGGCTCTATGCCGAATATCTCGGTCTCGACGCCCAGGAGATCCTGGAACGGTACCGGCGGGAAATGGCCCGTAACGAGGAGGATGGCATTTTGGGCCGTGACGTCTTCCACAATGAAAAACTGGCCGAATCAGCAAACATTTTCAACGTCCGCAAGATCTTTGTCATCATCTTTGTCGCCCTGCTGCTCGCCCTGGGATTCTATTTTTTCTTTTACGGATCGGCCATCACCACTTATCAATCGATGATTCAGCCTGGCAAAGGCACTCCGGCCGGACAGGATCTTCCGGAATCGCCGACGTTCCTCCCCGAACAATCGGAGTCGCCCGCCAATCCTTTGCCTGCTGCGGACGACACCGTCGCCCCCGAATCGCCGACTGATGCGGCCGGCCCGCCTGCCAACGAGACTCTCGCCCCGCCGGCTGATATCGCGCCGAACTCGTCTCCGGTCTCGCCGGAACCGGCAGAAATGATCGCAGGTGAAGAAGCCGTCTCAGCCGGCGTTACTTCCTCCGCCCCTGACACCAACCCATCAGGGCAGGATCCGGCGGCAGCGCCGGCACTGGAACTGCGCATGGTCTTCAGCGAAAAAACCTGGCTGCAGGTGATCATCGACGACCAGCCGGCCCGCGACTTTCTCTTCAACCCCGGTGAAGAAAACCGCTGGACCGCGAAAGAGCGGATCAAGCTCCACCTGGGCAACTCCGGCGGGGTCAGAGTCTTTGTCAACAATCGCGAACTCACCGTTACCGGAACCTCGGGTACCCCCCTGCGGCTGACTCTCCCTGATGACATCCCGCCTCCCGACCGGTCCGATGCTCCGACGACGCCAGGCGCGCCCGCCCGCTCCCCGGAGCGTCCATAGCTCGACTTCTCCCCCTTTTTATCCGGCTCTTCCCGTTTTCATCCGGACCACAAGGCGTGCTGATGACTTTTCTTGAAATCCAGGCCATCGTCATCAAGGTCGCTGATTACGGCGAATCGGATAAGATCATCACCTTTTTCAGTGAACAGCGCGGCAAACTCGTCGGTATCGCCAAGGGGGCAAAACGCAGCAAGAAACGGTTCGTCAACAAACTCGAATTTTTTTCCCTGCTGGAGATCACCGCGGCTCCATCGCGCCATTCCACCCTTTACCGGGTGGAGAGCGCCACCCTTCTTTCCCCTTTCCCGGCCCTCCGGCAGGAGTACCACCGTTATGCCGCCGCCATGCTGGTCTGCGAACTGGTTGACCAATGGACCAGGGAAGAAGACGGTGCAGCCGATCTCTTCCAACTTCTCCACTGGTGCATGACCGACCTCTCCCGAACCGCCAACTGCCCTGCAACCGTCGTCTTTTTTCTCGTCCATCTTCTCCGGCAGCTTGGCTTCAGTCCGCAGCTCGACCAGTGTTACGCCTGCGGCGTCCCGATGGATGAATGTCGTTTTCCCCGTTTCAGCCTGGCGGACAACAGCCTGCTCTGTACCGCATGCGCCGCCCTGCGGCCTTTGACAACGAACCCTGTTTCCCTGGCCGCACTCAAATCACTGCGGATGATGCGTTCCCTTCCCCCGGCCAGAATGGCCCGCTTGAAAATCTCGGCCGCACTCCTCGCGGATATTGCCGCCATCCTGAAAGACATCACCCATTTTCACCTGCAGCGGGAAATCATCTCCTGGAATCAGGGAATAAAAGCTTATCCATAAAAAAAATCCTCCTCCTTCATTATGCGGACCATCACCTAAGTAGTAATACTCACATGACATTTTTTCATAACCGCCTGACCGGTCTTGACTCATAAGTACAATTACCTATTGATTTTTTCCTGAAAAGCTCGTAACAACGCACGAGTATTTTTTCGTGAGGTGATATTATTATTTTTTTAGGACAAGACGGCGGCGGAGCATCCGGGAAAAAACGGCTGAACCTGTTGTGTGTCACCCCCGCATTGACAGATGAACACCCAAGAAACAATCCGACAAGGAGGGAATGAATGAAAAAAGACCTGGCCCAGTACTGGAAAAAAAATCTCTCACTGATGGTTGTCCTGCTCTCGATCTGGGCAATCGTCTCTTACGGCTGCAGCATCATTTTTGTCGAACAGCTCAACGCCATCAAGATCGGCGGGTTCCCCCTTGGTTTCTGGTTCGCCCAGCAGGGCTCCATCTATATTTTTGTGGTGCTCATTTTCATCTACCACTTCCGCATGAAGAAAATTGACGAGGAATTCGACGTGCACGAATAATTCCTGGTGCACGCCGAAACAGCGCAAACCGACATCTCTTTCCCGACAAACCATAGACAACAAGGAGATCACAACAAATGTCGATCCTGACATGGACGTATATCATGGTGGGGATTACCTTCACCCTCTACTTGAGTATCGCCTGGCTTTCCCGGGTGAAAACAACCAAGGGATTCTATGTTGCCGGCGGCGGCGTTTCCCCGCTGGCCAACGGCATGGCCACCGCGGCTGACTGGATGAGTGCCGCCTCCTTCATCTCCATGGCCGGCCTCATTTCCTTCATGGGCTATACCGGTTCCATTTACCTGCTCGGCTGGACCGGCGGCTACGTGCTGCTCGCCCTGCTGCTCGCCCCCTACCTGCGCAAATTCGGCAAATTCACGGTGCCCGACTTTGTCGGTGACCGCTACTACTCCAATACCGCCCGTTTTGTCGCCTTGGTTTGTGCCATCTTCGTCTCCTTTACCTATGTCGCCGGCCAGATGCGCGGCGTCGGCATCGTCTTCAGCCGCTTTCTCGAAGTGGACGTCAACACCGGAGTGCTGATCGGCATGGCCATCGTCTTCTTTTACGCCTCGCTGGGCGGCATGAAGGGCATCACCTACACCCAGGTGGCCCAGTATCTGGTCCTCATCGTTGCCTACATGATTCCGGCCTTTGCCATTTCCAGCCAGATAACCGGCACCTTCATTCCGCAGATCGGCATGGGATCCACCATCACCGACGGCGCTAACGCCGGCAAGTACCTGCTCGACGTTCTCAATCAGCTCAACACCGATCTCGGTTTTGCCGAATACACCAAGCCCTTCGGGGCGGGCAGCAAATCGATGCTCGACGTCTTCTGCATCACCATGGCCCTGATGGTCGGCACCGCCGGCCTGCCCCACGTCATCATCCGCTTCTATACCGTGCCCAGTGTCCGCGGCGCCCGGGTCAGCGCCGGCTATGCCCTGCTCTTCATCGCCATCCTCTATACCACTGCCCCGGCCATCGCCACCTTTGCCCGCTACAACATGATCAACTCCATCAGCGGCCAGGAATACAGCAAGGCACCCTCCTGGTTCAAGAACTGGGAAAAAACCGGCCTGATCGCCTGGCTTGACAAGAACCAGAACGGCATTATCGAATACTTTCCGAAAGATCCCTTCACCGGCTCCAAACCCACCTTCAGCGGCGAAAAGGGTTCCTACGGCCAGGAGCTGGTCACCAATACCCCGACCGATAATCAGAACGAACTGTTCATCGACCGTGACATCATGGTGCTCGCCAACCCGGAAATCGCTAATCTGCCGCCCTGGGTCATCGCCCTGGTCGCAGCCGGCGGTCTGGCCGCAGCCCTGTCCACCGCCTCCGGACTGCTGCTCGTCATCTCCTCCTCCATTTCCCATGACCTCTATTACCGCCTCATCAACCGCAATGCCTCGGAAAGCCAGCGGCTCCTCGTCGGCCGGGTCATGATCGGGCTTGCCGTCTGCGTTGCCGGCTATTTCGGCATCAACCCCCCCGGCTTTGTCGCCCAGGTGGTTGCCTTTGCCTTCGGTCTGGCCGCCTCCTCCTTCTTTCCCATTATCGTGCTCGGCATCTTCTACAAACGGGCCAACCGCGAAGGCGCCATCTGCGGCATGATCATTGGCATGGGATTTACGGCCTACTATATCATCAGCAATAAATTCTTCGGCGGGTCAGCCTGGTTCCTCGGCATCAGCTCCGAGGGTATCGGCACCGTCGGCATGGTCATCAACTTTCTCGTCACCCTGATTGTTTCGCAGATGACCGCGCCGCCGCCGGCCGAGGTCCAGGACATGGTGGAAAACATCCGCTTCCCCCGTGGCGCCGGAGCGAGTATCGATCACTGAGAAACACATTGACGGAAAGCGGATTTTTTCCGCCTGCCAGATGACAAAAGGCGCAATCCCTGCGGATTGCGCCTTTTGTCGTTTTTGATTGCCGCCATCATGCCGACGGGTCAGGATTGCTTTCCCAGCCAGGCCACCAGCCGCTCCATCCCGGCCGCCGTTGCCACCCGTGGTCGGTAACCGAGATCCCGCCGGGCAGCCGCGATGGAAAACCAGTGGGACTTGGCCAGCTGTTCGGCCAGGAAGCGGGTCATGGGCGGCTCTTGTTGACGGCCAAGCAGGCGATAGATTCTTTCACAGAGAAAGCCAGCGGTATAGGCCTGCCGGAAGCCGATTTTTCGGTTCACCGGGGCAATATCGAGACGCCGGAAAAGATCGTTGATCCAGTCCCAGAGATTGACCGGCTCTCCCTGGGAGATGAAATAGGCCCTGCCGGCCGCCGTGCCCGGCCCGGCCAGGTTGTCGGCGGCAAGCAGATGGGCCTGGGCGACATTGTCGATGAAGGAAATATCGACGAGATTGCTGCCGTCTCCCACCTGGCGCAGGTGCCCTGATCGTCCCCGCGCCAGCAGTCTGGGGATGAGATTGGTGTCTTCCGGACCCCAGACCAGATGCGGCCGCAGGGCAGTGGTCAGCAGGGTCGGACCGTTTGCCGCCAGCACCATTTTTTCCGCCTGTGCCTTGGTGGCGGCGTAGTGGCAGAGAAAGGCGTCGGCATACGGCAAAGTTTCATCCCCGCACCGGATATCGCTCCGGTTGAAGACAACACTCGGGGTGCTGGTGTAGACCAGATGCCGCACCCCGTTTTTGGCGCAGGCAGCCAGCACGTTTTCGGTGCCCAGCACATTGATGGCATAATATTCGCCGCCACTTCCCCAGATCCCTGCCTTGGCAGCCACATGAAAGACGGTATCATGGCCGAGCAAGACCCTTTCCAGAAAGGCGCGGTCGCGGATATCGCCACAGGCCATCAGCGCCCCCATGGCCTCCACCTCGGCAGAGGGACTGCGGCCGATTACGGTTACATCGATGGCGCGCTCGCGCAGAAGACGAACCACCGCCTTGCCGACAAACCCACCGCCGCCGGTAACCACCGCCCTCTTCATTTTCTCTCCTTCAGTTGACGCTCGGCCCACCCCGCCAGCTGTTCCCGGAAGATCTTGGCGTTATGGCGGATATCCACCGGAAAGGACGGGTGGACAAGAAACTCGCTGATGCCGGTGGTCAGTGGGTTACGGTCGGCCAGCTCAGCCAGTTCGACCAGCAGGCGGCCCGTGTCAGTGATCTTTTCCCGCGGTTCGACAATGACGACCGGCCTCTGTGCCCCCGGTGCACCAATCCCCACCAGGGCGGAGCGGAAGACCAGCGGATGTTCGTTGAAAATCGCCTCACAGCAGACCGAATAGAGTACCCCGGTCGCGGTCAGCACCCGGTGCGCCTTGCGCCCGCAGAACCAGAGCCGTCCCTGGTCGTCAAGATACCCCATATCGCCCATGCGATGCCAGAAAGTGTCCCCATCGGCAATCTTCGCCAGGCTGGTTTCCGTGTCGTTGCCGTCATAAGCCCGGGTCACCACCCGGCCGCGGACAATGATCTCGCCGATCTCTTTGGGGCCGAGCACCGCAATCGCGGCGGCATCGGTTACCGGTCCCTCCACCGGCTTTATGATGCGGATTTCGATGCCGGGCAGAGCCCGCCCGACACAGGTTCCCCTGCCCTGCCGGGTCAACGGCCAGGTCTCGGCGAGGATTTCCCTGCTCTCGATGGAGGCAATCGGCAGTGATTCGGTGGCGCCATAGGGGGTATGCACCTCGCCGCCGGGGTCGATGACGGCGCGCACCCGTTCGACCAGCTCGCCGGAGACCGGGGCACCTGCCATCAGCACCTTCCGGATGCCGAGTCGAATGCCGTGGTCGAGGCAATAACGGCTTACCACGTTCCAGATCGCCGGAGAGCCGAAGGAATAGGAAACGGCATACTGCTCGATGGAACCAATGAAACGACGCGGATCAACCCGGGCCGGCCGGGAAGGGTCCATCTCCGGGATCACCGCGCAAGCGCCCAAAGCGGTGGAGAACAGGGCGAAAAGCGGAAAGGCAGGCTGATCGCGATCATAGGCGGTAATCCGGTAATAGGAGCGGATATAATCAAGCTGAGCAAAAAAAATACCGTGGGTATAGATCACCCCCTTGGGGGGACCGGTACTGCCGGTGGTGAAGATGATGGCGGCCTGGTCGTCTCGGCTCGCCTGCCAGCATGGCGGGGACGATGGCAGGATATCTTTGCCGCCGTGGTGACTCGGCCGCAGGCAGGAGAACGGTCCTCCCACCAGCAGGGCGCGCCGCACCGTGGCAAAGGTCCGGCGACAGAGCAGATGGAAAAAATAGGCCCGGGGGATGCCGACAAATACCTCGGGCCGCACCGAGGCGATGCAGCGCAGCAGATTGCGATAGCCCATGCCGGGATCGATGAGGATCACCACCGCACCAAGTTGGAACAGAGCGAAAGTCAGGCAGACAAACTCCATGGAGGGGCGGACCATGAGCATCACCCGATCGCCCCTTTGCACCCCCCGTTGCGCGAGGCTGCCGGCAAAACGCCGACTGTTGGCCCACAGTTCGGCAAAGGTCCATTCCGTCACCTTGCCATTGCGGGGAACGATGAGAGCGATGCGGTCCGGGAACTTTTCCGCGGCATGAGCCAGGGTGAGAGCAATGTTGCAGGAGGACATGAAGGATCTCAGGCTGGACCGACTGTTTCCATGAGAAAGGCAGCCACCGGCGGAGCAATCTCGTCAAAGGCGTCCTCCAGCAGGTAATGGCCGGCCTCCGGGATGTAATGGCAACGGGCGGCCGGGAAACGTCGTTGCCACTCATGATAAAAATGATCGTTAAAGCAGAAATCCCGCCCCCCCCAGCAGATCAGCATCGGGATAGCGGCAAGGGAGGGCAGGCCTGCTTCGATTTTGGTCAGAGTCGGCCAGGACGGATCAGTCGGTGAGAGCGGGATGTCCTGGACAAAACGGAGGGTGGCGATGCGATTGTCCCAGCCGTTGTAGGGCAGGAGAAATGCGCGAGCTACCTCCTTCTCCATCGGCCGGACAACCGCCATGTGGATTGCCGCTCCGGCAAAAGCATTGAGGCCGCGCACCAGCAAGGGGCCAAGGAGGGGAAGGCGGCAGAGCCGGATACGGGTCGGAATGCGGGGAGAGCGAAAGGCGGCGGTGTTAAAGACCACCAGGGAGCGGATGTCACTCCGGTGGCGCAGGGCATAGCCCATGCCGATGGCGCCGCCCCAGTCGTGCACCACCAGGGAACAGGGACCGACATCGAGACCGGTCAGCAGCTCGTCAAGGTTGTCGATATGGTCGGCCAGTCGATAGGGCCAGTTCTGCGGCTTGTCGGAGAGCCCGCAGCCGAGGTGATCCGGCACGATCACCCGATGATCCCGGCGCAGCAGCAGGACGAGTCTGCGGTAGAAATAGGACCAGGTCGGGTTGCCGTGCAGCATGACCACCACCGGCCCCTGCCCTTCATCGAGGTACGAGAGGCAATTGCCGTCGGCAAGCTGAAAACGGCGCGGGGTAAAAGGGTAGTCATGGATCGGAAAGGGACTTTTCATTCCCGCCGCGAATCGTCTTTGTCGCCGACCGGACGCCGAGCGGCGGAGGGGAAGGAATGATCGCGGATGATTTCCTGGAGCAGGGCAAGATGTTCCTGAACCATGGCCTCCGTCTTTTTCCGCTCTTCGATCTCTTTCTGCAATTGCGCGTTAAGGGCGATCAGCTCATCGGTGCGCTGCTGCAGGCGATCCCGGTGCTGCTTCAATTCGAGCTGAGTTCTGATCCGTGATTTGACGATGGCCATGTTGAAGGGTTTGCGGATGTAATCGACCGCGCCGAGCTTCAATCCCTTTTCCTCGTCTTCCTCGTCGGTGAGGGCGGTAATGAACATGACCGGAATATGGGCGGTCCGCTCATTCTCCTTGAGGAGCTTGCACACCTCATAGCCGTTCATCGCCGGCATCATGATATCGAGGAGAATAAGATCAGGCTGCGGATCCTCTGCCGCCATCCGCAGGGCGTCAGGACCATTGTCGGTAAAGCGGATATCATAGTCGGTTCGCAGAATCTCCAGCAAAATACGGATATTTGACGGCACATCGTCAACAAAAAGAATCCTGAATCGTTCCTGCTGCTCATCCATCGCGATTCTCCTTTTCCGTAAAAAAAGCTGCTCCCTTTACCCGGATTACCTACCACTCAATGCCCAGCATCAGACAATTGATGCCGCTGCCGATGCCGAGCAGGGCAATTCGCTCGCCGGCCGCGACGCTCCCCTCCTCAATGGCCAGTGCCATGGTCAACGGCGCGGAAACCGAACCGACATTGCCCCAATGCGACAGGGACTCGAAATTCCTGGCCGGATCGATCCCCAGGCGTTCACACAGTAGGCTGGCATGGGCGCGGCCGACCTGATGGCAACAAAAACAGTCAATGTCGGCTGCCCGCCAATCAAGTTCCGCCAGAAAATCCCGCCACACCAGGGTCGCTGTTTCAACCCCGCGTTTGAGCAGCTCTTCAGAGTCGGTGGCCATCAGGATCCCCGCCTTCTGGCCCTGGCCGCCCTGACAGAGCTCGTTATGGTTGGTGTTGGCCTGCACGGCTCCGCCAACGAGCAGATGGCCGCTGTCGCAGATCGACCGCTCCCCCAGCACCATGGCCACCGCCCCCGAACCGATGGTCAGGGAGGCAAAGCTTGCCTTCATCGATTTCCGTGTCACTGCCAGGTCTTGCAGCAGATGGCTGATCGTCGATTCGACCAGATCTTCCGCTGTTTCGCCGGCCACCACCATGCCCTTGCGGATCTGGCCCAGCTCGATCATATTGGCCAGCACCACCATCCCGTTGAGAAAGCCAAGACACGCGTTGGAGAGGTCAAAAATATGGCAACGCTGGGACAGCCCCAGGCGGCGATGGACAAAGGAGGCGGTGGCCGGCTCCATCATGTCCCGCGACACCGAGGTGAAGATCAGGCAGTCAATCTCCGCCGGATCCGCGCCGGCGGCAATCAGTGCCCGTTCACCGGCCAGGGCCGCCGCCTCGCTCGGCCTGGTGCCGCGGCCCCAGAAACGCCGTTCCCGAATGCCGCTCATCAGCTCAAGACGCCCCTCGGGCAGTTTCAGACGTTGATAGAGGGGCGCCAGCCGCTTTTCCAGTTCGGCGGAGGTGACGACACCGGGCGGCGCGACATAGGCCGGTGGATAAAGACAGACCCGCTGATAGCGCATCGGTTCAGCCTACCACTTTTGCGACAATGTCTGCATCAAAATAATTGAACCCCATCCCGGCGTCCACCACCAGACACTGACCGGTCATGCCGGAGGAGCGCGGCGAGAGGAGAAAGACCGCAACATTGGCCGCCTCCTCGGTTCGCACCGCTTTCTTACGCGGGATGGCGGTTTCGGCAAACAGATAGCTGTCGATGTAACCGGGAATGCCGGCGGAAGCGGATGTCTTAAGCAGGCCGGGGCAGACGGCGTTGAAACGGACCCTGGAAAAGGCGGCAAAGCCTTTGGCAAGATAACAAAGCGACGACTCGAGCGCCGCTTTGATCGGCGCCATGTAACCGTAATTCTCGGCCGCCATGCGGGTGGTGGAAATGGAGATCGTCACCACCGAGGCATCATCGGCAAAAGCATGTTTGAGGTGATTGCACAGGGAGATGAACGAAAAGCAGGAGATATCCATGGCCTGCAGGAAGTCTTTTTTCGCGGTTTCGTGGAAAGGCCGGATACCGTCGCCATAATTGGCAAAGGCGATGGAATGAACAAGACCTGCGAGTTGACGGCCGGCCAGCCACTGCGTTATCTCGTCGGCCAGCCTGATGATGTTATTCTCGTCTTCCACGTCACAGACAAAGACCGGGCAGCCGGGAAAGAGTTTTTCCGCCGCCTTTTTCCGCTCCGGGCTGCGTACCACGTGGATCACCTCCGCTCCTTCGGCGACCAGAACGGCGGCAATCGCTGCGGCCACCGATTTGCGGTTGGCAAGACCGCAGACGACGATAATCTTTTTGTCGAGATCGAGAAAACTCATGGCCCTGCCTCTGTCTCGCCGACCTTGAGGGTGCAGGCGAAATCGACGGTCACCGCGGTGCGCTCATGGACCAGGACCTTGCCGGCAAGAAACCAGGCCGGCCCGACCTGTTCCTTTAGTCTCACCTCGATGCGGATGACATCGCCCGGCCGCACCTCCCGCTTGAAACGGGCGCCCAGGATGCGGGTCAGCACCGGCACTCCGGCCGGGGAAACGTCCCCTTCCCCTTCGGCCCGTAAACGTTCGGCGATGAGAAGGGCGCCGGCCTGGAAAACCGCCTCGCAGAGCAACACCCCCGGCATAAGGGGATAGTGGGGATAGTGGCCCCGGAACAGGTCGAGATCCGCGGAAATGGTGGTTGTCGCCACCAGCCGGTCCTCCTCCAGCATTACCACTTCATCCACCCAGAGAAAAGGGGGACGATGGGGAAGACGGGAGAGGATGAAACCCCTAGAGTCCGCCGGTAACATCGAGGACCGCGCCATTGATGTAGGAGGCCTGGTCGCCGGCAAGAAACAGCACCGCCGCCGCCACCTCCTCCGGTGTGCCGAAACGGCGCATGGGCACCATATTCTTATAGGCCGCCTGCTGTTCCGGGGTGAGATCCCGGAGAAGATCAGTAGCAATGAAGCCGGGGGAAACACAGTTGACCGTGATTTTCCGTTTCGCCGTTTCCTTGGACAGCGACTTCATCATGCCGATCTGGCCGGCCTTGGAAGCAGCGTAATTGGCCTGGCCGGCAAAGCCCATGTGGGCCATGGGTGAGGTGATGAAGATGATGCGGCCGTACTTCTGCTTCATCATCAGCGGCACCGCGAATCTGGCCAAATGAAAGGAGCCGGTGAGATTGGTGTCGATGACGCCGCGCCACTCCTCTTCCCGCATCATGGCGACAACCGCGTCGCGCCTGATCCCGGCATTGTTGACCAGGACGTCGATGATGTCAAAACGCTCCTCGATGTCCCGGAAAAGTCCCTCCACCTGCCGGTAACTGGCGACATCGCACTGGTGCAGGTGGAGATGATCATTATCGGAACCCGCTTCATCACGCAGGCTCGCCGCCGCCTCCTGATTGCCGGCGTACAGGCCGATAACGATCGCACCCCGGCGAAGAAAGGTCAGGGCAATGGCCCGGCCGATACCGCGGGTGGCACCGCTGATCACTACCTTCCGGCCGCTGAAATCGCTCATGCCCGGCTCCGCAGAAAGGCGTCGGCGTCGTTGGCGACGATGACCCCATAGTTGATGGCCCCGAGCCAGCCCGACATGATAATGCCCACCGAGCCGACATGAAAGAGACCGGGCACCACCTTGAAGATACGGCGGGAAATATCAAGTCCGGGGAACTTGGTGCCGAAGGAGGTCCCTCTGGTGTGCAGGGTATAACGCTGGAAGGTCTTCGGCGTTGCCGCTTCCAGCCAGTCGCACTTGTCCCTGATCCCCGGGATATAACGTTCCAAATCATCAAGGGAACGTTCGATGAGCTCCTGCTTGGCCGCCTGATAGGCATCACCGGACAATGACGCCCAGTCGTCATAGTTGGCGTTCATGGAGGCGACCACCGTGTAATCGGGAGGGGCGTCCGGTCTGGTTTCCGGATAATAGACGGAAAAGGTCCGGCTGCCGGTCTGCATGTCGCGCATGCGGCCGGAATCGAATTCCGCATCAGTGGAGGTAAAGAGCAGATCCCCGATTGCGTCGATCCGTTCTCCTGGTCTGATGCCGATATAGACCTGGCAACTTGAGTTGTTGACCGTTACCTGATTGAATTCCCCGAGAAAATCGGCGGGAAAGGCGTCCCGGCCGACAAGCTCCTCCACCGTGCTGGTGATACCGCTGTTGGAGATAACGCAGGGCGCGCCGATCACCCGGCCATCCACCTCGACCCCGCGCACCCTGCCCTGCTCGACGACAATGCGGTCAACCTTTGCCCTGGTGCGGATGGTCACCCCATTTTTTTCCAGCTCGTCACGCATCATGCCGATCAGCCGATCAGTACCGCCCCGGAAGGTGTAGACGCCCTTGCTCATGAAGTTGGAAAAGACGATGCCGTAGGTGATGGCCGGATCGTCGAGGGTGGACCCGTTGGCATAGGTGATCGGTTCCATCAGCAGACGATGGACGTCGGAGCGGCCGGGGAAAAAGTGTTCGAACAGCTCCCTGGTCGTCATGGAGAGATCGTCGTAAAAATTCATCTTGCGGGCGGTGGTGAAAAAATCCTCGATCACCGTACCGGCAATACCGAACCTGTCGCGAAGAATGGAGGTAAAGTCCTCCCGGTCAAAGGTGGTTTTCAGCGAGAACTGCGGATTGTCGAAGACGATGTTTTTGAGCTGGATAATGGAATTTTTGATCGCCTCATTCCAGTATTTCCGGCAGGTCTTGACCATGCCGTGGGGAAAGCCGTGCAGCGAGACGTCGAAAATATGCCCTTTCCGCTGAAACCAGGTGGCAAGTCCACCCAGCCGGTGATGATGTTCGAGCAGCAGGATTTTATGGCCGACTGCTGCCAGCCGATTGGCGACGGTCAGGCCGCCGAGGCCGGAGCCGACGACGATGACGTCATAGCTGTCGGCCGTCTTGTCGAGAGACTGATAAGACATGGAAAATTAAAATAATATGTAATAATTGATGAAATCGCAAAAGACTTTTTTTACCACTGAGAAAACATATTGAATCACAATTGACAAACCCGTAAAAAGTCTTTTTTCACCACAGAGTGCACAGAGAACGCAGAGAAAAAATCTTTAATCATAATTAGTTATCTCCGTGATCTCTGTGTGCTCTGTGGTGAAATTTTAGTTATACGAAATCATCATAATTGATGGCGTCGCAAAAATCGTCAGATGCGAGGCCCGCACATTCAGAAGCTCACGCACTGTTTAACAGATGCTGATTGACGACGGTGACACCGCTCAGCATGGCGCCGACGATGCCGAGAAAACCCTGATCCGTGCCGGCGATATAGACATTGGCGCAAGGGGTTCTGCCGTCCTTGATCTTGATCGGACTGCCGTACACCGCGCCCTGTGCCTTGCCGGTGAATTTTTCAATGGTAACCGGGGTAAAACTGTCCTCATATACAATGTTTTGCCGATAATTCCCAATAATTTTCTCGACAATCTCCCCGGACTCCTCCTGCCAGGCCTCTTTCATCGCCCGGTATCGCTGCCGGGAAACACCTTTCCACAACTCATGGTTGGCAGCATGGGTGACGCGCACCTGAAAATGGCCGGAAGGAACGACCCCCTGAAAATGCTCCGGGAAACAGATCACGCCCCAGCTCGGATCTACGGCCCCGACCGGCCGGCGGTAACGCCATCGACCGGCCCTGGAATAAAAGATAATGGTGTGCTCGCGCCGGAGCTGATCACCGACCGCGTCAGGAAGGATGGTGATGGATTCGACAAAGGACATTCTGCCCCGGTATGTGTCCCCGCCATCATCCATGCCGAGCAGGGCAAAGGTACCTGGAGCGCCGATGGTGGAAATCACCCGCTCGCAACTGATGGTCTCACCGTTTGCCAGTTGCACCGCCGTGACCTGTCCATTCGTCATGATCAGGGAATCTACCCGGCTGTTGTAGCGAATTCTGCCGCCAAAGGAGGAAAAGTGGGCGGTCAGCATGGCCAGAAAATCCTTCATGGTGCCGGCCGGCCGGAAAAAACCTTCCTGAAAAACGGCGCGGAACATGATGACGAACTGAGCAAAATCCATATCATGCTCCTCGCTGCTGCCATAAACCATCAAGGGCAAAAGAAGCATATCGATCAGGAGCTGGTCATCGAGATACTCGCCGAGAATGGTCCGGGTGGAGAGCCGGGGGCGCGGAGTAAAGGGATCATAGGCATCGATGCAGGCCAGCAGGCGGCGCCAGTTATCTGTTTCCCCGGGGAAGAGCCGAGCTATTTCCGTGGTGAGAAGGTCGCTGTCATTGGAAAAGCGCAACTCGGCCCCGTCCGGAAACGAAATCAGCGATGCATACTGCTCATGGGTGACAAAATCCCGGCGGGCAAGCTTGAGCTGGCGAAAGAGCCGGTTCAGGGGGGCGTGCTTCTCGGCCGGACCGGCATAATTGGTCATGGCGTGCAGGCCGGTTTCGAGAAGAAAGCCTTTACGGGTATAATAGGAGTTGAGCCCGCCGGGAATGCCGTGCTGCTCAAGGATCAGAACCGAACCGCCGAAACGGGCAAAACGAATACCGGCGGCAAGCCCGGACAGGCCGCCGCCGATAACGATGAGAGAATAGTCTGCCACCGGCTGTTACACATCTTTCAGTTTTGGTTCCAGATAATTCACACAGCTTGTCAGGGTGGCAAGCTCAGGATAATCGGCCTCCGGAATCTGAAGCTTGTAACGCTTGCGCAACTCCATGACGATGTCGAGAAAATCCATGGAATCGAGATCGAGCTGATCGCGCAGGGGCTTGTCGGCATCGATGGCAGCCATCTCCGCCTCTTCATCGATATCGGCGATTATTTCCACAATAACATCTTTTATTTCATCACGTGTCATCGACAACTCCGTTCACGTTTCATTCTTGATAAAATCATAAAAGGTCTTTTTTTACCACAGAGAGCACAGAGAAAACTTTTCAAATTACAACCAGTGACCTCTTGGTACCCTGTAATCTTGTGGTTGATTTTCTGTTTTTGCGACGCCATCATCCGTGCGCCGGCCCGGTGGCGAGTCGGCATTGTCACCCATCATAACGCGAGACAATTACCACGGAATTGATTCCCACCATGCCAAACGAGTTATTCAGGATCGTCGCCACCTTGTCAAGCTGTTTCGGCTGATTGGTGACAATATTCGGCAGCTCACATTCCGGATCGAGGTTATCGAGGTTAATCGTCGGGTGGACGAGATGATCGACAAAGGCCGGCAGATTGCCGGCCAGTTCCAGCACTCCGGCCGCGCCCATGGCATGGCCGATGATGCTCTTGGTGTTGTTGATATGGGTCCGACGGCTGCCCGCGAAAACCTCACGGATGGCCCGGCACTCCTCTTCATCCCCCTGTCGGGTGCCGGTGGCATGGGTGTTGATGATGTCGATTTCCTCCGGGGCAAGGCCGGCCCGGTGCAGGGCAAGTCGCATGCACTCCGCCTGGCGAGGGCCGTAAGGCAGGACAAAGTCGCGGGCATCGGAGTTGAGGGCATAGCCGGTAATCTCGCCGTAAATGCGGGCGCCGCGCGCCTGGGCGCGATCAAGTCGCTCCAGCACGTAAACACAGCCCCCCTCGGAGATGACGATGCCGTTACGGTCCCGGTCAAAAGGTCGAGACGCCTTTTGCGGATCATTATGCTCGGCCAGAGCACCCTGGGCCTTGAAGCTGGCAAAGATACCGAATGAGCCGGTACACTCCGAAATACCGCCGCACAGAGCGAGGTCCACCTCACCGAGACGCAGCATCTGCGCACCCTGGATCAGGGCGGCATTGCCGGCGGCACAGGCGGCACCCACCGAATAATGAGGTCCGGTGATGCCGAGATTCATGGTGATTTCACCGGCCGGATTATTCAACACCGTGCGCGGGTTGTGGTGATGGGTCCAGTAATCGACATTGTAATCGAAACGGCTGATGTTGTAGACCTCGTTTTCCGTCTCCACCGTGCCGTGCTCGGTCAGCCCAATATAGACCCCGGTAGCGCTCCGGTCATAGATGGCGAAATCCAGGTCCGCATCGATCAGCGCCTCGTTGGCGCAGTAAACACCGATGCAGCCGGCCCGGGTGCCGCGCTTGTTTTCCTTTTTTTTCCGGTACTTGGTCTCATCAAAGGTGCAGATACCGGCCGGAGCCGAACCCATGTAACGAAGATCAAGCGATGTTATGCCGCTCACACCGGCCAGCAGTTTCTGGCGGAATTCGGAAAGACCGGCGGCATTCGGAGCGACCAGGCCGATACCGGTGATGACGATTCGCTGATTCTCTGGTAAATTTTTCATCTCTGTGTATTATAGATGGTCTTGCAAAGGCCGATTTCGGGGATGGCTAAACTGAAAATCAACCACTACGATTTCATCATCAGATGGTCGAACCTGCCGCAAAGCTTTCTCCTGCAGGAACACCTCAAACACCATCAGATTAGCGACGTGCCTCCGCACGGATCAATCGAAATAAGAACTTTGCACTATAGCGAATTTTTCACCCCCTGTCGACTAAGAAAATAAAGGAAAAAACTGATGGCGGACGCGATTGAACAGGAGATTGAAAAACTCCTGCGGGAAGGAAAGGAAAAACTGGAAATCTGGCAAATGCTGGGCATTGGACAGGAGAAGCACAAGGTGCTGTTTCATCTCAACAACAGCTCCCTGCCACGGGATCGCAAAAAATTTCAGGCCATCAATCTGGTGCTGGCGGTGCTCCTGCTGTTTCTGACCAGTAAAAAACTGATCGTCGCCTTTTCTTTTGGCACCCTTGACCTTTTTCTTTTGTTGCAACTGGTGGTGCCGATCATCAATATCTATGTATTACGGGAGATCCTGCGCTTTCACCGCATCGGCTACAAATTTCTCTTCATCCTCTCCTTCCTGGCTCTCCTCCAACCGGAAAACTGGCACAACCAGGAACTCTTTCTGCTCGGCCTGATGATCGGTCTATCCGGTTATCTCTACCGGCAGATGTTTCCGGCCCGAGCGCAGATCTCCGGCTGACCCGACTTATGACAGCGGCACGGAGGCGACGACCTGCCGGCGCCCTTCATCCGAACCGCCGCCGGCAACGACACGCAGGGATGGTACTCCGGCCGCTTTTGTTTCCTTCGGATCACTGACGTGCAATCCACTGTATTCCGGCACGATCGCGCGCAGATGGCGGATCAGCTCCGGCACGTCGCGACTGGTGGCGGCGCGGGCCAATTCGTCGAGTTCCGCGGTCAGCCATTGCCAGTCGCACTGGCGGGCCTGGGCGAGCTGGAGTTTGGGATGGCTTGTCCCCTGCAGATCCTCATTTTCATGAAAGACCTCTTCAAACAGTTTCTCGCCAGGCCGCAGGCCGATGTATTCGATTTTGATATCTCGTTCCGGTACCAGGCCGGACAACTTGATCATCTGTTCCGCCAGGTCACGGATATAGACTGCCTCTCCCATCTCCAGCACGAATATCTCGCCTCCCATCCCCATTGATCCGGCCTGCAGAATGAGACTGACCGCCTCAGGAATGGTCATGAAATAGCGCCTGATGTCGCGATGGGTAACGGTGACCGGGCCGCCCCGGGCAATCTGTTTCTCAAAGAGCGGCACCACCGAACCGGCCGAGCCGAGAACATTGCCGAAACGGGTTGTAATAAATTTCGTCCGCGAGCGGCGATCGAGATTCTGGCAGTAAATCTCGGCAATGCGCTTGGTGGTGCCCATGACATTGGCAGGATTGACCGCCTTGTCGGTTGAGACCAGGACAAAACGGTCAACTCCGTAGCGGTCGGCGGCATCGGCGACGATTTTTGTCCCAAAAACATTGTTGCTCACCCCCTCGGCCGGATTAATTTCCAGCATCGGCACATGTTTGTAGGCGGCGGCATGAAACACCACATCCGGTAAAAATTTACGGAAAACCCAGTCAACCCGGTCGCGATTTTTGATGTCCCCCAGCACATTGATAATCTTCAATCCAGGAAAGGCGACCCGCAGTTCCTGGTCAATGGCATAAAGGTTGAATTCGCCGTTTTCGAAGATGATCAGCCGGGAGGGTTCCTGACTGGCCACCTGCCGGCACAGCTCGGAGCCGATGGAACCGCCGCCGCCGGTCACCAGCACCGATTTGCCGCGCAGATAACCGGCAATGGCCTCATGATCGAGGCGGATCGCCTCCCGGCCGAGAAGATCGTTGAGGGTAAGCGGTCGCAACTGGGCGGCATTGACCCGCCCGCCGGCAAGCTCGCGAACCGATGGCAGGGTCTTACATGGAACTCCGGCCCTGGCGCACTCGGAGACGAATCTTTTGACCGTCTCCTTGCTGGCGGATGGGATAGCCATGATTACCAGCTCGACATCAAGAAGCCGGACAATGGCGGTGATGTTCTCAATGCCGCCGTAAACGCGAACGCCGTGAATCTCCCTGTTATGCTTTTTCGGATTATCGTCCACCAGGGCGACCGGCATATATTCCTGCCGGTGCAGCTGATCCCTGAGCAGCATCTCGCCGGCATGACCGGCGCCGACGATCAAGGTCCGGACCCCCTCCTTCTGCTTCAGCAACAGGCGATGATCCTTGAACCAGCGGTAAAAGAGACGCGGGGCCGACAGGCCGAGGATGAGCAGGAGCGGGTGAAGGAGCAGCACCGTTCGCGGCACCCCTTCGAGGCGGACGAAGAGGGAGGCGGCCAGGGTGACGATGAGCGAACTCAACAACACGGATTTGACGATGCGGCTCAGATCCGGCAGGGAGGCAAAGCGCCACAGGCCCCGATACAGGCTGAAGAGCCAGAAGACCATGGCATGGACCGGCACGGCAATAAGGGAAAGCAGGCAGAAGCCACGGAAATAGTCGTCGGGTATCTCGTTGAGATTAAAGCGGAACCAGTAAGCGGCAAGATAGGCAAGCGGCACCCAGAGCAGATCGTGGACAAAGGCGGCCCAGCGGTTGAACAGTATTCTGCGCAGGTAATTTTTCAGCACAACTCATCCCCTCCCGGCGCCTTCAGCTCCGACGCGTCTTCCCTTTTCCCGGCCCCGATCAGCACTGCGCCGCAGACAAGCGGCGCGACGGATACAAACAGTGAGATAATAGCATATTCTGGAACGCGCGCAGCAAAAAAAGCCAGGGGCAGGAGCCAGCAGAGATTGATGGCCAGCACCATCAGGGTAACGGCTCGGTGTGACTTCCAGCGCCGGGCGAGAAACTGATAGGCGTGGCAACGGTGGGCCTGATACCATTTCTCCCCCCCGACTATCCGGCGCAGCAGGGTAACAGTGGCGTCGACGAGGAAAACGGCATAAAGAATAAGCCAGGACCAGAGGGAAATCGCTCCGGTTGCCGAGGTGGTCAAAGCGAGGATGCCGATGGCGAGACCGAGAAAACCGCTGCCCGCATCTCCCATGAAGATACGGGCCGGCGGCCAGTTCCAGACGAGAAAACCGGCACTGGCCCCGGCAAGCAGCAGCGGCCGGCCGAAAAGCGGCTCGTGGCCGTCAAGGAGGATGAGCGCCGCCCCGCCGCAGACAAAGATGGCCTCCATTGCGGCAAGGCCGTCGATGCCGTCCATGAAGTTATTGAGATTGATCAGCCAGACAAGGATAACGACAAACGTCACTGCCGCCGGCCAACCGGCAGGTTGCCAGACGAGTTCCCCGATCGGCAGGGCCGGCAGTGGCCCGATCAGCACCAGAGCGAGCACAGCGGCGCCAAAGTGGACGGCAAGACGCAGCCGGGCGGACAGTCCGCCTCGGTCATCGACAAAGCCCACCAGTGCAACGGGCAGGCCGGACAGCACCAGGGTCAGCCATAAACGATCGCCGAGCTGGCCGCCGCCAGGCAGGACAAGGGAAACCAGACAATAGGAGGCGATGACGGCAAGCCCGCCGCCGCGCGGGGTCGGGGTTTGATGGGAGCTGCGCTGATTGGGATGGTCGATCATCCGCGCCCTGCCGGCGTAATACCGAACAAGGCCGGTCAGGACCAGCGAGAACAGAAATGTTCCGGCAACGAACCACAGGATCACGACACCGCCCTCCGGATCCCCTCGGCCAGGGTCAAGGGCGGCTGCCAGCCCAGCGTTGCCTGGGTGGCGGCCGTATCCACCCGCAGATCGCCTGTCAGCCGTCGCAGCTCCCCTTTTCTGCCGGCGAGACCGGCAACGAGGACGAGCAGGAATGCGGGCACGGAAAAAAGGCGGGCCGGCACCCCACGGGCCTTGGCCATCAGCCGGATCAGCGTTGGGGTGGAGACATCCTCGTTGTCAGCGGCAAGAAAAAGGCGGTTGGCGGCGGCCGGATGGACGAGGCAGAGGGTGAGCAGGTGACAGAGGTTGTCAATTCCGAGCAGCGAGCGCTGATTGGCGATACCGGCAAAAGGCAGCGGCAACCCGCTGTCCACCAACCGCAGCAAACGGCCGAAGTTCCCGCCCGCTCCATTGCCATAGACCAGCGGCAACCGGACGATGACCACCTCCATGCCGGTCTGCCGGGCAATGTCCTGTAAAGCTGCTTCCGCCTCCAGCTTTGAAAGGGCATAGGCATCATCCGGCGCTGGCAGGTCTTCGGCACGAAATGGAGTACCGTGCGTCGCCTCACCGTTGACCTTGATGGTACTGACAAAAACAAATCGCCGCACCCCGGCCCGCGCCGCCCGGACCGCAAGATGACAGGTTCCTTCCACATTGATCTGCCGATAGGCGACAAGCGGCTCCGCCCCCTCCCCTCCCATGACATGGACCCGGGCCGCCAGATGAACGACATGGGAGATGCCGGCCAGGGCGCGACCCCAGTCCGTCCGACCGTCGATATCGCCAACCGCGATGGTGTCCTTGTCGGTCCGGTCGGCAATCCGCACTGCCCGCCGAAACGGCAGCCGGTCATCCTCCAGCCGCGCACAGAGAGAGCGACCGACAAAGCCGGTGGCCCCGGTGACCAGTACCCTGTTCATGGTTCACCGGCTGCGGCCTGCCGTTGTCCCGCGGCCGTCATCCCGCCATCCACGACGATTTGGACCGGCAGATAGACCTTGCTGCTGACGATTTTCCGGTGCGCCGGGGGCACCATCTCAAAATGGGCGGCCAGATTCCACCAGTCATGATAAAGGGGGCGGTCCGGATCATGGCCGACTGCGGCGGTAATGCTGTAGGTGCCCTTCACCAGCGGCAGCCGCAGGCAGAAATCCACCATACACTGGCCACCGGCAGCGAGCGGCGGCAGCTCGACGTTTTCCACCGCCGTGTTCGAGCCGAGCAGCTCGATGCCCCATTTATCACGGATCTGAAAACCGACCACCCGGGGGATCGCTTCGGCAAAGGCCTGCATGTGGATACGGATGCGCACCGGCTGGTCAAATTCCACCTCGGTCAGTTCCCTTCCCGCTTCATCGACCACGGTGACTGACTGGATGCGGATCTCACCGGTGCCGGGCCTGTTCCGACCCTCGCCGTTTTCCTCCCCGGTTTTCTCCGCAGGCGTCTCTTCCGTAAGGGCGACCTGTTGTCCGGCCCCGGAATTCTTCTCTTCCCGCCGAGCCAGGTAATCGTGGTAGAAGTTGGCCACCTCGGCGGCGTCGCCGGCGTAGATTTTCTCGCCCCTTTCCAGCATGATCGCCTTGTTGCACAGACTCTTGATCGTTGCCATGCTGTGACTGACAAAGAGGAGGGTCACCCCCTTTTCCTGCAACTGCTTGATCCGGTGCATGCACTTGTGCTGAAAGGCCATGTCGCCCACCGCCAGGGCCTCGTCGATGATGAGAATCTGCGGATCAACATAGATGGTGCAGGCAAAGGCAAGACGCATCACCATACCGCTGGAGTAGAGACGCAGGGGCCGGTCGAAAAAATCACCGAGTTCGGCGAACTCCTCAATGAGCGGCATCTTGTCACGGATCGCCTCGCCGGATAGCCCCATCAGGCTGCAATAGAGCTGGACATTGTTGCGGCCGGTGAAGTCACGGTTGAAGCCGGTGCCCAGTTCCAGAATGGCCGAGATCACGCCCCTGGTAGTGACGCTGCCGGTGGTCGGTTCAAGATAGCCGCAGATGATCTTGAGCAGGGTCGACTTGCCGCTGCCGTTGACCCCGAGGATGCCCATGGTCTCGCCCTGGTGGACCGAGAAGGAGACGTCACGTAGTGCCCAGAAATCGGTGTGAAAGGAGCGGTTGGCCGGTGTAAAGGCCTCTTTCAGCCGGTCGCGGGGCGAGGCATAGATCCGGTAGAGCTTCGAGACGTCGGCAACCTCGACAATTTTACGGGACATGGGTACTTGCTTCCTTTTTCACCACAGAGGACACAAAGAAATATTTCAAAATCACAATCAGTTATCTCGTTGTGCTCCGTGATCTCTGTGATTGATTTGCAGTTTTTACGAAACCATCACTATTAGAGCATCTCGACAAACTGACTCTTCAGCCTCCCAAAGACAAAGGCGCCGATCAACAGAGCCGCCCCGGTCCAGCCGAGAAAAAGCAGAACATCGCCGCCCACCATGGCGTTTGCCTCAACTAATGCCTGTCGGTAACCCCGAATAATGAAATACATCGGGTTGAGGCTGTAGAGAAAGCGGTATTTTTCCGGGATTATGGTCGCGGGATAGACGATGGGGCAGAGGTAAAACCAGAGCTGCAACAGCAGCTGCACCACCTGGCCAATGTCACGGACAAAGAGATAGAGCGAGGAGATGATCCAGCTCAATCCCAGGGAAAAGGCGACAAGCGCCATCGTATAGAACGGCAGAACAAGAATGCCGATGCCGGGGGGATGGCCTGTGGCCAGCAGCAGCAGGAGCAGAATGGCAACCCCGGCCGCATGACCGACCAGGGCGGCGCCGATGACTACCAGGGAAAGGAGTTCGGGCTGGAAGGGCGTTTTCACCACCAGATTCTTGTTCTTCTCGATGACCGTGACCGCATTTTTCAGCACCTCGGAGAAAAAGAGCCAGGGCAGCAGGCCGGCAAAGAGCCAGAGAGAAAAAGGCGCCTCCCCGGCCTCCCGTTTGAAGACCAGGGAAAAGATCAGGGTATAGACCAGCACCAGCAGCAGGGGGTTGGCAAAGGCCCACAGCACGCCGCCGATGGACTGGACATAGCGGGTCCGGAAATCCCGTTCGATCATCAGCTGAAGCGTCTGCCGATGGGCGACGGCCAGAAACGGGAATCTTCTGAGAAAGTGCAGGGAGGTCACAATGTTACCGTTGCAGCGCTGTCCGGTTCATGGCTTTCAATACGCAGACAGACGGCCAGATGGGTGCGGAACTCCTCGGCTCGTCTCGCGTAGGTATGGTTCGCGCGGATCATCGCCGCCGCCTTCGCGCCGATGGCCCGGCGCTCGTCGTCGTGTTCGAGATAATAGGTCAGCAGCTCGTCGAGCTCCTGCCGGTTCCGGTAGATAAGAATCGCATCGGCAAAAAGCTCCCGCAGTTCCGGGACATCGTTGGAAACCACGCAGGCGCCGCAGGACATGGCCTCGAAGGTGCGGGAATTGATGCAGCCCCAGGGTTTACACATCGGCGTGCAGTCCTCCAGGACGATCCGGGCAGAATTGTAGATGGCCGGCACCTCGTAATAGGAGACCCGCCCCTCGTGATAGGGGGTAAAGGGATGCCCGGGACTCTCCAGCCGGCCCCAGTAACGGAAACGCCAGTCTTTTTTCAGGTTGAGATTGGCGGCGATGTCCCGGGGAACATGAAACATATTGCCGACAAAGCAGAGGTCGCTGGCATAGCGGTCATCAACCGTTTGCGGATAAAAGAGGTCGGGATCGGCGGCAATGCGCAGCACCCCCTGGTACTGCTCCGGCCGCAGGCGCGGGGCTATGGTCTGCAGACTGGTGGTGGAGCTGGCCAGCACCATATCATAATTCTGCAACCAGGGCCGTTGCGACCAGCGGTCCACCCAATTTCTGATCCAGGCAACGGTGATGATGCCCTGGCGCAGCCGCGCCCTGTCCAGGGGGAAATCATCCATCATCACCAGCAGCACATCGATGTCGTCAGGCACGTCTCGCCATTCATCCACCGGCCGCCGGGGCAGATAGACCACCCGGTAGCCCAGACTCTCCAGGGCGTTGCCGAGGCCAACGGCGGAAAAATAATCGCCGCAGGTCGTCAGCGGATGGTACTCGGTAACGGTAATGGCAATCGTCAGTCCGCTTTCCGCCAGAAACGGCAGACCGAAGAGCTTCTCCCGCCAGAAATCGCGGCGCAGGCCGTCATACCAGCGCGCGGAGAAATGGGCCATGTTGCGCAAACGGTTCTGCTGCTTTTCCGTTGACTCGACCCGCTTCTGGGTGCCGAACTCATGATGGATGACGACACTGGTGGGACAGTGGATGACCTCATATCCCGCCTCCCGCGCCTTGAGGCAGATATCGACATCTTCGTAGCCGTAGAAATAGTCCTCGTCAAAGCCGCCGATCGCGTCAAAGAGCCGCCGTTTCCAGACCTGACAGGCAGCGGATACCGCCGGTACCGCCCTGGCATTTCTGTCGAGATGAAGGGGGTGGCGGTATTTGCCGACATTGAAGGGCCGCAGAAAGTCACCCTCGTAACGGAAGGCGCAGCCGGCATGCTGGACGGAAAGGCCGGGCAGCACCCAGTCTCCTCCCTTGTCAAGGGAGCTGATTTCCGCATAAACCAGAGTGGAACCGACGCAGGCGGCCTTGGGAAAACGCTCGTAACAGCGCATGGCCTCAGCCAGCCAACCGTAGCAGACCTCGGTGTCATTGTTCAGAAAGACCAGATAATCGCCTTTGGCCCTGCGGGCGCCGATATTGTTGGCCGCGGAAAAGGAATAATTTTTGTCGAGCCGGATGACGGTCAGCTCAGCAAAGCCATACCCCTCCGCCCAGGCACACGAGGTGTCGCTGGAGGCATTGTCCACCAGGATGATCTCGAAGCGCGGGTACATGGTATGGGCCTGCAGGGTTGGAAAGAGACGCTTGAGATAGTCAACACCGTTGCGGTTGAGGATGATGATGCTGACCGAGGGAACCTCACTGTTATGGGGATAAGGGGCAATATTGCGGCGCAGAAAGGGGAGCAGATCACTGCGTTTGCCGAAATTGACATGCAGGCTTTCCTTGCGCCCGATCGGAGAAGAGCCGGTGGAGACCGGAGGCGGCTGGATCGGGGCCTGGCCGTCCCGCAGCAACCGGTACCGGTTGTAGAAAAAATAAAAGCGCTCCGTACCCAGCAGCCGGATCAGGCCCCTGGCGCAGAGCAGTTTGACTTGCTGCATTCTGGTTGCCGACACGTCTGTTGTTTCTCCTCACATCCCGAGCAGGTTACGCAGATACCGGAACGGCCCGGCAACCGATCGCGGCCGCAGACCGGGCACCTTCAATTTTTCCAGCATTTCCGCCATGCGCGGCTGCACGCCATGGCCCGTCACGACCGCCTGATAGCCGCTCTCGACCAGCTCCCGCCGCTCTTCCTCCCGGTCGAGATAATAGCCGACCCGCGCACAGAGATCGTCTCTGTCCTGATAGGTAATCACCGCATCGCCGAACAACCGGCCGATATCCGCCACATGATCGCTGACCACCAGGGTCTTGCAGGCCAGGGCGTCAAAAATCCGGTTGTTGACCAGATTCCAGCGCCGCATGTCCTCCCAGTGATCGTTGAGAAGAATGGCGCAGGAGGAATAAAGCTTCCGCACCTCCTCATAGGGGAAATAACGGCCGCGGATCTGCCCGGCGGGCAGAAACATCTCCCAGTTGCTGCCCCAGATCTGCACCGGTCGGGCACAGGCGAGGATGTCCCGGACAATCTGGCGGAATACCTTACGGGAATTGCCGACAAAAAGGATATCCGTTTTTCTCTCTTCCTGCACGTCCGGATACATGTGATAGGTGTCGGCGAACTGCAGCAGCTCGTGCACCGGCGACGAGATTGCTCCGGCCAGATGGCGGGCCAGGGAAGCGGAGGCGGCAAAGACCAGATCGTAGCGGTTGAGATCGAGGGCCATCGCCTTGTCCGGATGACTGATGATCCAGATGACGTTGAGTGGCCCCTTTTTCACCCGATAGGGGGAGAGTCCCATGAGATGAATGGTGACATCGCTGTCAGCATCAACCGGCAGATCCCACTCCGGCAGGATCTGGATGACCGTGTCATGGCCCAGCTCCGCCAGCGCCCTGGCCATGGCCCTGGCATAATGATAATCTCCCCAGTTGCGCGCCTCCTCCCAGCGCGGTACGCCGATCTTGATGTATATCTTCATCTGGTGTTTTTCTTTCTGACCGCATTGATCAGGCGCGAGGTCCAGCGCCGATTCAACTCCTCGGTCAACCGGGCGATCTGTTCGTTTTTCGTTCTGATCGCCTCGTCCCGGACACGGATCATCTCGTTCTTGCGGCTGATCACCTCATCACGCTCGCCAATCATGATGTTCTTGCTGTCAATGGTCTTCTGCATGGCGGCGATGACGCTGTTTTTTTCGGCAATGAGGGTGTTTTTCCCGGCAATAACCCCGTCACGATCAGTGATCATGCGGTTTTTTTCATCAATGACCTGCTGGAGAAATTTCATCCGGCCATGATATTCTTTTCTCAACTCGCCTTCTTGCAGGACCATATCGGCCATGAATCGGGCAGCAAGCGGCAGCGAAGCAGGATCTGCCGGGCAGGCCTTGACAATGAACTGATAGGTGTCCACTTCCGGCCCCTGGTCGATCAGCCCTTGCAGCTCATCCGGCAGAGCGCATTCCCGCCGGGCAAATTCGGAATCGGCGATGCCCTTGATTGTTCGATCCAGCATAACAGGCAGCAGGCCGGCGGACGCCAGCAGGGCGAAGATCTCCGGCAGGGCGAAAAACTGGACATGGGTGTCATCGAGGATGCCGTGGCTGGTCCGCTCGAGCCGTCCATCGGCCAGACCGAGCAGCACCCCTTTGTACCCGAAATTAGGGATGGAAACAACCACAAAACCCTCTTCGCCAAGCCAGGGGACGACTTTGGCCAGCACTGCCCGCGGATCGCGCAGATGCTCCAGGACATCGGCAAAGATGATGATGTCAAAGGAACTGTCGGCAAACAGCGACCCTGACAGCTTCTCGATATCACCGACCACCACCCGGTCACAGACGGCCGCCGCCTTTGCCGCCGCCTCGGCGTCCAGTTCGATCCCGGTGACGCGGCAGGAGAACTCGTCCCGCAAAAGAGAGGCCAGATAGCCGCTGGAACAGCCGACATCAAGGACGCGGGCTCCGGGCCGGACCTGGGCGAGAATCCGGTTGGCCGCGTAGTTGGGGTTGCTGCGGTCGATGGTGTATTCGTATTTGATCATGTTGTTTTTCTCTTTTTCCAGGATCGGGCAATTCCATTGACCGGGCCACCACCTTTTGTTAGAGTGGAGCATTGCGGGAAACAGCCTGCAAAACGTGACGGTTGGTCGGAATCGTAAAAAGCGACGAGTCCGACGGTTCGCAACAACTAAAAATCACCCACTGACAGCGCCGTGCAGGAACATCCCCTCAAAAACTTCATTATTCACCTCTCGCCTTCCACCTGGCAAGAAATCGTCGCCTTTCTATTCGCCTGCGGCAACAGGATGGCGTCGGCCGACACCGCCATCATTTTCCCTTCCCTGCCGGGACAGCAACCGCAGGTTTCACTGGAAACCCTGTCCAAAACACATCTCCGGACATTGCCGGCCGACGCCCTCTGGGAGCAACTGCCGGGGCTGGAGGCGCCGGTTGAGCGCATTATCCTGCCGCTGACCCTGCTGAACGGCTGGGATCTCAATGCCGCCTGGTCCTGGCTTGTCGCCAATTGCCGACCCGGCGGCGAGGTGTTTGCCGTCATGGCCAACCTCTCCTATCTTCCCCTGCTGCACGCCCTGATCCGGGGAAGCTTTCTGCCGGCCACCGCTACCATCCGCGGCCCGGTTATGGATCACCGGCAATGGTGCGACACCTTTGCCGCCAAAGGCTGCAATCCGATCACCATTGAGTGGCTGCCGAACGCCTGTTTTCTGCCGGAACAGGGAAAAACCATGAACAGCGAGCTGCTTCTCAGCCCAGGTTATGTTGTGAAAATGACATTGCCGGCCGCGGCATGAGCATTTCTCCCGGAGCGGGGATACAAAAACCACGCCCCATCAAAACCCCGAGCCCTCGCAATTCCGCTCAAACCACCCACGCCGCCCGTAGGGTGCGCAACCGCCAGATTGCCCACGCGGACAGCACATCACCAGGCCATCATCAACCGCCGGAGCAGCATCTGTTTCACCCTGGCCCGCCAGGTCGCCGCCAGAGAACAGACCGGTTTGCGGCCGATGAACACCGTATCCTTCCACATCTTGCTGCCGTCGGTAAATGGCGAAAAATCACTGGTGGTACCAATTTCAACAACGTCAAGACCGGCAAAACGGGCGAGAGAACGGAAGCCGTCCCCATAAAAACGCCAGCAATCCACCGGAAAACGGTGTTCCGGCCCGCTCGACGGGGCAATGATGCAGCACAGCCCGCCGGTTTTGAGGACCCGGTGCACCTCCAGCATGGTCAGCCAGAAGTATTCGATATGCTCAAAGGCCTGCCCGGAAATAACGACATCAGCGCTCGCAGCGGCGATCTCCCGCCAGTGGTACGGGTCCCGGATCACCAGATCGACATTCTTGCCCGCCTCCAGATCGACTCCCCGGTAAGACCAGCGCGGCTCCTCGAAGAGCGGCCGATACGAACCGTTGACATCGCAGCTGCCGATATCAAAGATGACAAGCGCGTCATCCCGCCGCGCTTCGAGAAACCTTTCCCGGAAGGATCGCATGTTGGCCAGTGAACTCTGATGCATGATTGGTGGATTCTCCTCTCGTGTTAGATGCGGCCGGTCTTCATCAGCACGATGGCTTGCGCGTTGCCACGTCGCGGAAAATCGCCTCGGTCGCCCGCACCATCACCGCCTGACTGAAATTGTTTTCGATACGGCACCGCCCTGCCTTGCCGATGGCCGTCCGCTCCTCTTCCGAACAATCCAGCACGCGGGCACAGGCCCGGGCCAGCGCCTCCGGATCGGCCGGCGGCACAACAAGATCCTGGTTATCAACGATAATAGCCGAATCGCCGACATCAGTCACCACACACGGCACCGCGCAGGCGAGAGATTCGGCCACCACGTTGGGAAACCCTTCGCCAAAGGCCGATGAGGAGACGGTCAGGGAACAGGCGCTGTAGACCGCCGGCAGGTCGTTCCGCGGGCCGAGCAAGATCAGCTGCTCGGCAAGGCCCAGTTCACGCCCCAGCTCCGCCATCGCCCGCTGATTCTCCGTCGAACCGCCGCCGGCAACGAGAAAGCGCAATCCTTTTCTTTTTTTGGCAAGGATCGCGGCAGCGGCAAGAAATGTTCGATAATCCTTCATTGGATCAAGGCGTCCCACCCGGCCGATGACCGACACCGACGTGTCAAGCCCCAGTTGCATGCGGAGCGCCCTGCCCTTTTCCGGCGACGGTCGGAAAAGATCCGTATCAATGCCGTTGGGGATGACAACCATCCGGTTTCCGCAATAGCCCCGTTTCTGATGATAGGATTGGCCCGCCCGGGAATTTACAATAATTTTCGCAGGATAGTTGGAAAATTTTGCGCTCAGCCTATACACCAGTGCCGAGGTGCGGGAATAGCGACTGAAATCCATATTGCTCGCCCGCAGCCCCCATATCACTCGGGCGTGGCCCAGCACCCTCCCATGCAGGAGGGCCAGCAGGCAGGCATCGCCCAATACCCCATAGACAATATCCGGTCGCATCTTTCTGATCAGTTTGCCGAGGCGGATCACCATGCCGGCGAGATCGAACCTGCCACGAAGATGAATCGTGCACAGATCAACTCCGCTGATGGTGCGCACCCTCTCCTCCCACTCCCCGCCGGGATAATAGGTCACCACCACCGGCTGGAACCGTTCCTTGTCAAGGCCGTGCAGCAAAGTAACAAGCTGACGTTCCGCGCCGCCCTGCTGAAACGACTGAATCAAAAAAAGAACCCGGATCATACGGGAAGTGACAGCTGAAAATGTTTGCGGAGAATAGCCATCAGCGCTGCATGATATTTTTCCGGGTCATGATGTTTACGCACCATCAGCAGACTCTTTTCCCGCAGGGATGCCAGTTTTTGCGGCGAGGAGATCGCCTTTTCGATTTTCATCGCCAGGTCCTCCGCATTGCCGTCCGCAAAGACATAGCCGTTCACATCCTCCCTGAGGTAACATCGGGTGCCGTTGGCGCTGCTGCAGATCACCGCCAGACCGTGCCCCATCGCCTCAACCAGGGAAACTGCGGCCGGCTCCCTGGTGCTCGGCAGCACAAAAAGCTGATTTTTCTCATATTCCTGCTGCATCTCGCTAAAGGACAGATTGACTCGAATCGTCACGCGATCCTCCAACCTTCTTTTCCTGATGTATTGTGTGATCAAATCGAGCTGCCTGGCATGTTCCGGTATTGAACTCTCCCCTACCAGGGACAGATGCAGAGGATAACGTGACCACATTCCTTCCAGGGCGGCAAGCAGAAGAAGATGATTTTTCCGCGGCTCGAACTTTCCCACGCAGAGAATGCCGATCCGGTTCCCTGGTTGCGGAGGCCGCTCGATCGATTTCTTCCCATCATAGATAAAAGGAAGATAGTACAGACCTGAACGGTTCGGACTCAAGGTCGTTTTTTCGCCCAGCACCGGGGTTATCCAGGCATAGCCGCAGATATCGAGGAGGATGGCGCGCAGTAGACGCATTTTCACGGGAATGTGGGGACGAAACTTCGCATCCTGGGTATAGATGACGATATTGTGCCGCAACAACATGGCGAGGAGCAGAAAAAAAAATGACGGCAGAAAATCGGGGTTGCGGACAATGACGACATCCGGCCGGTAACGTTTCAGGAAGCGATAGCCGGCAACCAGATCCGGCACCATGGAGCGGCTATAAAAAAACGAATCCCGGTTGCGAAAGGCCAACCTGTTCAGCAGGCGGGAAAGAGAGGATGGAGCAAGGAGCTCTGGAGTCAACACACTGTACTCCTCACTCTGGCCCCTGACCGAAACCAGAAACATGACCTGATGCCCCCTCTCCTGCAATGCCTTGACGATAAAATGCTGATTGGTATGAAAGCGCGGGGCGACAAAAAGAAACCTCATACCGACATCTCCCTCACCGCAACCGCATAAAGCTCTCCGAAGCTGACACGGTATTCCGTGACCCGCAGACCGGCGGCCGCCATCTCGGCAAAAAAATCCTCCTCGCGGTATTCGATACAATGGGTGGCATCGAGACGCCACTCGACCCCGCGTTCCTGCTTGTAGAGCGTGATCCAGTCCCTGGTCAGCAACGGCACCCGAATCAGCAGCACAGGAGATGTCCCCGCACCGTGGTGGATGGCAAGCAGCCGGCGCAGAAACTCGACCCGGCCGTCAATATGTTCCAGGACATTGGAGAGGACAATGGCATCAAAACCCCTCTCGAACCGGTAGGTGGTGGCATCGCCACACAGATAGGAAATGCCTTCCCCTGCAAATTTTTTTTGTGCCTTGGCGATATTGGCGGGATTGATGTCAATGGCCACCACCGAACAACAGACCGCCTTGAGATCAACGGCAAGGGCGCCATTGCCGCAGCCGACATCGAGCACATGCCACGCCGGCATCAACCTCTCCGTGAACCAGTCATGATAGCGCATCAACCGGTGTTTGGGATGCACTCCATCCGGCTCCAGCACCGGGCTGAACCGCCCCGCCACCCGGTAGGAAAAATTATGCCCCCGCAGCGCCCACAAGGTGAGGAAACGGGCCACCGCCGGGAACTGACAAAATCGCAGCAGCAACTTTTTCATGGAGACATCTCGGCAGAGAGCGATCGGCAACTATTCAACATTTTTTTCGAAAAACAAACAAGGCACTGTGCCCGAACCGGGGAGACAAAAGAAGATCGAGCAATTTATTGGCAATCCTGACCGGCAACAACGTGCTGTCATACATTTTTTGCAACAAACCGCCCCAGTTCCCACCGATTTCGTCTTTCAGACCTTTCAGTCCGGCGGTCGTTTTTACTTCCACCAAGGAAAACCCGAGGCTGGCGAAAGCGTCAGCTACCTGGCCGGGCTCCAGGGCAAACTGATAAAAATTATCCTGATCCGGACAAAATTGCGGGGGAAAGGCCGGGTAGCTACCACGGCGGGCCTTCAGCTGTCGCAGCGAAAACATTTGCGGAAAAGAGAGAAAAAGGAGACCGCCCGGTTTTATCACCCGCTCCATCTCAGCCGCGACCTCATCATATCCATCAAAAAAATGTTCGATGACCCCGATCGACCAGTACCCATCGAAACTTTTGTCGGCAAACGGCAGTCGTCGTACATCACCGAGCACGATTTGCAGTTCCGGGAAAAGCGCTGCCGCCCGGGCAACGGTCTGGGCCGCATAATCGAGTCCATATGCGGCAAAACCAGCCTGCTGCAAAGAATAGACATTACGGCCGGTTCCGCAGCCGCCCTCCAGCACCTTTGCCCCAGTGGGCAGATAGCGGGCCGTCATCGTGTTGACAAGACGGTTGGCCCGGGTAATGTCGGCCGCGCCGCTCACCCCCTGCCAGTGTTGATCCCACATCTGCGGGGATGAACATTGGCGGCAGTAGACCAGAACCTTTCGTTTTTCATCGTAATAACGAATTGTCATTGAATAATTAACGCATAAAATGACGGCGAGGATGTTGCCTTGGTGGAGACAAAAACGGCTTCATGCAGAAGCCGTGGATACAACCTGTTGTCCCGTCCATCTTTCTTCTTCATCAACAAAGGTTTGGTGATATAGTTCCAATGGAGATCGTTACATCGTTTCCCGCCCAACATATAAAGAGTGAATACATGATGATTCCCAAACAATCTCGTTACTTTTGAAATGGTTCGTGGCGTATACTGCCTTATGCCATGCAACATGTATAACTTCAGGCATGCCGACGAGGGGACCAGGTGAATTTGCATAACCGAAAAACCGCTGGATCGGCAATAATCCGCAAGTTGCCTGAATACAGTCATGTCCTCTTCAATATGTTCGAAAGCTGACTGGGAGATAATCAGGTTTGGTCGTCGCGACAGGGGCAGTTCCAGCCCCCTGCCGTCATAAACGGAAAAATCCACCACGCCATTTCCCCATTGGTGCCGGGACCATTCAGCGAATGGATGGATATCAATTCCATGGTAGGAAACAATCCTTCCGCCGGAAAACGCCATCAACTTAGGGTAATATCTTCCAGACCCACATCCGATATCCAACACACGAATTTCGCCACCCAGCATATCCTGAATGCTTTGCCAATCTCGCTGAGCCCAAAAAAGATCAGAAAGATACCGGGAAGGACTACTGAGAGGATTCATGTGTTTATGGTTTGTGTACCCGGTCTCAGGAAGAAAGGATTGTACCACAATTCTCTGATCAACATTTCGCATCGGGAACAGGTTGTTGATCGCGTTGACCACGAAATAGAGACCTTTCTGCGCAGGAGAAAGCTGGGAATCGGCGTTTATATGGTGACATGAAGTTGTTTTTTGCAAGATGGGGTCTCTCTCAGCAAGGACCATTACTGTCCTTTTGCAATCGCCGGTTTTTCCAGAACATACCGTCCCAGGACCAGCACATCGATACCGGTGTCGAAAAAGCAGCGGATCGCCTCTCGGGGATGACAGACCACCGGTTCACCACGGACATTGAACGACGTGTTCAGAATAACCTCGATACCGGTTTTTTCGCCAAAGGCGCGGATCAGGTCGTAATAGAGCGGATTAATCTCCCTCCTGACCATTTGCGGGCGGGCGGTGCCATCCTCGTGCACCACCGCCGGAATGAGATTTTTTTTATCAGGCCGAACAGCAAACGAAGTGACCATAAAATACTCGTCTCGGGCCTTGACCAGATAGTCATCCCGCTTTTCGAAGGGCAAGGAGGGGCAAAAAGGACGAAAGGTCTCGCGATATTTGACTTTTTCGTTGATGATGTCCTTGTTTTCTGGCTTGAGGGGGCTCATGAGGATCGAACGGTTGCCCAATGCGCGCGGCCCGCTTTCCATCCTGCCCTGAAACCAGCCGACCACCAGATTCCCGGCGAGATAACGCGCCGCTTCTTCCGCGGGATTATCAACCTTTCGGTATGCCAACCCCCGTTCGTTGAGAATGGCTTCGATCTCGTCATCAGCAAATTCCGGACCGAGATAGAGGGACTCGAGCCTGCCGATTTCCTTTGACCCGGTGGCGCTATAAAAGGCGTCCAGGGCGGCACCAACCGCCAGACCGGCGTCACCGCAATCAGGATAGATCCATTGCGATTGTACCACCCCGGCCGCCCACAGTCGCTGGTTGAACTTGACATTCAGGAAAAAACCGCCGGCACAGCAGATATGGGTGGCTGCAGTACGGGCAATCCAGGGCTTAATAAAATGCATCGCCTCCTCTTCGACCACCCGTTGCGCCTCCGCCGCAGCGTTTTCCCGGCCGATCCGCTCAACAATCTCCCTGAGCCGGCCGGCGTCCCGGCCATGATAGTGATTGGCACCATGGTCATTCCAACGCCCGAATTCGCCGAATTGACACGGCTGAAGCAACCGGCCGTCACGATATTCGGGATGAAACCCCTGAAAGGCACCGGGCCGGGCTTCTCCATACGGGGCCAGCCCCATCAGCTTCCACTCGCCACTGCCATGCCGCCAACCCATTGCCTCCGTCACATTACTGTAAAACCATCCCAACGACCCGCTGCCATCCACCTTATAGAGTTGTCGCAGTTTTCCTTCCTCGCCGCTCCAGACAGCGGCGGACACCCCGTCTCCCCTGCCGTCCATCGTCACGACAAGGGCGTTGTCGCGCCCAAGACCGGAGGTGTAATAGGCGGAGGCGGCATGGGCCCGATGATGTTCGCACAAATGAATCACACAACGCGGGGAGAGCGGAATCGGCTCGATATACAAGGGAAGAGTCGTTCCGTGGGAGGCAGGACCATAAAGAGAGCGGGCAAGCCGTTTTTTAATCTTTTTCAGAAGATTGCCACTGGCCGGGGGGTAAATTGCTTCGGGAATGCGAAAAAAAACGGCAAAATCGGGATGTATGGATAAAGCGGGAATGGCCAGGCAGTCAATCTCCTCGGCCGCGATTCCCGCAATCTCCAGACAGCGGCTGATTGCTCGATAGGGAAACGAACCATCGTTTTTTATCCGTGTCAGACGCTCCTCCGCGATATTGACGACAATCTCGCCATCAACAACAAGGGCAGCCCCTGCATCATGACCGTATCTGACCCCGAGAATTTTCATGCCATTCGCCCCTGTCTGGCCGCCATTCTCCTGCCGGCGGCAGAGATCATTTTCCGCAGTCTAAAAAACATCATTGAAGAGATCCCCTGCCAAAAAGGCAGGTCGCGCCCGAGCTCCCGTGCCTGGGGAAGAATGGTGTTTTCCTGCAAAGAGGAAAACGCCCCGGCCACCACCATCTGTAAAAATGCCAGGAATCGTTCGTTCTGGATTGCATAATCAAATTCCGCTGTAATCATGCCGGCCATGGCGTCTGCCAGTTTTTGCCGCAGCCGCCAGTCGGCGACCAGACTTTCCAGGGCCCGGTACCAGCCGCCGCAGCTGCATGCCAGCAGGCCGTTGCTGCCGTCACGGATCACCTGCAGGGCGGACGGGTAGAAATCAGCCACCACCGGGATGCCCAGCAGGCCGAAAACCAGGATGCGACCGGGATTGGAGGGCATCTTGTAGCGGGTCAGGTAATCATCCTCGGTGTCATTGAAGAATCGCTTCCACAAGGTAGCCTTTCTCTTGATCCTGGAGATATTGCGGATCGGCATCAGACTGGGGGCAATACCGATATCAACCTGGGAAAGCCATGTTTCATAATGTTCCATGGACCACTGGATATGGCGCACCGGCATATTACCGGGCAGACCGAGACGGCACTGCCCGGCATTCTCCAGATTGTACATGGCCCAGAACTCGATCGGATAGCGCCTGGCCAGTTCCTCCAGAGCAAGAGTGATGTGGGGATACATGCCGGCAAGATGAACGACATTGCCGTGATATCCGATAACAACTGGCCGCTTTTCGGCGTGGACCTTCACCTGGCGCCGCACGTTCGGATACTCGGCATAGAGAAAAATAGGTAGCTGAAAGCGGGCAAAATAATCCTTCATCTCAAGACTATCAACGACGAGAAAATCCACCGCCGCGAGGCAGCGCGTGACGTGTTCGCCCCGAGGATCGATCAGGCCGATCTTCAGATGGGGAAATTTTGCCCTGGCCGCAACGATATCGGCCAAATCCTTTTCATATGACATAAAAAGGGCGATATCGCACTGTTCATAGCAATCGTGCGAAAAAAAAGAAATACCGTCGATCGCGCCAAAGGCATCGGCGTAAAAGAGCGAGGCCGGAGCATGGGGAGACCGGGTGTTAAAGACAATTTTCATACTGACGCGCCGTCCTTCCACTGTCTAGCGAAAGCCCAAGGCCTTCAGTTCAGCAATTATCACTGGTTTCACCTGTCGCGGATCAAGATGATGATCCAGGGGATTGGGATGAAGAAATTTGTCATGGACGATCATCGTTTTTGTATCCAGTGTGTGGTGTTGCAAATCAATAAAGGAAAAGTGCTCTTTGTCGCAGATGGAGCGTAATTCTTTGTTAAAACGAATGGTCAGCTCCGTGCGCTCCCGCATTGTTGCCCGTACTTCCCTGCGCAGATGAGCAATTTCCCCCCAGTCACGCCCCTCCTGAATCGTCGGCAGCGGGACGCTGCAGACAAGGACCCGTTCCCCGACCTTTTTTTTAAGCATCAAAAGAAACTCCCGGTAATGCGCCAAGGTGAGGGCAAACTGCTCCGCCACGGAGATCCCGTGTTTATTGCTGCGATACCAGATGACAAAACCGCAATCGACCTCGCCGAGACAGGTGAGTATCCAGTCATGATCAAGGACATGGTGCTCGACATAGTTTGCGAAGGTCACATACCCTTGCGTCCTGGAGCCGGGATTGCGGATGCCGCTTGCCGTGGCGCCGCGGACGATGCAGAAGTGCAACAGGGTGTTGTAAAAACTGTAGCGCCTGGCGACATACTGAAATGACTTGAGATGACTGTCGCCGAGGCAATGGATCACCTTTGCGCCGGTCGCCCCCAGCAGCCGGCAGTAGAGTCCGTAAACAATATTCTGGACCTTTTCAATACCGAGGCGCAGATGACGACGCATTTTCACTTCTTGCCGAGCAGTGAAAAATACATGCAGGCAATCCTTTCGGCATTTTGGTGCAGATCAAACCGTTCCATCGCCTTTTTTCGTCCCTTCTGTCCGAAGGCCTGCCCCATGGCAGGATTTTTTCTGAGTTGTTCAATGCCTGCGGCCAGGGCCTTGCCGGTGTGTTCGGCAACAAGTAGCCCGTCGACGCCATCCTCCACCTCGCTGCGCATAACCGGGGTATCAAAAACAATCACCGGTTTTTCCATGGCCCAGGCCTCGTAGATCGGACGGGCGAAATGGGGGGTGGTGCCGGCGAACACCAGCACATCGCACGCCGCAATCAGGCCGGGCAATTGATCGACGCCCCCGGGAAAAAGCACACGGGAACGCACATTCCCATGGAAAAGATTGGCCAGCCGCCGGGGATACAGCCAGGACAGGAACTTCTTCCAGCCCCACTTGACCAGCACATCCTCGACACGCAGCAGGATGCCGGCCGGGCTATTCAGAGCCGCCGGCCGGGTGACGGTCCACTCGCCGGCAATGACGACCTTGACCGACTCCTCAAGATAATGCAGGCAATCGATGAGTTGAAAAGCGCCCTTGCGAAAGGATGTGCCGCCAAGACTGAGGATGACAAAATCCGTCGCTCGAAACCCGATGATCTTTTTCTCTTCCTGCTGGTCATACCCTGCCGGCTGAAAGGCGGAAAAATCGATGGAGTTATAGATGATCTCATGTTTCGCTGAATGCAAGGCATCCATGCTTGCCGCCTCCGACGGGCTGATACAGACAACTCGGTCGGCAAGGGCGGCGATGAAGCGGGCGTACAGCTTGCGCCGCAGATTCCCCTTGCCGCCGAGAAAGGTCTCTCTGACATGCCAGACCAGCAAACAGCGGTTCAGTTTCGCGGCAATCGCCGATGTCCAGAGAATCGACGAGTTCAGGTGGACGATATCCGGACGCAGCTGCCTGAGAAAACGTGCTTCCCGGACAATCGCCACCGGCGCATAGAGCATGTCCAGAACAAACTGGCAAAAGGTCATCGGCCGGAAGAGATTCGCCCAGCCGATTGCCACCTTGCCGGAAACCTTGCACGGCCGCGGATAGCGGATGACCCGGACCCCGGGCACCTGCGCGAAAAAGGCGATCATGGCCGGAAAGGGGCAGCAGACCGTCAACTGCAACCGCTCATAACAGGCCAGGCCAATAGTGAGGTTGCGCAGGCTGGTCGGCGCCCCCCCCGGCACCGCGCCGTGATGAATAAAGATGATGTTAGAGCGTTTCTTTTCCTGGCCCATGCAGACACTTCAGCAGCCGTTGGCCGAACAGATCAAGGTTGTTATTGGCCTCCATCAATTGGCGAGCCGCCCGACCTATCCCGGTCAATCGGCCTCTGTCCGCCAGCAGAGTCATGATACGGGTACGCCACAGGTCCGGATCATTCTCTTCGATAAAAATCAGGTGGCGATCATGAACAAAAACGCCCGGTTCCCAGAAGCCCTCTGTTCTGGTCATCAGGACCGCCTTGCCGCATGCCATAGCCTGCAGGGCGACACTCTGCCCGGACGGCTGCAGGGTATTCTGCAACGGCAGAATGACCAGCTGCGCCTGTTGATAGTAGCGCCGCATTTCCGCATCGCTGATCACCGCATCCTTCCAGTCACCGGCCACCACCGTGACGTGACGGCATGATGCGAGTTCCGCCAACTGCGGATTTCGGGAAATGACGATAAACCGGTGGTTTGTCATTTTCCGGACGATGCCGGCCACACAGGAAAAATCCCGGTATTTGTCATTGCCGACAAACAGGACGCTCCCCTCCCCTGCGCTGTTCGGCTCGGCTGGTTGCCAGAAGTGGGTATCAACGGCAAAGGGAACAAAATGAAAGTTCCCGGCCAGCCGAGGATAGCGTTTTTCCGCATAGGCCATCTCCCCCTTGCCGATAAAGACAACCACCGCTGCCGATGCCAGCAGCGACCGGTAGATCTCACGGGCGAGGGGATAGAATCGATGCCCGTTTCGTTCCAGCCAGGCGACCCGGGCCAACATGCCCATCACAAAAAAAATCAGCTTCCCCCGGAGACGCCGTTTCCTGATCAGCGCAGCAACCCCGAAGGCGATATATTCGTTGGCGGCGATGATGAGGTCATAGCCACTGAGCATTTGCTCCGCATCATGGAAAAAATGGCTGCTTGAATTGAGACCGGTGAGGGCGCCGATCACATTATTTTTCCAGAATTGCCACCGGTAGGAAAAACTGCCCGGCCGGCAGGGAAGATCATCGATCTCGACGAGATCCACCTCATATCCCTTTTCCCGCAGATGCGGCAGGCCGAAGAGGAACTCCCGGGGCGCCGCGGGCCGGAGAGCGCTTGCCATGGCCGACAGCCTCTCTTTCCGCCCTTTGGTGAAGAGATAGAGGATCTTCTTCATACGAATCTCACCGAATCCGATTCCGCCATTTTTCCCGATCGACGAAAATCGAATTGATATAGGTGTCCCCATAGAGGAGATAGCCGTTGCCCTCCATCAGGGAAAAAATTTCCTCCCGTTTTTTTTCGGTGTTGTCTTCCGTATAGGTCAGGGTCTCGACACACAGCACCCGGGGCCGAAATCGGTTGAAATCCAAGGCGGCAAGGATCTCCAGATCAAGTCCCTCCACATCAAGGGAAAGGAAATCCGGTCCATGGTCGAAGTAGTCGGCCAGGATCGTGTTGACATCGAGGAGCCTGATTGTTTCCGTTCTGACAACCCGATGCTTGCCGTACTGTTCGATCTTGTCGGCCTCCTCCCGGGAGAAGGTATTGAGATAGGCGTTGTCAAAACAATAAAGCCGGGCTTCGCTGCTGCCGATCGAACCAATGCCGGCCTGCAGCACGACATCCCCCTTTCTGCGGCGGGAGAGTCGCCGACAGAGGGCGGGATCCGGTTCCACCAGCACTCCCCGCCCCCCTTTCTTATACAAGAGATAGGTGTTGTTGAGGCGGACAGGGTCATTGGCGCCGATATCGAGATAGCGCACCTCTTTTACCCCCATTCTGCCGAGCACCCGCTGAACAATGATATCCTCGCCGCTCTGGGAATAGGAAGAAAGCGGGAACTGGGGAGAAAAAAATCTATACAAGCGACCGAACATGGGCGTCACCTTTCCTGCGCAACGGTTTTTCGGTTTTTGATGACCCGTGCCGGGTTGCCTGCCACAATATCGTAAGGAGCGACATCGGCAACCACCACCGCGCCGGCGGAAACAATCGCGCCGGTGCCGATGGTGACCCCGTCCAGCACCACTGCATTCGCCCCCAGCCAGACATCGTCTTCAATGATGACGCCCAGGTTGATACTCCTGCCGATTTTGATCATCGGGATATCCGTGCGGTCATAGACATGGTTGCCACCGGCGATCATAACATGCGGAGCAATCATCGCATACCGACCGATGCGCACCTTACCGTATATCGTCACATAGGGATTGATGCCGGAAGAGGCGCCGATATGAATCTCATGATGACCGGGTCGCAAAACAACACCTTGATTCAACTGAACGAAATCTCCCAAAAAAACCCGTTCCGGATTGCTGATCCGGACATGGCGGTCGATCATTACCCCCTTGCCGTAATGACCGCATCGCCATGCCCACAACAAACGACCACGGCCGGACGTAACAGATCGATTCACCTTTGCAAAGAACAGCAGACAGGCGTTGAACGTCTTTTCCATAGGCACCTAAAAAAGGCCGGTATACTCAAGAATTGACTGCAGAACGCGAGCCTCCTCCGGCGTCAGAAAACGGAATGGCCGCGACTGCTGCATTTTCGTGTCCCGATGCACGGACATCGGGTCAAGGCGGTCATCCTGTTTCATCATTGTCTCCGCCAGCAGCGTTCGTGTCTGGTCATCAAACCGCAGCCCGAGAAAGACGGCGCATTCATGGAAGATGTCCAGGGGGTTGTCGCACAATCGCTCATAGGCAACATGGCTGACCCATGGAGAGCGATCACCAAGCTGTCGCAGCATGGCATTGATAACCGCCACGGTAATCGTCTTTGACACCAGAACATCGTGCCGGTTGAAGCCATTATCCGGATGCTTCTCCAGTTGCTCGATGATTTTATCGCCATTATCCGGGAAATAGTTTTGTAAAAAGAGAGGATCTTTAATGTACTGCGCTTCATTGCGCCAGATAATCGACGAAATATCCTGGTAGGAAAAAAGGCTGTCAATGTTATAAAGCGGGTTTCTTGTGATGACAATGGTCGGACACTGAAACTTTTTAACGAGCCCTTCGGTGGCCAGCAGCGCATGGACTTCCTTATGAAGCGCATAGGTGAAATTATCGTCATCTCTTCTGACCTGCCGTGGATAGCGCGCACCGAGAAATGACTGCCAGTTGAGATCCGGATGGGTCGTCAAGGCATAATAGAGAACCAGGGGATCATCATCGGCAAGCTCGGTACGATAGGGACAGGCGACATAATCATAAGTCCGGGAAAAATAATAAGCCGGCCTGGCATAGGTTATAATTTCATGGCAGTATCGAAGGGGGGTAGCCGACTGGGACATGACTCGGGCAAACCAGGAAGTGCCGCTCCGACCGTTGCCGAGAATAAAGCGCAAGGTGTCAGGCCTGGGGCCGCGCTCGGCGATCTCACCATGAATATCGGCAAAACTCTTTTGCCATTTTTCATGGCTCTGGGTACAGCGCTCGGCAATCCTGGCAATTTTTTTCAACATAACTTATCCACGCGCCCATCAGGAAGATTTCGTCTGATGCATCGGAATGGTTTCCATCAAGACAGGATTAATGAGCTTTGCCCGTGAGCCGATAAAAACGGAACGAATCAGCTGGTTATCCGGAGGAGGCACCGTCCAGTCGAGAGGGAACTGAAAATGATTGGGCTGGGTCACCGGCATATAGACAAAGGGAAAATGCTTTTTCAGCTCGGCAAAAACCCACTGACGGGTTGGCCGGCAACCGGTTCCGGAATAGCTTTGTGTTCTCTTTTTTCTATCTTCATCAATCAGGTTAATTGTCACATCCGTTGCAAAGGATACGCAGGTTTCCAGCAAGAGCAGCCCGGAGCATCTGGCGGCCAGGTAGGCCAGTGTCTGACCGGGTGTCCGCAGATGATAGAGCAGCCCGTAACAATAAACCACATCAAAATCCCTTTCCAGCGCGGGGAGAGAGGGATTTTCCAGATCCTGTTGAAAGACCTCGATTCCGGGAAAACGACTGCGGAGTAGTCGCAGATTTTCTTCCCGCGCCTCGGTACATACCACCGTGCAGCCGCGATCAAGAAAAAAACTGGTATGATCGCCAATTCCAGCGCCGACTTCAAGGACGGTTTTGTCAAAGAGGTCAAGCCCGAGGGTGGCGAGATGCTCCTGCCGACGCTGGTTATGCTGCTGATAGCGAAATGCCGAAAAGCCGGTCGAAGGTGGAGCGAAAGGTTTGCGCAGCATACGGCCAAGAAACCTGCCGCCTTTCCGAAAGAGTTCATTCATAAAAAATGGCCCAAAATAATCTGATGATGATCTCGTAAAACTGAAAATTAACCACAGAGACCGCAGAGCTCGCAGAGGTAACTGATTGTAATTATTTTTTTCTCTGTGTTCTCAGTGCGCTCTGTGGTGAAAAAAGACTTTTTACGGGTTTGTCAATCTGACAGTGTTGAATAAAAATTAAAATCAAGAAAATATGAAAAAATTCTTCAAACGGATGAAAAAATTCAACATCATTGATTTTGTCTCAGCATTCGAAATCAAATAGAGCAACCAGAGAAAACAAAAAACAGAAAAAAACGACAGAATATTTAAAATAACAACATTGTAACCTTGAAAAATAAAAAACAAAATAAAACAAAGCATCGAGAACAACAAAAATAACAATTCAAAAATGTTCCTAAAATGATAAATAACAAAATTTTTCAAATCATCAAAAGAAACAATACAAATAAAAAATTCAACAAATATTTGTAACACAAAAACAAGAGGTATAACATGCAATCCATATTGTAAGAATTGAGAGAAAAGAAATAATGCAATAAGAAAATTCACGATAACAATATACGCAAAAAACTCAACTCTCCTATCAAGGAAAATAAACTTCCTCAGAACATCAACCAATGACAGCGCACAGAAAAAGAACAAATAACTGACAAAAAAATACTTCCATTCATCAATATCGACCCCATACAAATTCATGATCCATCTTACATTTGCAACAAGAAAGACAAGAAAAAAGAAACGGGCAATGGAGTTTAAGACAAAATATTTATACAAAAAATCATGCAATGCATTGTTTCCATGTTCATCCTTTACCTCAATCGACGCGATATTGATCATCACATTCAACGACTTCGGGACAACAACAGAAAGCCCCTTGTCAGTGAGCTGCTCAACGAGATTAAACACCGCGACTGCGGTCGGACCAATGAAAATCTGAATAAAATAAACAGCCCCCCGCTTGCTGGCCAGATAATTCAGCAAGGAATAGACAAACATCTTGTGCGAATACGAATAAAAGCCGGGCACCCCCATCCTGCTCCCGGCAAGCCGGAGGCAGATCTCTTTTCTGTTCACGAAAAGAAAACGGCAGAGCAGCAGCAGAGCAACAACCCCATGCCCGACCGCAGCAATCAGCAGCAGGTTTTTTACACTGACCAGCCCAAGAAAAAACAACAGATAAAACCCGACAATGATAACGCACCGCTCTACCACCAGGGAGATGTTGAGAAAAAAATTATCAAGGGTGACCCGCAGGTACCGCTGTAACGGCACCTGAATGACGCCAAAAAAAACCGTACTCAGTAAAATCCAGAGAACGGCTCCCGATACCTGCTGCAAGTCCAACCATTTGAAAATCCGGTCATGGAAAAGAAGAAGGAGAAGACTCACCGGCACAAAGAAAAGAATATTCTCCAACATCACCCGCAGGACGATGCGCTGCATGGCGTACGGATCATTTTTGACCCCTGGCAAAAACCGCACCAGCGCTTCACTGTTGCCCCGCTGAATCACGATGGGGAGCAGAACGGGCAAACTGCCCAGAACAGCATACTCACCAAATCCCCGCAATCCCAGAATCCTGACAGAAAGGATACTGTTCACAAAAAGAACGACCTGCAAGAAAAGGCCGAAAAGTACGTCATAACGATATGCCGCGAAAAGATTATGAACCGTCGCCCTTTTTATATGGTTGATTTCGGGCATAACAGGCACGAACTACACATATCCAAGAAGTTGAAAAGATTTATTTTTCTCGTATACTTCCCGCATATAGCGCAAATCATCGGGAGAAAACATCTCCTCGACGCTTTCCCCACCGCAACTTCTCACCTTACGCGACTGGGGATTGTTCGCATCTCTGGTGCGCAACCACCCCACCTTGTAGAAATCTTTTTCTTCCACCTCCCTCATTTTGTCAGCGGTACTATTGGCTACGATCACGGCAATCTGTTCATCATCAATCGGCATCTTGATAAAATTTAAAATTTCCCTCAATCCGCGACAGGTGTCGGCTGCCATGTCTTCATATCGAACCACCAGGCAGTTTTTCCTGGCGAGTGCCTTCAGATAAAAATCAACATAATCAACATATTTTTTTATTCCAAAATTTTCCGACCTGATAAAATCAGACAAATCTCCCCGAAACGACACATTGCTTTGCCTGTACAATATCTGATAATAATATGATTTCATCACATTCTCAGGTTTTCTCACCAACAGAATAAAACCAAACGGACATAATTCATTTTTGAATAATTTCTGGTAATGACATCCTTCGATACTTTTTTCAGGATCCATTCCATGGACATAATAAATATAAGGCAACCTCAATATTGATTTTCTATACGGAACATCATGCATGATGTTCATCAAGGGAACACCAGTCTTGATTGCCAGAGCCTGATTCAGCATGTAACGCAACCACGTTCGTCCGCATTTTGGATATTCAATGACAGTATAATAATCTCTGTCTCGAATGGTCTCATCACGGTGATATCGCGTCAGTTTATAGACATTCAAAAATCGCAGCAGCCGAACAAATTCAAGCTTCATAAAGTGGTGTATCGTGTTCATAATGTGCAAAAGCAACCGAGCAAACCTCTCTTCACGACAAAAGCGCGACGCTGCCGGCTGATAATCGATATCGCTCACCGGTATAGGGACACTCGCATTCGCCCTCTCCTGCCAAAGGCAGCTCCAGCCGTTTGCCGAACCTGCTCATCCAGCCGACCTGGCGGGCAGGATTGCCGACCATGAGGGCATAGGCCGGGACATTTCTGATGACCACCGCGCCGGCCCCGACAAAGGCGTATTCACCGATCTCGATGCCGCCGACAATGGTACAGTTGGCGCCCAGGGTCGCGCCCCGACGAACCAGGGTTTTGCAGAATTCATTTTTACGGGAGATGGCGGCCCGGGGATTCATGACGTTGGTGAAGACCATACTCGGCCCGCAGAAGACCTCGTCCTCCAGGGTAACTCCTTCATAGACCGAGACATTGTTCTGGATCTTGCAGCCGTTACCGATGGTGACCCGGGGGCCGGCCACCACGTTCTGACCGATAATGCATTTTTTCCCGATTCGCGTGCCGCGCAGCAGATGGGAAAAATGCCAGACACTGGTCCCTTCGCCGATTTCAACATCCTCATCCACCGCCGCCGTCTCATGAATAAAACAGTCGGCTGCGCTCCGGCGCTCGGTCGGCACCTTAATTTTGCGCTCCTGCTCCAGCGATTCCTGGCAGCAGTTCAGCACTCGCAGCACCCGCAAGCCCTCGTCGCCGTCGGTTCTGGGGGCTTGCCGGGTGGCGATGCAGTGGAGGAAATGGGCGCACTCCGCCCGCAGCGGCTCCTGCTGGATCAGCTCGACGCATTCGGCCTCCGCCTTGCTGGCCACCGGGATATTGTCATTCCAGGCAATGACATGAGGGTAAAGTCGCAGCTTCTCGGACCAGGCCAAGGTGTCGTCAAAGACCGCCATCTGTCGCTCCCCCACCACCACCAGTTTCTGTTCCTTGAAGGGATGGAGCCAGGAGACAAAGATATGGGCGCGGATGCCGCTGGCAAAATTGAGCAGGGTCATGGTGGTGTCGGCGATCTTCTGGTGGAGAAAATTGCCGCCCTGAGCGCGGATCGACTCCGGCATCTCGTCGACCAGACCGATGATAACCGAGATATCATGGGGAGCAAAGGACCAGAGAACGTTTTCCTCCCGCCGCAGCTTGCCGAGGTTGAGCCGGTTCGAATAGATATACTGGATGCGACCTAAGGCACCGCTGTCGACCAGCTCCTTTAACCGGATCACCGCCGGATGATACCAGAGCAGGTGGCCGACCATGAGGATACGTCCCCGCTCCCGGGCCAGATCGACGAGTTCCTGGCCCTCCTGCTCCGACAGACAGAGGGGCTTTTCCACATAGACATCCTTGCCGGCGAGGATCGCCTCCCGGGCCAGCAGGGCATGGGTCGGAGCCGGGGTGGCAATGGCGACCGCCTCGATCTCGGGTGTGGCCAGCACCTCGGAATAGGCACTCACCGTCCGGGCAGCCGGATAAAGCCCGGCAAAAATTTGCAACGTATCAGGGTTTTTTTCACAAATGGTATGCAGCGCGCCAAGGACCTCAAAATTACGAACCAGATTCTTTCCCCAATAGCCGGTGCCGATGACGGCGACGGATTGACTATTTTTCTGATTTTCCATGCTCTTTCCCCCACCAGATCGTTCTCAGGAAAAACGAACCGGCATTTATTTCGCCGCGCCACCTTCCCAGATCAAGAGATGCGGCCGGCTCTGCAGGGCAGGCCACATCTGCCGGAATTCGTCGCCGGACAGGATGACCGTTCTAATTTTCCGCTCAATATAGCGCTCGGTTTTCGCCACCAGATCGGCGAGATTGGCCTGATCGATATTGCCCACCAGAAGCAGATCAATGAAGCCCCCCTCCTTGCCTTCCGCATATTCATCGAGCAGGTAGACCTTTTCCAGATTGCCGAGCCGCCTGATGATGCTGTCAAAGATATGATCCATGCCCATCGCCTTTTTCACCATGGAATGAAGTTCCGGAAAAAGCGGATGGCCGGTGTTGGCCTGATAATGGATCTTGCGGCCGGAGCGCTCCCGGGCCAGCAGTCCGGCCTCTTGCAACTGCTCCAGCTCTTCTCTGACCTGACTGGGCGAAACACCGAACTCGCCGGCCAGCTCCCGCAGATAGGCATGGCGGGCCGGGTTGAGAAAGAGGCGCATCAGGATGCGGATTCTCGTCTTCGAGGTGATGAGTCCATTGAACAGAGAAGTCATGGGTGGGCCGATCAAAGCCGGTAAACGGCGTGTATTTTGTTCTGTTTTTCAGAACAAAATACAAGAGAGCCGATCCTTTTGCAAGGCTTTCATAAAGAAATGGGACTGTCGGGCAAAAATACACCCCCGTCACCGCAACGCATGACGATACTGCCCGGCCACCGCCTTGAGGGAAAAATCTCGCGACCGCCGCCGGCCCAGGATCGCATACCGCTCCCGCTCGAGCGGATCATCAATCAGGGAGAGACAGGCCCGGGCAAATGCCGCCACATCCTCCTGGGGCACCAGCAGGCCATAGCGGCCGCCGGCTGTTATTTCCCGCGGCCCGGTCGGGCAGTCGGTGGCAATCACCGGACAGCCGACGCTCATCGCCTCTACCAGCACATTGGGCCAGCCCTCGTAACGGGAGCAGAGCAGGGTCGCCACCGCCCGAGCCATGAAACTGGCGACATTGTCCTGCCAGCCGGTCAGCACGACCACTCCGTCAAGGCCCATGCCAGCAATCATCGCCCGCAGGGCCGGTTCATCCGGACCGTCACCGACCAGGAGCAGCCGGATATCCGGCCGCGCCGCCTGCACCTGGCGGAAGGCGTTCAGGAGAAAATCGTGTCGCTTGGTGGCGAGATCAAGACGACCGACATGGAGCAAAAAACGGCCGCCGGGCTCAACAGCGGGAGCGCTGCGGGCCTGCGCCGTCATGGTATCGATATCCACCGGATTGGCAATGACCCGCACCCGCTCCGGCTCCACGCCATAGTCGGCAACCAGGATATCCCGGATGCCGGCGGAAACCGCGATCACGCCTTCGCCGCCTTTGTAAAGGGCGGCGCTGGCCCGGACGATCAGCCTGCCGAGCAGTCCCTTGGCCGCATACTGCCGGCGGGGATTGGTCCGCTGGGAAAGCACCGCCCGGTGCCCGGTGAGCCGGGCGGCCAGCAGGTTGACGAGATTGGCCTGTTCCATGAAACTCAGCACCGTGCCCGCCCCGCTCCGTCGCACCAATCTGACCAGCGACCAGACGTGATAAGGCAAACGGATCAGATGGGCGGCGGCACCCTGGAGCGGGGGAGAAAAAGCGATGCGGGCGACATGATCGGGCAGGGGAAAGATGCAGCGGTCCTGGAGCAGGACCAGCAGCAGATTGCCGAAGCGAGCCAGTTCCGGAGCGAGAAGCGCCGCCGTTTTCTCGGCGCCGCCACCGGCAAGGGAAGGCAGCAGAAAAATGAGAGGGCCGTTTTTGTGACGCCTCTCAGCAGCCATGCCACCACTCCTGCCAGAGATGCAGAAACAGCAGCAGCCAGAGACGGTAACCATGGTCCACCCTGCCCTCCTGATGCTCGGCCAGCAGCCGCGCCGCCGTCTTTCGGCTGACCAGCTGGCAGCGGTTGTCGGCCAGGACGGTGTCGCGGAAAAGGTCACGCAGTTCACCTTGAAACCAGTCCCCCACCGGCACGGCAAAACCGTGCTTGGGTTGTTGCAGCGGCTCGGCCGGCAGATCCCCGGCAAAGGCGCGGCGCAGCAGATATTTACCGACCCCACCGCGCAACTTGAAACGCAGCGGCAGCCGGCAGGCAAATTCCACCAACCGGTAATCCATAAAGGGGGAACGCACCTCAAGGCCATGAGCCATGCTGGCCCGATCCACCTTGACAAGGATATCATCCGGCAGATAGTGGAGCAGGTCGGACCGCATCATCAACTCCACCAGCTCGGTCACGGTGGCGCCGCTGCCGATCGTCGTCGCCTCCTCCATCAGGTCATTCTCCGCTGGCGTCAGTCCAGCGATGAGCCCGGCCAGCTCATCGGCCCGAAAATAGGCAGGGTAGATATCTGACGGATCCCGGGATACCCGCTTGTCCAGGGCGACAAAGAGGCGCAGCTTCTTGCGGAGACTGCTGTCGTAATAGCCGGTGCCCTCCGGCAGCTTTTCGACAACTGCGCCGATGATCTTTTCCCGGAAAAAACGAGGAATCTTCTGATAAAGGGCAAGCAGCCGCCTGGCCTGATAGCGGCGATAGCCGCCAAACAGCTCATCCGCCCCATCGCCGGACAACGCCACCGTCACCTGCTGCCTGGTGCGCTGACAGAGATGCCAGGTGGGGATTGCCGACGAATCACCATAGGGCTGCCCGTAATGGCGGACGAGCCCGCCCAGGAGATCGGCGGGACGCAGCTCCTCGCGACTCGCATGATGTTCGGTGCCGAGACAGGCCGCCACCGCTCGGGCCTGCGAGCTTTCATCAAAGGTATTTTCCGCAAAGCCGATGGAGAAGGTATGTACCCCGGCATTGCGTTCTTTGCACATCATCGCGGTGACGATGCTCGAATCGAGCCCGCCGGAAAGAAAAGCGCCGAGCGGCACGTCGCTGCGCAGCCGCAACCTCACCGCCGAGACAACGAGCTGCCTGAGCTCCGCCACCAGATCCTCCTCCCGTCTGGTCTCCCAGGAAGGTTCGGCATAGGGCGGCGACCAGTAGCGGCGGACAATAAGACCGCTCTTGTCAAGGCGGAGCCAGTGACCCGGCCGCAACTCCCTGATGCCGGTGAAAACCGTAGCCGGCGACCAGATAAAGCCATGCCGCAGGTAGTGACGCAGCGCCCCACCGTTTACGGAAAAATCGAGGGGTAATCCCTTGAAGGCCTGCAACTCGGAGGCAAAGACAAAAAGGCCGTCCTCATCCTGGCCGTAATAGAAGGGTTTCACCCCGAGCCGATCCCTGGCGGCAAAGAGCTCTTTTTTCTCCCGGTCCCATACGGCAAAGGCAAACATGCCGTTGAGTTTTTCGAGACAATCAGGACCATAGGCCAAATAGGCGGCGAGCAGCACCTCGGTGTCGCCACTGGTGGCAAAAACCGCACCGCTGGCGCGCAGCTCTTCCCGCAGCTCGATATAGTTATAGATCTCCCCATTAAAGACAATGACATGACGACCGGAGAGGTCAACCATCGGCTGGCTGCTGCCGGTCAGATCGATAATGGAGAGACGGGCATGGCCGAGGGCCGTTCCGTCTTCACCCCAGGCAGCATGGGCATCCGGCCCGCGATGGCGGAGCCGCTCGGTCATGGTCTGCACCGTTGCCCGCACCTGTCCCGCACTCCGACTCCTCCCCGCTATGGCTCCGCAGATGCCGCACATAGGCTACGCCCTGCCGAGCACGTTATGGTAGAGGGAGATATATCGCTCGGCCGTATTGCGCCAGGTCAAGCCACGGCGCAGCAGTTCCGCCCGCGCCCATTTCCCGGCCTGGTGGAGGTCGAGGCTACCGGCGACGATCGTGCGCAGCAGGGCGGACAACTCCTCCACGTCCCCCGGAGGGAAAAGCCAGCCGCTTTTACCGTCGTCAATCAGCTCCCGACAGCCGTCAATGTCGGAGGCAACGACAGCAAGGCCCGCGGCCATCGCTTCAAGGACGACATTGGGCAAGCCTTCCCGGTAACTGGGCAGCACGAGCAGATGATGGTCGGCCATGATTCCGGCAACCTTCTCCGGGGCAACCGCGCCCCGGAACGTTACCCGCTCCGCCACCTGCTCGCGACCAGCCAGCTCCTGCAATTCAGACCACTGCGGACCGTTGCCGACCAGGGTCAAGGTCCACGGCTGCTCCCGGATGCGACCAAGGGCGCGGATGAGAACATCGATCCCCTTCAAAGAAAGCAGACTGCCGATGAAAAGGATGCGGAGGGGTCTGTTCTCCCCGGCGCGCTCAAGAGGAATGCGGAAATATCTTTCATCAACGCCATTGGGGACAAACCCGCATTTCTCCTGAATTTCGGTAAAGCGACTACACAGATCATTGACCATCCCTTTGCTGACGCCGACAACGGCAGCCGAACCCCGCACTGCCCGATTGAGCAGAAAACGAAAAGCCGTTCCGTCCCGGGAAAAATGAACATCAGAGCCGCGCAGGGTGGTCACCACCGGCCGGCCATGCAGGGGCCGGGTAAGGACCGCCAAGGCGCCGCAGATCGACCAGTGGGCGTGAATCAGATCATGCTGTTTTCCCTCTCTGATCAGGTGGACGGCCATGGCGGCAAAAAACGGGACAGAGAGCAGGGCAAAGAGCAGCGGTTGCGCCTGCAAGGCCGCCGGCATGCCGCCCGGTTGCTGGGCCAGTCGCTGCAGGGACCAGGGTGCATAGCGAAAACGTCGCACCGGGTAAAGTGGAGGCCACTCTGTCGGGAAAGACCCGGCCGGCGTCACCACCGTGCAGGCAAGGGAAAAACCGACCTGGGCGGCAACGAGCTGATGGACAAAGGCTCCGGCAAAGCTGTCCGGTCCGGAGGGAAAGGAGGTGGCGAGATGGAGAACCCGCACATTTTCACCGCAGCTTTTTGTTGTAATCCATATCAAACCACATGGCGAAAAAAAGCGACTGCAGGCCGGAGATATAGAGAAAGGCGGCGAAAAGGGCGCTGGTCGTCTCAACCCCGCCGATAAAAAGCCGGTAAAAAAGCAAATAGCTACCAAAGATAAGTCCAAGCGGACAGAGGACAATGCCCATCATGTAAAAAAAGACGAGGGGATGAAAATCCTCGATGACATACTTCAGCCACATCCGTCGGAAAAACCCCTTGACCAGCAGCCAGGAGATGGTGAACAGCACCTTGCGCAGACGGATGCCCGACTTTTCGCCGACATTGTAGACCGGCCGGATGGGCACGTCCCGCACCCGCATATTGAGGGTGTTGAGGCGGATGAGAATATCGTTGGGCATGCCGTAGCGTTTGTAAATGCTGTCCAGATCAAGCAGATAGAGGGCCTCAAGCGAGATGGCGGTATATCCGGTCTGGGAGTCGGCGATATGCCAGTAGCCGGAGGCGATCTTGGTGAAAAGGGAGAGAAAGGAATTGCCGAGGTAGCGATAGGTGGGCATCACCTTCCACGCCTCGCCGTGGAAGAGGCGGTTGCCCTTGGTGTAATCCGCCTCGCCGATGGCGACCGGCCGGACGATATTGGGCAGATCGGCCGGGTCCATCTGGGCATCACCGGCCATCACCACCGTCACATCAACTTTGTTGTCCCTGGCCCATTTATAGCCAGTGGCGATGGCGCCTCCCACCCCCTGATTCTTCTCATGGCTGATGAGCACCACTCGGCCATCCCGGCGGGCGTATTCCCGCACGACCTCGGCGGTTCTGTCCCTGCTGCAATCGTCAACAATAACGATGTGATCGACATAGTCCGGCAGAGTGTCGATCACCCGACCGATCAGCAGCTCTTCATTGTAGGCCGGAACGACAACAGCAAGCTGGTTATCGTGAAACATCGCCGTTTTCCTTTCCCGTCGCCTCGGCCGCTCCGATCTGATCGCCCTTGACGACCCAGAGCTGATAGGCAGGGGTCAGCAGATTCACCGGTCGAAAATAGTCGGCCTTGGGAGCGACATGCCGCTGATAGAGCTTATTGAAAACCGATTCGGCGATCTTGTCGGTGGTCAGCACGCCATAGGCCATCGGCAGAAAGATCTCGAAATTCAGGCCATCCGGATGGAAGGTATGTTTTTTCATCTTGCCGCCGTCGCTGCGGAGGATGATGTCCTTTAACGGCAATCGCTGCCCCTGCACATTGTTGGCATAGCCCGCGACCAGATCGACATCGAGGCCGCTGGCGCTCCGGGCATAGGTATTGGTGATCTCGATGCTGGAAAACGGTTTGTAAAACTGCCGTTCGCCTTCACCTTTCGCCACATCCCAGGTGCCGAGCCAGTACCACCAGTAATCGGTGACGATGAGACGGGATTCGAGGAAAAGATAAAGCGGCGGCGGATTGGGCGGAAAGAGAAAGGTGAGCCATTCCGTAGTGGTTGCCATTCCCCCCTGATCAGACAGGGATGCCGCTTCGACAATGGCGCGCCCCTCCTCGGGACCGGCGGTCAGCACCTGCTTCAGGAAAGTGAAGGTTTTTGCCTTGTCGTTGCCGAACGCCATGCGCAGCTCCCTGACACCCTTCTCCCCTCTTGTCGCATAAAACTGAATAAAATTGGCGGACAGGCGGAAATCGTCTGTGGCAAGCGGTATCGCATTGTAGACCGCCAGTTCACCGCCGTGGTAAGTACCGTCGGAAACCGTTCCCCGGTCGCCCCAGTAACGGAGCGGATAGCCGACGTCCCACCAGGCCCAGACCACGGCATTTTCCGGGGTTTGCCGAGCAACGACGTCCATACCGGAGATCACCAGGGGATGCATCTTCGGCCAGTAGGTGGTCCGAATATTCTTGATCATGGCCGGCGCACTGGTCCCGATCACAAGCAGCGGGGCGAGCACCGCGCAAAAGGCCCATTTATGTTGCAGTCTCCAGACGGTTGCCACGACAAAACCGAGTCCCAGACCGAGGACCGGAGCCAGAAAGATAAGAAAGCGATCCGCATACAGGAGCGAAAGCAGGGCAAGGGCGACGGGAACCAGCAGGAAAACGCTTTCTTTTGGTTTGCGGACCGCCAGGGCAATGAGACCGAGCACGGCGAGGAAAAAGACAAAGACATTCTGGGTCGTCATGCTGACGATTTCCAGCAACGAGGATCGTTCCTGCTCGGAGACCGAAATGCTCATATTGGGGAAACCGGATTCGGATGCCTCCTTGGCGATATAGCCGAACTGACTGATAATCGCCTTTACCACCCGCAGCGGCGAGTCCCAGCCCAGCCAGAACAGGGAAAGGAGCACGCCAAGGCCGAGCAGCCCATACACAACGGCCCCCTCCCGGACAGGCGGCCGGTAAAAAAAGAGCAGGGCAAGCAGCAGCGGGGCCAGAGAGATGGCGACCACCACATAAGGTGTGGAATCCCACCACCAGAGGAAAAGGCCGCAACAGGCAAGCCCGGCGACTAGATAGACGTGTCGCCTCTTCTCCCGAACCAACGCGAAGCTAAGAAAAAGAGCGGCACTGGCCATGGTGAAGGTGACGTTCATGCCATCGGTGTCAAACCAGCCGAGCCCGCTGCGGTAGACATAGTATTCAGACAGCAGGGCGGTCAGGGCCGCGGTGATCCCCATTACCGGCCCACCGCAAATCCGCCCGAAGAGATAGACCGGCAGAGCCAGCAGGACACCCAGCAAGGCGGGAGTAATGACCGCGATCCAGTTCAGGGAAGCTCCGGTTGCCTGCTGGAGGCCCGCCGCAACAACGGAAAGCAGGGGCGGCGGGGTCGGACGTTTCGGATAATCAGGTACCGATCGCTTCTCATCCACCGCATCATAGGTTCCCTGCACCAGATCCCGGGCCAGGTTGAGATAATAATAACCGTCCTGGTTGGTCAACAATGGCTCTTCCTGGAAAAAGGCTCGTTCAGGTTGCGCCTGCCACTGCCGCAGATCATCGAGCCGGACGAACAGGCCGATGACCAGCACCAGCAGCAACCCGGCAATCTCCAGATGAATCCGATATTTTTGCACCCATCCGGTATCCGGCATGGCTGTCTCCTTTTTTTCATGACGCCGGTTGCTTTTATACGCATTTGCCGTATATTAGCGGCATCGCCACAGCGTGTGAACGTAAATAATTTTCCGAACAAAAAAAGGAAACTATACTCAATATCCACGACATGCAAGTTATTTTGTTGCCGCCTTTCATTATCAGCAAACGATCTTGCATACAGCCTGGTCGGCCCCATCCAGAACGGCGACACCCGGCAAACCCGCGATAAAAATTTTCCACAGGCTATCATGGCGCCTTGCCGTTTCGGGGGCAATGACGCGCATCATAACATTGAGATACACAGCTCTTTTTTTTGATGATCTCGTAAAGATTGGAATTTAACCACAGAGCTCACAGAGACCACCGAGCTAACTAATCATAATTCACTATGTTTTCTCTGTGCTCTCCGTGCGCGCTGTGGTAAGAAAGCACTTTTTACGATTTCATTTTTCCTGACGCACCTGTTTTTTGGAGGAAGAAACATGAGGAGTACAATCAGCAGAATCGGAATTTTCGTGGTTTTGTTTGCAACACTTTTCCTGACACCGGCATGGGCGGAGACAGCCAGTGATGTGACCATCGTCTATGGCGGCAATATTCACGGCAAGCTGACCCCCACCATGATATGCGGCGGCAGCCATGCCGGCGGTTTCGCCCGCAAGGCCTTTGCTCTGGACGAATTGCGGGAAAAGAAAAAAAACGTCATCTTTGTCGACAACGGCGGCCTCTTTGCCGTGCCGGCTCGTAAGGATCAGGAACTGCGCGCCCGGCAGTCCTTCGCCCTTTACGACTTCATGCAGCTCGACGCCCTGAACCTCGGCCAGCGGGAATTTTATTTCGGCCTCACCTATCTGGCCAAAGCCGCTGAAAAGGTCTCCTTCCCGCTGGTTTCTTCCAATATCGAATCAAGCACGCCGTTGCCCTGGATGAAAAAATTCGTCGTTGTCGAATCCGGCGGCTACAAGGTCGGCATTGTCGGCGTGCTGCCGGAAAAATCATTCGACACCTATGTTCCTGCAGAAGGAGTCAAGGGACTGACCATTACCCCGCCGAAAGATGCGCTGGCGAAAGTGGTGCCGGAGGTCCGTCGCCAGGCCGACATGGTGCTGCTGCTCTCCCAGCTCGATGACGACGCCACCACCGCCCTGGTCAAGGAGATACCGGGCATCGATCTCGCCGTTTCCTCGAGCGACAAAAGACTCTGCGAACTGCCGCCGGAAAAAGGCAAACTCGTCCTCCCCAGCGGCGTCAAAGGCCAGGACTTTCTGACCGTCAGCGTCACAAAGGAAAACGACAAGCTCGTCATCAGCCAGAACGAACCGCAACTGCTCGATCAGCCGGACAAGATTCACCCGCTGGTCAGCCAGATGATCGAAGATTCCACCAAGGATTACATGGAGGTTCTCCGCGCCCAGCAAAGGGAAAAAAAGGCCAATGTCAAGGTCTTTCATTCCGTCGAGGAGTTCAACCGGATGATCGAGGAGCAGAAGGAGAGACTCCAGGCCGAGAGTGGCCAGGGCCAGGGTGAGGAGATCGGCGCCAAACTCAAATACAACGGCCAGGAGATTCCCGCTAAAATTCGCCTGCACCGCAAACCGAAACCGGGTGCCGAGGGTGAAGATGGCTCCGCCCAAGAAACAGATGGTGCGGCGATGGAAACCGCTCCGCAACAGGGCACGGAAGGAGAGACGAAATGAGCACTGTCAACCGCATTCTCCTGGCAGTGCTTCTGTTTGCCTCGTCAGCCTGCTCCACCATGAACATGACGGCCCAGCCGCCGGAAGAGGCTCTGCGGGAACGGGTCGAACAGATGATGCAGGCGAAGACCGAGGAAAAATGGGATGTTGTCTACGATCTCTGCGATCATGCTTACCGTGACACGGTGAGCAAAGAGGAATTTCTCAAGAGAAAACACAATATCGGTTTCGTCAGCTATACCGTCGACCAAATCGCCATCAAACCCTCCGGCACCGAGGCGGACGTGACCCTGAAACTCGACATGTTGATGATGGGATTTCTCTTTGAAAAGACCCCCACGGTCCAGCAGTGGGTCAAGGAAAACGGCAAATGGTACTTTGTCATGAAGGATCCTGGCAATCCGTTTGACGCAGAGAATTGAACGAACCTAAAAGTCGGCATACCGATGCCGACAGATGACATGAAAGATGGGGTCGCAAAAGCCCGATCTACCGCGTTGCGGCGGGATCGCGAAATATTCACGCACCCCACAAAGAAGATAGTGGCGCAGCCCAGAGACCATTGCCCAAGGGCATCGTCTCTGGGCCGTCATAGAGCAGGACGCCCATCTTGAACTGAGCGCCAGCGATGCTGGGCAGTTTTTTCAACCCGCGCAGATCAGCTTCCCTGACTGTAGCCGCCGCTTTAATCTCAACACCAAGCACGTGACCCGCTGTGTTTTCGATCACCACATCGACTTCTATCTTATCGGCATCACGATAGTACATCAGACAGTACTCACCCTCTGCGGTGGTGGAGTGTTTGAGCAACTCACCAAATACGAATATTTCCAATACGTTACCAAAGCGAACACGGTCGTTGCGCACATCCAGGCCATTGAAACCCAGCAAAGTAGCCAACAGCCCGGAATCAATAAACTGCATTTTGGGTGTCTTAACGACACGGTTGAGACGATTTCGCGACCAGACGGCGAGGCGCCTGAGCAAATACATCTGCTCGAATACGCCGACATAACGCGATACCGTTTTGCCATCCAGACCGACTTGACCTCCCAGCTGCGTATAGTTACACATCTGCCCGGCGGTCTGTGCCAGCATGTACAAAAAGCGCGGCAATTGATCGAGTTTCTCGATACTCGCCACGTCGCGCACATCCCGCCGGATGATGGCTTCAATATATTGACGAGCCCAAGCCACACGCCGCCGCACCGAAGGGCGTGAAATCGCCTCCGGATAGCCACCCCGGATCACCCGTTCAACCAGCTTATCACCCAACGCGAGGGCATCGGCTTGGAGAATGCGACCGGAAAAAGCGCTGTCGATCCAATTCTCGGAATGAAACAACGAATATTTCGGATTTCGCAAACGTAAATTTCGGAATGATTGACGCAGGCAACAAGAGGGCGTTGTCTAGGCAGAGACACGCAACACAATCATCCGCAACGGCGGATGGTGCGCAGCGCACTGGGATCGGTTGCTTTTGAATACCGTTGCCTGCTCCATTGCCCTCTCCTTTCACCCTACCGGCAATACGGATACTTTGTTAAGATAGGACGAGGCGTAGGGTGCGCAACGGTTTTTTCGTTGCGCACGCGGATTGTGTTGATGATGCGCGGCTTCGGTGTCCGCGTGGGCACGGTGACTCCGTGCCCACCCTACCGGCAATGCGGATACTTTCTTGAGATAGGACGAGGCGTAGGGTGCGCAACGGTTTTTTCGTTGCGCACGCGGATTGCGTTGATGATGCGCGGCTTCGGTGTCCGCGTGGGCACGATGACTCCGTGCCCACCCTACCGGCAATGCGGATACTTTCTTGAGATAGGACGAGATGCAGGGTGCGCAACGGTTTTT
>JBMONN010000019.1:0-114901 GCA_049323935.1 Thermodesulfobacteriota bacterium
ATAAATAAAATAATTGGAGGTAGCAACATGCCAACGACAGTGAGAATTTCAGATGAATTGTTAAGTGAAGCAAGGAAATACAGCAAAATAGACCATCGGTCATTAGCAGGTCAGGTTGAGCATTGGGCAAAAATTGGAAAATGCGCAGAAGAAAATCCTGATCTCACCTATGATTTGATAAAAGAAATATTAATTGGTATCGCGGAGTTGGAGCAGGGAGAAAAAGAAGAGTATCAATTTGGTTGAGGGAACTATGAAAGTATTCCAATCAAGTTCCTTCGGCAAAAAAGTCAAGAAATTCAAGAAGAAAGAAAAATTACAACTAGACAATGCGATACGCGAAATCGTTCAAAACCCCTCAATCGGTTCTGAAAAGAAAGGAGATTTGAGGGGTATTTTTGTTTACAAATTCAAAATAATAAAAACGGAATTTCTTCTATCATATCGTATTGTTGGAGATGACATCGAGTTGATAACAATCGGCTCGCATGAAAATTATTATCGAGACCTAAAATCATACTTAAAAAATAGGTAAGGGCGAACAACCGCCCTAACCCAGGATCATCGGCTATTGGGAATAACCTTCGCTCTTGTACGAAGCGAACAATACTGAGGAGCCCTGTGCGGGAAAACCGCACGCAGGGATCTGTGAGAGGGCGGTCGGGTAACTGGCTGGTCTATCTCGATGATGCAAAAAAAACATGAAGGAAGCCAGAGAAATTAGTCAACGTATTGCATTTAGCTGCATCATTGCGGTAATCGCCGGTCTTCTTATTCCAAAGGCACTCACTAACGGTTTGGATAGAGCACTATTGGTATGGCTTGTATATGCAATCCTTGCTGGGGTGGTACTAGAAGCAACCTTAGTACAAGGAATAGTGAAGCATATCAGGATTTCAGTGCCATCAGCAGCAACTGTGACCGCTACTATTGTCAGCTTTTACATTGTCAGGGTTTTGGCGAGTTCAATAATTGGTACGCCAGTAATTTTTGCTTCTGGTGTTGGTCTTACACCAGACAACTTAATTTCGTTTCTGCCCTATTTGCTCGTTTTTCTCGCAATCCTTTTTGCAGCTAGCCTTTTTGTTACAACGCTTAGCTCGATATCAGGAGGCCTCTTAATTGAAACATGCGGGCGCATATGGCAACTAGGTCCTGAGTCACTTGACAAAACAAGAAAGTTGCTACTCTCCTTTGCAGGAGTAGTCGCAGCCTTGATAGTATTGTGGGGTAGTTTTGCGTAGAAAAGCATCCAACAAGGCCGCTCCACCAGAAAGAATTTCAACGCTTAACGGGGCCGGACCGAATTAACTTGCTGATTTTATACAAATAAAGCTGAAATTTGTCCTGTTTTTGAGCCTTAGAAACCGCTTTTTGGGCTGAAAAATAGAGCTGTAACAGGCGAACACCGTGCCGAGAGCGAATAGATACTTCATTCCAGGATATGTGTGGCATATTACCCACCGATGCCACCAGAAAGAATTTCTGTTTCGTTTTGGGCGGGATCGGCAGGTTTGGATTCGGTGGCTCTTTGAGGCGAAAAAAAGGTACGATCTTGAGGTTCTGAATTTTACGGTCACCTCAAATCACATTCATCTCCTGGTCTATGGAGGTGAAAACCGTGAAACCATACCCAGAGCGATGCAGCTGGTTGCCGGAAGGACTGCACAAGAGTTGAACCGCCGTACGCAACGAAAAGGCGCATTCTGGGAAGACCGCTATCATGCTACGGCAATCGATGCAGATGGCTATCTGGCGCGGTGTTTTGTCTATATTGATTTGAATATGGTTCGTGCAGGAGTCGTGCAGCATCCGCGCGAATGGTCGAGCGGAGGATTCAATGAAATCCTCAATCCTCCGGCCAGATATCGGCTCCTTGCCAGGAATCGGTTGAAAGAATTGCTGTCCATTGATGAAGATTCGGTTGCTTCCGTGTATTCAGGGTGGATAGAAGAGGCCTTGCAGGCAGAGGCGTATCGACAGCCAGCATGGAGTGAGAGCGTTGCCGTCGGCAGTAATAAATTTGTCGCGGGAATTAAGGAAGAGCTTGGTGTTAAGGCAATCGGGCGGAAGATTCACGAAAGTCCACATGACAGAATGAACTCTTTGCGCGAGCCGGGTGCATCTTACACCAGCGATTTCGACATGGAAAATGCCGCTCTAAGCAATGAAAACAGTCTGTTTTGGAACATATTCCCTTGATTATCGAATGGTTAACCAGGTCCGACCCCGGATGCGGACAATCCCGACGACGAGTTGGCGAAAGAAGTTCGCGCCAAGCTAACCTCGGAACCCGAGCGCTATGCCGCTTACACGCGTGAATACCTGGGCTGGGGTGTGTTCGCGTTGATGCGGCGGTGAAGATCCCAGAGTTCCAAGGTGTAACTATTTGTAATTTAGAAAAGTTTTCTTTGTGTTTCCCTATGGCAAAAATGACCTTTTGCGATTTTGTCAAAATTGCCGGGCGAAGCTCTTCAAGTTGACAGTTTAGCAACATGGTAAATCGACATGAAAAGCCAAGTGCGAAATGCAGTGTTTCGTGAGTCATGCTGCCTGCTGGATCTGACCGTACAGTTTGCCTCGCCGGCCGACACATTGGATGTCCACCCCCGCCGGTCGTGATTACTATGGAAATAAATCCGTCTCCTTCACCCTTTTCTCTTGTCAGCGGGAAGTGAACGCATGGAAAACGAAGCGCAGATTCGACTGATCTTTTTTTTCGGCATTCTCTGTGTTGTCGGTCTTCTGGAACTGGTGGCGCCCAGGCGGCAGCTCACCACCTCCAAGCCGATCCGCTGGGTCAGCAACCTCGGGGTGGTGGCCATCGATACACTGGTGGTGCGGCTCACCTTTCCGATCATCGGCGTCCAGGTGGCGCTGGCTGCCCAGCAGAACAACTGGGGACTGCTCAACACCATCACCCTGCCCCCGTGGCTGGAGGTGGTCATCGGTGTCCTGGCCCTCGATCTGGTGGTCTATCTCCAGCACCTGATGTTCCACTCGGTGCCGCTGCTCTGGCGGCTGCACATGATGCACCACGCCGACATGGACATCGACGTCACCACCGGTCTGCGCTTTCATCCCATCGAGATCATGATCAGCATGGTCATCAAGATGACGGTGATCGCCGCCCTCGGTCCATCGGTGCTGACCGTCATCCTCTTCGAGATCATCCTGAACGGCGCCGCCATGTTCAACCATGGCAATTTCAGACTGCCGCTTCTGCTGGACAGATACCTGCGGCTCTTCATCGTCACCCCGGACATGCACCGGGTCCACCATTCGGTGACCATCCGGGAGACCAACAGCAATTTCGGCTTCAACTTCCCCTGGTGGGACCGCATCTTCGGCACCTACCGCGCCCAGCCGGTCATGGGCCATGACGGCATGACCATCGGCCTCGCCCAGTTCCGTGATCCGAAGAAGAACAATCTGCTCTTTATGCTGGCACTGCCCTTTGTCGGAAAACCGGGTGGATACGCGATCAACCGGCACGGCTCTGATCCGGAACTGCTGAAAAAAACTGGTTGAGGACAGATTTCCCGGATAGGTGTGGGGAATCACAGGTGCTGTTTTGCTGTTATTTGCTGGTCAGGAGGACAAATATGGGAAAAAATCAGGTGGCGCTCGCTGTGTGTGTCTGCTGCTTTGCATCATGTCCGGTTGTGCGGGGAAAAACAGCCGCTTTGCCCTGCTTGACAACGGCATCTGCCAGGATGCGGTGAACGGGCAGATGTGGCAGATCGAAAAGGGCAGACTCGTGCACAGTGTCGCGGAGGCGAATGCCGTGATCGCGGAACTGAACAGGACGAGCGGCTATACCGACTGGCGGCTGTCGACCGTTGCCGAGCTGTACGAACTCAATTTGCGCTTTGATCTCCATCAGAACGGCGATTGCGCCCTGGAGAGAAAAGGGGCCTACTGGTCCATGGAGAAAGACGGCGGCGGCGGAGTTGGCGCCTGGGAGATTTCCGATCAATGCGACCCGCAGCGCCAGTATTTCCCCGGCAAGCAGGGTTATGTCCGGGCCGTACGACCATAGGTCTGGACAGGGGGGCGTCCGTCAGTACTGTCGATCCGCGCCCGCAAAGCCGGTGCGCAAAAGCGAATCGCGGCTGATCATCCCACGGAAACGGCCTTCGTCGTCCACCACCGGCAGGCGCTTGAAGCCCCTGGCGGTCATGATGCGGATCGCCTCATCGAGCAGGGCGTTCTCGCCGATGGTGACGATATCGGTCTGCATGAGTTCGGCTGCGGTCTTTGCCCGCAGCAGCTCACGGAAATCCCGGCATTTCCTGCCCCGTTCCGTGAACGGCACTCTGCTGACAAAATAGCTCCAGATGCCCTCGTAATGGGCGGGTGAGAAGGCAACGAGCAGATCGCGGTCAAAGATCATCCCGAGGAAGCGGTTGTCGGCGTCCACCACCGCCACCCGCTGGATATCGTTGGCGTCGATCATCTGGATGACCTCCTCCACCGAGGTTTCGGGCCGGGCGGTCAGGGTGTCGCGCCGCATGACATCGGCGACACACCGTAAATTGTCCACCTCGATGCGCTGTTCGCGAAAACTCTGCCAGTCCGGTGCCTCCTGCATGATGGCGCGGAACAGATCGATGCGCGACAGCATACCGACCAGGCGGCCGGCGCCATCGACAACCGGCAGCCGTTTGAGTTGTTTGTCCAGCATCAGCGCCACCGCCTCGACAGCAAGTTCGTGTTCCCGGATGGTGAGCGCCGGCCTGCTCATCGCATCCGCCGCCTTTTTGCCGGCAAGCCCGGCCAGCACAGCGGTCAGGCTCTCGGCGGTCGACAGGGCAAGCAGGCCGAGCCGCATCGGCATGCCCACCCGGTAGATCAGATCACTCTGGGTGATGACGCCCACCGGCCGTTTTTCCCTGTCCACCACCGGCAGGCCGGTAAACACCGAGGAGAGCAGCAGGCGGAGGACGTCGCCGAGCGGAGTGTCGAGGGCAACCCGGCTCGGCGCGGCGGTCATGATGTCCCGCACCCTGATATGGCGCGGGAAGATGGCATTGCGGGTCCGGTGCCGGGTAACGGCGAGGTCGTGTATTGCGACGATGCCATCTCCGACCATTTTCTCGATATCCGGCAGGATCCGGTCGATTTCACCGCATGCGCCGACAATGGTGATCCGCACCGGCATGTTGTAGGAGAGGATGACCAGCCGGTCGGTGGCGATTTCGCCGTTTTCGTAGCAACCGGTCGTGCCGCGCGTCACCAAACAGCGCAGACCTGCCTTGCGGTCATGAACGAACTGGACGACGGCATCGGCGAGCGGGGTGCTCTGCCAACGCGCCTTTTCGCTGGTGAATATCTCGACGATCCGGTATGGCAGCATCTCATCCCCCTATTTCAAACGACCGAGCCAAAGGCCGAGCACCACCAGGGCCCCGCCGATCAGATTATTGGCAAGCACGTTGGCCAGCGCGATCAGGTACGTCGCCCCCCGCACGCCATTGACCGTTTCCAGGGCATAGGTCGAGAAGGTGGTGAGCGCGCCCAGATAGCCGGTGATGAAAAAAAGGCGGGCCTGCGGATTCATGAGACCGAAGCCGCGTTCGGCCAGGGCAAAGGAAAGCCCGATCAAAAAACAGCCGGAAAGATTGACGATGAGCGTTCCCCAGGGAAACCGGGCGCCGAAGAGTTTGACGGCAAGCAGGCCGGCCCCGTAACGGGAAAGGGCGCCGAGACTGCCGCCGATCATGACCAGAAGGATTTTTGTCATGCCGGCAATTTCCTGAAGATGTCGTGCCGCACCATCGGCTCAGTCATATCGTCTTCAACTCGTTTTCGATTGCGGGTAGATCGAGGGCGGACGGCAGATGTCGGCCATCGGGTTCGACGATCCGTTTCCAGCGCTTGTTCAATACCTTTCGGCAGCATGCAGCTGTCAGCGATGGTGCCGGTGGAATTCTCACCGGCTGCCGTTATCAATCTTTCCACACTTTTTATGTCCTGTCCACGGAAAGCCTAAGGGGGTATCATCTTGCTGGCGTGATTACTGACACGGTGCCATATCCCCTTGAATAGCCGCATTTGTCATGGTAGTGTCGTCTTGATGTCATGCCCGTGTCGTGGCAGCGGCAAGGGCCTTTATGGTAGAAGGGTATTCATGGGAGGCAGGAGATGATCATTCGTAAACTTCGTCTGGAACGAGGCTGGTCCCAGGAGCAACTGGCCGAGATCAGCGGACTCAGCGTCCGCACCGTCCAGCGGATCGAGGGCGGTCAGAAACCGAGCCTGGAATCCCGCAAAGCCCTCGCCGCCGTCTTTGACATCGAGGTGGCGCAACTGACCATGGAGGCCGACATGACAGATCACAGCCAGGTAACGGCGGCGCGCCCCGTCCGACATGGGCGCGAGCGCAAGACATTCACCACCCATCTCGCCGTCTATCTCATTGTAATCGGCAGTCTGGTGGCAATAAACCTCATCGGCTCTTCCCGTCATTTCTGGGCAATGTGGCCGGCGCTCGGCTGGGGGGGCGGCGTGGCGGTGCATGGACTGCGCGCCTTTGGTTTGTTCCGGCACTAAGACCGGATGTACCCCCTTATTTCAGCTGGGAGCTGGCAAAAGGAGATTGCCAAACAGCAGGCCCGCACACCGGTCGACCGGCTGGAGCTTGATGTCGACTTGCTGCCTGGCGGGTGGTGTTGGTTTTTTGTTCGGGAATCGGGATGGGAACAGCTGAAAGACCGGGGCGGCGGCTGCACTGAACACCTCCGCCCCGGATCTGGGTTGGTTTACCGCCACTTCCATTCAGTCTTCAGGTCAAGCTTCTTCTGATCTTCAAAGAAGACGACCTCATGTCCCTCGAATTCGCCGAAGGGCAGGTACCAGAGCTTGACATCGACGACGAGTTCGTCGTTGATCAGCTCTCTGCTCGGCTTGCCATCCTTCTCGGTTTTCTTGAAGGGGTAGGCGAACTCGAAGGTTTCCTTGATGGTTTTCATCGGCGGCAGACTGGTTTCACGCAGCAGTCCGCTCTTCTCGTAGGGTCCACGGCCCATTTCCTTGCCGCGGCCCATCCGGCCGGGGTACGGCATGTAGATTTTCTGTTCGTTGTAAACTTCTTTTCCATCGGTTGTTTTGGCAGTCACATCCAGGACCAGCCTATTGGGAGTCGGTCAGCCGTCCGGGATGGTGTGGCCTGCCTTGTTGGTGAGTTCCACATTGATGATGCCCATCGGAACAACACCTTCTTCCGAGTTTTTGCGCCAGAAAAGGGAGCGGCTCTCCACATGGACATCGACCGCCATCTTGCGCATCTCCTCGCTGTTGTAGGATTGCATGTCGTGGCCGAGGCCGGATTTCTTCATGTGACATTCCTGACAGCTCTCGCTGCCTCCCTCCGCCGTGTAGGCAAAGAGATAGCTGCCGTACAGGGTGGCACACTGGGAGGGATGAGCCAGTTCGAAGTTCGGCCCGCTGCCATGGCACTGGCCGCAGAAGATCGACTCGCTGAGGGCCGGGGCGGTGGCCATTTTCGGGAAATTCGGATCGTCGTGGGCGCCGTCCTTGGAGCCGTAAACCGTATCGGGCTGGGCATAGCCGTCCGCCCATTTGTGGATGAGGGCCATCTTGTTGTGGCAGATCCGGCAGTTGATGTTGAGGCTGGCAATGGTCGCCTCCAGTTCATCAGCCTTGGCTTCGTTGTCGTCCTTCTTGGCCTGCTGCCAGCCTTTGATGGTGGCGATGATCTCCCGGGCCACGTCGTCGGTGGCATCTTCGAGCTGAGGAAGATGACATTTGGTGCACATCCGCAGATGTTCAACGGTGATGTCCTTATCCTCCTTGACGCCGGAATAGGGGAAATTCTTCAGACCCACTTCCATGGCGGTGATGATGGTCGGCGCCGTTCGGCCGGTGCCGAGGATCGAACGGGAGTGTAATGAATTTTCCCACTGGCTGTGTGCCTCATCGTGACATTCGACACAGCTGCTCGAATCATATCGTTCGACCAGTTCCTTGATGGTTTTGGCCTTTGGCATCTCCTTTGGCTTCGGTCCGCCTCCGCAGTATGCCGTTGACGTCCAGAGTGCCGTTGCGGCCAGCAGCGGCAAGCCAATTTTCACGATTTTTCTCATGAGTCCTCCTTGCGTTTTCTGGTTGATACCGTTTACTGCATGCTCCCCATTTTGTTAAAAAATCCTGCCCCGTTGCCTTGGATTCCATAAACTGGAAAAGAGGATGGCCGCTCTTCCGGCTTTTCGCCGGAACATGGTGCCGCGGTCAAGGCAAAAGCCTGTTTTTCCTGGTTGCCGGTTCAGAAAAGCCGACAGGGAAGGAAATTGTAATTGTAATAATTTTGAGTAAAAAAACTTAACTATAACAAAGAGATCCATTTAGAATGAAATTATAGCATAACGATGCCTGAATTGCCGAATATTCTCCGGGGGAATGATTTTTTTTTACAAAAATGAATGATGTTTCACGGCGAGAGATGTAACACTTTATGGTACGCCTCTGTCAAGAATTTAATTACGGTCAAGCTGTACTTTTTTGCGATCCCGCGCTGGTCTTGAGCTGGCAAAGGCATGGTAAAAATACGGGGTGTGAGGTGTTTTGGCAGGGGAGTGGGTTGTGCTGGTTGGAAGCAAAGATGCCGATCTTGCCTGGCACGGTGCTTTTTTTTCGGGTACAAAGATGATATGATTCCCTGACCGACACGGGGTTATGCGTCCTGTGCCGTCTGCAGCGGCAGGTAAAGTGCGGCTGGTGACGGAAGGGTGAAAGCTCTATGCAACGAGGAGGTAACTGCTGTGAGAAGACGCGCCGCATGGATTGTGCTGCTCTGTACTTTTTTTTCCTTCTGTCTGACCGGCTGCGAGGAAACGGATCTCCGTCTCGCCACCGAAGCGGGCCTCGACGCCTTGAAGGCCGCCACCCTGTCGGACGAGGCGGTCCGCGGCCTGGCCCGGGAGGCGGCGACCCATGCCGACGGCAAGCATCCTCTTGCCCCGGAAAACAGCCCCGAGGCGGAGCGACTGCGGCGGTTGCTGGCCGGCCACGGGGAACAGGGGGATTTTCGTTTTGACGTCAAGGTCTATCTGACGCCGGAGGTGAATGCCTTTGCCATGGCGGACGGCACCATTCGCTTTTTCAGCGGACTGATGGAAATGATGGATGACGATGAGCTGCGTTTTGTCCTGGGCCATGAAATGGGTCATGTCGTGCATGATCATGTCCGCAAAAAGATGCAGCTTGCCTATGCCGGCAGCGCCCTGCGTAAGGGCATTGCCTCGCAGAACAATGCGGTCGGTTCTATCGCCCGTTCGGAGCTCGGCGCCTTTGTCGAACAGCTGACCGGCGCCCAGTTCTCCCAGCAGGAGGAAAAGGAGGCGGATGATTACGGCCTGGCCTTTCTCCGCGATAACGGCTACCGGCCGGAGGCGGCGGTGACGGCCCTGCGGAAACTCGCCACCCTGGGGGATAATCATTCCTTTCTCGCCAGCCACCCGGCGCCGAGCATGCGGGCGGAGCGGCTGGAGCGCGTGCTGCGGGGAGAGATGCCGGAGGAAGAGAGGAAGCTGGCGGAGAAAATCATGGCCATTGTAGTCGATGCGGTCGCCTTTGTCCGGGGAAAAATCAACGCGGTGATCGGCCTGCTGCGCGGGATGGGGATTCTTCCCGGCTGACGGTTTTCTCGGACCCGTCTTTCTTGATGGTCTCGTAAAAAGTGAAAATTAACCACAGAGACCGCAGAGCACACAGAGGTAACGAATTGTAATTAAAGATGTTTCCTCTGCATTCTCTGTGCGCTCTGTGGTGAAAAAAGACTTTTTACGGGTTTGTCTTTCTTCCGCTTGTGGTCAGAGGGTGATACTGCCGCGCAGGTGCGGTTTTTGTCCAGAAAAGAGGGCGCCGATTGTTGTTGCCGAGGTGGAGCAGCCGGTGAAGCCACGGCAGGCGATCTGGTCAAAGCCTGCCGTTTCCATGTGGCGGAGCTGATCCCGGACCGGGATCGTGCCGCCGATTCACTGGAACCAGCTCTCGATACTCTGTGTCGGCGAAAGCGGCAGCTCCTGGTTCAGGATCATATCTGCAAACTGGATGCGGCCGCCAGGTTTCAGGACCCGATAGAGTTCGGCAAAACATCGCTCCTTGCAAATGGTGAGATTGATGGCGCCGTTTGAGATGACTACGTCAAAAAAGGCATCCGGATAGGGAATGGCGGGGCTGGCAAGGACGCGGAGCTCGAGCCGGGCTGTCGGCCGGAGATGCTCGCCGGCCTTGTTAATCATCTCTGTGCTCAGGTCGATCCCGCAGAGCAACCCGCGGCTGCCGACCAGGCAACCGGCGACAAAGAGGTCAAAGCCAGCACCGCAGCCGAAGTCAAGCAGCGAGGTGCCCTCTGGGATTGCGCCGAGGGAGAAGGGGTTGCCGACGCCGCAGAAAGAATCGAGCAGAGGGGCAGGGGCTGCGGCAATGGCGATCGGATCATAGCCCAGCAGCTGCGCTCCCTTCCGGCCGGTTGGGTAAGGAAAGAGGCCGGCGGCGGAGCTGGCCACCGCTCGATATTTTGTCCGGATTGTTCCCCGGATTTTTTCCTGGTCAGCTGGAGACAGGGTCAACAGGTTGTCGGGGGTCGGTTTTCCGCAGCCGCCGGCTTCAGATCCCGGCGCTCAGACGGCAGGTTGCGGCAGATTCGGCGTCAATCTTTCCATGGGTGTTTCTCCGTTGGCGCAAAGGGCACACTGTTATGGAAAATCGCCGGAATCGATGCGGGGCAGGGTATCGACCGGCAGGTTGTAGAGATATGTCCAGGCGGTGATGATGGCCGTGCTGGCGAGACGCACATGCTGCCGTGACCGGATAAACTCATTCGGCGTCGGGAATCGGGGACCGTATCCCTCATAGTCGTCGAGCCGGGCAAGGATCGCGGCCGGGTACCGGAGGCGATAGACCTCGCCCCGGACGCAATCCTGCGGGTCCCTGGAGGCAACACACCCCGGATAGTCGGTCACCAGGTACAGCCGACCCCTGAGAGTGCCGTTACCGACATAATCGGCGTGTCGGGCCAACCAGCGCCCCATTGCCCGGCCTGCCTGCAGGCGCAGAGTTCCATAGACGAAAAGAAATTCTTGCTCCGCCTTCTTTATGCCGCCGCAGGCGGTGTCACATTTCATCGTAACAGGGTTCTTCTCAGCCCCCGGCCGATTTTACGACAAATCCACGGTTCCGTAACTCGGCGATCAGGGTCTGGCGTTGATCGCCCTGGATCTCGATGACGCCCGCCTTCACCGTGCCGCCGCAGCCGCAGGTGCGCTTCAATTCGCCGGCCAGTTTCCATAAGGCCGCCTCATCGAGGGCAAGTCCGCTTATCAGGGTGACTCCTGCTCCCTTGCGGCCTTTGGTTTGCCGGCTGATGCGTACGGTCCTGTCGCCGGGCGGCGGCGTAAAAGCGTTCCGGCAGCGGCACTCCGGCTCCGGCTGGCCGCAGGCCGGACACATTCTCCCGTATTCGGTGGAGTAGACGAGTCCCTGATGGGCGGTTTTCTTCTTCATGGTGATTTCTGGACATCATACCATTGTCGCCGGACAACGGCGACGGGAAAGATAATGGCGGCGGACTTGCAGGTCGCATCACGCAACGACCCGCCTTCCGGCGGGTCGTTTTTCGGTCTGAAACCGGTTTTCCCTCTCCTTGTCAGTGGACATGTTTGAGGTATGCTTCATTGTACTCTGCCAGGGCGCCTTCCATGAAGTTCTCATCGAGATAATCCATGTACTCCTGGATGTCATGGAGCGTTACCTCGTCTTCCCTCTCCTCGGACAGAGCGATTTCGATAAATTCGCGTTCCAGTGTGGTCAGGTTGTCATTCGTCATACGCTCACCTCCTTCCTGATAAAACCATAAGTACGAAAGGGGGGTTTGTCAGCGTCGACCGCCGCTGCCGGCTGAAGACAAGTCTTCAGAGATCGTTTGTGCTCTGTGGTTTGCTGTTATCGTGTCTACCCTCGCATTTCTCCTGTTTTTCCTGTCCTTTTGGGACTGGTTCGGGAAGATAACCGAGCCCTGCACATTGGGGGCACTCCTCCCAGGTCAGCAGAAATCTACTGACCCCTTTGAAGGTGCTGAACTGGCCGCTGCCGTTGCAGAGTGGGCAGATATTTTTCATCGGTTGCCGCGCGGGTCGTGGAGGTGATCGAAGGTCAGGGGCTGACGGTGCGCCCGTTTGCGCAGCCAGTTGATGGAGCGTAAGACCGGGCCGCGGCTGGCCAGCCAGCGTTCAAAACGAAACTTTCCGGGGAAGTCGAGCAGCATGATGCCGATAGCGATGGTCAGCAGTCCCTGGCCAGGCAGGACCAGCATGATGATGCCCATGCAGACAAAGATGCCGCCCGCGATGTTTTTCCCGGTCAGGAGAATGGCGCGCACCAGGGGGTGGTGTCGGGCCCAGGGCGGTCGGTGCCGTCTGGTGTTGGAAAAATAGTCTGCGGGAATTTTGGCCACCAGCAGTGGCAGCAGGAGCAGGGTGCCGACAAAGGTGACAACAGAAAGAATGGCGACCCAGAGAATGGCTGTTTCGTTGGCGATGAGAAAATCGAGCATGGGTGTCGGCGCAGGGGTTCATCAGGGGCAGGCGGCCGAATGCGGTCAACCGGTGCCGCAGGCATGATCGATGTATAGCCTGTTTTTTTGTTTTTTTCCAGGTAGAATCACGGTAAGGCGGGGGACGGCGCCGAATCTCGACCGGCAGAAAGAGCAGCCTCCTGCTGGAGGATGGTTGCAAGCCGCTGGTTCAGCTCTTCCCGACTCACCTTGCCCTGAAGACGCCCGGCAAACTCGCCGGTCCGCGACAGAAAAATAAGGGTGGGAACCGTCTCCACCCGCAGTTCCTGGGCGACGCCGCGTGCCTTTCCGACCGGAAAGGAGAGGTGATGCCGCTCTTTGAAGTCCACGATATCCTCGGTCGTGCTCTGATAAAAGGCGCCGATAACGAGAAGATCGCGGGTTTTGTACTCCCGGTAGATGCTTTCCAGGAGGGGAGCCGCATCACCGCATTGCCGTCAGAGATGGGAGCCGACATAGATGAGGAGAGGTCTGCCCCGCAGATTTTCCGGGTTATAGGTGATGCCGTCGAGGTCGGTGAAGGAAAAAGAGGCGGTACGGGCCGCCAGAGCCGGGACGGCATGCAGAAGAAGGAACAGCAGGAGAAAAAGACGGGTCGGTTTCACGGCAACTCTCCTTGACATGGGTGATAAACAGGCCGGTACGGGGCGGAAATCACTATACCGGATGTCCCACTTCGTGTCATCAGGGAAGACGCTGCGGCCTTCTTTTCAGAATAAATCAATGAAAGGGCGGATTCTCCCCTGATGGATATCGTCCAGCAGGGCCTCCGGATTACGGTGAAATTCTTCGGAGAGCTTCTGGGGATCGAAAAATTCCCGGTCGTAGGGAGCGATCAGGTTAAGCTGTTCCCAGCGGGTCAGGTAGTATTCGATGAGGTCAGGCAGCTGGCTGATGACGGTCTGGGCCGGAAACGGATCGACAAAGCTCGATTGGCGCAGTTTTTCGCCGGACAGGGTCTGGGTCTCGTAAAAATTCTGCATGAACATCAGCTCCGGCGGCATGCGGGCGTCGATGCCGATTTTGACCAGCAGTCTAATCATTTTTTTCAGGCTATTCGCCCCGAAGCGGGCCACCGGATAGGGGAGGTAGATTTCCTTGGGCCGCGGCAGCTGCAAATAGTTGCGGATGGTGAGGATGACCCGGGCCAGGGCAAGGGGTTCATGATCAACGAGATGGATGGTCTGCCCGGAAAATTCGTCGCGCCGGGCCAGGGCATGGCGGACAACATGGGGAATTTTTTTGGCGTTGGTGTAGGAGTGGCGGGCCTGCCTGGCGGTAAAGAGCATTGGCATGGACTGATCGGCCACGGAAAAGAGGAGGCGATGAAAACCCTGGATCTTGTGATCGTGTTTACCGTAGACAATGGCCAGGCGGATGACGGTGTAATCGAGTCCTTCCGTGCGCCGGAGATGGGCCAGGGTCTTTTCGCTCATCAGTTTCGACTTGGCGTAGTTGCTCATCTCCGGTCGCAACGGGCGCTGTATCTCTTCCGTGAGATTCTCACCCTCGGGCAGCACGGCGGCGGAACTGAAAAAGATGTAGGGGATGCCCAGGGCCGCCGCGGCTCGAGCCAGATTGACGGTGCCGAGATAGTTGATGTCAAAGGAGATTTTCGGGTTGCTGTCAATCCCGGCGATTGCCGCGTTGACAATGAAATCCGGTCGGTAATCGACAAAAAAGCCTCTGATGTCGGTGGGATCGCGGAGACTCAGCTGCTTGCTGTTGGGGGCCAGAATGTTGCACCCCCATTTCTTTTTGAAAGAGTGAACCAGGGCGCCGCCCACCAGGCCGGAACCGCCAATGATGAGGCCGGATCTGCGTCGGAGAAAGTCGTCGGTTGCTGTCATGAAAATCCTGCTGCTGGGAAAGATGGGAAAAGCATGGTAAGAACGGGGCATGCTCACTCTATCCTACAACAGGAACTGTCTGTATTCCAAAAAAAAGATGCCGAAACGGTTTCTCGTGTTAAAAAAAATAATAATATCATTATGTTGTGATGTTAGTTGGTGGTCGATTCCTCCTCGGAATGACTTGCATCAGGCAAAGATGTTATGGTACAAGATACCAGCATTGCAATCTTGCAGAGAAGACGGGATTCTCCCGTGCGGTGAGACTATTGAAGAGTGACAAACTTCCCGGTGTCCAGCCGAGAAAACGACGAACCCCACCGAAGCCGAAGAAGACGGCAAAAGAAAGGCTGCAGGAGTTCTGGAATATATTCGGCAGGGATGACGAGGTCTTGATCGCCATCTGTGCCGATCCGGATTCCCTGGCAAGTGCGCTGGCCATCAAAAGACTCCTTCGTTATCGGGTCAAGAACGTCACCATCGGCTATGCCAACGAGATCCGTCGGCTCGCCAATCTGACCATGCTGGAGCTTTTGAAGATTCCGGCGGAGCGCATGAAGTGCTTTAAGTCGGAACGTTTCACCAAATATATTATCGTTGATTCCCAGCCCACTCATAATCCCTGTTTTGACGATATTGTCTGGAGCGCCGTCATTGATCACCATCCCGTCACCCAGGGATGGAAGGCGGATTTCGTCGATATCCGTCCCGAATACGGTGCCACCGCCTCCATGTTGGTTGAGTACCTGCGAGCCGCGGAGATGAAACCCTCGGTGGCACTCGCCACCGCCCTGTTTTACGCCATCAAGGTCGATACCCAGAATTTCGAGAAAAAGGCGCAACTGGCGGACGCTATTTCCTTTCGCTATCTGTTTAATATCGCCAACCAGAATCTGGTGCGCAAGATCGAGCTCAGCGAACTGCGCAAGTCGGAACTCAATTACTTCAAGACGGCCTTTGCCGAAATGAAGATCAGCAAGCACCGGCTTTATGCCCATGTCGGCAGGGTGCGTACCCCTGACGTGCTGGTGATCATCGCTGATTTTTTCAAAAGGGTGCACGATGTTTCCTGGGTCTTTGTTTCCGGCATCCATGGCGAGAAACTGGTGGTCATCTTCCGCTGCGACGGATACAAGAAAAATGCCGGCACCCTGGCCGCGAAAATTTTCGGTCAGATCGGCTCAGCCGGCGGCCACCGCGAATCGGCCCGGGCCGAAGTGCCGCTGAAAAATCTGGCCAGATCGGATCAGGAATTCACCACCAAGACTCTGCGCAAGCTGACCGGCAAGCATCTGTAGGCGGTCTGCCTGAAGCCGGCCTTTGGGGGGGGTTGCGTGTTTGCCCCTAGGCAAACCAGCCAATTGACGACATAAACCGAACATACCTTATGAGACAGAAAACGAAAACTCTGGCCATGATTCTTGCCGGCGGGCGGGTCGACGAACTCAATGTTCTCACCTTTTATCGGCCCAAGTCGGCCGTGCCCTTTGGCGGTTTTGCCCGCATTATCGATTTTTCCCTGAGTAATCTCATGCATGCCGGTCTGGAACGGGTGGCGATCTTAAGCCAGTACCGCAGTTACTCGCTGATCAACCACATCGGCATCGGTGCGGCCTGGGACATGATCGGCAAGAACCGGGGGGTCTCCATTCTGCCGCCCTCCACCGGCTACGGCAACACCTCCTGGTACAAGGGCTCGGCCGATGCCGTCTTCCAGAATGCCGATTTTATCCAGTACCACGATCCTGAGGAGGTGTTGATTCTCTCCGGCGATCATGTCTATCACATGGATTATCAGGAGGTCATCGACTATCATCGCCGCAAGGACGCGGATCTGACAATCGCCTGTTTGCAGGTGCCCCTGGAAAAGGCGCACCGCTTCGGCCTGGCCGATATCGACAACGAGGATGGCGAGGTGGGTGGCCGGGTGCTCCAGTACCGGGAGAAGCCCGATCGTCCGAAATTCAACTGGGCATCGCTCACCGTCTTCTGTTTCAAACCAAAAGTGCTGCTCGATGTCCTGACCCTTAATGCCCGGGAGGATGAGTCCTTTGAATTTGGCCGCGATATCATCCCCCGCATGATGTATGAGCAGCGGCGGGTTTACGGCTTCAAGTTCCGTGGTTACTGGGGCTATTCCCGCACCATCGAGGAGTACTGGCAGACCAACATGGACCTGCTGGGGCCGGAGCCGAAAATCGATCTGGAAAAATGGGGACTGCGCACCAATCTCGAGCACCGTGGTATCGGCGACTGCCAGCCCCTCAAGGTGGGAAGCAGCGCAATCATCCGCGACAGTCTTGTCTACAACGGCTGCGTTATCGACGGCGAGGTGGAGCGTTCCATCCTTTTCCCAGGCGTCCATGTCAAGAAGGGGGCGGTGGTAAGGGACTCGGTCCTGTTTTTTGATAATGTCATCGGCCGGGACGCCAGGCTTGAGAAGGTTATCAGCGATGTCAACGTCACCATTGGTAACGAGGTGCGCATCGGCCAGGAAGGGCCGGTGGCCGGCAAGGAGGTGACGGTGGTCGGCTGGAATAACGTCATTCCCGACAAGGCGGTGATCGGCTCGGATTGCACGCTCTATCCGGCGCTCAGCCCGGATAAGCTGTTTCGGGAAATCCGGTCAGGGGAGATTGTGCGATGAAAAAGGAAAATACCCTGGTGCTGATCCTGGCCGGCGGCGTGGGCAGCCGGCTCAATAATCTGGTGCAGAGCCGGGCCAAGCCGGCGGTGCCGTTCGGCGGCATTTACCGCATCATCGACTTTTCCTTGAGTAACGTCATGAATTCCGGACTGACCCAGGTCGGGGTGCTGACCCAGTACAAACCACTCTCGCTGATGAAACATCTCGGCACCGGCGAGGCCTGGGATTTCACCGGCCGCAGCCGGGGGGTGAAGATTCTGCCGCCGCGGACCGGGGCCAAGGATTCCGATTGGTACAAGGGCACCGCTGATGCGGTGCGGCAGAACATCGATTTTATCACGGCGCATCCCTCCCGGGAGATTCTGCTGCTCTCCGGTGATCATATCTATCGTATGGATTTCGACGACATGATTGCCTTTCACCGCCGCAAAAAGGCCGATGTCACCATCGGTATGATGGTGGTGCCGGAAAGTGAGATCCACCAGTTCGGGGCCGGCATTACCGACGACGACGGCCGCATCGTCGATTGGGAGGAGAAGCCCAAGGTGGCCCGCACCAACCTGGCCTCCATGGGGATCTATGTTTTTGATACCGAATACCTGCTGCGCATGCTGCTGGAAAATCGCGACGAGGTTGATTTCGGCATGCACCTCATTCCCCGGGCCATTGATAAGGACAATGTCTTTGCCTACCCTTTTCACGGCTACTGGCGTGATGTCGGCACGGTGCAGGCCTACTGGCAGACCAATATGGACATTCTCCGGGAGGATTCCGGTATCTCGCCGGAAGACTGGGGGATCCGGCCCAATGTCGAGGCCGGCGTTTCCGGGGTTGCCGATCGGCCACCGGCCCGTTTCGGCTCCGATTCGGTCGTGAAGAACTCGATGATTGCCGCCGGCTGCGTCATCGACGGCGAGGTGGTTAACTCCGTGCTGAGTCCGGGAGTGCGGGTGGCGGCCGGAGCAACGGTGCGGGATTCCATTCTCTTCCACGACTGCCTGGTTGAGGAAGGAGCGGTGGTTGATCTCGCTATTCTCGACAAGCGGGTCCATGTCGGCAGCAGGGCGGTGGTCGGCAGTGGCGCCGACAAAGACACTCCGAACGTCGTTTTCCCGAAGCATCTCTATACCGGCATCACCCTGATCGGTAAAGAGGCGGTGGTGCCGCCCGGTGCGGTGATAGGCCGCAACTGCATCGTTGACCCGCAGGTCAGCGGCGAGCAGTATTCGTCGCTTGTCGTTGCCAGCGGCGAGACGGTCAGCGCAGTCCGGCAATAAAGGGGCCGACCGCCTCCACGCCCTCTTCCTCCACCAGCTTGATGGTCCGGGTGCCGATGACGGCGATCTCTGCCTTGCCGGTGAGGGCATCGACATCCTCCCGGCGACTGATACCGAATCCGACTGCCAGGGGTAGGTCGGTGTTGGCCCGGCATTGCGCCAGGTAACGGTCAAATCCGGCGTCGAAATCGGTCTGCCGGCCGGTCACTCCCTTGCGTGCCGCGCAGTAGATAAAGCCGCGGCCGACGCGGCTCAGCTCACGCATCCGTTCCGGGGTTGAGGTGGGGGCAAAGATCATGATCGGCGCGATGCCGTAGTGCCGGGAAAGGGCCAGAAACTCTTCGCCCTCCTCCGGCGGCAGATCCGGAATAATGAAGCCCCGGATGCCGAGTTCCCGTGCCTCCTGAAAGAATTTCTCCACCCCGAACTTAAAGAGAATGTTGTAGTAGGTCATGAAGAGAAAGGGGATCGGATGGGCGGCGACGATTTCTCTTGCAAAATCGAGGCACTGCCGAACCGTGATGCCGTTGTCGATGGCGTCCTGATTGGCTTTGACGATCACCGGTCCGTCCGCCATCGGCTCGGAAAAGGGAATCTGCATCTCGATGAGGTCAACGCCGTTGGTCACCATCTGCTCGATGACCCGGTGGTTGACGGCAAGCGAAGGATAGCCCAGCACGATGTGGGTCATGAGCAGGATCTTTCGGGCGGGATCGTCCAATGTCGCCCTGATGTGGTCGTTAAGCTCCATATTCTCTTCCTTTCTTTCTGATAAATTCTTTCCAGGAGGGATCGTCAAAGGCGTGGGCGATGGTGAAGATGTCCTTGTCGCCGCGTCCGGACATGTTGATGACAAGGGCCTCGTCCTGGCGCAGATCGCCGGCCTCCTTGAAGGCCTGCACAAAGGCATGGCTCGATTCCAGCGCCGGGATGATACCCTCCTGTTTCATGGTCAGATCAAGGGCGGCCATCACCTCGCTGTCGGTGGCGGCGGCAAAGCGCACCCGGCCCTGCTGCCAGAGGTCGGTGAGGATGGGGGAGACGCCGACGTAATCGAGCCCGGCTGCCACCGAATGGGTATCCATCATCTGGCCGTCCGCGTTCTGCAGAAACATGGTCTTGTACCCTTGGGCCACACCGGGTGAGGCATCGTCACCGGCCAGCCGCGCCGCATGGCGGCCGCTGTCAAGTCCCTTGCCGCCGGCCTCGACACCGATCAGCTCCACCCCGGCATCATCGAGAAATCCCTGAAAGACGCCCATGGCGTTGGAGCCGCCGCCGACACAGGCATACACTCTTTTCGGCATTCGACCGAACTGTTCAAGAATCTGCATTCGCGCCTCCCGGCCGATGATGGACTGGAACCAGGCCACCATCTCAGGAAAGGGATGCGGGCCGCAGACCGTCCCCATGACATAGTGGGTGTCATCCATGCGGGTTACCCAGTCGCGAAAGGCCTCGTTGATGGCGTCCTTGAGGGTCTTCGACCCTGAGGTGACCGGCACCACGGTGGCGCCCAGCTTCTCCATCCAGAAGACGTTGGGACGCTGGCGCGCCACATCCTCTTCCCCCATGTAGATGGTGCAGGCAAAGCCGAACTTGGCGGCCATGGTGGCGGTGGCCACTCCGTGCTGGCCGGCGCCGGTTTCGGCGATGACCCGGGTTTTGCCCATGCGCTTGACGAGCAATCCCTGGCCCATGACATTGTTAGCCTTGTGGGCGCCGGTGTGGTTCAGATCCTCCCGCTTGATGAAGATCTGGCCGCCGCCGAAGTGGCGGGAGAGATTCTCGGCATGGGTCAGCGGGGTCGGTCGACAGGAGTAGGTTGACATGAGGGAAACGTATTCCTGCCAGAAGGCGGGATCGGCCTTGGCCGCGGCAAAGGCGGCGTTGAGCTGCCGGAATGTTTCATAGAGCACCTCGGGGATGAATGCCCCTCCCCACTCTCCGTAATATCCTTGTTTGGCGGTCTGATTCATTGGCTGTCCGGGCGAAGTTTTCGGGTTTCGGGTTCACGGTTGGCTGGGTAAGCTAGTACTATACCCCATTTGCCGGAAAAAACAGCAGGCAATTTGTTTTTTACGGGGGGGAAGTCGACACGGGGAAGAGGGCGGTGGTCGGCAAAAAAAGACGGGGAGATGGGCTCCGGCATTGCCTCTCTCCCCGTTCGTGGTGGCGCGGAAGATGCTGGTGGTGTTAGCGGGTCGTGAAACGCGCCATCATCTCCTCGAGTTTTCTGGCGAGACCGGCCAGCTGTTCGGCGGCAGCACTGACTTGGGCAATTCCCCGGGTGTTCTCGGTGGTGCCCTGGTTGACATGCTGGATGTTGGCCGAAACCTCGGCGGTGCCGCCGGAGAGTTCGTCCAGGGCCCGACTGATGGTATTGGTGCCGTCGTTGGCCTGCACCACCGCCGCGGCAATGTCCCGCGCCACCGTTACCTGTTCGCCCACCGCTGCGGTGATCATGGCGGAGGAGTCGTTCACCTGGCCGACAATGTCAGTTACCTCGGAGATGATCCCCACCGCCTGCTGGGTGCCGGATTGCACCTCGTTGATGCGGGCGGCGATATTGCCGGTCGCCTCGGAGGTCTGGCGGGCCAGTTCCTTCACCTCGCCCGCCACCACGGCAAAGCCCTTGCCCGCTTCCCCGGCCCGGGCCGCCTCGATGGTGGCGTTTAAGGCGAGCAGCTTGGTCTGTTCGGAGATTTCGCCGATCACCCGGGTCACCTCGCTGATCTCGCCGGCCAGCTGGTCAAGGGCGGTGATCGCCTGGGTGGCGGAACTCGCCTTGTCGAGGGCGGTGCGGGTGATCTCGGTACCTTTTTCCGCATTGCTGCCGATCTCGGCGATACTGGCGCTCATCTCCTCGGTGGCGCTGGCGGCGCTCTGCATGGAATGGGCGATCTGGCGCACCGTCTCTGTCACGTTTTTGGTGTTGACGCTGATTTCTTCGGTGGCGCCGGCAATGGTGGCGGCCTGGGAGGATATCTCCTCGGAACCGGCGGAGAGATGGGCCGCCACCTGCGAAAGATCACGCGAGGAGATGGTCAGCTCATGGGCATTGTCGAGGATGCCTTTGACCAGAGCGTTGAGGTTGTCGATCATCGCGTTCAGTGACTTGCCGAAGGTGTCCATCTCCGAGGCCACGGCGACGCGCTGGGTCAGGTCACCGTTGCCCACCAGTTCGAGCACCTGAGTCCGTTTGATCTGCTCGTCCCGCAGGGCGTTCAATGCCGAACCCATGATGCTCAGTTCATCGCCGATACCTTTCTGGTAGACCTTGCAGTTCTTGCAGTCGCCGCCGTCTTTTGCCCTGGGGCAGCTCGCCACTGCGGCAAATGAGCCGGATTCGGTCCAGCAGTGGGTGGTTTTGCCGTAGCTCGGGCACTCCGGCCGGTTGCAACCCATGATATCCGAGCAGGGCAGGGCCTTGCCCATGTTCAGGGTAGAGGCCAGATCGCCCTTGCCCATTTTCTTGCAGAATTCAACCGCCTCCTGCAGGGGGCGGTTGACGACTATGGTGATGAAGCCGATCAGGCCGATGACGAACAGCAGGGAAAAAACCAGCATGCCGATGACGACATTGCGCTGGAGGGTGGACAGGGTTTTCTCCCCTTCGCTTCTGATGTCGTCGAGAATAGCGAGCTGTTCGGTGATATCCTGGAAGATGGTCATCACCCCCACCGGCTTGCCGGTGAAGTCGCTGACCTGAAAGGCGGTGACATAAAAATTGCCGGATTGCTCGGAAAAAGAGCCCGCATATCCCTTGTTCAGCAGGTCAACGCTGGCCAGGGGAGCAGTTGTTTTCGTATTGGTGCCTGCCGCCTGCACGAATTTTCCGCCCACTCGGGGAAATTCCTTTTCATCCTGCAGGCCGGTGGCAAGGGGCAGCAGATCGGCGTCCAGATAGATGGCGTAATCGATCGCCTTGCTCGTCTTGGCCACCTTCATCAGGGCGCTGATCGGATAGATAACCTCGTTGGAGCCGAGATGGTTGTCGTTTTCGTCGTTGATCGGCGCGATACCGAAAATGATGAAGCCGCTCTGGACGATCTCGATGCCGGTCAGGGCTTTGTAGGTCTCCCGGTTGACCTTCATCACAGATTTTCTGAAGGTGGACAGGTCATCGGAGACATCCACCTCTTCGCCGTTGCGGATCGCCTGCCAGCCGTCGCGCCAGAGGCGGACCAGGCTGCGGCCATTGGGCAGGTGAAAATGGATCTGCAGGGACTTTGCTCCGGTATAGGTCGTGTAATCTTCAATAATCGGCTCGAAATAATCGCGCAGCTGCTCCCGGGCCTCCTGGGCCTTGGCGTCCGCCTCGTCGTCGATGGTGCCGGAAAGCGCCACCTTGTAAGCGGCGACGACTTCCGGATTGCCGGAATAGAGAGCAGCCTCGTTCAGGGCCTTTTTGGCAATGCGGTCAATGGTGTTGTTCAGTTCTTTGGTCTGTTCCGCTGCCGAGATTTTCAGGGCCTGGAACATGGTATGGCGGGCGTCGCTGATCTGGTTTTCGATATTGACGGAAATCAGTCGGCTGACCAGCCAGGCGCCGATAACACCGAACAGGATAAAGAAGAAGACCGTGGGAGCAGTGATCTTGGTTCGGATAGTCATTGTTGTGTCTCTGGTCGGGTTTCTGGTGAAGGTGTAATAAATGGCAACAAATCAAAGAGATGCGGGACGATGGTCTTCTTTGCCGTACGGCAGGCGTTCCTCTCCCGGCGCACCATAACTTATTATGGGGGGAGGTGCGACAATTTGTCAATTGACAAAATTGTATATGGAAAAAAAATAGCGTGGCAGCTTGAGTTCCGAATCAACTGGCGACGGTTGCGGTGGACAGGCGGTGGCGGCAGGCTGCGGCGAAATCCTCGGGGAAATGGCCCATGATCCAGCGGAGTTGGGCCTCGCTGAAGGCGCCCGGTGATTCGGGCAGTTTCGGCAGAAACGAGTAGAGCAGGCGTTGGTCGAGGGACTGGCTGAAACGCTTGGCGTACTCGATGGTGGTGACCATACGCACGCCGAGGCCGCCCAGGGCTTGCATGGCGAGGTGAATACCGGTGTCAAGGGCGCGGCGCATGGCGGTATCCGCCTCCAGGATATTGCCCACCGGCCGGAGGGTGATGAGCTGTAATTCCCATTGGGAGGTCTGGGCCTTAGGGACAAAGAGCATGACCTGATCGTCTTCGTAGACAATGAGCGATGAGGGACCGGGGTGCCGGTCCATGCGAGTGTTGTTTCGGATACAGGTGAGGAGGTCGGCGAAAAAGGAGCGGTCATGGCAGCCGGCATAGGCACGAACGCAGTCGGCAACCAGATCACCGCAGGCAAAGGAGGGCATGGTTGTCGCGGTCTGCTCGCCGGCCTGCATGGCCGGCAGCTCGCCGGGCAGCAGGGCGAACTGCTGATGGATCTGCTGATGTGAGGCATTGAGCCGGTAGCCGCTCGGGGCGAAATCAAATCCGTAATTCCATCCCCACAGGGTGCTGTCGAAAAAGGAGGAGTGCCGTGATGTGAACCTGCGCAGGATTTCCGTGCGCATCTCTTCCAGTTCGGCGCTGGAGAGGCTGCGGCGGTCCGCGGACAGCGGGATACCGAGCTGTTCTGCCATGCGGACAAAGGTGCGCTGATAATAGAGGTGACGCAGGCCGGTCATATCTTCCCGAGACAGGCCGCGGATATCGTAGCGGACACTGTCGTTGGCCATATTGGCGGCGAAATGGCCCCAGGGGATATAGGAGTTGCGGCGCAGGTATTCAAAGACATGGTGAGCTTCTTCTTCCCAGGCGCCGATGATTTCACTGCCGCCCTGAGCGCCGGGCCGCAGCACCATCGCCTGTTTGTAAGAATCCGGCAGATGCGGGTTGTTGCCCACCGCCTCGAACAGGGCATGGTGGTGGATGATTGCCCGGATCCGGCCGGTCGTCTCCTGCCGTTCATAGATAAGCCCTATGGGCGCTCCTGTCGGATCGAAGGTGAAATCGCAACTGATCCGGGCCAGTCGGACCAGGTCGTCGGGGTCGGTTGATGTCGTTGCCAGGGACAGCAGCATCGGCTCCGGCAGCACGCCGAAGAGCTCGTCGGTTTTCACCGTGCAGGCGGCAGCCAGCGGGGCGAAGGCTGCGGAAAGGGAGACCGGTTGCGGTGCCTGCAGGTGGATTGCCAGCGGATTTTTTGCCCGGACATCGGCCCAGCGGGAGTTGATGAAGGTTGTTCCCTTGAACGGGAAGGGATGGGGAATTTCGTAAATCGTGTCGGCCTGATGAACCCGGATATCCGCGGTCGGGAAGTTCGCCTCGTTACGATGGGTACTGCCGGCAAGGGTGCCGAGGCCCTCAATCTTTTCGCCATGGCGAAGATTTTTTACCCGGTAATCCGGGGAGTGGACACAGTAGAGGAATTTGCCGTCCGGGCTGACACAGGTGCGCATGGTCATAAGTTTTAGTTTTTTTATGGGGCTGTGCTTCCCCTCATGCTTTGCGTTGAAATGTGGTTGAATCCGGTTACCAAAAATAATCCCAACTGCGGCGGGGCGCAAAGGTTTTTCTTCTTCATCCATATCTGCTACAGTAAAGAAACAGGGAGATGAAAAATACCCGCTGACAGGGTCATGGGCCAAGCGGGCAGGCATCGAGGGAGGTCGGTCATGGAGGAATCGCAATCCGTTTCGCGCTGGAAAAAAATGTCCCGCTGGCAGCGCTGGTGCATCATCGCCAGTGTCGTTTTTCTCCTCTACACCTTGTTTGGTTTTTTTCTCCTGCCCGTACTGGTCCGCAGCCAGCTTGCCAAACAGCTCACTGTTGCTACGGACCGTCTTGCCGCGGTGGAGAAGGTGACATTTAACCCCTATACCCTGGAGATTGTTATTGTCGGTTTCCGGGTCCAGGAGCGCGACAGTGACAGGCCGTTTGTCTCCTTTGACCGTCTGCAGGTGAATATTCAGGCGATGTCTCTGGTGAAGCGGGCCTTGATGGTGAAGTCCGTTTCCCTGCTCAATCCCTATGTCGGCATCGTCCTTGCTGAGGATGGCTCGTTCAATTTTGCCGATCTCTTGCCTGTGCAAAAAGAAGAGCAGGAGCAAAAGAAGGATGATGGGGAAAAAACGTTTCTCTTTTCTCTCAACAATATCGAAGTGCTCGGCGGCAGGATCGATTTTGCCGACCGCGTGAAAAAGGTGGACCACGCCATCACCGGCCTGCATATCGGCCTGCCCTTTCTGTCCAACCTCGCCTATCAGGTCCAGATTTTTACCAAACCCGCCTTTGCGGCGACGGTGAACGGAACGGCACTGAACATGGCTGGTGAAAGCATACCTTTTGACCCCTCCCGCCAGACTGAGCTTGTTGTTCGTTTTGCCGGGATCGAACTGGCCCACTATCTTTCTTATCTCCCTGATTCTTTTCGGTTTTCCCTGGAAGATGGTCTTCTCGATCTTGATCTGGCTCTTGCCTTCATTCGTCATGAGGACGGCAATCCGGCCGTCAGGATTGGCGGACAGGTCGGTCTCCGGCAGGTAAAGGTGGTGGATGATGCAGGGCAACCGCTGTTGGTTTTCCCGAGCCTTACCCTGGATATCGAGCGCGCCCACCTGCTGCGCCGCGAATTTCATCTGCAACGGATCTTCTGGAAAAAACCGGAGGTGTACCTGGAGCGGGACAACGCAGGGCGGCTCAATCTAGCCGGTCTGGTGGCAGCCGGGACAGATGGCGAAAAATCGGTGGAGGAGGGAGCGGAGTCGGAAGGGGCGCCTGTGCTGTTTGAAGCGGCGGAAATCACCATTGACGGGGCAACCGTTTGTTTTGCCGATCACGCCGAGGGAACGGATTTTGTCACCACGCTGCGGCCGGTCCGGGTCGAGCTGAAAGATTTCAGCACTGCCTCCGGCGCAGCGGTGCCCTATGCGTTGTCACTGACCAGCGAGAGCGACGAGCAGGCGGCAATCAGCGGATCATTCGTGTTGCATCCCCTTACCGTCAATGCCCAGGTCTCTCTGGAAAACATCCGGCCGGAAAAGTACCGACCTTATTATGATCATGTGCTGGCGGCCGAAGTGGGGTTGAAAAGTTCCCGTCTTGCTGCGAAGGTGAATTTCAGCCAGGAAGGGCAGGCCGTGCGTCTTTCCGACGTCACTGCGGACCTCAGCGGCATTGTCTTGAGGATGCCCGAGGCCTCCGAAGAGTTGACCGTTGCCGAATTGTCTCTGCAGGAGGGAGATGTCGATCTGCAAGAGAGAAAGGTCAAGCTGGGGCAGGTGGTGCTTTCCGGCGGCAGCCTGCCCCTTACCCTGCGCAAGGACAAAACGATCACTGTTCAGGATTTTCTGCAGCCGGCGCCAGAACGGCCCGCCGCTGGTGCGGAAAAGTCCGACAACGCGGGAAGCGACTGGGGCTTTTCTCTCAAACGATTTGAACTCGCCGATTTCGCCGTTGATTTCATGGATCTCACCCCCGCCACGCCAGCCCGATTTCATTTTGACCGGATCAGCCTGGCTGTGGACAACCTCAGCAACACCGCCGGCGCTTCGGCACCAATTGCGCTGAACGCCCGGCTCGATGAGACTGCTCCCTTGAAGACCACCGGCAGCCTGCAACTGAAGCCCATGCAGGTCCGGCTCGCCCTGGACTGGGCGAATCTGCCTCTGGCCCTGGCTCAGCCCTATCTGAACGACCACCTGGATCTGCTGATCGGGGCCGGCCGGGCCGGTCTCACCGGGCAGGTCGATTATTCACCGGTCGGTCAGGGTGGCAAGGGGGTCGCCTTCCAGGGCGATCTGCAGAGCAGTGGGGTGAATCTCCTGCAAGGCAAACAGGCGGAGAAGCTTATTGGCTGGAAGACGTTGCAGGTCAAAAAAATAGGGGTGGCGACAGGGCCGCTTCGCCTTTCCGCCGGGGAAATCTTCAGTGATGGCCTGACGGTGAAAATCGCCAGGGACGGTGCAGGTCTGCTCAATCTGAGCAAACTGGCCAAAAAACAAAAAGAGACGGCTCCGGTGACGGCCCCTGCGAAAAAGGATGCTGCTGCCCGCCTCGATCTTGCCGTGGACACGGTTAGCCTGGTCAATGGAACACTGCTGTTTTCCGACAGCGCTATCACCCCCCGCTTCGACACCAGCCTGCGCGATATCAAGGGGCGGGTTACCGGATTTTCCTCCCGGCCGGACGTGCGGGCGGCGATCGAACTGGAGGCGCGGCTCGATGGCCAGTCCCCCTTGCGACTGGCTGGTTCGATGCAGCCCTGGCAGGATTTTTTCACCGATGTCACCGTCAGGCTCGGCGATGTCGAATTAAGCCGGATGAGTCCTTACACCATCAAATTTATCGGCTATCCCCTGACAAAGGGAAAGTTGAATCTCAACCTCCATTATCTGGTCGATGACAAAAAATTGACCGCCGAAAACAAGGTTTTTCTCGATCAGATTACCCTGGGAAACTATGTGAAGAACGATACCGCCATCAATGCCCCGGTTCAGCTTGCCATTTCCCTGCTGAAGAACCGGGCCGGAGAAATCGATCTTGATATTCCCGTGTCGGGCAGGCTTGATGATCCGCAATTTACTGTCGTCGGCGTGGTTTTCAAGGTTATTTTTAATCTGATCGTCAAGGCGGCGACCTCGCCTTTTGCCCTGCTCGGATCGCTTTTCGAAGGGGCGGGGGAGCAGCAGTTTGTCCGGTTCGAGGCGGGCCGCGACGTCATTGCTGACACTGATCTCGCCCTGGTGGAAAAGCTTGCCAAGGTGCTTTATGAACGACCTGCGGTCAAGGTCGATCTGGTCGGCCGCTTTGATCCGGCCGAAGATGCGGAGATGTTGCGCCGGATTCGTTTTGAGCGCCTGCTGAAAACGCAGAAATTGAAAAAAACGGCCGGCAGCACGAAGGCGGTTGGCGGGCTGGATGCCATCATCATCGCGCCGGAGGAGTATAACGAGTATCTGGAAACTGCCTATAAGGATGCGGATTTTGAGCGTCCGAAAAATTTTCTCGGTTTTCTGAAGAGCATGTCGCCGGCGGCAATGGAAAAAATGCTTGCCGATCATATCGTCATCAATGAAGGGGATCTGCGCCGCCTGGCCGGGCAAAGGGCGGCGAGAATCAAGGAGATGCTGGTGGCAAAAGGCCCGGTGGAACCGGCGAGGATCTTTCTGGTTGAGCCCGGAGAAACCGAGGCGAAGGAGGGAGAAGGGGAGCGCAAACGGGTGGATCTTTTCCTTCGGTAGTTGCCTGTGCCCAAAACTGCTTCCGCTTTTGCCTTCTGCTGGCTGGCCACGGGGGCGGTCAACCTCCACCGCCGTTGCTAAACGGGAAAGGCGGTATCGTTGAAGTGCTGGAGAAATTTTTCCATGATCTTTTCGGCATTGACGGAAAAACCGGGGATGTCGGGAAGCGAGTCGTTGGCGGCAAGAAATTCGTCAATGGCGAAGCCGGGCGGGATAACCCCGGCAAATCGGATGCCGAGGCTTTCGACGACAAAATTGGCGAGGCGGACGATGTCTGTTTCCAGGCTGGTATCGTTTGCGTCGTACTCGTGGTGCATGCCGACCGGGGTGGTGATGGCGGCAGGCAGCCCCCATGCCGTCAGCAGTTGCCGACCGACTCTGGCGTGGTCGGTTCCGAGCAGGGCCTGTTCCAGGGCGACCAGAGAGGGGGCGGCCGGCGCTGGATTTTCTTTCCAGCGGGCCAGTAGAGGCCTGTTCAGGACCACCTTGCCGATGTCGTGGAGCAGGGCTGCCGTATAAACGGAAAAAGTATTTTTTACTCCCGCATGATCGGCGACAAGGGCAGCGAGAATGGCGCAGGCCAGCGAGTGGTGCCAGAGGTCGCGAGGCTCCAGGTCATATGCCTCCTGCGGGCTGCTCAGGATACCGGCCGCTGCTCCGGTGATGGCCAGCAGTTTCACCGCGTCAAATCCGAGGCGGACGATGATGTCCCTTATGGAAGAGATCTCCCTCATATGGCCGAAGTAAGAGGAATTGGCCATCTTCAGCATGCTGGCGGTGAGGTTCGGGTCCTGTTCGATCGTTCGGGCCAGCTTGCTGATGTCGCATTCCCGGTTGTGGGCGATGCGCAGAACATCAAGGGCGATATCCGGTCGGGGGACCAGGTTGTCGATGGCGGCAATGTATTTCTCTTCAACCGACATGGCGGCTCCTTGTAATGCTGTCGAGCAGAGCGTGCCGGCAGGTGCTCTGTTGAGGGGTGGTTTGCTGCTGATCATCGGCGCCTTTGGCACCGTCTTTTTTCGGCTATTGTCATCTTTCTCGGTCGATCACGCAATATTTTTCATCGATTTTCCACGGGGTGGCTGCGCCGGGCAGGATGAGTCGGAATCGTAAAAAACGACGATTCCGACGTGCCGTGTTTTGTAACTCGTTGTTTTCACTTTTCCACCAGCCATGGTTTGCTGGTTTTTGCGTGACCAGCAGGATTTGCCTTACGGCTTTTTTTGTTGTTTTTTTGTATAGATTACTTCATTGGTCAGCACGTCAACGATCTCCTCCTGCCTTTTTCTGGCATATGCTTGTCCTTTCTGACCGGAAACGGTCGGTTTAGAGGTGTCATCCCTGCCCTGAGTGCTCGATTGCAGAGCCAGGGAGAGAGATTCGATCGCCTGGCTGATATCCGCTGCCAGTTTTGGGTCGTTTTCCACAACCGAGGCGTTGGCCCGGCAGAGGACATCGAGGCAGCTGATCAGTACTTCCGGCTTGAGGCCCTTGCTGGTGTTGTCATTCATGAGTCGTCGCGGTGCTGGATTTCTTTCTGCCGGACAATCCGGGAGAAGTGGTGGATAGTGTCAAGTTTTGCAAATAGCGGGCCATGATTGGGTGTTGCCTCTCTGTTCTCCTCGGATGAGGCGGGCGCTGGTATGGGAAGTCCGCTCTTCTGCTTTTCTATGTCGGAATCTTAAAATAACAGCACGTTTCCAACGGGCGGTGTTTTGTCATTCGTCTTCCCGCCAACCATGGTTGATGGAATCGTAAAAACTGAAAATTAACCACAGAGACCGCAGAGCGCACAGAGATAACTAATTATAATTAAAGATTTTTCTCTGCGTTCTCTGTGCGCTCTGTGGTGAAAAAACTTTTTACGGGTTTGTCTTCTTTGGATCGTTAAAAAAATTAATCGACCCGGGGGAAATGGAAAGAAAATTGTGTGGAAATGCACGGATTCTTATGTTCTGTCCTGTTTGTACTTGCGTTCAAAAAAACTACCTGGTAATTTTAACCGCATTTGGTTTTTTTCAGCTCCGGGTAGCTCCTGTTGTCTCTTTCCTCCCCATCTGAGAAATTCTGTTTCGTTCTTTTGTCATAAGTGTATGAACAAATGCCGTATCCCTGTGTCCTCTGCAGTGAACCGGGGAATGGCGGTGGCCGGCCTGATCATACCCAGGTCAATGGAAAAATATGTTTCGTGTAAACGTCAGGATATGAGGTGACCTCTTGAACAAGAAAATAAAAATCATGGTGGCAAACCGTGGCGAAATTGCCTTGCGCATTATCCGAGCCATTCAGGAACTCGGCCATACCGCCGTGGCGATTTACGAGACGCCCGACAATGCTGCGCTCCATATCCGCACCGCCGACGAGGCGATCTGGATCGGTGATGGTCCCCGGTCGGATTACCTCAATATTGAAAAAATCATCCGGGCCGCCAAGATCCACGGGGTCGAGGCCATCCATCCAGGGTATGGTTTTCTCGCCGAGAATCCGGATTTTGCCAAGGCCTGCGAGGATGCCGGCATCATCTTCATCGGTCCGCCCCATGAGGTCATCATGAAGCTCGGCGACAAGGTAACGGCCCGCAAGATCATGGCCGATGCCGGTATCCCCATGGTGCCCGGCACCGAAAATCTGCCCTCCGGCGAGGCCGGTCTGCAGGTGGCCCTCGACTTTGCCGCCAAATACAAATATCCGGTCATGCTGAAGGCCACCGCCGGCGGCGGCGGTCGCGGCATCCGTCAGATCGACACTGATCAGCAGATGAAGGAGCAGCTGCCGATGGCCCGTTCCGAGGCCAAAGCCGCCTTTAACAACGACAATGTCTATCTGGAAAAGGTCATTGTCGCACCCAAGCACGTCGAGGTGCAGATCATTGCCGATAAGTTCGGCAACACCGTCCATCTCGGCACCCGCGACTGCTCCATCCAGCGCCGTAACCAGAAACTGGTCGAGATCGCGCCCTCCATGATCCCGGACAACAAGCTGCTCGACGAGATCTGCTCCACTGCGGTGAAGGCGGCCAAGGCCTCCAACTACTTCAATGCCGGCACCGTCGAGTTTCTGGTGGACAAGGACTACAACTACTATTTCATGGAGATCAACACCCGGGTGCAGGTGGAGCACACCGTTACCGAGATGATCACCGGCATCGACATCGTCCGCACCCAGATCAAGCTGGCCCTGGGCAAGAAACTGCTGTTTACCCAGGAGGATGTCAAGCTGCGCGGCCATGCCATCGAGGTGCGCATCAACGCCGAGGATCCGCAGAACAATTTCATGCCTGAAGGCGGCAAAACCGTCACCGTCTACCGGTCGCCCGGCGGCTACGGCGTCCGGCTCGACGGCTTTGTCTATCAGGGCTTCACCATTCCCGAGGTCTATGATTCCCTGCTGGTAAAACTGACGGTTTTCGGTTTTTCCTGGAATGAAACGGTGGACCGCATGCGGCGCTGCCTGCGTAACTACACCATTGTCGGGCCGAAAACCACCATCCCTTTTTATCTCAATCTGGTCAATGATCCGGATTTCCAGGAGGGCGATTTTGACACGTCCTATCTGGATACCCATCCTCATCTTTTCGATTACAAGGATGATACCAGCGAGGTCAACAAGCTGGCCAGACTGATTGCCGAGATTCACCACAAAAAGGACAATGTCTACGCCATCTGAAGCAATGAACGCTACCATCGGGGCAGATGCCCTGTTGCCAGAGAAAAAGGAGTCACCCATGGACCGAATTGTGCAAGGGATGCATATCAGTGAAGTGCTGAAAATCATGAGAGGGGCGGACGGCTATTTCGTCACCAACACCGCCCGCGATCTCTCCCAGTCGGATTTCAAGAATCGTATTCTCCTCCATACCGACCTGCTTGCCGCCGGCCCCAGGGAAAAGGCAAATTATTTTTCCCTTGAGATCACCGGCGGCGCCTCGGTACATGTGGATATCCTGCGCAAGCAGGTTGATCCCTTTCTCAAGCTCGAACTGCTGCGAGAGAAGATGCCGAACACCATGTTCCAGACCCTGTGCCGCGGCGTCAATCTGTTCGGTTACCGGCCCTATCCGCAGAATGTCATTCGTTTTGCGGTCCGTGAGTTCGCCAAATACGTCGATGTCTGGCGCGTCTTCGACTTTCTCAATCACATTCCCAATATGCAGGCGGTCTTCGAGGAGGTGCAGAAGGCCGGCAAGATCCTTGAGCCGTGTATCTGCTTTTCCACCGGTCCGGAACATTCGGACGAGTACTACGTCAAGAAGGTGGGCGAGATTCTTGCCGTTACCGGTGACGAGATTCTTCTCTGCATCAAGAACCACGGCGGTCTCGGCACGCCGAAGCGTATCGGTGAACTGGTCAAGGCGATCAAAAATGCCTACCCGGATATCGTCATTCACTATCACGGCCACAACACCGACGGCAACGACATCGGCCGCATCACCGCGGCGGTGGTCAGCGGCGCCAAGATCGTCGATGCCTCGGATCACGCCATGACCGGTTATTTCGGACCGCCGCCGGTGCTCTCGGTGCTGCAGACCCTGAAGGACTACGGCTACACGGCGGTGGGGGTGGACGAGGCGGCGGTGATCGAGACCTCCGAGCTGCTGCGTAACGAGCGCAAACATTATGAGTATTTTGAATCGCAATTCAAGGGCTTTCTGCCCACCGTGCAGATTCACAAGCTGCCGGGCGGCGCAATGGGCAGCAGTTTCGAGCAGGCGATGAAGGGCAAGTTCCTGAACCGCATGCCGGAGATTCTTCACGAGGAGCTGCCCAAGGTGCAGCGGGAACTCGGCAACTGGTGGAGTGTCACCCCGGGCTCCCAGATCCTCTGGACCACTGCGGTCAGCAACGTCCTGGGCGGCGAGCGCTACGGCAACTGTTCCGGCGACCTCAAAAACCTGCTGCTCGGCAAGTACGGACCCTTTCCCTTCTACTGCCCGGAAGACTGGATCTACGAGAAGGCATTTGGCCCGGACTGGCGCAAGGTTCTGGAAGAGCAGGGCGGCATGGACGAGATCGAGGACATCGATATCGAGAAGGAGCGGGCGGTGCTGGCCGACCGGCTTGGGTACGATCCCACCGACCAGCAGCTTGTCACCTATCTGCAGCATCCCAAGGATGCGGTGGATTTCTTCAAGTTTGAGGAAAAATTTGGCAGGGTCTATGTCCTGCCGCCGTCAATCTTCTTTAAGCGCGGCGGTTTCGCCCTGGGCGAAACCCTGGAATTCACCGACCACAACGGCAAGGGGCATCTCATTGAAATCGGCCCCATGCAGAAAAACGAAAACAGCGAAACCAGCATTTACCTGAATGTGGATCACCATCTCCGCGTCTTTACCATGGAGGCGGAGGTCACCGAGCAGGGCGGTACGGCCAAAGAACCGACCCTGTCCAAAAAAGAAATTCAGGATCTGGGCAAGATCGGTGATGTCCGCGCCCCCTTTGGCGCCAATGTCTGCGAGATCAGCGTCAAGGAAGGCCAGGATGTAGCGGTGGGCGACAAGCTGGCGGTGCTGGAGGCGATGAAGATGCAGACCCCGGTGCTGGCGCCGGTGGCGGGCAAGGTGGAAAAGATCGAGGTCAAGGTGGGCGACCCGCTGAAAATGGGCGCCAAATTGATCAAGATCGCCTGTGACTGAACCGGCGCGCCGGTTCGCAATTCTTACTGAACAACGACCAAAGCGCGGCAATCCGACATGGATGCCGCGCTTTGCTATTTCTGGCGCTGAGCGGTTGTCTTGCCCGCTTGTGAGTCATGGTGCGTCGCTGCCCGGATGCCGCCGTCCGGTTGGCGCGGGAAAAGAAATTATGGGTGGGAGATAACGCTCTCACCCACCTCGATGATCGAGTTTTCCGAGCCAAAGGCGGTGGCCTGCCGTTTCGGGTTGGTCGGATCGGTCCACCACTGACCGTCAACGATGAACTGATACTCGTAGGTGCCGGGATTGAGTTTCAGTTTTTTGACAAATTTACCGCCCTTGAATTTCCGCATGGCATGCTCGGTGGGTTTCCATTCGTTGAAGCTGCCGGTCAGATAGACCTCCGATGCCTCGGGTGCCACCAGCGTGAATTCAGTTGACTGCACCGTTTTGCGTGCTGTTTTGCCGGCCTTGGCGTTAACGCTGGTGCCGGTGCCGGTGCCGGGTTGGCATGTCTTGGATTTGCAGGCCATATTTTCTCCTCCCTGTTGCCTTCAAGCCATCATGTCACGATGATATTTGCCACTTTTTGGTATATTATTTCTATAATGGGATGAGGAAAAGCTCATTGTCAACCAAAAAAAGGACAAAGAGGACAGGGAGACGCCCCGGTTCTCCTTGGCGGAAATACCATGCGGTTGCCCGGAAAGATCACTATGCTGAAATTGCTGACCGTTCTCTGCTGGGGGGCACTTTTCGTTGTCCTGCTGCAACGGGATCATCTCGTTGGTAGACTGGATGTACATGAGAGTCAGGTGCTGGAAAAGGCTGAGCAGGAAAGTTTCATCGGCGTCTATTTTAAGGGCGAACGCATCGGCTTTGTCAAAAATCGCCTCGAATCCCGGGAGAACGACACGTTTGCTCTGCATCAGCAGGCGGTGCTCAATCTGACCGTGCTTGACGCCAATTACCCGGTCGAGATGGAGGTCCATGCCGGTTTGACTCCAGCCTTTCTCCTCACTGATTTTCGTTTTTCCATGTCTTCGCCGTTTTATGCCATGCAGGCCCGGGGCGAGGTGGCGGGCCGCCGTGTTTCCTTTGTCCTTGATACCGGCAAGGACGAGATCCGCGACGCCGTCACCCTGACGGCGCCTCCCATGCTCTCCCTCAACCAGCGCGGCTATCTGCTCCGGGAAAATCTCCAGGTCGGGGAAAAGCGCAGCATCGTCTATTTCGATCCCCTGTCGCTGACCGGCAAAGAGGTGCTTGTCGAGTACAGGGGGCTGGAAAAGACCCTGGTGCAGGGCAGGATTCATCTCCTTCATCATTTTTCCGAAAATTTTGCCGGTATTCGTATCAGTAGCTGGCTTGACGAGACGGGCAAGGTGGTCATGGAGGAGTCCCCGGCTGGTTTTGTTTTTGTCAGCGAACCGGAATTCCGGGCAACCAGCATCAGCCGCAAGGGCGAAGACATTCTGCAGAGCGTGGCGGTACCGTATTCCGGCGATCTGACAAATCTTGCCCAAGCCGAACGCATTGCCTTTCACCTCGATTTGCCGGATGATGTGGTGTATGAGCTTGACGGCGGTCGCCAGCGCTGGCGGGACGGCATTGTTGTCATCAGCCGGGAGGAGATCGGGGCGGCGGACACGGCGGTATGTCCGGATAAAACAGCCGACTTGGCGGCAACCCCATATATCCAGGCCGATCATGCCGGCATCCGCGCAATGGCGGGGCAGATCACTGCCGGGCGCGAGCTGCCGCTTGACCGGGTGCGCGCCCTGCTGGACTGGGTGTACGACACCATCGAAAAACGGCCGGTGATCGGCATTCCCGACGCTGCTACTACCCTCCGGACCCGCCGGGGTGATTGCAACGAGCACGCCGTTCTTTTTGCCGCCCTGGCCCGCGCCAGCGGGATTCCGACCCGGATCGCCGCCGGGGTGACATGGCACGACAATGCCTTTTATTATCATGCCTGGAACGAGGTTTGTCTCGGCGGCCAATGGATCAGCCTCGATGCCACGAAAAACCAGTTGCCCGCCGATCTCTCCCATATCCGCTTTGTCATCGGCGAGACGGCGGAGCAGATCCGCATCGGCGCCCTGCTCGGCACACTGCGGATCCTGCCGGCGGAAGAGGAAAAACAATGAACACAGGGACCGAAGAGCATGCGATATGCGTATCCGGACTGACCAAACGTTTTGGCGCCTATACCGCGGTTGACGATGTGGGTTTCTCCGTCGGCCGCGGGGAAATTTTCGGTTTTCTCGGTCCCAACGGCGCCGGCAAGACCACCACCATCAAGATGCTGGCCGGCCTGCTCAGGCCGGACCGGGGCGCCATCACCCTCTGCGGCCACAGCATGGCGGAGTTGCCGGAGCGTTGCAAGCAGCTCACCGCCTATATTCCGGACCGTCCCTATCTCTATGAAAAGCTGACCGGCGCCGAATTTCTGCAGTTTGTCGCCAGCCTCTACGGTCTAAAGGAGGAGGAATACCGGCGGGCGGCCCGCTATCTCGACCTCTTTGATCTCACCCAATGGCAGCATCATCTCATCGAGTGCTATTCCCACGGCATGCGGCAGAAGATTATCATGACGTCCGCCTTCATGCTCGATGCGCCACTGCTGATCGTCGACGAACCGATGGTGGGGCTTGACCCGAAGAGCGCCCGGATCGTCAAGGAGCTTTTCAAAAGTCATGCCCGGCGGGGCTGCACCATCTTCCTCTCCACCCATTCCCTGGAAATCGCCGAGGAGCTGTGCGATCGCATTGCCATCATCCTGCAGGGCAGGCTCCGATCGCTCGGCACCCTCGATACCTTGCGCCGGGAGGCGCAGCTCGCCGATTCGGACCTGGAGGACGTCTTCCTGCAATTGACCGGGGCAAACGAGCTGGCCGGGGTTATCGCCGCCCTGCGCCGTGATGGGGGGTGAGATGCGGCCGATCCTGCTCTTTCCGCTGCTGCGTACCACGAGAAACCGTTTTTTCCCGGTCGGAGCGTTTCCCGCCAAGGGAGTCGGGGTGGCACTCTTCGGCTTTGCCCTCTGCCTCCTCCTCTATCTCGTCTCTGTCAGGGTGGTGGGGTATTTTTATCGCCAGAGTGATCTCGGTATCATCCTCAGCCTGAAGATCTTTCAGATGGGCTGGATCATCATGTTTGCCATGCTCGTTTTTTCCAGTATGGTTTCGGCCGTCTCCATTCTCTTTCTTTCCCGGGACAACGAGATCGTCTTTGCCGCACCGGTTTCGCCGGAGCAGCTCTATTTCATGCGCTGCTACAGCATCGTCACCTCCACTGCCTGGATGATGATCATCTTTTCCCTGCCGGTGTTTGCCGCCTATGGCCGGGTCTTTGCCGCCGGCTGGGGCTATCAGCTCCTGCTCGTCCTCTGTCTGCTGGCCACGGCGCTCACCGCCGGGCTGATCGGCGCCGGCCTGACCGTGCTGCTGGTCCGGTTTTTCCCGGCCCGACAGACCAAGGACATCGTCTTTTATCTGTCGCTCTGTTTCGGGCTCTTCCTCTATATCATGTTTCGCATGCTGAAACCGGAGCAGCTGGTCAATCCGGATCGTTACGGCGATTTCATCGAATATCTCTCCGCCGTGTCCCAGCCGGCCGGTCCCTATGTGCCGGCGGCCTGGGCCGCCAATCTGCTGTCGCTTTATCTGGTCGACCGCGAGATCGACTGGTTGCTGCTGGCCCTGCTGCTGCTCGGGCCGCCGTCCCTCTTCTTTGTCGGTGAATGGCTGATGGCCCGGTTTTTTTTCACCGCCTTCTCGAAATCCCAGGAGTCGTTCGGCGGCTACCGCTCCTTTGCCGGCCGCTCCGGCTACCGGCGCGGGGCAATGCGCTGGATCTTCCGCAAGGAAACAAAAGTCTTTCTCCGCGATTCGGCCGAATGGTCGCAGCTCTTCATGATCGCCGCCCTCCTGGTGGTCTATCTCTACAGTTTCAAGGCCCTTCCCCTGGAGCGGTCGCCTTTGCAAACCGAATACATTACCAATCTCATCTCCTTTCTCAACGTCGGCATGGCCGGCTTTATGGTTACCTCGCTGGCCGCCCGTTTCGTCTTTCCCGCCATCGGCGCGGAGACCGGGGCCTTCTGGCTGATTGCCGCCGCGCCGATGACGGTGAATCGCTTTCTGTTCTGTAAATTTCTTTTTTATGTCGCGCCGTTCACCGCATTCGGCCTCTTTCTCGTCATTGCCTCGGACAGTCTGCTGGCCATCGAGGGGCCGATGTGGTGGTTTTCAGTGACAGCCATCCTCGTTATCTGCTGGACCGTGGTTGGGCTGGCGGTGGGCTTTGGCGCGCTCCACGCCGATTTCAAGGCGGAAAACCGCGCTGCTGCCCAGGGCGGACTGGGGGCGATGCTGTTTCTCTTCTGCGCCATGAGCTTTGTCTTTGCCGTGGTGGCGGGCGGGGCGTATCCCATCTATTATCTGACCCGCAGCTGGATTCGTGACGGGGTGCTGGGCAGTGGACCGCTGCTGCTGCTGGCGCTCTGGCTTGTGATCGCTGTTGCGGTGGGGGGTGGGCTGGTGCTGGTTTTCTGGCGGCGCGGCTGTCGGCGCTTGAGTCCCTGAGTCTGCTTGGCCCGGCACGACGGCCTACCGGTAGGCCTTCAGCCATTCGGTCAGTTCCGTCGCGGCGATCGGTTTGCTGAAGTAGTAGCCCTGCAGCAGATCGCAGCCGAGATCGCGCAGCCGGTCGGCGATCTCCCTGCTTTCCACCCCTTCGGCCACCACCTGCAAGCCGAGGTTGTGGGCCAGGTCGATGGTCGCCCTGACGATGGCGGCATCGTTCTCGTTGTTCATCATATCCATGACAAAGGATTTGTCGATCTTGACCTCGGTGGCCGGCATTTTGCGGAGATAGGCAAGGGATGAGTAGCCGGTGCCGAAATCGTCGATGGAGATGCGAATATTGAGGTCGGCGAGGCGTTTAAGAATTTCCATGGCCCGGTTCGGATCCTTGATGAGCGATCCCTCTGTCACCTCCAGGGTGATCATCTCCGGCTGCAGCGGCGAGGATGCGAGTACGCCGGTGATGAGATCGGGCAGCTCGGTGTCGAGGAGGGTCGAGGGGCTTAAGTTGATGGCGATGCCGAGACGCAGTCCGTCGGTGCGCCATGTCGCCGCTTGGTGGACCGCCTGGCGCAGGACCCAGAGGGAGAGCGGTTTGATCAGGCCGGTGCGTTCGGCCAGGGGAATGAATTCATCCGGCGGGACCAGACCGTGCTGGGGATGCTGCCAGCGCACCAGGGCCTCGACCCCGTGCACCGCGTTGGTGCGGGCGTCGATCTTGGGCTGAAAGGCGAGACGCAGCTCGTTGTTTTCGATGCCCTGCCGCAGTTCGCCCACCATGGTCAGTCGCTGGGTGCTGTGGCGGTCGAGATCGGTGGAGTAGAGCATGAAACGGCTGTCATGCTGCTTGGCGGCGTACATGGCGATGTCGGCCTTCTGCATGACGCTGTCCATGTCGCGGCCGTGATCGGGATAGATGGCGGCGCCGATGCCGGCCTGCACATCGAGTTTCAGTCCTTCCAGGACATAGGGGGTTTTGAAAACGGACTGGATCTTTTTACGCACGACATCCACGTCGCTGCTGGCCTTGATGACGGTGAGGAGGATGGCGAACTCGTCGCCGCCGAGATGGGCCAGGGTGTCGGACTGGCGAACCGCGCTGCGCAGGCGGAGGGCGACCTGCTTGAGCAGGCGGTCACCGCTGTAATGGCCGAGGGTGTCGTTGACCTCTTTGAAGCGGTCGAGATCGAGGATAAAGAGGGCGACCTTCTGCTTTTCCCGTTTGGCACTGTTGATTGCCTGCTCCAGCCGGTCGCGCAGCAGCACCCGGTTGGGCAGGTCGGTGAGCTGGTCATGGGTGGCATCGTGCATGGCCTGGTATTCCAGGGCCGCGGCCTGGGTGCGCAGCTCGTAGGTTTGATCGATGACCAGGGAACTTGCCTCGTAGGCCATGATCGAGCTGACATACTGGCCCCAGAAGGCGAAGATAAAGGGCATGGCATCGAGGAACCACAAAGTGGCGTTGTTTTTCTGCGCCTTGAGGATGGTGTCCGGTGAGATGACGCCGTACTGGAGATGGGCGCTGAGCAGGGTGGCGATGACGATGGCAATAAGGGCGATGAGCACGCCGTAGACGGCATGACGGGTCACCCGCGCCTTCATGATGCGGGCGTTGCTTTTGAAAGATTCTCCAGTGGTGCGATCCATGAGCGGTTCCTGCGCTTAGAACGGTTTGTTATCTTGCCTTAACCGGCTGGTCGGGATGATGCATATCGGGAAAAGGGCTTGGGATTTTTCTGGCCGGGGAGTCAGCAGACTCTGCCCCGGATTGCATCGGATTCCACTGGCACGGCGAGCCATCCGGGCGGCTCGGAAAGCGAGCGGGCAACCCCCACATAGTATCGCTATCCTGGTGCTGACAGCAAGATGTTTTTGTCGTTCTGGCACTGATGACCGGGGCAGATTGTATTTTTATGGGGCGTAAAGTCCACAGGTGAAAAGTGATGCCGCTTCAGCCGCAACGCATCGTGAAATATCTCTATTTGCGTTTCATCCGTTTGCAGGGGGATCCTGTCACCCTGGCCAGAGGGGTGGGGATCGGGGTTTTCGTCGGGCAGACGCCGACGATTCCCTTTCAGAGTGCCATCACCCTGTTTCTGGCCATGTATTTCCGGGGGGCAAAGATTCCGGCCCTGCTTGCCAGCATGCTGACCACGCCCTTTACCTATTACGCCGCCTGGAAAATCGGGACATGGCTGACCCCGTGGGATCTTTCCTGGGAACGGATCGCGGCGGCGAAGGAAATAATTCAGTCAGGGGCGGGGTTGGCGGAGATACTGGCGGAATTCGGCAAGCTCGGCCAGGAAACCATTTTTGCCATGCTGCTCGGCGGGGTGCTCTGGGCCGCTCCCTGCGCCATTGTCAGCTATTTTGTCGCGTATAAATTTTTTCTGGTGGTCCAGGAGAAACGGCGGAAAAAACATATTCTTTCCCCCAAATGACGTCTTTCCCCGCCTTTGCTGCCCTGGAAAAAGGTGTTTTGCAGGGCAGCAAAGGCGGATGTGCTTTTTGGCTGGTGGCGCCGGGGCTGACTGGGGCAGCGGGTTCAGCGTTTGAAATAACGGTCGGTCTCCGCCTTGACCACCCGGGAGAGAAAGAGGAGGCCGATGATGTTGGGGATGGCCATCATGCCATTCATCAGGTCCGAGAAGTTCCAGACGAATTCCAGCTTCATCATGGCGCCAATGATGACCACGCAGACAAAGACGACCCGGTAGGGGTTGATGGCGCGCGGGCCGGCCAGGTACTCGATGGCTTTTTCGCCGTAGTAATTCCAGCCGATCAGAGTGGAATAGGCGAACAGGGCGGTGGCCAGGGCGACGATCACCACTCCGGCCTGGCCCATGGTGTCGCCGAAACTGGCGCTGGTCAACTGACCAGGAGCAACGCCCTGCAACCAGGCCGGCGCGGTGAGAATCACCAGCGCGGTCATGGTGCAGACGACCAGGGTGTCGATGAAGGTCTGGGTCATGCTGACCAGGGCCTGTTTGACCGGATCCTTGGTACGGGCCGCGGCCGCGGCGATGGGGGCGGAACCGAGACCGGATTCGTTGGAGAAGACGCCGCGGGCGACACCGTAGCGCATGGCCGCCGCCACCGTAGCCCCGGCAAAGCCGCCGGTGGCCGCCGACGGGTTGAAGGCGTGATAAAAGATGAGGGAGAGGGCGGCGGGAATCTCGCCGGCATTCAGCGCCAGGACAAGCAGCGCGGAAATGATGTAGGCGACGATCATGAACGGCACGAGAAAGGAGGTGAAGCGACCGATGGACCTGATGCCGCCGAGAATGACGAGACCGGTCAGCAGCATCAGCACCGTGCCGGTGAGCCACGGCTCGATGCTGAAGGTTGACTGGAAGATGGTTGCCACTGCATTGGCCTGGGTCATGTTGCCGATACCGAAGGTGGCCAGGGCGGTGAAGACGGCGAAAAACCAGGCGAGCCGCGGCAGGTCGGCCCCCTTGGCCAGATAGTACATCGGCCCGCCCCGCATGCCGTATTCGCCTTTTTCCCGGTATTTCACCGCCAGCACCGCTTCGGCGTACTTGGTCGCCATGCCGACGAGACCGGTCATCCACATCCAGAACACCGCCCCCGGCCCGCCGATGGAGATGGCGGTGGCGACGCCGACGATGTTGCCGATGCCGACCGTGGCGGCAAGCGCGGTCATCAATGCGGCAAAGTGGCTGATATCGCCCTCGGTGCCCAGCTCCTTCTGCCAGATCAGCCGCAGGGCGTGGGGCAGGGCGCGGAACTGCATGCCGCGCAGGAGAATGGTCAGATAGAGTCCGGTGCCGACCAGCATGATCAGCATCGGCGGCCCCCATACCCAGCCGGACAGGGTGGCAATCAGCGTGTCAATCGTCGCCATACAAATCTTCTCTCGTAAATGGGGTCACGTAAATGGGGTCAGGTCGGGTCACGTAAATGGGGTCAGGTCGTGATAAATTATTTTTTCGGTCTGTTGGCAGTGACCAACCGTGCCATGGGATTCTGCCATAATGATCGTCGCATCAATCATGCTGGAGAGCAGGTGGAAAAGCAAGAAAAAAAGAGCAGAAAGACCGGCGCCAGGCCGCAATGGCCGCGGGAGACGGTGAAAGCGAATGCGTTGGGGGATAGAGTCAATTCATTTCCGTTCGATGGCCAGATGCAGGCTGACGGCCCCGCTTCTTTTGGCGATGTCCATGGCGGTGATGACTCTTTCATAGCGGACGCCGCGATCGGCCTTGACCACCACCTCACGCCGTTCTGCTTGCAGCAGCCCGAGCCGGAGCTGGCGTGCGAGTTCCTGGTCGTTCACCACAATCCCGGCGATGGAAAAATTCCCCTGGCTGTCCACCCCGACTACCACCAGCTGTTCCCTGGCCGGATTTTCGGAATCCACCTGGGGCAGCCGGATATCCATGGTTTCCTGGGTAACAAAGTTGCTGGTCAGGAGAAAATAGACCAGCAGCAGAAAGACGATATCGATGAGTGAGGTGAGCGGAATTGTGACCTGGGGCTTGGGGCGGCGGGGAAAGGTGAGCATGGGGTCACTCCTGCCGTGCGGTAATCCACGCCTTGACCAGATAAACCGCTACTTCTTCATGCAGGGCATGCAATTCCTGCAGGCGATTTTCCAGATAATTGTGAAAAAAGACAATGGGGATGGCGACAACGAGGCCGTAAGCGGTGGTGAGTAGCGCCTCCCAGATGCCGCCGGCCAGCACCGAGGCGTTGACCCGACCACCCAGCTCCTGGACGGCCATGAAGGCCTTGATCATACCGAAGACGGTGCCGAGCAGACCCAGCAGCGGCGCGATGTTGCCGAGGGTGGCGAGGGTGGCGAGATACTTTTCCAGCAGTTTGAGCTCGCGGCTGACACTGTGGGACAGAACGAGTTCGAGACTCTCCCGGTCGGTGGTCGGGTCCATGGCAAGGCCGTCGAGGAGGATGCGTTCCGCCGGAATGGATTTGAGCCAGCGGTCCCGTTCCTTGTTCAGGAGCAGACCGCGGGCCTCCTCCAGCTCGCCGCGGCTGACCAGCCGGTAGATGGAATCGATGAGCTGCGAATTGATGCGGCCGGCGGACCGGTAGAACAGGAACCTCTCCAGAAAGATGGCCCAGCCGATAATGGAGCAGAGCAGGATCGGCCAGGTCAGGATTCCGCCTTTTAACAAGAATTCGATGGTCATCAGCCGCTCCTGCAAACATGGTAATCAGCGGGATAACACAAAAAGGTGGTCCACGCCGCGTGGCATCCATCATCTTCATCATGCGGGAAATCGGTCAGTGAATCAAGCGGTAAAATGGAGAATGGCGGCCAGCTGACATCCGACTGGGGGCGCTGAGGGGAATTCGTCGCATTGTCTGCGGGCAGATAAGTGGTGCGTACTTGTGATAACCTGTTTACAATGGCGAATGATGACTGCGCCGAGAAGAAAAAAACAGCCCATGCCGGAAGAAAAGCAGATATGTCGGCTGACCATTGAATATGACGGCGGCCGTTACAGCGGCTGGCAGAAACAGGATGATGCCCGGACCGTCCAGGGCGCCCTCCTGCATGCCGCGGCAACCCTGCTGGGGGAGGCGGTCGATGTCCAGGGCAACGGCCGCACCGATGCCGGGGTGCATGCCCTGCGCTATACCGCCCACCTGGCCGCTTCCGTTAGTTTGGACCCTCCCCGGCTGGCGGCCCGGCTCAACGACTTGCTGCCCCACGACATCGTCGTGCTGGAGGCAAAGAAAGCAGGGGCGCGTTTTCATGCCCGCCATAACTGCGTGGCCCGCAGCTATCTCTATCAGCTCGTCACCCGGAAAACCGCTTTCTGTCGCCGCTATGCCTGGTGGGTCACCGAGCCGCTCGATCTTGCCCTCATGCGCGAGGCCGCGGACCGGATGACCGGGATGCATGATTTTGTCTCGTTTACCGACCGGCAGGCGGTGAAGAACAAATCGTCGCTGGTGCTGGTCGAAAAGATCCAGATCGTGAAAAGAGGAGATGTCATCCTCATCCGCATCGTCGGCTCCCACTTTCTCTGGAAGATGGTGCGGCGCATGACCGGCGTGCTGGTGGCGGTCGGCCGTCATGCTCTTCCGATCGCCGATGTTGAACGCTTTCTGCTCGAACCCGTCACTCTGACCACCTACACTGCCCCGGCCCAGGGGCTCTTTTTCGAGCGATGCTTTTACAGTCGCGAGGAGACAGATGCCTTTCTCGCCGAGGATAGCATCACCCCCTGTTTCTTCTGAGCAGCCGTTCCCGGTTCAGTCGGCCGGATGCCAGACGAGCCGAAAGCCGAGATAGTTCCATTTGTGCGATTCGTACCACATGTCATAGCGGAAGGCGGAGCGGGCGGCGTCATCGGCGCAATTGATGGCAGACAGATTGCCATGGGCGAGGCGCTTGTGCTGTTTGTCCGGGCGGCATACTCCCAGTTTTTTCCAGACAGGGTGGCACGGCTGTATCGTGCCCATCGTGACAGTCGTGTCTGATGTGATTTTTTCGATTTTTCAAGACCCTATGTTTCTTGTGGCCCTTGTTTCTGATTGCCTCTATCGATTGCGTTGGCTATCACGCACCACCTCGGACAGTTCTGCAACAGAAAGCATGGGTGCTGAGCGATGAATGATGCGATGGCAGTTTGAGCAAAGAACCGCAAGATCGGTAAGCGCTGTTGTGACGGTGCCGTTAGTCGCGGCAAGTGGTTTGAGATGGTGGATTTCGCAAAAACCCTCACCAAGGCGGCCATAGGTTACGGTAAAGTCAAAGCCGCAAACTTCACAAGAAAGATTGCCCTGAGCACTTAGCACGGCAGCTTTTTTCTCATTCACGAGATTAGGATTTCTCTCCCGACGAAGATGAGAGACAAGACGAACTGTTCCTTCCTTGGCAGAGGCGCAAAAATCAATATCAGGAAGATCGCTGGACAAAGCAGGCTGATCGTCTTTTGTCTCTAAAGCAAGAAGGGATTGGACAAGTGTTTCTTCGTTTATGCGATTGAATCCCAAGCTGAAATGGCTCTGCGATTTCAGCAACATCGGGAACCAGTCAAGCTGATTCAAAATCAAAGGGGGATCAAACTCCACAACCTGGGGGCCGTCTATCAGATAGACATCTGAGGATGGAGATTCTGAAGTGATACTGTCGGGAATGAAGGCGCCCCAAAGGGTGTATGTCGTTTTTTTTCCATCGGGTTCACCTTGAACAAGCCAAACCTTGTTTCCGATCGCTTTTTTGAGAAGGCCAATTTTTTTACTGAGAAAGCCGAGAGATGTTGATGTCGCTTTCAGGCGATAGCCCATTCTCCTGACGCTGTGATATGCAATGAAATGTTCCATGTCTCCAGACGTGTCTCCTCACGTGTTATCCATAAATTGTAAAAGCTGGAGTCAGCATGCCCCTCCCCGGACAAATACGCAAGAAAAATACATGAGGAGGTAAGGGAGAGGTCGGCTGGAGACGATGGAAAGTCATGCCTTTTTCAGGCAGAGCAGCCGGCCCTCCAGGCCCCCGTTGAAGAGGGTTTTCTGCCAGAGCGGTTTGCCGCCGAGCTGGCCGGTCAGCTCAGCGGCGCCGAGATAGAGAAAGGCGGCGATGAGGAGGGATTCCCGGCGGATGTAGGCGCCGAGATCGCGCAGCAGGCGTCCTCCGTCCTTTTTGTCGTGCAGGCGGATGCCGTAGGGCGGATTGGTGACGAGCACGCTTTGCTGGGTAAGCCGGATCTGGCGGAAGTCGCGGACGGCAATGGGCACCGTGTCGCCGTGGGGCAGGAGACTGAGGTTGGCCCTGGCCGCCTTTACCGCCGCCGGGTCCATGTCGCTGCCGGCAAGCAGCCCTTTGGCGGGCCGGCGGATGGCGGCGTTGGCCTCGCTTTTTACCTGCTGCCAGAGGCCGGCGTCAAAGTCCGGCAGGCTCTCAAATCCGAAGCGCCGGCGCAGAAAGCCCGCTGGAATGCGGCAGTGGTGGATCAGCGCCTCGCAGAGGAGGGTGCCGGAGCCGCACAGGGGGTCGAGGAGCGGCATCTCTCCGTTCCAGCCGCTTAAGGAGATGATGGCCGCGGCCAGGGTTTCCTGCATCGGCGCCTCGACGCTTTCTTTGCGGTAACCGCGCCGGTGCAGGGAGCCGCCCGAGGTGTCGACGCTGATCGTCGCCTTGTTGCGGTCGATGCGCAGGTTGAGCCAGAGGTCGGGTTGAGTGGTGTCGATGTTCGGTCTGATGCCGCAGCGGTCGCGGAAATGGTCGACCACCGCATCTTTCAGGCAGAGGGCGGCATAGCGCGAGTGTTTGATGGCGCTTGCCGCCACCGAGGCCTTGACGGCAAAGGTCTGACGTTCGGAGAGGAGCAGATGCCAGTCGATCTTGCGCGCCGTCTGGTAGAGGTATTTGGTGCTGTGGCAATCAAAGGTGAGGAGCGGGGCGAGAATGCGGGTGCAGAGCCGAGACAGATAGTTGGCCCGGTAGAGGGTGGCCGAATCGGCGGAGAAGTAGACCCCCATGAAGGCGGTCTTGACATCGTCGCCGCCGAGGGCGGTCAGTTCCGCGGCGCCCTCGGGTTCGAGGCCCCGGGCGATCTGGGCGAAATAGCGGCCGGTCTTCTGGTAGGCGAACATGGAGGCGGTCATCGTGCCGCCGGTTTTTTCTTGCTGGTGAGAAATTCCAGGCTCTCCTCGTCGTGCAGCCGATAGGCCTCCTCCGCCAGTTTTTTCAGGGTGGAGGTGATGGTGTCAGCCGCCGGCAGCGGTTCGATGACCGGCAGATGGTGCTCGATGGGTACCGGCGCGGCGATGGCCATTTTCTTCTCCAGGGTCTGGGCGATGCCGATCTCCATGCCGCCTTCCATGCTCCCCACTTTTTTCGGGCCGCCGAGGGAGCGGAGAAAACCGAGCATGGAGCCGAGATCGTTCTGCATGTGGAAGAGTTCGATCTCCTCGGCAAGATTCTGGTTGGCCTCTTTCAGTTCGGCAAATTTCTGCCGGTACTGGCGGGTGTGGAATTCGAGGCGGTCGTAGCAGTCGAGCAGGAGGTTCGTGAATCGGCCGCGCCGGGTCAGGCCATGCACCTGGATGCCCTCGAAGACCCGCGTCCGGATGGTGTGTGATTCGGCGAAAAAGGGGTCGTAGAACTGGTTTTTTTCAAAGGTGGTGAGGGAGAGAAAACGATCGATCAACTCCTCCTTCTTGAGGATGATGTAGATGCGGATCAGGTCAAAGCTGATCCGTTTCTCCAGGATGAAGGACTGCATCCTGATCTCGTTTTCCAGGTCAAGCGTGTCCTCTTCGATCAGCTTGCGGAAGCCGAAGTAGCGGTCGGCCATGTCTCTCTTGATCTCGTAAGCGATGACCTCGTCGATTTTTGCTGGCATGGAGTCTGTCAGGAGAAGGTGAGGATGTTGAAGCCCTTGGCAACGGACCAGGGACGGCTGGCGGCAAAGCCGCTGATTTCAAAGAGGATGACTTCAAGCAGCAAATAGGTTCTGCTGCCCTTGCGCAGGCAGCCGGTGACGGTATCGCCGTGGTGGCCGAGCGCCGCATGCAGGTGGATTTTCGGCTCGTCGTCTTCATCGCGGAAGATACTGCCGCTGCCCAGGGTCTCGCGGGCGTCGCGCACTTCGCGCCAGACCGGTTCGGGCGGCATGACCGGTTCGCGCGGGCCGGTGACGAGATCGATCTCACGGATGCCGCCGATGATCTGAAACCAGGCGTTGCGGATGTTTTCCTTTTTCACGATGTCGGTCAGGCCGGCGAGCAGGTCATCGCCGTCGTCAAAGCGGATGGCGAGCACTCTGCCGATGGTGCCGCTGCGGTAGTCCATGGGGATGTCTCCTGGGTGTTCCTGTCCAAAGGGACAGGCGTGAGAGCTGTCAGCCCTTCTGCCATTTTTGCCGTTCCGCCGCTGCCTTCAGCAGGCGGAAGATCTCCCGGCTCAGTACTGCGCTGCGGTTGCGGGTATAGCGCCAGGCGGCGAGCCGCACCGCATCGGTGTCGAGATCGGGAAAGTGGGTGGCCGCGGCGGTGATGGCCGGGCTGGGCCAGGAACCGGCGTCCTCCTCCTCGTCAGTGTTTTCGGCGGCGGCAATGGCCTCGTTGATGATGGTGTCGCGCAGGTTCTCCAGCTCATGAAACTCTTTTTTGTGTTTGAGCCGGGAGCCCTTCTGTTCCTCCATGAAGGCAAAGAGCGGCCCGCTGTCGTCGAGTTCACGGAGGTTTTTTGCCAGAAACTTGATCTGCCGTTTCCTGGCCCCGGTTTTCAATGGCCGGGCGGCCAGGATTTCTCCCTTGAGGAAGTCGTCGCAGGGTAACCGGTTGATGTCCTGGGGCGAGAGTTCCACCAGTTCGACGGCCAGGGCCTCGATGTTTTTGACCCGCCGTTTTTTTTCAGAGCGCGACAGCTGATAGTCCATGATTTTAGTTGCTAAGGTTCGCGGCGCTACGGTACTATGCGCCCTTGTCAGAGGCGGGCCGGGGTGGCGCCTGTTCTCCCTATCTAACCCGAAAGCTGCTGCGGACGCAAAAGAATAATTGTTTCCTGCCCAGGAAGGAGCCGTGATGACGACAAAAAAATTTACCGTGACCCAGCCGACCCGCATTCGTTTCGGGGTCGGGGTGATTGACGATCTGGCCCAGGCCGTCGCCGATGTCGGCGGCACCAAGGTGATGCTGGTGGTTGATCCGAGCCTGCAAGAGGTCGGGTTACTGGAAAAAATCGTCGCGCCGCTCGATGGTGCCGGGGTGAAATATGTGCTCTTCGACCATGTTGACCCGGAGCCGGGTCTGAAGCTGGCCGACGAGGGGGCGAAAATCGCCGGCAAGGCCAAATGCGACTGCGTCATCGGAGCCGGCGGCGGCTCGGCCATGGATGTGGCCAAAGCGGTGAGCATCCTGCTGACCAACGGCGGCAAGGCGGTTGACTATCTCGGCCTTGGCAAGATCACCAAACCCGGCGTCCCGAAGATCATGGTGCCGACCACGGCCGGCACCGGCGCCGAGGTGACCTTCACCGCGGTGTTCATCAACGAGAAAACGAAGAGCAAGGGCGGCATGAACGGCGATCCGCTCTATCCCGAAATGGCGGTGCTTGATCCAGCCCTGACCCTGACCCTGCCGCCGCACGTCACCGCCGCGCCGGGCATCGACGCCTTTACCCACGCCCTGGAGGCCTTTGTCTCCACTCAGGCCCACCCCATTTCCGACATGTACGCCCTGGAGGCGATGAGCCTGATCAGCGCCAATCTGGCCATGGCCTTTGCCAACGGCGCCAATATCGAGGCCCGTTCCGCCATGATGATGGGCAGTCTGCTCGGCGGCAAGGCACTGGCCACCGCCGGCGTCGGCCTGGTCCATGCCATGGCCTATCCCCTGGGCGGTATGTTCGGCATTCCCCACGGGCTGGCCAATGCCGTGCTGCTGCCCTATGTCGTCGACTACAACATTATCGGTAACCCGGACAAGTTCGCCCGCATCGCCGAGGTAATGGGCTACGACGTGGCCGACCTCTCTCTGCGCGACGCGGCCCGCACCGCGGTGGAGGCGGTCTATGAACTCAACCAGGATGTGGAGATTCCGGCGACTCTCGATGCCATCGGCGTCCCGGCGGACAAAATCCCGAAGATGGCCGAGATTGCCCTGACCGTCACCCGGCCGGTGGAGAACAACCCGCGTCGGCCGAGTCTCGATGATGTGATCCGGGTTTATGAGGTTGCCCACAAGGGCTGGTAAGTCTGGTTGATTGGTCTTACCGGTCCAATTGGTCGTGTTGGTCTTCAACCAAGCAAGGCAATAAGACCGATCAGGCCAGTGCGACCAATTGGACCAATCAGGCCAATTGAACCAATAATGGGAGAAAGAGCATGCCGGGTTTTGAGGTGTTTGGCGAGGAAGAGAAGAGGGAGATCATGGAGGTGCTTGACACGGGTGTCCTCTTTCGTTACGAGTTCCCCCAGCAGCGCAAGGGCATCTACAAGGTGCGCACCTTCGAGGAGCGCTTTGCCGCCTACTGCGGAGTAAAGCATGCCCAGGCAGTCACCTCCGGCACCGCGGCGCTCAAGGTGGCGCTGGCAGCGCTCGGCGTCGGGCCGGGGGACGAGGTCATCACCCAGTGCTTCACCTTTGTCGCCACCTGGGAGGCGATCTTCGACGTCGGCGCGGTGCCGGTCTTTGCCGAGGTGGACGATACCCTCAACATGGACCCCCGTGATCTGGAAAAAAAGATCACCCCGCGGACCCGCTGTGTCATCCCGGTCCACATGCTGGGCGCCCCGGCGCGCATCAGGGAGATCAAGGCCATTGCCGACAAACACGGCATCCCGGTGCTGGAGGACACCGCCCAGGCGGCCGGCGCCACCCTGGAGGGCAAGCGGCTCGGCAGCTTCGGCGCCTGCGGCACCTTCTCCTTTGATCCGGTCAAGACCATGACCACCGGCGAGGGCGGCATGATCATCACCGATGATGAGAAGCTGTGGCGGAACATGTCCGAATACCATGACCATGGCCACGATCATGTCCCTAATCCGGGAGCGCGGGGCGGCGAGGGCCGCAGTTTCATCGGCTTCAACTACCGGATGATGGAACTGCAAGGGGCGATCGGTCTCGCTCAGCTGGCCAAGCTCGATGACATGATCAGCCGCCAGCGGAAAAACAAGGCAGCCCTGAAAGAGGCGATTGCCCGGATCCCCGGCGTCACCTTCCGCACCATTCTTGATGAAGAGGGAGACTCCGCCACCTTTATCGGCTTCTTTCTGACGGACGCCGAGCGGGCGAGGGCGGTGAACAGGGTGCTGGCCGACAACGGCGCCGGCGCCATCGCCTTTGGCGCCAATACCTGGCATTTCTATCCGAAGTGGGAACACCTGCTGGCCGGCGCCACCCTGGCCAGATCGGGATGGCCCTTCAGCGGTTTGGATGGCAAGCGCCGGGTGGTCTACGACAAGGATGCCCTGCCCGCCTCCGCCGCCCTGATGGACCGCCTGCTCGTCTATCAGGTTCCGGTCCTGCTGACCGATGAGCGGCTCGCCCAGATGGGCGCGGCACTGAAGAAGGCGGCCGCGGTGTAACAGGCGTATTGCAGCGTTGCAACGTTCAAACGCTTGAACCCTTCATCGTTCACACGATCAAAACGTTTGACGCCGGCAGATAGATGTCAAAGCGGCTGTTGGTGCTGCTGATGACGGTGGAGGGGGGGCGTGACCCGAGCTTTTCCGCCCCTTTGGGGCGTTTGACCACCACCCGGCTGCCGGGATGCAGCAGAGCCCAGTCGAGCAGTTGTGATGCGTCGCTGTCGTCGCCCACCAGGGCGCGGACAAGGCGCATCTCCTTTTTGACCAGGGCGCTTTTGCTGCGGTGCGGGTACATGGGGTCGAGATAGATGACGTCCGGCGCCGGGGTAAAAGGCGGCAACGCCAGGCAGTCGGCCGTGGTCAGGCTGATGCGGGCGATGATGGGGGCAAGTTCGGCTTGCCGGGTGGCCCGTTCGAGCCCGTCTTCCAGCAGGGCGGCGAGGAGCGGCGAACGTTCCATCATCATCACCCGGCAGCCGAGGCTGGCGAGGATAAAGCCGTCGCGGCCCAGCCCGGCGGTGGCGTCGACGACCAGGGGACAGCGGTTGGCCTTGAGGCCAACCGCCCGGGCCAGGGGCTGTTTGCGGCCGCCGCCGCAGCGCAGCCGGTAGCGAAGGGGGCCGGAGGAAAAATCGACCCGGACGGTTTCTTTGGCGCGCGGATCGGCCCAGCGCAACTCCAGGTGGTTGCCGGTCATCGCCAAAAGCAGCTCCGCGCCGGTCGGTTTGGCCGGATCCAGGGCGAGTCCCAGCCGGGCCGCCAATGCTTCCGCCCGCGGCCGAAGCTCCGGATCGTCGCAGACCATACTGATGCGGGTCGGGGTGTCCATCTGTTTGTGTCAATTGCCGGGATAAAGGTAAAAGTACATGGATTTACAGCATAAATCAGAACCAAAGGTGGTGGCCGTCATTCCGGCCCGTTACTATTCTAACCGCTTTGAGGGAAAACCCTTAGCAAAAATCCAGGGCAAGCCGATGATCCAGCACGTCTACGAGCGGGCCGCCGCCGTGCCGCTGCTTTCCCGGGTGGCGGTGGCCACCGATGACGAGCGGATCGCCGACTGTGTCCGCTCCTTCGGCGGCGAGGCGGTGATGACCCTGCGCGAGCACGTCTCCGGCACCGATCGGCTGGCCGAGGCGGTCTCTATTATGGACATCCCGGAGCAGGACGTGGTCGTTAATATCCAGGGCGATCAGCCGCTTTTCCCGGCCGAGGTGGTGGAGCAGGTGGCCCGGCCCCTGCTCGACGATCCGGCCCTGCCGATGGCGACCCTGATCTACAGGATCATCCGGCCGGAGGAGATCGACGATCCCAACCATGTCAAGACGGTTTTTGACCGCAACGGCATGGCCCTCTACTTCTCCCGGGCGTCGATCCCCTTTCAGCGTGACCCGCAGAATCCGCCGCCGCCCACCTACTATAAGCACCTCGGCTTTTACGCCTATCGGAAGGGCTTTCTCCTCACCTTTGTCGGCCTGCCGGAAGGGGAGTGGGAGCGTTTCGAAAAACTCGAACAGCTGCGCGCCCTTGAATTCGGCTACCGGATCAAGGTGGTGCTCACCGAACACGACTCCGTCGAGGTGGATACCCAGAAGGATCTCGAACGGGTGGAACAGATGATGGCTGGCTGTCAGCGGTGATTTTTTTTATCACGGAGCGCACGAAGAGGGCAGAGTGAACTGGTTTTGGCAAAGATTCCTCTGGGCTCGCCGTCTGCTCCCTGGTTTCTTGATGTTTTATGAATTTTTATTGAATGAGGAGAGAGAATGAGGAAAAAGATAACCATCATCGGTGCCGGCAATGTCGGCGCCACCGCGGCCCACTGGGCGGCAAGCCGCCGGCTCGGTGATATCGTCCTGCTTGACGTGGTGGAGGGCGTTCCCCAGGGCAAGGCCCTCGATCTGCTTCAGGCCGGACCGGTGGACGGTTTTTCCGGTCGGATCATCGGTTCCAATGACTATGCCGACTCCGCCGGCTCGGATGTCGTCATCATCACCGCCGGCCTCGCCCGCAAGCCCGGGATGTCTCGCGACGATCTGCTCGCCAAGAACGTGGCCATCGTCACATCATGCGCAGAGCAGGCGGCGGCTTATTCACCCGATTGCGTGCTCATTGTCGTCACCAATCCCATCGACGCCATGGTCTACACCGCCTACAAGGTCTCGAAATTCCCGAAAAACCGGGTGGTGGGGATGGCCGGCGTCCTCGATTCGGCCCGCTACCGCACCTTTCTGGCCGAGGCCCTGCAGGTTGCCCCCCGCGATGTCAATGCCATGGTCATGGGCATCCACGGTGACAACATGCTGCCGCTGGTGCGGTTGGCCAATGTCGCCGGTATTCCGGTGACCGATCTGCTCTCCGACGAGGAACTGCGCGCCATTGTCAGCCGCACCCAGCACGGTGGGGCGGAGATCGTCAACCATCTCAAGACCGGCTCCGCCTTTTACACTCCGGGGTTGGCCTCGGTGGAGATGGCCGAGGCCATCCTCACCGACAGCAAGCGGGTGCTGCCCTGCGCCGCCTATGTGGAGGGTGAGTTCGGATTTTCCGGCTGCTTCCTTGGTGTGCCGGTGGTGCTCGGCGCCGGCGGGGTCGAACGGATCATCGAGTTTGAGCTGACCGAGGACGAGAAGGACGCCCTTGCCCAGTCCGAGGTGGCGGTACGCAAACAGATGGCGGCCACCGGCCTGTGAAGGGATGCTGGGCGGTTTGCGGTTTTGTGAACAGGAGCGGAAAAAGGGATGGCAACGCGCGGCAAGGATGATCCGGTCATAGCCCGTTTGCGGCAGCTCGAACGGAGCAAGCTGCTCCCTTTTGATCTCGTGCCGCGCCGCAATCTGGTGGAAAAGCTGATCGAGATCGTCCTCGTCGGCCCGCCGCCCGCTCCGCCCCCGGTCACCGCTGTCTTCGAGGAACTGGCCGCCGAGCTGCGCCGGGTCGATACCGCGGGACTGCGGGTTGTCGTCCTCGGCGGCGGGTCCGGCCTGTCCAATGTCATCGGCGGCGACAGCCGCGGCCCTGGCTGGGCTGCAAACCCCTTTCAGGGGATGAAGGAGCTCTTTCCCCATACCACCGCCGTTGTCTGCGTCACCGACGACGGCGGCTCCACCGGCGAGCTGCTGAAAGATCTGCCCCTTATCGCCTTGGGCGATATCCGCCATGTCATGCTCTCCGCCGTACGGGAACGGGTTCTGCGCGACACTTACGGGCTTGACGGGACGGAGTGCCGGCAGACGGCCGGAAGCCTCCATCGGCTCTTCAATTACCGCTTCAACGAGGAGCCGGAGAGTGTCGCCGGTCTGCTCGCCGCCGGTGGTTTCTCCCTCGATGGCCTGCCGCTGCCCCTGGCCGGCGGTTTGCTGGAGCTGCTTGATCTCCTCTTTACCGACCTGCGATTACGACCCCTGCTCCGGCGGCCTCACTGTCTGGGCAATCTGCTCTTGGTCGCTGCGATTTATCGGCAGGTGGCGGCAGGGTTGCAGGTCAGTTCCACCGAACTGCTGGCCGGGATTGACTGGCTTGGGCAGCTGATCGGTTGCGGTCCCGGAGCGGTGCTGCCCTGCACCACCACCCCGGCCGGCCTGCGGGTGCTCTACAGCAACGGGGTGGTGGTGAGCGGCGAGAACAAGACGGCCAGTGCGCGGCGCAATACCGCCATCAACCGGGTCTTTGTCGAATTCGCCGCCGAGCCGACGGTGTCTGCGCCGGTTCTTGCCGCCATTGCGAGGGCCGATATCATTGTCCTGGCGCCGGGCAGTCTCTACACCAGCATCATCCCCATCCTCCAGGTGCCGGGTCTGGCCGATGCGGTGCGGAACAATGAACGGGCTCTCAAGATTCTCGTCGCCAATCTCTGGATCCAGAAGGGGGAGACCGATCTCGTCCTCGAGGATCCGCGCCGTCGTTTTTACGTCTCCGATCTCATCACCGCCTATCACCGCAACATCCCCGGCGGGGTGCGCGGTCTCTTTGACCAGGTCATGCTGCTCGGTCTCCAGGATATCCCGGGCAGCATTCTGCAGAATTACGCGGTGGAGGACAAGGTTCCCATCTATCTCGACCGGGGTCGGGTCTGGCAGATGGGGTTCGCCCCGGTCGAGGCGCGCATCTTCTCCGAAGCGGCCCTCAAGGAGCGCAAGGTGCAGCACGACCCGGCCAATCTGGCCCGGGCGATCGCCATCATGTGGCCAGTGCGCGACCATATTTCCCGGGAGATCACTGTGCAGCTGCCGCCCGCCTTCCGACTCGGCGCTTCGGTGCGGCCGGATCATCTCACCCCGGACCGCCGTCGTCGTCTCTTCAGCGAACGGCTGGCCGGCTGGGAGTGCCCGTCAGCACTGCGCGGCGAACTGGGGGACATCTTCTGGCGGCACGGCGATATCCTGCCGGATCATCTCGACCTGGTGCGGGGCGTTGTCCTGGTCGGTGAGAACGGTTGGCAGCGCAGTATGAAGTGGGACAGTATCTTTTCCTACTACGATCCGGAGGACGGATTGATCAAGATCCGCCAGGATGGTCTGGAGGATCCTGCCCGTTTTGAAAATTCTTTTCTGGTTGCCCTCGGGCAGTCGCTGCTCGGTAATTATGCGGCGGCAAAGGAGATGCGGCCGGTGGTCCAGGATGGCGTTCCCTTAGGCAAGGTTTATCGCCTCACTTTGCGGCCGGAGGGGGAGAGGCGTTGTTTTTTCTCCCCGGCGGAGCTGCATCGTTTTCTCCATCTCGTACGGATGAACCTGACCACCTCCGAACCGCTCCTCTACACCCGTCTCATCAGCGGCACCGAAGGTTTCACCCCGCCCGGCATGCTGATGGGGCTTATTTACGCCTGGTATCTTGACAGCCGCTATGCCTCCAATATCGAATACAAGATGGCCATCACCCGCATCCCCATGACCGGCATGGTGAGGGAACAGGTGCGCATGTTGAGCCGCCGTCTGGATACCATTGATTTTTTTCGCAAAATCGTCTTCCGTCGTATTGATCCAGTTTTCGACGAACAGCTTGTTGTCAGTAGCTGATCTTATCCGCTCCTCCTCAATAGTATTCGGCAATACCCTGCGACTGATAGATAGATATTTCCTTGTTGCGCTGTCGGCGAAATCTATCGTAAAGAAAAAATGATCGGAATGGTACAGTGATTCACTGGAATTGCGAAAAAATGTTGGAGGAGAGCGATGAAGCGACGAGTGTGGATGATGTTTGGAGCGGTAGCCCTGATGCTGCTGTGCTCCGCCGCGGCATGGGGGGGAGCGTCCCTTGATGTGTTCAACGGAGAGAAGGGCGAGATCAGGATCGCCGGCGGCACGGCCCATATCCCGGTGATGAAGGAGGCCGCGGCCCGTATCATGGGGCGCAATCCGGACATTCGCATCAGCATCGCCGGCGGCGGCTCCGGGGTCGGCATCAAGCAGGTGGGCGAGGGACTGGTCGATATCGGCAACTCCGGCCGCAAACCGACAGACAAGGAGATCGACCAATACGACCTGGTCCTGTGCAAATGGGCATTGGACGGGGTCGGCATTATCGTCAATCCGGCCAACACAGTCCGTTCCCTCAGCCCGGATCAGGTCAGGGGAATTTTCGCCGGTACGGTCACCAATTGGAGCGAGGTGGGCGGCAAGGACGGCCGCATCAACCTCTATACCCGTGACGAGTCGAGCGGCACCCGCGAGGTGTTTTGGGAAAAGGGACTAAAAAAGGGTGATGTTGCCGGCAGCGCCAATGTGGTGGTCTCTAACGGCGCCATGAAAGCGGCGATTTCCCAGGATCCCCATGGCGTCGGTTATGTGTCGGTGGGCCATATCGATCAATCGGTGGCGGCGGTGGCCTTTGACGGGGTGGCGCCAACCATGACGAGCGTCAAGGACGGCTCCTATGCCATTGCCCGAGGGCTGTTTAGCAACACCAAGGGGCAGCCAGCTGGTCTGGTGAAAAAATTCCTTGATTACCTTTTGGGCGAGGAAGGGCAGGCCATTGTCGCGGAAAACGGCTTTGTTCCGGTCAAATGAGGAGGCGGTGGGAGCGGTCGGCTGAGATTTTCTTCTGTCTGTCGGCGCTGATCAGTGTCCTGGTCAGCGCTGCCATCCTTGTCTTTCTCCTGACCTTTGGCCTGCCGCTACTGACGGAAGGCCGATTTCTCGCGTTGCTTACCGAACCCTGGGCTCCCCGCCAGGGACGTTTCGGCATCGCGCCGATGATTGCCGGCTCGCTGACAATTTCCCTGCTGACCATGATTTTCGCCGCGCCCCTGAGCTTTGGCTGCGCACTGGTGATCAGCGTGACCGGCCGGGGAGGGACGACGGGTCGGCTGCTGCGCCGAACGGTGGAGATGATGACCGGCATTCCCACGGTCATCTACGGGTTTGTCGGTATCTTTCTGCTGGTGCCCCTGGTGCGGCAGATGTTTGCCGTCGGTTCCGGCATGTGCATGCTTTCCGCCGCCCTGCTCATGACCCTGCTTGTTTCGCCCACCATGATTCTGCTCTTTGCCGACAGCTTTGATCGTGTTCCCTCGTGCCAGGGGCAGGCGGTCCTGGCCCTCGGAGGCACCGAGATCCAGCGTTTTCTTTATGTCACCCTGCCCGCCTGCTGGCCGGGCATGCTCGTCGGCATGACCCTCGGGCTGGGTCGAGCCCTGGGTGATACCCTCATTGCCCTGATGATCGCCGGCAATGCCGCGCAGATGCCCTCCTCGCTTCTTGACTCGGTCCGCTCCCTCACCGCCCATATTGCCTTGGTATTTGCCGCCGATTATCAGAGCCTCGAGTTTAAGGCGATTTTCGCCTGCGGCCTTTTTCTCTATCTTTGCACCACCATGCTGGTGATAACGATCCGGCTGTTGGGGAGCTGGCAGGCGCGGCGATGGCGATGAGGCGCCTTGTTGAGCTAACCCTGCCGTTTTTTTCCTGGTTGTGCGGCATCATCCTCCTCTGCGCGGTGTTGGTCGTCATCGGCTATCTGTTGGTGCGCGGCTGGGGCAGTCTGCGTCTCTCCCTTGTCTTCGGCTCCACTCCGCCCCTCGACGCCCTGCTCATGAATCGTCATGTCCTTGACGGTCTTTTCCCCGCGATGGCCGGCACCTTTTTTCTTGTCATCCTTTCCGTCTGCTGGGCGATTCCGGTCGGCGTGGCGGCAGGCATCTATCTGGCGGAGTATGCCGGGCCCGCCGGCAGGGCGGTGATTAATCTCTTCTTTGATATCATGGCCGGGCTGCCGTCCATTGTTGTCGGGTTGTTCGGTTTCTCCGTTGCCGTTTTCCTCAATAAAAAATTTCCCGGTCGCATCCAGCCCTGTCTGCTCATTTCAAGCCTGTCCCTTGCCGTTCTCGTGCTACCCTATCTGGTTCGCGCCACCCAGGCGTCCCTGGAGGGACTGCCCGCCGCCATCCGGATGACGGCCCTTTCCCTTGGCGCCAGCCGCTTGCAAAATATCCTCCATGTCCTGTTGCCGCGGGCGTTCCCTTCCATTTTCAGCGGCGTCATTCTTGCCATCGGCCGCTGCGCCGAGGACACGGCGGTGATCATGCTGACCGGGGCGGTCGCCTCGGCCGGCATGCCTCGCTCCTTGCTCTCTCATTATGAGGCCCTGCCCTTTTATATCTATTACATCTCGTCGCAGTATGCCGATCAGCAGGAGCTGGCAACGGGCTACGGCGCGGCGTTGTTGCTTCTCCTTGTCTGTCTCTTCCTCTTTCTTCTGGCCGTTGCAGTCAGAAAAAGGGTTGTCTGGCAGGCCTTTGCCAGGATATAGCACGGTGATGGACGACATGATCAAGATCCGGACAACGGGGCTCTCCTTTTCCTATAACGACAGGGTTATTCTCCGGGAGGCAAACGCGGTCTTCGCCGAAAGACGGATCACCGCCATTGTCGGGCCATCCGGTTCCGGCAAATCCACCTTTTTGCTGACTCTGAACCGTCTCTGGGAAACCATTCCCGGCTGTCGCCTGCGCGGTCGCGTTGAAATCAATTTTGACAATCATTTTCAGGATATCTACCGGCGGGACTATCCGCTCACCACCCTACGCCGCCAAGTGGGCATGGTCTTCCAGACCCCCAACCCCCTGCCGATGAGCATTGGCAAGAATGTCGCCTTTCCTTTACTGCTGTTGGGCGGGGTGGAACAGAAAATGGTTCGTTCCAGGGTGGAGGAGGCATTGCGTCGAGTGGGACTGTGGAAGGAGGTAGGGCACCGGTTGCATGCCCCGGCCCTGGAGCTGTCCGGCGGCCAGCAGCAACGGCTGTGCATCGCCCGGGCGCTCATCCTCCGGCCCGAGGTGCTGCTGCTCGATGAGCCAACTTCTTCCTTGGACCAGCGGGCCGCCGGAGTGATCGAACGAGTACTCATCGAACTGAAGGAGAGCTGCACCATTCTCCTTGTCTCCCATTATCTCGATCAGGTGAAGAGAATTGCCGACGCCGTCGTCGAACTGGCGGACGGGAAACTGCGGGTGAGGTCATGATCGAGCTGTCGGTGCCGGGTTTCGGCGAATTGCGCCTGCGTCACCTGGTCTGTGACTACAACGGCACCCTGGCCCTCGACGGCCGACTGTTGGATGGCGTCGTCCCGTTGCTTGACCGGATCTCCGGTCGGCTCGATATCCATATCATCACCGCCGACACCTTCGGCACCGTGGCGCGCGCCCTTGCCGGGACACTCTGTATCATTCATGTTCTTGCCGGGGCGGAAACGGATGAGGCAATGGCCAAGGCCAATTATGCGCGGAGTCTGGGCGCCGGCGAGGGGGTCTGTATCGGCAATGGCCGTAACGACCGGCTGATGCTGGCCGAGGCGGGGCTCGCCATTGCCGTCATCCAACGAGAGGGCGCGGCGACCGCAGCGTTGCGGGCGGCACATCTCGCGGTAATTGACGTGCGGGATGGATTGGAGCTGCTGCTCTGCCCGCGCCGCCTGCTTGCCACCCTGCGCGGCTGACACAATCCGAGACGGGCGGGGATTTACGATTTTTTCGGGGCAATCGGATCGGCTGCGCCCGGCGGCGGCTGCCGCATGGCCTGAGCCAGTAGTTGGTCACGGCCGTAAATGTCGCCGCGGAAGTGAACCGTGTCGTCATCTCCTGCCCAGGCGGTCCAGTAAAGAAGGTGAACCTGTACCTTCTCGCTCAACCGGATTGTCTGGGTTTTGCCTGTGGCCAGGGCCGCGTCGAGAGCCGCCCGGTCAGCCAACGGCGTGCCGCGCAGGAGGTGGAGGGCCAGCTCCTGCGGCTTTTCCAGTCTGATGCAGCCGGAGCTGAAGGTGCGCATGTCCTTGCTGAACAGGGCGCGGGACGGGGTATCGTGCAGATAGACGTCGTGGGGATTAGGAAAGAGAAACTTGACCCGTCCCAGGGCATTGAGCGGCCCCGGTTCCTGGCGCAACCGGTAAGGAAAGGTGTTGTCGCGCACTGCCCGCCAGTTGACCGTTGCCGGATTGACCTCTTCTGAGCCCGAATCCCAGCCCCGGAACAGGCGATAGCCGTTCTCGGCGAGAAAACCCGGGTCCTTCTTGATCTTGGGGAGCAGGTCCTGGGCGGCAATGGAGGCCGGCACCTCCCAGGTCGGATTGAGGACGATGGTCGAGATGGTGCCGCTGAACACCGGGGTGCGGCGATAGGGTTTGCCCACCACCACCCGCATGGGCAGGACCGGTTTGTCGTTTTCCACCAAGGTCAGCTCAAACCCGGCGATATTGACGATGATGTGACGCCCCCCCAATTCGCGTGGCATCCAGCGCCACCGCTCCAGGTTGAGTTCGATCTGGTGCAGTCGTTCCGTCACCCCGATGTTGAGGGCGGCCAAGGTGTTGCGGCCCACCACCGCGTCGGGGTCGAGTCCGTGTCTGGTCTGGAAACCGCGCACTGCCGCGGCGAGTCCGCCATCAAAGATATCTCCTTCCGGGGTGATCGTCTCATCTTCCGCCGCCAGACGGCGACGGAGGGCGGCCACCCGTGGCCCGTTGTCGCCACTCACCAGCTTCGGTCCTGCCGGGATGGAGGGCCACTCCCCGGCTGCCGCAATCTGCCGGTAACGGGCCAGGGCCCAGCGCAAGCCGGCGTAGATCTGATTTTTGGGCAGCAGCTCCTCCAACGCGTTCTTTACATTGCCGTTGGCCAGGGCCAGGCGCAGGATCTGCGGTAGATCGCCGTTGTCTCGCCGCACCTGCCATTCGGGGTCGATAGTTGCCGGGTTGATGCGGCCTTTGAAAAAATGGGAACCAAGGACGAGAAAGGCATCGGTGAGCAGGAGATCCAGGGAGGCGAGCTGTTCGATGGATGGGGCGTCTGCCAGAGTGGCCAGCATGGTTTCGATGGCCAGCAGATGGTAATGCTCCGGCACCAGCCCGTGGCTGTCCGATTGGCGAATGGTGTCAACGAGATCCCGGCTTGCCTTGCCTATCTTGCTGTTGATGCTCCAAGCTGGTAGAAAATGGCGGGCCTGGTAAAAGTCCCGCAAGGCGTCCCGGTCATACACGCATTCGCGGCAGATGGTGATGGGCGCAGGGCTGTTTACCGGAGAGAGGTGCCGACTGATGATGTCCGCCACTTTGTGATCCAGCGTGGAGATCTCGGCCCTGGCGAGAGTGGCAAAAAAGAGGACGGGGAGCAGGCAGCAGAAAAGAAAGGGTGAAAGGTGACGCATGGTGCCGCTGGTGCGAACCCCCTGAAAATGGCGCGGATGAAAAATCGGATTACCAGGTGCGGAAGGAGCCGGAATCGATGTGGAGAAATCCGCTTTTCGGGTAGTAGCCCACCCCGCCCATGCGCAGATTGAGGGCGGTTTTGCGCAGGGTGGAGAGGCGGACGTCGGAGATGCGGATATCAAGGGCCTTGCCTTCCAGATGAAGGCTGTGTTTGGCCACGCCGCGGCTTTTGCTGCGCAGCAGGGCATTGTATTCCGGTGAGCGGTAGCCGGAGATAACCTGGATCTCGTGCTCGCCGCGGATATTTTTGTGAAGACTGTTGAGAAATTCGATGGTGCGGATATCGATGGGATGCACTTCATTGTTGTAATGACAGCGCAGCAGCCAGTTCAGCTCGTCCAGGGCGCCCTGGTCGTAATTGCCGTAGCGGTCACGGTAGGTAACCACCAATCGTTCGCCGGTGTGGGTGTTGCGCAGCCGGAGCCGGCCTGCCGTCTTTCTTTCTCTGGCGGTGTGTCGGGCCCAGGCTGGGGTGCTGCCGGTACAGAGGGCGGCAGCCGTCAGCAGGGACATTTTCAGAAAGGAGCGGCGGCAGAAGGAGTCTTTGGGCATAGGTACGTTCAATATGGCGATTCGATTGAAAAAAATAAAGACAACGTTCAATTAATAGCAGAAGCCGCCGGGCCGGTCAACCAAAAAAATGCGCTGATACGCGCAAGGGCGGGGTCGGCAAGAAAAACAAAGAAGGATCAGACTCCCCGGCTTTCGGTGGGCCAGAGGATCTTGTGCAGTTGGGCCTGCAGCCGCAGGGACAGGCCGTCAGCGAGCAGCCAGCTGGCCAGGGTGGCAAGCGACAGACGGTCCGCCACCGGTGAAAAGAGCAGTTTGGGGCGCTGTCGCAGTGTGCCTGGCTGGCGAAGATCGGGAAAGTGACGTCGGAGTTCGGCCACCGCCCAGTCGTAATCGGCGCGGGAGCTGACCACACATTTGACCTCATCGGCCGGAGTGAGCAGGCGGAAGTTATCCGGGAGGGTGGTGCCGGCCATGCCGCTTTCCGGGCATTTGAGGTCCATCACCTTCACCACCCCGGTCGGCACCTGGGTCAGGCTGCGGCTGCCGTTGGTTTCGAGGAGGACGAGACGCTGCCGGCGAAGCAGCGCCGCCATCAACGGGTAGATTCCTTCCTGTAACAGCGGTTCGCCGCCGGTGATCTGCACCAGGGCGGCGGGGTGGGTGTCGACAAAGGCGAGCAGTTCATCGAGACGTTTCTCCTGCCCCTCTTCTTCGTAGGTGTAGCGGGCGTCGCAGTATGCGCAGCGCAGGTTGCAGCCGGCCAGACGGATGAAGGCGCAGGGGTAGCCGGCATAGGTCGATTCCCCCTGGATGGAGTAGAAGAGTTCGGAGACCCGCAGAAGGACGGCAGCGGTCATGGAATCAGACGGCGCTTTCCCGGTAAATGACGCCGGTGCTCTCCGTCTCACCGACCATGACGGCATGGAGATGGTAGCGATCCGAGCTCAGTTCGTTTTTGAGTTCGTGGAAGATGTGGGCGGCCAGATTTTCCGACGACGGGTTTTTTTCCCGGAAGGCGGGGTGCTCGTTGAGATCCCGGTGATCGAGATCCTCCATCACCTTTTTCACCGCGCTTTTGACCGTGCGGAAATCGATGCCCATCCCTAGTTCGTCGAGCCTTTCCGCCCGCACCGTCACCTCGACGTTCCAGTTGTGGCCGTGCGGTTTTTCGCAGTTGCCGGGATAGTTGCGGAGGTGGTGACCTGCCGAAAAATGGGTTTTTATGAAGACATCGAACATGGGAATTTTTCCTTGCGTGCGTGTTTTTTCAAAAGCAGCCGCTGGGCTGCAGGCTATTTAACGAGTTTACTCATCACCCAAAATATGCTATGCACTGTAAACGTAAAATCGCTTCAAGGCAAAGGTAAAAGAGTTTCCGTTTCGAGGAGAAAGAGTTCCATGGCAAAAATAGCGCCTCTCCGAGGCCTTCGTTTCAACCCCGACAAGATCCGTTGCATGGAGGATGTGGTGACGCCTCCTTACGACGTCATTGACGAGAAGTCGAAAATCGCCCTGCTGGCCAAGAATCCCTATAATATGATCCAGCTCGACCTGACCAAGAACGCCGGCGACGCCCTTGGCGCCGCCCGTTACGAGGCGGCGCGGGATCTTTTCCGTCGCTGGCAGGACGAAGAAGTGCTGATCCGGGACGCCGCACCGACCATCTACCTCTATCAGACTACCTATAGTCTGAGCAATGGCCGGACTTTCATCCGCAAGGGTCTGGTGGCGCTCGTCGGGCTGGCCGAGTTTGACGAGGGCATTGTCAAGCCCCATGAAAAAACCTTTCGCAGCGTCACCGATGACCGATTGCGGCTGATCGATACCTGCCAGGCCCAGTTCAGTCAGATCTTTTCCCTCTATTCCGATCCGACGGCCGAGATCATGACCGTCCTGGAAAAAGCCTGCCCATCAGCGCCGCTGTACCAGGTGGAGGATCAGGACGGCTGCCTGCATTCCCTTTGGGCGGTCACCGATCAGCAAGCCATCGATTGGGTGCGGCAGGCCTTTGCCGATCGGCCGCTTTATATCGCAGATGGTCACCATCGCTATACCACCGCCCTGCAATTGCGAGAACTGATGGTGAGAAGGGAGGGGGGGGTGGCGCCGGACAGCCCGTACAATCATATCATGATGTATCTCTGTCCCATGGAGGATCCCGGCCTGTCGGTGTTGCCAACCCACCGCCTGGTCGCCTATCCCGGTCGTATCACGGTGGATGAGCTGGTGGCAAAAATGGCCGATTCCTTTGAGATCGAGGAGATCCGGGGCGGCATCCGTGAAAGCCTGGTGGAGCAGGTGCTCGATCGCATGGATGAACGACCCCAGGGCCGGACCGTTTTCGGAATGTATGAGCCGGTGGCGGACCGCTGTTTTCTCCTCAGCCTCAAACCCGGCATTATGGAGCAGGTGGTGGGCGACATCATGCCCGCCGCCCTTCGGGAACTCGACGTGGTGGTGCTCTCCGAACTGATCGTCGAACGTCTTCTCTGTCTTGACCATGATCGCTGCGACCGGGAGAACCTCATCTCCTATTACAGCGATCCCGACACCGCGCTGGACACCGCGGTGAAAGAGGCGGCCGCCACCGACGAGCGAAGTCAGATCCTCTTTCTCATGAATCATACCCCGGTTGGCCAAGTAAAAAAGATCGCCGACGAGCGTCTTATCATGCCGCACAAGTCAACCTATTTTTATCCGAAGATTCTTACCGGTCTGCTCATAAACAAAATTGTCGCGGCAGAATCCGTCGACTGACCGGCATGGCGCGACGGATCACGGCGGACACCCTCTTTGACGGTCGTCTCCACTGCCTCCAACACGAGGATGGCTACCGTTTTTCCGTTGATGCCGTCCTGCTTGCCCACTTCATCACCCCGGCGCCCGGGGCGGTTATCCTCGATCTTGGCGCCGGCTGCGGGGTGGTGTCACTCATCCTCTGTTACCGCCATCCGGGGGTGCGGGTTGCCGCCCTGGAACTGCAAGCCGGCCTTGTTGAGCTGATCCGCCGCAATGCCGAGTTGAACGGCATGGCGGACCGGCTGGCGTTGCTGGAAGGGGATCTGCGGGAGATCAGAATGATGCTGGCTCCGGAAACGTTTGACTGGGTGGTGGTTAATCCGCCCTATGGTCGACCATCCAGCGGTCGCATCAATGATTCGGAAGAGAGCGCCGTGGCCCGCCATGAACTGCGGACGAGCCTGGCCGAAGTCGTGGCCGCTACCGCCTATGCCCTGAAAAACCGTGGTCGCGCCGCCCTGGTCTATCCGGCGGCCCGCCTCGCCGCTCTGCTGACGGCCCTGAAAGAGGCGCGTCTTGAACCGAAGCGGCTCCGGATCGTCTACAGCTATCCGGGCGGCGAGGGCAGGCTTGCCCTGGTCGAGGTGGTAAAGAACGGCGGCGAGGAGCTGACCGTGTTGCCGCCGTTCTTTCTCTACGACAGTTCCGAAGGCGTCTGCAGCGCCGAGATGGCGCGTCTTTACGAGCCGTGAATCCGTCCTGATCGTAAATTTTTGGGCGCGTCAACAACCTCGCGACCCGTTGGGCCTGCCTGGGGCGCGCCTCCTGCTGCGCTTCCTGTCTGACCACTTTCCGTTATCAACGGCATCCTATCGTCCTTTTTCATCTTGACGCCCGGCCACAGGCTGGGTAGAAAAAAAGAACAGTCCGCCGCAGGACGCTGTCCGGCAATGGATGGCGGGGTGTTGCCGTGGTTATCGGATAACGTCATTGTCAGGGGGGATGGACATGAATCCTGAAGGGAATCACCCTACATTATCCCGGCTGAAGATGCAGCCGGCGTCGCTTGATGCCGGGCGGCATGCCTCTGGCGGGGATCTGTTCCCATGAGTCCGCGTTTCGCGCCTCCGGCGCAACACAGAGTCGTCGGCCGCACCATCACGGCCGACGCCATTCTCAGGATTGTGCTGCTCTATGCCTCCTTCGCCACCTTGTGGATCCTCTTTTCCGATCGCCTTCTCGGTCTCTTGGCGCAGGATCATGATACCCTGCTGGCCCTTTCGATCCTCAAGGGTTTTTTGTATGTTCTTGTCTCCTCCCTGCTGCTTTTCTGGCTGTTGCGCCGGATGTCCGGTGTCGCCGGTACCGACTGGACGACAGTGGCCGACCGCCAGCCCGGTCTTGTCGCCTGGCCACGCTGGAGTCTTTACCTCATTGTCATCGTTCTCTTTGTCATGACGATGTTCGCCCGGGAGGAACTGGCCGTTTCGCTGGCCAATCGCCCCCTGCTGGTCATCCTGGTGCTGCCCGTCATCGTCGGCGCTGCCCTGGGAGGCTTCGGGCCTGGACTGGTCGCCACCGTGCTGGGGGCCGGCGCCGCAGCCTGGTCCATGCCGCCGGTGGGAAGTTTCGCCATGGCTACGATATATGATGTCGTTCAGTGGTCGATCCTGCTGTGCAACGGCCTGTTGATCGTCCTGGTCAGTGAGATCATGCATCACGCGCGCAGGCGGGAGGTGGAACGCTGGCAGGAATTACTGGTAACCCAGGAGTCGTTGCGCAAGAGTGAGGAGGGGTATCGACGCCTGCACGAGAGTATGATGGACTGCTTTGTCCAGACCTCCATGACCGGGGAGATACTCTTTGTCAACAATGCTTTTCTGGAGATGCTCGGCTATGGGGAAGAGGAACTCCGCGGCAAGCGTTTTCAGGAATTGACCCCGGAAAAGTGGCATGCCCTGGAGGAAAAAATTATTGCCGTCGAGATTCTGCCACGGGGATATTCCGACGTCTACGAAAAAGAGTATATCAAAAAGGACGGCACCGTCTTTCCCGTGGAAATTCGTTCCTTTCTTCTGCGGGATGGCGCGGGGCAGCCTGAGGGGATGTGGGCGATTGTCCGTGATATCACCACCCGCAAACGGGCCGACGAGGAACGGGAACGGCTGCTCGCCGCCATCGAACAGGCCGGGGAGATGATCATGATTACCGATCCGGCCGGTACGATCTGCTACGTCAACCCGGCCTTTGCAAGGGGAACCGGCTACAGCCGGGAGGAGGCGATCGGCAAAACGCCGCGCATTCTCAAAAGCGGCGAGCAGGATGACCAGCACTACCGGACGTTGTGGGCAACCATCACCAGTGGTTCGAGCTGGGAAGGGCGCATGGTGAACAGGCGCAAGGACGGCACCTTGTATACTGAAGAGGCAACGATCTCGCCGGTATTTGACCAAACAGGACGGATCCGCAACTATGTGTCGGTCAAGCGGGATATCACCGAGCATCTGGAGCTGACGGCCCGTTTTCAGCAGGCGCAAAAGATGGAGGCGGTGGGGAGACTGGCCGGGGGCGTGGCCCATGATTACAATAACATGCTCAGTGTCATCCTGGGCTATACGGAGCTTGCCCTTGTCAGGACTGAACCGTCGAGTCCCCTGCATGCCGATTTGCAGGAGATTCTGCAGGCTGCCAAACGCTCCGCGGACATCACCCGGCAATTGCTGGCCTTTGCCCGCAAACAGAAGGCAGCTCCCATGGTGCTCGATCTCAATGACGCTGTCCAGCGCATGTTGAAGATGCTGCGCCGTCTGATTGGTGAGGACATTACCCTGATCTGGCAGCCTGCGGCAGCGGTATGGCCGGTGCGGATCGATCCGGCGCAGCTTGATCAGATTCTCGCCAATCTCTGCGTCAATGCCCGGGATGCCATCGCCGGTGTCGGCACCGTCACCATCGAGACCGAGAACAGGGTCATTGACGAGGCGTTTTGCTTCCAGCACCCTGATTTCGTTGCCGGTGAATTCGTCCTGCTTGCGGTCAGCGACGACGGCTGCGGCATGGACAGGGAGATCCTCGCCCATCTGTTCGAACCCTTTTTCACCACCAAGGGAATCGGGAAGGGAACCGGCCTTGGCTTGTCGACAATCTACGGTATTGTCAGACAAAGCGGCGGCTTTATCGATGTATACAGCGAGCCGGGCAGCGGGACGACCTTCAGGGTGTATCTGCCGCGCCAGGAAGAAAATGTCAGGATGATTGAGGCGGTCAAGGGCGAGCTCCCTCCTCCTGCCCGGGGAGAAACGGTACTGCTGGTGGAAGATGAGGCCGCCATCCTGAAACTTGGCCGGACACTGCTGGAAAGGCTCGGCTACATCGTGTTGAGCGCCGCCACGCCGCAGGAGGCCATCCGCCTGGCACAGGAACAGGCCGGTGCCATTGATCTGCTGATCACCGATGTCATCATGCCGGAGATGAATGGCCGGGATCTGGCCGACCAACTCCACATGTTGTGTCCGGGGCTCAGGACCCTGTTCATGTCAGGTTATACGGCCAATGTCATCGCCCAGCAGGGCGGCCTGGAGGCGGACGTGCATTATCTGCAGAAACCTTTTACCATGCATGACTTGGCCGTCCAGGCGCGGAATGCTCTGAATGGGGAGCGGTGACCTCATGACGGTCCGATCCCGCATAGCGCCGACGCCGAGTGGTTTTCTCCACCTCGGCAATGCGGTCAACTTTCTCCTGACATGGGTGCTGGTGCGCCGGGCCGGAGGCCGGCTTAAACTGCGGATTGACGACGCTGACTGCGCGCGAAGCCAGCCGGCCTTTGTCGAGGATATCTTCCGCCAGTTGGAATGGCTCGGGCTTGACTGGGACGAGGGGCCGGCCGGCCCGGCTGATTTTTTCGGCAGTCACTCGCAGCTCCTGCGGCGTGACCGCTACCAGGAACTGCTCAACGAGCTGCGCGAGCAGGCGGAACTCTTTCCCTGCTGCTGTTCACGCAAAGAGATCAGGGCGGCGTCGCCATCGGGCCTCTATCCCGGCACCTGCCGGGGCAATGGTCGGCCGGGCGGCGGTCATGCCATCCGGGTGCATGTGCCGGAAGGAAGCCTGGTGCCGGTCAATGGGTCGGTGGTGCCGCTCTGCCGCGAGATGGGGGATTTTGTGCTCTGGCGGCGCGACGATCTGCCCGCCTACCAGCTGGCCAGCCTGGCCGATGATCTGGCCGACGGCATCACCCTTATCGTCCGCGGGGAGGATCTGCGCGTCTCCACCGCGGCTCAGCTCTTTCTCGCCGGTCTGCTCGGTCGCCGCGATTTTCTCACCGCCACCTTTTATCACCATTCGCTGCTGACCGGCCCGAATGGCGTCAAGCTCTCCAAATCCGATAATGCCCTTTCCCTGGCGGCCATGCGGCGTCAGGGTGCGCAACCTTCAGATGTATACCGGGCCGCGGCGGAAACATTCGGTCTCGGCGCAGAGCAGGTGCGGAATCTGGCCGAGCTGCTTGATCTGGTTTGCGCCTCTGCCCGCGCAACGGACCAGGATGCCGCCGGGCAGGCCGCCGGTTGCGAGCGATCCTTCTGTTAGATTCGTGATTGCCGCAGCTGGGGCCAGACCATGGTTTCCCACCAGTCTCTGCTGTCGTCGCAGCTGTTCAATGTCGTGATGGCGCCTTTGATCACCGCGTGCAGCGGGTCGGCGGCGATCGTCACCGGCATACCGGTCCTGGCGGCGATGAGGCGGTCCATGCCGGCAATGCAGGCGCCACCGCCGGTCAGGGAGATTCCTGAGTCCCGTATTTCTTCGTACATTTTTGGCGGCAGCCTTTTCAGGCTGGATCCAATCCTGTTGATGATCTTCTCGATAACCGGTCGCAGCGCATCTGCGATATCCTTTTTGGGGACGCAACATTCGACCCTGCGTCGTTTTATGATATCGATGCCGGTAAGCAACACGGTCATGTCGCAGTCCTCGTGGTCTTCGGTCATTGCCGCTGGGACCGCTGTCAGCTGCTCAACCTCGCGGTCTCCGATCTGCATTTTATGCTTTGTCATGACCGCGGAACGCACGGCCCGCTGCAGATCGCTGCATGCGATCCGGACAGAAGCGCAATGGCGTATCCGGCCATCGCGAAACACCGCCATATCGGTGACCCCATCGCCGATGTCGATGAGCAGGCGGGCCTTGGGGGCGGTGATGTCGATGCCTGCGCCGATCGCCGCGGCCCAGATGTCCGGCATGATGGCCACCTGCGCCGCCCCGGCATTGATGATCGCCTGGCGGAGGAGATTTCGTTCAATCTCGGTGGTGTCCGTCGGTGCGCTGGCCAGGGAAACGGGGGATGCGAAAAAACGGCCTGATTTTCTGACCAGCGGTTTCAAAAGGGCCACGGCAGTGCGGAGATCAACAATGACGCCGCCGCGTAAAGGCCGGGAGGCCAGACGGGCGTTGATGTGCTGGAGATATTCGTCGCCGGTCGCACCTGAGGTGCCGGCGGCAAGGTTTATCGCGGAAGGCGTTTCCGTGACCTCGCCATGCCGGGAGGCGTAGATGCGGGTGTAGGCGGTGCCGAGATCCACGGCGATGCGTGGTCGCCGCAGACTCGGCAGGAGGCGGGGAAGGATATGTTTCATGGCCGTTTGTCTTGCTGCCGGATGGTTGCGATTTTTCATGACCTGCGGGGAAGGAACAATTACCCCTGGCAGGCGGCAAGCTGCTCCCGGGCAAAATCGATGGACGGATCCATGGACAGGGCCAGTTCGAAATACCTGGCAGCCTCCGCCGTCTTGCCGAGTTTGCGATAGTTGACCCCGAGGTTGGCATAGTCGATGGCCGAGTTGGGGGCGAGCTCCACCGCCCGGTGAAAGTGGCTGATCGCCTTGTCGTACTGGGCCAGCTTGTAATAGCAGACCCCCATGATGTTGTGCATGTCCGGTCGCTCTTCATCGTGGGCCAGGCCCTGGCGGATGGTGTTGATCGCCTCGTCGAAGAGGCCGAGATTCTTCTGGCAGTCGCCGATATAGGAGTGGATGTAAGGGATATCCTCCGGTTCCGGATGCATGGTGAGCGAGCGTTGCAGGTGAAGGAGCGCCTCCTCCAGGTGGCCTTCCTCCAGCAGATCCCGGCCGAGATAGAATTCGAGGTAATAGGCATCGGGCAGGATCTCGCCCATGGCACGCAGTCTCTCTCTGCGCTGGACCGGATCGCTGATTTTTTCCGCCACCAGCTTGGCGGCAAAGAGTCCGACATTGCTGATTCGGGAGCGCTCGCGGAAGTGGGCGCCGGGCACGATGGTGTACAGGGCGGGGATGCGCAGATCCGGATGGGTGACATCGATCATGTAGACCTCCATGCCGATGCAGGCCAGGGCGGCGAGGCAGTTTTCCACCTCGACCCGGATGTTGTTGTCGCTGATATCGACCATCTCCGGGACAGTGATGGTGGTCGCTGTCTCGGTCAGATAGCGGACCTCGTCCATGACCAGAGGCTTGGGCAGGCCACTTGCCACATAGTTGGCCTGGGAGTTGAAATCGCCGGCCAGTTGCGCCACCTCGGTGAGGGCGCGGATGATCGACTTGTCCGGATTCGGGGTGGTGCCGGCGGTGTAGACGATCTCGCTCGTTGCCGGAAAGGTGGAGCGGTCGATGGCGAGCGCCGCCACCGTCGGGATGCCGGTGTCGAGGGTGAAATCGTTGAGATAGACCTCGATGCCGTTGCGGGTGAATTTGGCCATCAACTCCCGCACCACCGGATCGGTGCTGGTGGCGACGTCAATGGCCGGGGTTGGCAGTTTGCCGTGGCTCACCACGGCGGAGACGTGCCGTTCGACGATCTCGCAGATGCCCTGGCTGATCGCCTCCTCCACCGTGTTGCCGGCGCACGGGCCGTTGAATTCGTTGATGGCGTAGAACCAGCTGAATGGCACCAGCACCTCTTCTTGTCGGGCCAGATTGGTGGCCCAGGTCCACTGGATCGGGATGTCGGCGATCAATTGCTCCAGGGTGCCGAGGCTGGTTGTCGTGTCATGGACCGATTGCAGCAGTTTGTCGAGCCCGAGCAGGGGCAGTCCGGCTTTTTTCAGGTTGGCCCAGGTGTCGAGGATGAAATTGTCCGAATTTTTCATGAAACTGAAAAAACTGAAGCGCTCGGCCAGCTCCATGCAGGCGCTGGCCCGGGACTGTTCCGGGGTGCTGCCCTTACCCATCTGTTTTTTGTTGCCGATGGTGGCCAGGGCATCCTTGCCGCAGAGGCTGAAATAGACCGGGATGTCGAGGCGGCCGTTGTCGATACGCCGCACCTCTTTCAAAACGTCGAGGTTGACCTCCTTGAGCCGTTCAGTGAAACGGCGCACCGTCTCGGTCGGCGCGCAGACCTTATCCTGGTCGAGGGTATAGTGTTTGAAGCAATCTGCCAGTCGAATGGTTTTCTTCTCCATGATCCTTTCCTGTCCTGCCTGATAAAAAAGTTGTTACCTGCTTGTTGCCTGGGGCCGGGGCGTCAGCGCCGGCGCAACAGTTCCTCGAAGGCCGCGGTCAGCCGGACGAACTCGTCGTGGCCGCCGCCGGTGTCCGGGTGCAGTTGTTTGGCCTTGTGACGGTAAAGCCGGGTCAGTTCCCGCTTGCTCATGCCGTCCAGTTTTTCCCGGGTTTCGCCAAAGAGGGCACTCGCCTCGTCCCGGGACATTGTCCCCTTTTTTTGGGGAAAGCGGAAGGTGCGGTGGCTGTTGATGAACTGGCGGATATAGTCTTCAATGGCCTGGCCTGCCGCAAAGTCGTAATCGAAAAAGAGGATCAGATAGCGGATGAGATAGGGTTGCAGCCCTGCCGTCTCCGCCAGCCCCTGCCAGAGGTTCGGGTCCCGGTTCAGGCGGCAGATGGTCTCGACAAAACAGGCGTCGAGTCGCTCCTCATTCAAGCCCTCCGGCATGATCCGGGCGTATGACTCGCTGAAATGGCGCTGCAGGTCAAACACCGCGTAAAGATAACGCTTGATCTCGTCGGCAAAGAAGTTCTGTTCCATGGTGATGAAGAACTGTTCCTTCTCGTCGCGACAGCGGTTCAGCAGCCGGCGGCTGAGCCGGTCCGGCATCCGGTGCAGCCGGCTCTGGTCAATGGCGCCATACCAGAGATAGTGGAGTCGCCGCCGGTCAAAGTCGTGCAGCTCCCTGGCAATAGCCTCCTGTTCGGCCGCAGTGATCGGCGTGATCGCCTTTCCCCTTTCCCGATGGCGGAAGGATTCAAGCCGAGCACGGACTTCCGGTCGGACAAAGGGCCAGAGAAGATCCTCTACCAGCTCCTCCGCGTCAGCTCCTGTTATTTCGTCAATCGTGGCAATGATGCGGTCGTCAATCGTGTAGCCGCCGTTTTCGGGATAGTGGATGAAAAGCTGCGGATCGGTACCCAGGGATACGATATCGCGGTGAAAGAATAGTCCACTTGCCTGGTCCCGGGAGGTCTGGCGGAGCACAAAGCAGGGCTGCCCGGTGAGAGGGGAGCGGGCCAAATACAGACCCAGGTCGTCCCGGTTGGCCGGCGGCAGGCCGGAATATGTGATGTTGCCTTCCGGTGTCACGGTGTCTCGATATTTTGCGCGGCCCAGGGAACCACTTGCCCCGGCTTTTCGTGTTATTTGTATAATTCTCCGTGGCGGATCGATGCCGCCCCTCCTCCTCTCCCTCCCCCCGGTTCATCTCTTGTAACACAGGGGGCGAAGCCGGTCGAGATTTTTTCGGCAGATGCGACAAAGTGGCATGCGACACTCTGCCGCATTGCTATCTCTGTCGAGACTGTAGTAATGATAATAATGTTTAAAGGTAGTCTAATTGTATTATTTTTTTATTAAATTTTATCAGGAGGATCAAATGAAGAAAAAACTTGTTTCATCCCTGTTTTTTTCCGCAGCCATCGCCGTCGCGGGCAGCGCCTTTGCCCTGACCGTAGAAGAGCAGATGGGTCGTCACGTTTACATGGACAAGGATCTGTCCCTTAACAGCACCCAGTCCTGCGCCACCTGCCATCACCGTTCCGCCGGCTATGCCGATCCGACCAACAGCCGTGATCCCTATAACACTGTCAATTCTCTGGGAGATGACGGCGTTTCCAGGGGCGGTCGCAACGCGCCGACTTCGGCCTACTGCGGCTTCAGCCCGATTCTCCATCAGGATGCTGCCGGAGAGTGGATTGGTGGCATGTTCTGGGACGGCAGAAAAACGGGTGAAGTGCTTGGTGATCCGTTGGCCGAGCAGGCTCAGGGGCCGCCATTGAATCCGGTGGAGATGAACATGCCGTCCGCCGCTGCGGTGGTGGAGCGGGTAGCTGCGGCTACCTATGCAACCCTGTTTACCAACTATTTCGGGCCGGACTTTTTTGCCATTTACGGCGACGACGATACCCCGGACGGTTTTCTCGATTTCAAGGTCGATTACGCCTATGAAATGATCGCCCGCATGGTCGCCGCCTACGAGCGCTCCACCGAGGTCAGCCCCTTTGATTCGAAATTCGACCGAAATATGCTGACCGCCCAGGAGTTACGCGGCAAGGATCTGGTCGCCCAGCACTGCGCCGGCTGCCATGCCATGGATACGGTGGCGGGCGCCGCCGGTCCGCTCTTTACCACCTATGGCTATGCCAACATCGGTCTGCCGGAAAACCCGCTGGTCAACAATCCCGGCGATATCGGCCTCGGCGCTGTCAAGCCCGGCGAGGACGGCAAGTTCAAGATCCCGACCCTGCGCAACGTCGCCCTCACCGCGCCCTATGGTCATAACGGCGCCTTTGCCACCCTGCGTGATATGGTCGCCTTCATCAACGATCGCTCCGGCTTTACTCCGGACGTGGCGACGAATCTGACCGATTTGACCGGTAACATGGGCCTCACCGATACGGAAATCGATGACATCGTCGCCTTCCTCAATGCCTTGACGGATGGCAGTGGCAAGACAAGGATGGGCAGATAGAAAAAAAGACGACCTGTTGGAAGATAAAAAAAGCCGGAACCGCGCGAAGCGGGTTCCGGCTTTTTTTATTGAGGGAGCAACGGCTCAGCGCAACGGTGGGTTGAAGTAGCCGAAACGGAGCTCGGGAAAACGCTGGCGCAGCCTCGCCAGCCAGACCCGCATGCCCATCGGTTTTTCCATTGCCTGATGGTGGACCGTTTCAAAATACCAGTCCGGGTCCATGTTGAGGTTGCGCAGCTGGATGAGATCGGGCCGGTAGAGGGCGACCAGATCGCAGAGGGCGACAAACTCGTCCGGGTCGTCGGTGAAGCCGGGCAGGATAAAGTAGTTGAGCGAGACGAAGCGGCCAGCCTTTTTCATCACCAGGAGCGATTCCAGCACGTTTTTGAAGGAAAAACCCTGGGGCCGGTAATAGAGAGTGTGGCAGCCCTTGCGGGCGCTGTTCATGCTGACCCGGATTGAGTCGAGCCCGGCGGCGACCAGCTCCGTCAACGCCTCCGGCAGGCTGGCGTTGCTGTTGAGGTTGATTGTTCCCTTGTCCGTCTGCTTACGGATCAGGCGGATGGCCTGGGCGATGGTTGTGTGCTGCAGGAGCGGCTCGCCTTCGCAGCCTTGACCGAAGCTGACCACTGGCCGTGGCGCGCTGGTGAGGTGGCCAACGGCGACCTCGGCAATTTCCGTCGGTTTCGGGACAAAGCGGATACGTTCCTGGGTGGAGGGGCAACAGCCGGAGGGTTGCAGGGAGATACAGCCGACGCAGTGGGCGTTGCAGGCTGGCGAGGTGGGCAGCGGCGCTTCGTAGCGACCGAGGAAATAGTTCTTCGCCGCCGGACAGCTGTAGGTAAGGCTGCATTTTCCAAGGTGCTGGATCAGTCGGTTGGCCGGGAAGTCCTTCATCTTCCGCGTTGTTTGTTGGCGGATGCGAACCGGGTTGAAGCCGGCGCTTTCCTGGCGGTTGTCAGGATCGCTGCGAAAGCCACAGACCCAGAAACGGCCATCGAGCCAGCCCACCGCGGTATAGGCAAAGAGGGGCAGGTGAGGCGCGTCGGGGCGCGCTTTTTCAAAGGCGGCGGAATAGAGAGCGGTATGAGCTGGCGCCATGAAGGCCGCCACCGCCTGGATCGGGCTGTGCCCGTCAAAGGGGTCGGCATCGAGGAGAACCGGGTCGCCGCTGTGGCGTTCAATGCCGATGGGCAGGCGATCCGGCAAGACAAAGAGTTCACTGCCTTCCGGCAGGGGGATAATGTCGGCCAATTCCGGCCGGAAGAACCAAGAGCCGCTGCGGCCCGCCATTTCCAGTTCCGGAAAGTCCTGGATCTCGCCGCTGGCGGTGGCGAATACCAGGGAGGGGAGACGGTCGGGGTGCTGCGGCTTCATGAAAAGAGAGAAGCCGGGATCAGGCGTCTTCTTCGGGACGGATTTTCGCCATTACCGAGTCCACCGCCTTGTAGATATCGGCGTCGTCGCCGAAGACCTCGTCGATTTTGGCGTGATTGACCAGATCTTCGATGATGTACTGAGTGAGAAAGAGGCTGATGAAGTTTGGGTTGACCGCCAGCTGCCGCAGGGGGGCGATTTTATACTGCATTTCGAACTCTTCCATGTCCTGCAGATTGCGGAGCAGGTTGGCGAAAACCTCGCGGATGGCGCTGTCAGAGGTGGTTTCGATGATGTGTTGGTCCAGGAGACGCTGGACGAGTTTCTGGGCCAGTTCGTCGGCGAATTTGTAGGCCGACGAGAGCATGATCTTGCGCTCCTGTTCCCGTTTGCGGTCAATGGCCCTTACCGCCTTGTTGCCTGCCCGGTAAGGATTGCTTGAATGATGTCCCATGATTTTCTCCTGTTGTCGTCATCGTCGTCGCTGGGTGAATTTTTTTATTTAACCGGTGCGGGCGGAAAGGGCCACAACTTTCTTGTTGCCGGCGCGCAAAAAAAAGTGACAGCGGGTTGCGGTTGGATCGGCTTGGCGCTGATGAGTCGGAGGAGGGTATGGCAGACGGTTTGAAACAGCAGGCGGAGTGGTTGCGGCAAGGCGGAAATTCGGGTATAGAGGCGGGAAAACCGTGCTGCACTGGAAGAAATGAATTCGAAGTGAAAAGGGGGGCGAAATGAATATTACCGTATTACTGCCGGCCGGCCGTCTGCCGCTGCCTGTCATGGCCAAGGCCCATGAACTTGCCACCAGGTATGGTCTGGGAGTCTATCTGTCCCTTGCCCAGAACTTGCGTCTGATCAATGTGCCGGAAGAGGTGGCCGATCAGATCAAGGCCGAGCTGGCGGAGCTTGGGGTCCGTTTCAAGGGGCCGGGAAAATTCCCCATACCGCGGGTCTGTGTCGGTGAAGTGCATTGCAATCTCGGGGGCATTGATACCGAATCGCTGTCAGGAAAGATTCTTGCCCGCTTTCAGGACAAGGCGCTGACCAAACCGAAATTCAAGATTGCCATCGCCGCCTGCCCGTTGTGCTGTTCGGCCCCGAAAATCACCGATATCGGCATTGTCGCCACCAGGGCCGGATTCGAGCTGTATGCCGGCGGCAAGGGTGGGCCGTATCCGAAAGAGGGGCGACGGATTCTGGTGAAGGGGTCTGAAGCGGCGGTGCTGGAGGCAGTGGAGAAACTGGTCAACTTCCACGACGCCCACACCAAGAAAAAACAGCGTATGCGAAAACTGCTCGATCATCCGGAGTTTCCTTTTCCGGATGAGGTATGAGCAGCCCGTTGAGAAATGGGGTGTTTGGCAGCGGACCGCTCAGCCTTGCCGCTCGATAAGCTGTCTGTTTCTGAGGCCGAGATTGCCGAGAATCGAACAGTCTTTTATCGGTTCCTTCTGAAATGCGAGGGCGCCTTTTGGGCAGTTGACCACGCAGTTGCCGCAGCGCATGCACTCACTGCCCGGCACAAAGCCCTGGCTCCTGAACGAGCCCGCACCGGTCTCCACCGGGCAGCTTTTTTTGCAGATGCCGCACTGCTTGCAGGAGGAATCGACCTGCAGTAGGTAGTTGCAGGGTGAGATGACCCCCTGGAAGGTCGCCATCGGGCAGATGCTGCACCAGGAGCGAGGTTTCCAGATCAGGCCGATAAAGACGGCCAGGCCGGTAGACAAGGTCCACATCATGACAAAGGCAGCACCGATCTGCTGTGGATCTCCTTCTGAGGCGATAAGACGAAAGGTCAGCAGTCCCATCATCAGGGCAAAGAGCAGCCAACGGAACCAGCCGGCCTTGAAGACCGGCAGCATCGGTCTTTTCAGGCTGACCAGGGAAAGTATTCGCTCATGAAAGGCGCCCATGGCGCAGATCCACCCACAGTAGAACCTGCCGCGGAAGAGGGTCATGATGAACATGACAAGCATCATACTCACCGCCACATAACCGAGGTAGGGTTGAAAAGCGCCGCCAATTATGACCAGGGGAACGAGGCCGGCCATGAACCATTGCAAAGTCTTGCGGGACTGTTTTTCCTTGATCTGCATTGTTTGTTCCAGTGGCGAAGGATGGGGGATATTGTTAGTTTTTTTATAATTTAATTAATTGCTAAAATAATGCAAGAAAAAAAAGCGGTCGTCCGCATTTCCACGGGCAATGTCCTGTCGTGAATGCGGCCGGCGTTGGTGGCGGCGCTCAGGTGTGTTCCCTGGTTTTGTGGAAAGCAATGGCGGGAAACTGTTCCATGGTGCGGGACAGCGACCATTCGCTGGAGGCAAGAAAGGAGAGATGGCCTTCCGCATCAAGGGCCAGGTTCGCCTGTTTCTTCTGGGTGAATTCCTCGAGTTTTTTGCGGTCGTCGCAGCTGACCCAGCGGGCGGTGGCGTAGTTGACTCCCTCGGAAATGGCCTCGACTCCGTATTCCGCCAGCAATCGTGCCATGGTGACATCAAACTGGAGGACCCCCACTGCGCCGAGGATGTAGTCGCTACCCATGAGCGGCCGGAAGAGCTGGACCGCCCCTTCTTCGGCGAGCTGCATGAGCCCCTTGTTGAGCTGTTTCATCTTCAGCGGGTTTTTCAGCAGCACCCGGCGGAAGTGTTCCGGGGCGAAGTTGGGGATGCCGGTGAATTTTAGCGGTTCTTTGTCGGTGAAGGTGTCGCCGATCTTGATGGTGCCGTGGTTGTGGATGCCGATGATGTCGCCCGGATAGGCCTCTTCGACATGGGAGCGATCTTGGGCCATGAAGATGGTGGCGTTGGCCAGGGTGACATCCTTGCCCAGTCGGTGGTGGCGCACCTTCATGCCGCGGGTGAATCTGCCGGAGCAGATGCGAAAAAAGGCGATGCGGTCCCGGTGGGCCGGATTCATGTTGGCCTGGATCTTAAAGGTAAAACCGGAAAAGGCCTCCTCGTCGGGTCGGACGGTGCGGGTCTGGGTTGCCCGTGGCCCCGGCGCCGGGGCCAGTTCGACAAAGGCGTCGAGCAGTTCCTTGACCCCGAAGTTATTGATGGCGCTGCCGAAAAAGACCGGGGTCTGGTTGGCCTTCAGGTAATGGGCGTGATCAAAGGGATTGGCGGCGCCGTCCAGCAGTTCGATGTCCTCCCGCAGCTTGTCCGCCTGCCGACCGAGCAGGGTGTCGAGGGCCGGGTCGTTGATGTCCCTGATAATCACCGCATCCTCGGGGCGGGTTTCCCGGCTCGGGGTGAAGAGCCGCAATTCGCCCCGGTACATGTTGTAGACGCCCTTGAAGCCCTTGCCCATGCCGATGGGCCAGGATAGCGGGGCACACTCGATCTGCAGTGTTTCCTCGATTTCCGCCATGATGTCGAGCGGATTCATGCCCTCGCGGTCCAGTTTGTTGATGAAGGTGATGACCGGCGTGTTGCGCATCCGACACACCTCCATCAGCTTCTTGGTCTGGGTTTCGACGCCCTTGGCGTTGTCGATGACCATCAGCGCGCTGTCCACCGCAGTCAGCACCCGGTAAGTATCCTCTGAAAAATCCTGGTGACCGGGGGTGTCGAGCAGGTTGATTTCAAAATCGCGGTAATTGAACTTCATCACCGAGGAGGTGACGGAGATGCCGCGTTCCTGCTCGATGGCCATCCAGTCGCTCACCGCGTGGGCCGCGGTTTTGCGCGATTTTACCGCGCCGGCCATCTGGATGGCGCCACCGAAGAGCAAGAGCTTTTCGGTGAGAGTTGTTTTGCCCGCATCCGGGTGGCTGATGATGCCGAAGGTGCGGCGCCGGGAGATTTCCTGTAAGAGTTTGCTGCTCACTGTTTGACCTTGTCTGTTGCTGGGAACTGTAAAATACAAAACGGGCCAAACTGCGGCCCGTTTTGGGTAAAACGATCAAATATACTCGAATCAAGAGGGTTTGTCCAGAATTGCGGCGCAAATTCCTGCCGCCGCTGGTCACCTGGGGTCAGCGCGGGATGTCTGAAAAAAACGCTGTTGCTATTTTGTCGACTTGCCGGTAGGAGTATGGCACACAGGCGGCCGCGGCCGCGTTATCCATCAACTTACGGAGAAAAAACGATGGCGGAATTCAGCAATGTCACAATAGTGAAGAAGGCAAACGTCTATTTCGACGGCAAGGTCACCAGCAGGACCGTTCTTTTCCCGGACGGAACGAAAAAGACCCTGGGTGTCATGCTGGCCGGCGACTACGAGTTCAACACGGCGGACAGGGAGATCATGGAAATCCTTGCCGGCGATCTCGACGTGCTGCTGCCCGGCGAATCGACATGGAAAACCGTCAGAGGCGGCGAGTCCTTCGAGGTGCCGGCCAACGCGACATTCAGCTTGAAAGTACGGGAGCTGACCGATTACTGCTGTTCGTTCATGAAAAGGTAAAACGCCGCAAAGGAACCAGGGGAGAGGGAGATGGGTACAAGCCTGCTCTGTGATCTCCCTGTCCTCTGCGCGGCAAGGCAGATGTCGGCGCGTCTTCGGGGCAGCTCAGATCGGCGGGGCGATGGTCACCAGAATCCGCATGTCGGTGATGGCCCGGGCGCCGTGCGGTTCGCTGATGTCGCAGATGAGGATATCGCCTGTCCCGGCCGGCAGGGCGGTGTTGTCGGCGCCGAGAAATTCGCCGCTGCCCTCGATGACCTGGATGGAAAGCTGGCCCTCCACCTGATGCGAATGGACCGGAAAGGTTTCGCCGGCCCTGATGTTGAAGTTGATGATTTTAAAGAAAGGGGAGTCGTGCACCAGAAATTTTGTGATGCCTGCCCCGGTGAACTCTCTGCTGTTCTCTAATGCGAATGTTTTCATAAGGCCTCCGGATGGTTGAGATCGTGTGTTCTGTCTCACAGGATAGGGGATAAGCGGGAAAAATGCCTTGACTTAGATCAAGCGGGCAAAAAAAGGGGCGTGAAAAATCATGGCAGCACGGAAATTTTACGCAATCGCCGCCGGTTATACCCCCGGCATTTACGATAACTGGCCCGAGGCCCAGGCCCAGGTCAAGGGATTTGCCGGGGCGATATACAAAGGGTTTGCCAGCAGAGGCGAAGCGGAGGCGTGGTTGGCAAACCCTGGATATGGCGGGAAAGGCGGCGCGCCACGGACGCAAGGGGCGCCGTCGCCGCCACCAGTTGCTGCCGGCGGCGACGGGGTTGTCATCTACACCGATGGCGGCAGCATCAACAATCCGGGCCCCGGCGGGTACGGCGTCGTCATCATCGAGGACGGAAAACGCCGGGAGTTCAGCGGCGGTTTCCGTCGCACCACCAACAACCGAATGGAACTGATGGGCTGCATCGTCGCCCTGCGCCACATTGATGATCGGCACAAAAAGATCATCCTCTATTCGGATTCCAGTTATGTGGTGAATGGCATTGCCAAGGGCTGGGCGCGAGGCTGGCGGCGGCGGGGCTGGCGGAAGTCCGATGGCAGTCCGGCCCTCAACCCGGATCTGTGGAGCGAGCTGCTCGATCTGATCGACGGCCGTGATATCAGTTTTCACTGGGTGCGCGGTCATGCCGGCAACCCGGAAAACGAACGCTGCGATGCGCTTGCAGTGATAGCGGCTCGGGGTGGCGACCTGGCGGAGGATGCGGGGTATCGCGGGTAATTTCCCCGGCTGTTCCGCGTCGGGAAGTGTGCTGGATGGCGTCCTGCTGCACGAAGGGAACTCAATATGAAGCGACTGTTCCGGAAACGTTTGGCAGACCGAGCGGCGGGCTGGATTGTCCGGCGAGCGATTGTCGCGTTTTTTTTGCTGACCAGCATGCTCGGCCTCTGTTGTCCGGTATGCCTGGCCGCTGCCCCTCCGGTGCTTTTTACTGCCGACACCAACATCGTCGAGCTCGGGCTCCATCTCGATTATCTCTTCGACACCAGCCGGCAGATGACGGTCGAGGAGGTGGCAGCGGAACCGGCGACCGCTCTTTTCCTGCCTTCCAGGGATCATACCCCTGGTTTCGGCTTCACCGATGCGATCTGCTGGCTGCGTTTCACCGTGGTTAACATGGGGCCAGAGACGGTTCGCACCTTTGTCGAGATCGGCTACCCGCTGCTCGATCATGTTGCCCTCTACACCCCATCGGCAGCTGGGTTCACGGTCATGGAGGCGGGTGATTCATTGCCCTTTGCCCAGCGCGCCATCCAGTTTCGCAACTTTGTTTTTCCCATCGATCTGCAGGCCGGGGAAGAGAAGACCCTCTTTCTGCGTTGCGAAACGACCAGCTCGATGAATTTCCCCCTCACCATGCTCTCCACCGCCGCCTTTGCCGAACGGATTTCCACCGAGCAGACCCTGCTCGGCCTTTACTACGGCATCCTCGGTACCATGCTCTTTTTCAGTCTGCTCTTCTACCTGATCCTGAAAGACATCACCTATCTCTACTATCTGCTCTTCATCGGCGGCTACATGCTGTTCCAGCTCAGCATCAACGGCCTGGCTTTTCAGTATCTCTGGCCAAAATCGATCTGGTGGGCCAACAACAACATCCCTTTTTTCATCTTTTTCTCCTTTCTGTTCGCCACCCTCTTTACCCGTAAAGCGCTGGATACCGCCAAACTCGTCCCTCGCCTCGACAAGCTGCTGCTCGTCATCGTTGCAGTGGCGGCGGCAGGAGTCGTCGTCTCGCCCTTTATCGACTATTCCCTCTCCATCCGCGCCTCGTCGAGCTTCTGTCTGTCGGTGCTGGTGCTCATCTATGCCGCCATCTTCTGTGCGGTCAAGGGACATCGGCCGGCGATTTTCTACTCCGTCGCCTGGATAGCCTTTCTCGTCGGGGTCGGGGTCTATGCCCTGAAGAGCTTCGGTCTGCTGCCCAATAATTTTTTTACCGCCTACGGCCTGCAGATCGGTTCCGCCTGGGAGGTGGTCATCCTCTTTATGGGTCTGGCCGACCGCTTCCATCTGATGGCGGAGGAGAAGAAGCAGATTCAGGATGAGTACGCCCGCAAGCTGAAACTGCAGGTGGATGAGCGCACCGCCGACCTTCTTCAGGTCAATCGCCATCTTGCCCAGGAGGCCATGGAGCGCCGACTGGCCGAGGAAAAGGCGGAAAGCGCCAACCGGGCCAAGTCGGCCTTTCTCGCCAACATGAGCCACGAGATCCGCACCCCGATGAACGCCATCATCGGCATGAGCGGCCTGGCGTTGAAGCAGGAGATGCCGGTCAAGGTGCGGAACTATCTTGAGGTTATCCGCGATGCCGGGCAGTCGCTGCTCGGCATCATCAATGAGATCCTCGATTTTTCCAAGATCGAGGCCGGCAAGTTGCATCTGGAAAAGACCACCTTCTCCCTGACCGCGCTCCTCGATGAGCTGGTCGACATGTTCGGCCACCGGGTCGGCGAGAAACAGGGGCTGGAGCTGATCGTTATCCTCGAAGAGGAGATTCCCTGCCAACTCATCGGCGATCCGCTCCGTCTGCGGCAGGTGCTGGTCAACCTCATCTCCAATGCCGTTAAGTTCACCGAGCGCGGAGAAATCGTCCTGGCCGTGCGCTGTTCAGCCCGGCTGGAGGAGGCGATGCGCCTCTGTTTTACCGTGCGTGATACCGGCATTGGTATCAATCCGGCAGTGATCGACACCCTGTTCGAGTCGTTTGTCCAGGCCGATACATCGACGACCCGCAAACATGGCGGCACCGGGCTGGGGCTGACCATCAGCCGCAGGCTGGTCACCATGATGGGCGGCGAGATCACGGTGGCAAGCGAGCCCGGTCGGGGCAGCACCTTTGCGTTCACTCTCGACTTTCCTCTGCAGGCCGATCGGCCGGAGCCGCGTTATCTCCTGCCGCCGGAACGGGCCGGTCTGTCTGTGCTGGTGGTCGATGACAATTCCCTGGCCCGGGAAACCCTGGCGCGGCTGCTGACCGGCTTCGGCTGCCGGGTCGGCAGCGTTTCCTCCGGGGAAGAGGCGCTGGCCACTCTGGTGGCGGAGGCGGGAGCGGAGAGGGCCGGCTGGGATCTGCTGATCACCGATCTGCGCATGGGGGGCATGGACGGGGTCACCCTGGCCGGGAACATTCATGCCATTCCGGAGCTGGCCGGACTGCCGGTGATCCTCGTCGCCTCGCTTCGGCATGAGGCGGAATTGGCCCGCTCGGCGATGGCGGCGGTCGAGGTCGTGCTCAATAAGCCGATCAAGCGGTCATGCCTCTATCAGGCCATCCTGAAGCTTTCCGGTGAAAAATCACGACAGACGGCTCGAACCGACCTTGTCAACGGGGCTGTCGGCGGTGCTCGCCCTGTCTTTACCGGCCGTACCGTGCTGCTGGTGGAGGATAACCCTATTAATCGCAAGGTGGCCGGTGAGATGCTCGATCATGCCGGGATCGGCTACCGGGTGGCAACCAATGGCCGGGAGGCGCTGGAAGTGGCGCGACAGGGTGGGCTGGATGCGGTGCTCATGGATGTGCAGATGCCGGTGATGGACGGCTTCGAGGCCACCGCCGCCATTCGCGCCGATGCCCGTTGCCGGCATCTGCCGATCATCGCCATGACGGCCCATGCGATGGAGGGCTATCGGGAGCGGTGTGTGGCGGCCGGCATGAACGATTATCTCGCCAAACCCCTGGAGGAACAGGCTCTGTTTGCCGTTCTCGACCGCTGGCTCGGCCCGGGGCGGCCGGGGGCGCCGAGGGTAGCCGGCAGAGAGGGGCCGGCGTTGCCCGACGCGCTGCCGGGGCTTGATGTGGCGGGCGCCCTGCGCCGACTGGCGGGTAATCGGCTGCTTTATGTCGAGCTGCTCAACGATCTGGCGGCGGATTATGGCGATGCGCCGTTCCGGTTGCAGGTTTTTTTCGCCCGACAGGAGTTTTCCGAGGCCCTGCTTCTTGCCCACACCGTCAAGGGCATGGCCGGCAATCTCGGGGCGCACCGGCTGGCAGAGGCGGCGCTGCTGCTGGAAAAGGCGGCGGAGGAGAGGCGCACCGATGTCAATGACGACTTCGCCGCCCTGGCTGCGGCCCTGACCGAGGTGCTCAGCGCCATTCCGCTCCTCGGCGGCACAATCCCGTTGAACAGTCCGCCGGCGGTATTTTGGGAAATCGGCAATCCGGCGACCCTGCAGGGGTGTGTTGAGGAGCTCGGTCGTCTCATCCGGGACAACAACATCGTCGCCCATGATTGCCTGCGCGTCCTGCGTCGTCAGCTGGCCGTCGCCGGCACGGAGAAACTGTTGGACGAGCTTGGCCGCCAGCTCGACCGCTTTGATTTTCAGCAGGCCGGCGCGACCCTGGCGCTCCTTGCCGAACAGCTTGCTGGTGAGGCGACAACGGGCACGGCTCTGCCGGGTCGGCAGGGGAAAACGTCGGTTTAGAGGCAGCAGCCCGCCCGCTGCAGGCGGGCGAGGTATTCGGCGCGGCACATGTTTTCGATGGCAAGCAGTCGGGAGAATGCCTCATTGAAATCGGCGCGGCCGACGGTGAAGAGGCCGTGCCCCCAGACGATGACGCCGGGCCGGTCCACCATGGCCGGCGGCAGAGTGTGGCAGAGGCCGGTGGGGCCGGTGCCGACCTCGCCGGGGACCACCGGGATGCCGTTGATGGCGTGTGGCCGGGGGCAGCGGATGTGACAGGAACCCCGATCAGGACAGCCGGGCTCATCGCAGTCCATGGAGAGGATGACGGCGAAACGCGGGTGGCCGTGGAGAATGGCCTGGTTGTCGGTGCGCAGGTAGATCTCGTTGTGGGCGGACAGCTCGCTGGAGGCGGTGATGCCGGCGCAGGAGGAGTCGTCGAGCGGGCAGGGATCGATGCAGCCGGCCAGCGCGTCGAGGGAACTGCCGGTCTGACTGATGTAGACCGTGTCGCCCAGCCGGTAGGAGATATTGCCGAAATAGGAGTCCACCAGCTCATAGTCGACGGTGAGGCGGCCTGCCTCGATGAGGGCGGCATGCACCTCCCCCCCACTGGTAAAGGGTCCGGACAAAAGGGCTGGGGCGGTGAGACGCGGCGGCGCCAGCAGGGCAAGGGCCCGCTGGGCGGCGGCGTGCCGGGCCGGGCTGATGGTGCCGTTTTTGGCGGCAGCGAGCAGTTCGCTAAAAAAGAGGACAAAGGCGGCGAAACAGACGGAGCTGAAGGTGACAAAGGCCTGTTCCGGGCTGACGGTGCCGAAAGTGATGATGACGAGCCGCTCTCCATCGGCGATGATGACCGATTTGCGCTGCCTGAGCCGGGCAAGGATGGTTTCGGCGGTAAAGGCGCGGCCAACCGGCAGGTCGTGAAGAAAGGTGCGGGTTTCGCAGTCCCGCGGGGTGAGGGCCGCGCCCGCCTGTCCGGTCAGATAACGGAGGATGGTGCGGTGGGGCTCCGCCGGTTCGGCGCAGATTAGCGAGGCGATGTTGAGACCGGCCATGACCTCTTCCAGCACCGTGATGTCGGCGTCGTCCCGGTTCCAGCAGATCGTGTCGTCGAGGCCGCAGACCAGCGGTGCCTGGGCAAGGCCCGCGGCGCGCAGTCTGGCTGCGTATCTGTTTACCAGTGCGTCCATTGCAGCCCCAGTTGCCGGGTTTTTTCCTCGGTCGGCAGACCATGGTCGTCGAGGCCGCGGATGCGGTAGTAGCGGGCGCGGGCCGCGAGAAACTCCTCGCGGTCAAGGGGCCGGATCTCCATGGCGTTGCCGCTGCTGCCCCCTTCCCGAAAAAAACGGGCGGGCAAATCGTCGTCCGCCGCGGTGAAGCCGTTGGCGGCGTTCATGATCCGTTCATGATAACAGATCCTCTCTCCTGCCTCCAGCAGTTCCTGGGCGGAAACCATGACGCCGGTGGCGGCGGTGAATGCCCGGGCATATTCTTCGAGGCCGGCGGCGAAAAAGATAAACTTGCAGGCAATGAGCGAATCGACTATCGCGTTCTGGTCCTCGGCGATCTTGATGATGCGCGCCTTGCCGCTGAAGGTGAAGCGGTCGGTGGCCACCGGTTTGCGCAGGATCTCGTGGCTGACCGGATAGGCGCGGAGATGGCAGCCGCCCCGGGTGGATAGGGCGTAGGCGAGCGACATGCCGCAGGCGCCGCGCGGATCATAAGCCGGCAGTTCCAGCCCCTTGACGCTCATCGACAGTTCCCCCCGGCCCCGGCTTGTGGCATAGCGGGCCGAGCCCTGGCCCAGGGCCCGACCCCGTTCCGTAGTGGCGCCGCCGATCTCGCCCAGCAGATCAAGCAGCTCGGCGGAGAGATCGGGCCGATTCTCGATCTCCCGATAGCAGGCAAGGGTGGCGGCGGCGGAGATGGTATCCATGCCGAAGTCGTTGCACAGCTGATTGGCCTGCATGACGAGATGCATGTCCGTGTTGCCGATCAGGGCAGTGAAGTGGGACATGGTCTCGAATTCCGGCATGGAACGGCCGGCCAGGGAACCTGTGCGGGCGATTTTCTTGCAGCGGATCTGGCAGCCCATGCAGCCATGTTTGGCGGGCTCAAATGCCGCCTTGTAGGCATGGGCGTTGAGCTCACCGGCCCGGCCGAAATGGGTTTTGCGGAAGTTGTCGGTGGGCATCATCCGCCGGGAATCCATCAGGTCGTAAAGCGAGCCGGTGCCGAAACAGGAGAAACCATGCCGGCCGGTGAGGATGGGCGAGGCGGCGGTGAGCCGCAGGATCTCCTCGCGGGCGACGAGCAGCTCCTCTTTGTCGTGGATGGCGACCCGGCCGCTGCCCTGCACGAACAGGTATTTGATCTGTTTGGCGGCAAAACAGCGACCGATGCCGGTCCGTCCGGCGGCATGGTGGCGATCGACGATGAGCGAGGCAAAAGCGACGCCGTTTTCCGCCGCCGGCCCGATGGCGGCGAGCGACCCGTCCGGCCGGGCAAGACGGGCGAAGACCTCGTCCGTGCTTTTGCCCCACAGGGCGGAGGCGTCGGTTATTTCGACCCTGTCGTTGCTGATCTCGATGCCGCAGGGCCTGTTGGCCCGGCCGGTGATGACGATGCCGTCCCAGCCGGCCCGTTTCAGGGAAAATCCCAGCCGGCCGCCCACCGAGGTGTCGGCCACCGCACCGGTCAGCGGCGAGCGGGACATGACGGTGCAGCGGCCCGAGGTGGGCGCTGCGGTGCCGGTGAGCGGGCCGGCGCAGATGACGAGCGGCATTGCGGGATGGTCCCAGGGCAGGGTGACACGGGGGCGAAGAAAAAAACCGGCCAGTCCCTTGCCGCCGATGAAGGTGTGGTATACCTCGTCGCCGGGCCGGAGAACATCGGAGGTTCCCTGGTCGAGGTCAATGCGCAGAATGGTGCCGGTCCAGCCGGTGCGGTCGCTGGTCATGCCCTTTTCATCGCTTTGCTGAAGTTGTCGATCTGGGAGTGAAAATCTTGTCCGGCCTTACCCTAGCCGGTTTGCCGGAGAATTTCCATTGGAATCGTTGCCGTCCAGGGTGCGGGCAATCGCTTTGAGCAGTGTCTCGCACAGCAACGGTTTTTGCAGGAAGATGCTCTGTGGAAAGAGGTTTTGTCTTTGCTGGTCGTCATCTGTAAAGCCTGACATGAAAATAATTTTCAGGTCAGGTCGGCTGCGGCAAAGCTGCTGGGCCAGCTCCAGACCGGTCTGCCCGGCCATGACCATGTCGGTAATCACCAGATCGCAGTGGCGGGAGTGAAAAATGTCAAGGGCCTGCCGCGCATCCGTGGCCGTGATAACGGTGTAGCCAAACGATGAGAGCATCGCTTGGAAGACAAGGCGGATATACTCGTCGTCGTCCACCACCAGGACGGTTTCGCTGCCGCGCCGGAGTCCCTTGGTGACAGAGGGAGCGGGCGTGGCCTCCTGTTTTTCCGTGACCGGCAGATACACACTGAAGGCGGTGCGCCCCGGACGGCTTTCGACCGTGATGCAGCCCTCGTGCTGCTTCACGATGCCGTACACCGTTGAAAGGCCGAGGCCGGTGCCGTGGCCCTTTTCTTTGGTGGTGAAAAAGGGCTCGAAGATGGAGTCGAGAATTTCCCCGGGGATGCCGACTCCGGCATCCGTCACGGCAAGCAGGACATAATCGCCGGGCATGACCTCACCCCTGATGCACGGAGGAAAATCAGCGACAAGGGTGCGACTTGCAACCGTGATTTGTATCTCCCCGCCAGCGGGCATGGCGTCGCGGGCATTGACCGCGAGGTTCATGATGACCTGCTCGATCTGACCTGTATCTGCACGCACGCCGGGCACCTCCTCATCGGCGTGCAGGGTGAGGATGACGTCATCGCCGAGAAGCCGATACAGCATCTTGGCCATCTGGTGGATGACGCCGCGCAGGTTGACGACCGTAAAACTGAGCACCTGTTTCCGGCTGAAGGCGAGGAGCTGGCGGGTGAGCGTCGCGGCCTTTTCCCCGGAATCGTAAATGATCTCCATCTTTTCCCGGATGAACGCGAGTTTTTCGGCGCTCAGGTTCCTGACATCAAGATCGTCCAGAAGTAGCCCGCTGTAGCCCATGATGACGGTGAGGATATTGTTGAAGTCATGGGCCACGCCGCTGGCAAGGCGACCGATGGTTTCCATTTTCTGGGCCTGGAGAAACTGTCCTTCCAGCTGGCGCTTTTGTTCTTCCGCTTTTTTCCATTCGGAAATATCCTGGAGCGATTCGACGATGCCGACCATCTCATTGTTTTCAAAGACCGGGGTGGCGATGATGCTGGCAAATATCGAGCTGCCGTCAGGCAGGGTGACCGGCGCCTGAATCCGAACCTGCTGCTCTCCTTTTTCGATGCGGTGCAGCAGGCAGGTTTCTCCTGTGCAGAATTCGCCGCAGAGCTGGGCGGAACAGGCAAGAGGAACCGTTGGTCGGTTTTTTTCCTGGCGCAGCAGGTCGGTCATGGCCTTGTTGGTCCGGACGATGCGTTTTTTCCGGTCGATGAAGCGGATCGCATCGCCGGCGCTGTCAAGGATGTTTTGAATCGCATCGCGGGAAACGGTGGTTTTTTGCAACTGCTCCGTCATATGCTGGAAGGCCCTGGCCAGAATGCCGAACTCATCCCTCCGCCCGGTATCGACTACAATGGCTCGCTCACCGCGGGCGATGCGGGCGGTCGCCTCCGTCAGTTGCCGGAGCGGGGCGGAGAGCCAGGCGGCAAAAAGGTGGGCCAGGGCCAGGCCGATGGCAATAGCCACCAGCCCGACAAACAGGATGTGCCCTTTCACATTGGCGATTTCTGTTTCCGTGCGATTGTGGGAGTGGCTGACAAAGAGGGTGCCGAGCCTCGCCTCGCCGACGATGATGGGGACGACGATGTCATCGTGCGAACCTTTTTCCGGTGTTTTCCCGGAGTGGATCACCTCCGGGAGGGCAAAGTTGCGGCCAGCGACACTGATGGGGTCGAAGTGGCGCTTGCCGACCTCGGCGAGATCGCTGTGCATAACCACCATCCCGGAAGGATCAAGGATCTTGATGGCATGGAGATGCTCCTTTTCCGCGTTGTGGGCGCTCTGGATGATGGTGTACAGCCGGTAGGCATCATCAAGGAGCAGCGGCTCCCGGCAGCGGGCGGCAAGGGAGGTGGCAAAGGTCAGGGATTTCTGGTGATCGAGAGAAAGAAGATGATTTTCTTCCCGGATCATGAAGAGAAAGCCGGTGGCCATCACCAGCAGGGCGGTGACCGCGGAAATGATGATACTTAACCGTGTTCTCAGGCTGTTGCCGATCATGCGGGTATTTTCCCGGAGACGGAAGGGGACGGGCTGTCAGTATCCACTGGCGCGGAGCCGGTCGTATGTCGCGTCGGTAGTGCGGGCAAAGCCGCTGAGCTCTGCCTTGGTAAGAATGGCGGCGTGGTTCGGATTGTTTTTGTCCAGCAGCAGACAGGCGGTAAACATGGCGTTGATAATGTCCGGGCTCACATGTCTGCCGGCAGCGAAAACGGCGGACGGGATCGTGTCGGTTTTGGCGATGGTGCGCAGTTCATTGATATTGAGTTTGCTGTGTTTGGCAACCTTGGCAAGGGCATGGTCGCAGATGACGCCGGCCTCAACCTTTTTGAAATAGACATTGAAGGCGATTTCCTCGCAGCAGCCGCCGGCCCCGACAAACGGCCTGAGGTTTTCCAGCACTCCGTGTTCGGCGAACAGCTTTCGGCCCGCCACCCATTTGACCCCGGAGACCGAAGGCCCGAACTGTACCCTTTTGTCGGCAAGGTCGGCAATCCGAAGATAGGGCGAATCCTGACGGACAATGACCAGGCCGGTCACCGTATCCTTGCCGTCCTCGGTGATCGCCTTGAGCAGATTTTCCCGGTGGTAGGAGGGGCTGAGGCGGACATAGAAGGGTGAATCCTGCAGGACGAAGTCGATCTGGCCGTTTAGCAGGGAGCGTTCCAGGGCGGGGATATCCTCGGTGATGGTCAGCTCCATTTTCAGCCCGGTTTTTTCCGCCAAAAAACGGACCAGCGGGGAATAAAGCTCGAACGAGCTCACCGCGTCGCCGCAGTGCAGTACGGCAACGGCGAGCGGTTTTGGTTTTTCCGGCCCGGCCTGCGCCGCCGGGGCGTGAAGAAGGAAAAGGCCGAGGAGAAGGGAGATGAGAGGAGAGAGAATGCGACCTGCCGAGTAGGGCCATTTCACCCTGGTATCGCGTCGTCCGTGCATTGTCGATTCTCGTGATTGATTTTTGTGGTGAAAATGCCCGGCGCAACCGACCGGAATACTTTTCCCTGAACGTTTGCGACATTTCATGAGACATTTTTGTGCCATCATTCGCCAAAGAGGGACACATATGTCGGATAATATAAATGTACCATTTCACCGATGCGCATTCAAGCAAAACTGCTGGGGCCTTTCTTGGGCAGTCGAGATACTTTCTGTTGATTGGTTTATCGGGGGCACTCATTGGGGTCACTTATTGCAACTTATTGCGGTCAGGTCTCGAAAAAATACATAGATGATATGCCGAAGGCACGTAGCAGCCGCGTGCGGCAAGGGGTCGGAAAAGTTCTTCAGCAGGCATCTTTCATCTTCTCCAAAGAATCCGGTCTGATCGACATAAAATACATATTATATTCTTTTTCAAGACCTGACCCTCCGGAGATGCATATTATATTCTTTTTCAAGACCTGACCCTCCGGAGATGTGTGACCCTTGGAGATGTGACCCCTGGAGAGTTTTTTCTTGACCGCATCTCCATTCCATGCGACATTTTTTCATCAACTTTCTTGGAGTTAATCAATGAGGCGTTGCGCTACGGTTTTTTGTTGATGAGCATTCGGACAAAATTGATCGCACTCTTTCTTGCCCTGTCTCTGCCTTTTCTTGTCATCGGCCATCTGATCTTCTATGTCAGTGAGCGCAATGCGCTCAAAAAGAGCATCCTCAGTCAGCTGGAGTCGGTTGCTTCTCTCCAGCAGCAGCGGATCCAGGGGATAAATCGACAGAATGCGGAACGATTGAATCTCGTCACCAGCCGCACCCAGCTGCGGATCAGTCTTTCCCGCTTTCTGGCCACCGGCGATCAAGAGCAACATGCCAGAATCGTCGCAATCCTCCGTGATGCCAGGGCATCGATCCCGGATTTCAAGAACATCGCCATTTTTTCTGCAGCCGGTGAAATGGTTGTGACAACCGGTCCGGTATCGCATGCCAAAGAGAATATGTGTCAGGGGTTTTTTGCCGCGGCCAGCCAAGGCAATCAGGTCGATCTCTTTTATCGCGACGAGGAGGGGCGACTTTCCCTCTGTCTGGCCGGGCCGCTCTTCCTTGACAAGACCTTTCTTGGCGTTCTGCTCATCGATGTGACGGTGGATGCCATGCTGGCTGCGGTCGGCGATTATACCGGTCTGGGACGCAGCGGTGAGATCGTCCTGGCCAAAAAAAATCCCATCGGCGAGATTATTTTTCTCCTGCCGACCAGGTTTTATCCGGATGCTGCTTTGCATCCCGTCCCGCTCAGGGCTGACGAGGAGTTGCCCATTCAACGCACCCTGGCAAAAAAAGAGCATCTGGTGGTAGAATCCATCGATTACCGTGGCGTGCCGGTGCTGGTTGCCAGTCGGTATCTGCCGGATTTTGATTGGGGGCTGGTTGTCAAGATCGACAAGGAGGAGGGATTTGCGCCGCTAACGGCCATGAATACCTTGTTGTTTGCCATCCTCGTCGCTCTCACCTTCTTCATTCTGCTGGCATCTTATCTCTTTGTCCGCATTGTCACCAGGCCGGTTATTCGTTTGACCGAGGTGGCCCGCCAAATCGCCGCTGACAAGTTGAGCGTGCGGGCCGAGGCGTCCGGCGGCGACGAGATCAGCGAACTTGCCACAACATTTAATCGGATGGCGGACAAACTGATCGACGCACGCCGCATTCTGGAAGAAAAGATGAACGAATTGCGGGCGATTCTCGACAACGCGCCTGCGGTTATTTTTTTGAAGGATACTGAGGGCAGATACCTCCTCGTCAACCGTCGTTTCGAGCAGCTTTTCGGGGTGCGGGCTGTCGAATTCGTCGGCAGGACAGACGACGATCTCTTCCCGCCCGCCACGGCGGAAATCCTGCGGGCCAATGACCGGCAGGTACTCGCCTCCCGCGCGTCCCGTCAGTTTGAAGAGCAGATCCCCCTCGTCGATGGTCCGCACACCTATCTGACCGTCAAATTCGCCCTGTGCGATCAGGGAGGCATTCCCTACGGCCTGTGCGGCATCTCCACCGATATCAGCGAGATGATCCAGGCGCGCAGCGCCTTGCAGCAGAGCAAGGAGGAATGGGAAAAGACCTTTGACGCCATGACCGACATCATCACCATCCATGATCAGGAGCGGCGGATTGTCCGGGCCAACAGGGCAGCCTGTGTCTTGTTCCAGGCCCGGGAGGAGGAGCTGCGCGGTCGATACTGTTACGAGCTGTTCAGTCCTACCGGCGCCCCTTGCACCGACTGCCCCGGCCTGATGACGCTCAAGGAGGGAAAAACCCACAGCGCCAATATGGTGCACAATAAATTGGGCATGATCTTTCATGTGACTAGCTCGCCGCTTGTCGGGGAGCAGGGCGGACTCGTCGGCATGGTTCACATCGCGAAAGACATCACCGAGCATAAGAAGATGGAGGCCCAACTCTTTCAGGCCCAGAAGATGGAGGCGATCGGTGTGCTGGCCGGCGGCATTGCCCATGACTTCAACAACATCCTCTCCGCCATCATCGGCTATGCCGAACTGACGGAGCTCGAAGTGGAAGAAGGCAGCCGGGCCGCGAGCCATGTCGCCCAGGTGATCCAGGCCGCCCAGCGGGCTTCCGGGCTGGTCAGGCAGATTCTGACCTTCAGCCGCAAGGGCGCCCCACGCCGGGAGAGATTGCAGCCTTCTCTCATCGTCAAGGAGGCCTTGAAACTGCTGCGGGCCTCCCTGCCCGCCACCCTGGAGATTGAGGAGGACATTGACCGCGACAGTGGATTGATCGTCGCCGATCCGGTCCAGCTCCATCAGATCATCGTTAATCTCTGTACCAATGCCCTCCATGCCATGGAAGAAGAAACCGGAGTGGTCACGGTCAGACTGGCGCGGCGGGAACTGGGTGCCGATGAGCTGGTCGGCCATCCCGGCGTCGCCCCCGGTCCCTTTGTCGAGCTGGTTGTCAGCGATAGCGGCTGCGGCATGGACAACCAGACCTTGTCGCGTATCTTTGATCCGTACTTCACCACCAAACCGATCGGCAAAGGCACCGGGCTCGGCCTGGCGGTTGTGCATGGCGCGGTGGAGAATTGCGGCGGCATGATCACGGTGGAAAGCGCGCCGGGCAAAGGGTCCACCTTCCATGTCTTTTTCCCGTCCGTGGTGGAAGAGGCGAGGGAGAGCGAAGGCGCGGGGGAACGAGCACTCCTTCCCGTCGGCACGGAGCGTATTCTCGTCGTTGATGATGAAAGCACCATAGTCACGCTCTACGAGGCGGTGCTCTCCCGTCTCGGCTACCTCGTCACCGCCGTCTCCGACAGCGAAGAGGCCCTGGCCGCTTTCCTGGCCGATCCCGGCAGATTCGATCTGCTCATCACCGATCAGACCATGCCCGGCATATCCGGCGCCCGGCTGGCCCGGGAGGTGCTCTCCCGGCGGCCGGATTTACCGATTATTCTCTGCACCGGCTACAGTTCGACCATCTCCGAGGAGACGGCGCGGGCGATCGGCATTGTCTCCTATTTGCAGAAGCCGGTGGACGGCAATAAACTGGCCCGGGAGGTACGGCGGGTTCTCGACGAGCGCGCCGGCCAACCGGCCTGATGTCTCTCTGAATGGGTTGTCCTGGCCATGCCGGGCAAAATCGCCTATGATCGTCTCAACTTTTTTTCTCAGAGGACCGAGCCATGTCGATCAAACTCATAGCCCTTGATCTGTATCGGGCGCAACAGCAGGTGGAGGTGCTGACGGCCCGATGCGCCAAGGCGACCCCCGCCGAGCGGGAGGCGCTGGAACAGGAACTGCGCCAGGCCGAGGAGGAACTGCACCAGTTGCGCCGCATCCTCGACGGCGCCAAAAAACCGCTGCCCTTCCGCCGGACGCTGCGGGAGCGGCACTGATCCCTGCTGTCGGAGTGTGTCGATGTTTCCCCTGGCCCGGACCGTCACTTCCCTGCGCAGCGCCCGACTCGGCGGGCTGATCATTATCTGCGCCGGCCTTGCCGTCCTGTTTGCCGGCGCCGGGGTAGCGGGGGTCACCTGGCTTGCCGCCCGGGTCGTCGAGCTGGAAACCGGCTGGCTCGATACCCTGGTCAACTGGCTGGTCGCCGGTCTGGGCGGTCTTGCCGGCTGGTTTATGCTGCCGCCACTGGTCATGCTGATCGCCGGCATCTTTCAGGAGACGATCATCGACCGGGTGGAACGGGTCGCCTATCCGGATCGGGTGCGCCAGGAGGCCCCCGGTTTCTGGAGCGATCTGCGCCATGACATCGTTTTTGTCCTCTCTGCCCTGTTTCTCAACATCCTGGTCTTGCCTCTTTATTTTTTCGGCATCGGTTTTTTCGTCTCCATTGCCTTGAACAGTTATCTGCTCGGTCGGGAATTTTTCGAGGGGGTGGCCGGCTACCATCTCGGCAAACCGGCGGCGCACCGTCTGGCCCTTGCCCACAAGAGGGAGGTCTACGGCAACGGCTTCTGGATCACCGTGATGAGTCTGGTGCCGGTCGTCAACCTGTTCATGCCGATTGTCGCCACCGTCTGGATGGTCCACGTCTATCACGGTCTGCGCGACCGGGAACGGACCGGTTGAGGAGAACGGCCCGCCCTCCTCTGTCACTTCTCCGGCAGGTCGAGCCCCAGGGGGAGCAGGATCTCGCTGTGGAGCAGCTTTTCCGTTTCCGCCAAAGGGACCTGGTCGATCCGGGCGACGATGGTCCGTGTTCGTTCTGCCAGGTGCTGGAGGCGGTTTCTGCATGCCCGTCGCGCCTTCTCGATGACCTGCCAGTCCCGCTCGACGAGAAATCGAGCAAAGGCGGGGGTGATTTCCGGAAAGAGGAGCTTGCGGACGCCGTCGAGAAAGCCGACGTAAAAGGCCAGTGACGCCTCGCGTTTTTCGGCGATGATGAACGGGATCATCCCATCGGGGTGGGTGTCGGCCAGGATGTCCTTGATCGTTCGGCCGACAAACTCGATGGCCGAGTGGGGAAAACGGCTGATGACGGTTTTCAGGGTGGCGCTGTCCAGGGTCGATTCGCGCAGCTCGCCGATCTCATGGCGGATGAAGATGGGGATTTCGGTGTCAACGATGCGCTCCAGGCCTGCCGCGATGCGTTCCGGCACGGGATCGCCGTTATCGGCAACTCCATAATATTGCAAGGCATGCATGATCGGCGACCGGCAGGAGGCGCGCAGGTCCATGATGTGATCCCAGAAAAAATAGCGGAGGGGGGCGCGGCGGATGATGATCTGTTCTCCCTGCAGCATGGCAAAGGGACGGGCCAGTTCGGTCGCCCATTCGCGGCCGAGGAGCAGGACCGGGCAGCCATCCACTGACTCCTGTTGCAGCCTTTCCGCCAGAAAAAAAATCGCCTTCATGGAGCGGCCGTAGCCCGCGCCATAAATCAGGCCGCTGTCCGCCAGCACGGTGTTGATTGTTTCGATGTCCCAGGGGTCGGCCCGTGTCTCACCTGCGGTCAGGAAGGCATACTCCTCTGCGGCAATGGCTTCCCAGTAGTTTTCCCGGGCCTCGATCCAGTCGAGCAGTTCTCCCGGTTCCGGTTCCTGCCAGGGTTCGATCCCCTTTTCCCATTTGTAGCGATTACGCAGTTTGAGCACCAGGGTGCAGATGGAATAGATGCCGTTGTCCCGGGCATCGGAGATATCGCAGTTGCGCCGGACTGTCTCGATCATGCTGCGGTCGACCATGAGCGTCTCCCTGGCAGGGCCCCCTGTGCCGGTGATCCGTCGACTGGTTCGGAGCCGGGGAGGTTTTTTTCACGTTACCACATTTGCAGGAAAGAGGGCAAATCAATCGCGGGGCAAATGGCCCATGACGTAAGTGGGTTATTTGCCCCGACAGAGGTGGCGGTGTCGGCATGAAGGGGGGGGGAGGGAAGGGGGCGCGGGGAGTGGTAGGTTTTTGCTTGTCAGGAATGGAAAGGTTGACAAAAATCTTTCAGGGCGCGTGAGAAGGAAAATCTGTGCAGGAGCCGGGGAGGTCTGTGGTGTCATGATCGCGGCTGCCTTGGTCGACAGGACCGTTTGCATACATTGTGGCACGGTGTGTGCTTTGCAAGGAGGCAAAGGCGACGGTCGCGGCGACCGTCATGGTGTCCGCTCCGGAAACCGCCATTTCCGGAGCGGGTTGCACATGAATGAGGCGGCAGGCCGATAGCTGCCGTCGGGAGGAGACGATGGAAGGGGTATTGTTTCTCGTTTTCTGGCTTGGCTGTGCAGTGGCGCATACCTTTTACGACCTCAAGATCAGACCTGTTCTGCGCGCAGTGCGAAACGAAAGCGATTTGTAACATCAGGTCGGGGAGACGGGGATGAATGACATCATGAACAAGCTGGTGCCGCTGCGGGCCGATATCGCTGTCTATCATTCGGGGGTTGCCGCACGCATGAGCGGGATCGGGCCACGGACCCTGGACCGCCTGTTGGCGGCGGGTCTGGTCGCTGCCAGCGATGGCGGGGAACGCCCCCTTTTTTCCGCCAACGACATCCGCTGGCTCGGCTGCCTGCGCTCCATGATGGCGGCGCAACGGTTTACGATTGCCGGCATCCAAAAAATGCTGGAGCTGATGCCCTGCTGGGAGGCGGCCGACTGTCCGGCCGATGTTCACTGTCGCTGTTCAGCCCGGAGCGACCGGCGCGAGGCGACCATGCCGCGGCTTGGTCAGCAAGGCAACGGCGGGAACGAGGCGCAAACAGCGGCGGGCTCTTTGCGTTGCTGGAAATAGCCGTCCTCAGGTCAGACCACAGATGATGCCCGACTGGTTGGGGCCCTGGAAAGGGTGGCGGCTGATGTTGCGCACCCCGGCTTCACTCAGCATGGCGTGCAGTTCCGCGTTGGAATACGAGCGGCCCTCCTCATTGTTGACCAGCATGTTGAGGGAGAAGAGGGCGGCGAACTCCGGTCCGTCCTTGCTGTCGTCGAGAACGAATTCGTGGATCATGATCAGGCCGCCCGGCTTCATGGCGGCAACGGTTTTGGCGATGATCCGCCGGCACTCTTCCGGGCCGCTGCTGTGCAGAATATGGGAGAGCCAGGCGGCATCGAAGGGGCCGCCGTTGATGGGATCACGGTGAAAATCACCACTGTGGAAGGTGATGCGGTCGGCCAGACCGAAGCGCTCTATTGTCTGCTCGGCAAAGGGTCTTGTCGTCGGCCGGTCAAAGATCACCGCGGTCAGGTCCGGATTGGCCAGGCAGAAGTGGATGGCGTAGGTGCCCGGTCCGCCGCCCAGGTCAAGGAGCCGGCGACAGCCGGAGAGGTCGATGAGCGGGGCGAGCTGCGGGGCGATGCCCATGGCCAGGTTGAACATGCCCATGAGAAAGCTCTCCCGCTCGATCTCCTCGCCGTGGGAACGCATATTCACCGGCCCGCCGCTGAGCACCGCTTCGTGCAGCTGGGCCCAGCCGTCGAGGATGTGATGGTGATGGAGGATGATGTGACCGATGTAGCCTGAAGAGCCCCGGCAGAGGTGCTCGCTGGCGGCCAGGCTGTTCTCGTAGTGATCACCTTGTTTGCCGAGCAGGCCCATGGCGGTGAGGGCGTTGAGCAGATACTCGCAGCCCCGTTCGTCCGCTCTGGTCGTCCGGGCGATGTCGGTCAGGCGATGGTGCCCTTCGGCGATGGCGGTAAAGACCCCCAGCCGCACCCCGGCCTGCAGGGCGCAACTGCGCCAGTAAGCGGTCGAAGTCCGCAGCAGTGCACCGACTGTCCAGTTGTTTTCCATGTTGTTTCTCTCCTTCACCGTTCTCTGGCGTTGCCCGGGCCGCCCGGCGGAGCGGCCGCGACGCGACAAACGCCTCTGGTGTAATCGGTCTGTTCGCGGTATAGTACGTCTTTCGCCCATTATACCGGATGCAGAAAACAATGCCAGAAAACAGACACGAAAAATCGGCAAAGCTCCCCCTGTGGCTGGTCCACGCTCTGATGCTTGTTGCCTCGGCCATCGTCTCCACCTCCTTTACGGTCGGGGCGGCGATCACCTCCGGCCTTGATCCGGCGGTGCTGACCCTGCTCCGCTACCTCGTCGCGGTCTGCTGTTTTGCCCCATTCCTCATTGTCCGCCATGGTTTTATCCTGCCCCCTTTTCGGCAAATGTTGGGCTACAGTCTGATCAGCGCCGCAACCGTCGGTTTCTTCTGGTGCATGTTCGCCTCGCTGCGTTCCACCAGCGCACTGAACACCAGCGTCATCTTTACCCTGGTGCCCGGCATCTCCGGGGTCTACAGCGCCCTGTTTCTCGGCGAACGACTGGGCCGGCCCCGTTTGATCGCCCTTGTTCTCGGCATGCTGGGTGCGGTATGGGTGATCTTCCGCGGCGAGGTGGGGCGGCTGCTTGCCCTGGAGGTCAATGGTGGTGATCTGCTTTTCCTCGCCGGCTGTTTTCTCATGGCCGCCTACACGCCGCTGGTGAAAAAGGTGCATTGCCGGGAATCCATGGTGGTCATGACCTTCTGGGTGCTGGCCACCGGGGTTGGCTGGCTGCTGCTGCTCTCGGCCCCGCATCTGCCCGCAGTGGACTGGCGGGCGGTGGAAATGAAGGTGTGGGTCGGCATCGTCTATCTCGCCCTCTTTTCCACCATCGTCACCTTTTATCTCACCCATCTCGCCACCCTCTATCTCGGCCCGACCCGGGTGATGGCTTACAGCTATTTTTACCCCGCCTTTGTCCTTGTCATCGACTGGGGTTTCGGCCATGGTTTTCCGCCACCCCTAATTCTTCCCGGTGTCCTGGTGGTGACGCTTGCCACCATCGTCCTGCAGCGCGGTGGTCTGCCGACCATGGCCAGCGAGGCCGCTGACAGGCAGGGGAGGTGAAGCGATGGAGCGTCCTGATCTGCGCGGCCTGCCCTGTGACCGGCTGACTGCCTTCATGGCCGCTCTTGGTCTGCCGCCAGCGACTGCGCCCCGGGTTTTTGTTGACCTGCAGCGCACCGGGGTCGATGGTTTTGCCGATATGGGGGTGAAGGGGGAGATCCGCGATATCCTGGCGGAAAGATCGTTTGTCAGCCGGCTGATGCCGTTTGCCCTGGAAACATCGGAAGATGGCACCCGCAAATTTGTTTTTCGTCTCCCGGACGGAGCGCTGATCGAGAGCGTGCTGATTCCGGAGGGAAAGCGCCATACCCTCTGTCTTTCCTCTCAGGCCGGCTGCGCCATGGGCTGCGCCTTCTGCCTCACCGGTTGCATGGGGTTTGTCCGCAATCTGACCCCGGCCGAGATCGTCAATCAGGTGCTGGCGGTGATCGGCTGGATGCGGGCGAACGGCATCCGGCGGCCTACCCCCCGCGAATACGTTAATAATCTCGTCTTGATGGGGATGGGCGAGCCGCTCGCCAACTACGAAAGTGTGCGGGACGCCCTGCTCATTCTCATGGACTGGCGCGGGCTTGAGTTCACCGGGCGGCGGGTCACCGTCTCCACCTGCGGTCTGGTGCCGGGCATCGCGGCCCTGGGCCGCGACCTTCGGGTCAACCTCGCCGTTTCCCTCCATGCTGCCGACGATGAGACCCGCAGCCGGCTGATGCCGGTCAATCGCACCTACCCGCTGGAGCGGCTCCTTGCCGCCCTGCGCACCTATCCCCTCGCCAAAAAACGCGTCATCCTCATCGAATATATCCTGATCGCCGCGGTCAATGACCGGGAAACGGACGCCCACCAACTGGCCGACAGGCTGCGCGGCATTCCCTGCCGGATCAATCTGCTGCCGTGTAATCCTGCCAACGAGCTGCCCTTTCAGCGACCTGAGGCGGAACGCGTGGCGCGATTCGCCCAGGTGCTGCGCCAGGCCGGCTATACCACCATCATCCGCGCCAGTCGCGGTGCCGATATCGCCGCCGCCTGCGGCCAGCTGGCCGGAACGATCGACTCTTTGTCAGTCTGATTTGGGTTAAATGACCCATCCGCACCGTCGCTCCATCGAAATGAAGAGTGGCGTCATGTTTTTTTTCTTATTTTATCATGTAAAATCAAGATGTTTACTGGGTTTGAGGCAATGATCCGGTGGTTTGGAGCGGAATTTGCAAACCTGTTTTTATAGGCAGGGCGGGCGCCCCGGCGGAGGGCTGGGGTCGCCTTTGGCACACCTTCAACCACGCGGGAGGAATCGAGATGTCAGTCTGGCGATTTGCGATTTCCGACAACATGGTGCGCTATGGCCACAGGGAGCGGAAAATGCTCCTTCTCCACAACGGCTGCAACGAGCCCTTCAAAGGAAGGTACTGGTGTCCCAAGGCCCAGTGGTTTCGCAAGGAGGTCTGTCCTTTTGTCAACCGCAACGAATGCGAGGCCTTCACCCAGATGTGCGGCTGTCTCTGAGCAGATGGTGCATCAAAAAGTGATGGTTTCGTAAATAGTGTAATGACAAACCCGTAAAAAGTCTTTTTTTTGCCACAGGGCGCACTGAGGACATAGAGAAAACATCTTTAATTACGAATGGTTGACTCTGCGGTCTCTGTGGTTGATTTTCAGTTTTTACGAGTCCATTAAAAATAATTCTTGCGTGCCCGGCCGGGAAAGTTTATAAGAAACATCATAAGTTGTGCAGTCCTTTAGATGGGTCACGAATACCAGAAATTGCAGCCGCACAATCCGTAATGGATACTGTGCGGCTTTTTTTTTGTGACTTGCGGGGCTGCCGGCCGGGTCGAATCGCCCGGCGTTTTATTAATGGTTCTTTCCGGAACCGAATGTAATGGAGCAGTCGAAGTGAAACAAGGTACAGTGAAGTGGTTTAATGCGGCCAAGGGTTTTGGTTTTATCGCGCAGGACAACGGCAGTGACGTGTTCGTGCATTTCTCCGCCATCAAGTCCCAGGGCTACAAGTCCCTTGACGAGGGCGCCCGCGTCTCGTTCGAGATCGTTGACGGTCCCAAGGGCCCGGCGGCGAACAATGTTGTTCAGCTGTAATCTCACCTGCAAATCAAACAGTGCAGCCTAGCCGCCGGCAGTGATACATGGCGCGTTGAAAGAATGATTTGCAAGTGGCATACGATTCAGCAGTAAATTTCGATCATACCGCCCTGCGTTCCGCAGGGCTTTTTTTTTATGGGCACGTTTCCGCCCTCCCTTCCTTTATAGAAAACAGCGAGCATATATGACAGCATTTGCAGATATCGGCATTTCTGAACGGCTTCTTAAAGCTTTAGAATTATTAGGTTTTGAGAAACCGACCCCGGTGCAGGAACGAATTATCCCCCTGATGCTGGAGGAACGGCATGACATGGTCGGCCTGGCCCAGACCGGCACCGGCAAGACAGCGGCCTTCGGCATTCCCCTGGTGCAGCTTGCCGATCCCTCCTCGCCGGAGACCAGGGGGCTGGTGCTCTGCCCGACCCGTGAGCTCTGTGTGCAGGTGGCCCGCGATCTCGCCGCTTTCGGGCAATTTCTGCCAGGTCTGCGGGTGACGGCGGTCTATGGCGGCGCTAATATTGAACAGCAGATCCGGGAGCTCCGGCGCGGCGCCCAGATCATCATCGCTACCCCCGGCCGCCTTCATGACCTGCTGCGCCGTGGCGTTGCCGATCTCTCCGCCATTACCACCGTGGTCCTTGACGAGGCCGATGAAATGCTGCAGATGGGCTTTCAGGATGAATTGAACGCCATTCTCGCTCACACCCCGGCAAGCAAACATACTCTGCTGTTCTCCGCCACCATGTCGCGGGAGGTGGCGGCCATTGCCGCAAACTACATGAAGAAGCCGCTGGAGATCACCGTCGGTCAGCGCAATGCCGGCACCGAGAATGTTCGCCATCTTTATTATATGATCCATGCCCGGGATCGCTATCTGGCTCTGAAACGGATCGTTGATGCCAATCCCGGCCTCTATTCCATCATCTTTTGTCGCACCCGGGAGGAAACCAAGGAGGTGGCTGATAAGCTCATGCAGGAGGGCTACAGCGTCGACGCCCTCCATGGCGATCTCTCCCAGGCCCAGCGCGACCAGGTGATGAACCGGTTCCGTTGCCGCACCCTGCAGATGCTGGTGGCAACCGACGTGGCGGCCCGCGGCCTTGATGTCACCGACCTGACCCACGTCATCAACTATAACCTGCCGGACGACATCGCCGCCTATACCCACCGCAGCGGTCGCACCGGTCGGGCGGGCAAGAGCGGCATCTCCATCGCCATCATCCATCTCCGGGAAAAGCACAAGATCCGGGAGATCGAACAGCGGTTGGGCCGCACCTTCGAGCAGGGGCGTATTCCCACCGGCAGCGAGATCTGCCGCAACCAGCTCCTTGAACTGATCGACAACCTGAAGATGAGTTCGACCGACCATACGGCGCTTGACCCCTATTTTGCCGAACTGGCAGCCAGGCTGGCCGACCTTGACCGGGACGAGCTGATCAGGCGCTTTCTGGCCCGGGAGGCTGACCGCTTTCTCGCCTATTACCGGAACGCGCCGGACCTGGGCCAGCCGGAGGAAAAACGCTCCCATGAACGACGTCCTGCGCCGGTCAGGTCAGGCGCTGGCCGCGGCCCCGCCCCGCGAGGCGAGAAGTTTGCCCGCTTTCATCTCAATGTCGGCAAAAAGGATGGTCTGCTGCCCCAGCGGCTGATCGGTGAAATCAACGACATGGTCGGCGGCACCCGCATCCGGATCGGCAAAATCGAGATCATGAAGCATTCCTCGCTGCTGGAGGCGGACAGCCGTTTTATCCCGCAGGTGCTCGGTGCCTTCCGCCATCTCATCATCAATGGTAAGCCGGTGGCGATTGAGGTGATGCCGGACCGGCAACAGCGGGACGACAATACCAGGCCGGCGAGCCGGAGCGCCGTTCCCCGTTCGGCCTGGAAAGGCGGTGGTCCAAAACATGATGGGCTGGCAAAAACCCGGAAACCAGGGCGGGCGGGAAAATGAAAACAACGAGTTTCAATGCCCCGCCAGAAAAAACGGGCAAAGAAGGAGACGACGATGGATGACCTTTCCCTGGAGATAAAACTCGATCATCCCGAGGTGACCAGGCTGCTCTTTCATCCCCGCCGGCAAGAGAAGGGACAGGCCCCGGCCGGCTGCTGTGATCTCGACATCCCGGTCGCCGACGGGATAACGGTCGGCGCCCGTTTTTATCTGGCCGGCAAGGAGGCGCCGAACATCCTCTTTTTCCATGGCAACGGCGAGATCGTCGAAGATTACGATGAGATCGGCGCGGCGTTTGCCGCCCGCAACATGAGCTTTCTGGCTGTTGATTATCGTGGATACGGCTGGAGCGGCGGTGAGCCTTCGGCCAGCCGGATGATGGGCGACTGCCATATGGTTTTTGGTTTTGTCAGGAATTGGTTGGCGCACGAGGAGCGGAAGGGTTCTTTTCTCGTGATGGGCCGCTCGCTCGGCAGCGCCTGCGCCATCGAGCTTGCCGTGACCGAACGGGAGGCAGTGGCAGGGCTCATCATCGACAGCGGTTTTGCCAGCACGTTGCCGCTGCTTCGCTGTCTCGGCCTTGACGTTGACCGGTTCGGCCTCCGGGAGGAGGAGTGCTTCAACAACCTGAAAAAGATCAGCCGCTACAGCCGACCGCTCCTTGTCCTCCACGCCCAGCTCGACGAGATCATTCCCATCGGTGAGGCGGCGGAGCTGCAATCCTGCTGCGTCTCCCGGCTCAGTGAGTTTCAGATCGTGCCGGGCGCTGATCACAACACCATCTTCGCCGTCACCGGGTCCCTCTATTTCGAGGTGGTCGGCCGCTTTGTCAACAAGATCGGCATGCCGGTGCGCCGCCGACATACCGGCCGTTTGGGGCGGCGCGACTGACCGGGATCAGCGGGCCAGCCAGTGGCCGTAATGGAGGCGGTGGTCGGCCAGCGCCTGCCGGTCCCGTGGCAGCGGCTGTTTCCCGCAGAGCAGCTGCCGATAGATGCCGGCCCGGCTGATATCGGTGATGAAGAGGGCGCCGCGCAAAATGCGGCCGTCGCCGGAAAAGATGAGCCGGTGATAGGTTCTGCCCCGGCGCGTCGCATAAATGAGGTCGCGGTTCGGATCACCCTGGACCATTCCCATGGCGACAAAGGGGGTGTCGCCGACCTGGGCGGCATTCATCACCGCCATGCCCCCCTCGTATGCCACCCGGCGGCCCGCCATGGTGAAGCCGGCGCAGCGTCCCATCTCCACCGCCGTGGTCCACAGGCCGCCGGCAATCATCTCACCGCTGCAGCGGTCCCGACTGACCGCCGCGTCACCGGCGGCATAAATCCCCCCAATCCCGCTTTCCGTGAACGCATTGACCGCCAGTCCCCCTGCCGGTGTCAACAGGTCGGGTGTGAGAAAGTCAAGGGCTGGTTGCACACCGATGCCGATACAGACCATCTGGCAGGGGAGCACGTCGCCGTTGTCGAGTTCCACCTCCCGTACCCCGTCCCCATCCTGCCTGATGGCGGCAATGGTGCGGCTGGTGACAACCCGCACGCCTATCCGGCTCAGGGCGTCGGCGATGATGGCGGCGCCGTCGGCATCGAGGAGCCGGGGCAGCACCGTGGCGGCACATTCGACGATGGTAACCGCAATCCCTTTTTCGCGGAGGGCCGCGGCCAGCTTGAGACAAAGGATGCCGCCGCCGAGCAGCACCGCCTGTCTGGTCGTCAAGAGGCGGGCGGCAATGGCGCGGGCATCGGCCAGGGTGCGGAGAGTGAAGATTCCCGGACCGGGACAACCGGCCAGAGCAGCCGGAACCAGCGGCCGGCCGCCGCTGGCGATAAGCAGTCTATCGTAGGGAAGTTTTGCTGTGTCGGCCAGCTGGACGATCCGGCGATCCGGGTCGATTGCGACCACCCGGCTGTTCAGGCGGATGTCGAGTTCTTCGGGCGGAAAGGGACCGCGGCCAGCAATGGTGATGGCGTCGCCGGTTTTTTTTCCGCTGACGACGAACGGGATCAACGGCCGGAAATAGGGCCGATCCGATTCGGCGGAGAGAATCGTTAACCGGCCGATGGGATCGGTCCGGCGGATCGCGGCGGCGGCGGCCAGTCCGGCCGGGCCGGCGCCGATGATCAGGTAGCGACGCCCGCCCATGTCAGCCGTCCTGGTCGGCGACCAGTTCGCCGGCCGCCTTGCGACGCCTTGCCCCGGCCCAATCCGCTGCGCTCTGATAGACGAGCGCCTTGGTGGGGCAGGCGGCGACGCAGGCCGGTACGTCGCGGCCGGGACAGCGGTCGCAGCGGTAGGCGGTACCGGTTGTTGGATGCCGGCCGATCACCCCGTAGGGGCAGACCATGACGCAGGTCCAGCAGCCGATGCAGCGGCTTTCATCGGTGCGCACTACCCCTTCCGGGGTGCGACTGATGGCACCGCTGATGCAGGCGTGCAGGCAGGGCGCCTCTTCGCAGTGGCGGCAGAGGACCGGCACGGATTTCGCCGGGGCAATCCATTCGACAAAGATGCGTCGGCGCGGGGCCGGTTCTTCACCGATGGCCTGGTCCAGCGAGCCAGCGGCCGCATGCTGGACGGCGCAGGCCAGTTCGCAGTTGTGACAGGCCATGCAGCGTTCGGGCCGGACGAAAATCTCTTTCATCTCCTTCATCGCTCCTCCTCCGGCAAAAGATGTCAGGCCAGGCCGAGACCGGCCCGCCGTTCGTCGATGGCGGCGAGCAGCCGTTGCGCTGCCGCCTCTGGGTCGAGTTCGACGATAAAGTAGCCACCGGTGAGCTCCCGGACCGTCTCGGTCAGGATGGAGGTGACCTGCCTGCTGCCCAGGACCGGCAGCATGACCCCGACATGGGTGGGCAGGCCGGCCGCCACCGCGTAGGTGCCGATGGAGATCGCCTTTTCCGAGACCGCCTCCGCCGCCGAGGCCACCACCGGCAATTTGTCGGTGTCCACCCCGAGGTAATCGGCCAGGGCGACACAGAGGGCCACGGCCCGGGAGTTGTCAACACAGGAACCCATGTGCAGTACCGGCGGCAGCGGTCCGCCGAGGTTGTTGGCCTGGCCGATGGCGGTCAGCACCGCTTTGAGGCCTGCGCCGCACAGCTCGTTGACATTGGCCGGATCCATGAAGCCATGCCGCATCAGCGCCCCGGCCCCGCAGCCGGTCGCCACCACCAGCACGTTTTCGGCCAGCAGCCGGCGGGCGATATGGACAAAGTTGCGATCCTGCGCCACCTTGACGTTGTTGCAGCCGGCAAAGAGGCAGACCCCGCGGATGGCGCCGGAGGCGACGCTGTCGGCCAGTGGTTTGAGGGGATTGTCGCGGTCCAGCGCCTGCAGGGCGCCGACAATGGCCTCCACCGAAAAGCCGGCCACCACCGGGGAGGAGACCGGCGGGATCTCCACCGGCCGACCGGCCCGGCGTTTGAAATGGTCGATGGCAACATCGATGATCGCCGCGGCCCGCACCTCTGCCTCCTCTTCGGAAAAGGGGATATGGATCGCACCGCTGATTTTGGCGATCTCCATGGTGGTGATGAGCGGGGTGCCGGTGCATTCGGCGACGGTGGCGAGCGCGGGCATGATGCACTGGTAGTCCACCACCACCGCGTCCAGCGCCCCGGTGACAAGGGCCATTTCCTGGCTGACCGAATGGGTGCAGGAGGGCACCCCGTGCCGCATCATCATTTCGTTGCCGGTACAGCAGATGCCGACCAGGTTGATGCCGGCCGCGCCCGCTTTTTTCGCCTCGTCCTCCTTGTGGCGGGCCATGGCAACGATGACGTCGGAGAGCAGCGGGTTGTGGCCGTGCAGGGCGATGTTGACCGCCTCGGCCCGCAGCACTCCCATGTTGGTGCGGGTCACGGTCGGCGTCGGCACGCCGAAGAGGATGTCGGAGAGATCGGTGGCCATCGCGCAGCCGGCCAGGTCGGCAACCCCGCAGCGCAGGCCGGCGAGCAGCAGGTTGACCGGGTCGGCGTCCACCCCGTACAGGGTGCGGTGCATGATCTCCGAAACCTCGTGATCAATGCCGACCGGCACGATCCCCAGTTTGCTCAGCACCTCGACCCGGTCTTTGGTCACCGTGGTCGCCGCCCACATCACCGGCGTATCCTTTTCGTGAAAATCGGCCAGGGCGGCGGCGGCGAGGTCGAGGGCAATGTCGTCGTTGCTCCGGCCGTCAACAGCAATGCCGTGACGGCGGGCAACGGCCTGCAGCTTTGCCGGTTCCTTGATGGCATAGGCCGGGGCCCGGCCCTGCACCATCTTCTTGAGGGTGTGGGCCAGGTGGCGGGCATGGCCGGCATGGGCCGCAGTGCCGGCGGCAATGGCCCGGTCGAGGCCGCGGGCCACCATGACGTCGGCGCTGGCGCCGCAGATGCCGGTGGTCGGCCCCTCGCCGAACGGGTCGATCCGGCAGGGTCCCTGCAGGCAGTGGCGGCAGCAGAGTCCGGTGTCGCCGAAGCCGCACTGGGGAGTCATGGCCTGATAACGGTCCCAGACCGTGGTGATCCCCTCATCTTTTGCCTTGTCGATCATCCGCCGGACCGCGGGATCGAGACTCTTCTCTGCTGCTGGGCCTGTCGCTGCCATGATGTTTTCTCCTCTTTGTTGCGCCCGGTCAATGTGCTATATTATTTCATCGTCAAAGTCTTCCGGCATCATCTCCGTCGCCAGGTTGAAGAAGACGCCGAGGGATTCGCAGAGGTTTCTGACGATCTGACTGTGCTGAAGTTTTTCCTCGACGGTCTTGGCCTTGGCCATGGCCTTGAAGGCGGATTCGAGTTCCTGGGACAGGCTGTTCATGATTTTTTCCGGATCCATGTCGTCTCCTTGCGCGGAAGATTTTTTGTGAAAGGTGGTGGCTGGTGCGGGAGAAGGCCGGGGAAAACAGGACAATCAGCCGCAAATATGTGTGCTATACCCCAAATCCAAAAGGGGCTGCAACCAAAAAGGGGGAGATGTCTTTTTTCTCCATCATCTGCCGGAAAATTCCTTTTCCCCTCAAGGAGATATGATAAGATAAGGGGAAAAAACGATCAATGCCGAGGTGCCTGCGGACAACATGACGAGTGCCCCCCTTTTTCGTTCCATACGCGCAAAACTGATTCAGCTGGTGCTGCTTGCGGTACTGCCGGCCCTGCTTATTTTTTTCTATGCCGGGCTGGAGCAGCGCCGCCGGGACATTGATGCCGCCACCGCCGATGTCATGCTGCTGGCCCATTCCATGGCCGAGGTGCAGCGCGAGTTTGCCGCCTCGACCCGCCGTCTGCTCCTTACCCTGGCCAACACGCCGGCGATCCGGGCGCTGGATGCCGAGGCCGCCCGGTCGTTGCTGGGCAACGTCATGGAGGAAAATCCCGAGTATATCGGGATAGCGCTGACCGACGTCCAGGGGCGGGTGGTGGCCTCGAACCGGCTGCCGACCGGGATGAATCTGGCGGATCGGAAATATTTTCGTGACATCCTGGCTACCAGAGTTTTTACTGCCGGCGAGTACATGCTGGCGCGCGGCGGCGCCAAGGAACCCTCTTTCCCCTTTGCCTGCCCTGTCTTTGACGAGAACAAACGGCTTATCGGCGTCCTGGTCGTGGTCGTCGGCCTGGAACGTTTGACGACCTTTTCCGATGTATCCCATCTGCCGGACCGCTCCTTCCTGGCCGTCAGCGATCATCAAGGTATTCGCCTTTTCTATTATCCTCCCAATCCGGTAAAAAATCCCCTTGGGCAGCCGATCATGGCTGAAAATTTCGCACAGGCCCGTAATGCCGCTGGTCCCGGTTTTTTCACCAGCCACGGCTCCGACGGGGTGCGGCGCATCTTTGCCTTTGAGCCGATCCGTCTTGCCGACGCCGCTCCGTATATGTATGTCTGGGCCGCGGTGCCGGAGGATCGGGTGCTCCAGCCGGCCAATCGGACGCTGATCGGCAACCTGCTCGCCATGCTGCTGGTGGCGGTTCTGGCCCTGCTCATCGCCCGATTGGTGGGACGGCAGGCCCTGATCGAACCGATCAATCGGCTGGTGCGGGCGACCGAGGAGCTGACCCGCGGCAACCTGACCGTTCGCAGCGACCTTACCGACGGCGCAGAGGAACTGGTCGGCCTGGCCCGCTCCTTTGACAACATGGCCGCTGCCCTGGCTGCCGGCCAGCGACTGCTGCGCGAACGGGAGGAGCATCTGCAGGAGGCGCAGCGCATTGCCCATATCGGCAGCTGGGAGTGGGATGCGGCCAGCGATATCGCCATCTGTTCCCGCGAGATGTGCCGTCTGCTGGAGATTGATGCCGTCACCCCATTGGTTCCCCTTGCGGAATTGGATCGTTGCTTTGCGCCGGAGGAGACCCTGCGCTACCGGGCTGCCATGACCGAGGCGATGCGCAGTGGTGAACCGTATGAGATCGAACTTGAACGCAGGCGGGCGGACGGCACCACCAGCTGGCTGCAGGCCCGCGGCGAGGTGCGGCGTGACGAGAGCGGCGCTGTCAACGGGCTGCGCGGCACGGCCCTTGACATCACCGAGCGCCGGCTGGCGGAACAGGAGCAGGAACGGCTGCAGGCGCAGTTGAACCAGGCGCGCCAGATCGAGGCGATCGGTCGCCTGGCCGGCGGGGTGGCCCACGATTTCAACAACATGCTGGCGGTGATCCTCGGCCATATCGAGATGGCCCTGGACAAGCTCTCCCCCACCGACCCGATGCGCGACGATCTGCAGATGGTCTTCGCGGCGGCCCGCCGTTCCGCGGAGTTGACCAAGCAACTGCTCGCCTTTGCCCGCAAGCAGATGGTGGTGCCCAGGGTCCTTGATCTCAACGTGACGGTGGCTGCCATGCTGACCATGCTGCGTCGTCTCATCGGCGAGAATGTCACCCTCAGCTGGCAACCTGGTCCGCATCTCTGGCCGGTCCGGATCGATCCCGCCCAGATCGACCAACTGCTGGCCAATCTCTGCATCAATGGCCGGGACGCCATTGGCGGAAAAATCGGCAACATTGCCATTTCCACGGAAAACGTGAGCATTGACCAGCACTTCTGCGAGCGGTATCCGGATGCCGAGCCAGGCGATTATGTCGCGATCTCGGTTACTGACGATGGGTGCGGCATGGATAATGCGACCCTGGCCAATATCTTCGAGCCCTTTTTCACCACCAAGGAATTCGGTCAGGGCAACGGACTGGGGCTGGCCACCACCTATGGCGTCATTCGTCAGAACAACGGCTTTATTACGGTGGAGAGTGAGGTGGACAGGGGCACGACCTTCCGGATTTATCTGCCCCGTTGCGGCGATCAGGCCCATGAGGCTGTCCCGGCAGCGGGCGACGTGCCCGGCGGGCTGGGAGAAACGATCCTCTTTGTTGAGGACGAGCCGGCGGTCATGGAATTCGGCAAACGGCTGCTTGCCCATCTCGGTTACAGGGTGCTGGCCGCCGGCAGCCCGACAGAGGCCATATCCCTCGCCGAGAAGCACCGTGACGCCATCGACCTGCTGATCACCGACGTTGTCATGCCGGAAATGAACGGCCGGGAGCTGGTGGAACGGGTGCAGGCGGTTGTCCCGCGCATCCAATATGTGTTCATGTCCGGCTACCCGGCCGATGTCATCGGCGACCGTGGTCCCGACGGGCAGGATGGCAATTTCCTGCAGAAACCATTCTCCCGGCAGGAGTTGGCGCGCTGTGTGCGCCAGGCATTGGCGCGCTAAGGGGTGTCCTGGCAGAAAATGAGCTGTTCGCGGTACAGGGGGTTGCCGCCGGCTTGTTTCGGCTCTGAAAGAGCAAGGCCATTCCGTTCACCGCTGTGGGCGCACGACCACGGCACAATCGTAAAGGGAAACGAGTATGTTCAATCCGGAAAAATTGTTGGGCAGTCTACTGAAGGGGGGTGTCGGCAAAGGCGGCATCTCCGGTAACATGAAGGCCACCGTCGGCCTCGGTTTGCTGGGCGTGGCCCTGGAGGCGATGGATCATTATAGCAAAAAATCTTCATCGCCGTCGCCTCCGCCCGCCGCACCGCCCGGCATGGCCGGACCTGTACCGCCTCCTCCGGCACCGGGCATAGCCCCGCCTCCCCCGCCCCGGCCTGCGTCGATTTCGGCGGTGCCGCCGCCTGCCCCTGCCGCGGAGCGGACAGGCGATGCGGTTCTGCTCATCCGTGCCATGATTGCCGCGGCCAACGCCGACGGCGTCATCGATGCCGAGGAACGTCAGCGGATTCTGGAACGCTTTCGTGGCGCCGACCTCAGTCCGGAGGAGCAGAATTTTCTCGCCGGTGAACTGCTCAGTCCCGCCACTATCGACAGTCTGCTTGCCGACGTCCGTTCAGCAGAGACGGCCCGCCAGCTCTATGCTGTCTCCCTGCTGGCGATCACCGTTGACACCGAGGCGGAGCGCCTCTATCTGCGGACCCTTGCCGACCGGCTCGGGCTGTCCGCCGGCGAGCGTGATGACCTCCACGCCCGGCTCGGCATGAGTGGGCTGTGAATGGCGTGCAGCAATGAACCGAGAATCTTGATGATTTCGTAAAAACTGAAAATTAACTACAGAGACCGCAGAGCGCGCAGAGGTAACTGTTTGTGATTAAAGATGTTTTCTCTGTGTCCTCAGTGCCCTCTGTGGTAAAAAAAGACTTTTTACGAGTTTGTCAATTTTCTCCGGTCTGAAAAAAGATGTGTTGCGGATAGAGAATAGCTAAAAAGGAGCGATAACATGTACCAGTGGTATCTGAGTTATGACGGCAAGCAGATGGGGCCGATGAGCCAGGAGCAGGCCGAGGCCCAGGCCCGGGCCAATGCCAACGGTTTTGCCTGGCGGGAAGGGTTCGCCGAATGGCTGCCCATCAGTCAGGTCGCCGAACTGAACCGGCCGACCGGTCCGTTAGGTGGCGCGCCTCCACCGCCGGGGTCGGGGCGGCGGGTGGACGAGATCGATTTCAAGGTATTTGGCGCGGAGATGCAGTTCGTCGAGATCGAGCTTGATCCCGGTGAAAGCGTCATCGCCGAGGCCGGGGCGATGATGTACAAGGACAGCTTCATCCAGATGAACACCATTTTCGGCGATGGCTCGGCCGGCAGCAGCGGGGGTGGCTTTATGGACAAGCTGCTCGGCGCCGGCAAGCGGATTCTCACCGGTGAGAGTCTGTTCATGACCGTCTTCACCCATGCCGGCCAGGGCAAGGGCCATGTCGCCTTTGGCGCGCCCTATCCGGGCAATATCATTCCCGTTGATCTCAAGAGCGTCGGCGGCTGTCTTATCTGTCAGAAGGACAGCTTTCTCTGTGCTGCCAAGGGGGTGGCGATCGGCATCTACCT
>JBMONN010000020.1:0-16297 GCA_049323935.1 Thermodesulfobacteriota bacterium
GGCCTGCATGCGAAACATTGATTTTGATCGGATCGTTGCGGCGATTCACTCTGTATGCCATCTTTCCTGATATGTATACAATCGATTCACATTCCGGTTATCTGTTCGGCACCTGCCTCGATCTCGACCCGCAGGAACGAAATCGCCTCTTTGCCCTCTTCGCCAAACCGTCAGAGCGGGCACTGGGCGTCCTGAACGGCCGGGCGCGTCCGGTGCTGACACAGATCGGCGCAACGGATCCGGTGATCATCAAATATTACCGGCGCGGCGGTATGGTCAAGCATCTGGTGAAAAGCCTCTATTTCCGCCTCGGCAAACCGCGGCCGCAGCAGGAGTATGAGATGATCGCCCACGCCCGTTCCTTAGGCATTTCAAGCCCCGAGCCGCTGCTCTGGGCAATTCGGGGAATTCTTTTTTACGAGGCCTTTCTTGTCACCAGGCTCGTCAAAAACCACCGCTCTTTTTTCGATGTGGCCCACCAGAATCCGGCCCACTGCCAACGAATCATCGGCAGGGTTGCCGCCCAGATTGATCTTTTGATCCGCAACCGGATTTTTCACCGGGATCTGCACCCCGGTAACGTGCTGATCGATGAAAACGAACGAGTCTTTATCATCGATTTTGACCGGGCCACCTTCACCTGCCAGCATCCGGACAAACTGCGGATCGCTTACCTCAAAAGGTGGAGGCGGGTCGCGAAAAAATATCACCTGCCGGCAAACCTCACCGAGCAGCTTGCGGACGAAATCGACCGGCGCGCCGTTCACCATTCGGTTCGGCACTGCTCCGGGGCCGGGATTGAAGGATAAGAGCCGAACATGGGCCGCAAGGAGGCAGCCGCATCATATCAGCCAGGCCCGGCAACACGGCAATCAGGGGAGACCATGACCGTCCCTGCCCGGTCACGGCCCACCATCGGCGCGATGATCATTGCCAAAAACGGGGAAGATCTGATCGCGGACTGCCTGGCCAGCGTCGCCTGGATGGATGAAATCGTCGTCCTCGACAACAACAGCGCGGATGCGACCCGGGAGATCGCCGCCCGCTTTGGGGCACAGGTCATCGTCGAACGGCAGTGGCACGGTTTCGGTCCGCAGCGTCGGCTGGCGCAAACTTATGCGACAGCCGACTGGCTGTTCTGGATTGATGTCGACGAGCGCATGAGTCCAGCCCTGACACAACGGCTCCAAGAGCTGCTGGCGGCACCCTCCCTTGACCCGGATCTTGCCTACAGTGTCCCGCGCGCCACCGACTTCTTCGGCCGGACCATGCGCCATGGCGGCTGGTATCCCAATCGGGTCGTCCGCTTTCATCACCGGCTGCGCTATCGATACAACGAGGCCCGCATCCACGAAAAACTCGATGTCCCGTCAGCAAAGGTCCGCCCCTTGGCCGAGGACCTGATCCACCTGACCACCGAACACTTCGACGCCTACCTGAAAAAATCCATTTCCTATGCCGACACCTGGGCCAGGGAAAGGGCCCGTCAAGGCGAACAGACCTCGATGGCCGCCATCCTCTTGCGTTCGCTGGCCGCCTTTCTCAACAAGTATGTTGTGCAGGCCGGTTTTCTCGATGGCCGCCATGGTCTGCTGTTATCGATCCAGAGCAGCCACTATGTCTTTAACAAGTACCTCGGCCTCTGGATTTACGGTCACGGCTTCCGTCCGATCGCTCCGGACAGGAAACCGACCGACAACAAACCCCTCACCTGACTGATTGCCATGCATATCTGTCATATCAATCTGGCCAAGGGTTTCCACGGCGGTGAGCGACAGACCCTGAACCTGCTGGGCCAACTCCAGGCCCTTGCAATCAGGCAAAGCCTGGTCTGCCCTCCGGGCAGCCGCCTCCAGCAGGAGGCCGAGGCGGCCGGGATCGAGACCATTGGGGTCAGCCACTGGCTGCGGGGGCATCGTCACCCCGCGCCGGGAACCGTGCTACACGGTCACTGCGGCCAGAGCGTGCACTGGGCCGCCATCCAGCATCTCTGCCATCGGCAGCCCTATGTCGTTACCCGGCGGGTCGACAACCCGATCGGTCAAAACCCCTGGACCCGTTACTGCTATCAGCATGCCAGCGCCATCGCCTGCCTGAGCAGCGCCATCGAAATCGAAGTGGCGAAAATCGCCGGCTCAGTACGACGGGTGCGGATCCCCAGCAGTTACTCCGGTTTCCAGGCCGATCCGGAGAAGGTGACGCGGATCAGGCAGGACTTTCCCGGCAAAATCCTGATTGGCCAGGTCGGCAAGATGATCGCCCACAAGGGGTTCCGCTTCACCATCGACGCGGCCAGACTCTTGCAGCGCGACTGCCCGCAGATCCATGTCCTGCTGCTCGGCGACGGTCCCCTCTGGCCGGAGTTGCAAGACCAGGCCCGCGACCTTGCCAACCTGACCATGCTCGGCCATGTCGATGATATCGGCAATTATCTGGCCGCCCTCGACCTGCTCGTCTTCCCGTCGCTGCACGAAGGAATGGGATCGACGATTCTCGAAGCCATGCAGCACGAGGTGCCGGTGGTGGCAGCCAAGGCGGGAGGGATTCCTGACCTGATTGAGGATGGGGTAACGGGACTGCTGGTTGCCCCCGGCAATGCCCAGGCTCTGGCTGCGGCAATCAGGGCACTGCTGGAGCGCCCGGAGCTGGCCCGGTCCCTGGCAAGGGAGGCACGCGGGCAGCTGTCGCGTTTCTCACCCCAGGCCATGGCCGGCCGATACCTGGAACTCTATCAATCACTCTCACCGGCCGTGTTGCCGGAAAATTGCATCCGGTAGAGCTTGCTGTATTCACCCTCCAGGGCGAGCAGTTGCTCGTGCGTTCCCTTTTCGACAAGAACGCCGTCGGCAAGCACGGCAATCTGGTCCGCCGCGGTGATCGTTGCCAGGCGGTGGGCAATGACCACGGTGGTCCGTCCTCGCATGAGATTGGCCAGGGCCTTCTGGACCAGGGCCTCGGCCTCGGAATCGAGCGAGGAGGTTGCTTCGTCGAGAATGAGGATCGGCGCATCCTTCAGCAAGGCCCGGGCAATGCAGAGACGCTGCTTTTCCCCGCCGGAAAGCCGGCCCCCCGCTTCACCGATGACGGTATCATAGCCGTGCGGAAATCCCATGATAAAATCGTGCGCATAGGCGGCTTGGGCGGCGGCGACCAGCTCCTCCTCGCTGGCCAGGCGGTTGCCATAGGCGATATTGTCCCGGACGGTCTCATTAAAGAGAATCGGCTCCTGGGTGACGATCGCGATCTGCCGGCGCAGGTCAGCCACCCTGAGTTCACGGATATCGACCCCGTCAATGAGGATACGCCCCCTGCTGACATCGTAAAAACGCGGAATCAGGTTGGCGAGGGTGCTTTTCCCCCCCCCGCTCATGCCGACCAGGGCGAGCACCTGGCCGGGCGGGATAAAGAGATCGATATCCCGCAGTACCGGTTTGTCCGGACTGCCGTCGTAGTGAAAGAAAACGCTTTCAAAGGTGAGCGAATGGGGCTGAATAACGATCTTGCGGGGCTGTTCCGGGTCCGTAATGGCGGGTGGCGTCTCGATGATATCGTAGATCCGATCCACCGCCGCCAACCCTTGCTGTACGGCATTGTTGAGACGACTCAGTTTTTTTACCGGATCATACAGCAGCAGGGTACAGGTCAAAAAACTGATGAACTTGCCGGGTGTTGAAATCCCCTGGATCACCTGCCAGCCTCCGTACCAGATGACAAAGGCGACGGCCAGTCCGCCAAGCAGTTCCATGATCGGCGACGAAAGGGTGCGGATAACGACATGGCGGATTTCCATTGTGAACAGATTGTCGGTTTTCGCATAGAAACGGATCTTCTCGTGCTCTTCCATGCCAAAGGCCTTGACGATTTTGTTGCCGGCAAGGGTCTCGTGCAGAAAGGCGCTCAAGTCCGCCATTGCCTCATGACAGACAGTGCTGATGCGCCGGACCCGACGTCCCAGTTCAAAGACCGGGAAATAGGCAATGGGCAGAATGAGAAAGGCAATGATCGCCAGCCGCCAGTTCATGTAGAGAATCACCACCGCCAGACCGATGATGGTCGAGGTGTCGCGCAGCGCGCTGGTGATCGTCGTCGAAACCATGGTCTTGATGACATTAACATCATTGGTGATCCGCGACATGAGCGCGCCGGTATGCTCGCTCTGGAAAAAGGCCAGGGAGAGGCCCTGGATATGGTCATAGAGATCGTTGCGCAACCGGCGGATGATATCCTGAGCGACGTAGTTGAGGTAATACTCCTGACCGTAAGTCGCCACCCCTCTGACCACCGCAATGACGATGACGAGCAGGGGGAAGAGCATGAGGCCGGTGGTATCCCGATTGACGAAGATCTTGTCGATCACCGGTTTCAGCATATAGCCCATCGCCGATGTGGTCGCCGACACCAGCAGCATGCAGACGCCCGCCACCAGAAACTTCTTCCTGTTCCGCCTGATCATGCCAAACAGATGACGATGGCGGGCTTTCAGTTCAATGAACTTTGGTGATATCATGGAGAAATAATGAGCCTTCGTAAATGTCGTCGTTGAGCCGGCACCACGTGCACCGCCCTGTTTCGTCTGCGTTATTTACATGACCGGCCGCCGCTTGTAAACAGCGGCGGCAAAACCCAGCCCATCTCATGCCAACCATTTCCAGCACGATTTTTTTCAGGAGATGCAAACTCGACGGATTAACAAAAACCCGCAAACCATGACGGGCAGGAAAACGAAAACACCGAGTTACAGTGCGCAACCCGGCAAAATCGAAGCTTTTACGATTTCAACAAACTTTTTCCTGAAAACAGACGTGTTATCTTAGCAAAGCATCACGAAAGAGACAGCGGCCGGATCCCGACCGTCATATGCCGTTCCCATTATCCTGGAGGAAACACGCATGCCAAAAAAACACTCATCCGTTATCGCCGCCCTTCTTCTCCTGGCGCTGGCCGCGGCCCCGGCCTTTGCCGCCCCCGACTACAGTTCCCTGACCACCGAAGAACTCAATGAGATGCGCGGCACCATGCGCGACGCCCCGGCCCATGAGCGTGAGGCGTTCCAGCGGGAATGGCAGCAGCGACTCAACACCATGACCAGGGAAGAACGGCAACAGTACAGCGGCCCGCCGGCAAACGCCCCGCGGGACGGCTCCGGTGACGGTTATGGCCGCGGCATGGGCGGCGGAATGGGTGGTGGAATGGGTGGTGGAAGAAGATAACTTTCTCTCCCCTCTCTCAATACCGGCCGGGCCTCGCGGCCGGCCGGTATCCCTTCTTCCGCTTCCGCCGATCGGGCGGAAATATCTTTGACCGTCTTTCCACAATGTGACAGAATAAGAAAAGAAAAATTATCATCATTCCTGTGCACCCTTCCTGCATTGTGACAAGGAGGCTTCATGCGAGCCGGACTGCGTTTCAAGGTAATGGTTGTTCCCCTGCTGCTCATGTCTCTTTCCACGGTTTTCCTGGTCGGGGTGTCCCTTTGGGTGGAAAATTATCTATGGACGAAAAAGGTTGAGGAACAGTCACGGAGCCAGGCAATGCTCGCAAAGAAAAGTCTCGCCGCCATCGAAAAACAGGCGCTGACCATCGCCGCCATTGCCGCCGAACTGCCTGGTGTCGAAGAGTCTTACACCCTTGCCACAAGCGGCCAGGAAGGAGAAGGACGCACCCTGCTCCGGAAAAGTACTGATCCAATCCACCAGAAAGTCACCGAGACCCTCGGGATCAAAAAGTTCAAGATCCACTTTCACCTCCCACCGGCCAAAAGCTTCCTGCGCATCTGGGAAGAGGCCGGCAAGAAGGATGGCGGAGAGGACATCTCAGGTTTTCGCCCCAGCGTCGTCAAGGTCAACCAGGAAAAAAAACCGCTGTCCGCCATCGAGGTCGGCCGCGGCGGCTTCGAGGTGCGGGGCATCGTCCCGGTGACCAAACCGGCAGGCGAACATCTCGGTTCGGTCGAGACTTTGCTGGAACTCAACAGGGTATTCGAAACCGCCCATATTCTTGATACGGATGACATGGCGGTGTACATGGGCGTCAAGGAACTCGACATCGCCAAGGATCTGAAGGAAAAAAGATTGCCGGAAACCGCGGGATTTGTCCGTATCTTCTCCTCCAACAAAGAGAACACCGATCCCTATGTCGACGCCGACCTTCTGCATCGCTGTGCATCCGCCGACCGGGCGGCGGAGGAAAAGGACGGCCGCCTGCTCACCGCCATCCCCTTACGTGATTTTTCCGGTGATCTCAAGGGCGTGCTGGTCTTTGTCCGCGATGCCAGTGTCGAACTTGCCTTCATCAAAACGCTGGAATGGGCGTTGATCGGCGGCGGCGCCTTTCTGCTCAGTGCCGTCTGTCTCTTCCTCTACCTGTCGAGCTCCTCCATCATCACAAGCCTCACCTCAGCTATAAATCGGCTCGAGGAGAGCAGCAGAAACGTCAGCCACTCCTCCAATGAAATCAGTGTCTCGAGCCAGACAGTGGCCTCCGGTGCCTCCGAGCAGGCCGCGGCCCTGGAAGAGACGTCGGCCTCCATGGAGGAAACGACGTCCATGATCAAGGCCACCGCCGCCAATTCCGCCGAGGCGGACAATCTGATGCAGCAGACGGCAACAATTACCGAACGGGCGAAAAAATCCATGGAGGAACTCATCGTTTCCATGGGCGAGATTTCCCGGGCCAGCGAAGAGACCTCGAAGATCATCAAGACCATCGACGAGATCGCATTTCAAACCAACCTGCTGGCCCTCAACGCCGCCGTCGAGGCGGCCCGGGCCGGCGAGGCGGGCAGCGGATTCGCGGTGGTGGCCGACGAGGTGCGAAACTTGGCCATGCGGGCCACCGAAGCGGCGCGCAACACGGCAACCCTCATCGAATCAACTCTGGAAAAGGTGAAAAAGGGAGCAATCATCGCCGGCAGCTCCAACGAAACCTTCAACGAGGTGGCGTCCGCCAGCCGAAAAATCGGCGAACTGATCAACGATATCTCCATTGCCTCCCGCGAGCAGGCCTTAGGGGTAGACCAGATCAACAAAACCATCACGGAAATGGAGTCCGTCACCCAGGACAACGCCGCCTCGGCGGAAGAGTCCGCCGCCGCCTCGGAAGAACTGAAGGGCCAGGCAGCGCGGATGGAGGAAATTGTCCTTGCCCTCCAGAACATTCTTGAGGGGAAAAACACAAAGGTCGCCAAGCAGCCAGGCGTGGCAAGGACAACGGAACGGCAGGCAAAACCAGCGACCGCCGACCAGGCCCGCCTGCCAGGACCGAAACCGACAGCCCGGACCGCGGCAAAGCCCCAGAGCAAAAAACGCTCTGCCGAAGAGATCATTCCGCTCGAAGACGATTTTCAGGATTTCTGATGCGGCACGCGGGGCAGATTGATTTCTCACAACCAAACCCGGACGGGTCGCTCACGAGATGTTGTCGTAATAACAGGTTTTGCCACAGTAATTGACAAACTCCAGACGTCTCCCCTCCTTCGTGACATAGCCTGGGGTGAGCGGAATCTTGCCGCCGCCGCCCGGCGCGTCTACGGCATAGGTCGGCACGGCCAGACCGGAGGTGTGGCCGATCAGCGTGCGCATGATCTCCAGGCCGTTGGCGATCGGGGTGCGGAAGTGATTGGTGCCGCGGGTCATGTCACCCTGAAAAAGATAATAGGGACGGACCCTGATCATCAAAAGCCGCTGCATCAGCTCACGGATGACGAGCGGATCGTCGTTGACTCCGCGCAGCAGCACAGTCTGACAGCTCAGCGGAATACCGACGTTGGCGAGCCGGGCGCAGGCCCGGGCCGCCTCTGGGGTGATCTCGCGCGGATGGTTGAAGTGGGTGTTGAGATAGAGGGGATGGTATCTGGCCAGCATGGCCGCTAGCCTGACCGTTACCCGCATGGGCAGGGTGCACGGCACCCGGCTGCCGATGCGGATGATCTGCACCGAGGGGATGCGACGGAGGGCAACAAGGATGTTCTCCAACTGGTCATCGCCAAGCAGCAGTGGATCGCCGCCGGAGACAAGCACATCGCGGATTTCCGGGTGCTTGGCGATATAATCGATGCCCGCCGCCACCGTCTCCAGCGTGATCATCATCCTGTCTGTGCCCACCTTGCGCTTACGGGTGCAAAACCGGCAATACATGGCGCACTGGGAGCTGACGAGAAAAAGCACCCGGTCCGGATATTTGTGGATCAGGTTTGGTACCGGGCTCAGGTTCTCCTCGTCCAGCGGATCAATGAAACAGTCCTGGTCCTCGATCTCCGCCGCGGTTGGTACCGCCTGCCGCCAGATGGGATCGTCCTTCTCCTTTATCAGCCCGAAATAATAGGGGTTGATCCGCATGGGATAGATCCCGGCAACCCGGGAGATCACCTCCCGATCCGGAGCGAACCGGACCGGAAGCTCTTCGGCCCGCACTATGCTCTTTCTCAGTATGGCACGCCAGCCTTGCATGAAACGTCCTGGAGATGATAAACTTGAGGGCAACGTGAGATTCCCGCACCATGCAACCGAATGCGGCAGCAGAGTGCCACACTAGCATTTTTCCCGGCCAGACGAAATGACAAAAGTCAAAAAAAGAGCTGCTTATCTCGCCCTGCACGAGACCGGTGAGCTGCAGGAACGCATCACCAGGCTGAACGCCATCCTCACCGCGTGCCGGCTCTGCCCGCGACAGTGTGGGGTGGACCGGACCGCCGGGGTGAAAGGTTTCTGCCGCACCGGCGACCAGGCCGCGGTCGCCAGCTATCACCCCCATTTCGGCGAGGAATCCTGTCTGGTCGGCATCAGTGGTTCGGGCACCATTTTTTTCAGCAACTGCAACCTCGGCTGTGTCTTTTGCCAGAATTACCAAATCAGCCACCTCGGTGAAGGGATGACGGTCGATGCCGGCCGTCTGGCGGCAATGATGATCAGCCTGCAGAAACAGGGCTGCCACAACATCAATCTTGTCACCCCGAGCCATGTGGTGCCGCAGATCGTCGCCGCCCTGCCGGCCGCTATCGACAGGGGGCTGACCCTGCCGCTCGTTTACAACAGCAGCGGCTACGACGCCCTTACGACCCTGCGCCTGCTGGACGGTATCATCGATATCTACATGCCGGACTTCAAATTCTGGGATTGCCGTTCCGCCGGACGCTTTGCCGCCGCCCCCGATTATCCGGAGGTGGCGCGCGCCGCCGTTTCCGAAATGTATCGGCAGACCGGCGATCTCATCATCAATGCCGACGGCATCGCCGAACGGGGTGTGCTGGTTCGTCATCTGGTCATGCCCGGCGCTCTGCATGAAACCGGCGACATCATGCGCTTTCTCGCCGCCCTCTCTCCGGCAACCTATGTCAATGTCATGGAACAGTATCACCCCTGTTACCGGGCCGCCGACTTTCCACCCATCGACCGTCCGCTGTCGGCCGACGATTATCAGGATGCCCTGCGGCTGGCGAACGAGGCAGGACTCAGCCGCCTGGAACAAAGCGGCCTGCTCCGCCTCCTCCAGAAAATGGGCTTGCGCTGATCTGTGCCGCGCCCGCCGCTCCCCCTGGTCGCTCCTACAAAATTCCTTTGTCCGAATAGGTAATTATACTGGCGAACAACCCAACAATGCGGTAAAGTTTTTCTTTTGCCGCATGTTGGGAGACAATCAAACAAACAACACGATGATAATCGCTCACCTCTTTCGCACATCCGTCGGCCGTAAATCCCTGATGGCGGCAAGCGGGGCCTTTCTCGGCCTCTTTCTCCTGCTGCACGCCCTCGGCAACGCCACCGTCTTTTTCGGACGCGAGGCCTTTCTTGGCCATGCCGGCCGACTGGTTGCCCTGGGCCCACTGCTCCACCTCTATGAATTGATGCTCCTTGCGGCCCTGCTCCTGCATGCCGGAACCGGCCTGACCCTGGCCGCCGAAAACCTGCGGGCCCGGCCGGTCCGTTATCAGGTCAGCACCGCGGCGGCCGGCCGCACCCTGGGTTCACGCCTGATGCCCGCCAGCGGCATCGTCATTTTCCTTTTTCTCGTCATCCATCTCAGCCACTTCCGCTTTGTCGCCCATCCCCCGCTCCTGGCTGAGCTGATGGGCACCCTGCTTCGTTCCCCTCTCCAGGCCGGCCTCTATCTCTTTGCCCTGATCATGCTCTTTCTCCATATCAGCCACGGATTCTGGAGCTCTCTACAAACATTCGGCATCAATCATCCCGCTTACGACGGCCTGATCCGGGGCGGGGCGGGACTGGCCGGCCTGGCGCTCAGCATGATTTTCATGCTGATTGTGCTGTACGCCCTGCTGGCCGACACCTTTCTCCGGTAAACCGACCATGACCACGCTTGACGCCAGAATCCCGCCCGGCCTACTGCCGGACAAATGGCAGCATCATTGCCGTACCTGCCGGCTGGTCAGCCCGGCCAATCGCCGCAGGTACCGCATCATCGTCGTCGGCTCCGGCCTGGCCGGTGCCGCGGCCGCCGCCACTCTCGCCGAACAGGGCTACCCGGTCGAGCTCTTCACCATCCACGACAGCCCGCGCCGGGCGCACAGCATCGCCGCCCAGGGCGGCATCAACGCGGCCAAGAATTACCAGAACGATGGCGACAGCGTCTTCCGCCTCTTTCACGACACCATCAAGGGCGGTGATTTCCGCGCCCGGGAAGCCAATGTCTTTCGCCTGGCCCAGCTCAGCAACGCCATCATCGACCAGTGCGTCGCCCAGGGGGTGCCCTTTGCCAGGGAATACGGCGGCACCCTGGCCAACCGCTCTTTCGGCGGCGCCCAGGTGTCCCGCACTTTCTACGCCCGCGGCCAGACCGGCCAGCAACTGCTGCTCGGCGCGTATGGCGCCCTGATGCGCCAGGCGGCCGCCGCTCGGGTTGTCATCCACCCCCGGCACGAGATGGTCGATCTGGTGGTCGAGGGCAACCGGGCCCGCGGCATCGTCACCCGCAACCTGACCACCGGCCACATCAAAAGCCATGCCGGCCATGCGGTGGTGCTCGCCACCGGCGGCTACGGCAACATCTACGCTCTTTCCACCAACGCCATGGCCTCCAACGTCAGCGCGACCTGGCGTGCCTGCAAGAAAGGAGCTTTTTTCGCCAACCCCTCCTTTGTCCAGATCCATCCCACCTGCATTCCGGCCCATGGCGAGCAGCAGTCGAAACTGACCCTGATGAGCGAGAGTCTGCGCAACGACGGCCGTGTCTGGGTTCCCCGGAAAGCGGGCGACAGCCGGCCGGCCGCCGCAATCCCGGAGGCGGAGCGGGACTATTACCTGGAAACCCGCTACCCCGCCTTTGGCAATCTCGTGCCCCGCGATGTCGCCTCCCGCAACGCCAAACAGCAGTGCGATGCCGGCAAGGGGGTGGGCGCCACCGGCCGAGCCGTCTATCTTGATTTCCGTGACGCCTTAGCCCGCGACGGCCTGCCGGTCATTCTCCGCAAGTACGGCAATCTCTTTCAGATGTATGAAAAAATCACCGGCCGCAATCCGATCGCGGAGCCGATGCTGATCGCGCCGGCTGTCCATTACACCATGGGCGGCCTGTGGGTCGATTATCATCTGATGAGCACGATTGCCGGGCTTTTTGTCCTGGGGGAGGCCAATTTCTCTGATCACGGGGCAAACCGGCTCGGCGCCAGCGCCCTGATGCAGGGGCTTGCCGACGGCTACTTCATCCTGCCCAACACCATTGCCGATTACCTGGCCGGATGCCCGCCGACGCCGCCGTCCGCGTCAGCATCCTGCTTTACCGCTGCGGAGAACGAGACCAAGGCGGCCATAGCCAGACTGCTTGCCGGCAAGGGCCGGCGCACGGTGGATGACCTCCATCGCGAACTGGGCCGCCTGCTCTGGGATGCCTGCGGCATCGTTCGCAATCGGGCCGGCCTCACCGCAGCCCTGGCTCGAATACCGGCACTGCGCGAGCAGTTCCGCGACAATGTGCGGATCCCGGGCTCAGGGGACTGCCTTAACCAGACCCTGGAACGGGCGGGTCGGCTGAAGGATTATCTCGAATTTGCCGACATGCTGCTCACCGACGCCCTGCACCGGGAGGAATCATGCGGCTGTCATTTGCGGGAGGAGAGTCAGACCGAGGATCACGAGCCCCTGCGCGACGACGCCCGTTTTGCGTATGTCGCCGCCTGGCAGTATCGGGGCAACGGTTCGGCGCCGCTCCTGCACAAGGAACCGCTTTTCTTTGAACACGTCATCCCCAGTCGGCGCAGCTACCGGTAAATGACCATGAAAAAACCAGCCACCATCCAACTCACCCTGGATATCTGGCGACAGCAGGGACCGGACGCTCCGGGCGGTTTTACCCGTTACCGGCTCGCCGATGTTTCCCCGGACATCTCCTTTGTCGAAATGCTCGATCTTTTAAACGAAAATCTGGCCCTGGCCAATGAAGAGCCGATCGCCTTTGATCACGACTGCCGGGAGGGTATCTGCGGCATGTGCGGGGCAGTGGTCAACGGCCGCCCCCATGGCCCGCAACCGGGCACCACCCTCTGCCAGCTCCACATGCGCCATTTCCAGGACAACGACCATCTTGTCATCGAACCGTTCCGGGCCAAGGCCTTTCCCTTGGTGCGGGACCTGATCGTCGACCGGGCGAGCCTTGACCGCATCATCCAGGCCGGCGGCTATGTGTCGGTCAATACCGGCAGCGCGCCGGAGGCCAATGCCATCGCTGTTTCCCAGCAAACCGCCGAGCAGGCGATGGATGCGGCGGCCTGCATCGGCTGCGGCTCCTGTGTCGCCGCTTGCCCCAATGCCGCCGCCATGCTCTTTGTCGGCGCCAAAATCTCCCAACTCGCCCTCCTGCCCCAGGGGCATCCCGAACGGCGGCAACGGGCGCTTGCCATGGTCCGGCAGATGGACGAGGAGGGATTCGGCAACTGCAGCAATGAACGGGAGTGCGAGGCGGTCTGTCCGAAGGCGATTTCCATCCGCCACATCGCCAGGCTGAACCGGGAATTCATCACAGCGGTCATCCTGACAAAATGAGCGGATGCAGTTTCCCGTTTTCTTTTCATCAAAGGAGAAAACCGACATGGCAAACAGGCTGATCAGGATGCTGACCACCATCGCGATCCTGGCTGCCACGGCCTTCTTCCCGCCAAGCAGCGGACGGGCCGGGGAAACCTACGCCTTTGGCGGCGGCCCGGCCGGCGGCACCTTTCAGTTCATGGCAGCCGGCATCGCCAGCTACCCGCCGGTGGCGGAAATCACCGACTTCTCGCTGGTCGTCAAACCATCGGCCGGGTCGGTGGAAAACCTGCGCAAGGTCGATTCCGGCAGATACGGAATGGCGGTGGTCTATTCAGGCGAGCTCTACATGGGCAGAAACGGCCTCTTGAAAGACGATAGCCACCGCTATGAAAACGTCCTGGCGGTCAGCTACTTCTATGGGGCGCCGGCTCAGCTTGTTGTCCACAAGAGAGCGAGAGTCGACCGGGCGAGCCGGCTGGCCGGTTTTCGGGTGGGGGTGGGCAATGTCGGGTCCGGGGCGTTTGCCAACTGCGAACGACTTTTCAGCCACCTGGGTATCTGGGAGCAGGTGCAGCGCAACGCCATGGGTTACAACGACGCGGCCATCGCCTTTGCCAACAACAAGCTTGACGCCTTCTGGCTCTTTGCCGGCTATCCGGCAGAGGCGATCGTCAGGGCGACAGGCAGGGTAGAGATCGAGCTGGTCGATCTCTACGCCGAGGCCGAGGCCACCGGCTTTTTCCGGAAATACCCCTTCTTCACCAAGGCGGTCATCCCGGCCGGCACTTACAAAGGAATCGACCACGACGTCATCTCCTATCAGGACTCCGCCCTCTGGGTGGCAAACAAGGACGTGCCGGCCGAGGTCGTCTACACCCTGCTCTCCGCCATCTATAGCGACGACGGACTGGCCCATATGCGGCGCACCAGGAAAACCGCGGCAGCGATGAATATCGCCGACGGCATCAAAGGCATCGTCACCCCCCTGCACCCGGGCGCCGAGAAATTCTGGCGGGAAAAGGGTATTCTGCCAGACAAGTGAGAGGTCTGGGCATTGACACAAAAAAACCGGGCAGGAGATGGATGGCTCCTGCCCGGCGGGATCAGCAACGTCTTGCCAGCGGCGGTTTATTTCTTTTTACGCCGGCGCAGGCCGAAGAGGGACAGGGCACCGGAGCCGAAGAGCAGCAGCGAGGCCGGTTCGGGGACCGGCTCACCGGCAACAGCATCGAGGTCAAAACCCTTCATGTTGCCGGTGCTTGCCACGCCATCGAAACGGATGTAACGAACCCAGTCAAGACTCGTGGTGCTCAGGTCGACACCCTTGAGGGCGTAAAGATACTCAACAGTGTTATACATATAGGTGTTGGTATAGAGAGCATTGGCAACCTCGACGGTGCCGACGTCATGCCAGTCGCCGGCAAGGCCGGTCTTGCTCACCGAGATGTCGACCATCGCGTTGATTGAGCCGGTCACCAAAGTATCCTTGCCGTTTTCGCGCAATACGATATCCGCCGTCGCAGTGTCACCGTCAATGAGGATATTTTCGGAAAAGGCATAGACCAGCCAGTCGCCATAGGTAATGGAGATGTGTTTGTCATCCGGTGCGCCAAGGGCGTAACTCGGATTGGCCCACATATCGTCGGCATTTTTATACCACCCAAGGACTGCTGTTGGCGTCAGATTGCTCCCTTCAAAGCTCCCGAGATACACCGGTGTCGCATCGGCCTGGCTGGCCCAAGTCAGGGCGGCCAGGGACAAAACGGCCGTCATCAGCATCTTCTTCATATCATCCTCCTTCGGAATTTGTCTCCGGCCGGCCCCCACCTGCCGCCGTCCGGCGCTGTCGTACTGAGCAATCATCTCTTCCTCAAATAACGCAGCAGAATTCATGCCATATTCATAATTTTCCATTTTTATCCGTAATTCCGGGCCATTAGCAGAAGAAACCTGGCCGGCGACACTTCCTGCCAACACGACTCTTTCATTTTTCCGGAAAAAACATTCCGACTTTCCGGAAAATTCCATTTCACCCATCAACCACGCCACCAGTATAGGCAGCCGCCGCCCTCTCCTACAACGAACATTTCGCCTCCGGGGCAAGCTGCTGGCGCAGCTCGCCGGAGAGGTGCAGTTCGGTGAGATAGCGGACCTGTTCCTCCTTGGCAAAAATCAGCTCGCAGATGTCGCAGGGGCCGTCGGCCACCGCCGGCAGGGCAAAACCCGCTTTGGCCAGAATGGCGTGCAGCACGGAAAAAGGGGTGGTGGCGAGCATCTGCATCACCGGATTTTTCTGGGCCGCGGCAACGACATCGGGCAGCGAGTCGGTAAAGATGTTGCCGATGACGATCCCCTTGTTGTAGCGGTTGAAACCGCAGCAGGGATAGATATCGCCGGTGGGTTCGACGATGAGGTCTTTGACCCACTGACAGAGACTGGCAAAGACCCCGGCCGGCCGCTTGTCGATGGTGGCCGGATCAAGGGAACGGGAGTGGCCGATGGACTGAAACATGGTCCGCTCCACCAGATTGTATTTATCGGGGGTGATGCCGGCATCTCGCAGATACTCGACATAGTCACGGAGAACATGCTCCTGGCCCTTGACATACTCGAAATCGAGCCGACGCAGGGGGGCGGCGAAGATCTCGTTGTAGCAGGCGATCAGATTCTTCGTGCCGGCGCGATCGATGTGCTCCATATGAAACTGACCGCCGCTGGCGACAATGGAATCAAGGGGCGGGGCAAAACCGAGATCCTTCAGGCGCTGCAGATAGGTTCTCGCCTTCTCCTCACGGATCGCCCAGAAGGCGTTGGTGGCGATATTGATGTTAAAACCCAGCTTTTTGCCATACTCGACCACGGCAAAGAGCAGCTCACTCAAGAGAAAGGGCTCACCACCGCTGATGCCGATGCCGCTCAGGCCACATTGCCGCGCCTCGTCAATGAGGCGACGGATCACCGGAAAATCGAGTTCCTCTTTTTTGTCACCGTCTTCAACGGTATAGCAGTAACAGTGCCGGCACTTCGAATTACACCGGTAGGTGAGCCGCAGCCCCAGGGTGCGGGGGAAAAAGATCTGATCCCCCCGGACAGCAGGGATGATCTGTGGTTGGGTGGTGCGGATCTGCCGGGTGCCGGCGGTCCGATCAAAAAGGATCTCGTGGGGCAGGGTGGCAAGCCACTTCTCCTTTTTCTCCGCATCACCCCGGGAGGGGAAAAAGATCGAGGCGTCGACCAGATGCTCGAAAAACGGGATACCGGGATAGCGGGCCGCCTCCTCCGAGTCGGCGCCATTGCCGAGATCGGTGAGATGGTAATAG
>JBMONN010000021.1:0-28830 GCA_049323935.1 Thermodesulfobacteriota bacterium
GGTCCTGATAAAGTGGGGGATCGATCTCTGGGAGGATGACAATTACTCCCACGGCATGCTGATTCCCTTTATTTCCCTCTATTTCATCCGCGAGCGGATGGGCCGGATCAGCGCTGCCGTGCCGCAGTCCTGCTGGCTTGGCCTGCCCGTCATCATTGCCGGGCTTGGCCTTTTTCTCCTCGGTTTTGTCGGAGCGGAGCTTTTCAGCAAGCGGATTTCTTTGCTGGTCGTCCTCTACGGGCTGGTTCTTTTTCTGGAGGGCGGAAAACGGGCCGGACTGTTGCTCTTTCCCATCGGCATCCTCTTTTTTGCCGTGCCGCTGCCTTATGTGCTTTACAATGCCATCGCCTTTCCCATGAAGTTGGTTGCCACCAAGATTGCCGTCTGGCTCCTTGATCTTTACGGAATGCCGGTCTTCCGGGAGGGCAATATCGTCCATCTGCCCCACACCACCCTGGAGGTGGTGGATGCCTGCAGCGGCATTCGTTCGCTCATGACCCTGATAACCCTCGCCTTTTTCCTGGCCTATCTGCGCCACAATCGCTTCTGGCAGCATGGCGTGTTGATGCTGCTGGCCCTGCCGGTGGCGGTGGCGGCCAACGCGGCCCGGGTCGCCCTCAATGGCGTCATGTCCCGCTTCTATCCCGGATTTGTTGACAGTTTCTGGCACGAGTTTTCCGGCTGGCTGCTGTTTGTTTTCTGTTTCGTGTTTCTGTGGGGCATTTCCGCCCTGCTGGGGAAGAAAGAAACCGATAAAGCGACACGACTAACGTAAGGCAGGCACCATGAAACATTTTGCGATCGCAGCATTTCTTCTTGCCGCCACCATTGTCTATACCGGTTTTTTGCGCACCGTGCAGGCGGTTGCCCCCTTACAGCCGCTGGCGACCTTTCCTCTGGTGATCGGCGAGTTCCGCAGCAGCGGCGATCAGCGTTTTGGCGACGAGGTGGTGGGGGTGCTGGGGGTTGATCACTATGTCTGGCGGGAATACCGGGACGGCAACGGCTATCCTCTCTGGCTCTATGTCGGCTTTTATGAGTCGCAGGCCGAAGGGGAAATCATCCATTCGCCGAAGCACTGTATGCCGGGAGGAGGCTGGAACCCCTTGAAGTCGCAGGTCGTGCCGATCGATACGGCGGCCGGGAACAAGATCGGCATCAGTCAGATGTTCCTGCAAAAAGGCCTCGATAAGCAGCTTGCCCATTACTGGTATCAGGGCCGCGGCCGGGTGGTGGCGGATGAATATGTTGATCGGGCCTACATGGTGCTCGATTCGCTGACCAGCCGGCGCACCGACGAGGCGCTGATCCGCATCACCGGCCCCGGCAATGACTATGAGACGGATGTCGCCAAGCAGCTCGCCTTTGCCAAGGCCCTGCTGCCGGTGCTTGATCAGTTTTTGCCGGGCAAGGAGTTGTGATTTGGGATTTCGGATTTGGGATTGCGGATTGCGGATTGAATCAACCAGACCAACCCGACCAATCAGACCAACCCGACCAACCCGACCAACCAGACCAACCAGACCAACCAGACCAGCCGAATGAAAGATCTTGCTGAAAAAGACGCCGAACGCAATAAAGATCTGGCGGAGGCGATTGGGCGAATTGCTCAGGCGTTAAGGCCCGAGAAAATTTACCTGTTTGGCTCTCATGCATGGGGAGTGGCCACCCCGGATAGCGATATTGATTTGTTTGTGATTGTCAAGGAATCCAGTCAACCGCCATACCGGCGGTCGCAAGCGGTATATCGTTGTTTGCGTGGTATCAGAGCACCTTTCGAGGTGATTGTCAGGACTGTCCCTGAGGTTGAAAAAAGTAAATTTGTTACGTCATCACTTGTAAAAAAAATACTTGAGCAGGGGAAGTTGTTGTATGGATGAGGCAACGGCTCATGAGGTGCGACAGTGGCTTCATAAAGCGGATCATGATCTGCGTTCTGCCGCGCGGCTGATGTCCGGCGGAGAGGAGGCGTTACTCGACACCGCAGTCTATCATTGTCAGCAGGCAGCTGAGAAAGCCTTGAAGGCATACCTCACAGCCCACGGAGTGGTTTTCCCTAAAATCCACCTCTTGTTGCCTCTTCTTGCTTTGTGCGCTGATATTGACAGTTCTTTTTCTCAACTGACAGATGCCGCGGAGTTTTTAACCCCTTTTGCGACAGAATTTCGATACCCTGGCGATATTCTCGAGCCTGAACCAGCCGATGCGGAGGACGCATACAATTTAGCGAAACGGGTTGTGAATTTTGTTGAATCCCGGTTGATGTAAAAGCGGATTTCGGATCGAACCAACCAGACCAATCAGACCAATCAGACCAATGAGACCAATCAGACCAGTCAGACCAGTCAGACCAGTCAGACCAACCAAACCAATCGAAAAGGAAATAGTCCAAACCTTCCTGCCGTTTGCTCCGGAAAAGATCATCCTTTTCGGTTCATGGGCGGTCGGGCAGGCGGATGAGTATAGTGACATAGATGTCATTATCGTTTACCGAACGGACAAGCGATTTCTGGACCGGCTGCGGGAGCTGTATCTGGCGTGGGATTATCCGAAGGCGGTGGACATTCTCTCCTATACCCCGGAAGAATTTTTCATGATGATGGAAGAAAGCCCTTTCCTGCAAGACGCCGTGGCCGGAGGCAAGATTCTGTATGACGGATCTCATTAGGGAAAGTTTGCGATGGAGCGCCCAGGCGGAAGATGACTATCGCTTTGTCTGCTGGGTGAAAAAGCAAGGCGGCTTTCATGATAAAACCTGCTTCATGGCCCAGCAGGCAGGTGAAAAGATGCTCAAGGCCTGTCTGTATGCCACCGGACAGCGAAAAATCTGGGGACATTCCCTGGCGGAAATGGTCTTGACGCGCGGGGAGCAACACCCCCTTTTTCGGCAGATCGGTCAGGCGGCAAAGAGGCTGGACCGGTATTACATTTGGATATTGTCATCGGGGGCACGGCTTTGGCGTACGGGGCCACCCTTGTCAGTCATAATTCAAAAGAATTCAGTAAGATAGCCGGCCTTCTGGGTGCCGAATAGCATTGAAGGTGCTGTGGAGACGCCTATCGATTCCAGCAGCAACCCGACCAACCCGGACCAATAAGACCAACCCGACCAACCAGACCAATAAGACCAATAAGACCAACCAAACCAATAAGACCAATAAGGCCAACCAGACCAATCAGACCAACCCGACCAACCCGACCAATGAAACCAGCCTTCCACATCACCCACCTCGGCGGCGAAAGCTGCGTGACCGGCTCCTGTCACCTCCTCCAGGCCGCCGGGCTTGCCGTCATGATCGACTGCGGCCTGGCCCAGGGCGGCGACGCGTTGGCGCCGATGGCGGAATGGCCGGTAACGCCTGCCGGTATCGATTATCTCTTTCTCACCCATGCCCATATCGACCATGTCGGCCGGCTGCCGGAGCTGATCCGCAACGGCTTTGCCGGCGAAATCATCTGTTCGCATCCGACTAAGGCGCTGCTCCTGCCGATGCTGCACGATGCCATGGGTTTTGAGCGGCTGGAGGCGCGCGACAGGAAAAGGGTGGCCGCGCGCATCGATGAGCTTGCCTGGGGCTTTGAGTATGGCCAGGAGTTCACCTTGAAAAAGGGAGTCCGTTTCAAGCTGGGCCGGGCCGGCCACATTCTGGGATCGGCCTTTATCCGGTTTGTCGTTGCCGACGGCCAAGGCGGGGAGGAGTCGGTGATTTTTTCCGGCGATCTCGGCAACCGCGATACGCCGATCATCCCGGACCCCGATATTGCCGACCGCTGCGATCTGCTCATTCTCGAATCGACCTACGGCAACCGGATCCACGAGGGGCGGGAGGACCGGATCGCTGCCCTTGCCGGGAAACTGGCGCGCGCCCTGGCCGATAACGGCAAGGTCTTTATCCCGGCCTTTGCCCTGGGCCGCACCCAGGAGATTCTTTTTGAGCTGGACCGCATCTTCAGCGAGGAGAAATGGCGCCACCGGCGCATCCCGGTTTTTGTCGATTCGCCCCTGGCCCTTGAGATCACCGATGTCTATTCCCGTCTCTCCCCATTCTGGGACAGTGAGGCAAAAAAACTCCAGGCCGCCGGCGATCATCCCTTTGATTTTGACAGGCTCTACAGTGTGGCCGGTTACAGGGACCACCAGACCCTGCTCGATATCCCCGGCCCGGCCATCGTCATTGCCGGCAGCGGCATGTGCACCGGCGGCCGGATTGTCGATCATCTGGCGGCCGGCCTGGCCGATCCGAAAAACGATGTTTTTTTTGTCGGGTACCAGGCCAAAGGGACGCCGGGCCGCGATATCGTCACATACGGAAAGCGACCGGGCGGCTATGTCAATCTGCGAGGGGAGAAGGTGGTGATCCGGGCCGGGGTCGAGCAGTTGACCGGCTATTCCGCCCATGCCGATCAACAGGGGCTGATCGACTGGGTGGCGGCCATGCCGGAAAAGCCGGGGCGGATCAAGCTGGTGCATGGCGATGAGGATGCCCGCATCGCCCTTCGTGAGCAACTTGTCGGTCGTGGCTATGCGGTTGATCTCTGACATTTTGTCGGAATCGTAAAAGTCACGATTCCGACGGGCGGTGTATTGTCGCTCGTTGTTATCTCGTTCCCGCCTGCCAAGGGTTGCGATTTTTTGCGAGACCATCATATTTTTGTCGGAATCGTAAAAATCACGATTCCGACGGGCGGTGTATTGTCACTTGTTGTTTTCTCGTTCCCGCCTGCCAAGGTTTGCGGTTTTTTGCGAGACCATCATGTTTTGGGCGGGGGCGGTATGTGTCTGTTGTGGTGGGTGCGGGCGTTTTTCGCAGGATTGCGGTAATTTTTCCCCGATGTTCCGTTCTGATCACACAGTTCTTCCGAAGCTCTGGCGAATTTCATTTACACATATTATGTGATCAGCGTATAATCAATTGACCAGATCACCCATGTTTGACAAACCCGTAAAAAGTCTTTTTTTCACCACAGAGCCCACTGAGAATACAGAGAAAAAATATTTAATTACAATTAGTTGCATCTGTGTGCTCTGCGGTCTCTGTGGTTGATTTTCAGTTTGTGCGGAGGGAAATCGCCAATGGCCAATATAACCATGTCGCTTGACGAAGAGTTGATCAAAAAAATACGGAAAATTGCCTTGGAGCGGGGGACAAGCCTGACCGGGTTGGTTCGGGAATATCTTGTTGATCTCGCCTATCAGGACGAAGTGCGCAAGAAAGTGGTTATTCGGCGATTGAAGAAAATTTACGATCTGCATCCACTGAATGTGGGCGGGGAAAATTGGGACCGCGCAAGCCTCCATGAAAGATAGAAAATACTTTCTGGACACCAATATTCTTGTGTACGCCCATGACTCATCTGTTTCGAAAAAACAGGCTGTGTGTCAGGCTCTGCTCTGTGATGGCATTGAAAAAAATCTTGCGGTGATTTCCACCCAGGTTCTTAGTGAATTTGTCGTCACTGTGACCAAGAAGATTTCGCCGCCAATGACTTTCGAGGTGTTGCGGGAAGAACTGGAGCTGTTGGAAATACTCAACATTCAGTCCATAACGTCCTTGCACGTGCATACGGCGCTTGAAATCCAGCGAGACAACATGACATCATATTGGGATGCTCTCATTGTCGCTGCGGCTGGAATCGCTCAATGTTCGATTCTGTATAGCGAAGATCTGAATCATGGGCAGAAAATTGCCGGGGTCGAGATTTGCAACCCCTTCATATAAGCCCATGGGGAAGGGGGCGGAACCGAACCCTCCGGTGCTGACACACGGGCTCAATTCTAGCAATCTCATGTGGGGTTATCAGGCAAGGATTCAGGCGCAGCAGCTCCTGATGAACGCGGATTGGGGATTGTGAAAACGACGCCGACCATCCGAGACAAGATCTCTTCATCAACCAAACCAGTTCCCTTGATGGATCATCTTGATGCCGTGAAAAAAGTTCTGGCTGGCGTCGATATTGCTTATGTGTTCGGATCGTATGCCAAGAAAACACAGGATGAATACAGTGACCTCGATCTTCTGATAGTAAAAAACACAAAAAAAGAATTTTTTTATAGATTCCAAGAATTTCCAGGCCTGTATGAATTGGGCGTTCCGGTTGAGCTGCTGGTATATACCCCGGATGAATTTGCGCAAATGCAAGCTGACTACAATCCCTTGATTGAAGATATCGTACAAAATGGGATCCGGATAATATGAAAAACAGCAGGGAAGAAGCCCGGAGATGGCTCTCCCAAGCGGAGAATGACTTGCAATTTGGCCAAGTTGCCCTCAGGGAGGCCTTTTTCTCGCAGTGTTGCTTTATTGCACAACAGGCTGCGGAAAAGGCTGTTAAATCAGCGCATTGTCAGTATGGTGCACGGATAGTCATAGGGCGCTCTATCTATCAGTTGATCGAAAAAGTTTCCCAGACGAAACCAACCAGACCAACCAGACCAATCAGACCAATTTGACCAATAAGACTAATAAGACCAATAAGACCAATAAGACCAATTTGACCAAAATCACCAACTACCTCACCATCGATGTCGAGGACTATTTTCAGGTTTCGGCATTCGAGAAAGTCATTTCGCCAAACGAGTGGGACCGGTGTGCTCTACGGGTGGAGAACAACACCGGCGGCATTCTGCAACTGCTGGCCGCCCGGAATGTGAAAGCGACATTCTTCATTGTCGGCTGGATTGCCGAACGCTGCCCTGAACTGGTCCGGGAAATTGCCCGCCATGGCCATGAAATCGGCTGCCACAGCTATCTTCATCGAAAAATTTATGATCTTAGCCCGGATCAGTTCCGGGAAGATACAAAGCGGGCCAAGGATATCCTCGAAAAAATTACCGGCCAACCCGTTTACGGCTACCGCGCCCCCAGCTACTCCATCACCAGAAAGTCTCTCTGGGCGTTGGAGATCCTGGCTGAGCTCGGCTTTACGTATGACTCAAGCATTTTTCCTATCTATCATGATACCTATGGCATCCCCGACGCCCCTCGATACCCTTTTCTCTGGGATTTATCCGGAAAAACCCCACAATACGCAAACCAATTAACCGACAAACCAAGTGGCCATTCAACCGTTCTCAAGGAATACCCTCTTTCAACGGCATTGATTCTGGGCAGAAAGGTGCCGGTGGCCGGCGGCGGCTATTTTCGCCTTTTCCCTTACTGGTTCACGAAGTTCGCCCTGGGAAAAATCAACAACGACGAAAGGAAACCCTTTGTCTTTTATCTCCACCCATGGGAGATCGACCCGAACCAGCCGCGCTTCCGACAGGCAAGCAGGCTTTCACGGTTTCGGCATTACAACAATCTGGATAAGACCGGAGAACGGCTAAAACGGTTGCTTGGAGATTTTTTCTTTGCCAGAATTTGGGAAGGTATCTGATGCAGAGCAACATGAAAAATTTTCTGTTCATTTTCTACTTATTTCTAGAGAAGATAGGGATCCAATCGGCAGCAAGTGCTTGTTACGGGGCTGATCCAATTCGCTACTTGCGTTTAAAAGGGGCGAAGATTGGGGAGAGATGCCGTATCTATTCACGCTATTTAGGTTCAGAGCCTTATCTTTTGTCAATTGGTGATCATGTGAGTATTGGACAAGGGGTTCAACTTATTACCCATGATGGAGCTATTTGGGTGCTGAGAGAGCTTGAGAATAAACAAACAATTGAGCGTTTTGCCCCTATTGTTATTGGCAATAATGTTTATATTGGCAACGAATCCCTCATTCTGCCGGGTGTTTGCATTGGAAATAATGTGATCATTGGGGCAAATAGCGTTGTTACGAAGGATCTTCCCTCAGATGGTGTTTACGGTGGTGTTCCTGTTCGTCGTTTATGCGCCATAGCTGATTATAAGGCCAAGCATATGCATAAATTTATCGACACCAAGAATATGCAGCCGCAGGATAAGAAGAATTTTATCATTCGGCATCTTTCCTGCGAAATTAAGGAGGAAAAGTGAAAGAAGAATTTATGAGAAGGTTTAACCGCTCGGTCAAGGTGAACATGGTCCGCGATGCATTTGGGGTTGCTCTTCTAAGGCTCAAACCATCACTCTGGCCCTGCATGGACAAAAAGTATCTCGTCGTCGGTTGTGAATCTTCAGGAACAACAGTGATATCGCATCTCCTCCTGATCAACAAGGGGGCGAGATTTCTTTATGAGGGTTACAATATATGGGTAAGGGATCTGTATAAATCGGTATATCAAGGGAAGTCCCATGTGCGCGATTACCCGAGGTTGCAATTATATGACAGAATGAAGATCCCGGGATTCGCCTCGATACTTCCCGAATTTGTTGCTGAGTTCCCCAATACCGACACAGTCTACATATTGCGCGATCCTCGTGATATGATAGCTTCCGCATTTAAGTCTTTCAAGGTTGTTACGCGCGAGGACAGGGATAAAATCCGCTGGGCAAAAGAGACGTGGATTGACATCACCGGTGACGACCCTGTCGAGCGGATGGCTCATCGGTGGAAACTCTATTTGGCACGATGCGAACCGGTAAAAGGTGTTCGGTTTGTCAGGTACGAGGATTTTTGTGCTGACAAAGAAGGGTTTATAAAAAAACTCGGAAGTCAACTTGGGATTGAAATTGATACAGAAAGGCTCAACCAGAAAAAGAATGCGCAGGCTAGTGATGAAGATGCCAGGGCATATAAGCCTCGCGGACCGGGAGCATGGAAGGAGTTGCTGGAGAAAGATGATGTATCGAAAATTGAGAAGATTTGCGGTGATTATATGCGCAAATGGGGATATTTGTAATTCTACTGTAATTATGGAGTAATTAAATGACCCATCAATAATTACCTATTTCTAAAGAAGAAATAAGAGATGAAAAAAATCAAAGTGCTGCAGCTTGGTAACTGCGGGGCAATGTATGGGGCTGAGCGATGGATTCTTGCCTTGGTCAAACACTGTAACTCAGAGAAGGTTGATTCAGTGGTGGCATCGGTTATTGATGACCCTGCATTGGATGCACCCTTATGTCGCCAGGCTGAAGAGCTCGGTTTCAAAACCGCAGTTTTTGAAGACCACGGAAAATTCTGTCTGCGAGCGGCTCGCGAACTAAAAAAATTTATAGTAGAAAATGACATTGACATAATACACACGCATCATTTCAAGACGGATTTTATTGGGTTGCTTGCTACAGCAGGAACACGATGCCGGACGATCTCAACGCCACACGGTTGGAGCCAGGAGAATGATATTAAGCTCCGTTGTTATGAGGCACTTGGGAGGTTGCTTTTCTCTTTTTTTGACAGAGTGGTTCCGCTTTCCGAAGACCTTTTCATGCCACTGCGGCGAAACCCGATATTAAGAGGAAAACTACAGTTAATTACGAACGGGGTTGACATCGACGAAGTTGAAAAGGCCCCAGCCTTGTCTAAGTGCAATGATAAGGCGAGTGATGGGCTTTTTGTTATCGGTTACATAGGACAATTAATATCGAGAAAAGGCCTGGATGTGCTGCTTAGAGCCTGTTCAAAGCTTGATCTGCCAGCCTGGAAATTAGTCCTGATCGGTGATGGAGAGCAGCGTAGTTCTCTTGAGCATCTTTCTCGTTCTTTACAGATCTCTGGCTCTGTCGAGTTCCTTGGATTTAGACCAGATCGCCTTTCCCTGTTGAAAAGTTTTAACTGTTTTGTATTGCCATCAAAGCTTGAGGGGATTCCGAGGTGTCTCATGGAGGCTCTGAGTGCCGGAGTTCCTGTTATTGCATCAGACATACCTGGCTGCCGGGATCTCGTTACACACAATGAAACCGGCCTGCTTTTTGAAAGAGATAACCATGAACAATTATGTTCGCGCATCCATGAGCTTGCCATGGATACTCAACTGCAGAACAGATTGATGAGTAACGGCCGAAAGTTGATTGCGGAAAAGTTTTCTGCCCGGAGAATGGCTGAAAAGTATGAAGATCTCTTTATGACTTTGGCGTCTAATATTTAATTCTGCGGGGGAGGAAAATGATCATTTTAACAGCGGCAAATTCAGATAAGGCTCGTAATGATCAAGGAAAGATATATAAAAAATTCAGTTTCAAAGGGGTAATTACAGCCACAACGGAAAAGGCAAAAGAGTTTGGCTACAGGGCAGTTGTTCATAATCTCGGCTCCCTCGGCATGGGCGAGCCTTTTGAGGTGAGCAACGAGTCATTTTCTGAAAAGGGTTATTATGAAAAAGAGGTGAAAAAGGGGTACAAGTCAAAATCACTATTCAAGCCGAAAATGATACGGTTGTGCATGGAAAAATATAATGATTTTGTCGCGTATTTGGACGGAGATGCACAACTTTGCGGGAGAATCGACGAGGTCATGACTGGCGATTATGATATCGGCGTAACACTCAGAGACCGAGAGGAACTGGAAAGCGACTGGCATAGAGAACACATGGAGATAGTTAAATATGTTAACGCGGGCGTCGTTTTTTGCTGCCCAACGGAGGCTGCCAGAAAGTTTCTAGTTTCCTGGGAAAAAACAACTGAGGATGTCGGAAATGACCAAATGGCGCTTAACAAGCTTGCATGTCCTGATTTTTATCCTACGGTATACTCTATATTAGAGCTGAATGGAGTGAGAATCAAATATTTTCCCTGCAATGTGTACAATTATTATTATTTCAATGAATACTGGTCTCCAGATAGCAAAATATTACATTTTAAAGCAGACGTAAGGGGTTTTTATCCATTTGACAATAAGAAGCGCATGTTCTCCATGTTTATTGTTCCAATACTGAAGAAAGTAAGAATGTTATTTGGTATGGGGAAAAAGAGATGGTCAAGGAAATTTTGGCAGGACGATAAGTAAAAATTGTACAGTGATAATATTCACCCGACACTGACCTCTATTAACATTGATGGATTCGCCGCATTTTTTGGTTTCCGTTTTTTTTCTGTTTTTCGATCTTTGGCATTCAGGATTCACTTAAAGTAAGGAGTTGACCATGAATATTGATGTTTTGAAAGAATCAGCTTTCAACACAGTTCGTGCATTAATTAAATTTGTCTTTGGTAAAAAGTGTATTAGCCTTAAGGGCGATAGCAATCAGCCATTTCATTTCCCTCCTGCCGAATATCCCAGTCTTTTGGCCGGGGTGCGAAGAACATATACTCAACCCTATGACCAGTGGGAATCACTTCTTAGGAGAGGGGACACCATTTTCGATATTGGCGCAAACATTGGCATTGCCACACAGGCTTTTTACTCAATACTTAAAGGGGATTGCACAATTTTTTCATTTGAGCCTATACCTCGCAATTTTAAGTTATTGCAACTTAATTGTCAGGAGTTGCATGCTCATTCTATTACCTTAGTCAATAGCGCGGTGGGCAACTACGACGGGGACGCGATCTTTTATGACAATACCACGTTTGGTTCTTTATCAGGACTTGCACAGGTAATGAAAACCAAACAAAAGGATCGAGATGACTGGAGGGAATATGAAGAACTAAAGGTTCATATAATAAAAATCGACACATTTCTCAATAAAAACAATGGGTTAAGGCCAAATTTTGTAAAAATAGACGTCGAGGGGGCAGGGCATCTTGTGCTTGAAGGGATGTCGGGCATGCTCGCCACAAGCAAACCGCTTTTTAGTTGTGAATTTCATTCAAAAGAGGAGAAGGAGGGAATAAGGGGCATTTTGAAAGAGATGGGGTACAAAGGAATTTTGTTCCCTGGTGCGGGGAAGATCTTAATTTGTCAACCTGAAAATTCAAATGGCAACTTTATTCATCCGACTGACGCCAGAATAACAGAATGTTATATCTAATAATTTTTTTGCTTATCACCTGCATTAGCTTAGTGTTCTCATTGCTGAGAGGACCATTCTGGGGGCTAATAGCGTATGTAAATATTTACTTCAACAACCCTGCAGAAAACTGGTGGGGGGCGTACCTGCCAGAATTCCGGTGGAGTCTCCTTTGTGTTGGAGTCCTTTTAATTTCCTTGCTCCTGCACAGAGATAAACTATCGAAGCATAGGATGGGGTACGCAAACTGGGTTTATTTGTTTTTCATTTTAACAGTCATTCTTGCCTATACAGTTGCAAGTGATCATATTTCAGCCCAAAGGCATGCGTATTATTTTTTTTCGTATTGTGTTATTATATATATCATTATCAAGTCTCTTGCAGATGAAAAAAAAATACGCATGTTTGTTGCCTGGATTGGTGTGTTTGCCGCAAGTTTGTCCATTAGAGCTATGAGTGATGGGAAATTTGTCAAAGACAGGCTTGAAAAATTTGGGCCATCTGATGCGAACAGCTCTAATGAGTTCGCCGTGGTTTTAGCGGCGACGATACCACTTTTGCTGCCATTTATTCTCAAAGGTAATAAGTTTGAAAAAATATTTGGCATAATTTCTATTATTATTCTTTTGCATACTTTTATCTTGTGTGCTAGCAGAGGCGCATTTGTCTCATTGGTTTTTGCATGTTTGTATACGTATTTTTTTCTAGCAAGTGCAAAAATGAAAAAAGTACTGTTAATTATGGCGTTTATGTTTGCGCCAATATTTTTAGTAATGTCGAATGCTGATTTTCGCTCAAGAATGGCAACAATCTGGGAATATGAAGAAAAATCTGAGGTGTCATTAAACGAATTGAGTTCCGGCAGAGTTGAAACATGGATCGCTGGGCTTAACATGATTAAGGATCATCCTATGGGTGTTGGTCCAGATGGTTTTAGAGCATTGTCAAGATTTTATATCAATGAAGCGTCGTTGACGCAAAATAATAAATATGATTATCCGGTGAAGGCTGCTCACAACTCATATCTGCAGGTTGCGGTTGAGCAGGGGTTATTTGGGCTGTTTGTCTATTGTATAATATGTTTCGGTTCTCTGTACGCCATGTTCAAGAAGGCGCATCATCTACGGAAAATTGATGATAATTCTTTTTTTGGAGCAATGGTTGTTGCTGTAAATATGTCATTGTTTGCTGTAATTGCAGGTGGTATGTTCGGAGCGCAGGTTTATTTTGAGTTTTTCTGGTGGGTTATAGCGCTTAGTGTCGTAGCTATTTCTTTTGATAAGGCAAATAATGTTCAACATCATACTGAATGAGGCAGGGTAAGGCCTCACGTCTCCCTGCGGAAATTTACACAAGCAATTGTTTGCATGTCCGCGAATAGAATTATGGCCGGAATATAATGCCCCACCTGCCAATACTTTTCAAAAAAATATTATTAGATGTATTAATAAAATCAAATCTTGAAGATAAGTTTTTTGCAGTGATATGAAATTCATTGAACGAAATATTAATTATATTAAGTTAGAGATTTTTGGAAAAATAATCAGTGACAAGCTGACAAAAAAAGTTATTAAAAATTCTGGGATTATTTTAATTGGCAATGTAGCTGTATCTATTTTAAATTTTATTTCCTTTACCTTGGTTGTAAAGCAACTTGGGCCTGAAATTTTTGCAATAATGGTTCTTGCTCAGACCTATGCAACAATATTGAATGATCTTTTTAACGTTCAGACTTGGGAAGCATTGATAAAATTCGGTTTCCACAAGGCTTCAGGTAAAGACATTTCTAAAATTGTTAAATCAAATCTACTGCTAGATTTAGTAAGTGCATGTATAGCATTTCTCATTGCAATATCCATATTAGAAACCGTTATGCATATCCTCAAATGGGACGTTGCGAACTATTATGTTTTTTTTCTCTATTGTTTCACAGTCCTATTTAACCTGACAACATGCACAATAGGGATCCCAAGGTTATACGATAAATTTTTGCAAGTAGCAAAAGTGCAAATAATTGCTGCAACGTTGAAACTTGTCGGAGTCGTTTATGCAATGTATTATGCAAATACCCTTATCAGTTACGTTTTGGTATATTGTTGCGCGGATATATTCATAAACATCACGTTATCTCTGTATAGTTTAAAATTGATGGCACAAGTCTGCGGAAGCAACTGGTGGAAAGAACGATTCCAAATTGATTTTGATCAGCTTAAGTTCATTTGGTGGACCAATCTTCGGACCGTCATTCGGGTGCCTGTAATTCGCATGGACATGATTATAATCAGCATGGTGATGCCGGTCAAAATGGTTGGTATTTATAAGGTTTACAAAGAGTTGGCAGCACTGATTCTTCAAATCGGGGATCCCGTCAACCAGGCAATCTATCCGGAATTTTCAAAGCTACTTGGAAACAGAGATATTCGGCAGACTGCCAATGTGGCAAGAAAAACCATGCTTCTCATGGCTGTTATTGCCTTGACTTTTACAGGGGGGATGTTGCTCTTTGGTGAGTTCGTCGTTGAAAATTTTTTTGGCCGCGAGTACCTGTCAAACATCAATGCGCTCTATGTAATGATATTGTTATATGGAGTTGCCTTTGTATCAATTCCTATCAACTCACTTTTTATCGCAGCTGGGTTTGCGAAGTACAGTTTTGTCATTCTGTTGGTGATAAATGCCGTCTATCTTGCGACGGCTTATGGGGGCGGGTTGCTTTTCGGTATATACGGAATTATTCTTGCGTTTGCTGTCCAGGTTGCCATGAATAAAGGATTGAAAATATATTATCTGCATAAATATTCAAGTGACTGGGGCCAAGTTTCCAGGTAAGCAAAATCACGCTTGTGTGTGGTTTTTTGTAATGTGATGTGATCAATCGGTTAAGGATGAAATCGTGACAAAGATATTATTGACTCCTGAAAAAATTAACCATCTCAAGTTCATTGATACGCAGAACTTGTTGCCTGGTAGGTATAACTTTCCAGATTTCCTCATTATTGGCCCACAGAGAACGGGGACAACCTGGCTGCAGCAAAACCTGATAAAACATCCAGAGATAGACATGCCAGCCCAAAAAGAACTCTTTTTTTTCAGTCATTTGAAAGTGAAAAGCTGCAACAAGAATTTTACTTCATGCAGACTCGAATGGTATTCAAAAATGTTTGCCACCTGGAGCGGGTCAAACATCCTACACCACTTGAAAGAAAGGGGAAAAGATCTTCTACAAAAAAAAAAATGTTTTGAGGTTTTTTATAAATTTCGGAACTATTTGAGCGGAACTCTTATAAAAGGTGAAGCGACTGCCTCTTATGCCGCCATGGAGGAAGATCTCATTGAAGAGCTGATACTTTTGCAGCCCGAAATAAAAATTATATTGTTCGTGAGACATCCTTACGAGAGAGCTTGGTCACACGCAAAAAAAGATTTAGTGCGCGATAGCGGCCGTTCTTATGAAGATATCAACCCACGGGAGTTTGAGGATTTTTTCTCCTCGGATTACCAGCTTCGTTGCGGACGATATACAGCACTCATCGATAAGTGGCTGCGGTATATCCCTGAGAAAAATTTTTTTATAGGCTTCTTTGATGACGTAACAAACAATCCCAGAAAACTGCTCAAAAATATCTACACTTTTTTATGTGTTGCGGATTCCGATAAATACATAGAAGAGCAGCTCTCTGCAAAAGTTATAAATCAAACCGAAAAAATGAAAATTCCACCCAACTACAGGCTACTACTCCACAAACTTTTTAGTGATGAGGTTAGGAGGATGAACAATCGTTTTCAATTGAATTGGGATATCGATTAGCGCTTCATGATCAGTTTTGATTGGATCACCTCGTCGCCGTTTGCTGACATATCATTGGTATAAAGAGAGGATGCTATCAAGTTTTTGCAAGTTTCCTTCCCATGAATAATTGTTTCTAACAAACTTCCTGGCCTGCATTCCCATTTCTTGCATTAGAAGCTTGTTCTGGAGTAATGAGACAACCGAATCTGCAAATGATTTCTCACTCTCCGCAACAAAAAGCTCATTTTTTGATGTCTTTTCAATTCCAACGAGGGCCTGCGGCGTGCAAACCGTCGGCTTGGACATAGCCATTCCCTCAAGGACTTTATTTTGGATTCCCCTGGCAATCCGGAGTGGAACAATGCACACATCAGCAATTGAGTAATAGTCTCTCACATCATCGACAAAGCCTGTAACAGTTATTTTTGGCCGCTGGCCCAATTGTTTAACATCTTCAGTGGGATTGCTGCCAACAATATAGAAGGTAACTGATGGTATTTTTTTAAGGATGAGCGGGAAGATATCTTCTGCAAACCACTTTACTCCATCGATATTGGGAAAATAGTCCATAACACCGGCGAAAATTAATGAATAGACTTCATTTTTTTCAATACTCGTTTGATGGTTGGGTGAGAAATAGTGAAAATCAACCCCGTTTTGAAGCGGTGTTATATTGGCCTCGAGGCTGACCTGCTGCAAAAACAAAGCTTTCTCTGCCTCGGTGGTGATAAAAATGTGTTGAAACTCTTTTGAGACTCGTTTTTCATAACGACGCAGAAATTTTGCCTCCAGCCTATATATAACACTCATGGGGAAAGAAGACGCCTTCGAATACTGCAACCATTTGTATGAGTCGAGGTCAATAAAATCCATAATCCATAAAGATTGTTGTAGTTTGCTGTAATGCTTTGAGGAAAATATATATTCTGCCGTGGGGGATGAATAACAAAAAATGACATCCATGTGTTGCTTTTCCAATAAGCTGTCGATTGATTGCTGTACAGAGTTTGAATAAAAATAGTAAACACTTATAGGTAATGAACGTAAAAAAGCAGTAATCGAGAAAATTTTTTTCCAGAAAGGATTTATTATATCAAAATAGAATCCGGAGATAAAAGTGTGGAGATTTTGTGAGGCTGTGATATCTCTTTTGTCATCAATCATGCATGCCAAATAAATGTTATATTTTTTGCTCAAGTGCTTGAGGATATTGAATGAACGTATCTTGTCTCCCTTATTAGGTGGGTAGGGAACGCGGTGGGAAATGAATAACAAATTTTTTTTTTTCATATAAACCGCCTGTGCCATAATTCCAGGGATAATAACCCGACCATTCCTTCAGGCGCGGGGAAATAATAATCACCTTTGTCGTCAAGAAAAACTTCTATAAACTTCTCTAAGGAATCTTTCTTGAAATATCCCCTGTTTATTGTTCTCGGATCAAGTAGAATTTCCCTCAAAAATCTGCCGTGATCCTGCCGTAGCCATTTGGCAAGAGGTATGCCGAATCCCTGTTTCTTTTTTTCGAGGGTGTGGCGTGGAAAACGATCCTGACAGATCTTTTTTAATATATATTTGGTTATTATTTCACCTGATTGTGAGATGTTTATTTTGTGACTGCCGGGTAGTTTGTTTACAATCCTCGCGAGATCGACATCTTGAAATGGAGACAGAGTCTCCAGTCCATGCGCCATGCACATTCTATCGACTTTTATCATGAGATCGCAGGGTATGTAAAAATTTATATCTGCAAATAAGTATTTATTTACTCCGTCCAAGTCCTTTGATTCACGGAACCATGATGCCGGGTGCCTATATGGGTTGGTCTTTTCATGGATTTCCCATAACGCATCAGTGCATATGAATTTTTTTACGATGTCTGGAAAAAAGGAACGAAGATCATAAGCGGCATGATACGGGAGAAGGGAATCCCTATATAATTTTCGTTCTATTTTTGAGAGTAAGGTGGGAGATGGATCCTGTGAAAGAAAACCTGCAAGTTTGGCGGCGGTTTTGCACAATAATTGGTGCGTTTTTTTTCGGTTGGAAAAAAGATTATTCCGAACCGCGAAAACATGGTGCCCACTCCCACCCATTGTTTGATCTGGGCCGTCTCCCGTCAATATCAGATCCGTAAAATTGCGGGCAAGTTTCCCTGCGTAATACGTAGGATATGAAGATGTGTCGGTAAACGGTAAGTCCTGATGAAAAACTATGGTGTCGAGCATATCCAAGAATGAATCCGGAGTTGCAATAACTTGGTGGTGTATGGCGCCGACATGATTTGCCATTACGGCGGCGTCCTCCAGTTCGTTCTTCTCTTCTTCTTTAAACCCGACGCTGACTGCATGAACTGGGGTGGCGGATAATTCGGCGGCAAAAGAAACGAGAGCGCTCGAGTCAATGCCGCCGCTGAGAAAACAATAGGTATCTTTTGTTACCATTCTTTTTTTTACAGCATTCCGGATTCTGTCCGACACGAGCAATACTGCTTCATCAAAACCTACAACTTTGTCTGTGATTATTTTATGAGACCAGTAGGGTTGCATGATGCAGCCTTGTTCCGAGAAAATAGCCAGATGTCCGGGAGAGACTTGTGAAATATCTTTAAAAAGGGTAGCAGGACAGGGGATATTATTAAGACTGAGAAAATCGCTTAACCCGATCATGTCAACTTCCGGAGAGATTCCACCGGCGATAATCCCTTTAATCTCCGAGGAGAATAGCAACATATCTTCTTTGAAATAGAAGTGTAAGGGTTTGTGTCCGTAAGGGTCTCTTGCTAAGATAACTTTTTGCGATTTCTCATCCAAAACAGCACACGCAAATTCACCTTCAAGATGTTTCATGAAATCGAGGCCCCATTTTTCATATGCTGCCGCGATAATGGCGGAACAAGTTGGCCTAGAAAGTGGAATTCCTATCTCTTCGAAATATTTTATATGTTCAGGAACATTGAGGAGAACTCCATCAATGAAGGCGATTATCCCCCTTGATGGTTGATTTCGGAAATCAGTTGAGAAGTGGTTGTCGTGGGTCAAAGAACAAAAGATTGAATCGTGTCGATTAGCCATTCCAAAGGCGAAATGTTCACTTAATTTCAAAGTGGGAGGGCTATTATCTCTGTGGGCTTGGGAGTTTATCATTTCCATGAGCCTGAATTTCAGGTCATTTCTTTTTTTCTTAAACAGATAGCTCCCGGCAATTAAACCCATTAGATTCTCCCATTAAAAAAATGTGTGTCAACAGTGCTCAGTGATAAGTTTCACAAAAAAATGGCGTACCAAACTTGCTGGGCCACAGCAACAAATTAAATTGTAATGTAGGGTTGCCGGATGAACCATTTTTTTTTCATCGAGCTAATTGGAGATATTTTTTCTTATTGGCGGGCCAATAATACATGATACGGCAACGGGAAGTTTTTGCCATATTTTCAGGGCGAATTGGTAGTTTGGGTTGCTTATCTTGTGATTTGAGTTGACTTCAGCATTAACCATGTGCATGTCCCAGTAGAGTTGTTTCGGTGTTGCTCCCCATCTTTTTTTAAACAGGAATGTCCCTGAACCATGCGATGAGCGGCCAAAATCAAAACATGTGCACCCTTGGCTAATTGCGAACTTCATCGCATCCCAGTAAAGAATATTATTCGGATAGAGATCAAAATGTGATCTGAGGGAGGATACCCAAGGGATTGATATTGTATTATTGTGAATAAAACATAATGCTGCCCCAATAACCATTGATTGATGCTTAACGAGCATTATTTTCGTCTTCGCTGGAAACTCTTCGATAATGTTTATGAAGAATCTCTTGCTGTGCACAGGTGACCCGAGGTCCCGCATGTTTACGGCAAAGGTTCTATAAAATTCATCTATTATATCAAGTGCTCCAATGCTAGTAGATAGGTCGTTTTTTTGTGCTTTCCGTATTCTGTTCCTCCTTTCTGACGGAAGTGCTTGCCACATCAACTCTTCAGTCGGTTGCAGAGCCAATAGCATTGTGACTTTTTCCTGATGAGAAGCCCATGAAAGATGATGATTTTCTAAATGTCTAAGCTCAATGATGTCAGCTTTAATTTCTTTAGATAAACTGATAATTTTTTGTAATATTTCAGGAAAATGATTTTCTCTGTCAACTGATTGATCTTTTGAGCATAAACCGCCATAGTCAAGAAAGGGCATTGAAACAAGTTTGCGCCCAAATAATTTACTATCTATGTAGCATAGGGGAAGAATAGATTTAATTTCTCCGTCTTTTTCGAGATGGAAGTAATATGATTTGTGTCCATAAGTTTTTTTAATTACATTTTTCCAGCCATAGAGGTGTGCCATGGTGCTTTTTTCAATATTGTTGACAAATGAGTCCCATTTTTCTTGAGAAATCGCGTTGCAGTATATCTCTGTCATGTATTGCCTTCTTTAAATTAGATAAGACCTTAAAAAAAATATTTTTTGGAGCTAAGAGTGCAGAGAGCATAGAGAAAATATTTTGAATTACATCAGATTATATTCATGCGATTTGTGTCTCTATGGTTGATTCACAGTTTTTACGAAACCATTTACTTTGCTATACTGTTTTCTTTGTAAGAGGCCCGCGTGTTAAACAAAAATTGCTAATTTTTTCTAACCCAGAAGCTAATAGCAATAAGAGCATCACGAAAAGGATAAACCCCACTATAAGAGACAGTAGCCGCTCATCTCGTATAACAGGGTTATATTTAATGAGAAGCGCGCCATGGATAAGGAAAATTTCGTAAGAATATCGACCGCACAGTAGCAAAAAAACACTTTCATATTTTTGTAAAGTTAGCCACCTAACTCCACATATTAAGCCCATGCTGAAAATAATACTTGTGAATTCAGTATAAGCTGCCATAAGAATATTTGGCATCATCGTGTAAATGTATTGCCGTAATGATGCTGCTGCGAGCAGAAATTCACTGCTTATGACAAAAAAACCACAGAGAAATGCTGTCAGTGCAACGTATTTCTGATGTTTTCTTATGAAATGAGATAAATAATCACGATAAGTTCCTAGGCAACATCCTAGTGGGAACATCACAAAATGTTTGCCAAAATCAAAAACATAATAATCGGCAAAGAACATCACTGCTGCGACACAGAAAAGCATAAAAAGATTGTTCGGCGGAAGAAGTTTGGGGATAACAGCAAAAAAAATTACATACCAAACAATAATATATGTCACAAACCATCTTACATAATCAATATGCCGTGTTGTCGAGTTTAGATTTATCCCAAGAGAGGTCATCATCAGGTCATACAATTGATAGGTCCTGCCAAGAAAAATGTAATCAAGCAGTAAGATGAAAACTGAAGCCAACCAGTATGGAACCATTACGCGGTTGAGTCGACGCCAAAAAAAATCTTTCCCACGCAGAATTTTGGTTCTTATGGATATCGTCAGTCCATAACCTGAGAGAAGCAAAAAAACGGCAACAGCATCATCGGAAAACATTAATGATGGTCGGGTTGTCGCAACATGGGCCCAGAGATGCCCTGCTACAATGAAAAGGATCGCAGCCCCTTTAAGCTGTTCGGTTTGTTTTCTGTCAAGGAAATGTTGAGGATCCTCTTTCCTGCGCCGCAGAAACAGAAGGCATAAAAGAAAAAGCAGGCTGAGAAGCAAAAAGTTTGCTAAATTGGGGGTATTTATCGGTAGCTTGGATTCCTGATAATTAATAAAGATCATGACTTAGATTTTAATTCATACTTCCGGAGCTGGAATTTGCTATCTTGACAAAGATTTGATTTAGGATTTTCATGTCGTATTGCCAGTTATATTTTTTTTTGACCGCCTCTAGCCCCGCCGCTCCTAACAACTTTCTTCTTTCCTTGTCTTGTAGCTGTAATGTCTTAACGGCAAAATCATCTGCATCGCCAGATCTGAAAATAACACCAGCTCCGGCTTCTTCAACAATCCTCCGCAATGGTTTTGCATCCGATACAATTAGCGGCTTTCCATATGCCATATAATCAAATATTTTGTTAGGGATCGTCGAGTTGATAAACTCGGTAACCACATGAGGTACCGTACAAATATCACTATGGTATATTAAAGGCGGCACCTGTTTTGGGTCCACCCATCCCAAAAAACTGACGTCTTGCTTTACGCCAAGATTTTCAGAAAGCTTTTTTAGTTCTGCTAAATATTCACCATCTCCGGCAATGATTAAGTGAAAATTATGAATCTGTTTTTTAATCGAGGAGATCGCCTTAATTACCGTATCAAGCCCTCTTCCACCGTTTATGCTGCCAACATAAACAAGTTTGAACTTGTCAGCATAAGGGTCAGGTGACGTTGGCGTGAAATTACACAGTGCCAAATCAGGAGTGTTGCTAACGATTGACAGTTTGTTTTTGGGGACACCTTTTTTGATTATCCGTTCTTGTGACTCTTCAACAACCACAATTGTGTGATCCACTCTCCTGACTGCGTAGTTTTCCATTATGGCTGCGACCGTGGGATTTTTTACAAAGTGATTGATGAATTTTAACCCTCGTTTATCGACATGCTCTCGCCACATGGATGGATAATTTTCGGCCATATCAAAAATAACGGGCAAGTTCAAATATTTTCCAACCCATAGCGCGGTTATCGCCAAGGGGAGATCTCGCACTAGTAGGACATCAATTTTTGTTTTGTTGGCAATTTGAATGATTTTGTAAATCCAGGTGGGGTTAAAAAAAGCAACTACAGAGACGAGGTGGTTTAAAAAAAAAGGTCTGCACGGCCACAATCTATGAATATGTATGCCGTTAATCTTTTCTTCGGTTTTTTGTTGTCCGTTGTTTTTGCAAATTAAATGAACCTCATGGCCAGCATCAATCAAAGCCTTACTGATTTTTTCAACACGGACATCCCAAGGGTATTCGTCTTTCCAGATATGAGCGATTTTCATTTTTTATTAAGGAGATGGAATCAAAGAAATCCTTCTTTATCCCTGATTAATCAAGCGCATGTGGCCAATTTTATCATTTAGTGTGAGGATAAATTTAGATTCTAACTGATTTTTCTAGCATCAGCGCATCAATAAAAAATTTTGTAGCCCAGTTGGGAAGAGAAAAACGTTCATATTCACCCCATATGGGCCACGACCCTGCAATCGCACCAGCAATATTCTTTGAGACGTCCTCGCCAACAATCTGCCTTGAACGTAAATAACTGTTTAGGTTCTTTGCTCCTTCAAGATACATTGCTTCTTTGTTGAGCTGGAAAAGCCGCAAGAAAATTATGGAAAATTGTGCATTTCCTGTTAGGCAGCTAAAATTAGCTTTTCTCTCCCAGTTTCGATCGTATTTCCCCCAAAGAAAACCTTGCGATGTGATAAGCTTAATAGCTTGATTGGCCGATTTCCGGGCTGCCTCAATGAAATCTGTCCGGTTCAAGATAATGCCTGTTTCAAGTAAGCCGCGTATGGTATAGGCAATAGTATGCGTATATGGGGCTTTATGGTTCTCCAAAGTGAATCCAGCTTGTTCAAACCAGCCATTGCCCAATTGATTAGACAATACCCAGCGGATATGCTTGAGTACAGTATTCTTATACTTCGCATCACCGACAGTTTCATAAAGTCGTGCAATGGCCCACGCAACCCGGGAGTGATAAGAATGTGGGATATTAAAATGTACATGTTGTCTCCATGCGCCGTCATCGCTTTGTATTGCAACAAGCCAGTCGCCGGCCTTTACCGCAGCATTTAGGTACTTCGTGTCCTTACTGTGTTCGAACGCACGCAGAAGGCCAAAAATGATTTGGCCCGTGTCAAAAACTAGCTTCCCAGTCGGTTGCTTGAGTGATCCGCCTATAAAAGAACCGTCCTCTTGCTGGATGGAAATTTCCCAGTCTGCCATCCTCATGGCCCTGTTCCCTAAAGCGACATCACCAGAAATATTAGATAAATTTAGAAGTGTCGGAATGATATACCCTGTTGTTTCAGGGTAAGAAGACTCCCAACCATTTATCAATGAGTAGCGAATAGCGACACCGCCATCAGGCGTTGCATCTTGGGCTCGTAGAAGCCACTCTTTAGCAGCCTCAATGGATTGATCTGTGCTGGTATCTTTACGCTTTTTCCCTCTATACAATTGAAACAATTCGTGAATTTTAATCATAATGAAATATTGCTCTATGCTATGCACCCATTGACTCTTGAGTGAGTTATAACTGCCTGTATTCGAAGGAAAGGAATGAAAGAAAAGTTGGTAGACGAATAAAAAAATTCAATAAATTTGACTAGAAGAAAGTGCTCTAGTTGCCATATGGTGTCATTATGTTTATTCCCTTTATTTTTAATGGCATACAAGACGAATTATACGAATAACTTTGTGTGGATAAGTAGTGCAAATATTCCTCAATATTTGTATAGCCATCACCATTTTTATCCAAGGCAGAATCGTCATGTGTTGGATTTAAGCCATTTGCAGCCTCCCAGGAGTCAGGCATACCGTCATTGTCACTATCTATGGGGGGGGAAGCTTTGGTTTCGAACAATGGGTAGTCTTGAGGGAAAACTACATTGTTGATAATTTTGCCTGAGCCCGCCGAGAAATCCCTTATGACTCTGGTGTCAACTGAGTCTCTCTTGGGTGCTGTTGCCCCTACCGCAGACAAAATGCAATCTGCCAAGCTGACCGACATTTCACTCGATGTAATAGAAGGGGCTGGCCAAGGGGACGTCTTTTGCCAATCGACTGGGAGTGCTCTATTGTAAAAGTAATCCTGCACATTCCATTGTGGGGCTGATTGGCTGAGACGTGTTGCGCCAATATTGCCTTGTACATAAAGTATTTGTGCTGGAGGATAGTCTTTAGGCCAGTGCCCTACTTCACAAGAATCCGCATAGGAAGATGGTCCGATTTTTGCGTAATTATTCACCCAGTTTATTTTTGCATATTCTTGACCATAAGGAACGAGTCGTTTATCCCAGTTGTAAACAACATTATTCACAAAATCAACAACTGTATCGACACCTTCCGGGCTCATTAAAAGCGGAGATCTGTCTCCATGATGGGCAATATAGTTGTGATGTAAAGAAATTGTGTTAGGGTAGACAAATTTGCCAGAAACCATCAATCCTTTACTGTGTTTACCTTTAGGGTGACCGGCCTTATCTAATCCCTCAGATACAATACTCCATTGAATCGTTGTATTTGTCACGCCGCCAGTGAGAGTAAGTGTTTCATCGACACCCCACCGAAAGGAGCAATGGTCGATCATAATATTGTAAGCTTCATTTTTCGCCCAATATTTGCCAGCAACAACAAATGTGTCGAGTGTTTCAGGATCGCTTCCGCCAGAAATAGCGCAAGGAAAACCAAGTTCTTCGCTTGTTGGGTTTCCTGCGCAGTTATCTGGTCCGGTGCCTTGTGGTGGGAAATAATATTGTGGCCGATCATAAAAGATAATATCACCATTTTCATCCCTGTTGTATGCAACAGAACGTGTTCCAGCTCCAAATCTCATGTGTTGTATTAAAACATCGTGAGTGTTAACAAGTACAGTTTTTCCAGAGACCATAATCCCCTCTGGGGATGTCTGGCCGGCAATTGTAATATATGGAGATGTAATTTTTAGGGTGGATTCCAAATAAATTATCCCTGATACTTCGAATATGATTATTCTTGGAAAAGTCTGTTCAACAGCGGCCCTGAGACTGCCCGCGCCGTTGTCGTTCAAGTTTGAAACTTTAATGACAATGCCACCTCTTCCGCCAACAGCGTCTGCTCCAAAACCTTCGGCACCAGGAAAAGCAGGAATGGCTCTTGCCTGTTGGGTGAACTGAAAGAAGATACAGAAAAAAAGTGATATAATCAAATAGTACTTTTGTGAAATAATCATAATGCTATTATCCTCATATCCATTAAATTTTACTAATTGCGAATTCAACAAGCACCTCCATAATGCGATCGGCCGCCTGTCCATCACCATACGGGTTATGGGCATGGCTCATTTCCTGGTAATGGGCCTGATCATCTAAAAGTCTGGAAGTTTCTGCCAGAATTAATTCTTTGTTGGTCCCGACCAGCTTGACCGTCCCCGCAGTTACCGCCTCCGGGCGTTCTGTTGTGTCGCGCATGACTAGGACAGGCTTGCCAAGTGATGGTGCCTCTTCTTGAACGCCTCCGGAATCAGTGATAATTAAATTTGCCCGATTCATTAAATAAACAAAAGGGAGATAATCCACAGGTTCTATTAAATGGATGTTATTGACCTTTCCCTGCCCTAGTATGCGCATTACCGGTTCCTGGACATTGGGGTTAAAATGAACCGGATATAGGATTTCCGTATCAGGATAGGCTAAAGCAATCTCCTTTAATGCTAGGCAGATATTTTCAAACTTTTTACCAAAATTTTCCCGTCTGTGTCCGGTGACAAGAATAAGTCTTTTGTTTGGATCAAGAAATGAAAAAGCAGAGGAAAATCTTTTCTCATAAGGATCTTCATTGATAAATTTGACCACAGATAGAAGCGCATCAATCACAGTATTGCCGGTCACAAAAATTGATTCCTCTGGGACGCCTTCCCTCAAAAGATTATTTTTTGAAGAAAGTGTTGGGGCAAAATTAAAATCGGCTATAGAACTAGTAATTTTTCGATTTATTTCTTCTGGAAAAGGTGACCATTTATTATGTGTCCGAAGTCCTGCCTCTATATGGCCCACCCTAGTTTGAGCATAAAAAGCAGCAAGACTGGCTGCCATGGTCGTCGTAGTGTCTCCATGGACCAAAACTACATCCGGATGTTCTTGCTTAAGAACGGCTTTTAGCCCCTGCAGTACATTGCACGTAATATCATGCAATTCTTGTCCTGGTTTCATTATGTCCAAATCGTAATCAGGAATAATTCCAAAAAGATCAATTACTTGATCGAGCATTTGCCTGTGTTGGGCAGTGACGCAAACCTTGCTGGTAAAGTTATGGTTTTTCGCCAGCGCTTTAACAACTGGAGCCATTTTTATGGCTTCTGGCCTGGTTCCAAAAATTAATAGTATTTTCATAACTTATTTTGCAAGAATATCATCGATGCGGCCACTTCCGCGAATAATCATATTGATAATGTTCGATATCGTGTTAGTGGGTTGGGCCAATTTCAAATCTCTTTGTAAGTCCCTGCTGACAGTATGCCATTTCCCGTCCATTATATTTGATCCTAATGGATAGTATAGAGTAGTAGATGTGTTAGTCTTGTCCAAGTCAACTGTTTTGTAGACTAATGATACTGTTCCAGTGTTAGTCCGCACGGATACTATAATAGAGGCAACTTCTGAAAATTTCATGGTCCATTGAAATGGGAGGGCGGTGTCAGTTGCTTGGAGGGGTAAATCATTAATTGTAAACTGATATGCATTATTGTACACGTCACCCTTGAGATCAATCACTTTACTGGCTTTGTCAGTATCAAAAACATTGGTAATTGTTGCTCCTGGTGGAACATTATCAGTAACATTCCAATTGTAAATTGTGCCATCTTCGGCGTCTTCATATATAGTAGAAGTATTTATCGATATTTGATTTAATGAAATAGCTCCTTTGTCGTCTGTTATCGATAAAGTCACGGGAAATGTTCCTTGATTAGCAAACAAATGTGTAACTTTATCGCCTGTTGCGGAGGTCCCATCCCCAAAATCCCATTTGTATTCCACAATTTTACCATCCGGATCGCTTGATCCGCTGGCGTCAAAAGTGTATGTGGCGCCGCTTTGCGTGTAATTCATGACAGCATTGGGCGGTTGATTGGCCCCCGCTGCATCTGTGATTTTCACCCCTTTTAACGCGCCGTCGAATTCAAAAGCGAGACCAGTCACCGGGGCAATGGTAATTGCTGAAAGGAAGAAGAGTAGGGCGGTTTTATTGGTTCGATTGGTCTGGTTGGTCTGGTTGGTCTGATTGGTCTTATTGGTCTGATTGGTCTGATTGGTCGGGTTGATTTTCATGGGAGTTTCTCCTTTATATGCAAACGAGAGGGCTTATTGGTCTGGTTGGTTTAATTCGTCGGTTTTGATGAATTCTGTGGTGTCCATTTATTGGAGCTTGTTTTTGATCCAGGCAGGATCGCGCCTACAATCAAGCACTGCAAATATTTTAATTTCTTTATCTCCCATCTTGTAATAAATAGCAAAAGGGAAACTACTTTGAAAGTAACCGGTAATATTTTCCAAAAACGACTTGATGTGTGCCGGCGAATAGTTTCAAAGAATCGATATCTGAATATATTGATTCGATAAAGTATATCCCTATTCCATGTGATTGTGATTCGTAAAAATGTTAGCCTTCTATAATGTCTGATTTTGCGGATTTTAATATGATTATTTTCATGAAAATAAATTTAAAATATCTTTTTTTGCATCCGTCCAATCAACAAATTCATCTTTTCCTTCAGAAATTGCCTTTTCTCTTTGGCTTAAAATATCTTCGTGCCAAACGGGAGATGAAAAGTCTATTTTGTTTTTGCATAAATCGTCCCATAGTAATTCCATAATCATTAATTTTTCTTTTGTTGTCATTTTTTGTAAATTCATGTGCATAATGTCTCCTGGTTGGTCTGGTTGGTCTGGTTGGTCTGGTTGGTCTGGTTGGTCTGGTTGGTCTAATTGGTCCGATTGGTCCGATTCGTTGCGTCGATTATGTCTGTCCGGTTACCGCTTTTTTTAATTTTGTGAGTTCGAGTGTGAGTATGTTCCAGACAATGGAAATGTCTATCCTCCAGTCCTATTGGTCCGATTTGTTGGTTGGCTTAATGTCCTGAAGAATTTTTTCTATAGTTTCGAGCAGCAAGGGTATTTGTGTTATCACAAGTATCGTAAATTGCTTCGGCGTTAATATCAAAGTAGTGATGGCTGATTATGTCTCGCAATCCTTTCACTTTTTTCCAGTCAATTTCAGGATAATTATTGAGCAGTTCATTGTTGGTAATTTTGTCGAGATTTTTCAGGCTTTCTCCAATTGCGATCAAAAGCATGCAGATTGAATCGAGCTTTTCTGCGCCTCGTGGGTTGGCAGTGAAGTCTTGAACCGATTCGACCGTTGAAAACCTCTCGACAATTGTCTGTACGGTTCGTTTGACTTGCGAAACCACATGATAAGCAAGATCCCTATCATACATAGATGGCTTCTTGGTCGATTTTCTTTTTTAAATAAGGGTCCATAGTATTGCGGTAGCTGACGAGATCCACGTGTGTGTGAAATTTATCTTCAAGGTCCTGTTTTATCCCGATCAGGTCAAAGAGGTCTTGTTTCTTCAGCTTCACGACAATATCAATATCGCTTTGCGG
>JBMONN010000021.1:28930-108497 GCA_049323935.1 Thermodesulfobacteriota bacterium
ATGCGTTTCCAGGTTATGTCCGTCAGTTGCTGGGCGTTGGCAAGTTCGGCATTAGTGATATAGTTTTGGTCCAGGGCGACGTAACAGTGGCTAATCGTTTCTGCCAGTGAGGCTCTTGCGTAGTCGAGAAATTTCGTGAAATCTTTGTCGGAGTTTCTATGGAAGCCCTCGGATATGTTCGCCATGCCTGAGATCGCGCTTCTGCGGACCTGGTCTTTGAGGCCATAGTCTTTCCTGAATTCGTCCTTGCTTGTCAGGGCATAGATATAGAATACCAGTTTTCTTGCATCCTGCCAGCAATGAAGGTCTTCGAAGCGATTGATGGTGGGCATGGTTTTTAGTTTTATTGGTTAAGGTTTGTTCTCTTTATATGCGAATGAACCGAAAACTTTAAGGGATTTCGCTCCATGTGTCTGAGCGATTTTCAGAATTTCAGCTCTATGTTTTGCGAGTATTGGGTTCATTTTTTTTGTTTTATTGGCCAATTTGTCTGATTGGTCAGGTTGGTCTTATTTGGCCTGGTTGGTCCGATTGGTTTAATTAGTTCGGTTGGTTTCATTGGTTATGTTCGTTCAATGTGAGAGTCTCTTTCAGTTTCGATAATATCACGAATACTCTCTTCCACTTCTGGTAAATCTCTTTTAATTGTTTTCCATACGATAGCAAGATTGACAACGAAATAGCCATGGATGAGTTTGTCTCTCAATCCTGACATTTCTCGCCATGGAATTTCGTGGTGCTTAATCTTGAGATTGTCTGGAATTTTTTTAGAGGCTTCTCCAATTATTTCTAAGGCACGGATCACAGCAAATGCTGTCTTTTCATCTTCCAGGAATTCCTGTTCAGATAAACCTATAGTGAAGTTATGAATTTTGGATATTGCGTCAAGAATATCTTCAAGATAGTCAATACAATATCGCTTGTCTTTCATAGCATTTCTACTTCATCTAAAATTCGTTTACCGATATTAGGCTTTAAGGAATTTTTCATTACCAGGTCTACTTTAATGTTCAGTATGTCTGTCAGATAGTTTTCAAGTTCGAGAAATTTGAATAAGCTTGGTGTCTCATTAAAAGTGACAAGAATATCAAGATCGCTTTTTTCAGTTTGTTCGTTTTTTATGTATGAGCCAAATAGGCCTAGTGATTGTATTTTGTATCTGGCGTTAATTTCTGGTAACTCTTTTGCCAGCTTATCTTTTATTTGATTTAACGACGGTTTCATTTTGGTCTTGTTGGTCTTGTTGGTCTTGTTGGTCTTGTTGGTCCTATTGGTCTTATTTGTCTTATTGGTTTGGTTTCGGTCCTTTCTCCTAATCATTATAGCTCAGGCTGTTTGACGGGGCACTCTCGATGCCGTTTGCGTCGATGGCGGTGAGGGTGAATTCCAGCGCGCCGTCAGTCTTCGGGATGAAGCAGGACAGGGTGCGTGCCTGCGGGTCCGAAGTGGTGCAGACCGGGCTGTTGTTCAGGTAAACCGTAAAGCCTGTGACCGGTGCGGCATCGCTGTATTCCCAGGCGAAGGTTGCCAGTTCGTAATGGCTCAGCATCTCCGTCGGGTCAAGGGTCATCAGGTTGGAGGGTGCGCTTTCCGCCCCGTTTGCGTCAACCGAGGTCAACGTGAAGGTCATTGTTCCGGCGCTGACGGCAATGGCGCAGGTGATCTCCCTGGCTGTTGGATCGTTGGTTGCGCAGACCTGTTCATCGTTCAGGTAGACACGGAAGGCGGTGACCGGTGTTGCCGAATCAAAATCCCAGCTGAAGGTTGCCAGCATCGTTGCCGCGGTTGTCGCATCGCCTGGTTGCGGCAGGGGCTCCGGAGCGACGGTTGGTGCGGCGGTGACCGTCACGGTAACCGTGCCGAGGGCGGTGCCGCCCTTGCCGTCGGTGACGGAGTAGGTGAAGGTGTCTTCACCGGTGAACCCGGCTTCCGGAGTGTAAACAACCGCGGTGCCCGAGATGGCGGTGGCGCCGTGAGCGCCCGGCTGAACCTGCAGGAGAGTTAAGGGGTCACCCTCGATCTCGGTATCATTTTGCAGGACCGGGATGGTGACGGCCATTCCGGCCGTGGTTGTGGCGGCGTCGTTTGTTGTAAGCGGCGCATCGTTGACCGCGGTGATGACAATACTCACCGTGGCGGTTTGCGAGACGGTGCCGTCGCTCACCTTGACGGTAAAGCTGTCGGCGCCGTTAACGTTGGCATTGGGGGTGTAAGCGAGGGCGCCGGTCTGGCTGTTGGTGATGACGGCCGTGCCCAGGGCGCCGTTTGTCGCGATGGTAAAGGTCAGGGCGTCGCCATCCGGATCAGTTGCGGTGATGGCGCCGGTAACCGGGGTGTCTTCCGCGGTGGTCAGGGAAAGGGGAGAGACAACCGGCGGATCGTTGACCGGGGTAATGGTAACGGTGGCGGTGGCGATATCGGAGTATGCCTCGCCGTCGTAAACAACAAAGGTGAAGGTGTCGGTGCCGGTGGCGTTTTCCGCCGGCGTATAGGTGAAGGCGCCGGTCTGGTTGTTGGTGATGACCGCCTTGCCCTTGCTGCCGTTGACCGCGATGGTGTAGGTCAGCGGATCGTCGTCCGCATCGGAGGCGCGCAGGGTGCCGGTGGCCGGGGTGTCCTCGGTGGCGGTAAGCGAGGTGGCAAGGGCCACCGGCGGGGTATTGCCATGCACGGTTACCGTGGTGGTGGCGGTGGAGCTGTTGCCGGTGTCATCGGTCACCGTCAGGCTGACGGTGTAGATACCACCAAGGGCGAAGGTGTGGCTTGCCGCCGAGGTGCTTGCCGTGTCGCCGTCGCCGAAATTCCACTGAAAGCGGCTGATGGTGCCATCCGCATCGGTCGAGCTGCCGCCATTGAAGAATACGGTATAGGGCGCGTCGCCTTCAAGGACGACCGGTTCGGCGGTGGCCGGCGTGTAGGTGAGTGGGTCGGAGAAGAGGCTTTCGTTGCCGTTGGCGTCAACCGCCTTCATGGCAAAGGTCATCGGGCCGTTTTCCCGATAGGTCAGGCAGCTTATTGACCTGGCCGCCGGATCGGTGGTTTCGCAGGCCAGGCTGTTGTTCTGGTAAAGGCGGAAGGCGGTGACCGCCGAGCTGTCCCCGTATTCCCAGTCGGCCGTTACCTTGTGCTGTTCGGTGGCGGTAGTGATGACGGCAACCGGCGCCTGGCTTTGCGCCGTGGTTTCGAGGCTGGAGACGGTCACCTGGACCTGGGCCTGGGCGGCGGCCCCTTCGTCGTCTTTCACGGTCAGGGTGACGGTGTAGGTGCCGATGGTGGCGTATGCGTGTTCGGCATAGGAATCGCTGGCCGTGGTGCCGTCACCGAAATTCCAGGTGTAGCCGACGATGAGGCCGTCCGGGTCGACGGAATCATAGGCGTTGAACTGATGGCGGGAAGGGGAGACGGCAACGGAGCTGATGCTCGCGGTCGGCGGTTGATTGGCGGTGCCGTCCACCGTCGCGGCGGTGTCGGTCACCGTGATAATGGTGGTGGCGGTCGTGCTGGCGCCGCTGTTGTCTGTTACCAGCAGGGTGGCGGTATAGGTGCCGGGCAGGTAGTAGGTATGGGTGGTGATGACGCCGTTGCCGGAATCGCCGTCGCCGAAGTCCCAATCGTAGCCAATGATCGTGCCGTCAAAATCGCTGGAGGCGGAGCCGTCGAAGGTGACTGCCAGGGGAACCGGGCCGCTGCTGGTGCTGGTCTGGAAGGAGGCGGTGGGGAGGTAGTTGCCGTAGGCGTCCATCTGCGGCGGCACCAGGGTAAAGGGCGCTGAATGCGGGGTTTCGCCGTCCGGGCCGATGGCGGTCATGGTAAAGGTGATCGGGCTGGTGCCGATGAAGGTCTCACAGTCCATGGCCATGGTCGTTGTATCGGCGCTTTCGCAAAGCAGATAGCCTTCCTGGTAAAGGCGAAACGATTCGGCAACGCCGCCGTATTCCCATTCCGCGTGGATGGTTTTCAGGGTGGCGGCAAAGGCGTGAAACGGTTGCCCGGCAATGAGGAGCGCCGTCAGGAAAAGGCGGAGGTGGCGGTGGAAGGATTTCATGCGGGTCGCCTCTTTGATTGGTGGCTGGTGGTCATCAGATTGAGCGTGTTCCTTAAGATGGGTAATGCGGTTTCTCAACATGAAGACCTCGACATGATTATATGAGGAAAAAGTGTCAACTTTCAAGTAACAATTGTGGAAAGTGCGGTTGTTTAGGGCGGCAACAGTTAAATTTTTAATGGGTGCCTTTGGTTTTGCCGGAGATAGACCGGAAAAGCCCATTCGTGGGCGCGGCGAATGGGTGTGAAGCAAAAGGCGTGCCTATGGCATTTTTTTTGCAGAAAATCGTTTTATTTCGAATGGTTGTCGGGCTATGTCTGGTGGTGGGGAGAGTGGTTTATTAAAATGATTTGTTTGTGTGCGGGCGAAATGGCTTTTTGCTTAATTTTTTTTGTCAGTCAGCAGTCGCGTTTGTCGGGGCCGGCGGGAAATAGGTGATCCCCGCCGACAGGGTGCTTTCCTTTCCTTCCCGGTCGATTGCCTTCAGGGCAAAGGTCGTGGGGGAATCTTCAAGGATGGTCAGGCAGCTCAGTTCCCGCGCCTCGGGGTCGTGGGTCTCGCAGACGAAAGTTTCGTTCCGGTACAGGCGAAAGCCGCTGATGGCGCTGCGGTCGTTGTAATCCCAGCTGATCGTCACTTTGCGCTGGGTGGGCGCGGCGGACCAGGTGAGCCCGTTTGAGGGGCGGCTCTCGTTGCCGTAACGATCTACCGCTGTCATGGTAAAGGTTGTCGGCTCATTGTCCAAGGTGGTGAGGCAGCACAGTTCCGTCGCCTCCGGGTTACTGGTCTGGCAGACGAATTCGCCGTTGCGGTAGAGGCGAAAGGCGCTGATCGCCGTTCTATCCGCATAATCCCAGTTGACGGTGATCTGCTGTTGCGCCTCCGTAGAGGAGGTGGCCGGCGTGACAGTGATGGTTGTCTGGGCTTGTGCCGTTGCGCCATCGTCGTCCGTGGTTGTCAGGGTTGCGAGATAGGTGCCGGATTGGCTGAACTCGTGTTCCGCATAGGGGCCGGTTGTCGTGGTGCCGTCGCCGAAATCCCAGCTATAGCCGATGATCAGTCCCTCGGCGTCCTCGGAGTCGTAAGCGCTGAAGCGGTAGAGATAAGGGGTGGCGGCAACGACGTTCATGATGGCCGTTGGCGGGGTGTTGGTGGGAGAGATGCTCGGAAGCTCATTGACGACGATGGCGACTCGTGTCTGTGCGGTGCCGCCTTCGTTGTCGGTTACCGTCAGGGTGGCGGCGTAGGTGCCGGGCAGGTAAAAGGTGTGGTTCGTCAACATGCCGGTTGCGACGTGACCGTCGCCGAAATCCCAGGCAAAGTCGATGAGGGAGCCATCTGGGTCGGCGGAGAGGGAGGCGTCGAATGCGACTGCCAGGGGGGCCTGACCGCTGCTGACGTTCGCCGTGCAGGCGGCGGTCGGCGTGGTGTTGCCGTACTCGTCGAGCGGTGGCGGCACCAGGATGAAGGGAGCGGAATGCGGGGTTTCGCCGTCCGGTCCCATGGCGGTCATGGTGAAGGTGATGGGGGTGGCGCCGATCAGCGTTTCGCAGTCCATGGCAAGCCTGGCCGTGTCAAAACTCTCGCAGAGCAGCGTTCCTTCCCGATAGAGCCTGAATGCGGTGGCGTTGCCGCCGTATTCCCATTCGGCGTGGATCGTTTTCAGGATGTCGGCGGCAAGTGGAGCCGGCAGCACGGCCGGGAGCAGGACAATGAAAAGGAGTGCAGCGTGGTATGGTGCGAGCTTCATTCTGTGTCGGTCTTTTTATGTTGGGGAGGACAACGAAAATGGTTTCAGGGGGTTCGGCGTGTTTTCCGATTGGGGGGCGCAAGAGGAGAGACACGAGACAAACGGCGGGTATTTAAGCAAAACCCGTGCCGTGTTTGGTGGTGCTGGGGTGTTGGGCGACAAATTGACCGGCGGAGCGGGTCAGCTTTTTTTCGATTTGCGCGTTAAGGCAGGAAGAAGGCCAATGAGTCCGGTACCGAAAAGGGCGAGGGTAGAAGGAAGGGGAACAGGGTCTGCGGTGATTTCGAATTTGAGATCGCTGCTTGCCGACAGGTACGGGGTGTCCGAGTTGAAGAGGTACATGCTGCCGGAGGAGTATGGGTTGGAGGCGGTGTATTCGGCGAGCCACTCGTTTGTATCATTGAATAGTGCAAAGGCGTAAAGCGCGCCCGAGGTGAAGGTGAAACCGCTGATGTCGATGTTCAGACGTCTGTTGTCGCCATCCACCAGGGAGGAAAGGTCAATGTCGTTCCATGTCTGGCGAACGGTTGTAAACTTCCCGGTGTAGAGGGCAAGAGTGACGGTGCTGTCGATGCTGGAAGGGCTGAAGAGCGTCGTTCCGGTGAATGATTCTGAGGCATGATATAAAAAGACGGCGAGCGAGTCGTAACTGGTTGTTGTGGCGGTGAAGGTCTGGCCGATTCCTGATATGCTGCTGGGGGTGAATAATGACCGACCACCACTGGAATCAAGTTGGGAAATGGTGGTGGCGCCGGCAGGGGCGGTACCGGCCAAAATGACGAGAAAGGCGAGGAATAGGCCGTTTTTGTTCATTTTTCCCTGGACAGTTGGGTGAGTGGTGAAAGGCTCATGGTTTCTGTCGGAATCGGAAAAGTCACGATTCCGCCGGGCGGCGCAATGCAACTCGTTATTTTCACTTTTTGATACCTGATTCGGGATGGGAACGCAAGCGAATTGATGCCGCACCGCCGCAGCGGCCATGGCGTCATCCGATAAAGGTCGGGAAAACAAACGACGGCAGGGAATGGAAGACGGCGAGATTGCTTCGCCCTCTCCCGTCAGGGGAAAGGGAAAAGCGGTCTCATCGTTTCCGGGCGGGAATATCGGTGTCGATCGCCCAGGTGAGCCATTCATACTGCTTTTCGGAAAAGTTTGCTCGTTTTCGTTCCAGAAATGCCTTGAGGTCCTGGGTGTTGCTGAAGGCCACCTTGTAAAGGCCGTCGGCATAGGCGGCATGGCCGGTCAGCGAGATGGATTTTTCTTCAACGCCGAGCATCAGGTCATGGTTTTTGTAGGTGGTGAGAGGCCCGGAAACGGTTATTTCCCCGAATTTTTCGAGGTTATAGGCATTGTAGGAGTAGTAGCCGCTGAAGCCGATGCCGACCAGCAGCAGGACAGCGACAGCCCGCATCACCTTGCCGGAGAGCGGCGAGTTGAAAAGGTCCTTCATGCTGTAAGGGATGTGCTTGATGATACCGGTTTTGATCTTTTCTTCGTGGGCGAGATAGGGTTTGACCGCCTTGCCGAGGTACTGCTCGATGTCGCGGATCGCCTCATCGTCGGAGGGGTCGAGCATGGCCAGTCGGACAACGTTGCTGCCTTCGAAAGAGAGGGGAATGGCCGAGTAGCGGGTGCAGAGATAGCGCGGCATGAGGGATTTGACTTCGGGCGTGATTGTCTTGTCGATATCGGCAACCTCGACGCCGGCATGCTCCTCGAGAACATTGAGGAGCTGATCGTTGGTCAGCACCCCCATGCGGACCAGGATATAGCCGAGACGGCGTTTGCCGCCGGCCTGCATCCGCAACGCCTCCTTGATCTGCCCGTCGTTTGCCAGCCCCTTTTCAATTAACACCTGTCCCAGTTGCTTTTTTGCGGCCATGGTGCGGACTCCCTTGTCATCTCATCGATAATAAAGCGCGAAGAATCAGCTCGTATGTCATTATGCTACGGATTTGCCGGGGGAATTGTCAAGTACTTCGCGAAAAAAGGAGAAAAAAATGGCAGAGGCTGTCGCCGGAGGGAGACGGGCAGAGAACCTTGGTGCCGCAACGAAAGGACGCACCTTCCCTTCTCTCCTGTCGGGAAGATTGTCGCGATGCGGCGACAGTGCGGCGAGGGAGGCCGCCGTGTTCGACCATTCTCGGAAAGGAGTTGAATTGCCCCGGTGCTCGCCTGGTGGGTCGCTCTTCTGGCAGGCGCGAGAGGAAGAGCCAGACGATGCTGGGGGAAAAAGTTATTGATTATCATCTAGCAGTTTTCGCGCCACTTCCTGAAAGGAGTGATCGCGACCGTTCTCCACGGCAAAGAGCAGGTATTTGCGGGCCTTGTCGGATGCGTTCTGCTGGTGGAGGAGGAAGCCGAGGTGAAAATTGACCTGGGCGTTGTCCGGTTCGGCGGCATAGGCCTGTTCCAGCAGCCATACGGCGCGGCCGGCCATGTTCTTGCGGGCATAGATCCAGCCCAGGGTGTCGGCAAAGGCGGGATTGGCTGGGGTCTTTTCGTAAGCGAGCTGGGCCAGGCGCATGGCCTCGTCGATGTCTTCCGGCTGGTGCTCAACATAGAGCCAGGCGAGATTGTTGGCGAGCTGCGCGGATTGGGGAGCTGCGGCAACAGCGTCCTCCAGCAGGGCAATGGCCCGGCCGGGATCGTTGTTGCGGCAGTAAAGATCGGCGAGCCTGGCGTAGGCCTCGTCAAAATCCTTGTGGTCGTTGATCGCTTTTTTGAGAGTTTCTGCAAGCTGTTGCCGGTTATCGGCCAGCAGGTCGAAGAGGTGGCGATAGGATGATTTGAGGCCGGGGGCAGCCGTGATCGCCTGCTGGAAAGCGGTGATGGCCTCTTGTCTTCTTTTGGCGACAACAAGAATCTCGCCCAACAGATGATTGTGGTAGGTGGTGTCAAGGGCTTCGTCGGTTTCATTGAGCCAGCCGATGGCAATGCCCGCCTGGCCGCCTGTGGCGAGAATTCTCGTGTAGTGCAGGGCGGCGTCGATCAGCTCCGGGTGCTCATCCAGGAGGGATTTGAACCGCCGCAGCGCATCCTCCCTGTCGCCGGCCAGCGAGGCAGTGAGGGCCTGATAATAGTCCGGCGCGGCTATGCCCGGGTTAAGCAGGCCGGCGGCGTGGAAATCGGCCATCGCTTCCGGGTATTGGCGGCGGGCGAGACGGATGTTGCCGACGATCAGGCAGGCCCGGTAATTGTGCGGCTCCCGTTTGCGGATCCGCCCGGCATGTTCCAGGGCGAGATCGTGGTTGCCGCTTTTGTAATAGACCGACGCCAGGGTCAGTTCCGCATCGGTAAAATCCGGATTGAGGGAAAGGGCCTCGATCAGGCTTTTTTCTCCCAGCTTGCTCTGGCCACCGGCCAGATAGGCAAGGGCCAGGAAGTAGTGGGCAAGCGGTTGTTTCGGCTCATGTTCGAGGATGGTCTGAAACTGGGAGAGGGCGGCATGGTATTCATTGTTGAGGAGAAAGTATTTGCCTTTGAGCAGCAGCAGCTCCAGATCCTTGACCGTTTCCCGGGCAAAGGTATCGAGGACGGCGCGGGCCTCAGCCAGTCTGTTGCCATGCAGGAATGCTTCGATCAGCAGCTTGCGGGCAAAGGAGTTGTCGGGCTCGATCTTCACTATCTCCTGCAGAACAGTGATGGAGTCGTCCATCTGCCCGGTGCTGATAAGAAAATCGACAAGCTGAAAACGGATATGCAAATCTCGGGGATGAAGGGTGATTGCCCGATGGAAATAGCTACGGGCCTGGTCGGTCTCGCCGAGCAGTGAGCAATAGAGCCCCATCTGCAAGAGAAGTTCGCCGTTATCCGGTTCGGCATCGCGCAGGGGCTGGAAAATGGCCGCTGCCTCCCCCTTTTTCTGCTGGGCAAAAAGGACGAGGGTCAGCCGGATGCGGGCCTTGTCGTTTTGTTGATCTTCATCAATGCATTTTTGGTAGACGGCGGCGGCCTCATCATATTTTTTACTGAGAAAGAGGAGATCGCCATGGAGTATTGCCGTTTCGCCCTGGCGATGCTGCGGTGCGATCCCGTTGAGGGTGGTCTCGGCGCCGGCAAGATCTTTGTTGATGAGCTGGATTGTGAGGATGGCCGGACGAATGGCAGGGTCCGCCGGGGCGAGCTTCAATGCCTCCTGATAGGCGTGCAGGGCATGGGGGTAGAGGGCCAGATGATAGTAGCAGTCGCCGATCCGCTGCAAAATATCCGGGGTCGGCTCGGTGAAGGTGAGGATTTCCTGCCAGGACGACAGCGCCTGCCGGTAGTCGCCGGCGACAAGCTGATCCTGGCCCGTCGCCAGCAGCCGCTGGTATCGTGTTTCGGGCGATTCTCCGCAGGCCGCAAGCAGCAGCGCCAGGACAAGCAGGCTGATGGTTGTGCTGCGGCAGGCGAGGAGCAGTCGGATGGGTAGCATGGGTTCAGGAACGGGAGCCGAAGATGATGTTGATCAGCAGGAGGCTGAAAAAACCGACCACCAGGGCGGTGATCTTGTGTTCCAGCAGATAGCTGAAGATCTTGAAGGGCAGCTCGAGAATCCAGGGCAGGGTGATGGACTCCTGGTAGGAAGACACGGACGGCGCAGCATGATCGGGGTTATATGTTTGCGGCCGGGTTGAAAGTGATTGGCCGGGAAAGGTGGCAGGTGATTTGGTGCCACTTTTTTCGGTGGTGGCGATGGTAGGCGAGGCCGGAAAAGCGGCGGGCGGCGGTGGATTGATTGCCCGGTTGAATTGCTGAAAGGCGGTGAGCAGCGCCTTGTTCTCCTGTTGTGCCGGAGATTCCTGTTTCTCCTGCTCGGCAACCTCGGGGAGTGCGGTTTCATCGAGGGCGGCCAGGGAGAAATAAATTTTTTTGAGGTCCTGGTGGATAAAGCCGGATTGGCTGAGGGCGGACTTTTCCGCAGAAAAAGCAGGCGGTTCCTCCGCCAGCAGGTTTTTGGCCCGCTCCAGCAAAGCGGCATATTCTTCGAGGAGTTTTTTGATTTTCAGATTGGCGTAGAGCATGCCGGCGACCGGATCGGCTGACGGACCGGCGGGGTGGCTGAAGACACCGAAAATGGGCAGATTGATCTCGACAATGTCGGCGGGGACAAAGAGATCGGAGTGGGGTAGGAGCAGCGGTGCTGTTCCGGTGGGTTCGGTGAATCGACAAAAATTGTCCTGCACGGTGAAAAAAAGGCCGGCAGACGATGGCGGGGCATGTTCCCGTTCCTGCAGGGAGAAAGGTTCCGCCGCCTCAACGGCGTAATATGCCCGGCTCCCGGTGCTGAGGAGGAGCATGACGGCAAAGAGCACGGCAATGTGGAGGCAGAGGCGGACGGAAGAGCGCACGCAATGATCCCGGAAGCGTTTGCGGAATATAAACCGCTTAAATTCGGCAAACCTATTCGTTTCCGCCCGGGATTTCAAGGGTTATTCGACGGGAGGCACGATAGCCGGGGCCTGACGCTGGGGCTGGACGGGCAACAACGCAGCCACCAGGCGACGGCGCGTTGCCGTGATCGCCGAGTGGCTGCTCGTGATTTGCCTCAGGCAACAGGGCGTTACAGTTGATGAAATCGGAAAAAACTTTTTTGGCCACAGAGAGCACAGAGAAAATTTTTTAAATTACGATGAGTTACCTCGTCGTGCTCTGTGATCTCTGTGGTTAATTTTCTGTTTTTACGAGACCATCACAGTTCGATCAGGGAGCGGATCTGCTCAAGAACCTTGTCGCCGATGCCTTTGACATTCTTGAGGTCATCGATGGATTTGAAATTGCCGTGTTGGGTGCGGTAGTCAACAATGGCCTGGGCCTTGGCGGCGCCGATGCCGGGCAGCTCTTCCAGTGCCTTGACGTCGGCGCTATTGATATTGACCGCGGCCAGGGCTGAGGCAGCGAAGAAAAACAGCATGCACAAGGTGAGCAGTAGTTTTTTCATAGTATTCTCCTTATGGACAAATCGTTTTTCTGAATTTTTCACGGGATCCGTGAAAGGTGAATAGGTGCTTACTGTCCAGTTGTTTTCATGCGTTACGCATTATGCCTTTCGCTGGCCGGCCAAGGCGAATCAGGGAATGCGAACTGCCACAACTGGCATTACAGACCATTCTGCAAAAAGAAAAACGAGTTTGGCAATGTGGCAAATTGTCGCTGTTTTTCTGTTTTAGGAGATCGGTTTTGGCTATTGATTTTATTTTCTCTGTCATTTTAAAGTGATATTTCTTATGCGACAATGTGTCACATTGCCAATCGCTGCCGTTGTGGTTCAGAATATTTTTCATGTCAATAATTCAACCCGTTCATGGTGGAAATCCACGGCAGGAGAAAAAGATGCAGAAGGGGTTTTGGCGAAAGCCGTTTCAGGAAGCCATTTCCATGGCAGCTGCAATGCGTTTTGCCTTGCGGTCGCGGAGACAGGGCCGGAGTGCAGGGAATGGGGCGGCAGGATGGTTGGTTTTGCTGCCGCTGTTTCTCATGATGCTGCCAACCGCATCGAGCCGGGCCGCATCGATCATCATCGAGCCGCCCCAGGTGCTCGACAACGGCGGGGTGGTTGTCTCCGCCACCGGCACCTTTGCCACCTGCACGACCTGTGATGCAAATGGTGAAAATTGTGTCAGTAACGACAGCGGAGCGGTGTTGCTTAAGAGAGATAACGCGGCCTTTTACTATCCTGAATGTGTCAAAAGAGGTAATGGATCAGCGACATGTACCTACACCTATGATCGTGGCCTTTTGCACGGGGATCATACGTTTTACGCCAAGGCAACGGACTGCACCGGAACCGCCACGACAAGCGTCAGCTTGACCCTTGATAATACACCGGTTATTCAGGCGATCAGCCCGGGCGGCGCTACCCTCAACGCCCCCTTTGACATCACGGCCCGGGTCAGTTTTTCGCCGACGCTGAACACGACCAAGGGGGCGATCTACGCCTATCTTGTCTGGCCATCCGGGGCGGCAACCTTTCTGCGGGCAAAATCATGCACCAACGAGGAATGCGGGTTCAGTTATCAGGAGTTGACCAGGTCGCTTTATGATCTGAATCACGGCGGGCCCTACAAAATAAAAATCCGGGCCACCGGCGGTGGGGCATCCAGCGAGAAGGAGGGCGAACCGTTTTATATCGACAAAACACCAGCCATCGGCGCCATCACGCCGGGCGGCACCACCCTGCACGCCCCCTTTGATATTACGGCCAGCGCCACCTTCAAGCCGACGCTGAGCACGACGAAAGGAACGATCTACGCCTATCTTGTCTGGCCATCCGGCGCGGCAACCTATCTGCGGGCCAAATCATGCACCAGCGAGGAATGCGGCTTCAGTTATCAGGAGTTGGCCGGATCGCTCTATGATCTAAATCACGGCGGCCCCTACAAAATAAAAATTCGGGCGACCGGCAGTGGGGCATCCAGCGAAAAGGAGGGCGAACCGTTTTCCATCGACAAAACACCAGCCATCGGCGCCATCACGCCGGGCGGGGCCACCCTGGACGCACCCTTTGATATTACGGCCAGCGCCACCTTCAAGCCGACGCTGAGCACGACCAAGGGGACCATTTCCGCCTGGTTTGTCCTGCCGAACGGCGCGATGATTTATCAGGGAGGGAAAACCTGCACAACCCTTGACTGTGATTACAGTTATCAGGCGCAAACCGGAACTCTTTATGATTACTACCACGGAGGTCCCTACAAAATCAAAATCACTGCCTCCGGGAGCGGGACAAGCGTGACGGAATTGGGCGAAGAATTTTATATCGACAAGACGCCAAGCATCAGTTCGATCACTCCTGGTGGCGGCACGGTGGATGAGCCATTTGACATCACTGCCCGTGCTGCCTTTAAAGAGACAACCAATGTGACCAAGGGGACCATTTCCGCCTGGTTTGTCCTGCCAAGCGGCGCGATGATTTCCCTGGGAGGGAAAACCTGCACAACCCTTGACTGCGATTACAGTTATCAGGCGCAAAGCGGAACTCTTTATGATTACTACCACGGAGGTCCCTACAAAATCAAAATCACTGCCTCCGGGAGCGGGACAAGCGTGACGGAATTGGGCGAAGAATTTTATATCGACAAGACGCCAAGCATCAGTTCGATCACTCCTGGTGGCGGCACGGTGGATGAGCCATTTGACATCACTGCCCGTGCTGCCTTTAAAGAGACAACCAATGTGACCAAGGGGACCATTTCCGCCTGGTTTGTCCTGCCGAACGGCGCGATGATTTATCAGGGAGGGAAAACCTGCACAGTCCTTGACTGTGATTACAGTTATCAGGAACAAAGTGGAACTCTTTATGATTATTACCACGGAGGTCCCTATAAAATCAAAATCACTGCCTCCGGGGGTGGAACGAGCCTAACGGAGTATGGCGAAGAATTTTACATCGACAAGACTCCTCATATCACGCCGATCGAGCCGGCTGGCAAGACGCAATCCCCCATCAACATCCAGGCGAATGTCACCTTCAGGCCGACATTGAGCGCGACAAAGGGGTCCATTTACGCCTACCTGGTCTATTCCTCCGGCAGCATCGCTTTGCTCGGCTCAAAATCCTGTGCCACCGAGGAGTGCACCTATAATTACCAGGAGATCACCGGCAACCTCTATCGTTTGAGTCCCGGCCGCTATCAGCTCAAATTCAAGGCAACCGGCAGCGGCGCCAGCGCCGAAGCCATCGAGCCGTTTGAGGTTGTCGAGTACGCCGACAACAGCGACGGTCCCTGTCAAAGCAGGCCATTGACGAAAAATCCGATAAACTATGCGACGGGCAATAAATTTTTCCAGCAGCAGGATCTGCGCATCGACGGTCCCGGTCTGCCCTTTGCGTTCAGCCGTTACTACAACAGCAGGCGCGAAGCAGCCTCTGCCGCCGGTTACGGCTGGAGCACCTCTTTTTCACGGCATCTGGAGTTCCCTTCAGCCACCACCATCACCTTGGTCCATGACCGGGGAAGCGAAACGACATTCAGGCAAAACGCCGAAGGGATCTTTGTCTCCATCACCGACGAGGTGCAGGAAATCGAAGCCGTTGCCGAAGGCTATGCGCTGACTCTCCCGGACGGCGGCAAGAATTATTTCAGCAGCAGCGGCCTCCTCAGCCGCATCGAAAACCGGCAGGGCAACGCCCAGTTCCTGGATTATGAGGGCGGCAGGCTGGTGGCGGTCGAGGATACTTTCGGCCGGCGCCTCGACTTTTTTTATGATGCCACCGGCAAGCTGGCGACCGTCAGTGCTCCGATGGGTGATTACCGCTTTTTCTATGACGGCAACGGCAATCTTGTTGAGGTGGTGTCACCGGTCGGCACCGGGAAGAAATACGTCTACGAGGATACCAATGACATCCACAACCTGACGGCGATTGTCGATGAAAACGACATGGTCGAGGCAGCGGTCACCTATGACAGATATGATCGGGCGGTGACTTCGGAACTGGCGGACGGCCTCCACAAGGTGACGGTAACCTATCTTGCCAGCCAGACCCGTATCCTGACCGATGCCCGCAATGCCAGCAAGACGGTCGAACTGCATGTGGATGCCAATGGTATCGTCCGCAAGCAAGCGGAAAGCGGACCAGGCTGCACCACTTGTCCGGCCGCTTCCGGTGTATCGTATCTCTTTGACGATCGGCTCCGCATCACGCGCGCAACCGATGCCCTGGGCCGGGTCACCACCTCCACCTATGACGAGCGCGGCAACAAAATCAGCGAGACCGAGGCACTGGCAACCGCGGAGGAGCGAACCACCACCTTTACCTATCATCCGGATGACAACCAGGTCACCTCCATTACCAGGGCAAGCGTCGCCAGGCCGGGCGCGCAGACCGTCACCACCTTTACCTACGATGCAAACGGCAACCTTGCCAGCCGGACGGAGAGCGGTTACAACGGCGCGGCGATGATCAGCGCCACCACATCGTATGCCTATAATGACCTTGGTCAACTTGTTGCCATTGATGGGCCGCGGACCGATGTGGCCGATGTCACGACCTTCAGCTATTACGCCAATGTTCCGGAAGAAGGGGCAAACCGTGGGCAGCTTCGCGCCGTTACCAATGCCCTTAGCCAGAAGGTGACCTTTACCCGCTACAATGCTTTTGGCAAAGCGGAGGAGGTCATTGACGAAAACGGGGTGGTGACGACATTCACTTACGATGAGGGGGCCCGCCTGATCGAGACAAGCACCCTTGGTAGGAGCACCGTTCTGCGTTACGATGCGGCCGGACGACTGACCTCGGTGCTGCTGCCGGGTGATCGTGTCATCAGCTATGCCTATACGGCGGCGAATCTGCTCGCAACCATCGCCGACTCCCTCGGCAACTCGATCAGCTACAGCTATGACAGCGAGGGCAACCGGATCAGGGAAGAGGTGCGCGATCCGGCAAATGCACTGGCCGCTTCTCTTGATTTCGACTATGACGACGACAACCGGTTGGCGCGGATCATCTTGCCCGGCGGCGCGGTTGAAGAGCATCTTTACGACAGCAGCGGCAACCTGGAGCAGCTGATTGATCCCAATGGACTGATCAGTCGTTACGACTACGATGCCCTGGACCGGCTGGTGACCCATTATGCCCCGGATCTTTCCGCCACCGCCTTTAACCATGACAGCGCGGATAATCTCGCCGAAGTGCGGGATGCGGAAGGTACTCTCACCCGCTACCACTATGACGATCTGGGCCGGCGGGTGGCGGAACACGCGCCTGATGCCGACACCACCACCTTTACCTATGATGCGGCCGGCAACCTGATCAGGAAAACCGATGCCAGGGGCGTCACCGTTACCTTTGCCTACGATGCCATGAACCGGCTGATTGCGGAACAGTACCCGGACGCGAGCCAGAACATCACCTACAGCTACGATCAGGGGATAAACGGCGTCGGCCGGTTGACCGGCATGACCGATGCGTCGGGCGCCACGGCCTACCGGTACAACGAGGTCGGCCAGCTTGTCAATCAGGAGCGAGTCAATGACGGCATGCCGACCGCGAGTCTGCGTTTTGTGTATGACGGGACAAGCGGCGAGCTTGCCGGCATCACCTACCCCAGTGGCCTGCATGTTTCATATGGCAGAGATGCTGATGGCAAGGTCTCCGCAATGGTGCTCGATGGGCGGGAAATCGTCAGCAACATCACGTACAAACCCTTCGGCCCGGTGGCGGGGTATAATGTCGGAGAAAGTTCCGTTGCGGTACTGCGCACCTATGATCAGCAGTACCGACTGACCGGAACAGAGGCCGCCGCCGTCTACGGTCTTTCCCTGGTGCGCGACGGGGCAGGAAATGTCCTGGCGATTCTTGACGTTGTCGATCCTGCTGCTGACCAGAGTTTTGCTTATGACAGCCTGTATCGTTTGATCGATGCCGCCGGCATATACGGCGGCATCGGCTATACCTATGATCGGGTGGGCAACCGGCAGACCAGAATCAGTGAAACGGAGTACGATATATACAGCTACCTTGACGACTCCAATCAGCTTCTCACCGTAACCGCATCAAACCCGGCAACCTATACCTACGATGCCCATGGCACTATCATCGGCAACGGCACCCTAACCTTTGTTTATGATCAGGCAAACCGGCTGACCGTGGTTCGGGAGGGCGAAAGCCTGGTGTCCGAATACGGCTACGATGGCCGAAATATGCGGGTGAAAAAAACGGTGAACGGCCGTACCACCTTTTGTCATTATGATCCCCAGGGCAAACTGCTTGCCGAGACGGATGGCAGCGGCAACCCGCTCCGGGATTACATCTATCTCGATGATGAGCCGGTGGCAATGACGATTTATGGTGAGCAGGCCGGCATCTATTATTTTCTCACCGATCACCTGGGAACCCCGCAAAAGCTGATCGATGAGACCGGTCAGGTGGTCTGGCAGGCAAATTATCTTCCTTTTGGTCAGGCCATGATTGACCCGGCCTCGACCGTGGAGAATAATTTCCGCTTTCCGGGCCAGTATTTTGATCAAGAGACGGGGTTGCATTACAATTGGAATCGGTATTATGATCCGGGGACGGGGAGGTATTTAACCCCTGATCCGATTGGGTTGGCTGGTGGGATTAATCTTTACTCCTACGCTCTTCAGAATCCAGTGAATTTTATTGATCCGTTTGGATTAGCCCCATGGTATAACGACCCTAATCATTGGACAGCATACAGCTTTAACCCAGCTAATCCAGTAGGACCATTCGGCCCAGTCTGTGGCCCTTCAGGTTCAAAGCTGGCAACTTGGATACCTGATGTTACTTCTAATGCCTGTCGTGATCATGATAAATGCTATGAAGAATGCGCTAATAATTGTGAAGGTGAAGACTGTAGGCTGAAGTGTGATAACCAACTTAAAAAATCAAATTTTCCATATGGGAAAGCAACAGATATTTTTGGAAAAACGATTTATGATAAGTTGAAGGATGAAAATGGCTGTAATGAATGTAATTAACAAAGTAATCGTATATCTCGCTAGGATAATTCTGGTAATTTATGGACTCATTAATATGCTGGGTATTTTCTGGCACATGGGTTCAATATATCTAACCGATTTATTGCGGGGTATTGTGTTCTTTGTTTCAGCATTGACAATAGGTTTTCTCCCATTATCCCCTATGAAGCCTTCCAAGGCTGATCAGAAATTTTATATAATTTTGTGTGTTCTTGGCATAATTTCATGCGCTTTCTTAGGAGTAAAATATATGGCCGAGGAATATAGAAATTTAACAGATGTACTAGAACAAGCATTGATAGCTGGCTGCTTTATTTTTATGTTAATTCAAAAAATAAAGAGATAACTTTTGAAGCACATGCTTATTTATTTTAGCGGTAGATTCATTATGAATTTGCCGCTTTTTTTATGAGTTCAAGAGCGCATTACAACTGGCACAGATATTATGATCCCGCCTCAGGACGCTACCTTACCCCTGATCCGATTGGGCTGGCTGGCGGCATCAACCCCTATCGTTATGCCAACGCTGATCCTGTAAACTGGTTCGACCCAGATGGACTAGCACCCAATTTTGATTATGATGGAGATAATGTTGCTGACTGGAAGCAATATTCTTCTCTGCCAACACAAGCGACTGTTCCGAGTTTATCAGCCGGAGACATGGCTTTAATGGCAACTCCAATGCTGTTTGGAATGCCACCAATGCCTCCCAAGTTATCTAAACGAGCTCCCATAAAGAAAGCCCAATTGCCAACTAATTGTGAAGGGAAGGTCCGATATGTGCCGCCTGAAAACTGGCATCCTAGTGAACCATTGCCAAGAGGACCCGGTGGTGGATACAAAGACAAGTTTGGTAATGAGTGGACTAAAGGACCTTCGCGGACAAAAGGGCAACCATTTGAGTGGGATGTACAAAGACCAGATGGCAGCCATTGGAATGTTTCACTTGATGGAAAGGTAACACATTGATGAATAATAAAAATGTTTTCCTGAGACTTTTTGCTGAGGAGCCGTCAGAAGAAGCCGCCCATAACGTAGCGGATAGAATACTTGATTTGTTAAAGGGACATGCGCTCCATCTGGACATTCAAGTTAAAAAGTATTGGAAGATACCAGAATATTATGAGATTTTTTTTCGACTATCACCTTTAACAGGTTCAAGTGACATTATAAGTGAGATTGCCTCTATCCTTGGCAAGGGTTGGGAAAAGCAACAAGCGTCGCTAGAAAGTATATGGAATCCAGGCCCGGAAAGTAGTTTTAAGATTAATAGTGTCCGCTGGGCACATATTGAAATTGTCGAGCAATAAAAAGAACGTCTGCTAAAGACTCTTGCCGATGGTAGAAAACAGCTCTCTACGGGGCAATGCGCATCGGAATATCTTGGCACCGGTATTATGATCCGGGGACGGGGAGGTATTTAACCCCTGATCCGATTGGGTTGGCTGGGGGGATTAACTTGTATGCCTATGCTGATGCCAACCCTGTCAACATTAATGATCCGATGGGGCTTTTTGGTGAGGGAGGTCCAGGGGCTGATTATCCAGGCCATGTTGACTTTACAGGGGGAGATTATTTTGATTATTATGCTGAAGATAGAGACCCAAAGACTTCTCCATATAATGATCCAGAAAGACACTTTCGGTCTCATGACAAAACAAACAAAGAAGTGGACAATGCGATAAAAACTTGTTCCGAAGAGGATTTTGAGAGAGCAATGCACCGCGCTCAAGATTATTTCGCTCATTATAGACCGGGATACCGTTGGGCTCCTATCTGGCTTAAATTCGGGCATCTATTTGCAGGACGGACTCCTGATCAAAATAAGAAAGCATGGTTAGATGCAGAGGAGTACACAAAAGGAAAGGTAAAAGAGTGGAAGGAGAAGTGCGGATGCCAAAATTAAATAATAAATACCGTCAAATTTTCTGGATTATAAATTTTGCTCAATACACATCTAAAATTGCCACAATGGTTTTTTTGCTGGTGTTATATACACATAATGCATGTGTGGCAGAGGAGGCAAAGTACAATATTACTCCGTTGCCTCATGGAGGTTATTCTGTAGACATCATACTTGTTAAAAGGCATTGGAAGCCAATTACCGCAGAAGGTTTTTTCCCTAAAGAACGCAAAAAATATAAATTTGAAATTGTTGGTAATGGAGAAGATTGGTCAAATAGAAATCAAAAAGGCTTTTACTATTCTATGAATGACATTGTTAGCAAAAGGAAAATATGGGATTTAGGGTATGCGTGGGTTGATCATCTAAGAAAATTTATATACTTCAATTTTTACTGGGCTTCTTCTCCAGATGAAATTATTCCATCGGATATTAATGGGAGATATTCCATATCCGACTAATAATCGTGAGCTGGACAAGTTCGAAAGCTCGGTAGCTCGGTTGGTTGGGGTGAGGAACGAACCCCAACATTGTCTCATGAGACCGGAGGGATGCAATGCGATACCGGCGCGCCCGGCGGTTAAAGTCCCCTCGCCAATGAAGAGTTCACCGGCCCAGTCCGGTGCAACGGCTGATTGGCAACTGGGGGTGGATGTTATCCGATAAGCCGGGCTGCGAGCCCCGCAAGCAGCGCGGGATAAACTCCGGCAGCACCCATTTTTCGGAGCATAAACTCCAGACGCGGAGGGGCTGAAGCCTGAGCACGTCAGCCCCTCCGCGGAGAAGTGGCTGAAAAATCTGTTTTATGTTCTCGTTTTCAGACTGCGACAGGTGTCGAACATGTTCTACAAGGGGCTGTATTGCATTATCGAGCCATATGCAGGCATATTTCGGAGCGCCGTGTCGGCGCTCCATGGTGTGAAAGAGCATGGCGGTGCATTACGTGCCGCGCCGTAACCAATTATTCAGGAAGCCCTATGTAAGAGTGCGGCGACGGCAGCCGAACCGAGCTTGCTTCCGCTACTTTACATAACGATCAGCACCCCCTCCTTGATCTCTTTTCTTCTCCTCCTGCTTTGCAAATCGCTTTGTCCGGGGTATAAAGAGGCAGACCGGCCTGACCCTCCACTTTTCACCTCGAGCAACCACATACTATGTCTGAATCCGTCTCGGCCGCCAGGGGAAAACTGGCGGAGGTTTTCGCCAAGATCAACATGAGCGAGCTGCCGGCCATGTCGGTGCATGTGCAGGAGCTTCTTTCCCTGACCAGTGATAAGCGAAGCGCTAATTATGATGATCTGGCCAGGATCATCCTCAAGGATTTTTCTTTGACCCATAAGGTGCTGCAGTGCGCCAACTCCGCCTATTACGCTCTGGGACAGAAGGTCTCAACCGTCTCGATGGCGGTGGCGGTTCTCGGTTTTGACACGGTACGCGATCTGGCCCTGGGCATCGCCCTCTTTGATGACTTTATCCGGGCCGGTGTCAATACGGATGAAATCAGCGAACTGCTGGCCCGTTCCTTTATGGCCGGGCTGCTGGCCCGTCGCATCGCCGAATCCCGTTATCTGAAGGTTCTGCCGGAAGAGGCCTTTATCTGCGGGCTGATGCGCAACCTCGGTAAAATTATTGCCTGTATCTATCTGCCGGGGGTCTATAACGATATTACGGCAAAGGTTCGGGACGGGGTGGCGGAGGAGGAGGCCGCCCGCGATCTTCTTGACGGTCTTGATTACAGCGAGATCGGGCGCGAGGTCGCAATTTTCTGGAATATGACGGAAAGTGTGATAGAGTGTATGGATGCCAACCCGGCGGTTCCGGAAGATGACCATGATCCGGACCGCAATCTCCATTGCCTTGTCGATTTCAGTACCCGCTACGTCGATGCGCTCTGGGGCCGGCGAAATATCGATGCCCTGATGGACAAATACGGCTATGTCCTCTCCATCGATGAAGACGAGGTGGTGGAGATGCTGACTGCGGCAGCGTCTGAATCAGCGGCGATTTTTGACTCCATCCGCCCCGGTATCGCCCGCTTCGATTTCCGGGAACGGCTGGAGCAAATGAGGGCCGCCGCCAGACCGATCATGCCGATTTCGCCACCGGACACGGCGAGCAACAACGGACTGCGGTCGATTGAGGCGATGCTGGTCGGCGAATTTCATCTCAAAGCCTGTCTGGCCGCAGTGCTGGAGGGGTTGATCCGCGATGTGGAAGTCGATCGGGCGATTTTTGCCATGCTGAAGTTGCGCGAAAACGACAGGATGCTGGTCGGCCAGATGGGGCGCGGCGATCTTGTGCCGGCGCAAATCGAGCAGTTTGCCGTGCCGGTGGCAAAGATGCGTGAGCTGGTCATGGCGTTCCCGACCCGGGCAGGCGACCTGGCGCTGGCGCCCGATGTCGTCGGCAGACTGCCGGAAACCCTGCAGGATCTGCTGCACCAGCGGCACGGCTATCTTTTCCCATTGCTCCTTGAAAAGAAAATCGTGGCCTTGCTCTATGTTGACAGAAAATCAGGCACACGGCAGTTTACCCGTGAAGAAATTGAGTTGGTGAGGCATTTCCGCGATCTGGCGACCCGCGCCATTGAGCTGAAAAGAAAAACGAACAGGATGCAGAAATGATGATGTACATCGGTTGGACAACCGTTTCCTCACTGGAGGATGCGGAAAAACTGGCGGAGGAGGCGGTGCGGGAACGGTTGGTTGCCTGTGCCCAGGTTGATGGACCGCTTCGCTCCTTTTATCTGTGGCAGGAATCTTTTCATCGTGACGAGGAATACCGGATCACCTTCAAATTTCTCGCCAAGAACGCCGGCAGGCTTGAGATCTGGCTCAAGGGGGCGCATCCTTATGAGACTCCGCAATGGATCACCATCCAGGCCGAACATGTGCTGGCCGAGTATCTGCAATGGGCCAAGGGCAATCTCCAGTCCGATCATAAAAGGGCGATCGAACTCTCTCGGCAGGGGTCGGAGCTGATCAAGAGACGGCAATGGAAGGATGCGGAAGTTGCTTTTCTTGAAGCGCTTGAGATTGACGGGGAGAATACCTATGTGCTGGTCGGTCTGGGTGATGTGCACCGGGAAACCGGGAAATTTCACAAGGCCATCGGCTTTTATGAAAAAACGCTGGAAATCGACCCGGTCAATATGTTTGCCCTGCGCGGCATCGGGGACGCTTACCGGGGGCTGGGCCAGGCGGCAAAGGCCATCTCTTTCTGGCAGCGCTATCTCGAACAGAATCACGATGATATCCATGTGCTGACCCGGCTGGCCGATTCCTATGTCAAGACCGGTAATTTTGCCGAATCGGAAGAGCTTTATCTCAAGGCCCTTTCCCTGGACGAGACCGATAAATATGCCCTGCGGGGTATCGGTAATCTCTATTACAAGCTGGCCGATCACGACAAGGCCCTGGCCTATTTCGAAAAATTCATCGCCCTCGATGAAACCTACATAGCGGTGTTGACCATGGCCGGCAATATTCACCGGCGCCGCAAACAGTATGAGCAGGCCGCCAATTTTTATGAAAAGGCGCTGCGTCAGGAGCCATGGAATATCTTTGCTCTCTATGGGATGGGTGATTCCCAGCGAGGCATGAAAAATCATGAGGGCGCGGTTGCCTGCTGGCTGAAGATCCTCGAAAAAGAGCCGCAGAATCAGAACCTGCATTCTCGGGTCGGCGATGCGATGGTCATCCTCGGCCGGCTTGATGATGCCCTTGATCATTACCAGCGCAGCCTGAATGTCAGTTTCGATCTGTTCGCCCTGCTCGGCATGGCCCGGGTGCATCGGCTGCGCAAGGACTATGGCGAGGCGGAAAAATGCCTGCTGCAGATTCTTGACAAAAATCGGGACGAGGAACGGGCCATTGCCGATCTGCTTCAGCTCTATGAGGAAACCGGCGAGACAGAGAAGGCCGACGTATTCAAGCGCCGTTCATAAATCCTGATCCAGTTCCCTGGCAATGGCTTTTTGCAGATGAAGGTTGGGATGTTGGCGCAGGGATTCGAGGAAGGTGCGGCTCCGGGGATCTTCCATCCTGGCAAGATGTTCCACGGCAAGAACGGTGGGCAGGCTGCATTCCCGATCCGGGGATGCAAGATTGTCGTCGCCGTTGATCAGGTCGATGAGAATCTCCCGGATTTCCTCGTTTTCGATGCCGGTCAGCGCCGTCATGGTGCAGGAGAGGATCGTCGGGTCCGGATGAAAGAGATAAGGGCAGAGGGTGTCAATCAGGGCCGGGTCGTGAAAGCTGCCCAAGGTCATGATGATCTCGCCGACCACCTCGTTGTCGCTGCTTGCCCGCAGGACCTCGATCAGGTCATCCCTGGCCGCGGTGAGTCGGGATTTACGGCAGCGTCGGATGCTGAGCAGCTGGACCCGGTATGAGGGGTGGCGGATCCCCGCCTTGATCAGCGCCGCATCATCCTCCATCAAGCCAAACAAGGTATGATAGATCATTTCATGGGTGGCCTGTTCGCATTTTTTTTCCGCCAGCAGGCTCATCAGTTCCGGCACCATCTCCTTGCGCTGCTTCTCGGCAATGTCATCCAGCAGGGCCATCTGCTCAATCATGTCTTTGGCGGTGAAATTATCCAGATCGTTCATGGTCCCTCCCGGGGATTCCGCTTGCCGGTGAAATGACGAAATAGAAGACGATACCGGTGCCGGGACAATGCGCCGCGGCACCGGTCTTGTGTGGGCCTAGAGGCTGTCGGTCTTTTTCAGGGCAAAAAGCGCCCCCTGGTAGGAAAGGATCACCAGGCCGATCCAGCTGAAGATAAGTAACGCGGTCATGGTATTTTCTCCGTTTCTGTAATCCGCGCCACCGCGCGGATTTTCCTTTTTTTAATACATCTCTTCCGCATTTTTCCCGGTCAGATCCGTCTGGTTGAGCGGCTTGCGGTCCATCAACCGCCAGACATAGGCGATATAGGCCAGGACAAAGGGCACGCCCAGCGCGACATAGGTCATGGCTGTCAGGGTATAGTGGCTGCTTGACGCATTGTAGATGGTCAGGCTGCTCTGCAGATCATGGGAGGAGGGGTAAAAGGCGGTGTTGTTAAAGCCGGCCAGGAAAAAGACCGCCATTCCGACCAGCACGGTGCCGATCCCGCCATGCCAGATGCCGTTGTTTTTCCCCTTGAAGCAGGTGATGAACACCCCGTAAATAACGAGGGTGAGACCAAGCAGCAGCAGGACGAGGGCACCCGGACACCCGGCAAGATTCTGCAGATATTTTCCTTTCTGAAGAAAAACGTGGCCGTTTTCCGGGTTGACCGCATAGCCTTCCATGAAGAGCAGGTTGCCGAGGACGAAGAGCAGAAAGGGCAGGGACCAGAGAAAGCTTCGCCAGGCCGAACGGCGGCACCGGGTGTTCAGCTCCTGATGGTCAATGTTGTTGATCAGGTACATCGCTCCCAGCACCCGGGCGTTGAAGACCAGAAAGAGGCCAAGGGAGAGGTTGAAGAAGTTACGGGCTGCCTCCAGGCCGCGATAGGGGGTCTGCCAGGTCACCTGGTTCATCTCGTTGAGGGAAAAGCTCGAACCGGTAAAGAAGGTTCCCACTGCGGCGCCGATGAGCAGAATGCCGACGCTGCCGTTGATGAAGAGAAAGGCCTCGTAGGTGGTGGCGCCGAGGAAATTCTGCGGTTTTTTGCGGTATTCATAGCTCACCGCCTGGATGATGAAGGTGAAGAGGATCAGCATCCACACCCAGTAAGCACCGCCGAAACTGGTGGCGTAAAATTTCGGGAAGGCGGCGAACAGGGCGCCGCCGAACAGAACCAGGGTGGTGAAGGTCAGCTCCCATTTGCGGCCCAGGGAGGTGATCATCAGACTCTTTTCTGCGTCATTGCGGGGAACGGTGAAGAGCAGAGTCTGGCCGCCCTGGACAAAGGTGAGGAAGAGAAAGAGAGAACCGACCAGGGAGACGATGATCCACCAGAGCTGTTGCAGCGTCGCATAATCAAGTTTTCCGATCATTTCAATTGCCCTCCGGGCCGATTTTGATTTGTTTGGCCATGATGCTGATTTCGGCGATCAGCAGCAGGGTGAAGAGGATGAGAAAAATGAAGAAGGTGGTCTGCACCGTGCCGGTGGTGAGATTGGAAGTGGCCACCGTCACCGGCAACAGTCCCTGAATCGCCCAGGGCTGGCGACCGACTTCGGCCAGCACCCAGCCGGCCTGGGAGGCGACGTAACCGAGCGGTACGCAGAGGATGCCCAGGTTGAGCAGCCAGCGCTGGTAGGGCAGGGTGTTTTTCGCCGCATAAAAGAGAAAGGCGAGAAACACCAAGGGGAAGAGGGTGCCGAGAATCACCATGATATGGAAGGCGTAAAAGGTGATGCCGATGGGCGGCACCGCTTCGGCCGGGTGGTTGAGATAGCCGTAACCGAGATTTTCCTGGAATCCGGCAAAGGCGTTCAGCGCGGCGGCGGCGATGTTGTCATCGCCGTTTTTCTTTGCTTCCTTGTAGGTGCGCAAGAGTTCCACCGCGATCTTGCCCTTCTCGATCCGTTCCTGGGCGCCGACGATGTTATGCTCCGGGTTGCCGAAGACCAGGTCGTTGACGCCGGGGACAAAGGAGCCGGCTTCGCGGTTGGCGAGCAGGGAGAGCAGACCCGGCACCGCGATCTCGACGCTGAAGGCGTCCTGGGTGTCGCCAGGCTCCTTGGCGCTGTTGATCAAGCCGGCCAGAACGAGGGTGGCGCTGGTCCGACCGTCAAAAAGTCCTTCCATGACTGCGAGCTTCATCGGTTGTTTCTGGGCCACGGTATAGGCCGCCTCGTCGCCGGTGAAACCAACGTAGGCCGAGGAGAGCAGGCCGAAAACCGAAGCAACGATAATGCTTTTCTTGGCCATGGCCTGGTGGCGCTCTTTCAACAGAAACCAGGAGGAGACACCGACCACGAAGAGGGCGGCGAGGAGAAAGCTGGAACTGGTGGCATGGGTGAACTTGCTGATCGCCACCGGTGAAAAGAGCACCTCCCAGAAGTTCTCCATCTCAAAGCGGGCGGTGTCCGGGTTGAATTTCATGCCGGTGGGGAACTGCATCCAGCCGTTGGCGACAAGAATCCAGAGGGCGGAGAGGTTGGAGCCGACAGCCACCATCCAGGTGGAAAAAAGGTGAAACCCTTTTGAGACCCGGTTCCAGCCGAAGAACATGACGGCAAAGAAGGTCGCTTCGAGAAAGAAGGCAAAGATACCTTCCACCGCCAGCGGCGCTCCGAAGATATCGCCAACCATCCACGAGTAGTTTGACCAGTTGGTGCCGAATTCAAATTCGAGGATGATGCCGGTGGCGACGCCGATGGCGAAGTTGATGCCAAAGAGGGTCATCCAGAATTTGGTGATCCGTTTCCATTCCTCATTGCCGGTGCGGACGTAGATGCTCTCAAAAAAGGCCACCAGAAAGGAGAGTCCCAGGGTCAGCGGGACGAATATCCAGTGGTACATGGCTGTGAGCGCAAACTGGGCCCGCGCCCAGTTGACCTGGGTCAGATCGATGTGTTCAACCATTACAACCTCCGTTGGTGAGTGTTGCGAGGGTGCTGCGTGATGTTGTCCAGAACATGGGCAGCCCTCTCCTCGTCATTTGAAAAATTTTTTTCCAGATAGTCGGGGAAAAAGAAAACCTTGAGGATCGCAAACATGACAAACAGCTTGATGATGATGATCGCCCACAGTTTACGGCCGATAGTCATCGACCGGAAACCATCGACATAGAAAGAGAGTAATTTTGTCAGCATAGTTATTTTAATAATAGTTATTAAAAAAACGATAAACCTATTAATATTTGGAGGGATTGTCAATTAGAATCCTATTTCCAGGGAGGAAAAGTCAAGAAAAAAATACGGGAGCGGAAAAAGGGAGAAAAAGGGGAAAGGGAAACGGCACGACCGGCAGAGGTCAAGGGGCGATGCTGTATTCCTTGATTTTGTAAAGCAGGGCCGGCAGGCTGATTTCCAGGAGGGACGCGGCCTTGGTTTTGTTGCCTTTTGTTTCCTCCAGGGCTTTGAGAATAAGCTGGCGTTCGAGCTTTTTGGCATTGGCCTTGATGGAAAACTCGTCCCAGAAGATCAGGTCGGGGTCGGCAAGCGGGCTCTGACGCAGCAGTTCCGGTGGCAGAATTTCCGCGGTCAGGGTTGCGTCTTCGGCCAGCACCATGCTTCGTTCCATAACGTTTTCCAGCTCGCGGACATTGCCCGGCCAGTTATAGGTCATCAGCCGCTGCATGCACTCGGGATGGACCCCCTTGATCTCCAGGCCGAGACGGTGATTGTATTTGGTGATGAAATGATCGACCAGCAGGGGAATGTCCTCGCGTCGGTCACGCAGGGGGGGGACCTCGATGGTCAGGACATTGATCCGGTAAAAAAGGTCTTCGCGGAAGAGACCCTTGTTGACCATGTCGCCGAGATTGCGGGCAGTGGCGGTGATGATCCGCACATCCACCTTGACGATTCTGCTGTCGCCCAAGGGCCGGATTTCATCCTCCTGGAGAGCGCGGAGGAGCTTGACCTGCAGGGAAAGGGGAAGTTCCCCCATCTCATCGAGGAAGAGGGTGCCCCCGTCCGCCTCCTCGAACAGTCCTTTCTTGACCTTGTACGCATCGGTGAAGGCGCCCTTGGCATGCCCGAACAGCTCGCTTTCCAGCAGGGTTTCCGGGATGCCGCCACAGTTGACGGCGATCATGGGAAAATCCCGGCGGGAACTGTTAGCGTGAATCGATTTGGCGATCAGTTCCTTGCCGGTACCGGATTCGCCGGTGATCAGAATTGAGGTCTTGAAATCGGCGATTTTTTTGATGGTCTTGAAAATTGCCTGCATCCTGGCGCTGCGGGCAATGATATTGGAAAAGCTGTATGTGCTTGATTCGTCCATGATGTTTCCGCTTTCTGTTTGGCAAAACGGGGAGGTGTTCATGCCCTGCCCGCCCCCATTCCGACCCCACGGCTGCTATGGTATAAAACATACCATATGCTAGTGCGGGAGTAAAAGGGATCGTACATAAAACTGGATCTGCGGAGCAAAAAAGAGATAAAGCAGAGCACCGGTCGCCAGAAACGGACCGTAGGGGATAACCGTCTGCCCCCCCTTTTTCTGTTTGACCATGGCAACGATACCGGCCAGGCTGCCGAGGAGCGCACTGCTGAAGATGACAAAAAACAGGCACTGGTAACCGAGGAAGGCGCCGATCATGGCAAGCAGCTTGATGTCGCCGCCCCCCATCCCGATCCGGCCGGTGAACAGATAATAGCCCCAGGTGACGAGAAAGAGGGAGCCGCCGCCAAAGAGAATGCCGAGACCGGAATCGCTCCAGGTGACCAGAGGGTTGAAAAAGGAAAAGGCAAAGCCGATCAGGACGCCGGGGATGCTGATGATGTCGGGGATGATCTGATGTTTGAAATCAATGACGATGATCACCAGCAGCGCGGCGGTAAAAAGAAAAAAGCCGAAAAAGGGCGAGGGGAAATCATAATGGAGGACAAGCGCCAGGGAGAAGAGCGCCATCGCCAGTTCGACAACCGGATACTGCCAGGAGATGGCGGCGCGGCAGGTCCGGCATCTGCCGCGCAGGATGAGGAAGCTCAGCAGCGGAATGTTGTCGTACCAGGCGAGCGGCGTCTTGCAGGTCGGACAGTGAGAGGCGGGAAAGACCACCGACTGGCCGGGAACCGGCAGACGGAGAATGGCGACATTGAGAAAACTGCCGACAATGGCACCGAGGGCAAAGGCGAAAATGGCGAGAATCGTGATGGTCATCAGGGTTTCTTTTCAGTGGCGGTGATGCGCTTTTCTTGCAGCTCGGGCAAAATGCTGGTAAAAATACCCCAGGATATAATGGATGTCATGCAATGTAAAGATGATCGGTGGCGTTCGTTTTTTTTGGGGAGAAAAATGTGATCCAGCTTTCCATTGATGAGTCGATCAAGCGCCTGAAGATGGAAATCATCGCCCAGGACTGGGGACTCAGCGAGAAGAGAATCGAACTGCTGGAGGCGGCCTTTGCCTGCCTCAAGCAGCGTTTTAAGAGCAGGAAGGCGGCCCATTCCATTCTGATCATGGCGGGCAGCGTGCTTGAGTATGTCAAGAGACGGGGGGAGAATACCCCGTCCGAGTCGATTGATTTCCTCAAGGAGGCGATGGCCCATATCGTCAACCTTTATGAGTCGGACGAGTTTGACCCGGACAAGGATGAAAAGCTCTTCAAGGGCCTCTATTTTCGTTTCAACGTCCTGAAGGAAAAGATCAAGGCCGAAAAAGAAAAAACCGGATCGGAGCAGCCGGCCGCGGTCGAGGCGGCCCCTGACGGCGCGCAGCCGCCGGAGCGCGATGAGTTCGACGAGGATATCCTGGTCCCGGAAAACATCGAGCGATTGCGCAAAAAGGTGTTCAACCTCAAGGAAAACGATCTTGCCCTTGATCGCGGCGAGGTGGACCGCCTGGTCAGCGATCTGCAGACCTCCCTGGAGCGGGCCGAATATGTCGGGGAGACGATTCGCGAACTGCTCAATGAACTGCTGCGGGTCCGCCGGGCCCAGGAAAGTGGGGCAGGGCCGGTTGCCGAAGAAATCGAGCAGGATGAAGAGGCCTACGTGGAGGAGCGGGCGCCGGAGGAACGCGATTTTTCCCCCTTTGCCGCCTCGGAAGACGCGCTGGTGAAAAATTGCCCGGCCACCGAGGTGCGGGGCATGGTGCTGTCCGGCAGTGTCGTCTATATGCAGGAAAACGCCATCTCCCTGATCCGTGACGTCAGCAAGGACAGACTGCGGGAATATCTGAAGAACAGCAGCGTGCCGCTGGCCCATTTCGGCGGCTTTTTCAAGCGGCTCTCCCGGCAGTTCAAGGGGTCGCTCGCCACCATTGCCGACAAGAAACTGCGCAAACTTTCCCTGCCGATCATGATTCCCACCGGCTTCAACCTGAACGATATGCCGGATGAAAACGGTCAGGTGCTGGTCTTTGTCACCAACGGCCAATGGAACGGGGTGCTGGTCTGTTCCGAGGTGGACAGGGAACCGGTGACGATGGTCAAGTTCCGCAAGGCGAAAAACGGCGATTTTGTCGGGATCGGCTATGCGGAGAACGGCGTGGAGCTGCCGCTGCTCAATGCCGTCTCCGTGCTTCGCCGGGAAGGCTTTCTTACCATGGTGTGAAGGACGGCCAGAGGGCCGGGGAGGAAAGGATGGAGCGACGGAAGAATACCAGGGTTGATTTTCATGCCACGGCGGATGTCCTGGTCGGGGACCGCGAGTGCCGGGGGCTGGCCATCCGGGATCTCGGTCTGCGGGGGGTCTATCTGCTCGGCCTGGAGGGCTGCCGGATCGGCGATCCTTGCCAGGTGCGGCTCTTTTTGTCGGGAACAAGCAGCGAGGTGATGTTGTCCATGCAGGGTCGGATCATGCGCATTGAAGATGACGGGGCCGGTCTCCATTTCGACGAGCTGGATCTGGACACCTTCACCCATTTGAAAAATATCGTCTACTACAATGCCGATGATCCGGACCGGTTGAAGCCGGAGGAGGAGATGGCGGAAGATGTGCCGGACGGGCAGTTTGTTGATCAGAATTTCGAGTGAGGACGGTGATGGCGCTCTTGCAACTGACGGTTATTCCTCTCGGCACCGGTGATCCCGGCGTTGGTGAGTATGTCGCCGATATCCAGAAGGCCCTGGCCGGGGAAAAGGTGCGTTTTCAGCTCAACGACATGGGCACCCTGATCGAGGGCGAGGCGCGCGAGCTGCTGGCCCTGGTCGGCAGAATCTACGAAATCCCTTTTCAGCACGGGGCGCGGCGGGTGGTGACCCAGATGGTCATTGACGACCGGCGCGACAAGGAAATTCATATCGGCGACAAGATTGCCGCGGTCCAGCGGCGACTGTGAGCCGGTGGCGAGGAAGAATGACGGATGAGACGTGAAAAAAAGTTGCGCAGGCTGCCCTTTGCGGTTCTTGTCTTTTTCCTTTTCCTTTTCATCGTCGGGGTCATGAGCGGTGAGCCCTCCCGGGTTCTGGAGCAGTCCTGGCAGATCTGTCTGAGCTGCATCGGCATCGGTTGACATGGAACTGGGACGCAAATGGGTGCAGCTGGTCATCGCCCTGCTGACCAACGGCTACTGGGGGTTTTTCACCACGAAAACCATCTATCAGGGGCCGTTGAAGGTGGTCTGCTCGCCCGGACTGAATTGCTATTCCTGCCCGGCGGCCACCACCTACTGCCCCATCGGCGCCCTTCAGCAGCTCATGCTCGGCATCCGCTTCAACCTGGAAAATGCCCAGTATTTTTTCGGCCTCTATGTGCTGGGCTGCATCGGCGTGGTCGGCAGCTTTCTCGGCCGGCTGGTCTGCGGCTGGGCCTGTCCCTTCGGCTTCTTTCAGGAGCTTCTCCACAAGATCCCCTCCCGGAAATTCGCGATCTGGCGGCCGCTTCGCTACTGTAAATATCTGCTTCTGCTCTTTTTTGTCTTTGTCCTGCCCCTCACCCTGGTCAATGATTTCGGTCAGGGCGATCCCTGGTTCTGCAAATACCTCTGCCCGGCCGGCACCCTGGAGGCCGGTCTGCCGCTCCTCTGGCTGCAACCCGACCTGCGCGCCACCATCGGCCTGCTCTTTTACAGCAAACTGGTCATTCTCATTTTTTTCGTGATCTGGAGCGTGCTGGCCAGCCGGCCGTTCTGCCGGGTGGGTTGTCCGCTCGGCGCCTTTTACGGCCTGTTCAGTCGGGTCAGACTGGTCAAGCTGGCCCTTGATCCGGCGAAATGCACCAACTGTCAGGCTTGCCATCATGTCTGCCCCATGGGGGTCAAATTCAATGAATCGCCCGATGATGCGGAATGCATCACCTGTCTGGCCTGCATGGACCGGGCCTGCCGGTTTGATGCCATATCTCTTACGGTCGGCGGTATTCCGCTTCGTTCCGCTGATATCCGCAAGGCGCCGGCGGTGAAGGGAGGCTGAGGTGGGCATTGGGCAACGAACAGCAGGCCTGTTCCGGCAACTGCTGCTGGCCGGGATGGCTCTCGTTCTTCTGGCCGGTGTTGCCGAGGCGAGGATGGTTTGCGCCGCGGCGGAGCTGGTGACCATGCACGCCGGTCCGGACCGCGAGCAGGAAGTTGTCTGGGAACTCGGGCTGGGCTATCCCCTCCAGGTGGTGGAGGAGCAGGGCGCATGGCTGAAGGTGATCGACTATCAGGGTGACAGCGGCTGGGTGGAAAAGGAGATGGTGCTCTCCGACAAGACCTATCTGGTCGTCACCAAGCCGATCGTCAATGTGCGCAGCGGCCCCGGCAACAACTACCGGATCGTCCGCCAGGCCCACGAGGGGGTGGTCTTTTTGCTGCTGGAAAGCAAGGGTGAATGGGCCAAGGTTCGGCACGAGGAGGAGAATGTGACCGGCTGGGTGCTGCGCACTCTGCTGTGGGGGTGGTGATTCCCCTCTGGCGGCGGTGGTTTGTGCCGGCAGCCTCACCGCTGTGCGTCCGTGACCGATTCTCGTCCTGAAGAGCTGTTTGTTCCTCCCGTTTCCGGCCTTTTCCGCTTTTTCAGATCGAATTTGCAAGCTCCTATTGACAAACAATACGCCCCACACTATAAACAAACAGATTGCTTCAAAAATCAGCCGGACTCCGGGCCGATTGATGGCGACCGAAGTCAATGTCCTTGACCCGGAGCCGCACACACTCCATGAGCCGCAAGCCGCCGCCATACAGCAGACCGGCCATCAGCCCGTTTACCTCTTCCAGTTGTTCCAGCAATGTCGCTCTTGTACGAAGCGAACAATACTGAGGAGCCCTGTGCGGGAAAACCGCACGCAGGGATCTGTGAGAGGGCGGTCGGGTAACTGGCTGGTCTATCTCGATGCCCGAGGAGAAGCAAATGCCTGATGCCCCACAAAAGAAGGACACCTGGGATCGACTCACAGCGCTTGCCACGATACTTGTCCCAGCCGCCATCGCTCTCGCTGGCCACTTCGTTGCTCAGGGACTGAAGCAGGCGCAGATCAGTAGCGAAGAAAGGCGGGCAGAGCAATCTCATATAATTGCCGAAGCCAACACAAAGATTGCACAGGCAAATCTCATCAGCACAATGATGAAGTCGCTAACAAGCGCGAATCCCCAGGAGCGAAAACTCGCGGTCGAAGCAGTGTTGATCGCGCTTCCGGAGCAAGGTTCGGTTCTCGTGCGAACCATTGCGCAATCTGACGAAGACAAAACTGTCCAAGCTGCGGCGAGGAGTTCACTGGAACAACGTGTCAGCACACTGATTCGTGATCTCTTTGCAGACGATGCCCGGATACGCATTGGCGCTGCGCAAGATCTCATCCAGGGTTGGCGCACTGATCCGAACGTAGTCCAGGCGTTGGTCGAATTCGCTGCACAAAATAGGGACAACTCGAACGGCGTCTACAACACCGTCGTCGTGCTAAACGAGTTCTCTCCACGTGCGCTTCAAACTCATAAGCAAGAGGTACTCAACTTCCTGGAAGTTGCCAAGACAACAGGGTCGAAGACCGCGGCCAAGGCAACGGCGCTGGGGACACGTGTTAATGACAAATAAAAAGTGTACCAGTTTCAGGAAAATAAAAGTGTACCACTCGGAAGAGAATAAGAGCACTCAGAAGCGCCCCGTTCTTTTTCATTCTGTGGTCAGTTGATTATTTGAACATTCAGTTTGCTCGCGGCAGATTCCCAAAACGTTGTGTGGATAAATAAAAATATTAACTGTCAGCTAACTTTTTGCGTGCCGTTGTCTTAGCTTTTGGTTATTTTAAAATTATGTACAAAATAACTTTCAGCAAATCAGCCGATAAGGCTCTCCGCAGGCTTCCGCAAAATTTGGCACAGAAAATTGCCAAAAAAATTAAAGAATTAGCTGAAAATCCTAACGCGATGCGCAATCGAAAACAACTAACAAATCATCCTGGTTGTAGGCTTCGAGTAGGAGATTGGAGGGTAATTTACACTATTCACGATAATGAACTTATTATTCACGTGGTCAATATAAAAACTCGTGGGGAGGCTTACAAATGAACGTTCAAATTATTGAAAAAAACGGAAAACCTGAATGGGCCGTAATTCCCTACAGTGAATACAAAAAACTTCAGGAGGCACTGGAGGACGCTGAAGATATAAAAGATATAGAAGAAAATTTAAAAGCTATTCAGGAAGGCAAAGAAAATACTATTCCTGGTGAGGTTACTTTTTCTATTATTGATGGCACAAACCCAATTCGCGCATGGAGAGAATATAAAAATATCAAAATGAACGAGTTGGCCCAAAAGGTTGGTATTAGTGCCGCCTATCTGTCTCAAATAGAGAACAATAAACGTAATCCTACGGTGGACACTTTGAAGGCAATCGCAACTGAGTTAGGCATTGAGGTGGAGTTGTTGATTTAGCTTAACCTGTCGAAATAATAAAAGATCTCACAACGAACGGGGTTAGATTGTGCAAGCGCAGCGCGCCACAATCTGAACCGGTGGTTGACAAGCCCGGTGGTCATGAGATGGGGTCAGGTCGCCTTTTGGCTAAAAGGCGCTGATAAAAATGCCTTGATGACATCGCGAGTGAGGACGTCATTGCCGGCAAGCAACGGCGGCGGCCCGACCGCCACCCAATATTCCCGAAATGGGCCTTTTTGACGAGCCCATTCGGTTTCCTGGCCAGGCCGCAAAAAAAACGTCTTCCTCTGCCGGAATCGGGTTTCTGGGCGGTTTTGGATTTTGTTGGGCGCTGATTTGGCGGAGAGAGAGGGATTCGAACCCTCGGTAGAACTTTTGGTCCTACACTCGCTTAGCAGGCGAGCACCTTCGGCCTCTCGGTCATCTCTCCGTTCGCTGTGGACGGTGGCGGAGGAAGTAGGATTCGAACCCACGGAACTTTCGTTCAACGGTTTTCAAGACCGCCGCCTTCAACCACTCGGCCATTCCTCCACGATGTGTGCCCTGCTTTTTACCATCTCGGTATTGCCCTGTCAACGGTAGATCGGCCTTCAGGACAGGGCCGGAAATTTTTATGGCCCTGCATCCGCGCGGGTTTTCCCCGGTTTTTTGTTGGAGCTGAGGGGTGGTGTCGCCAAAGCGGCAGCCAGGGCGTCGGTCAGTTTTTCCACGGCAAGAACCTGCATGCCGGAAATGGGGCGGGGCGGCTGGTTTGCCTTGGGGACGATTGCCTGGCAGAATCCATGTTTTGCCGCCTCCTTCAGACGTTCCTGGCCGTGCGGCACCGGACGGATTTCGCCGGCCAGGCCGATCTCGCCGAAGACAAGCAGGTCGCCAGGCAGCGGGGTGTCTCTGATACTGGAGGCGATGGCAAGGAGCAGGGCCAGGTCCGCGCTCGTTTCGTTGACCTTGACCCCGCCGACGACATTGATGAAGACATCCCGGTTATAACTGGCAATGCCGCCGTGGCGATGGAGAACGGCAAGCAGCATGATCAGTCTGTTCTGGTCGATGCCGACGGTGAGGCGGCGCGGACTTTCCCCATGGCTTTCGTCGACCAGGGATTGCACCTCGACCAGCAGCGGTCGGCTGCCTTCCCAGAGCGCCATCACCGCGCTGCCCGCCATGGGGTGGCCGGCGCGGCTCAGGAAAATGGCGGAGGGGTTGGTGATTTCCTTGAGTCCCCGGTCGGTCATGGCAAAGACGCCGAGTTCGTTGACGGCGCCGTAACGGTTTTTCACCGCCCGCATCATCCGGTAGCGGCTGTCGCCGCCGCCCTCGAAGTAACAGACCACGTCGATGATGTGTTCCAGCACCCGTGGCCCGGCGAGATCGCCGGACTTGGTGACATGGCCGACCAGGAAAACCGCGATGTTGTTGGTCTTGGCAAACTGGGTGAGCTGGGCGGCGGATTCGCGGACCTGGGAGACGCTGCCCGGGGTCGAGGAGGCGGCGGCGGTCTGCATGGTCTGAATGGAGTCGATCACCATGACCCGTGGGTTTTCCTGGGCCGCGGTCAGGCAGATGTTTTCCACCTGGGTCTCAGTCATCAGCAGCAGATTGTCGCCGGGCAGGCCGAGGCGTTCCGCCCGCATGGCGATCTGCCGGGGTGATTCCTCGCCGGTGACATACAATATCTTGCCGGACCGGCTCAACAGGCAGCAGACCTGCAGGAGGCAGGTGCTCTTGCCGATGCCGGGATCGCCGCCGATGAGGACCACCGAGCCCGGCACCAGGCCGCCGCCCAGGACCCGGTCGAGTTCTGCCATGCCGGTGGCGATGCGGGGCGCCTCGGCAAGGTTGACTGCGCTCAAAGGTTGCACCGGGCTGATAATGCCGCTGTAGCCGGCCGTCATGGCGGTGGCGGATGGAATAGCCTGTTCTTTGACACTGTCCCAGGCCAGGCACTCCGGGCATTGTCCAAACCATTTGCCGAAAACGGCGTCGCAGTTGTCACAGGCAAAAGCGGTTTTGGCCTTGCCCTGTTTCATGAAAGTTTCTTAATCTCTTTTTCCAGTTCGTTTAATTTTTTTTTGTAGTATTTGAGGCATTTTTTGATGTAGCGGGAGCGCTGCCAGCTCGACTGGAGATCGCCGGGGTCAACAGGGGCATCCTTGCAGGCAAGGATGTGCAGGGCCGGAGACAGGCGGGTGTTGCTCAGACAGGCGATCTTGCTCTCATAGTAGAGCTTATAGGTCTGCAACTGCGCCCTTTTTCTGCTGATGTCGGTATGTGCCTGCATGTATGTGTTCATTGGTCACCCTTTTTTACCATACCACAAACACTGCAAAATAAAAGCCAAACTCAAGGAGGCAGAGCCGCGTCGGTAAAAGAATTTTTTCGGAAAGATGGGTCAATCTTTCCGAAAAAACGGTTTTTGTGGGCGCAACAAAAGTCGGCAGGGTGAAAGGCTTTGCTGCCTCAACCGCTGATCATTCTTTCGGCAAGACCGATGATCGGCATGAGGATTTTCTGCAGGATGCCGGTGTAAAACAGCACCAGCAGGATGATGAAGCCGAAGGGCTCCAGCCGGGAATAGGACGCTGCCTGGCGGGCCGGGAGCAGCCCCATCAGCACCTTGCTGCCGTCCAGCGGCGGAATGGGAAGCAGGTTGAAGACAGCCAGGATGAGATTGATCCAGATGCTTGCCCCCAGCATCTGCAAGAGGGGAAAGAGAATCGGCTGCGGGATCAGCGGGGCGAAAAGCATCAGGAGCTCGGCCAGCAGGCTGCTGGCGATGGCGGTGAACAGATTGGCAGCCGGCCCGGCCAGAGCGACCCAGATCATGTCTTTCAGGGGATTACGGAAATAGCGGGGGTTGACCGGCACCGGCTTGGCCCAGCCGATCTTCATGATGATGAAGGCCAGCACCCCCAGCGGGTCGAGATGCTTGAGCGGATTGAGGGTCAGTCGTCCCAGGTCGCGGGCGGTCGGATCTCCCAGCCGAAAGGCGACCATGCCATGGCTGTATTCATGGATGGTCAGCGCAAAGAGAAAGGGCGGCGCCAGGATGATGATCTGTTGGAGGATGGTCATGGAGTTGTCGTACCTAATGTCGTCCCCCCTGTGTCCAGGGGGTATTCTTTTGCCAGAAAGGTGATTTCGTCCTGCCGGCTGGCCAGTTCGCCATCCAGGGTTTTTTCCAGCAGATGGTTGAGCATGGTCTGGTAGGCCGGGCCCGGCGGATAGCCCATTTCTTTCAGGTCCATGCCGCGCAGGTGGTTTTTGATGTGGCGCAGTCGGGTCACATAAATAGAGACAGCCTGTTTGGCGGTTTTGTTCCGGCAGATGGACAGGAGAAAGAGCAGTCCCTCGTGGCTTAAGCCTTTCAGCAGCCAGCAGATCTCGCTGTTACGCAGATGGCTTCTTCTTTCCAGTACACGAACGATCCGTTTTGTCTCGATTTTTTCCCGCAGCAGCAGTTGCTGATAGCGCTCCGGTACCTCGAATTTTTTGCAGAAGGCAAAGAGAGCCCTGGTCTGGATGCGGGAGGTGAGCGCCAGCAGATAAACCACCCATTGCCGGCATTTTTCATTGAGATACAGGAGTTTGTGCCAGGCGAGGCCGCGTTGCGCCTCTTCCAGGATTTCGGCCAGCCGCGGTTCGTATTTGAGCGACGGATGGAGGAATTTGAGCAGATCGAACTGGGCCATGCGCTGGATGGCCGGCAGGGGATTCGGTTCGGAGAGAATCAGTTTGATTTCCTGAAAATAGCGGCGGCCGAATTTGCGGTCAAAGAGGTTCATTTTGACCGCGGTCTTCAGCTGCTTTTCCGTCAGTTTGCCCAGCACGAAGCCCATGCGCTGCTCCAGGCGGATGGCCCGGAAGATGCGGGTGGGATCCTCGACAAAGCTCAGATTGTGGAGGATGCGGATCTGGCGGTCCTTGAGGTCGTTCTGGCAGTTGAAGAAATCGACGAGGATGCCGAACTTGTCCGGGTTCAAATGGATCGCCATGGCATTGATGGTGAAATCCCGACGAAAGAGATCGAGCTTGATGGAGCTGAGTTCAACCGTCGGCATGGCGGCCGGATATTCATAGTATTCGAGTCGGGCGGTGGCAATGTCGATCTTGAAGCCGTTCGGCAGTTTGACCACCGCGGTATTGAAGGTGACGTGGGTGGTGACCGTGCCGTTAAGCTCCTGAGCCAGCATTTTGGCAAAGGTGATGCCGTCGCCTTCGATAACCACGTCCAGATCGAAATTTTCGATGTGGAGGAGCAGGTCGCGGACAAAACCGCCGACGGCGTAAGCGGTAAAGCGGTTTCCTTCCGCCACCTCGCCGATTTTCTGCAGCAGCACGATCATATCCCGGCTGAGGGACTGGGTGAGCAGGTTGGTCAGATTGCGATTGCGCTCGATGGACGGCTCGCTCTGAGTGGTGCCCAGGCTGGGGAGATAGGCGGGATTGTTGACCAGCAGATTGAAGAGGTCGGTGCGGGTGATGACGCCCACCAGTTCGTTGTTATCGACAATGGGGATGAAGCGCTGGCGGTGCTCGATGATCAGCTCCTGGATGTCGGCCAGGGTGGCGGAGGGCGGCAGCGAGGCGAATTCCGTGGTCATGAATTCGCTGGCCGGCAGGTCGCCGAGGTGATGAAAGATCGCCTTGCTGGCGTCGCGGCGGGAAAAAAGGCCCACCATCTTTTTGTCCTGCATGATCGGCAGCATGGTGATGCCGTAGCGGATTAGGGTGTCATGGGCTTCCTTGGTGGTGACATCCGGGCCGACGGAGATAACCGGCGAGGACATCAGCTGCCAGGCGGTACTCTCCGGCCGTACGTGCTTGTGGAGCAGGCGAATGAGTTTTTCCTCCGCCTCCACCAGGGTCATGTCGCTGATGGTGGCCGCCGCCGCCGAGGCATGGCCGCCGCCGTTGAATTCCAGGGCGATCTGGCCGACGTTGACCTCGGGAATGCGGCTACGGGCTATGAGGTAGATGCGCTCCCCCATGCTGGCCAGCGCAAAGAGCACGTTGAGGTTTTCCATGCTCATGAAGCGGCGGACGATGAGGGAAAATTCATCCACATAGTGCTGAAAGGCGATGCGGGTGACGGTGATGTCGATGGACTGAATGGTATAGGTGGTCGCCGACCTGATCAGCTCGTTGAGGAGTTTTACCTCGTCGCTTGTCAGTTCCTGGGTGATGTACTGGGTGACGGTGTTGAGATCGGCGCCGCAGGAAAGCAGCCAGGCCATGGCCCGCAGATCATCGGGGGTGGTGGTGCTGAAGGTGAAGGAGCCGGTGTCTTCGTATTCGGCCATGGCGAGCAGGGTCGCTTCTTCCCTGGTGATGGCGATATTGCGCTGCTGGAAAATCTCGACAAAGACGGTGGCGGTGGAGCCCACCGGTCGCACCACCTCGACGTCGCCTCGCAGGTCGCCCGGCGCATCGGGATGGTGATCGTAGAGGTGGACTTCGATGCCGGGATTGTCGAGGCACTGGGCAAAGGCGCCGATGCGGGAGGGCTGCCGGGTGTCGACGATGATCAGGCGGCTGACTTTGGTGAGATCGATGTTCTTGAGGCGCTGGAAATCGTAGATCATCACCGACTGGACAAAAAATTTGCGCAGATTGCGTTCCTGTGAGCCGGAAAAGGCCAGCACCGCGTCAGGGTAAAGTTTTTTCGCGGCAACCATCGAGGCCATGCTGTCGAAATCGGCATTGAGGTGGGTTGTGATGACTTCCATCCGGGCCTCTGGTTATTTTTCCTTTCTCACGCGCGGGTGAAATTGGCGGTGAACGGCCTGCAGTCGTTCCGTGTCCACGTGGGTATAGATCTGGGTGGTGGCGATGTCGGCATGACCCAGCATCATTTGGACGGAACGCAGGTCCGCCCCCCGCGCCAGGAGATGGGTGGCAAAGGAGTGGCGCAGCATGTGCGGAGAGATCTTTTTGCTGATGCCGGCCTGTTGCGCCGCTTCTCTGATGATCTGCCAGAAGCGGATTCTCGTCATTGCTTTGCCGCGGCAGGTGACGAACAGGGCGCTACTTTTTCTGCCGTTCAGCAACTCGCCGCGGCCGTGCTGCAAATAGAGAACGATTTTTTCCCGGGCCTCTTCGCCGAAAGGGACGAGCCGTTCCTTGCTGCCCTTGCCGATGATTCGGACAAAACCGGCGCTCATGTTCACTGCCATGAGCGGCAGGGAAACGAGCTCAGTGACCCGCATGCCGGTGGCGTAGAGCAGATGCAGCATGGCGCTGTTGCGGCGGTGGACGGCTGTTTGGTCCGCCGTGCTGTGCAGCAGGCGGTCCACCTCCTGCACCGACAGGTCCTCTGGCAGGGTGCGCGAGCTTTTCGGTGGATCCATGATGGTGGTCGGATCCGCGTCGATTAGCTTTTCTGTCAGGAGAAAGCGGAAGAAGGCGCGCAGGGTGGAGAGTCGGCGGGCATTGCTGCGCAGGCTGATTCCTTTTGTCCGGCAGCGCGCCAGGTAATCCCTGAGGTGGTGGGCGGTGATGGTGGGCAGGTCAAGCGAATTGCCGGCAAGATAGCCAAGAAAGGCCTGCAGATCGTATTGATAGGAGCGGATTGTCGTGTCAGCCAGCCGTTTTTCCGCGGCCAGATAATGGAGAAACAGGTCCTGGCGGTGTATCAGCTCCGCCGGGAGACCGCCAGGAATCCTGTTGTGTCGAGCATTGCTTGGTGGGTGATGCGGATTTCCCCGTCGTTTCATGATGCGAGGAAAAAAGGCATCATGCTTCCCGTTCGATGCGGTACATGACCTTGCGGAGTTTGCGCTTGGCCTCGGCCTGTTTGCGGCGCTTCTTGACACTCGGTTTTTCGTAGTATTCGCGGCGTTTCAGTTCTTTCTTGATACCGTCAAGTTGCAGCTTTTTCTTCAGTTGCCGGATGGCGTATTCAATGTCCCCGCGGACCTCGACTTCGATCATTGATGACTCCCGAAAAGTAATGTTGTGCTGTGGAGAAAAGGAACTCTCTTCCTGCTGGATTAAAAACTGAAATCTATAATCGAAGAGTATGGCTTTTGTCAAATGGTATTTTGGTGCTCGCTCGGGACTGGGCGCGGAAAGATTTTGCCGGGATTAAGGATGTTGCCCGGATCGAACAGCCGCTTGATTCCCGCCATGATCGCCATGCTCGCCGGGCTGATTTCCATTGGGAGAAACTCCGCCTTGGTGATGCCGACTCCATGTTCACCGGACAGGGTGCCGCCGAGCTCCAGCACCCTGCTGAACAGCTCCCGCTTTGCCTGTTCGCTTCGTTTCTTTTCTCCCTCGTTTTTTTTGTCCAGCATGATGTTGACGTGGATGTTGCCGTCGCCGGCGTGGCCAAAGGTGAAGATGACAAGATCATGGCGTCTGGCCAGCTTCTCGGTGCAGTCCACCAGTTCCGGAATGCGCGAGCGGGGCACGACGACGTCCTCGCTCATCTTGTCCGGCTTCAGGGTAAAGGCGGCCGGCGAGACCGCGCGGCGGGCGTGCCACAGGGCCGTGGCCTCGTCGCGGGTTGCCGCCTCCTGCACTGCGAGGATTTCCGGGCGTGCGCCGAGGAAGTGGCCGAGGCGGCGCGACTGGGCGGCGACGCATTCCTCGTCGCCATCGAACTCAACCAGCAGCAGTGCTTCGGTTGCCGTCGGGAGAGGAAAGGGCAGTTTGTTCCGGACAATGGCAATGGCGGTGCGGTCCATGTATTCCAGGGTGCATGGCCGGTGTTGTGCCAGGATATCGGCCACCAGGGTGGTGGCGTGCCGGATGTCGCGACAGAGGATAAGGAAAGTCCGTTTAGCGGCAGGAAGAGGGAGCAGCCGGACGATGATCTTGGTGATGATGCCGAGGGTCCCCTCTGAACCGGCAAGGAGCCGGGTCAGATCATAACCGACTACCCCCTTGGCGGTTCGAACCCCGGTGGAAATGATGGATCCGTTTGGCAGGACGACCTCGAGGCCGAGCAGATAATCGCGGGTCACCCCGTATTTGACCGCGCTCGGCCCGCCGGCGCATTCGGCGACATTACCGCCCATGGTGCAAAAGGCGAGGCTGGCCGGATCGGGGGGGTAAAAGAGGCCGCGGGGCTGCAGGGTCTTCTGAAAGACGCCGGTGATGACTCCCGGTTCAACGATCGCCACCTGATTTTTTTCGTCGATCTCCAGGATGCGGTTGAGCCGGTTCATGGCAAGAACCAGGCCGCCGGCCACCGGTAAGGCCCCGCCGGTCATGCCGCTGCCGGCGCCGCGTGCCACCACCGGAAAAGGGGTGGCGTTGGCGAGCTTCATGATGGCGCTGATCTCCTCCGGGGTGCCAGGAAAGGCGATTGCCTCCGGCAGGAATTCCCGGCCGGTGCCGTCGTACGAGTAGCAGAGCAGATCCTCGTGGAGGGTGGTCAGGTGGTCGGCGCCGACGATGGATCGCAGTTTGTTGATTGTTTCCCGTTGCATGGCGTTGCCAATCTCCGTTGAAAAATGTACTATCTCTCTGCTGAAAAGCAGGCCTTGGCCTTGGCGGTGGGCTGCGGCGCGACCTGATTGCCCGGTCGGTCTGTCCAAATGAGGGTTCCGGTCTGGGCGGACCGCTTTGGGATGGTGTTGAGTGATATGTAACCGATAGTGGCGTCTGTCGGCCAATTTTTCTGAGGAGAAAGAGGTTTATGGAAAAAAAATTACGCATTGCCTTACTGGCCGGGGGAAAATCCGGGGAGAGGGAGGTCTCGCTGGCCGGGGCCAAGGGAGTCATGGCGGCGCTGGATACCCGAAAATATCTGGTCACCCAGTATGATCCGGCGATTGATCTGGGCCGGCTGGCCGCCGATGCGGCGCAACTGGACGCCGCCTTTATTTTGCTGCACGGTCCCCTTGGTGAAGATGGTTCCATGCAGGGTTTTCTCGATCTGCTTGGTCTGCCCTATCAGGGATCCGGGGTGCTGGGGAGCGCTCTGGCCATGGACAAGAATATCGCCAAAATTCTCTACCGACAGGCGGGCCTGCGGGTGGCCGAGTGGCGGATGGCCGCTCGGGCGGATATGGGAAATCCTGCTCCGCTTGCCGCTGCCCTGCGTTTTCCGCTGGTGGTCAAACCGGTTCGACAGGGATCGAGTCTGGGGATGAGTATCGCCCATGATGAGCAGGGCCTGGTCGATGGACTTCAAAAGGCCTTTGCCTATGACGAGGAGGTCATGGTGGAGGAGTTTGTCCGGGGGCGGGAGGTCACCGGCGGGGTGCTGGGCAACGACGAGTTGCAGGCCCTGCCGCTGGTTGAGATCATTCCCGGTGAAGAATATCCCTTTTTTGACTATACGGCCAAGTATACCCCGGGGGCGACCCGGGAGATCTGTCCGGCGGAATTGCCGGCGACCATCACCGAAAAGGCCCAGGCCGCGGCGCTCGCCGCCCACCGGGCTCTTCGGCTGCGGGGCTACAGCCGGACCGACATGATCGTTTCAGAGGATGGCGAGGTGTTTGTCATCGAGACCAACACCATTCCCGGCATGACCCCGACCAGCCTGCTGCCCCAGGCTGCGGCTGCGGTCGGGATCGATTTTCCCGCGCTGCTTGATCGCCTCATCGCCTTGGCGCTGCAAGGGCGGTGAGTGTTCTCGCTTTCTCAGGAGGAGGCCGGTAGTGCCGGCCTCATGCCATTTTCTTGTCCTGTTTGATATCGATCCGCGACGGCTTAACGGTGTAACCGGTCACCAGGGTGCCGAGCGGGGTGCAGGTGTAATGCCATTCGATGATTTCGCCAGGATAGACCCAGACGCCCTTCGTTGTCGTTGTGTCGGCCGCAGGTGGCTTGACCCAGATTTGACCGTTTTCCATTGTATACATGGCGTATCCTCGTGCAGGTGGTGAAATGGCTGATGCAGGAGGAAAGAGCAATGACAATGCCACAGGCGGGGCGATGCGAATATTTCATTTTTAACGTATTGATTTTAAATCATAAATTGAAAGATGGCAGCGGGGAGACACGGCGGGCGCGGGCGGGTGAAAAGACGTGCAGGTGGGTGAAATAACCAATGCGGCTGGTCTATTGCTAAAAAAAGGCGGAGCCTGCGGCTCCGCCGGGGGGGGGGAAAGCGGCGTATGGGGGTCGATTACGCCGCCGGATATTTGCGTCGATAGATGGCGGCCAGCCCGGCCAGGCCGGTGCCGAACAGCATCATGGTCGCCGGTTCGGGAACCGGTACATCGGCGCCGCCGTTGATGAAGTCGTTGCCGCACGACATGGTCCAGTGGGCGTCAAAGGTGAGCAGGTCACCGCCGATGGAGGTCATGATCGGGCTGATGTCAAAGGAGACGATGCGCCAGTAGGAATCATTGTGCTGGCCGGCTGAAGTGCTGCCGCCCGCTGCGGCGATGCGGGTGCCTGCGGCCATGGCAAATGGGCTGGCCACCGGATAGGCGATGTTGTTGTTCCAGGTTGTCACCGCGTAGAGGCCGGCGTCATTGATGCCATCGCTGTCGCCCACCAGTTTGCCGCTGTAATCTTTGGTCAGCAGGCCGAAATCAAAGGCGTATTCGTAGGCTGAGGGGTTGTTGTCAAAGGAGAGGGCGAGATCGCCGGCATAGTAGGCCCTGCCACCATAGTCAACCCGGCCGTCGACGAGGTCGAATCCCGTTTGCAGGCCGACGGACAGAGTGCTGCCCTGGAGCTTGAAATAGAGGTATTCGGCGTCAAAGAGCTGGCCGCCCCAGCCTGGATCGACAAAGCCGTCCGCGCGCACGCTGTCTTCCGAAGCGATCTGGGTCCAGCTGGCATCAAAAAGCGGAGCGGGTCCGGCGGTGGCGTTCTGCAAGCCGAGGGTTGCGAAAGTCAGGGCGGCGAGGATGGCCGTGAAGCTGCTTTTGGCGCAATAGGTTTTCTTGTTCTGCATGTATTGTTTTCTCCCTGGGATGATTTTCCGGGCGGGCGGAAGAAGACAGCGAGTGTCCGCTTTTCCGGAATGGTCTTATTTCTCTGTGTTAGCATCATCCGTGCCAAGGCTATAAAATGCGGCAAATTGTCGCGATGTCAATATGTTGCAAATGAAAACGGAATATTACGGGAAGTGGGCGAAGGGGGAAAATCCATTTTTCCGGATAGAAAATTCCGGAAAAATGGAAAGGCGATTGCGGTGGGATAGCCGGCAGAGCGGAGCAGGGGCCGTCCGGCCGATCGGATAGTGAATCGGCCGGACGGCAGAGATGTCAATCAGGGGCGGAAACGGTCGGTGAAATAGGGTTCAAGCACCTTGGGGAGGCGAACGGAGCCATCTTCCTGCTGAAAGTTTTCATAGATGGCGGCCAGGGTGCGGCCCACGGCGAGGCCGCTGCCGTTTAAGGTGTGAACCAGGGCGCTTTTCTTCGCCCCTTTCGGCCGGTAGCGGATGCCGCCGCGGCGCGCCTGGAAGTCGAGGAAGTTGCTGCACGAGGAGATCTCCCGGTAGGTATTCTGGGCCGGCATCCACACCTCGATGTCATAAGTTTTGGTGGCGGAAAAGCCAAGATCCCCGGAACAGAGGACCACGACCCGATACGGGAGTTCGAGAAGTTGCAGCACCTCTTCGGCGTCGGCAAGCAAGGATTCCAGCTCGTTGTCGGATGTTTCTGGAGTGGTGAATTTGACCAGTTCCACCTTGTCAAACTGGTGCTGACGGATCAGTCCCTTGGTATCTTTGCCGTAGGAGCCTGCCTCGGAGCGAAAGCACGGGGTATAGGCGCAGTACTTGATTGGCAGCTCGTCCTCCGACAAGGTTTCATCTCGGTGAATATTGGTCACCGGCACCTCGGCGGTGGGGATCAGATAGAGATCCCAGTCCTCGGCCTTGAAGAGATCGGCGGCGAATTTGGGCAGCTGGCCGGTGGCGGTCATGGTGGCGCTGTTGACGAGAAAGGGCGGCAGCACCTCCTGGTAACCGTGCCTCTGGGTATGCAGGTCGAGCATGAAGTTGATCAGTGCCCGTTCCAGGCGGGAGGCAAAACCCTGGAGCAGGGCGAAACGAGCGCCGGAGATCTTGGCGGCGCGTTTGAAGTCCATGGAGCCGTCCGCCTCGCCCAGTTCCCAGTGGGCCTTGGGCGGGTAAGGGAAAGCGGTCGGTTCACCCCAGGTTTTCACCACCACGTTGTCCTTGTCGTCGCGGCCCATCGGGATCGAGTCATGGCAGAGGTTTGGTATCTCCATGACGATGTCCTGCATTGTCGATTCCAGGACGGCCAGATCGGTTTCCAGCGTTTTGATCCGTTCGTTCACTCTGCGCATCTCGGCAATGAGTTCCTCTGCCTCCTGCTGCGCCTTTTTTCGTTCCGCCACCTCCTGGGAAACGACTTTGCGCCGGTTGCGCAGTTCTTCGACCTCGGCAAGGTTCTCCCGCCGTTTTTTATCGACATCGACAAACTCATCAATACGGCTGCCGGTGATGTTGCGTTGCCTGATCTTGTCCTTGACCAGGTCGATATTTTCACGAATAAAACGAAGTTCGAGCATGGTGTTATCCTTTTCTACTGCTTTTTTTGATGGCCATGGTGGCGAAATCGCGGAAGAGCCGCAGGGCCTTGATACGGTTTTTGCCCAGCTTCGGGCGGCCGGCCTTGCGGTCCATGTACAGGAGGGCAATGGCCTTGTTGTTGACGACAATGGGCAAAAGGTAGATGGTTCTGCCCTTGACGAGATACTGGAGTTTTTCCGGGAAGGCGCCGACCGTGTCCGGCTCGATGGCCACATCCTTGCACAGTTTCATTGCCTTGGGAATGGCCTGATCGACGTTGGCCAGGGGTTGTTCGAAATTGGCGATATCGGCGGCATCGATGTCGCCGAGGCCGAAACGGCCAACCAGGGAAATTTTGGTGGCCTGCATGCTGATCACGCAGAGAATGACCCGGTCAAAACCGATGCCCCGATAGATGGCTTCAAGAAGATGGGCGTAAAATTCGTTGAGTTGAAACGGCCCCATCAGGGTATCGGCCATTTCCTTGATGAATTCGTTGATCGATTTGTCCGAGGAGGGCAGTTCGTCCAGTTCGTCGTCGTCGGCCCGTTTCGGGGCGGCTGGTCTGACTCCCTCTTCCGGCGTGGCGAGGGGTTGCCGGGCCGCCTTTTCCAGTTTGCTGTGGATCTTCAGTTTGGAAAGTCCGTAGCGAACCGAATCGGAGATGTCCTGGGAGTTCTCGACGCAGTTGGTGAGAATTTCCAGGGCCTTCTCGTGATTGATGGTGATGATTGTGCCGTATTTGCCGAGCAGCTCGGTGGTGTCCTCGCCGTTGCAGATCTTGTCGACAAAGCGGTTGCTGAAGTCGCACAGGTTGCGGAGATAGGCCTCGGTGTCGTAAGGGGTTTTCGGGGGATCCGGATCGGTCTCCATCGCTCCAACCACCTTGTCGGACAGATTCCAGAAACGGGCGATCTCCTGACCCAGTTCGGCAAAGGTCAGATCCTCGAGCAAGTGGCGGCAGGCAGTGTCCTCGGGGATGCCGGTCGCGATCTTTTTTTCGATCTCCTGGTAGATGCCGGGTAGATAGATAAAGGCGATGATCTTGCCGAGGTTGTGAAGCAGACCGCAGATGAATGCCTCTTCCGGCGGCACGTTGATTTTTTTTTCACCGGCGATGTCTCGGCACTGCAGGGCGCTGAGAAAGGAGCGGGTCATCAGCTTGCTGATCCCCTCTTTGTCCACCCCGGATTTAACGAAGTCCTCGAAAAGGGCGATGGCGGTGGCCAGGTCGCGTACCGCGTCAAAACCGAGGATGGTAACCGCCTTGGAGATGGAGCTGACTGATTGGCCGATGGAGTAGTAAGCCGAGTTGACGACCTGCAACACTTTATTGGTCAGCGAATAATCCTTGAGGATCACCCGGGAGAGGTCATAGGCGGCGCTGCGGCTGCTGTGCACCAGCGAGATGAGTTCCTGGACATGGGCTGACATGGCAGGCAACTCGCTCATGTTCATTTTGGCAAATATTTCCGCCAGTTTTCCCGATGGCTGACCCTTTTTTTCCGTCATTTTGTTGTGTTTTGCCGGTTAAATAGTTACAACCTAAAGTGATTAGATGGTATTATACGTGAAAAATTGATGTTCTCGCAAAAACCTGCAAACCATGGCAGGCGGGAAAGAGAAAACAGCGAGTTACAAAACACGGCCCGTCGGAATCGCGGATTTGCGATTCCGACAAAAATTGAAGTTATACCATATGGTCGTACTCTAGACTAGCTGGTACGACTGAAAAAAACAATTACTAAAATCACTGGACTGCCCGCAGCGAACCAGGCACCCGAAGCGGATGAGTAAACCCGGCCCAGCAGGCGTATCAATCAGACTTGTCGGCGGCGAAGAAACCGTCTGGTCCCTGGCCGGGAAAACCACCTTCCGTCTCGGTCGCGGCGCGGATTGTGACATTTTGCTCCCTTTTCCCTGGGTGTCCCGACAGCATGCCATGATCCAGGCAGAGGCCAATGGCAGCCACAACCTCATTGATCTCGGCAGTGCCAACGGCAGTCTGGTTAATGGTCGACGGGTCTATGGCCCGATCCGGCTCAGTCCCGGCGACCGTATCCGTATCGGCAAGTCGGAGCTGATTTTCTGGCAGGACAGGCCGGCGGGCGATGACACCGGCGAGACTACCGACAGCTGCGGCGATGAAACGGTGGCCTTTCTCCAGCGCGAGTGCGTTACTGTGCTGGTCTGTGATATCCGCGGCTTTACCCCGCTTTCCGAAGAGGTGGGCGCCGATGCCGTCTCCGCCTTTCTGACCCAGTGGACGAAAAAGGTCGATGAGGTGGTGCGAAAAAACGACGGGCACGTTGATAAATTTATTGGTGATGCGGTTCTTGCCGTCTGGGCCAATGGCGACGAGTTTGCAACCGTGGCCCGGGCCCTGCTGTCCGCCCTGGAGATCAGCCTGTGGACCGGCAGGCTCGGCCTGGCCTCTCCGATTATTGGGCGTGAATTGCGAATCGGGGCGGCGATCAACAGCGGCGAGGCGGTGATGGGGAATATCGGGGTCGACGGGCAGCGTGATTTCACCATTGTCGGTGATGTGGTCAACGTCACTTTCCGTTTGCAGGAGATGACCTCCAAACATAAACTCGATGCCCTGGTCGGCGAAGCGGCCTACCGGCAGCTGCGCGACGCCGCCCCTTTTTTTACCCCGCACCAGTATACGCTGCGCGGCAAAGCAGAGACGGCGCGGGCTTACAGCATTGCCTTTGAAGTACTGCGTCGCTATCTCGCCGGCTGGAAAGCTGTTTTGCGTGATGATGGGTGATCGGGGCGTGAACAACGGAAAAAAAAACCACGGCAGCCCGCCGGGTGGGGGCTAAGAGATTCCGGCTCCGCCGGGCATCGAGGTGAATACAAACAGGGCGACGGGGCGTCGGGCAGCCGACGGCGATCGGCCAGGAGAAGAGGGGGGATTTATGGCGGTATGGGCGATCAAGCTGAATGACAAGGTGGTGAAGCAGTTTGCCATCGAGGATGGTGAGCGGCTGGTGATCGGCAGGGGTTCCGACGCCGACGTGGTGGTGGATAACACGGCGATTTCTCGCAAGCACACGGCCTTGGAGCGGCGCAACGGGGTCTACTTCGTCGAGGATCTCGGCAGTTTGAACGGCACCATGGTCAACGGCAAAAAGATCGACTCCTGTGTTCAGCTCTTTGACGATGACATGGTGGAAATCGGCAAATTCCTTCTCCTGCCGGCTGAGGCCCTCAAGGATCAGGGGTATGCTTCCCAGAGCGCCGCATTCGATTTTGGCGATGAAACGGTTTTTGTCAGCCGCAGTGGGGCTTCCGGCGGCCAGAAGGTCAAGGAGACGGGGAAAGCGTCGCATCGGCTTACCGTTATCGCCGGTGACGGCAGCCCGGCAGAATTGCCGCTGCTTGGCCGCAGCAGCGTCAAGATCGGTAAGGACATCAACAGCGACCTGCGGGTATCCGGCTGGTTCGTCGCCCAGGCCCAGTGCTATGTCATCAACCGCGACAAGAAGTTTTATCTCGTGCCCCAGCGCAGCTGGGTAAAGACCTTTGTCAACGGCGCGCCGGTGCGGGAAGAGTGTCAGTTGAACAAGGGAGACATCATCGCCATCCGCGGGGTGCAGATCCGTTTTGAATAACCCCTGCGCGGGCCTGACGCGTCAGGGAGTGGGTATCACGGCACCTGTCGCCCGGAGTGAAGATCGCAACCTGCCATGCTGAGCCGCTTTTTCAAAAAAGAGAGCAAGGGTGCTGACCGGCGGCCGGATCAGGATAACGGCCAGGTCGATGCCACCCAGGTGCTGCCGGATGGAGGAAAGAACCAGCCCGCCGCCCAGTTGAACTGGCTGCCGGGCGAGGTCATCGAAGACCGTTACCGCATCGACCGTATCTTCGGCGGCGCCATGGGCAAGGTCTATATCGCCGAGCATCTCGGCTGGGGCATCTGGATGGCGATCAAGGCCCCCAAGCCGGAGGTCTGGGCCGACCGGGAAGGGTTGCAGCGCATCCTGCGCGAGGCCAACAGCTGGATCCGCCTCGGCCTCCACCCTAATATTGCATGCTGTTACTATGTCCGCAGTTTTTCCGGCGTTCCCCATATCTTTATCGAATATGTGTCCGGTGGCACCCTGGAGGAGTGGATCAACCGGGGCCGCTGCCGTGACATGCGCACCGCCCTGTCCATTGCCGTTCAGTTCTGCAACGGCATGGAATACACCCACGCCAAGGGTTTTATCCACCGGGACATCAAGCCCCAGAATATCCTGCTGACCAAAGACGGCCTGGTCAAGATCACCGATTTCGGCATCCTGCGTTTGATCAAGGAGAGCGGGCCGGAGACGGCGGGAGATCTGCCGGTCGGCCCCGCATCGCCGGATGCCACGGTGGGCTTCCGCGGCACCCCCAATTACGCTTCACCCGAACAGTTGCGCAACTCGCATCGGGTGGATCGGCGCACCGATATCTTTTCCTTTGGTCTCTGTCTGTGGATGATGTTCTGCGGCAAACGGCCCTATAAGCACAATGCCATGGGCGGTTGCCCGGAACCGGTTGCCGTCGATGCGGCCGTCGAACTGCCGACCAGCCTGAAGACCGTTCTGATAAAAAGCGTCGCCTTTCAGCCAGGGGACCGTTATCCGGATTTTGCCGAACTGAAAGAGGCATTGAACCAGGTCTATCTTGAGCTTTTCCAGGTCGCCTGTCCGTATGCCATCATGGAAAAAATCGACATGCGCGCCGAGAACTGGAACAATCGGGCGGTGTCACTGGCCGAACTCGGCAAATACCGGCAGGCGGAAAATTATCTCTCCCGCACCTTGGAGATCAACGATACCCTTCCTGAGGCACTGCATAATTTTTTCATGCTGCGCTGGTGCCGGAGCACGGAAAATGCCGAGCGGCTGCTGCGGCAGATGGAGGCATGCCGCAAGAGGTTCCCGTCCCTCGATGTTTTCGACAAGCTGGAAAAGGAGATGGCCGCAGCCGTCGAGCGGGGCGGTGAGTTTCTGCAAACCGCCCGCAAGCGGGAACCGGAACTGCACCTCTGTTTTCCCAAGGCGCCGATGGAGATCTTTCGCGAGACCCAGCTGCGCCGTTCAGTCCACCACAATATCCTGACCCTGATGCAGAGCCGGCGGCTGACCCAGTGCTATGACACCCTGATGGTCAGCTGGGGCAACGAGCGTTTCAAGAAAGACAAGTTCTATTATAAGATCTACGAGCAACTGCTGCCGGAAGGCAAAAAAGGGGAGATTATCGCCGTCCAGCGGGTGTTGACCCATGAAGCGGGGGAAAAGGAAGGCCCGGCCCGCTTTCTCGCCGCGGTGCCGGAACGGCGTTTGGTTTTTTCCGCCTCGTCAGGCAAGGATGTCAATGTCCGCAGCGTCGGCGAGCGCAAGATGGCGGTGCCCTTTGTCCGCACCGGTGAAACGATTTCCGCCCTGACCGCCAATGCGTCGCTGCTTGCCATCGGCCAGCGGGACGGCACAGTGGTGCTGCGGTTTTTCCGGAGCGGCGAGCAGAAGATCGTCCCCTGCGGCAACGGCGCGGTGACGTCACTCATTTTTCTGGCCGACGGCAGGCATCTGCTGGCCGGCCTCGATACCGGCGCCGTTGTCCTGCTCTCCCCTGCCAGCGGGAAGATAAAGAAAATCGCCGAAATGGGAGAAAACGGCGTCAGCAGCCTCGTCAGTATGGGGAACGCTCATTTTGCCGCCGGCCTTCAGGATGGCGGCATCCGTTTTTACGACGGCCAGACCGGCGAATGTCTCCGCCAGTTCGTTGCCCATGCCCTGCCGGTCGCCGCTCTCGCAGTCAGCCATGACAATGCCCGGATCGCCAGTTGCAGCGCCGATCGGCTGGTGCGGGTGTGGGATTGCCGGACCGGCCAGTGTCTGCAGAGCCTGGACCGCCATGAGGATACGGTTTCCTCGGTGCTGCTGCTGACGGACGGCCAGACTGTGGTTGCCGGCTGCGAGGATGATATCATCAAGCTGTGGAACTGGCCGAGCGGCACCTGCAACCATCTGCTTGATGCCCGGGGGGACGGGGTGTGCAGCCTGGCCCCCGGTCCGCGGCCCCATACTTTTCTGTCCGGCCGGCAGGACGGGGCCGTGGTGCTGTGGACCCTTATTTATCAGCTCGATTTTGACGACGGCGTCCCATCCGCCCTGCGCAGTCGGGGGCGATGAGCGCATGCCGGCGTGAAGAAGCCGGGCGCGACCGTTGTCCGGAGGAGTAAGCATGTTTGCCTTTCTCAAGAGAATCTTCCAACCGCAGCCCGCCGGTCCTGCCTGTTTCGGCAGGACCGATACCGGCATGGTGCGCAAAAACAACGAGGACACCTTTGCCATCCTGCTGGAGCGCAATCTCTTCCTGGTGGCGGACGGGATGGGCGGGCACCGGGCCGGGGAGGTGGCAAGCCGGGTGGCGGTCGAGTCTCTCTCCACTTTTTTCCCTGAGGAGAAGATCCGCGAGATCCGCGGCAATCCGATGGCGATCCAGCATGCGCTGCTGGCCGGTTTTCATCTCGTCAACGACAGGGTGATGGCCATGGGGGCGGAGGACGCGGCATTGCGCGGCATGGGTTGCACCCTGGTCGCCTGCCTGCTTGACGGTGGCAGCGCCTATTTCTGCCATGTCGGCGATGTTCGCGCCTACCTCGCGAGAGGCGGCGGCCTGCGTCAGATCACCACCGATCATTCGTTGCAGGCGGAGCTTGCCGCGAAGCGGCCGCACGACACATCCGGTCTGGCCCGCAACATCATCACCCGGGGCATCGGTTTTGCCTTTCCGGAGGATCCCGAGTTCCATCGCGTTCCCGTCCGGCCCGGCGATCGGATTCTTCTCTGTTCCGACGGGCTGTGGGGGATGGTGGCGGACGAGGAGATTGAACGGATTCTCCGGCATGCCGCCGATCCGGAAGAGGCCTGCGACACCCTGGTGGCTCGGGCCAATGCGGCCGGCGGGCGGGATAACATCACCGCCCTGGTGATCGCCTGCTGAAAGGGTGGATTGGCGATCAGGTCTGCTGTCGCCGGCCCGTGACGTGACGGAGAGGGAGGCACAGGGCCGGCGGGTGGGGGAAGAGAGCGACTTTTAAAAAATGATGGTCTCGTAAAATTAACAATTCACCACAGAGACCGCAGAGCACACAGAGGTAAAATTTTGTAATTAAAGATGTTTTCTTTGTGTCCTCAGTGCGCTCTGTGGTGAAAAAAGGCTTTTTACGGGTTTGTCAAAAAATCGATTTCAGCACAATTTCGGCCTCACTGCCGACCGCCGGCATTTTCTCCCAGTTAACTTTGTAGTAGTTTTCGGTGTGCTTGAGCGGCAGGCTGTTGTCGGTGATGATGCCGCCGTTGCAGTCGGACGGGCAGACGATGCAGCCGGAGGGGAAATTGATCGCCTCGCCCGTGCCGTGATAGACAAAATGGGGGGTGTAGGGTTTAAAGACTTCCGTGCCGTCAACGTTGATTCGTTCATCGATGAGGTCTTCCAGCGCTACTTCCATCTCCTTGCCATCCTTGGTGAATTTCGCCGTCACCATGATCGGGTCGCCCTGCAGATAGTCGTCGCTTTTGGTGTATCTGCTCAAGCCCCGGCGGGTCTCGACCTCCTCCATCGGGATCTGATTGCGCGACACCACGCCCAGCTCCTGGATCGCCTTGTTGATTTCGCTACGGGGCACATCGGTGGTAAAGACAAAATATTTTTCCATCTGGCCGCCCTTCATACCGAAAAAGGCCTGAAAGCGACGGCCGTAGTCGCAGACGCCCGGTTTGGAACAGTCCTTGGTCACTGTGGCGGTGATGCGTATCTCCTTGTTGGCGTGATCAACGACCATTTTGTGCTGGGTCCCCTGCACCTCCCGGACATCATACGGCCCGCCGTGCTGGCTCGCGCTGGCGGGAAAGAACGAACCGGTCACGGCCAGCAGGGCCAGTCCGGCGACTGTGCTGGTGAAACATTTCTTTTTTGTCGGCAACCCAATTTTTTTTGTCATCTGCTTCTCCTTGTTTTCTTTTTTTGCACAATTGACGGACTCAGCCCAAACCCGCCCGGGCCAACACTATCAAACGAACAAGGTGGGGGCGGCAAGCAACGCCACGGTCCGCACCAGCAAGCCGGCCAGCAGGCAGCGGCTCATTGACTGCAAAGGCACTTTGAGCAGTGCACCGGTCATGGCCGGGAGGGCAATCGGTATCCAGGGGATGGCAAAAAGCAGGGAGAGAGCGATTGCCGTCCCCGGCGAGCGCAACATTTTGTCCCGGAAGGTGGGAAATTTTGTCCCGGCCAGCAGGGGCAGGAGGTCGCCGAACAAAAATGAGCCGACGGCAAAGGCCAGCAAAGCGGTCACCGCCAAGGCGATGTAGCTGAAGGGAGCGCCAATGCCGCTCCCGAATGCTGAATGCGCCGCGCCTATCAGGATCGGCTTGGTGAAGGGCAGGTAAAAGTTCTGGATGAGGTGGGAGAGGACAAGCTGCGGCAGCGCCTCGGTTGTGATGCCCATTGGCGTGAAATATTCGACGAACAGGGCGGTATCGCCGGCCCGCAGATTCTTGACGTTGAACTGCCAGTAGAATTCGTAGGTATAGAAATAGGCGTCGAGAAAGTAAAAGTAGCGGTAGACAACGGCTGTGCCGATAGCCGCGATCAGCAGCAGCGCACCGGCTGTCCACGCCTTTCTGGTCAGTGATTTTTTCAGGTCGGGCGAAAGAGTGGCGGAATTCATGGGCGAATAATCAGCTCTTATGGCGGGAGCGGCTGTATTTTTTGTAAATCAACGGAGCCAGGGAGACGGCAAGGATCAGCACCAGGCCGACGACAAAGGACGGGGTGATCGTCCCGGTGACGAGGTCGAGCAGGGAGCTGGAAAAGACGATAAAGGCGATGCAGGCGGGCAGCATGCAGAGCAGGGAGGTGATGGCGTACTGATGGAACTTGACCTTGGTCAGTCCGAAGGCATAGTTGAGCAGGTTGAAGGGAAAGATGGGAATCAGGCGGGTAAAGGCGACCGCCTTCCAGCCATGTTCTTCCACCATGGCATCCAGTTGTCGCCAGCGGGGATTTTTCAATTTTTTCTCCACCCAGCCCCTGCCCACGTACCGGGCAACGAGAAAGGCGACGCAGCAGCCGATTGTTGCGCCGGTAATGGTGTAGAGCACGCCCCAGAAAGGTCCGAAGAGGATACCGCCGGCAATGGTGAGTGGCAGGCCCGGCAGCAGCAGGGTCGGCGCGATTGCGTAGATAAGGATGTAGACCGCCGGTGCCAGCGGCCCGCAGGCGGCGATGATGGCGCGTAGGCTTTCCTGGTCGAGGGCCGCGGTGGCGCCGGTCAGACGCAGGCCAACGATGGCGGCCACCACGACCAGCAGCAGGGCAAGGCGCTTTGCCAGGTTGCCTTTTGTCCGGGGTTCGGCGGAAAAGGTGCGCTCCCGGCTGTTGGCTACGGGAAGTGTTTTCCGGAAATGTCGTTTCAGCAGAAGGCGGTTGATGTAGGTCCATGGCGTCTTTGCTACCTTGGCTTTGCCGGCCAGGGCAGCGGTCGGCTCGAACAAGACGTCGAGGATATGACTGGTCGGCGCCACGGCCTGCAAAAAATTGGCGCAGCCGGCACAGTAGGTGACAATCCGTTTGCCGCCGGCCTCCTGACCGCGGCGCGCGCCCCAGTTTTTTGCCAGTTCCGGGTTGAGGCAGCCCACTGAACCGCCCTCGCCGCAGCAGATGGTTTTCCCGCCATGGTGGGGCATCTCCTCGACAGTAATCGCCTTTTCCTGCAGCAATCGGCGGATGGAGGCGTGGATGTGCTCCTCGGCCCGCGTGCCGCATGGATCATGCACCGTTACTTCGGCAGGAACTGCCGGCGCATCCGGCAGCCCGGACTCGGCCAGATGTTCATAGACGGTCGCCACGGCAAGCGGAGCACCATACTGCTTGAACACTCGGTAGCAATTGGGACAGGCGACGAGAATCCGTTTCACGCCCCGTGCGAGAAGATACTTTTTCATCTCGTCGAACATGGCATGAAAAAACGAATCGCGGCCCAGGTCATGCGATGGTTTGGTGCAGCAGTCAAGGACGATGCCGAGATTTGGAACGGTTTGTTGCAGGAGGGCAAAAAGGGCTCGCACCTTGGCGGGGCGGGTGCCGGGCAGGGCGCAGCCGGGAAAGAGAATGGTGTCGCAATCGGCTGGCAGTCCATAGTAGGTGTATTGTCGTGACGTGCCGCGCCGTTCATAACCGAGAATGACACCGTGGGCGGAAAAATCGCCGTCGCTGGTGGCGTAATGTCGGCGCATGGCGAGAAACATGGAGGACGGGTTGATGCCAACGGGACAGACCGTTCCGCACAGGCCACAGAGGCTGCACTCAAAGGCCAGCATCCGGTCGGGCCCCGCTTCCGGATCGTAGCTGTCGGCGATCTGCTTCGGGTTGCCGTGCTGTTGTAAAAAAAGGCACTCTTTACGGCACAGTTTGCATTCGATGCATTTTTCCGAATGGAGACGCATCTCGCTGGCAAGATCCGGATCGGTCATGCCGGTCAGGGAGGTGGCGGCGGCGGAAGGTGTGGTCATGGCTCTTTCTGGTCAGGGATTCTCAATCGCGACATGGCGTCACGTACCGGCGGCTTGACTGTAATACAATGTATGACGGGGACTATAAAAGGGGTGTGGCATTTTGTCTAATAGGTAATACAGAAAATCCTTTTTCAGGAATTGGAAAATACGATATTGGGGCCGTCCGTGGAATTGCGGCGGCAAAAGTGAGGAATGGGGCCATCCGGATGAGGAAAAAGAGGGGCGGCGGATTTCCGCAAATTGACCCGCTCGTCAGAAGTGCTGGAACAGCCGGGAGCGAACAGCGTCCACCATCCGCCTCCGGGCCGCCTTATGCCAGGATCTTGTCGACCGTTTCCTGGATGCGGCGCGCCACATCAGTCCGTTCCATGATGCGGTCATCGGGGTTTGCGCCGCAGACCCGGATCAGATGGAAGTGGGCGTAGCCGAACCAGCTGAAAAACTGCTGGTAGCGGGGGAAGATGTCGGCGAAGATCGCCTCGTCCGGGTGGCCCTGGGTGATGATGAAAACCAGGGTCTTGCCGGGTTGCAGCCGGCTCGGTTGCGGGCTGGTATGGAAATCGGGCACGAGAAAGGAGAAGGTGCGGTCGATGAAGGCCTTGAGCTGGCTGCTGACCTCGCCGAAATAGGTGGGGGTGGCCATGACCAGGACATCGGCCGCGCGCACCGCGTCGAGCACCTCGCTGAGATCGTCGCGCAGCACGCAGATCTCGCTTTTCTGCTTGCAGCCGTAACAGGCCTGGCAGCCCTTGAATTGCAGGGTGTTGAGATGAAAGGCGCGGGTCTCGGCCCCGGCTGCGGCGATCTTTTGCAGGAAATGGTCGGCAAGGGTGGCGCTGTTGCCGTTTTTGCGCGGGCTGCCAAGGACACAGGTAATTTTCATGATCTCTCTCCAAAAGGTGGGGAATGTTGTCTGTCGAAACGGCGGATAGGTCAGTGCCCCGCTGCTGGCAGCAGGGCGCGCAGATCCTCCTGCCGGTTGATGTTGCGCAGCAGGGAGAGATCGCCGCAGAGTGGAACAATCTCCGCCGCTGTTACCCTCCGTAGACAAAGCTGGTCCAGGGCGAGGTAAATCGCGCCCTGGCCCTTGCCGAGCTGGTCGTCGATGACCGGCAGGCAGCTTTTTCGATAAACGGCGCAGAGCGGTTCCGGCCCGCTGGCAAGCCAGGGCAGGGCCACGTCCCAGTTACCCGGCTGACCGGCGAGCAGGGTGAGCAGGTCGGCCCGGATGCGGGGCATGTCGCAGGCCACGACACAGGCCTGGTCGGTTGCCATGGTCCGCAGGGCCGCCTGGATGCCGGCCAGCGGCCCCTGGCCGGGCCGGATGTCGGCCGCCATCGGCCAGCCGAGGAATCGGTAAGACTCCGGGGTGTTGGTGACGAGCAGCAGCTCGGTGAAGACCGATGCCAGAACATCGGCGACATGGGCGATGAGCGGCCGGCCCTCCAGCAGGGCGAGCGCCTTGTTGCCGCCGAAACGCGAACTGGCCCCGCCGGCGAGGATCACCCCGGTGGTGGACCGGACGGTTGAACTGGTCGTCGGCATCAGCCCGGCGGCCAGTTCATGGCCCGGCCGCCCAGCACATGCATGTGGATGTGAAAAACCGTCTGACCGGCGCCGGCGCCGTTGTTGAATACCACCCGGAAGTCATCGCCGATGCCGTTTTCCCGGGCCACCGCCGCGCCGATCCGCATCATTTTACCGATGAGGCGCTCGTCCGCTTCGCTGACTGCGGCCGGACCGCTCAGGTGTTTTTTCGGGATAACGAGAAAATGTTTCGGCGCCTGGGGGGCAATGTCCCAGAAGGCGAACACCTCGTCATCCTCGTAGATTTTCTTGGCAGGGATATCCCCCTTGATGATCTTGCAGAACAGGCAGTTTGCGTCCATAGCGGCTCCCGTGTGTTTTCTTTCCTGGCTCCTTACTTCTCACTTCCGAAAATGTACTGAAGGGAAGAGTTCGTGTCAAGCAATGCCCGACAACGGCAACCGGCCGTAGAGTTTTTCCGGCTCCATCGGGCTTGACTCCTGGGCGTTGTTTTAGTATGTAGGCTGAAGTGATCAGGGAGGGAACCGCCGTGCAAATCGGGGACGGGCCCGCCGCTGTGACCGGTGACGATTCCGCATGATGCCACTGCCCGCAAGAAGCGGGTGGGAAGGCGCGGCCAGAGGGTGAACCGGGAGTCAGAATACCTGCCTGATCTGCTGTGGCGCCCGATACGCGGTGATATCGGCGCTGGTGGTCTCGTGGATAAAATTGGGAAATCCCCGGGTCGTTTTTTAACGGTCCGGGGATTTTTTTTGCCCGGCACAAAGGAGCATCATGAACATCCTGCACCAGACACTGCACGCAATCACCAGACAGGACGAAGGATGGCGGGCGACCGCCCGGCAGCGGCTCGACAATCTCTGCCTGCCCCACTGGTCCCTAGGCCGCCTGATGGATCTGGCCCTGGACCTGGCCGGCATGACCCGGTCGATGAATCCGGCAGTGAGCCGCAAGGCCATTGTCACCATGGCCGGCGACCATGGAGTGGTGGCCGAGGGGGTGAGCAAATTTCCCCAGGAGGTGACGCCGCAGATGGTGCACAACTTCGTGCGCGGCGGGGCGGGCATCAATGCCCTGGCCCGCCAGTGCCGGGCGCGGGTGGTGGTGGTGGACATGGGGGTGACCGCCGATCTCGCCGAACTGGCCCGCGCCGGTAAAATCATTGACCGCAAGATCGCACCCGGCACCGCCAATATCGCCGCCGGGCCGGCCATGAGCCGGGAACAGGCAATGGCGGCGATTGAGGCGGGCATCGAGGTGGCCCGCCAGCTTGGTCCGGATACCGATGTCTTCGGCACCGGCGACATGGGCATCGGCAACACCACCCCGAGCACCGCCATCCTCGCCGCGCTGACCGGGGTCGAGGTCGGTGCCATCTGCGGTCGGGGCACCGGCCTTGATGACGGGCAACTGCGCCACAAGATCGCGGTGATCGAAAAAAGCCTCGCCGTCAACCAACCGGACCCGGCCGACGCCCTTGACGTGCTGGCCAGGGTCGGCGGTTTCGAGATCGGCGGTATTGCCGGCATCATTCTCGGCGCCGCGGCGCAGCGTAAACCGGTGGTGGTGGACGGTTTTATCTCCACCGCCGGGGCGCTTATCGCCCATGGGCTCAAGCCCGAGGCGGCTGACTATATCATCGCCGCCCACCGCAGCGTGGAGCCGGGGCACAGGCTCATGCAGCAGCGGCTCGGCAAGGAGCCGCTCCTTGATCTCAACATGCGGCTCGGCGAGGGCACCGGCGCGGCGCTCGCCATGAATGTGGTGGAGGCGGCGGTGCATGTGCTGACCGGTATCGCCACCTTTGCCGAGGCGGCGGTGTCCGAGGCGGACAAGTGATGGCGTCGCAGAACGTCGGATCTCCTCCTTTCATTGACTTCAGCCTGGCGGTCAACCCGCTGGGGCCGCCGGAGTCCCTGCGCCGCATCGTCAGCCGGGGGGTGGAGACCCTCTGCCGGCCGCCGGAGGCAATCGATGGCGCGCTGATTTCCGCCCTGGCCGATTCGCTGGGAATTGCCCCGGAGCGGCTGGCGATCGGTTGCGGGGTGGAGGAGCTGCTTGTCGCCATTGCCAGAAGTGCCGGTCGGTCGCGCGCCATCATCCCGCTGCCCGGCCCGGCGCTCTATGCCGGGGCCTGCCGCCGGGCCGGCCTGGAAACCCACTGTTGGCCGTTCGTTGCCGAACCTGATTTGCGGCCCGATCTTGCCCGCCTTGGCCGATCGCTGCGCGGCAACGAGATCGTTTTTGTCAGCCAGCCAAACGATCCCAGCGGCCGCACCATGCCTCGCGGGGAACTGCTGGGGCTGGTGGGCGATTGCCCCGCCACCCTTTTTGTCATTGACGAGACCTGGGCCGATTTTGTCGCGGGGTATCGCTCCCTGGCCGGTCTGGCGGCGGCAAATCTCCTCATTGTCCGCTCACTTTCCCATTTTTACGCCATCCCCGGCCTGCCCCTCGGCTGCTGCTCCGCGGCGCCGGAGATCATTGCCCGGCTGGGCGAGCTGCTCCTGTCCGGCGCGGTCAGCCCGCTGGCCGTTGCGGCGGTCACCGCCTTTCTGGGCGATCATGCGTACACAGTGGAGAGCCGGGCCGCGCTGTCCCGCCTGCGTGACGACCTCGCCGCCGAGCTTGGCCGGCTGGCCGGACTGACCGTTTACCCGGGCGAAGCCAATTTCCTGCTGGTCCGCCTTGATCAGCAAAAAATGAGTGTCGATCAGCTGGCCGAAAGGCTCGCGGCCGCGGGCATTGCCATCAGCGGCAGCGGCATCGATTGCACCGGCCTGCCCGACAACGGTCGCTCTTTCTTCCGCCTTGCCGTGCGCGGCGAGGCGGACAACGAAAGGCTGGTCGCAGCCCTGGCCACGGTGCTTGGTCGCCCCCGCCCAAAACCGCCGCGCCGCACTCCGGCGCTGATGCTGCAAGGGACCGCCTCCAACGCCGGCAAATCGGTGTTGACCGCGGCGCTCTGCCGCATTCTCCTGCAGGACGGGCTGCGGGTCGCCCCCTTCAAGGCGCAGAACATGTCGCTCAACTCCCATGTCACCCGCGACGGTCTGGAGATGGGGCGGGCCCAGGTGGTGCAGGCCCAGGGCGCCCGGCTTGATCCGGACGTGCGGATGAATCCGGTGCTGCTGAAACCATCGAGCGATGTCGGCAGTCAGGTCATTGTCAACGGCAAACCGGTGGCCAACATGACCATCGGCCAGTACGTTGCTTACAAGCCTCAGGCCTGGCAGGCCGTGTGCGCCGCTTATGACGGACTGGCCCATGAATACGACGCCATGATCCTCGAAGGGGCGGGCAGTCCGGGCGAGGTCAACCTCAAACACCACGACATCGTCAACATGCGGATGGCCGCTTATGCCCGCTCGCCGGTGCTCTTGGTCGGCGACATCGACCGGGGCGGAGTCTTCGCCTCCTTTGTCGGCATCATGGAGGTGCTGGCCGAATGGGAGCGGGAGCTGGTGGCCGGTTTTATCGTCAACCGTTTTCGCGGGACCGAATCGCTTCTGGACGATGCCTTTGCCTATACCCTCGCCCATACGGGCAGGCCGGTAGTGGGCGTGGTGCCGTACCTGCCCAAGCTCGGCCTGCCGGAGGAGGATTCGGTCAGCTTCAAGGCCGGCCTCTATGAGAAAAAGGGGCCGGCCTCTGACGATCAGGTGGAGATGGCCCTGATCGATCTGCCCCATATCTCGAACTTTACCGATGTCGAGCCCTTTCTCCTGGAACCCGATGTTCATCTTCATGTGGTCCGCAGTCTGGCCGATCTGGAACGGGTGGCGGATCGGCTGGCGGCCCTGCTGTTGCCGGGCAGCAAAAACGTCATGACCGATCTCGATCATCTGGTCCACAGCGGACTGGCCGACCTGATCCGCCGCCTGGCCGCGGCAGGCCGGATGGAGATCGTCGGCATCTGCGGCGGCTTTCAGATGCTGGGCAGCCATATCGACGATCCGCATGGGCTTGAATCGGAGGGTAAAGCGATTGCCGGTTTGGGACTCCTGAACCTCACCACCACCCTGGAGGCGGACAAGACCCTGACCCGGCGCAGTGCGGTGCATGGGGAGTCGGGCCTTGCCGTCCACGGCTACGAGATTCATCATGGTCGCAGCCGCACCGTCCTGCCCGCCGTGCTCGCCGGGGTGGCAGGGGAGCGCATCTGCGCGAGTTCGGAAAACGGCCTGATCTGGGGGAGCTACCTGCACGGCATCTTTGACGCCGATCCCTTCCGCCGCTGGTTCATCGACCGGTTGCGCACCCGCCGCGGCCTTGCCCCCCAGGGCCGGGTGCTGGCATCCTATGATCTGGAGCCCGCCTTTGACCGGTTGGCCGCCATCGTCCGGGCGCGGCTTGACATGAACGCCATCTACCGGCTGCTTGGTCTCTGATGCGGCTTGAATACCAGATAGTCTGCGCCCTGCTGCTTGACGCCCTGCTCGGCGATCCGCGCTCTCTGCCCCACCCGGTCCGGCTGATCGGGCGGCTTGCCGCCTGGGCGGAAAAGCGCTGCCGTGGGCGTATTGCCCATGAAGGTCTGGCCGGGGTTGCGGCGGTTCTTGTCGTGCTGACCGGCACCGGCATGACGGGCTGGGGTCTGCTTGCCCTTGCCGCCCGTCTTCATCCCCTCGCCGGCGACGCCCTTGCCGTGCTCATGTTCTATTTCTGTTTCGCGGCCAAGGATCTGGCCGACCACAGCCGGGCCGTCCAGCATGCCCTGGAAAACGGCGACCTTCCCCTGGCGCGACAGAAGGTGGCGATGATCGTCGGCCGCGATACGGCACATCTCGACGAGGCGGGTATTGTCCGGGCCACGGTGGAGAGCGTGGCGGAAAACATCGTTGACGGCGTCACCGCCCCGCTTTTTTTCGCCTTTGCCGGCGGGCCGCTGGCCGCGCTTCTCTACAAGGCGATCAATACCCTCGACTCCACCTTTGGGTACAAAAACGAGCGCTATCTCCATTTCGGGCGGGCCGCGGCCCGTCTCGATGATGCGGCCAACTTCCTGCCCGCCCGCCTCTCCGGCCTGCTTGCGGTGGTTGCGGCCTTTCTCCTTGGGGAGAACGGCCGCAACGCCTGGCGGATTTTACGGCGCGATCGTCTGGCCCACGCCAGCCCCAATTCCGGCCACACCGAGGCGGCGGTGGCCGGCGGCCTCGGCCTGCGCCTGGGCGGGGTAAACAGCTATTTCGGCAAACCGGTGGCAAAGCCCGTGATCGGCGAGGCGCTTGCTGACCCACACCCGCACCACATCGACCGGGCCAACCGGCTGCTCGTTGCCACCACCGCCCTGACCGCTCTCGTCCTCGCCGCAATCAGGTTGTTTGTGGCGGCGTGACGGTACGTTATTTCACCACGGAGCCCACGGAGGACACAGAGAAATGCTTTATCACAAAAAATCTCTGTGCCCTCCGTGTCCTCCGTGGTTCATTTTCTTTATCACCACTTGGCAAAGGACTCTTTTATGAAAACCCAGCTTGAACGCGCCCGCCAGGGCGAAATCACTCCCCAGATACGCCAGGTGGCGGCAGACGAGGACATGGAGGCGGAACTCATCCGCAGCCTCGTCGCCGCCGGCGAAATCGTCATCCCCTGCAACCCGAGCCGCAACGGGCAGAAGGCGGTGGGCATCGGCACCGGCCTGCGCACCAAGGTCAACGCCTCCATCGGCACCTCGTCGGACATCTATGACATTGAACTGGAAAAACGCAAGGCCCGCATCGCCGAAGAGGAAAAGGCCGATACCCTGATGGAACTCTCCACCGGCGGCGATCTCGATCTGGTCCGGCGGGAAATACTCGGCTGCTGCACGCTGCCGGTTGGCAATGTCCCGCTCTACCAGGCCTTTCATGACGCGGCGAAAAGATACCGCAACCCGAACAAACTCGACCCGGAATATCTCTTTGAGCTCATCGAGCGGCAACTGGCGGACGGTATTTCGTTTATGGCCATCCACTGCGGCATCAACCGCTTCAGCATCGAGCGGCTGCGCAAGCAGGGCTACCGCTACGGCGGCCTGGTCTCCAAGGGCGGCACCTTCATGGTTTCCTGGATGGAGTATCACAACAAGGAAAATCCCCTGTACGAGCAGTTTGACCGGGTCTGCGGCTTGATGAAAAAGTATGACGCCGTCCTGTCGCTGGGCAACGGCATCCGGGCCGGAGCCATCCACGACAGCCACGACCGGGCGCAGATGGCGGAGATGATCATCAACTGCGAACTGGCCGAACTGGGCCGGGAGATGGGCTGCCAGATGATGGTGGAGGGGCCGGGCCATGTGCCGCTTGATGAGATCGAGGGCAACATCATGCTGGAAAAGCGGATGAGCGGCAACGCCCCTTACTATGTGCTCGGGCCCTTGCCGGCGGACAGCGGCGCGGGCTACGACCACATCACCGCCGCCATCGGCGCGGCCAATTCCGCCCGCTACGGAGCGGACCTGATCTGCTACATCACGCCTGCCGAGCATCTTGCCCTGCCCAATGAGGACGATGTGCGGGAAGGGGTGCGCGCTACCCGGCTGGCCGCCCGCATCGGCGATATCGCCAAGTACCCGCAGCGGCGCGAGCGGGAAAAGCAGGTGGCCTTAAGCCGCCGCGACATGCGCTGGGACGACCACATGCAGCTCTTGATGTTTCCGGACAAGGCCCGCGAGGTGCGCGAGAGCCGCGTGCCGGGGGACGCGAAAACCTGCACCATGTGCGGCGATTTCTGCGCCATGCAGCGCGGCTTCACTCTCTTTGAAAAGGACATGAAGGGCGATAAACGGGCGACCGCTGTCGGCTGAGGGCAGGGGAGGAGGACGGCTAAATATCATGCCGCATCTCTATCCCTCCAGAAAATGGCCGCATGGGATTTTGCTGTTTGACGTCACGCGTACAAATTGGTATCGTTAAATCATGATCAAGAGCTTCAAGGATAAAAGAACTGAAAACCTCTATCATGGGGAGATGGTCCCCGCTTTTCAGTCTTTCAGCCGGCAGGCGGAAAAACGCCTCCGTATTCTTGATGCCGCCGATACCTTGGACGCGCTCAGGCATTTGCCCAGTAATCGCTTGAAAGCCCTCGGAGGTAACCGCCAGGGCCAATACAGCATCAGAATTAATGACCAGTGGCGCATATGCTTTGAGTGGCATGACAACGGCCCGCATAATGTGGAGGTTGTCGATTATCATTAAGAAGGTGACATTTATGGCACGGACTCCCATACATCCCGGTGAAATTCTTGCTGATGAGCTTGCCGAGCTTCATGTGAAATCCTCGGAACTTGCCAAGGAAATTCAGGTTCCACCCAACCGTATTTATCAAATTATTGCCGGCAAGCGCTCCATTAGTGCCGACACCGCTCTTCGTCTCGGCAAGTGGTTTGGCACAGGCCCGCATATTTGGCTTAATCTGCAACAGGCATACGATCTTGATGTGATCCGCCAGGAGCTGGCGCCAACTATCCACGAAATAAAAACCCGCGTGGCGGCCTGATTTTTTGCCGGCAAATTGAGGCGGACGGCAAGCCTCCGCCTGGCATTTTTCTCCCCTTGAGGATTGTCTTGTTGATGGAGTAGAAAAGAGGTGAGATGCGGTTTGGCGGGTGCTTCCTGATGTAAATGGAACAAAGAAAAGACTTGGCCCTTGATGAATAGGTATGGTGTCCCCGTGTTTTTCGAGCGGGAAAAGCAGGTGGCCCCGAGCCGCCGCGACATGCGCTGGGACGACCACATGCAGCTCTTGATGTTCCCGGACAAGGCCCGCGAGGTGCGCGAGAGCCGCGTGCCGGGAGACGCGAAAACCTGCACCATGTGCGGCGATTTCTGCGCCATGCAGCGCGGCTTCACTCTCTTTGAAAAGGACATGAAGGGCGACAAACGGGCGACCGCTGTCGGCTGAGGGCAGGGGAGCAAGGTGGCATTGTCCGCCTGGCATGTTTTTTCTTTTGACGGTTGCCTGGGCGATGCAGTAGAAAAGAAGAGGTGGTTTCTTGAGGGTTTTCCCGGAATATGATAAAGCAAGACCTGACCCTTTTGCTCTCACCTGACCCTTTTGCTCTCACCATAGTCTTCTGCTTGCCAGGTTGGCGGCTGGCCTACGTCTCTTGCAACGAGGCAAGCAATTTCTCCATGGCGTTCTTCAGAGGCGGAATCTCACGGTGGATCACATTCCATACCTCGTTCCAATCAACAGCGAAATAATGATGGATCAAAATATTCCGCATGCCGACAATGTTTCGCCACGGTACTGACCCGGCCGACGCCCGTGTCTACGCTGATAATCTGGATGCAGCTTCTCCGATTATTTCCAGATGGCGGAGAAACCAGACCCTGATCAACTCATCACGATCAAACGCTTCACGCCCTCCCTGGCTATAGCGTTCAATGTTCTCAATGGCCTCCAGGATGTCAAGCACGAGATCTCGGTCAAGCCTCACAGGGCAACGATCTCCTTCATGATTCGTTCCTTGAGACGCGGACGAAGGCCGGCTTCGCTGACAACATCCACCCGGCAGTGGAGGAGGTCGGACAGGTCCATGAGCAAGCCGCCATGATCGAAAAGGCTGCTGTCCGGGGCGAATGTCACCAGGAAATCCACATCACTGCCGGAGCCGGCTTCGCCCCTCGCCACGGAGCCAAAGACACGGACGTTGGAAGCGCCGTGGCGTTTTGCGCAATCAATGATCGCATCTCGTTGTCTTTTCAATGTTTCAATGGTGACAGCCACGGCTGAACCCTCGGTGCAAAAGGGAAATAATGACGGCGTCCGGCTTCAATCAGCCTCGGCGGTGTCCAGTGCCGCCTTGATTGCCTGGCTGGATGACGCCAAGCATTGTTCATAGGCAATTATGCCCCGGCTGCACGGTTTTCGCAAGTTGCTTCTTCCGTAAAGAGGGGGCGAAGGGGGGCATGCAATGTCATTTTTCTCCTGCCCGGAAAATTTTCGTCCGCCGTGCTGGGGAGATGATAGAATAGGACAAAAAAGAAGGAAGACCATCATGCGCCACCCCGCCGCCCCGCTCCACGCTGAACCGGTTAACCTGCTTTCCCTTGCAGGGTCAAGTCGGCTTTTGGCTTTTTTTCATACGAAAAGCGGCATCCCTCCGTTCATTTTTTGTGCAGGAGTATATTCGCCGGAGTGTGTGTCTGTGGGCGCCTTAATTTTTCATTGCATTGACGCCATGCCTTTTTGTAAATTGTACAATGTGGCATTTTGCCGCAGATGGCGCTGCCCGGTGCGTTTTTATTGATCCCGGCAATCAAATTCATTTCACACAAGCCTCTGTTCTGAGCAATGAAAAGGACCTGGTCTACGGATTTTGACGAAATCACCAAGGAGATTGACCTGTTAGTCTGTGAGCAGGCCAAACTCTACTGTCTGCGGGAAAATAGCGAAACAATCATCCTGCGGGCCAAAGGCAAAACAGCGGTCAAAAATAAAAGGCTCCTTGTCGTCTCGCATCCGTGCACCACGATCTGCTCGAAAAATCAATGCCACCTCTATTACCAACGTCAAGGCTTTCCGGTGCGGGGGTTCCATTGCACCCCGGAGAAACTGGTGAATGGGCTGCTTGGCGTCCAGTATCCCATTGAAATCTTTGAAGTGCAGCGCCGCAAATTCCCCCGGGTGCAGGTGGCACGTGATTCACGGGTCAGCTTTTCCCTGCGCAACCGGCAAAAATTTTATATTGGCAAGGTTGAAGACGTTTCCTTACAAGGGGCGAGAATCAGGGGTGATTTTCCCATGGTGATCGAAAAGGGAGTTCTTATTACCCCGATGACGTTGATTTTGACGCCTTATTGTCGACAGACGGAGGATGAGGTAGCGATCCATGTTCCCGAGGCAACCGTGATGCGGTCCATGATGGATGGCGAGAAAACGGCGGAGCTGGCCATTCATTTCATTTTGGAGGATCTCATGCAGCAACAGAAGCTGTCGCGCTATGTTGATGCATTGCTCAAACAGGAAGAAGTGAAAAAAGACGAAAATATCGCCTGACTCATTTTCTTCTTTTACGGATGTTCTTCGGGGATAGCACGGGAGGTTGGGGTGAGGAACGAACCTCAACATTGTGTCATGGACATAGAGTAATAGAGGGGCAAAACGGGTCGTAAAGGGGGTCGCGGTCGTAAAGGGGGTCCGGTCGTAAAGGGGGGTCGGGTCTTGAAATATAATTTTTCTCCTGCCCGGAAAATTTCCTTCCGCCGTGCCGGGGAGATGATAGAATAGGAGAAAAAAGAAAGGAGGAAGACCATCATGCGTCACCCAACCGCCCTGCTGTCCGCTCTTTTTCTCGTCTGTCTGCCTATTGTTGCCGCCTCCCCGCTCACCGCTGAACCGGTTAACCTGCTTTCCCTCCAGGAGGGGACTCTGCCGGTGTCGGTGCCGTCCACCTACGGCGGCTGGGACGCCCAGAATCTCCTCGATGACAGCCCCCAGTCGGGCTGGGCCTGCGAAACCGGCAAGATCAGCAACAATGTCTTTGTCTTTGAGCTGGTGGAAGCGGCTTCCCTTGAACGTTTCGAGTTCGACAACTCTTCGGTCGATACCGAGGCGGCCGGCGCCAGGGATATTCTGGTCGAGGTATCGACCGCTTCGGCCTCCAGCGGTTTCGCGCCGGTGCTGACGGCCTCGCTCGCCGACAAGACCGACGGGCAGACCTTCCCGGCCTCCGCCAGGATCCCGGCCCGCTGGGTGCGGCTCACCATCAAAAACAACCATGGCAGCCCGGAATACACCGAACTCTTCTCCTTCAGGGGATTTGGCGAGCGTCCCGCGCTGCCACCTCCGGCAACCATCTCCGGCACCTATGAAACCAGCTATTCCCTTTTTCACGTCCTTCAGCAGGGCACCGCGTTGAGCGGCTGCTATGAGTACAATGAAGGATTGCTGAACGGGACGATCGAGGGTCGGGTGATGAAAATAACCTGGCAGGAAGCGGGGGAGGATAATGCCGGGCCCGCGGTGCTGGTCTTTTCCCCTGACGGCGCCTCCTTCCGCGGGTTCTGGTGGCGCAAGGGGAGCGAACAGGGGGCGCCGAACGGCGATTGGCAGGGTAAAAAAATCGCCAGCCAGGTCGGCGCCTGTCCGCACTGGTCCGGGTCGGTGGGCGGAGAACTGCAAAAGCAGCTCGGCTCGGCAAAACGGGCGCGGCTGTATGGTATCCTCTTTGATTTCAACTCGGCCAGCCTCCGGCCCGAATCCAAGCCGGTGCTGGACGAGGTGCTCGATCTGCTGCGGTCGGAACCGGGCTGGCAAGTGACCATCGAAGGGCATACCGATGCCGTTGGCTCCGACGCCGCCAACCAGACCCTGTCCGGGCAGCGGGCCGAGGCGGTCAAGGCCTATCTGGTGGCCGGCGGGGTGGAGGCCGGTCGGCTCGCCACCGCCGGCTTCGGCGAATCAAGGCCGGTGGCGGATAACAGCACCGAGCTGGGTCGCGCCCAGAACCGGCGGGTGGAGCTGGTCCGGCAATAGCGCGGATCAGCTCTTTTCCTTAGCGGCAGCCAAAGGGGCAGGATGTGACGCGGCCCGGCTCCTCCCCCATGTTTTTGCGGTGCCCGAATGAAGAGGGTTTGCGCGGCAGGCGGGCGATGGGCTGGATGACCGGCTCAGCCACCGCTCCATCACGAACCGGCAGGACATAGAGGGGGGAGATCTTGGCGATCTCGCCCTGCAGGCCGGTGGCGAAATCAAAATAGGGGGCGTAGGTCTCATAAGTCGCCAGCGCGTCATCGCCGTACCAGTATGGATTTTCCGCGGTCAGCGTCTGCAAGGGGAGGATGGCGACCAGCCCGGCCGGGACGCACTCGCTCTCCTCTTCTTCCTCGTCTGCCTCGCATGCCTCGTCGTTGACAATGGAGATGTTGCCCAGTTCCTCGTAAAAGAGGTGGCCCAGCTCGCTTTCCGTGACATCGGCGGCAATGACCGTGGTTTCCCGCAGCGACGGCAGCCGCCAGTCCGTGTAAACGGTGCCGTCCGCCGCCACCCAGGACAGACTGATGATGAAGTCGTGGGCGGCTCCCCAGTCCAGTTTGCCCGAGTCGATGTCAAGGTAGCTGATGTCCAGGCAGTCGTCGTAGATGACCTGCACATCGGGCTGGGCAATGCCGTTGATGTAGGCGGTGCCGGTCTGCGGCCAGAGTTCGGCCTGGCACGGGCTGGTAGCGGCGTAAAGAACGGTGAGGGCGAGAATCGCCCCGGTCATATGTTTTTTCATGGTTCCTCCTGCGTGATATATGACAGTGCTAATCCGGGGAATAACGAATGGTGTTTTTTGACGTTCGCATAAAAAATACCAAAGTGATAACTTTTAAGAAAAAAATATCACCACCATTGATAACGGATTGTCGTCATTGACGATTCGAATAACAGAAAAGAGGGCGTTGCTGGAGGGCAAAAAACTCAGCTCGCCAGTTGCTGACTGGCCACGATCAGAAACTGACGGGTATGGTCGTTTTTTCCACAGACTTTTGAATCAGTGCGAAGTAGAATTTTGGCAAGTGGGCAGGGAAGTGGACAGCGACATGAAAAATGGTGACGCTACAGGAGGGGTATGGCAGGGGTGACGACACGAATCATTGCCGCGAAAGCCGGCAGGCGGTTTCGCGGCAGCGCGAAGGTGACCGGCTCCATGCCGGCGCCCCAGTGTTCCCTTGGCGGGCCGGCATGATGTCGGCGTGGAAGACTTTGCCGCTTTTTCCCTGCGGCAGGCGGCAGTGGGGCTGGGCGATTGGTCGTATCACCTTTTTGATTGTGGCTCTGATGAGTGGTCTTTCCTTTCTTGTCCGCATGCCCGGCACCTCGTTTTCCGGGCCGTTGCCGGAACTGACAACCGATGAACGGCTTGGCGCCACCCTCTTGCGCCGTCATGTGGAAACCCTCGCCGAGAAGATCGGCCCGCGCACCATCTGGCAGCCGGCCTCCATGCAGGCCACCGTTGCCTATCTGGAAAAGGAACTGGCGGCCCTGGGCTACCATCCGGCCAGCCAGCACTATAAGGTGCGCGGGGTGACAGCGGCCAATCTCGAGGTGGAGATCAGGGGGATCCGCCAGCCGGACGAGATCGTTGTGGTCGGCGCCCATTATGACACGGTGGCCGGTTCGCCGGGGGCCAATGACAACGGCTCCGGGGTCGCCGCCCTGCTGGAGCTGGCCCGACTGTGCTCCGCCATTGAGCCGGCCCGCACCGTCCGTTTCGTTTTTTTCGCCAATGAGGAGCCGCCTTTTTTCTTCAGCGACACCATGGGCAGCGCGGTCTACGCGGCACGGTGCCGTGAGCGCAAGGAAAGGATCATCGCCATGCTTTCCCTCGAAACCATGGGCTGCTACCGCGACGAGCCCGCCAGTCAGCGCTATCCCTTTCCCTTTTCCCTGTTTTATCCCGACACCGGCAATTTCATCGCCTTTGTCGGCAATATCGGCTCACGCCGGCTGGTGCGTGAAGCGATCGGCGCCTTCCGTCGCCATGCCGCCTTTCCGTCCGAGGGCCTGGCAGCTCCGGGCTTCGTCCCCGGGGTCGGCTGGTCCGATCACCTCTCTTTCTGGCGTGAGGGGTATCGGGCCATCATGGTGACGGACACCGCTTTTTATCGCTACGCGCCTTATCATAGCGAAGAAGACACGGCGGAGAAACTCGATTATGCGCGGCTGGCCCGGGTGGTCGGCGGTCTGGCCTCGGTTATCATGGTGCTTGCTCAGTGATGATGAAACGATGCGGCCTGTTCCAGCCAAAAAGCAAGCTGATGCTGATGACAAAGAACGAGGATGAGCGGGTTCGCGATCAAGGACAATGATGATCAGGGAGGTCTGGGATGAATGATGGGACACCGATACAAACCGATAATGGGCGCACTCCGCCCTCCTGGCATGCCGTGCCTGTCGATTTAGTCATGGAGCAGCTTGCCGCCTCCCCTGGGGGGTTGTCCGCTGATGAGGCGGGGGCGCGTCTGCGCCGCTATGGGCCGAATCGGTTGCCTGAGCCGCCGCGCCGGAGCCCTTTGGCCCGTTTTGTTTTCCAGTTTCATAATGTGCTGATCTACGTGCTGCTCGGTGCTGCCGTGGTGACCGCCATGCTGGCCGACTGGGTGGACGCCGTGGTCATTCTCGGGGTGGTGGTGATCAACGCCATCATCGGTTTTGTCCAGGAGGGCAAGGCGGAAAAGGCGGTGGATGCCATTCGCAATATCCTTTCCCACGAGGCCATGGTGATCCGTGATGGTCACCGACGGGCGGTGCCGATGGAAAATCTGGTGCCCGGCGACGTCGTTGTCCTCCAGTCCGGAGACAAGGTGCCGGCTGACCTGCGACTCTTCAAGGTCAAGGATCTGCGCATCGAGGAGGCGGCTCTGACCGGGGAATCGATGCCGGTGGATAAGGCGGTTGCTCCGGTGGCGCCGGATGCACCCTTGGGAGATCGGCACAGCATGGCCTTTTCCGGCACCCTAGTCGCCTATGGACAGGGTGTCGGTTTAGTGGTTTCCACCGGAGAGGCGACGGAACTCGGCAAGGTCAGCGCCTTGCTGGCCCGGGTGGAAACCCTGACCACCCGCCTAACTCAACAGATGAGCGAGTTCAGCCAGTGGCTGACCGGCGCCATCCTGATTCTTGCCTCTGGTACCCTGATTTTCGGCCTGACCGTTCGTGCCTATTCCTTTACCGATATTTTTTTCGCAAGCGTCGCCCTGGCGGTGGCAGCCATTCCTGAGGGTCTGCCGGCCATCATCACCATTACCCTGGCCCTCGGCGTCCAGCGCATGGCGCGCCGGAACGCCATTATTCGTCGGCTGCCGGCGGTGGAGACCCTCGGTTCGGTGACGGTTATCTGTTCCGACAAGACCGGCACCCTGACCCGCAACGAGATGACGGTGACGACCCTGATCACGGCCGAAGGACGGTATCGGGTGGAGGGTGCGGGCTACGATCCGCACGGCGGATTTGTTCGGGACGGCCGGGAGATCAGCCCGGCCGACGATGCGCTGCTTGGCGAACTGGTACGTGCCGGGCTGCTTTGCAACGATGGCGCCCTGCTCAACAAGGACGGCCAGTGGCAGGTGCAGGGTGATCCCACCGATGGCGCGCTCATCACCGTGGCGATCAAAGCTGGTCAGGACAGCGATTTCTGCAACCGGGAATATCCGCGTATCGATACCATCCCGTTTGAATCGGAGCATAAGTTTATGGCAACCCTCCATCACGATCACCACGGCCATGGCTTTATTTATCTGAAGGGGGCGCCGGAGCGGGTGTTGGAGATGTGTGCGCGGCAGCGGCGAGACGGCGTCGATCACCCCCTTGATCGTATCTTCTGGCAAGCCACGATTGAGGAGATTGCCAGACAGGGCCAGCGTACCCTGGCCGTGGCCACCCTGGCGGTGGGTGATAAACGTGAACTCGCCTTTGCCGATGTCGAGGGCGGCCTGACCCTGCTCGGCCTGTTCGGGCTCATCGATCCGCCACGCGATGAGGCGGTGGAAGCGGTACGACAGTGTCGCAGCGCCGGAATCCGGGTAAAGATGATCACCGGCGATCACGCACTGACCGCAACCGCCATCGGCGAGCAGATCGGTCTCGAAACAGCTGGTGGCGCGGTGACCGGGGTCATGCTGGAAGAGATGGATGATGACAGCTTGCGGCAGGTGGTGCGCAAAAGCGATATCTTCGCCCGGGTCAGCCCGGAACACAAACTGCGGCTGGTGACAGCTCTGCAGGCCAACGGCCAGGTAACGGCCATGACCGGCGACGGGGTCAACGATGCCCCGGCCCTGAAACGGGCCGATGTCGGGGTGGCAATGGGTCTGAAGGGAACCGAAGCGGCCAAGGAGGCGGCGGAAATGGTGCTGGCCGACGATAATTTCGCTTCCATCGCCCATGCGGTGGAGGAGGGCCGCACTGTTTACGACAACATCAAAAAAACCCTGGCCTTTATTCTGCCGACCAACGGCGCCCAGGCCGGCATTATCATCGCCTCGGTGATGATGGGCATCGAGTTGCCCATTACCCCGCTGCAGATTCTCTGGATCAACATGGTGACTTCGGTCACCCTCGGCCTCGCCCTGGCCTTTGAGCCGCCGGAAGGCGATGTCATGCGTCGGCCGCCGCGTTTACCTCGCGAGCCGCTGCTCACCCAGTTTCTTGGCTGGCGGATTATTTTCATTTCCGCTATCATGGTGATGGGCACCCTTGGCGTCTTTCTCTGGGACCGTCATCTCGGCGAAACCCTGACGATGGCCCGAACCACGGCGGTCAATACCCTGATCTTCTTTCAGATCTTCTACCTGTTCAACGCCCGGTTCATTAAGGCTTCTGTTCTGTCCCGCCAAGGGCTGACCGGCAATCCGGCGGTGCTGGTGGCGGTGGTGTCCATCGCTCTGCTCCAGCTTTTCTTTGTCTATCTGCCGCCGCTGCAAAGAGTGTTCGGCACTGCAGCGATTCCGGCCAGCGACTGGGGGCTGATTCTTGCCATTGCCGTGATGGTTTTTGTTCTGGTGGAGGTGGAAAAGGTAATTTTTCGGCGGATGGAGAAGAGAGCGGCCATGGTGGATGGACTGCGTTGAGGAGGATGGGAAACATGGGTGGCGGTCCTCCTTCCGCCGGACTGTTTCGACAGCGGGATGAAGTGGAAAAGGTGTTGACATATGGTGCGACCGGTGATACAGTGTGGACGTTGTATTAGGTTGTGTTGACGCTTCTGCCCCCTGCCGGGCGCATTGTTCGGGTGCGAGCTGCACTGGGGGTGGCCTCTCCGCCGCTCTCGATTTTCCTTGAAAATACTGGTGCGGCGTTTCTCTGCTTTTTCAGGGTGTTGTGATGGGTCTGAACGCAAGGATTGGAGTCGAATATCGGCAGGGCGTGTCCGGACAGCGTAATCCTGCGTCAAAAAAAATTCTTTTCGCCTCCCTCGTTTTTTCCGGCTTTCTCTTCACCACGGCAACACCCCAAGCTCTCATCACCGGCCCTTGTTCCAACTGCCATACCATGCACAACAGCCAGGACGGGGAGGCGATGGCCACCCTCGGCGGCGAGTCCGGCGCCAATCCGAACCCCTATCTGACTCGGGGCAGCTGCGTCGGCTGTCATGCCATGGGGGAGAATAGCAAGATCAAAGCCATCGGCGGCACCGAGATTCCGCAGGTGATGCACACCGATGGCACCGGCGACCTGGCCGGCGGTAATTTTGCCTACATGCTCGGCCTGAAAGGCTCCGGCGCCTCGGACGCCAAGGGACATAACGTCATCGATTTTGCCGGCGAGCAGGACGATGCCCTCTATGCTCCGCCGGGTGGCATCGTTCAGTTTTTCCACGACAGCGGCGGCATCGTCAACGATACCAATCTGACCTGCGCCGGCACCAACGGCTGTCACGGCTACCGCTACAGCAACATTGCCCCCGGCAGCGGTCTCAAAGCCATGGGGGGTGCCCATCATGCCAATGTTGACGGCAAGTGTGATGTCGCTGACACCCCGGCCAACAGCTATCGGTTTCTTTTCAGTGTCCGGGGGCTCGAAAATCAGAATCCGACCGGTAAATGGCAGAACGTCTCGTCCGGCAACCACAATGAATATTACGGCCAGACGATGCCGAAACAGCTCGGCTGCGGTGCCGGTGGCGTCAGCTGCCACATTGCCGGCGGAGTCGGCCCCCCCAATCACACCATCAGTGAATTCTGCGCCACCTGTCACGGCAATTTTCATACCCTGACCGGGCCGACTTCCAGTGGCATCGGCACCGGAACCAAGCCGTTCATCCGCCACCCGACCGATCTCGCCCTGCCAAACAGCGGCGAGTACAGCACATATAACGGCGATAATACCTTCAGTGTCGAGGCCCCGGTTGCCCGGGCCGGTGCGGTGCCGGACGCGGTCAGCGCGGTGGTGGATCCCGCCACCGGCAAAGAGGTGGTGATGTGTCTTTCCTGCCATGGGGTGCATGCCACCAATTATCCCGATCTGCTGCGATGGGATTACAGCCAGATGATTGCCGCTGGCGGGGCCAGCAATTCCGGCTGCTTTGTCTGCCATACCACCAAGGATGACTGAGCGGTCAGGGTATTTGCCCGCGTCGTCCCCACCTTTTCGGCAAGCCGGCTGACGGTTGTGTCCCGCAGCCGGCTCCTGTCTTCCCCCTCACTGTCACAATCAGGCCGGCCTGCCCGAAACACGCATTTGCGGCCGGGCCATTGCCTTTATCTTTTTCTCTGGTCCAGGACGTCACGCACCAGGCGCAGCAGGTCCATTTCCTGAAACGGTTTGGCCAGCAGGGCGCGAATGCCGATTGCGTGGGCGCTTTGTTCGTTGATACTTTCGTTAAAGCCGGTGGCAAGGATGATCGGCAGATCCGGTCGTCGGGCCAGCATGGCAAGGGCCAGGTCCTTACCGGTCTGGAGCGGCATCGTCATGTCGGTAATGACCAGATCAACCTCGTGGGAATGGCCGGCAAACCATGTCTCCGCGGTTTGGCCGTCGGTCAGGCTGGTGACCCGATACCCGGCGCCGCCAAGAAAGAGTTCGAGCAGGCGGACAATGTCTTTTTCGTCATCCACCACCAGAATCCGTTCAGAGCCGATTGTCGTTGCCCCGGGACGTTCTTTTTTGTTCGGCAGGGCGGGCCGGTCATTGTGCAGGGGCAGATAGACGGTGAAGGTGCTGCCGGCGCCGGTGACGCTGGTCACCCGGATATGCCCCCCATGGCTCGCGACGATGCCATGGGTCACGGCCAGGCCGAGGCCGGTGCCTTTGCCCGGTTCCTTGGTGGTGAAGTAGGGCTCGAAGATGCGCTCCAGGGTGGCGCTGTCGATGCCGCAACCGGTGTCGCGCACCATCAGCAGCAGATAATTGCCGGCCGGCAGGGGGGGAGAGACGGCATCGCCGCTTGTTCGGGCGAGCTCGACGGTGAGGGTGCCTCCCTTTTCCTCCATGGCATGGTAGGCATTGGTGCAGAGGTTCATGACGACCTGGTGGATCTGTGAAGGGTCAGCCAGTATCACCCCGGGGGCGGCGTGAAGCTTCTGGCTGATTTCGATGGTGGTTGGCAGGGAGGCGCGCAGCAGCTTCAGTGCCTCCTTGACGATGTGGTGAACCTCGAGGGGGATTCGCTCCTGTTCGGTCTGCCTGCTGAAGGTGAGAATCTGGCGGACCAGATCCCGCGCCCGCATTCCCGCGGTCAGGACTTCCTGAAGACAGGAACGGCTGGTGGTGCCGTGCGATTGTTTCTGGGCAAGTTCGGTATAGCCGATGATCGCGGTCAGGATGTTGTTGAAATCATGGGCGATGCCGCCGGCCAGGGTGCCGATGGCCCGCATCTTCTGGGCCTGGCGCAGTTCGGCTTCCATCCGTTTGCGCTCCCCCATCTCCCGGGTCAGGGCGGCGTTGGTCTCGGCCAGCTCCCGGGTCCGTTCGATGACCCGCTGTTCGAGCAGGTCATGGGCCTCACGCAGGGCGTTTTCCGCCAGTTTCCGCTCGGTGATGTCAGTGACAATGCCGACGATG
>JBMONN010000022.1:0-100191 GCA_049323935.1 Thermodesulfobacteriota bacterium
TCGGCTACGGCGGTCTGGACCATGTGCTGGCCTCGGGTGAAAACGTCAATGTGTTACTCATGGATACCGAAGTCTATTCCAACACCGGCGGCCAGATGTCCAAATCCACCCCGCGGGCGGCCACGGCTCAGTTCGCCGCGGGCGGCAAGCGCATGCCGAAAAAGGACATCGGCATGATTTTCGCCACCTACGGCAACGTCTACGTGGCCAAGGTGGCCATGGGCGCCGATCCGATCCAGGCGGTCAAGGCCTTCAACGAGGCCGAGGCCTATAACGGGCCGTCGCTGATCATCGCCTATTCCCACTGCATCAACCACGGCATCGACATGACCAAGGGCCTTGACCAGCAGAAAAAGGCGGTGGCCTGCGGGCACTGGCCGCTCTATCGTTACAACCCGGATCGTGAGACGCAGGGCGCCAACCCGCTCACCATCGACAGCAAGGCGCCGTCCATGCAGTTTGCCGATTACGCCATGAACGAAAACCGCTACCGGGCGTTGAAAATCACCAATCCGGCCATGTTCGACGAGTTGATGAACAAGGCGCAGAAAGACGTGGAGCGGAGCTGGCGTTTTCTGGAAGGGAGATTCAAGGCGCTCGAGCTTGAAGTGAAAGGAGAGGCGGATGCATAAACTGTTAACCGATGCGCCGGGCAGCAAAATGCTGCTGCTCGGCAACGAGGCCATTGCCCGGGGCGCGGTGGAGGCGGGAGTGGCGGTGGCGGCCGCCTATCCCGGCACGCCGTCGTCTGAGATTTCGCTGAACTTTTTTCAGATGTCCCGGGAAAGCGACCTCTATTTCGAATACAGCGTCAATGAGAAGGTATCGCTCGAGGTGGCGGCGGCAGCCGCCGCCACCGGCGTGCGGGCCATGTGCGTCATGAAGCACGTGGGCATGAACGTGGCGGCCGATGTGCTCATGACCCTGGCCTATGTCGGGGTCAAGGGAGGGCTTGTCATTCTGGTGGCGGACGATCCCTTCATGTTCTCCAGCCAGAATGAGCAGGACAGCCGCTACTATGCCAGACTCGCTGGCCTGCCCATGCTGGAGCCGTCCGGCATCGAGGAGGCCAAAGAAATGACCTGCCAGGCCTTTGAGCTCTCCGAACAGCTTGGCGAGCCGGTTCTCCTGCGCACCACCACCCGGATCAATCATTCCACCGCCGTGGTCACCCTTGGTGAAATAGCAAAACCCGTCACCAGGGGCGGCTTTGAACGTAATCCCATGCGCTACGTCACGGTGCCTGCGGTATCGCGCCAGCTCCATGTTCGGCTGCTTGATAATCTCGCTCGCGCCGAGATGCTGGCCAACGGTTCGGCATTAAATTTTGTCAGGGGCGCCGGTCGCTGGGGCGTGGTGACAAGCGGGGTGAGTTACGCCTATGTGACGGACGCCATCAGCGATCTCGGTCTTACGGAACGGGTGCGGGTGCTGCGCCTGGGCTTTAGCCATCCGCTGCCAAAGGACCTGGTGCGCCTCTTTCTTTCCGGCTGCGACAGGGCGCTGGTTGTGGAAGAGGGTGAGCCGGTGCTGGAAGAGGCGGTGAAAGCCGCTGCCCAGGAGGGAGGGCTCGCTCTGACCATCAAAGGGAAGGATGAAGCGTTGTTTTCGCGCCTCAGTGAGTACGATCCAGCCCTGGTGCGGGAAAAGATGGCAGCCTTTTTCGGAGTTCCGGTTCAGGGCGACCGGAGAGAAGATCAAGCCGATCTCCCGTCCTTGCCGCCGCGCCCGCCTACCCTCTGTGCCGGCTGTTCCCACCGAGCCACCTTTCATGCGGTGAAAAAGGCGGCGGATGGGCTCAATGCCATCTATCCCACCGATATAGGCTGTTATACCCTGGGCATGCTGCCGCCGCTTTCCATGGCCGATTATCTCATCTGCATGGGCTCGTCCACCGGTACGGCGGCCGGTTTCAGCAGGACCCTTGACCGAAAGGTGATCGCCTTCTGCGGCGATTCCACCTTCTTTCATTCAGCCATGGCCGGACTGGTGAACGCGGTCTTCAACAACCACAATTTCACCCTGGTCATCCTCGACAACGGCACCACCGCCATGACCGGCCATCAACCCCATCCCGGGGTGGACATGGAGAAACTGGGATTTGCCGGCTACGGCCGCATCGATATCGAAGAGGTGGTGCGTGCTCTCGGCGTAGGCCATGTGGCGCTCATTGAGCCGTTCAAGCTGCGGAAAAGCATCGAGACCCTCAAAGAGGCCTTTGCCTTTACCGGCGTCTCGGTGGTCATCTCGCGGGAGATCTGCACCCTGTACGGCAAAAGCCTCAAGATACCGGGTCGCAAGCCGTTCATGGTGAGCGACCGCTGCCGCAACCACCGGGACTGCGTCGACCAGCTCGGCTGCCCCGCCTTTTTCCTCTCGGACAACCGCGTGGCCATTGATCCGGACCGCTGCACCGGCTGCGCCGTCTGCGCTCAGGTCTGCCCGGAAAACGCCATTGTTCCGGTGAAAACCGCTGCCATGAAAGGGGGGGGGAAATGAAGACGACACGACTGATGATTGTGGCGGTGGGCGGTCAGGGAAACCTGCTGGCAGCCAGGGTGCTGGGTGAAGCGGCGCTCATGGCCGGATTACCCTTTCGCATGAGCGAGATTCACGGCATGGCCCAGCGCGGCGGGGTGGTGGAATCGGCCATCGTCTTTGGCGAGGCGGCAAGTTCGCTCATTGCCGACGGCGAGGCGGATATCCTCCTTGGCTTTGAGCCGCTGGAAACCCTGCGGGCGCTGGGCAAATGCCATGCGGCAACCGCGGTGGTCACCAATCTGGCGCCTCTGCCGCCCTTTGCCGCGGCGGTGGGCAAGGTTGCCTATCCTGATCTTGTCGAACTGAAAGGCCTGCTGCGCTCCAGAACCGGCAGCCTGCTTGCATTTGACGCGGCGGAGCTTGCCCGCAAAGCCGGCAACGTGCTGGCGGTGAACATGGTCATGCTGGGGGCGCTGGCGGCAACGTGTCTCTTACCAATGAGCGACGAGCATATCCGGGAGACGATCCGCAGCAAAACCGGCGGCCGGTTTGTCGAAACCAACCTCAAGGCATTTGATCTGGGTTTTGGGCAGAAGAGCTGAACAGAAAGGCCCGTCCCGCCGACCGGGGCGGGCCTCTGGACCGCCTTGCTCTTTTCCCATGACAGCTTTTCTTTGCTGTGACGAACAGGAAATGAGCTGTGACTGAGAATGTTGCCCCTCGAATTGTTTTTTCGGCCGTCACCTACTCCCCGATAATCTTCACCAGCACCCGTTTTTTTGCGCCTGCCGTCAAATTCGCCGTAAAAGATCCGTTCCCAAGGGCCGAAATGCAGGCCGCCTTTGGTCACCGCTACCACCACCTCGCGGCCCATCACCTGTCTTTTCAAATGCGCGTCGGCGTTGTCCTCATAGCCTTTTATCCTGCATGGTCAGGGAATATGAAAAAATGATGAGGTTGGGGAAAACAGCCAAAAAAGTGTCCATTTTTACTGGATATTGGACTAGGTCAGTAATACCGCATAATACCTAAGTGTGATGCGAGCTTCCCGTTTTTTCGATAATCTCATGGTGATTGCCCTGAACTTGACAATCTCTACCATATGTATGAGACTGATATCATAGCGGACAGCAAAAAAAACACTATCAGAAAGATTCACTTCATCTCTTTGCGAACCTCCCTGGCCTGTCTGAAAAAGAATGGCGGGAGGATGAAAGAAAAGTTGCCTTTCAGGTATTTTGAACTACTTCGCATTGTTTTTGCCCTCTGCGGCAAGGTCATTCGGTCAGAACACATCACATAAAAAGTTGCTGCGGATATGTGGAATCAACGACTGTGATAAATCTTTATCGTCAGGTTAAAGCCTGGTGATTTTTTGATCGCTGAAGCAATCATTTTTCTGACTATCCTTGACGGAGTTCTTTGTAGAAGGAAGAGAGACAATGAAAATTGAAAAAAAAAGTTTGGAACAACTGACAGCTGATCTTGAAAATGTTTTAAACGGAAAAGTTCAGGGTCATGTCTTTACGCTCCCCATCGGTGCAGAGATATTCCCGAATCGTTTGACACCGCAGATTGAAATCGTGCTGCTTGACCCGGAAGAAAATTTTATTGCCTACCGGCAGAAATCTCATCCAGAAGGTATAACAGGAGAAAAAGGGCCCTGGATGATTGGATACCCTGAGTCTGTTGTCGGCTTGGTGTCCCGATGGATTGGTAAAATGATCAAACAGAAAACAAACGACGCAACCATTCCATGATGATTTTTTGCACCGCATCCCCTTAATCGTTTCCAAGCAAAAGAACCGTGTGCCCGATTTCTAGCTCACGGCTCTGTTTGTAATGGATTGCCATTTGTATGCTTTGCTGAGATGCCGGTTTGAACTTGCGGTGTTGATTGAACACCTTCCGTCAAGAATCATTCCCCGATAATCTTCACCAACACCCGTTTTTTGCGCCTGCCGTCAAATTCGCCGTAAAAGATCCGTTCCCAAGGGCCGAAATGCAGGCCGCCGTTGGTCACCGCTACCACCACTTCACGGCCCATCACCTGTCTTTTCAAATGGGCGTCGGCATTATCCTCGTAGCCGTTATGTCGATATTGCGAAACCGGCTCATGGGGGGCAAGTTTCTCCAGCCACACCTCGTAGTCGTGGTGGAGGCCGGCTTCGTCGTCATTGATGAAAACCGAGGCGGTGATATGCATGGCGTTAATCAGGCACAAGCCCTCTTTGATGCCACTTTCGGCCAGGCATTGTTCCACCTGCGGGGTTATGTTGAGAAAACCCCGGCGAGTGGGCACCTCGAACCAGAGTTCCTTGTGATAGCTCTTCACAGTTGCTTTCCTCCAACACGGCTGAGCTTTTAGATGCGGGCAACGTCAATTCTTTCTTTGTTACCATGAAGGATGCCGATCATCAAGGCAAGGTATTCTTTGAGATGGCGGGTGATCAGGAAATTTTCCTGGACAAACCTTCGCGCTCTTTTTCCCATTTCCATGCTTTTCTCCTTTCTGTGCAGCAGGTATCTGATGCGCAGCGCTGCTCCTTCCGGGCTCTGAACCAGAAAACCCGTATAGTGGTTGATGACCTGTAATCTGATGCCGCCGGTGTCGCCGCCGATAACCGGTTTTCCTTTCCACATGGCCTCAGAAACCGTCAATCCGAAACCCTCCTTAATTGATTTCTGCAGGACAATATCGGCGCCGCGCTGCAAGGCGTTGATCTGCCGATGCGCGTCCGGGGGCAGCAGCAGGACGGAGATGTTTTCATCCTCTCCCGCCGCTTTTTTCACCTCGTTAATGACGATTGCTCCCTCAGGGTCATCGGTTGCTCCGCCACCGGCGAGGACAAGCTGCATCGGCGTCATTTTGCGGGCCTCCCGGTACGCCCGAATCACCCCGATCGGATCCTTGAACCTGTCAAATCTGGAAACCTGAAGAATGAGTGGCAGATGAGGGTCGAGGTCAAATTCGGCACATGTTTTTTTGATCTCCTCGTCGGAAAGCTCCATGTTTTTTTCACTGAGCGGATCAATTGACGGCGCGATCAGGTACTGGGGATGCGGCAGCGGTTGGGCAAAATCAGGAAGAGAGAATATGCTGGCATCATATGGGGCAACGTGTTTCTTGAGATATTTCCATACCGATCGATACGGTCGGCTGCAATCGATATGACAGCGCCAGACCCATTTCCCCCGGCGATTCGGGCAGAGTCCGAGAAACGGGGCGGGCTGGGGATCATGGATAAAGACAAAGTCGGCATCTTCAAGGATGGTCCGCAGCTGTTCGCAGTTTTCGCTGTTGACCTCTTCGTAAGCAGCGAGCATCGCCTCGGTAAGGGGAACCTCATTGCCCTGCAAGCCATTGTGGAAAGCTTTGGTGCATTCGTAAAAGAGCGGTTTCCCCTCGATAACCTCCCAACGGGTCTGCAAGCCAAGAGCCTCCATCAGGGGAACCATTTTGACGAGAATTTCCGCCACACCTCCTCCCTCGCGGGTCGAGTTGACATGGACGACCTTCATTCCCTTCAGTGGTTCAACCAGTTGGCGCAGATGGTCGACGACGTCATGACCGGCAGCCATGGCATACTGTTCAAGCAGATCTGTCATGATGCACTTCCTCCCAGGGTGGTTTTGAGCAGCTGTTCCACGCGCCAGCGAAGCTCCTTGAGTGAAGAGAAGAAGGGGTCAATTGCCAGCAGTTGGCTGCGAAGAAGGGAGAATTCATCCCCCCAACCCTGGAGCCAGGCACTGAAATCGTCACAGCAGAGAGAGGTTCGCCTGCGGGCATCAATAAAATGATAAAAAACGGAGCCCAGGGACATATCATGCAGCACGGGAAGCAGCTCGGACGGATGATGCAGATAGTGCCTGGTATCAAAGACGACAATCTGCGATTTGAGAAAATAAAAACGCTGGTCCGCCCGAGCCCATGGCATGTAATCCTGTCGATCCAGATGCTCGGCAACCGTGTCAACAACATCCTCACGAATCTCTTCGATCGTGGCATAGGCAGTCGGGGTGATCATGCTCAGTTTCTCTGCCAGCACTTTTTCATGCAGGGCGCGATAGGTCCAGGAGGCGAAATCATTGTTGTATTCCGGTTCATCGAAACGGGATTCGAGAAATCTGCCCCAGAAGTGGTGGTAGATGCTGGCCGCATCAACACGGAGGAGGGCGTCGTGAAATTCCGCCAGCGTCTGGGCCTTGAACCCGGTTGATTGCGCAACCAGAGCGCAGTCACGCAGGTGAAAAGGTTCCTGAACAGGATGTAAATCATTCGGATGCGCCATAAGGTGGCCTCCTTTTCTGGTCTTCAGATGGTAGTGGCTCGCTAAAAAAACTCTGAGCGGGTTTGTTACATATCATTTTCTGCTGCTTCAAATTTCAATACAGCAACGGGAAGACAAGCAAAGACTTCCTCCAGGGAAAGTACCGGTTTGTCCTGCCTGGTCCGGGCCTGCAAGGCTCTGCCGGTAAAGATATTGCGCCAGCATCCCTCGGCAGTGAAGGGGGCATCGAGATATGTCTCCGCCCACACGGAGCCACACGGTTTTTTCTCTCCCTGGTCGGTCAAGGCGAGAAAAAACCGTGCGGTCGCGGCGATGATGATCTGTTTCCCGGAACGACGGGCAAATGCGCAGACGTGTTCCGCTTTGCTGCCGTCGGTTGATAAGGGAAGGTAAGTGCTGTGCCGGAAAAATTCCCTCTGCTGCTGCCGAAACTGCAACGTCTGCCAGGTGATGAAAAGTTTCATGCGGCCGTCCGCGATCGTATCAAAAAGTTCCGTCACCAGCCGCTGGCGATCGTTCCCGTTACGGGCTGTCTGTTCCTCCAGCTCCTCCAGCATGTTCCGACACTGATCGTAATCAACCGGACGACGGTTGTCCGGGTCAACCAGGTGAAAATTCCAGAGCTCGCATCCCTGATAGATGTCGGGGACGCCCGGGGAACAGAGTTTGAGCAGGCACTGTGACAGGCTGTTGTAGAGTCCCAGTCGGGCGATCAGGTTCTGGAACGGCAGAAAATCGGCAAGAAAGGGGTTGGTTGTGGAGGAAAGTAGCGAATCAATAAAGGATGAGGTGGCTTGCTCATAGAAGTCGTTCGGCTCGGCCCAGGAGGTGCGCATTTTTGCCTCCCGGCATGATTTTTTCATATATGCCTGCACGCGCTGGCGGATATCGGCAAGGCCGATCTCGTCGATATGTTCAAGTGGCCACATTCCCAGTAAGGTCTGGTAAAGCAGATATTCATCGTTGGCGCTGGGGGCGGTTTTGCCGTTACTCTTGGTTTTGAAACGGCGATTGAGCTTCCCCCAGTGATGGAGACGGATCTGCCACTGTATAGGCATTTCGGACAGGACATTGATACGGCATCTGACATCTTCGCTTCTTTTGCTGTCATGGGTGGATGTGGCAAGCATGGAATGGGGCCAGTGCTCGGCCCGTTCGCGGCACAGCCGGTGAAAGGCGGCGACGCTGGCTCCGAAGCGGCGCGGATCACCGCCGACCTCGTTGAGCGAGATCAACGGGTTGTAGATGTAAAAGGCCGTGTCTTCCATCCCTTTGGCCATGACCGGAGCGGTGAACTGTTGAAAGCGACGGGCAAAATCAGCCGCTGCCTGTCGAAATTCATGGTCTGTGCCGGCGATTAGTTCGAGCAGGAGAACGGAGTGGAGAAAATCGAAGATGGTCTGATCGGCGGCCGGGCTGTTTTTTTTCGCCTGGGCAATTGCCCAGTCAATATAATTGCGGTCCTGAGCGGTAATGGTGTTTTCGGTGACATAGGTTCGGTAGACCGGAAAACAGGCCGCCACCTCTGACAGGGCCTCGCGCAGATTGTTCAAGGTGAAATCCCGGGTCTGCCAGTTCAATTCCGACAGCCTGTCCAGACGATTGGCCAGGACGTTTAATTCGCTGGCCAGAGAGAGGCGCATGATCCTTTTCTTGCTGTGATACAAAATGGTCTCAAAATCCTCCGTGATCGAGGTGAAACGGCGATAGGTGCGCAGGAGATGCTTTTCTGCGCTGCTCTCCACGAAAAGTTTGTTGACCAGATTGGTAAAATCGTATCCCGTGGTGCCGTGAACAGGCCATTCCTTGGGTAAATGTTCAAAAGGAGCAAGTATTTTTTCCACAACCAGATAAATGGGGAGCACCGTGTCAGCCGCGGATATCGGTTGCAGACTGCGCGTCAGTCGCTGATAGTATTCAGCCGGATCATACAGCCCGTCGGGATGATCGATACGCAGTCCCTCAACCAGCCCTTGCTTGACCAGATCAAGGATCAGTCGGTGGGTCATCTCGAATACCTGTTCGTTTTCGACACAGACGGCGGCAAGATCATTGATGTTGAAAAAACGCCGGTAGTTGATTTCGTCGGCCGCCACTTTCCAGTAGGCGAGACGGTAAGGTTGCAACTCGAGCAGGGCGTGGAGGGCAAGGAGACTGGTCGAAGCGGGATTGTTGTATTCCGCTGCCGTTTCTTCCAGTTGGCGATAAATATCCTGGCTGCTTGCGGCCAGCTGGGCGAGACGTTTTTTCAGGATTTCCTTGTCCCGCCGGCGGATGAGAATTTTTTTCGGGTCCATCTCCGTACAGGGCGGTAACTGGGAAAAGGCGGTGATAAGGCTGTGCAGTTCGATGAGATCCGGGGCATCGTAACCCAGCCGGATCTCCAGGATATCGATCCGTCTGCCGAGAATGATCGGATAGGTGCGTGGATCAAGGGGGAAACGGTGGTCATAATAAAAGATGCTGAACGAGCCGTTCTGGTAATCGAAGGTAAGGGACAGTTTTGCCTGTTCGAGGGCCGTGCCGTATGGTTCGCCCAGGACCGGCACCAGTATTTTGTGGCGTAGCTCTTCTTTGACCGGCTCCCAGTCAATGTCAAAGAACGGTGCATAAAAGGATGACAGTCCGTTTTCCAGGACATCAAGCCACCAGTGGTTGTCACTGCCCATCACCCCCATGTGATTGGGGACAATGTCGAGCAGTTGGCCCATGCCGTTTTCCTTGAGCCTGTGATTGAACTGCTGGTAGTGTTGTAACCCTCCCATTTCGTTGTTGAGTTCGTTGGGATTCACCACGTCATAACCGTGGCTGCTGCCCGAGCGTGCCGCAAAACAGGGGGAAGTATAGCAATGGCTGATGCCGAGCCGGGCAAGGTAGGGGACAATGGCGGCTGCAGCGGTAAAGGTGAAATTCCGGTTGAGTTGCAGCCGGTATGTTGCAATCGGGATAACCGGTGTCACTGCCTGTTGGCGCCTGCTCTCCGGAGCGATCACGACTCGGTTGCGTTCATTGCCGATTGCCGCGGCAATATCGTTCAAGGCCGGTGAAAATCCCATCTCCTCCAGAAAAAGAGGAAGTCTGTACTGCCAGACAAAATGGTCTTGTTCGCGATCAGCGGTGATGCCGTATCCGCGGAGAAGAAAGATATCCTCCAGTCGGGCGATGACCAGCAGGGCGGGTGAGCGGGCAAGATAACGGTGAACGGCTCGGCTGAGCGAACCGGTCATTTCCGGAGTATGAGCGGAATCGTCAGTGTCGGCGGGCAGTAATTTTTGCTCGTCAAGGGCCGAGAGTATCATGGTCCTGGCCGTTTGCCGGCGGGTGAGGATATCGTTGCGTTTTTTTTCAGAAACGTCAGACGCCGCGAAATCATCCCGGACAATATCATCACCCTTCCAGAAGGAGGCCAGGGTCGGGTAGCCGAGAGGGGCAACCATGGTCAGTGAATGTTGAGGAAAGTTCTGCGGGTTGCCGGGACTGGCATCCCCCTCTTTGGCGTTGCAAAAGAACCGGCTGAAAAAGATCTTTTTTTTCTTGAAAATTTTTTCGGTTTCTTCCGCTGCCGGTCCGTCTGCTTCCGCAATAACGACACATCGATTGCGCACGCTTTCAAGGGCGAGAACGGCCAGCAAATCTTCCAGGGGATATTTGACATAGGCGCCGTCTTTCGCCGTGCCGCCGCGTGGTATCCAGAACAGGCGATCAAACTGTTGGGGATTGACAATCTGCAGGGCACCGGCAAAGCGCATGGTGCTCTGCAGAAGGGCACTGAAGGGAGAATAGGCGGATTCGGCCAGTCGGAAAGGGATGGGTGGCGCCAGGCCGCGGTCGATACCGTCCGGATGGGTGTCGTCAGGTGGGGAACCGATTGTCGCATCCGTGGTGTAAAGAAGCTGATTCGACCAGACCTCAGCCCCATTGATTGCGGGGCCTGCCGCCATTTCCAGACAAAGACCGACCCCAAGTCTTCTGGAAAGAGAACGGTTGCCGCAGGAGGCAAGTTGCAGTTCCGACTGCCACAGCACATAACACTGAAATTCCACCTTGTCATGATGGCGGTGGGCAAATCGTTTCACTGCCTGGCTTTCCGGATGATGAAATTGCGGCGGCCACTGGAGCCAGCCGTGAACCGTCGGATCGCTGGCGGAAAAAAAATCCTGTAACGCCTCGTAAAGCGCATGATTCGAGAGGGTCGGGCCGCCTCTCTCCTTGAAAAGGCGGAACTGATGCGCCTGTTCCGAATGGGATGAGAGATGGTCCTGGTGAAAATTTTGGTAGCCGGCCAGCAGGGCCTCGCGTTTGAGTCGGGCCACAGTGTCGTAATCGATTGCTTCCTTTGCCCGGCATTGCGAAAGAACGGTGGTGGCCCAGGGCGGATGAGCAGAACTCCCGTGGCGGTCTCCAACGCGGTCTGGATCGATAAAAAGGGAGTTGCAGAAAAACCTGCTTGAGGGGGAAAAGGGAATGCACTGATTGGAACTGGTTGGGAAAAGGGCGTGAAGGGGCGAAAGAGCGACAAAATCACCGCCGATATCGGCAGTGAGATCGATAAGCTGTTCGATATCGGTAAAATCGCCGATTCCCCAGTTCCGACGGGAGCGAAGCGATGGCACTTCTGTACCGATGCCCCAGAGTCGTTTACCCTGGCTGAGCTTTTCCGGCAGATAACAGCATGTGGGCGCGACAATCAGTGAGGTGCTGTCCTCCCGCCGGGTTGTTGTCACGGTCAGGCGGTGGTATCCTGGCGGAATTTTGTCGGCAATGTGACAATGAAATCGCCTGTAAAGAGGGGCGTTACTGGTGTTCTGGCCAGCCGACATCAGGGTAGCGGGAGGGAGAATGCCGCTGGAGTGCTCTTCTCCGTTGATCTCCAGGGAGTAATGAAGCGGCCCGGCCGTTTCCTCCTCATCGAGCACGAGCGGGATGGTTGATGGCATTTCGTCCTCGCCGACCACAAGAACTTTCGGCAGAAGGAGTTGTCGGCTTTTTTCTCTGCGGACCGCCACGACCGATTCCGGCTCACGACCTTCAGCCAGCACTCCCATGGCCTGGAGCAGGGCCAGTTTGGTTGCCGCAGAGGTGGGATGAAAGATTCCTTTATGGTCGAGATATCCCGGCTGTATCCCCGCTTCATGGGCCAGCAGATCAAGTCCGTCCAGTGTTTCCATTTCATTTCGTCCCGTTTGGCAAATCGTTTTGGCCGTACTGCTGTTCCAGGTTGTCGCGGGTTACGGAGAAACCGGTGAAAAAGGGGGGCAGAGTGTTCTCCCGAGCCGCCGTGGTATAAATGACATCTCCTGTTGGGTGCTTGACCCCGGTGATCTCGGTTGCCCCGAGATTCAGGTCGAGTTGCAGTATCCGGCCATCCCGTAACCGCCATTGTGCCTGCAAAGCGGTACGGTTGAGGAGGCGGTACGAGCCTTTTCCGGGACACACCGCCTCAAGAAGGGGAATGATTTTTTCCCGGCGCAGTTGAAAGAGATGGCGATGTAAGGCAAGCCAGGGCTGATGGTGTGCACTGGAACTTTCCTGCCAGTTGAGTCGGGATCTGCGAAATGTTTCTTCGCTGCACGGGTCGGGGATGTTTTTTCTGCGGGCCGGCGACGAGAATTCCGGAAAAGCGGCAAATTCCCGGCGCCGGCCCGCAGTGATTTTGGCGGCGAGAGACGGTTCAAAATCACAGAAAAAGAGGAACGGGGTGGAGGCTGACCATTCCTGCCCCATGAAAATCATCGGAATGGAGGGTGAGAGAATAAGTGCGGCCGTTGCAGCTTTCAGGGCTTCCTCCCCGGTCAGGTGACCGAGTCGTTCACCCATGGCGCGGTTGCCGATTTGGTCATGGTTCTGCAAAAAGGAGATAAAGCTGGTCAACGGCAGGTCGGCGCTCGGTTCTCCCCGTGGTTTGTCGCCCCGGAAAGGTGAAGACTCCCCCTGCCAGGCGAATCCTTCCGTGAGGCAGCGAGCCAGGTGATTGATGGCGGCAGAGCTGAATTCGTTGTAATAACCGGCAGTTTCTCCGGTGAGAAGGGTATGGAAGGCATGATGAATATCGTCGTTCCACTGGGCCGCATACCAGTTTGCTCGACGATCTCCCGGCCAGCGGAGAAAGTGCGCCGTGTTCGCGTCATTTTCCAGGATCAGGTGAATGTGTCTATCGCGGCCTGGTCCCTGGGCAACGGCTTCAGCCAGTTCATGGAGAACATGGGTGGCCGAGTTGTCGAAAATGGCATGCACCGCATCAATTCGCAGACCGTCAAAGCCAAACTCCTCGATCCAGTAGAGGGCGTTTTCGATAAAGAAGCGGCGTACCGTACCGGACCGGCGTCCATCGAAATTGATCGCCTTGCCCCAGGGGGTTTTGTGGCGGTCCGTGAAAAAAGGTTTGGCGTAGCAGTACAGATAGTTTCCTTCCGGACCGAAATGATTGTAGACGACATCGAGAAAAACCATGAGTTTTCTGGCGTGGGCTGAGTCGATCAGAAAACGAAGATCATCCGGAGCGCCGTAACAGTGCGCAGGGGCAAAATGGAGAACCCCGTCATAACCCCAGTTCCGTTGTCCGGGAAAATCGGACAACGGCATCAGTTCTATGGCGGTGATGCCGAGATCGGCGAGATAGTCGAGTTTTTCGGCGGCAGCCTTGAAGGTTCCCGATTCGGTGAAGGTGCCGACATGTAGCTCGTAAATGATGGTTTCGAACCATGGCCGGCCACGCCATTTTTCATCTTTTCCCCGGTTTTTCCCGGCAGGGATGAGAAGGGAAGGGCCGTGCACGTCCCGCTCCTGGGCGAGGGAGGCGGGATCGGGCACCATGATGTTATCATCGATTTTGAAAAAATATCGGCAGGACAAGCAGCCTGGCGGCTGAACGGTAGAGAAAAACCACCCACCCTCTTGCTGCTCCATGAGATAATGACTGTTTGTGCCATTCGTCTCGATGAAAAGCTCGACTTTTTCGGCAGACGGAGCCCAAAGGCGAAAAACAACTTGTCCGTCCGGGAGGATCCGGGCACCGAATTGATAGGAAATAGTCATGGGGATCGTCTCCATCTTCAGGAAAAACCACGGGCAAATGGTCTTTCTGCGATTCGGTCGATCTGTGTCGATTGCGCCACGAAATATTTTTTTGTGGGGGATAAAAAAAATCCTATCGCAAATTGCGGGCGATGTCTACCGTTGAAAATGCTGTGGCCGAGAAAACACCATTTTGACCGATCCGTTTTTTGACAAATCCGCAAAAAGTTTTTTTTCACCACAGAGCACACTGAGAGCGCAGAGAAAAAATATTTTATTACAATCAGTTGTCTCTGGGTGCTCTGTGGTCTCTGTGGTTAATTTTCAGTTTACGAGACCATCTTTTTTGCCGCTGCGGACACAGATGCCGCCCCACCCCTTTGTCGTGTGACAATTCCTTTGGGGTTTTCCCTTTTTTTGCTATACTGATATCCAATACCCTTATGTCCGGCTGACCATGGGGCGTGCTCGTTGGCAGAAGTTGATTTTTTGACCCTTTTTAAAAGGCAGGAGGCATGAACGCCAAGCTCGGACTTTTTGTTGCGCTGTTACTGGGGGTGGTTGTCTTTACCCTGCAGAATACGGAATCGGTCGATATCCGTTTCTTTTTCTGGCACCTCTCTCTCTCCCGTGCCCTGCTCATTTTTCTTGTCTTTGCCATCGGCATACTGATTGGCTATCTGCTGGCCACCTTGCAGGCCGGCAGAGTCGGCAGAGTCGGCAGTGAAAAACGCGACATGATCGAACCGCCGACCGGCGGAGGAGGCTGACGATGGATCTCTCCCGCCTTTTTCATCCCCGTTCGCTGGCGGTCATCGGTGTTTCAGCGACGAACGACCGCCATCCGGCCAATGTCATCTTTGCCAAGAATCTGCTCCGCTATCCGGTCGCCGCCGCGGCCGTTAACGTCAAGGGCGGCCGGCTGGACGGCGAAACCGTCTATCCCTCCATCTCCGCCGTGCCGGGGTCGGTCGATCTGGCCGTTATCGCGGTGCGGGCCGAATATGTGCCTGAGGTGCTGGCGCAGTGCATTGCCGCCGGGACAGGGGGGGCGATCATCATCTCCGGCGGCTTTGCCGAGGCAGGTGAGGCCGACCTGCAGCAACGGCTGGTCGATTTGGCCATCTCTGCCGCTTTTCCCTTCATCGGCCCAAACTGCCTCGGGGTGTATATTCCGGGGGTGATCGATACCTTCTTCCTCCCACCTGAGCGGATGGTGCAGCCCGAGGCCGGCGACGTGGCGATTGTCAGCCAGAGCGGCGGCGTTCTCGTTGATCTGCTCGTCAAGTTTGCCCGGGAGGGGGTCGGGGTTTCCTGCGCGGTCAGCATTGGCAACAAGGCCCTGATCCGCGAGCTGCAACTGCTCGAATTTCTTGAAAACGACCCCAATACTCGGGTTATCGCCTTTTATGTCGAAGGTTTCGGTGAAAACGAGGGCCGTGAATTCGTCACCTTGGCCCGTCGTTGTCGCAAGCCGATCATTGTGCTGAAGGCGGGCAAGACCAGCGAGGGTAGCCGGGCGGTGTCGAGCCACACCGCCTCCCTGGCCGGCGATTACCGGGTTTTTTCCTCGGTGCTGGCCCAGCATGGCATTATCGAGGCGGGTAACGAGGTGGATCTCGTCTCCTGCTGCGAGGCCTTGAGCTGTTATCCGCAGACCACCATCCAGGGACGGGTCGGGGTGATCAGCGGCAGCGGTGGCCATGGCGCCATTGCCGTGGACGCCTGTGTCGCCGCCGGCCTCACCGTGCCATCTTTCAGCGATGATATCCGCGCTCGGCTGACCGGTTCACTTTCGGACACCATTCGCCCGATCGCCTCGGTGGCCAATCCCGTTGATCTCACCGGCAGCGCGGTGGAAAACGATTTTGTCGCCGTGGTTGATGCCATGTGCGTCATCGATGACATCGACGCCATCCTTCTGCTCATGCTGCCCTATCTGCCCGGGATCAGCTCGGATCTCGGTGCCCGGCTCAGCAAGGTCTATCGCCGCCATGGCAAACCCCTGGTCGCCTATGTCCCGCACATCGAAAAATACCAGATGCTGATCGAGGGCTTTGAACTCAATCGGGTGCCAGTGGCGTCATCCATCGAAAGCGCGGTGCGCATGACCCAGGTACTGAGGAGATGCCGACTGTGTTAGATCGAGAAATTGTCGAGATATTGAACAGATCCCTGGTGCATGGCTGGGTGATGGAGCCCGAGGCGAAACGCCTTTTTTCCCTGGCCGGCCTGCCGGTGCCCCGTTTTTCCTGGGCCCGCGACCTTGATCAGGCCCTGACCGATGCCGCTGCCATCGGTTATCCGGTGGCGGCCAAAGTGGTTTCCCCGGCCATTATTCACAAGTCGGAGGTCGGCGGGGTGGCGGCCGGTATCAGGGATGCGGCGGAACTTACCGCCTTTTATCGGCGGGTGGCGACGGTCGCCGATTTTGCCGGCATCCTGGTCGAGGAAATGGCGAACGGACATGAACTCATCGTCGGCGCCACCATTGACCATCAGTTCGGGCCGGTGGTGCTGCTCGGGATCGGCGGCACGGCAGTGGAGGTCTACGGGGATGTCGCCATCCGTATGGCCCCCCTGGCCGCTGATGATGTTCTTTCCATGCTCAGTGAGCTGAAAGGAGGCAGGTTGCTGACCGGTTATCGGGGCGGCACCCCGGTCGACCGGGACAAACTCCTTGCCTGTGTCCTCGCCTTTTCATCCCTGATGGGAGAGATTGCCCCCTATATCGAGTCGGTGGACGTCAACCCTCTCTTCTGTTCGGCCACGGGCTGTGTTGTTGCCGATGCCCGCATCATGCTGAACAGGAAGTTGCAGCCCGGTGCGGCGGCCGGTTCCACCGAAGACTGAGGGAGAAGGGTGGAATTCAAGGATTATTACAAAACCCTCGGTGTCGAGAAAACCGCCAGTCCGGATGAGATCAAGCGGGCCTATCGCAAGCTGGCCCGTAAGTTTCATCCGGATATCAGCAAGGATCCCGAGGCGGAAAAACGGTTCAAAGAGATCGGCGAGGCCTACGAGGTACTGAAGGACCCGGAAAAGCGGGCCGCCTATGACAAGGTCGGTTCCGGCTGGCAGGAGGGTCAGGAGTTTCGGCCGCCGCCTGGCTGGCAGAGCGAATTTTCCTTTTCGACGGGTGGCGATTTCGGCGCCGGCGAGTCGGCCTTCAGTGATTTCTTCGAACAGCTCTTTGGGCGCGGAACAGGGGCCCGCACCTTTACCGGCCTGAGAGAACCGCTGCGGGGGCGGGGTGAGGATCAGCATGCCAGATTGGCCATCGACCTGGAAGATTCCTATCACGGCGCGGTCCGCACCATTACCCTGAGCAGCGCGGCAATGGACGGCAGCGGCCACCTCAATGTCCGGCCGGAGACCCTGCAGGTCCGGATTCCCAAGGGCATCACTGAAGGACAGCTCATCCGCCTGGCTGAGCAGGGCGGGATCGGACTGGGCGGGGGAGGGCGCGGTGATCTCTATATCGAGATCCGTTTCAATCCCCATCCCCTCTTTCAGGTCAATAAACGTGATGTCACGCTGGAACTGCCGATCACCCCGTGGGAGGCGGCCCTTGGCGCCACTGTTACCGTGCCGACCCTGGGCGGCCGGGTGGAGATGAAGCTTCCGCCCGGCTCCCAGTCCGGGCAGAAGCTGCGCCTGAAGCACAAGGGGCTGCCGGGCCGCATCCCTGGCGATCAGTTTATCATACTTAAGGTGGTGGTGCCGAAGCCGACCACCGAGGCGGAGCGGGAGCTGTACCGGCAAATGGCCGTTGCCATGCCTTTCAATCCGCGCGCCACTCTCGGAGGATGAACATGGGCGATCTGACCAGATACGACCTGACAGAGAACGACCTTGTCGGCATGGTGCTCGATGAACAGGCCGTCCTCTCCCTCGCTGATCTTTGCCGGATCTGCGCCATCGAACAGCAGATGGTGGTGGCCATGATCGACGAGGGGTTGATCGAGCCGCAGGGTGAAAGTGATGGCCAATGGTGTTTCTCCGCCGCTGAGCTGCGCCGGGTCAAGGTGGCGATTCGCCTGCAGCAGGATCTGCGGGTCAATCTGCCGGGAGCGGCGCTCATCGTCGATCTGCTGGAGGAGCTGGAGGAACTGAGGCGGCGATGAAACAACACAATAAAGGCAGGGGAGCAGTATGAACAATCATAATGTGTCGCAGGAGTTTCCCAACCTGCCCGTCTCCCTGGCCGGGCTTGCCGATCTGGCGGAAAACCTCTGGTGGAGCTGGCACCCGGCTGCCCGGGCGTTGTTTAAAATGATCAGCCGGCGGGCCTGGAAGGCGAGCGTCCACAACCCGGACAGAATGTTGCGCGAGGTTTCCCGCCAGGCACTGGAGGCTGCGGCGAACAGCCCGGAGTATCGTCGCTATTACGACCTGGTCATGTCCCGTTTCCGGCGTTACATGGCCCGCCAGGGCTGCCCCCTCTTTCCGGAAAAGTGCGATCAGCGCCACAACAAAATCGTCTATTTCAGCGCCGAGTACGGTCTCCACCATTCGTTGCCCTTTTACGCCGGCGGCCTCGGCTTTCTCGCCGGCGACTTTCTCAAGGAGTGCAGCGATCTCAATGTGCCGCTGGTGGCGGTCGGCTTCATGTATCCGGAGGGCTATCTCCATCAGCGCATCAATGACGACGGCATGCAGGAGAGTATCCACATCCGGCTCGACCGCTGCCAGGCCTCCATCGCCAAGGTACGGGATGGAAAGGGAGAGCACCTTGTCGTGCGGGTGCCGCTTTTTGATCCGCCGATTCATGTGGCGGTCTGGAAGGTGGACGTGGGCCGCGTTCCCCTCTATCTGCTCGATACCGATATTGAGATCAACGACCCTGTCTATCGCATCATCTCCTCCCGCCTATACACCGGCGATCTGGAAAAGCGGCTGCAACAGGAGATCGTCCTCGGCATCGGCGGCATGGAGGTACTGGAGGTGCTCGGTATTTCCTGTTCCAGCGTTCATCTCAACGAGGGCCACGCCGCCTTTGCCCTGCTGGAGCGGCTGCGGGACGACCTGCAGGCCGGCATGACCTTGCCGCAAGCCCTGCACCATGTCAGCCGCACCACCATATTCACCACCCATACCCCGGTTCCCGCCGGTCATGACGTCTTTCCGAACGCCCTGCTGGAGAAATATTTTCAGCCGTTCTGGCCCTCCCTTGGCATGGGCCGCGAGACCTTTCTGCAACTCGGCGCCCATCCCGCTTTCCCGGAGGGAGGATTCAACATGACGGTACTCGCACTGCGACTGGCCGGTCATCGCAACGGGGTGAGCAGAAAGCACGCCGAGGTGGCGAATCGGATGTGGCAGGGGCTCTGGCCACAGGCGGAAGCGACGGCGCGGCCGCCCATCGATTTTGTCACCAACGGCATCCATGTCCCCACCTGGATCGAGCCGAAATTCGAGCTGCTGTTTAATACCTATCTGGGCTCGGACTGGCTGGAGGATCACGACAATTCCTATCTCTGGGAGATGATCGACGAGATCCCGGATGAGGAGATGTGGAAGACCCATATGTGGCTCAAGATCAAGCTCTTTAATCTTATCCGGGAAAAGGCGCGACAGCGCTGGGCCGGCGAGCGGACCCATCCCTCCATCCCGCTGACCGGCGGCATCTTTCTCGATCCCTCGGTGCTGACCATCGGCTTTGCCCGGCGTTTTGCCACCTACAAGCGGGCTGATCTCATTCTCCAGGACGAGCGTCGTCTGCAGGCCCTGCTCACCAATGCCGATCAGCCGGTGCAGATCGTCTTTGCCGGCAAGGCCCATCCGGACGACGAGGCGGGCAAACAGCTGTTGCAGAAAATCTTCAATGCCTGCCGCAATCCCGATTTCGGCGGCCGGCTTGCCTTTGTCGAGGATTACGGCGAGCAGTTTGCCCAGTACCTGGTCCATGGCGTCGATGTTTGGCTCAATAACCCGATCCCGCCGATGGAGGCGTGCGGCACCAGCGGCATGAAGGCGGCATTGAACGGCGTGCCCCAGGTCAGCATTCCGGACGGCTGGTGGCTGGAGGGGTACAACGGTGAAAACGGCTGGATCTTCGATGGCGGCGGCGACGGGGAAGGGCGGGCGGCCCGTGACAGCGAGGCCCTTTACCGGGTGCTGGAGGAGGACATCATTCCGCTTTATTACCGGGTCGATGAAAGCGGCATTCCCGGCGGCTGGGTACGGGTGATGAAAAATGCGGTGAAGAGCACCGCGGCCCGTTTTTCCGCCCGCCGGATGGTCCGTGATTATGTTGAGAAATTTTACGCCAAGGCGGCGCTGTTTACCGGTGAGCTGTAAAACGGTGGTTTGATTATGGGCTGGTGTGAGGCGCCTGCTGGTGCGCGCCGCTCCGGCCCATGATGAGCGGATGCTTGTGATAGGCGGGGCTGGGGACGCCGTCGATAAAGATGCCTTCCAGATAGGCGAGTTTCCTCGGCAGCTGGCCCACTGTTCCCCTGGCGACCAGAAATGTCGCACGTCTCCCGACGGCAAGCAGGCCCGCTTTTTCCATGCCAAAGAAGGCGGCGCCGTTTGTCGAGGCGCAGCGGATCGCCTCCTCCAGTTTATAGCCGGCCCGGATGAAGAGCTTTATCTCCTCGACCAGCGCCTCGCCATGGAGGATGCCGGCGCTGCCGGCACCGGTACCGGTGGCCACCGGTACCCCCATTTTTCTGGCGGCGCACAGCAGGGCCAGCTGTTCGGCAAGGGTCTTTTTCCAGAACTCCTCCGCGCCGGGGGCCGCCTTGCCCGGCGCCACATAGCGCTGGGAAAAACGGCAGCAGACCGCGCCGCCGCCCGCTGCGCCGTCCAGTCCGTTTTTGGCCCGCACCACGCTTGGGATCCACAGGACATTTTTCTCCGCCATCAAGCGGAGATTGTCTTCGCCCATGCCGTATCCCTGTTCGATGGCATCACACCCGGCGGCAAGGGCCTCTGCCACCCGTTGCCGGCCATTGGCCATCACCACCGCCTTTTTCCCCCCTCGCTGCCGGAGCAGGCGGCATAGCTCCGGATGATCAAGCCCGGCGGCCGGCGCTTGCTCGTCATCGATGCCGCCGCCATAGGTGATCCTGAGAAAATCATGGTCCAGCCGCTTGGCGGCCGGTGCTTCGTCGTCACCAGACCGGGGAGAAGCGCCCGTCCGCACCTCAATCAGGGCTTTTTGCCCTGTCTCCCTGCGCCAGCAAGCGACCAGACCGGTGCTGTCATTGCTGTCCGCCACCCCCAGCACGCCGTGGCCATGGCAGTAACGGACATGGTGTTCCAGCATGGCAATCTGCTGGGCCGGATCAATCGCCATGTCGGCTGAATCCGCCAGGTGGAGGGAGGGCGAACGGGTCAGGGTGATGCTGCAATCAACCAGGGCCGGGACAATGACGCAGTGGGAGAGATCGACGAATGCGGTTTTCTCGGCGCGCGGCAGGGTAGCCGCCGGGGCGATCCCGCTGATGATGCCGTTTTGCACCGTCAGCATGACGTTGCGCCGCGCCGCGCCGCCGCTGCCGTCGATGAGGCTGCCGGCCACGATGTAATGTCTTTCATCCATGGAAAGTCAGGTCTTTTTGAGGATGTTCTCTACTTTTTCTTCCAGCCGCCGCAGCTGAGCGGCCACCTTGCGATCGCTCTCTTTCCTTTCCTTGACCCGCTGCAGGGCGCTGCTCACCGTGCTGTAGTTGTCGATGGCGAAATGGCGGCCGACATTGACCAGGGTCTCCCGGCAGGCGCGACGAACCAGCCAGATGGCAAGATCGCGGGGGATGTTTTCCTCCCCCCGCCGGGAAACGGCAAGCTCGTCACCGCTGATCGCAAAATGGCGGCAGACAAGGTCGATGATCTTCTCCGGGGCCGGGGCAAGCTCCCGCGAATCGGGGATTTCCCGGTGAAAACGAAGGTGGCGGAAATCGTCGCTCACCCGTTCCTTAAAGGAATCGGGACCCAGGATCGACGGCAGCTTCTTCAGGGAATAAAACCGTTCGACCTCCTCCGGCACGCCTTGCGAGATGAAATCGACATAGGCCGCCCGCCGCCTGTTCCGGTAAGGGGAGAGCATGGCAAGCACCGCATCCTTCACGAGCCAGTCCCACTTCTTCGCCCTGGATAGATAACCGTGGTGGCTGCTCCATTCGTAATCGGCCAGCGTCTCGACGATGCCCGCCTCCAGGGGATTTCGGTGGATATAGCGCAGCACGTCAAGCAGATAGCTGTCGGCATCGACCAGAATCGCCTTGTAGCGGCCGCGGAAGAGCGGGCCATCTTTTTTATGGCACCGGTTGAAACGTTGGGTGTAGATCCCGTTGAGATGGCGCATGCCGCGGGAGAGGTTGCCGTCCGGGGTGTGGACCAGCAGATGGTAATGGTTGCCCATCAGACAGTAGGCCGCTATCTGGAGATTCCAGTTCGTCACCGTTTCCCGGAGCACCTCCAGGAAGGTTTCATGGTCCTGGCGGGTGGGGAAAATCTCCTCCCGTCTTCTGCCCCGGTTCATGACATGATACCAGGCGCCGGGATATTCTAAGCGTAATGGTCTGGACATGGGATGATGGTAACGAAAAAGAAAAAAGAAGTCAACAGCCGACTTGACCCTCTTTCAGTGACCCTCTTTCAGACCGGTGCGGCTCGACGAGTGAGGTGACGGCAGGTTTTGGTCGGGATGGAATAAGGGCGGCAGCCAGTTGCTGCATATCCGGGATGGGAATAGTTGGGTTAAGCCAGCCCTGCTCTTCAGCAACCAGACGGAACCTGGCGGCTTTTTTGCGGCCAATGAGCTTGGCGCGGGCAAGATCGCGGTCGGAGTCACCCAGCCGCATACGGGAAAGGATTTGGTGAAACTGGTACATCTCGAACCTCCGATTGGCCATGGGGTAGTCCTCCTGAAAAAAAATCAGGAAGATACACCCGGTTTTCGAAAAGTCCGAGAGACAAGAATAATCAAAGTGGCGCCATTAGACCGATCATGAGATGGCCCCATTAAGGCGATCAGGCGGTGGCTCCATTAACCCGATCACCATGTGGCGCCATTAAGGCGATCTCCTATTGGCTCCATATGGGCGGTCAGCAACATTATTCAAAGTTCATTTTGCAAGAACCTCAATAATCAGAAAAATTTGTGTCAGCTAAAGTGAAAATCAACAACAGGTTCGCTCGGGACTTGTCTGCCGCGTAGCGGCTTCGTCCATCAAGTTCGTCATGTGAGGAGTGCCAACATTTTTTTGCATGGCGTATTGTGCAGAAATCATTTAATTATTTTTTCTAACTGGAGAAGATGAGTTTGACGCATAAATTGCAGACAACCGTCCTTGCCTCCTGATGGGGCAATGTAAAGTAACCCCTAAGGGGGTGACCAAAGCCGGCCCTCTGGGACCGGATTCTTTACTTTAATAATTTCATTATGTTATTTTGGGAAAACGCCAGTGATGGCAAGTCGGAAACTTGAGATTTCAAGTGAAGGCGTATCCCGAGATGCGGGCCGACCGGCGAGATATCGTTGGAGCCATAGGGCCGCTCTCCATACCGCGAGGTAAAAAATATGGCGACTTGGAAAAAAAAAGACAAAGAGGGCACTGTGCATTTTCAGTTTCTTTGTGAATCGTGCAACAGCAAGAAACAAGTCCTGCTTGAAAAGGACAACTGGACACTTGTTCGCGCGACGGAGCCGGCATCGTGCAACGACTGCACGCTCCGGTGTCTGCTGACGGCCCGTGGACTTTGGGGCGCTGAAGACCAGGTCCGTTATGATGTTTGTGGCACCTGTCCGGCATATGAGAAATGTGATTTGAAAGGCAGATACTATTGTTGAGGACCGTTGCAATTAAGGCAAACAAAAAAGAAGGAAAAATAATCAGGTGAATCCGTGGGGTCCCCTGGATTTTCCCTGAAAATTTGGACCGGCGGGAAAATTTTCAACGCCGGAGCTGCCAGAATTAATCCATTTCTGGCGTAGTGATCTTAAGCCGGGGCATTATTCTGCCTATTCCAGGAGTGGAGTCGGCCCTTCGCTTGGTCGGCCAATAAAGAAGACGGAGGAGAATGCGGTGAATCTGCGAAACGTCAGACGGCAACAGCGCTAGGATGAAATCGATCGCATTCCCATTGAAGGAAAATTTGGACAAGGGAAAAGGCGCTTCGGCCTGGGACGCATCATGGCGAAACTGTCGCAGACCAGCGAAGCCGTCATAGAATTGACCTGATCATCGAAGGGATTACGACCGTCTAGCTCTTTTGCCGTTTTTTCATTGGCACCGCAATGACCGAATTGACCTGGTCATCGAAGAGATTTGTCCCTCATTTCTTTTGCCGTCTCCCCCTACCTTTATGTTACAATGGATTGGTGATCCGTTGGGTTGCCGACCTTTGGATAGAGTGCTCCCATCAGCGCTCGGACCGTTCCGGCCTAACATGGAAATGAAAGAGGAGACAAAGAGGTGTTGCGCAGCATCGCCGCCGACGCGGTCACCATCGTGCATCTGGCCTTTATCGTCTTTGTCGTGGCCGGCGGCCTGCTCGCCTTTCGCTGGCCGCGCCTGGCCCTTGTCCATTTGCCGGCGGCCGGATGGGGCGCCTTTATCGAATTCACCGGCCGCATCTGCCCGCTTACGCCGCTTGAGGAGCGGTTGCGGCAGGGAAATGGGCCGGGGGAGGAGGGGTTCATCGCCCATTATCTGTTGCCGATCATTTACCCCGCCGGACTCACCCCGGCGGTGCAGATCGGCCTGGGCGTTGCCGTGATTGTTGTCAATGCCGGAGTCTATGGCTGGTTGATCGCCGGTCGGCTGCGGAAGGCCGGCACAGGGGGCGGATTGGACGGCTAAACCCCGTTGCTGTCATTGCCGTCATGGGGAGGTGGATCATGCTGCACGTGATGCGCGTCATTGTTGTCGTTGCCCTGGCAGGCCAATTGCTGTTGGCGAACGCCGGGTCTGTCCGCGCCGCCGCGGAGCCGCCGGTCATGAGTTACGCTGATTTCCTTGACAGGCTCTCCCGTAATGAAATCAGTGAGGTGACGGAGATCCGCATGCAGGGCGGCATCGTCTCTCTGGTTGATCATGAGGGGAAAAAATATACCACCGTCTCCCCGGACGTGCCCGGCCTCATCCCCAGGCTGCTGGAAAAAAACATCACCATTCAGGCGGGCGGGGCGCCTCGTTCCCTGCGCACCGAGATATTTTCCCTGGTGCTGTCGCTCATCATCTTTGCCGCCGCTTGGCTGACCCTGCGAGCGATCCGCAAGCGCCATCGCAAAAAAAACGGGAAATTCGGCCAGGAAAAGGCCATCACCTTCCAGAAGGGCGGCAAGCCGGTCACCTTCAAGGATGTCGCCGGTATTCCGGAGGCCAAGGAGGAGTTGCGGGAGATCGTCGATTTCCTCCGGAAACCGGAAAAGTTCAATCGGCTCGGGGCGAACATCCCCAAGGGTATTCTCTTCCAGGGGCCGCCGGGCACCGGCAAGACCCTGCTGGCCCGGGCCGTGGCCGGTGAGGCCGGGGTGCCGTTTTACAGCATCAGCGGTTCGGATTTTGTCGAGATGTTTGTCGGGGTCGGCGCCTCCCGGGTGCGGGATCTGTTCAGCGAGGCGAAGAAAAACGCGCCGTGTATCATCTTCATCGACGAGATCGACGCGGTCGGCGGCCATCGCGGCGCGGCCGGCGGCAGCGCCGGCCAGGAGGAGCGGGGCCAGACCTTGAACGCCTTGCTGGTGGAGATGGACGGCTTCAGCTCGTCGGAGACCGTCATCCTGCTGGCCGCCACCAACCGGCCGGACATCCTCGATCCGGCCCTGCTCCGCTCCGGCCGCTTTGACCGACAGATCAACATCCTGCCGCCGGATGTCAAGGGCCGCTTGAAGATCCTCGGGGTCCACGCCAAAAAGATCGCCCTCTCCCCGAAGGTCGAGCTTGACGCCATCGCTCGCTCCACCCCTGGTTTTACCGGCGCGGAATTGGCCTCGCTGGTCAACGAGGCGGCGATCATCGCCGGCCGCCAGGGCAAGCAGGCGGTGGAGACGAGTGATTTCGAAGTGGCCCGGGACCGGATTCTCATGGGGATCGAGCGCAAGGGCATGGTCATCAGCGACAAGGACCGGCGGACCATGGCCTTTCACGAGGCGGGCCACGCCATTGTCGCCCGCTTTGTCCCGGAGGCGGACCCGATCCACAAGATCTCCATCATCCCTCGGGGCCGGGCCCTGGGCCATACCCTGCAACTGCCCCTGGCCGATCGCCATGCCTATTCCAAGGAGTATCTGCTCAGCAGAATCGCCATCTTCATGGGCGGCCGGGCGGCGGAGGAGATCTGCTTCAACCAGCAGACCACCGGCGCCGAGGACGATCTGCACCAGGCGGTGGAGATCGCCAACAAGATGGTGTGCCGCTGGGGCATGAACCCGGTGATCGGCGCGGTTTCCTATTCGCGGGACAACGGTGGCTTTATCGGCGGCAAGGGGTTGCACACCGCTTACAGTGAGGAGACGGCCCGCCACATCGACCGGGAAGTGAAAAAGATCATCGATGACTGTTACAGCCAGGCCCTGCTCATTTTGAAGCGGGAAAAGGATTTTCTTGCCCATCTTGCCGAGATGCTGCTCGTCAACGAAACCCTCGATCAGGAGGAGATGGAGATCGTCCATACCTGTATCCAGAAGAAACGGCGCGAGGCCGCGGTTGCCGCCGGGGGCGAGGAGATTGCTTGCCGGGCAAACCATGATGAAAAACAAGGAGAACATAATGGGTGATATGCAGTTGAAAAAAAATGCCGGCTATCAGCCGTTCGCCGGGCCGGTGGTGCTGGTGATCATGGATGGGGTCGGCATCGGCCGGCAGGATGAAAGCGACGGCGTCTTCATGGCCTATACCCCGGTGCTGGACGAGCTGTTGCGGGAGCCGCTTTTTACTCGCCTGAAGGCGCACGGCACCGCGGTGGGCATGCCGTCCGACGATGACATGGGCAACTCCGAGGTCGGCCACAACGCCCTCGGCGCCGGCCGGGTTTTTGCCCAGGGGGCCAAGCTGGTCAGCGAGGCCATTGCCGGCGGATCGATTTTTGCCGGCAAGGCCTGGGAGGAGATCCGCCGGCGGGCCAACGACGGGGGCACCCTCCATCTCATCGGCATGGTGTCGGACGGTAATGTCCACAGCCACATCGATCATCTTTATGCCATCCTCGACCGCTGCGCCGGCGAGGGCTTTGCCCGGGTGCGGGTCCATGGCCTGCTCGACGGTCGCGATGTCGGCGAGAAAAGCGCGCTCGACTATTTCGAGCCCCTAGAGGCAAAGCTGGACGCATTGTCCACTGATGGCCGCAGTTATCGGATCGCCTCCGGCGGCGGCCGGATGGTCACCACCATGGATCGCTACAACGCCGACTGGCGGGTGGTGGAAAGGGGCTGGCAGGCCCATGTGCTGGGGGAGGGCCGTTTCTTCTCCTCCGCCTGCGAGGCGATCCGCACCTATTACGCGGAAAATCCCGACATCACCGATCAGTATATGGACAGCTTCGTCATCGCTGAAAACAACAGGCCGGTCGGTGCCATCGAGGACGGCGACGCGGTGGTGCTCTTCAACTTCCGCGGCGACCGTGCCATCGAGCTGTCCCGCGCCTTTGACGAGACGGAATTCACCGAATTCGACCGCAAGCGGCGGCCCGCGGTCTTCTACGCCGGCATGATGGAGTATGACGGCGATTCCCACATTCCCCGCAACTACCTTGTCGAGCCGCCGGCCATCGACCGCACCCTGGGCCAGTATCTCTGCGTCGCGGGGGTGCCATCGTTTGCCATTTCCGAAACCCAGAAGTACGGCCACGTCACCTATTTCTGGAACGGCAACAACTCGGGCTACATCGACGAGAGACTGGAAAAATACGTGGAGATCCCCTCGGATAATATCGCCTTTCACCTGCGGCCCTGGATGAAGGCGGCGGAGATCACCGATCAGGTGATCAGGGCGATTGGCGAGGGCGCCTATAAATTCATCCGCCTCAATTACGCCAACGGCGACATGGTTGGCCACACCGGGGTGCCGGCCGCGGTGCGCATCGCGGTGGAAACGGTTGACCTAAGCCTCGGCCGGCTGCTGAAAGCGGTGGAGAAGGCCGGCGGGGTAGCGATCATCACCGCCGACCACGGCAATGCCGACTGCATGTGGACCGAGAAGAAGGGGGTGCGCTCCCCGATGGTGGCCCACACCAAAAATCCGGTGCCCTTCATCGTCAAGGATTTTTCCGGCGGCAACGCCTTTGTCCTGGCCGGCGTCGTCGCTCCGGGCTTAAGCAACGTGGCGGCGACGATCTGCACCCTGCTCGGCTTTGTCCCGCCGGAGGAGTATGATCCCTCTTTGGTGATTCTCCGGTGATTTCCCTCGAAAAACTGAAAACAAACCACTGAGACCACCGAGCACACGGAGATAACTGATTGAAAAATGATGGAATCGTAAAAACTGAAAATTAACCACAGAGACCGCAGAGCGCACAGAGATAACTAATTATAATTAAAGATTTTTTCTCTGCGCTCTGTGGTGAAAAAAGACTTTTTACGGGTTTGTCAAAAATATGTTATCTCTGCGTGCTCCGTGCGCTTTGTGGTGAACGGGAAGGCGCGTACAAAAAAATCCCGGCCGGATCCTTGCGGATCGTGGACCGGGATTTTTTTGTGTCGCTTGCGAAAGGGTCGTTGCCGTTAGCCGAGAATGGCCTTGAGATCCTCCTCCGGGGTAGCAGCAATGGGCTTGATGGCGAAATTCTCCACCAGGACATTAAGCACGTTCGGCGAGATGAAGGCCGGCAGCGACGGACCGAGGCGGATATCCCTGATGCCGAGGCTGAGCAGGGTCAGGAGGATGACCACCGCCTTCTGCTCGTACCAGGAGAGAATGAGCGACAGCGGCAGGTCGTTGACCCCGCACTCGAAGGCGCCGGCCAGGGCCACGGCGATCTGGATGGCCGAGTAGGCGTCGTTGCACTGGCCGATATCGAGGAGGCGGGGAATGCCGCCGATATCACCGAGGTTCTTGTCAAAGAAGCGGAACTTGCCGCAGGCCAGGGTCAGCACCATGCAGTCGGAGGGGATCTTCTCCACCAGCTCGGTGTAGTAGTTGCGGCCCGGCTTGGCGCCGTCGCAGCCGCCGACCAGGAAAAAGTGGCGGATCGCCTTTGCCTTTACCGCGCCGATGACCTTGTCGGCGACGCCGAGCACGGTGTTGCGGGCAAAACCGACCATGACCGACCCTTTATCCTCGGTGGCGGGGAAGCCGGGCAGGGCCAGGGCCCGTTCGATGACCGGGGTGAAATCCTTGCTGTCGCCGATATGGGTAACGTCCGGCCAGCCGACCAGGCCGGTGGTGAAGACGTTGGCCTTGTAGGAATCCTTCGGCTTCTGGATACAGTTGGTGGTAAAGAGGATGGCGCCCGGGAATTCCGCCATCTCCCGCTGCTGATTCTGCCAGGCGGTGCCGTAATGGCCGTAAAAATGGGGATGCTTTTTCAGCTCCGGATAGCCGTGGCAGGGCAGCATCTCGCCGTGGGTGTAGACATTGATGCCCTTGCCAGCCGTCTGTTCGAGCAGCATGGCGAGATCCTTCAGATCATGGCCCGAAACGAGGATGGCCTTGCCGGCCTTGGGGCCGAGCGGTACGGCGGTGGGGACCGGATGACCGTAGGTGCCGGTGTTGCCGGCGTCGAGCAGCTCCATGGCCCGCAGGTTGGTCTTGCCGACCTCCATGGCGAGGGCGACCAGCTCGTCGAGGCCCAGGTTCATGGTCAGTTTGGCCATGGCCTCGTGGAGAAAGGCATAGACCGCGTCGTCCTCCTGACCGAGGATGGCGGCATGGTCGGTATAGGCGGCCAGACCGCGCAGGCCGAAGAGAATGATCTGTTTGAGCGAACGGAGATCGTCGTTGGCGTCGAGGGTCTGGAGAAAGTTCAGCGCCGCGCCCTGGGCCTCGAGGCCGGCAAGGGAGCCTGCCGGGGTAAGGGTGGCGGCGGCTGCGGGAAAATCGACTGTGCCGCCGGCGGCCTTGACTTTGGCTTTAAGTTCTTCGCGCAGGGTCACGGTTTTGCTGATCCATGCCTGGAAGCGGGCCGGATCGAAATCGACGTTGGTCAGGCAGGCGAAGATCGCCTCGCAGACAAAACGGTCCACCTTGTTGTCAGCGACACCGACCTTGCGGCCCGCGCTGGCCACCAGGCAGAGACCCTGCACCGCGTGGGTGAGCAGATCCTCCAGGTCGGCGAGTCCTTCATTCTTTCCGCAGACGCCCATGACGGTGCATCCAATACCCTTGGCCGTTTGTTCGCACTGGTTACAGAACATGTTTTTGTCTCCTCGTGTAGTGATGGTCAGTGATATGTGGTTTCGATAATGACAGCACTGTTCTTTCTGTAAGACCAGGGTACCCTGTTACGGGAAGGTCGTCCTTGACCTAAGTCAAAAAGGCGTTTTTTTTTGTTTATCTCCTCCGTCTGGCAAAAATAGGGTCGATGATCAGGGCTGCGGCGTTCCTGGCCGAGGAGGGAGATAGCCCGCGATCATCCGCCAGGCGCCTTGGGAATTCCAGTCCCGCGGGCCGATGTGTTTTTCCCGCAGAATGCCCTGCGCATCGATAATGTAGGTTTCCGGCACGCCGGTGATGCCGTAGGCCGCGGCGACCCGTGACTCCGGATCGAGGAGAACGGGGAAGGTGTATCCTCGTTTGTCGGCCAGACTGGCGGCCAGTTCCGGACGATCATTGCTGAGAATGGTGATCATCTGAAAGGGGGACTTGGCCATACCCCGGTGCAGCGCCTCCATGGAAGGCAGTTCCTCCTGGCAGGGCGGGCACCAGGTGGCCCAGAAGTTGATAAAGACCACCTTGCCCCGCAGATCAGCGAGATTCCACTTTTTCCCCTGAATATCGGTGAGCGAGAACGGCGGGGCCGGCTGGTTGATTGTCGCTTTGGCCGGCGCGGCAGGCCGGCGGTTGTCGCCGCAGGCGGTGAGAAGCACTGCGGCGGCCAGCAGCGGCAGGAAGAGAAAGGAAAAGGGACAGCGTGTCTTCATCGGCACAGCCCTTTTCATGCCAGGCCGGAAAGCGCCTGCAGGGCGGCGGCGTAATCAGGCTCCTGGGCAATCTCCGGCACCAGCTGGCAATAACCGACCTTGCCGGTGCCGTCGATGATGACAATGGCCCGGGCAAGCAGACCGCGGACCGGACCGGAGGTGATCAGCACCCCGTAGTCGCGGCCGAAATCCGGAGATCGGAACACGGAAAGGGGGATGACGTTCTTGATTCCCTCCACCTCGCAGAAACGCTGGTGGGCAAAGGGCAGGTCGGCGGAGATGCAGAGGACCACCGTGTTGGCGGCGCCGGCGGCGTCACTGTTGAAGCGGCGCACCGAGGCGGCGCAGACGGGGGTATCGATGCTGGGGAAGATGTTGAGGACGATCTTTTTGCCGGCGAATTCGGCAAGCGTGCAGTCGGCGAGGTCGGTCTTGCATAAGGTGAAGGAAGGGGCCATGCTGCCGGGGGCGGGCAGGTCGCCGATGGTGTCGAGGGCATTGTTGTGCAGGGTGATACGGGCCATTGCGGTTCTCCTTGTGTGAATGGTTGATGGTCTCGTGAAACTGAAAATTAACCACAGAGACCGCAGGGTGCACAGAGATAACTAATTGTAATTAAAAATGTTTTCTCTGTGTCCTCAGTGCGCTCTGTGGTGAAAAAAGACTTTTTACGGGTTTGTCACAATTGTTGCTTTTTTGAAAGTCGAGCCTTCAGCCGGAAATTCGACCATTATGCCGGTTCCCTGGCCTGTCCCGATGAAAGATGCTCTCCCGGCGTCATGCTGATCACCGTCCAGCCCGGTGCCGGGGCTATCTTGCTGTCTGCGGTGAAGATGACAAGGTCCCCATCCGGGGTGACGGCAAAGAGCGGGATGATATTCGCTTTATACTGTTGCATCAGTTTCTCATAGGTGAAGTGTTCCGTCAAGCCGGTGTTACGAATTTCCCACCCTTTTGTCAGGTTGGCGGCCAGGGTCGAGAAGGTGATGTCTTTGCCGAAAAGGATATTCCGGCAGGCCTGAGAGGTTGTTTTGCGGGAGTCGGCCATCTCCAGCTCGGAGGCCACCTGCAGCGAATAGACCTCGTTATAACCAAGCTCCACCCGGTAGTGAAGGCAGGAGAGGGCGTTGAGCGGCCCGCGCGGACTTAAGGCCAGCATCCGACCGACGCCGACCAGATCGAGATGACGGTTGGCGTGTTCGGAAACCGGTTCGCCATAGTAGGTCTCAAACCCCTCCATTCGCGCCTTGCTGATTTTTTCCCAGCTCGTGTCGACCAGCAGGCACCTGAATCCTTCCTGATTGAGGGCCCGGGCGATGGCCACGGCAACCATGTTGGCGCCGATGATGAGAATACCCTTTGGTTCCGGTTCGGCAATGCCGAGTCGGCGGGCGATCACGCCGGCGGTGGCGCTCTGGAGAACGACGGTGCCGATGATGACGATAAAGGTCAGCGGCACGAGAAGATGGGCGTCGCTGAATCCTTTTTCCTCAAGGTTGATGGCAAAAAGGGCGGAGATGGCGGCAGCGACGATGCCGCGCGGGGCGATCCAGGCAAGGACGTGGCGCTCCGGCCAGCTCAGTTTCGAACCGAGCGCGGAGAGCATGACGCTGACCGGACGAGAGATGAACTGGATGGCGACAAAGACGAGAAGGGCCCGCCAGCCGAGGCCGGTGAACATCTCGATGTTCATGCGGGCGGCGAGGATGATGAAGAGAACGGAAATCAGCAGAACACTTAAACTTTCCTTGAAATCGAGGATTTCTTCAACCGGCACGTCCCGCATATTGGCCAGCCAGATGCCCATGACGGTGACGGTCAGCAGACCTGACTCATGTTGCAGGGTGTTGGAGAGGGCAAAAACGATGAAGACCAGCCCGAGGGTGGTGACATTGTGGAGAAATTGCGGAATAAGGTGGTGACGAAGGAGGAGGCCATAACAATAGCCGGACAGCGCGCCCATCAGAAATCCGGTGCCGACCAGCCGTCCGAAGGCAAGCAGGGTGTGGCCCAGGGCGTTGCCGCTGCCTCCGGAGATGATGAATTCATAGACAAGAACGGCCAGGGTGGCGCCAACCGGATCGATGACAATGCCTTCCCAGCGTAGAATGCTGGCAACGGCGGCGCTGGGCCGGACGGTGCGCAGCATGGGGACGATCACGGTGGGGCCGGTAACCACCGTCACCGCACCGAAGAGGAGGGCAATCTGCCAGGAAAAGTCGAGGGCATAGCGCGTGACCACGGCGGTGATGAGCCAGGTCAGCAGAACGCCGAGGGAAACAAGATTCTGCACCACCTTGCGCAGGCCGATGATCTGATGGTAGCGCAGGGTGAGACTGCCCTCGAAGAGGATGACGGCAACGGACAGGGAGATAAAGGGAAAGAGCAGGTCGCCGAACAGGGTGTCGGAGTTCAGCAAACCGGTGAGGGGACCGGCGATGATGCCGGTGAAAAGGAGAAAGAGAATGGCGGGCAGCTTTACCCGCCAGGCGAGCCACTGGCAGAGGATGCCGACAAAGATGACGGCGGCGAGGACGAACGCCTTGTCAGCGAGGAGAGCTGTGGTCATTATCCGACTCCTGGGGAAATTCCCGGCAGGGATCCTCCTGCTCGCGGCAGGAGGGGCGGTCGAGGTGGATATCATCCCAGGCCGCGGGATCGGTCAATGGTTCGAGATGGGTAAACACCGAGACATTGGGGATGGCGCGGCGAATGTTCTCCTCAATCTCCTCCAGCAGTTGATGGCCCCGGAGGACGGTCCAGTCGGCCGGGGTCAGCACATGAAAGGAGACGAATTTGCGCGCCCCGGACTGGCGGGTGCGCAAGGCATGGTAGTCGATGCCCGATTTTTTGTACTCGTCGAGGATGCGGCAGATGGTGTGCCGATCCGCCGGCGGCAGCGCGGTATCCATCAGGCCGAGTACTGCCTCCTTGACAATGCCGATGCCGGTGCGGATGATGTTGGCGGCAACGAGCAGGGCAATGAGCGGATCGAGTCGCTGCCAGCCGGTGAGGGCGACGGCGCCGACCCCGGCCAGAACCCCGGCCGAGGTCCAGACATCGGTGAGCAGGTGGTGGGCATTGGCCTGGAGGGTGACGGAATGGAATCTCTTGCCTGCCCGGATCAGCACCAGGGCAACCAGCAGGTTGATGAGCGAAGCGACAAAGGAGACGGCAATTCCCACACCGATCTGCTCCAGGGGGACCGGATGGAAGAGCCGCGGCATGGCGGTCAGGGCAATGCTGCCGGCGGCAAGGATAATGAGTCCGCCCTCGACGCCGCTTGAAAAATATTCCGCCTTGCTGTGGCCGTAGGCATGGTTGTCGTCCTCCGGGAGAGCGGCGATTTTCAGCATGATCAGGGCGAGGACGGCGCCGATGAGGTTGACCACCGATTCCAGGGCATCGGAGAGCAGACCGACCGAACCGGTCAGCAGATAAGCGACGGTTTTCAGGACAATGGTGGCGAGAGCCGCGCCGATGGAAAGCCAGGCGAATCTGGTCAGGCGTGGTGCAGTGGTCATAAGCGGTTCAGTAGGGGCGCTGGCCGATGATATTGCCGGCCGGGGCGTAGAGGCAGAGCCACACCTGGGATTTGTCCTCACAGACCGCCCTGGCGCAGCCCACCGCAGTGGTGGCGGCCCAGACGATCTGGGTATAGTGGCCGCAGCTCTCACCCATCGGTGCTTCACAGGTATTGGTGGCGCGGGTATACCATTGTTTTTCGGAGGCCCAGGCGGCAACGACCTTTTCCGCCGGGATCTTCTGCTCGGCGTTGCGCCACTTCCACATGCCGAAGGCGTTTTTCTCGGTGGCGGTTTGCAGGGGACTGGCCCAGTAAAGGTTTTCGCCAGGACCGTTGTGTTGCATCCGGCAGCCGTTTTCCTTCATTTGGCCGATATAACGCCTGGCCTTGCCCGCCAGCTCTTCGGACCAGTGCAGCGGCTTCACCCCGACCGCGCGCCTGATCCTGTTATGGCTGGCCACGGTGGCGTCAGCTTGCAGCGATTCGGCCCGCAGCGGAGCAGCAGCGGCCACCAGAAAAAAACTTGTCAGAGACAAGCAGATCAGCCTGGAAAATCGAGGCACTTTTTTTCCTCCAGCGGCCCGGACAAAAAAAACGAAACCAACAGGTCGGGCCGACTATGTCTTTTCCTTAGCATCAAACAGACCATTTTTCCAGCAGGAAATAGCCAAGGTTTTTTTTTAATTTCCTTTTTTTTGCTCCTTGACAACCTTTTGAAAAAAAAATAAAGAAATCATGAATGAAGAGCCATTCATTAGATTTTTTTTACCCACAGAGCCTGTTGCATAATGACGACAATTGTGTGTGTTGTCATTCCGGGCAAACGCAGCGCGACCAAAAATCCAGCATATAATCTGGATTTCCGTTGGAGTTTATCCTCGCGAAGCGGGGATCGGAATGACATCAGAAGAAATTTCATTCATTGTGCAAAAGCCTCTATAAGAATACTTCTAAAGGAGGAGAGAAAAGATGAAAAAGATGAAAAAGATGATGCGATCACTGGTGTTGGGCTGTTGTTTTGTCGCTGCTGCCGCATTGCAGGTCGATGCCAGCGGCCATGGCGGCGCCGGCAAGCCGAACCCGGATGCGGCGATCAAGATGCTGCAGGAGGGCAATGCCCGTTTTGTCGCCAATAAGTCGATTCATCCCCACTCCGACACCCAGCGCCTGATCCAGGCCGGCAAGGAGAATCAGGGCGACCACGCTTATGCCACCGTTATCAGCTGTTCCGATTCCCGCGTGCCGGTGGAGCGTATCTTTGACGCCGGCGTCATGGATATCTTCATCATCCGGGTGGCGGGCAACGTCATTGATGTCGACGAGGCGGGCTCCATCGAATACGGCCTCGCCCATGTCAATACCCCGGTGCTGGTTGTCCTCGGCCACACCCAGTGCGGCGCGGTCACCGCGGTGACAAATGAGCTGCAGGGCCACGGCCATCCGCTGGAGAGAAATATCCCTCCCTTGGTGGACAATATCATTCCGGCAGTGAAACGGGCGATGGAAGCCCATCCCGATGTGCATGGCAAGGAGATCGTTCCTTACGGCATTGAGGAGAATATCTGGCAGGGCATCGAGGATCTGTTCATGAACAGTCCGGCCACCCGCGAGATCGTCAAGAGCGGCAAGGCCAAGGTGGTAGGCGCCATGTATGATGTCGGCACCGGCAAGGTGGACTGGTTGCCGGAGGCCAAGGTGACCGAAATCCTCAATAAGGTGGAAAGCAATCCGAAGCGGGCGATGGAGGCCATGGCCGGCGGCCACTGATCGAAGCGCTGATCGGTCGTGCAATGGGGGGGCGGGTCCGGGTAAGGGATCCGTCCCCCCCTTTTTTTTCCTCTTCCACCGTCCCCGCTGGTATCTTTCTTCTGCTGGCAGGCATGCCAATCATAAAAAAAGTGACGACCGGTGGCAATAACTGCTTGTTTCCGGCGGCAGCCGTGGTAATGATCATCCCCGGTGGCGGAGAGTTCGGATCTACTGCCGCCGGTCGGCATGGGGCCGGCAGCGGCGGCAACGGCCCGATCGCCACACAGAGGGGGGAAAGAGAGCTGCCATGGAGACCTTACGGCACACAACGACAATAAGAAGACGCATGAACCTGCTCAATGTTCTTGTCTTCATCTTCATCGCCTTTCTGATCGTCGCTTATACTCTGCAGTTTTATTCCATGGAGAAAAATCTGCTTATCCTTGAGGATTTTCATGATCTCTTCGACAACGTGCTTGAGGTGCGGCGCTATGAAAAGAATTATCTGCTCGGGGTCGGTTCCGAGAACATCGATACCATTCTCGACTATCTCGACACCATCGATGAGGACATCGACCGCCAGGAGGACAATATCGTCCGACTGACCGGCCGAGAACGGCTGGGGAACTTTCGAACCATTGTCGATGAATACCGTGCCATCTTTGCCGGTTCCCATTCCCCCGGCCCCGAGGATGCGGAGCGCATGCAGATCGACGAGGTGAGCGTACGCGCCAAGGGCATGGAGATGGTGGAATTCACCAAAGTGCTGCTTGACGACAAGCAGAAAAGCATCCGCAACAGTCTGAAACTGACGATCATCGGTTTTGTTGTCCTCACCGGTGATTTTTTCTTTTTCATCATCGTCGGCATGTATTATCAGGCGAAAAGCGTTCTCGACCGGATCGCCTTTGTCCAACAGGCGACCCGCAACGTTCTCAAGGGTAATTTCGAGCCGATCATCTGTGCCAATGACAAGCAGGACGAAATCACCGACCTGATTGACGCCTTCAACAAGATGGCCTCCGAACTTGAGAGCCGGCAGGAACAGCTCATTCAATCTCGCAAACTGGCCTCCATCGGCACCTTCTCCTCGGGCATCGCCCACGAATTGAACAACCCCCTCAATAACATCTCCCTGTCGGCCGATACCCTGCTGGAGGAGTATTCGTCCCTTTCCGAGGAAGAGGTTCGGGAGATTCTGACCGATATCATTACCCAGACCGATCGCGCCACCGAGGTGGTCAGAAATCTGCTCGATTTTTCCCGGGATAATCCGCCATCCACCAAACCGCTGCATGTCAAGCAGATCGTCGCCGCAACCCGCAAACTGATCGCCAACGAGCTGCGCCTCAAGGCCATCTGGCTGGAGGATTACATCCCTGATGATCTGCCCCTCCTCATGGGCGACATGCATAAGCTTCAGCAGGTCTTTCTCAACCTGTTCGTCAATTCGATTTATGTCATGCCGGAAGGCGGTCTGATCCATATCGATGCCCGTCAGGAGCCGGCCGGATATGTGAGAATCAATGTCAGCGACACCGGCAGCGGCATCGCACCGGAGAAGGTGGGGCATATTTTCGATCCGTTTTTCACCACCAAGGAGGTGGGGAAGGGGACCGGACTCGGTCTTTCCATTGTCTATGGCATCGTCAAAAAACATGGCGGCTATATCGAGGTAAAGAGTAAAATCAATGTCGGCACCATGTTTTCCATCTATCTGCCGATGGCGTCGGATGCCGGGCCACAATCGTTGCCGGCATGATGGGGCGCACGATTTTTTCGAGGAAAGGACGCATGATGCGGATCGCTGTTATCGACGATGAGAAGATAAGCGCGCAGCTGGTCAAGCGGGTACTCGACCAGGAAGGGTTCGAGGTGGAAACCTTTCCGGCCGGACTGCCCTTTCTGGCCCGGATGCGGCAACAGCCGTTTCACATCGTCTTTATCGATCTCCAGTTGCCTGACATTGATGGACTGACCATTCTCAGGAAGGTGAAAGAGATCCGGGAGGAAACCGAGGCAATCATCATTACCGGCCATGGTTCACTGGAAACCGCCCTGGCCGCCACCGATCAAGGGGCCTTTCATTATATCAACAAACCGTGCAAACGGCAGGATATCCGACTGCTGGCCCAGAGGGTTCGGGAAAAGATCGAACTGACCGAGGAGAACCGCAGGCTGAAGATGACGGTGGGCCGGGACAGCATCATCCCCGGCTTCATCGGCGTCAGCCCGGCCATGCAGGATATCTTTGCCATGATCAGAAAGCTGGCGATGGTCAACTGCAATGTCCTTTTGCAGGCCGAGACCGGCACCGGCAAACAGATGGTGGCCCGCGCCATCCATGCCTTGAGTCCCCGGACCGACCAACCCTTTGTCTACTTCAACTGCGGCGGCTTCACCGAGGAGCTGATCAGCAGCGAGCTGTTCGGCCACGAGAAGGGCGCCTTCACCGGCGCCACCGGCACCAAGGCCGGGCTCTTCGAGACGGCCAACAATGGCACGGTGCTGCTTGACGAGATCGGCGAGATGCCCGCCTCCATGCAGGTCAAACTCCTGCATGTCCTCCAGGAACGGCAGATCATGCGGGTGGGCGGCACCCGGCCGATCGATCTCGATATCCGCATCATTGCCGCCACCAACAAAAATCTTGAGGAGGCGATCCGGGATGGCCGCTTCCGTGAGGATCTCTATTTCCGGCTCAATGTCGTTGGTCTCCATCTGCCCCGCCTGGCGGAGCGCGGCGACGACATCCCCCTGCTCATCTCCCATTTCATTGAGAAATTCAACCGGGCCTTTCACAAGCAGGTGAAAAAAGTCTCGCCCCGGGCCATGGAAGTCCTGGCCGCTTATGACTATCCGGGCAATGTGCGCGAGCTGGAAAACATCATTCAGCGGGCAGTGGCCCTGACCGACAGCGAAGAGATCAGGGTGCGCGACCTCCCTACCGGACTGCGGCAATCGACAACCGACGAGGAGGATGTCGCGGCCCTCCTTCCCCTCGAAGAGGTGGAGAAACAGCATATCGCCACGGTGCTTGCGAAAACGAACTACAACAAGAATCTGGCCAGTCTGATCCTCAACCTGCCCCGCACCACCCTGTGGAGGCGGATGAAGAAATTTCATCTCCTTAACGGCGAGGACGACTCGACCGACCATGGTAAGGATGGTACATAGTGGGTTGCCTTGGCCCTCATTGTTTTCCGCTCTCCCGTTTCCCTCCTTCGCATCCCGGTTCTTTTCAATATGAAACACTGCCGGGGTGTCTGCACAACCTCTCTCCCATCCGATCCGACCTGGTTTCAGCTGGGCTGTTTCAGTCTGAAACATGGCGGCACGACCACGGTTCCCTCAGGTTCGCCACTTCGCAGAAGTAATCAACAGTTTGTTCTGTGATTGCGTTTCAGAATGAAACAAGCGATCGTGAGCCTGCCGTTGTCTTTTTCAGCCTCTTTTTGGGAAAATTGCCTAATTTCAATAAGATAGTATGGTGTCCGCAATGAGGTCCGCTGGCCGCCGGTTCAGCTAGGTCTAGCACCGGAAACGGCCAGTGTTCTGTCGTTATTTTTTTTGTGTCATAATTATCTGAAATTTCAAAGATTATTTTCATTTTTTTTCATCTGGCATCACCTTTGCTCAAAGGGGGAGGCAAAAGTCAGCCGGATGGTCCGGCGCAAAGGCAAGATGACAGAAGGGCATCAGCACCCCGGAAAAAGGAGAGAGGAACAATGTGGCATATGTATCTTCCCATCGCGGGAAACAGTGTGAACATCCTGACCATATTCGGTCTGGGAGGTTTTGTCGGATTACTATCCGGCATTTTTGGTGTTGGCGGCGGGTTTCTCATGACCCCGCTGCTCATGATGTTCGGTATCCCGGCCACCGTGGCGGCCGCCTCGGATTCCAATCAGATCGTCGGGGCCTCGACTTCGGGAACCCTGGCCCACTGGCGGCTCGGTAATGTCGATGTCAAGATGGGACTGCTGCTGCTCGTCGGCGGCCTCGTCGGCGGCACCCTGGGGGTGCAGATCATCAAGGTGCTGCGCGCCATGGGTAATGCCGATTTTCTCATCAGCGTCACCTACGTCGTCATGCTGGGCGGGGTCGGTTCTTATATGTTCATTGAGAGTCTGCAGGCGCTGAAAAAAGATAAGACCGTTGTCACCGAGGAGAGGCCGGTGGTGAAAAAGGAATCGGGTTACGCCCGGCTGATGAAAAAACTGCCGCTGCAGAGCCGGTTCGAAAAATCCGGGGTGGAGACATCCATGCTGGTGCCGCTCTTTTTCGGAACCATGGTCGGTGTCCTGGCCGCAATCATGGGGGTCGGTGGCGGTTTCATCATGGTGCCGGTCATGGTCTATCTGCTGCGGATGCCGATGCATGTCGTTGTCGGCACCAGTCTGTTCCAGATTCTTTTTACCTGCGTCAACGTCACCATCATGCAGGCCAAAAGCAATCACACCGTTGATTTCATCCTGGCCGTCCTGCTCTTGCTCGGCTCCACCATCGGCGCCCAGGTCGGCACCAAGGTCAGCAAAAAACTCAAGGGAGACCAGTTAAAGATCCTGCTGGCCAGTCTGGTGCTGCTGGTCTGCGTCAAGATGCTGGCCGGATTGCTGTTGCCCCCGGACTTTATGATCGCCATGAAAGGAGGACACTGACATGAAGAAACCATTTTTCCTGATCATTCTGATAACCCTGGCTTTATGTGGGACGCTGACAAAGCAGGCGGCAGCCGAGGTCACCGTCAATCTGGAACCTGCCGCCATCCAGATCGGTACCTTCTATAACGGAACGACGGTGCATGTCAGCGGTATGATTCCGGCCCGGACCGAAGCGGTGGTGCGCGTCAGCGGTGAAGGCGAGGAGCTGCATCTGAAGAAAAAAGGGAAGGTCGGCGGCCTGCTGTGGATGAACACCGGCGATATCACCCTGGAAAACGCTCCCATGGTCTACCTGGTGTTCACGGCGACGAAGCTCAATGACATCGATCACTCAGCGGCCAGGGATTTCGGCTTTGCCGCACTGCAGAACCGGATCGCGATAGAGCCCGGCTCCAAGGAAAATAATTTTCTGCTGCGCGAGTTTATCCGGTTCAAGGAACATGAAAGCCTTTATGCAGCTAAACCGGACAGTGTTACCTACGGCAGGGAAGAGAACGGCATGAAGAGCTATCAGGTGGATATGAGCATTCCGCCTGGCATGAAACAGGGAACCTACACGGTCGAGGTCGCGGCGGTGGGAGAGGGCGGCATCAACGCCATTGCCTCCACGCCACTGAATCTGAGCCAGGTCAGACTGCCGGCGCAGCTGTCGAATCTGGCATTTGGCCATAGTCTCTGGTATGGCGTCATGTCGGTCTTCATCGCGGTTATGGCCGGACTGGTCATGGGAACCCTCTTCAAAGGCAAGGGGGGAGCGCACTGATCCACAGGCGCCAATGCCGCGGTGGCATTGGCGGTGACAATAGCGTGGGCGGCAAGAATGGGTGAGAAATGCCGATGAAAAAGGCTCTGGCAAAAATGCTGGGTATACTGGGGCGAACAGGCGGGGAAAGGGTCACCGTGCCCTTTCCCGTTCTGTTTGCCCGGTTTCAGGAGATTCTTGCCCTGAATAACCGGATCCTGGAGCTGATTGCCGGGGCCAATGATACCCTTGGCGGTGATTATGTCTTTGACCGGCATTACATTGACACCACTTGCCAGCAGATCACGGAGCTGACACTCACCCTGACCCACAACCTCGATGCCATGGCACCGGGGAAATATCAAGACCTGCACAAAGCTTTTCACCGGATCAAAAGCGACATTGATAGGGATCTGGCGGGCCGGCCCCATTGTCCGATCGTTGATTTAGTCCTGTCCTACCGGGAAATCGGACGTGACGCCGCCGAGACCGTTGGCGGCAAGAATGCCAGTCTGGCGGAATTGCGCAACTTCCTCGATCTCCGCGTTCCCAGCGGGTTTGCCGTTACCGCCGCCTCCTATCATGCCTTTATGGAACAGAACGGGCTGCGGGAACAGATCGACGGACTGCTCAGCGCCTGGCGGCAAGACCGGCTCAGCCTTGCCGCAACCTCCGCCGCCATTCGCAAGGCCATTCTGGCAAGTCCGTTGCCGACGGTGGTGGAAAAGGCGATAACAGGAGCGGTGTCCCGGCTCAGGGAAGGCGGCGACAAACCTCTTTTTCTGGCTGTGCGCAGCAGCGGCTGGGGCGAGGATGGCGAACGCAGCTTCGCCGGCCAGTTTCACACCGCCCTGCAGGTTCCGGAAGAGCGGGTGGGGCATGCCTATCGTGAGGTGGTGGCCAGCGCCTTCCGGGAAAACGCCCTTGCCTACCGACGGGAAATCGGTTTTGACGAGGCGGAGTTTGTCATGGCGGTGGGCTGTCAGCGCATGGTTGATGCGGTGGCGAGCGGTGTTGTCTATACCCTTGATCCAGGCAACGAACAGGCGGGCGCGATGATGATCGGCGCTACCTGGGGGCTCGGCGCTCCCTTGGTGGCCGGCCGGGCCGGTGCCGATCGCTTCCTGGTTGACCGGCGACCTCCTTATGCCATTCTGGCCGTGGAGCTGGTCCGCAAGGAAGCGGCGCTGATCCCGGCCGGCGGGAGGGGGGCGGTGATGATGGCGGTGGAGGATGAGCGCCAGACCGGTTCGAGTCTGACTGACGGCCAGATCAGGCAACTGGCTGATGTCGGCAAGCTGATCGAGAATTACTTCAGAAAGCCCCAGGATATCGAATTTGCCTTTGATCAGGAGGGAGAGCTGATTATTCTCCAGGCCCGGCCGTTAGGGGTCAGAACGGCGACTGTCCCCCGGGCGGCCGAACTGTCCCGCCTGCTTGCCCGTTTTCCGGTGCTTTTGCGGAACCAGGGAGCGGTGGCCCAGAAAGGGATTGCCAGCGGCCCGGTCTACCTGCTCCGGGATGAGGAGAGGCTCGACGACTGTGCCGCCGGCGTCGTCCTGGTGGCACGCTTTGCCTCGCCCCTTCTTGCCAGGGTCATCGCCAGGGTCGGCGCCATTATCACCGACGTCGGTTCGACCACCGGCCATCTGGCCACAATTGCCAGGGAGTTCCGGGTTCCCTGCATCGTCAATACCGGCAATGCCACCGCCCTGCTGGCGGATGGCCAGGAGGTCACCGTCGATGCCGAGGAAAATATCGTCTACCAGGGCAGGATCGAAGAACTCCGTCTGTATGGCCTGACCGAGGAATTTATCGAGGAGACCGCCGAATACCGGCTTTTGCGGCGGGTGCTGAAACATATTGCCCCCCTCAATCTGCTCGAACCCTCAGCCGGTAACTTCAGACCGGCCGCCTGCCGTACCCTCCATGATATTGTTCGTTTCGTGCATGAAAAGGCGGTGGAGGAACTGATCGAACGAAATTATCTGCATACCCGCCACGATGCCGTCGCCACCGTCAGACTGCGGTGGAAGATTCCACTCGATCTGGTGCTGATCGATGTCGGCAACGGACTGCGGTCCGTTGGCTGGAATGATCTGGTGGGGCCGGAGGCAATCGTGTCGCTGCCGATGAAATTTTTACTCAAGGGACTGGCCCACCCGCGGGCCTGGGACAGTGAGCCGCTGTCGGTGGATCTAGGCAGTTTCATGGCCAGTCTAACCAGAACCTTTTCTCCCGAACTCTCCTCACCCCGGCAGGTGGGGATGAATCTGGCGGTCATTTCGGAAAATTACGCCAATGTCAGTCTGCGGCTTGGTTATCATTTCACCATGATCGACAGCTATGTATCGAAGAACATCAACGATAATTACGCCTATTTCCGTTTCTTCGGCGGCGTCACCGATGCCACCCGCCGCGCCCGCCGGGTTCGGCTGCTCGGCGAAATTCTCGGCCGCCATGATTTCCGGGTCGAGGTCCGCGGCGACCTGGTGGTGGCCAGGGTGAAAAAGGTCGATCAAGACGGGATGGCGCGACGTCTGCTGCTGCTCGGCCAGCTGGTCGGGTTCACCCGGCAGCTCGATGTTCGTTTGATGACGGACCGACACATTGATGACTATATCGAAACATTCAATCAGCTTTACGAGGTGACCCCATGAACGCCCAGCAGCGGACCAGTATCCTCATTCTTGATGACGAGCCCATTGTCAGCAAGCGACTCAAACCCTCCCTGCAGAAAAAGGGCTACGAGGTGGAGACGTTTACCAGCAGCATGGAGGCCCTCCAGCGGACCCGGCAACGTGATTTCGATATTGTCATTACCGATCTGAAAATGGAGGGGCTTGATGGCATGGAATTTCTAATCGAGGTCAAGAAAAAGGCGCCTGACACCGTGGTAATTGTCATTACCGGTTTTGCCACCATGGAAACGGCCAGAAAATCCTTTCAGCAGGGGGTGTTCGATTTTCTCGCCAAACCCTTCAAGCTCGGCGAGATCAGTGAAGTCATCGCCAGAGCTGAATTGAAAATGAAAGCCGGCCGGCCGGCCGGATCGACGGCGGACGATGCCCTACATCCTTAACAACCAGAGAAGGTGGACGCAATGATCAAAGGTCTTCTGGCCGTGGATGAAAATCTGGCATCGAGCATGGCCTTGCGCTTTGCCGCCCGGCTGACGGAAATTCTGCCGTTGCGGCTGCAGGCCGGTCATGTTGAACCGCTGCCGACGCAGCAGGAAATCGGATCGGACCGAGTGCGGCCTATTTGGAAAGAAGGGGTGGTCGATGCCGGTCACCAGGCGATACAACGGTTGTTTAATACGGAAAAGGTGAAGTGTCCCTTTCTCGGCCGGCCGAAGGTGTTTGTCGGTAATCGGGACGAGGTATTTCTCCGCGAGCTCGTCAACGGTGCTTATGACCTCTTTCTCGAAGGCTATCTCGACACCGGCAGCGCCCGGGATTTTCACCGGCTGATTACCTCGCCGCTCTATGTTGAATCTCCCTGCCCCATTCTAATGGTAAAAAACCTGGTCGGTGGTCGGCATGTCGCCTTGCTCTGCCCGGATGAGGACATAGAGCAGCGGGCCGCCGTTTTCGCCGCCGTTCGCCGTTTGCTGGCCGGTGACGGATTTGATTTTGAATTTCTCTCGTATCGCTACGAGGAAAATCATTGCGCCGTCTTTCCTGAACAAAGCGGAACGGACAGTGCTTTGTGCGGGGCTGTGTCCCTGATCGGCGCAGAGGGCAGATCGCCGGCACGGAGCCGGGTGATCTGCGGCCCCCCGGAAAAGGTTGCGGATTTACTGCAACAATACAAGCTGGTGGTTTGCCCCTTGCCGTACGCCAATGGGCCGCAACTGGAGCTTCTTGCCCATTGCCCTTCACCGGTTTTGTTCTGCCGCTGATGATGAAATCGCAAAAGTCTTTTTTTGCCACAAAGGTACTGAGAGCACAGAGAAAAAATATTGAATTGCAATTAGTTATCTCCGAGAGCTCTGTGGTTAAATTTTAGCTTTGGCGTAATTGTCAAAGGAGAATGGTATGAAAATTCTCGCGGTATGTGACGATCATCCTACCAGTGAACGGATCGTTGCCGAGCTGGCCCATATCGCCGCCAACACCTGGGCTGATGTCATCATGCTGGGGGTTCAGCAGCCCGGCAATGGCAATGAACCTGATCCCGCTCTGGCAAGCCGTTTGCTAAGATGCCGGGACAACTTCATTCGGTTTTTTCCCGCCACTGAGTCACCTTATGGCCCCTGTCGAATATCCGATGCCTTTGTGTCGTTTGGTCGGGGACGTTGGCTCCTTGCCCCTGCTGAAAGAAAGGGTGAGAGCAGGAAAAAACTCACGGTGCGGATTCGTGCCGGCAATCCTGTCAGAGAAATTCTCTCGGAAAGCCGTTTGCAGGAGGTTGATCTTATTATCCTTGGCTGTTCCCTGGCAGGTGACTGCCGGTGGCTGGGCGGTGATCTGCGCCGGAAAATAGCATCCCGGGCCGGATGTGCCGTCCTCGTCATCAGGGATTTGGGACAACCACCCGGTTCCATCAGTTGTTTTGTCGGACAGGGTCCGGTCAGCCAGGCATCCCTGGAAATGATCAATCAGATCGCAACAGTACATCAGACCGATCTGTCCCTGGTCGGTTTGGTCGGTAACGAGCTATCCGCCGCCGGCGAGGAAAGGATCACCCAGCGGATGGCCGGCATGCTGCGCTACTACGCGCAACGACGGATCCCCGCCTGGATCAGACTTGCGCTGCCGGAAAACGTGGAGGAAGATGTGCGGAGGGCCGGTCGCGACGGAATAATTGCCTTGTTGTTGGGGAAAAAATCGCTATTCGGTGGAATTTTCCCCGATGATCTTATCGGCCGGCTGGTCAGCGGCGGCCAACCGGCGGTGCTTATTCTCCGCTGAGGGGGGGCGAGGCAGGTCTTGACCATTTTCGCAAATTGGGGCAGAGTATTCCTGCCTCATATCGGCCACAGGGAGGAGATTTCGTGAGAGCAGCGGAAAAAGGCAAGATCTTTGCGATTGGTGACATCCACGGCTGCTATGCCAGGCTGTGCGATCTCCTTGACCGTCTTCCTTATGCCGCTGGCCGTGACCGTCTCGTCTTTCTCGGGGATTATATCAACCGCGGCGAAGAGTCGGCCCGGGTGCTCGATCTGCTCTGCCGGCTGCGCCAGCAGGATCCGGGCATGGTCGCCCTGTTCGGCAACCACGAGTATCTGCTGCTCGAATATCAGCGCAGCGGCGATCCGACCCTGCTTCCTTATCTGCGCACGATGGGACTGGAGGCGACCCTGACCAGTTACCCTGGCGGGGCAGATGGCAATCTCCGTTCCCCGGATTTCCTCCCCCCCGATCATCAGGCCTTTCTGCACTCCCTCCTTCCCTACTGGGAAACCGACGGCTACATTTTCGTTCATGCCGGACTGGAGCCCGGTATCCCCCTGGCCGACAACGACCTCTCCTCCCTGTGCGAGGTGCGTGATGTCTTTTTCGAGACGGAATATGACTTCGGCAAAAAGGTGATTTTCGGTCATACCCCCTTTGAGTTGCCGTTCGTTACCCCAACGAGAATCGGCATCGATACCGGCGCCGTCTACGGCAATCTGCTCACCGCCATCGAGCTGCCGGGCGAAAATTTTTATCACGCCTGAGGCGCTGTCCTGATCTCTTGCCGCTGCAATTGTTCCAGCCGGTAATCCTCCTGGAGGAAGGCCTGTGCCACTCGGCTCACCAGCTCGTCGTCGGCCATGACCGCATCGAGCAGCCGCGAGAATCCGAGCAGGCGCCCGATTATGGTGAGTTTTTCTTCCAGCACCTCGGCCGCGCCGCCCTGAATGGCAGCGGTCAGCAGGTCGTCACGCAGATCGCAGTAGAAGCCGGAGACGCCGAGGATTTCGGCCAGGCAGCGGACCCGCCGGCTACGCTGGGCAAGGGAGGTGCCGCCGCCTTTGAAGCGGAATTTGATGTAGTTGAGCCGGGCGTCCAGGCCACAGATGGCATCGACCATGGTAAAGTGAAAATCCATCCGGGCATTGAGGTTGAGAAAGTCGCGGGTCACCAGGGCATAGTTGGGCAGGCCGACCGGCCGGGCCGACCGGTGATCGGTCAGGAAACGGGAGACCACCGAGCCGACCGCCACCCCGCCCGCCGGACCCCAGTTGATCTCCGGCGTCATCACGCCCTGCCAGAGGGCGATGAAGGGTTGTGACAAGACCTGGGCCGGAGTGACCCGTTTGGCGGCGTCGGGCACCAGGCCGCCGCCCAGATCGATGAGGGAGACGAAAAAGGGGATCTCGCTGTCGAGGTGGACGATGGCGCCGCCGGCCTCTTCCACGGTTTCGTCTCCTGCGGCGAACATGGCGAGCACCGCCTTTTCATGAGCGTAGCGGACCATGTCGTGGATGGTGCGGCACTCGGCGATGGAAAAGGTAGGCCCGTAGGCATCCGTCAGGTTCAGCGGCACGATTCGGTCGTAGAGGGCGGCGGCCACCGGATCGCTCGGTCGGCTGGCGCGCTCCTGCCAGCTCGCGTTTTTTTGGCGGTGGCGTTGCAGATGCCGTTGCGTTTCCTCCGTGGTGGCGGCAAAGACCATGCCGCGGTCGCCGTCCACCAGGACCATGGTATCGCTTGGCAGGTCGGCGCTGCCCTGGCCGAGACCGGTCAGCATGGGAACTTCATATTCCCGTGCCACGCAGGAGAGATGATCGGCCGGATTGCCGAGATCGACCAGCAGGGCGGCGGTCTGGCGCAGCGCACCCACCGCCTCCACCAGACTCTGGTGCATGACCAGCACATAGGGCGGATCGGTCAGGTTGTCGAGATCTCGGCGGTTGGTGACCCGGCGGACCCGGCCGACGCCCCGGCCCGGCATGGCGGTCTGGCCGCCAGTCAACAGCGGCTTCCGCGCCGTGGGGTCCTGCGGTCCCACGCGACCAGCCATCACTTTGAGGGGGCGGGCCTGCAGCAGGACAATGCGTCCCTCGCTATTTACTGCCCATTCGATATCCTGGGTGGAGCCCAGCCTCTCCTCTACCGCCAGTCCCAGTTTGGCCAGGGTCATGATTTCCGCATCGGTCAGCACGGGCTGTCCTGCCTCGTCTCCGGCAAGCTGCTCCTCGATTACCCCACCGTCGGCGGCGGCAACCAGCCGGCGGCTTTTGGTCGCCACCATCTTTCCGCCCGGACCGGAGCCGTCGCGCCGCGGACGGTAGACATCGGCAGCCTCGCCGCCGCTCACGGCCAGTTCCCCCAGTCCGTGTACCGCGGTGATCAGCATGGCGCCGCTGGCCGGGGCATTGGGATCCCGGGTGAAGAGAATGCCGGCCGAGCGGACATCCACCATCTCCACGCAGAGGATGGCCAGATCGAATTCGTGGGGGGGCAGACCGGCGTGATGGCGATAGGCGAGATTACGAAGCCCGAAAGCGCTCGCCACCACCTGTTTCACCGCCTCCTCCAGCTGGTGCTCATTGACGACATTGAGCACGGAACGGTACTGGCCGGCAAAGGAATGAGCGACGCTGTCCTCACCCACCGCGCTGCTGCGTACCGCCAGCCCTTTGCCCTGCCGGAAAAAGGGGGCGGCGGCCCGACTCAGGGCCTCGCGCACTTTGTCGGCCAGCGGGGTGGCCATGATCTGCCGCTGCACCTCGTCAGCCGCGTCCTGCTCAGGCAGTCCGTCGCTTCTTTTCGCCCCGCTACGCAGTCTGGCGACAATGCGGAGATACAGTCCGTCCTGGTCGAGAAACTGTCGGCAAACGGAAACCGGTAGCACGAAGCCGGACGGCACGGCAAAGTGGGAAATGCGCCGCAGGCGGGCTAGATTGGCGGACTTGCCACCGACGTTGCGCAGCATGTCCGGGGTGATCTCGTCAAGGGAAATGCAGGAATGGCGCTGGTCATCGACAGGGAGCAGGGCCAGATCTTTTCTGATGGACGCGGCCAGATGAGCCTGGCGTAGGGTCAGGCCGGCGGAGTCACCGACGGTGAGGCGTTCAAGCTTGTGGACAAGATCCGCGCTGGTCGCCAGCAGCTCTTCCGTGCCGACGCGCAAAGTCCTGGACCAGAAGAAGGAGGAACGCAGGGCGGAAGCCAGTTCGGTGATGAGCTCGACGGCCCGGTGATTATCATCCAGCAGGGTGCGGAAGATCTGATAGCGGGAGCGCAGACGGTGAAGCTGGGCCTCCCGCCGTTCGTGGGTGTGGCGGCGCCAGCTGCCAAGGGGATGAAAAAGCCAGTCGCGCAGGCGGATCATGGTTTGCTAGCGCCCTCTTGCTGTTCGTGGCGAATACGCTGGAGGAAATCGGCGAAAAAGCGGTCGATCGCCTCGTCGTCGGCCATTTTGACATCGAGCTGGCGGGTGAAGGCAATCAGTTCACCCAACCGGACGAGAATGGCTTCCAGATGGGCCGCTTCGAGCATCTTGGCCTTGCCCTGGACCAGATCCCCTTTGATCTCAACCTTGAATTGCATGCCGGTCAGCACCTGGCCGATCAGGCGGGCTCGGCGGCGGCGTTTATTCGCTTCGGCGAAACCGCCGAGGAAGCGGAAGTAGGCATAATTGTCCTCCGCCTCGGCCGACAGGTAACTGTCGATGATGTTGAAGTGATAACCGAGCCGCAGGCTGAGATTGCAGTAAGAGTCGGCGATAATGGCCAAATTTTCCCCGCTGTAGGGCGGGGCGTTGGTCAGCATGGAGAGGGGGTTGCTGAGCCCGGCGAGGAAGTCGCGGAAACCGAAGGGCGCCGGTTCCCGGCTCCAGGCGTCCGGCCGCAGCATGCCACGCAGCAGGGCGCGGAAGGGGCGACTTCGTACCTGGTCAGAGGCCACCGTGGTCTGCGCCGGCGCAATGAGCCCATCCCCCACGTCGAGAATCCTGATTTTGAGCGGGATGTCGGCCGTCAGTAGCGGGGCGTTGCGGTCCGCTGTCATCCGGCTCGAGGTGTGAAAGCCGATCAGTTCGGCCACCGCCTTTTCGTGGCAGAAACGGAGGACGTCGTGGATGGTGCGGCAGCCTTCCATCCGGAAGTCGGAGGAGGCCGGATTAATCAGATGGAGTGGGGCGATGAGGCGCAGCAGGCGGCGCAGCAGGCGGCTTTCCTTGTCATCGAGCAGAGATTCGAATGCCCCGCTCTGATGGAGATCCGGCGGCAGCTCGACCGTGCCGGCATAAATGGTGCGCTCCTCCACGTCAACGGTGATGGCCATACCGTCGGTGAGCAGCGCAGTGGCCTGTTCCACGCCGAACAGGGCCGGGGTCCGGTATTCCCTGGTAACGGTGGCCAGATGACCGGTAGGGCTGCCGATGTCGGTGATGATCGCCCCGGCACGGCGGACGATTTCAGCAAGCCCGGGGCTGGCGAAGTGGCTGACGGCAATGGCGCCGACCGGGAAGCACTCTGCCGGCGTGCCATCGTTTACCTGCATGACCGGGCCGCTGGCAAGTCCCATGTGGCAGATAGAACCGCGGTCGGCAAGCAGCACCGGCAGGGTGGCAAGTTCCGCGCTGATCGTTGCCGGCGGTCGGGGAGAAGCGCCGCCAGAGAGCAGACGGAGGGGGCGGGACTGGAGAATCCAGAGGTGGCCGTGCTGATCGAGACTCCACTCGATATCCTGGGGTGACTCGAAATGCTTTTCCAGAATGATGCCGTATTCGGCAAGCTGGCGGAGCTGGGCAAGCCGGGCAATGGCAGAACCGCGCCGCAGGCGGCCATCGACCGGGGCGGTTGGTTTGCTGTCGTCATCCGCCGCCAGCGGCCGATGTCCGGCAATGGTGCTTGCCGTGAGGGTAAAGGGGTGGGTGCGGCGCAGCAGGTAGCGGTCGCCGCTGTCGAGACCGGCAACGAGTTGGTCACCCATGCCGCTTATTGCCGAGATGACCATGACATCAGCATCCGGATGGTTGGGGTCACGGGTATAGAGCACACCGCTGACCCGTGGGCTGAGCATGGGCTGCACCAGCACCGCCATGGGGGCTTCCTCGGCCGGCGTCGCTGGGTCGAGGTAACGCAGCACCCGTTCGGAAAAACGGGAGGCCATGACCGTGAGGCAGGCCGCCGCCACCTCGTCTGCGGCAACGTCGAGCAGTGATTGAAACTGGCCGGCAAAGCTGCGCTCCCCGTCTTCTTCCATGCCGCTGCTGCGAACGGCGAAACGTTCCGGCGCCGCCGGGCCGCGGCGCAGCTCTTTCACCGCCCTGGCGATCGCTTTTGCGAGGTCCGCGGGCAGGCGGGTCGAGGCAAACAGCGCGTTGATTTTTTTCGCCCGTTCAGCGCCATCGGCGGTCTGCCTCAGGATGTGGTTGCAACGGACGAAGAGGTCGTTTGCTTCCATTAAGCGGCGATAGCCGGTGGTACTCACCACGAAACCGCCGGGCACCGGCAGGGCAAGACTGTTTGTTACCTCGCCGAGGCATGCGCCCTTGCCGCCGGCCAGATGGCGGAGATCGCGGTGGAGGGTGTCCCAGCCCAGTACCAGTTGCGCCCCGTATGGACCGGCGCCGCCGGCCAGAATGTCGGCCAGATGATCGGCGATAATGGTGAGCTGATCGTAGAGTTTCTGATACCGGTCGCCGGTCATGGCGTTGAGGTTGTAGATGACCTGCCGTCCCTTTTCGACAATGGCGTTCACCGAGGTCTGAAGAAAGGTGCGGTCATAGACATAGTCGCCGCCCAGCACCCGCTCCAGGTCGGCGATCATTTCCAGAATGCGGTTGTTGGTGGTAACGATGCGGCGGAAGTGGCCGAAGAGGGCGACAAAGGCGTCGGCGGCTGTGGTATTGCCGGTTTTGCTCAAGGGCCAGAGAGGGCTCATTGCCGCTCCTTGTCGCAGGGGGGAAAGGAAGCTCGTTGTGCAGAAAAAAGTCAGATTCGGGCCGAACCGGATTTTCGCACGAAAAAACCAGCAAAAAATCCGCCCCGAATAGGTGAGGTCAATGATATTCAGTCAGGAACGATTAGACAAGGGAAATTGCCTGGAAATATCTCGGATTACCGAAAAAACGCCCCGGGCAGACAGAATCGTTACCCGATTGCCAGATTGCCGGTCGCCTGATCCGCCACCCGGCGGACATCGGCCAGGCATCAGCGGCCCTTGGGGTTCTTTTCGGCGCAGCGGCAGGAGCCCGTTCTTTTCTCCGCCGCGATCCATTCGAGGATGGTCGAGCGACCGTGGCGGCGGACATCTTCGCGGATATCGTCGCGCGTATAGCCGAAACAGTAACAGATGAGCGGATTGTCGGCGTTTGTCATTTTGTTGTTTTCTCAATGATTGTCGGCAGGGTGGCAATAAAATCACGGATCTTGTCCCGAACCCGCCGGTAACAGTTCAGTGCCTCCTCACGACTGGTCGCGTTCTTCGCCAGCCGGGGTGGATCATCAAAACCGTGGTGGATAACCTGTGTCCGGCCGGGAAAATAGGGGCAGTTCTCATCGGCATGGCCGCAGACGGTGATAACGAGGTCAAACTCCCTGATCGGCAGTTCGTCAACGGTTTTGCAAGGATGGCCGCTGATATCAACCCCGGCCTCGGCCATCACCTGCACCGCCGTCGGATTCAGCCCGTGTTTTTCGATGCCGGCGGAGAAGAAATCATAGCGGTCGCCGTGCAGGGTCCGCCCCCAGCCCTCGGCCATCTGGCTGCGGCAGGAGTTGCCGGTGCAGAGAAAGAGGACCGTCTTCTTCAACAGCATCGCGCCACCTCGCAGATCGCCTCGCGGATGAAGCGGGCCGGCACCGTCTCGTGGGTTACCCCGGCCCGGATAATGGTCCGGCAGCAGGTCTGCCGGCCAATCAGATCCGTGCAGGAACAGCAGGGATTTTCTCCGGCTGCGGCCTGGGGAAGCAGTTCTTCCAGGGGGGTGCCGTTGATGAGGATGCGATTTGACTCATTGATCGCATCGGCTGCCAACAGGGTCTCGCGCAGGGTAATGGTAACGCCTCTTGGTCCGCACTCCTGTTGCAGGGCCGCCAGGGCGGCGCGGATTTCACTGCCCGTTTCCGCGCAGCGGTCGCAGGTGGCGCCGTCCTGATCGAGGTGCCGCCATTCAATGACAATGGTCTGCTCCTTCTGACTATTCATTCGGTTCTCCTTTTGTTGTTATGGTTCACGGTCGACATGGCAGACGCCGGTCGGCGTGGTGCGGGTGAAGGGGAAATATTTTTTCTTGAACCAGAAGGCGACGTTGACCAGCATGATCAGCACCGGCACCTCCACCAGGGGGCCGATGACCGCGGCAAAGGCCTGGCCGGAGTCGATACCGAAGACAGCGATGGCCACGGCAATGGCCAGTTCGAAGTTGTTGGAGGCGGCGGTAAAGGACAGAGTGGTGGCCTGTTCGTAGCTGGCCCCTACCTTCATGGACATGAAAAAGGAGACGAGAAACATCACCAGAAAATAGATGGCCAGCGGCAGGGCGATGCGGAGCACGTCAAGGGGGAGCTGAACGATATACTCACCCTTGAGGGAAAACATCACCATGATGGTGAAGAGCAGAAAGATGAGGGTAAAGGGGCTGATGATCGGCAGCAGTGTGTCCTGATACCACGCCTCGCCCATGGTTTTGACGCCGATGAGCCGGGTAATCATGCCGGCGAGAAAGGGGATGCCGAGATAGATGAAGACCGAGCGGGCGATTTCCGCCATGGAGATATCGACCTGCATGCCGGCCAGGCCGATCGTCTCCGGCAGGAGGGTGATGAAGAACCAGGCGTACAAAGAAAAGAAGAGCACCTGGAAGATGGAGTTGAAGGCCACAAGCCCGGCGCAGTATTGCCGATCACCCTCGGCCAGGTCGTTCCAGACGATGACCATGGCGATGCAGCGGGCCAGGCCGATGAGGATGAGGCCGACCATGTACTCCTGCCGGTCGGCGAGAAAGGCGATGGCAAGAGCAAACATCAGCAGCGGGCCAATGACCCAGTTCTGCACAAGCGACAGGGAAAGGACCAGGCCGTTGCGGAACACCTCGTGCAGCTTTTCATAACGGACCTTGGCGAGCGGCGGATACATCATGAGGATCAGCCCGATGGCGATCGGGATGTTGGTGGCGCCGACCTGAAAGGAGTTGATGACGTCGGTGATGGCGGGGATGAGATAGCCAGTCATGACGCCGGTGAACATGGCGAGAAAGATCCACAGGGTGAGAAAGCGGTCGAGAAAGGAGAGCTTTTTGCCGGTCGCGGTCATGGTGAGATCCTGTGTGTTTTTCTTTTTGTCAGGGCAAGATCGAGGCGATAATCAGGTAGCCGCCGGTGCCGGCGATGACAAACCCCGCCCCTTTGCGCAGCACCCCGAGTTGCCGCTGCCAGGCGTTGCTGTGCATCATTTCCATGACCCTGGCGCTGAACATACCGGCCGCCACCAGCGGCAGGCAGTGGCCGGCGGCAAAGAGACAGAGCATGACGATGCCGGTCATCGTATCCTGCCGCAGGGTGATGACGCCGAGCAGCGGGGCGATGAAGCCGAAGGTGCAGGCCCCGGAAAGAAATCCGTAGGCCAGGCCGAGGACAAAGGCGCCGCCCATCCCCCGGATGTGGAAGCGTTGCAGCAGTCCGCCGGTGGCCGAGCATCGGGGGGCGCGAAATAGCGGCCAGGCCGCCCAGAGTAGGATGATCCCCACCGCGATCCGCCAGCCGTTGCCGACATCACCCAGCATCCTGCCGACGATGGCGCAGGCCATGCCGATGGTGATAATGGTCAGAAAGAGGCCGCCGGCAAAGAGCAGGGCATAGCCCGCCGCCTCCCTGGGGGGAAGGATGCGGCGCTGGCCGGCGACATAGGCCACCAGCAGAGGGATGGAGGCCATGTGGCAGGGGCTGAGCAGCACGCTGACCATGCCCCAGACAAAGCTTGCCGGCAGGGCGAGAAGGGAGCCCTGCTCCATGGCGGTATTGATGGCGATCAGCAGTTCATTCATGGAGCATCAGAGTAGCTGCTCGTCGATTCGTTTCTTGAGAAATGGTTTGTCGAGAAAACCGCTGTGGCGCCAGACCTCTTTGCCGGTTTTGTCATACAGTATCTGGGTGGGGATGGAGGTGATGGCGAATTTTTTCGCCATGTCGCGGTGTTGCCAGACGTCGATGAAGATGACGGCGGCCCTGCCGCTGTACTCCTGTTCCAGTTCGGCCAGGATCGGCGCCATCATCTTGCAGGGGATGCAGGATGTCGCCCCCAGGTCGATCAGGGTAACGGTGCCCGGCACCGGCAGAGCAGGCGGCAGTTCTTCCGCCGCGTGAACCGGGGGAATAGCCGTGCATAAAGCGGCGAGCAGGAAAAGGATGATGACAACAGGGTAGGATTTTGTCGGATTTGGTTTTGGCGTCATTTGTCGTCTCCAACATTTTTTTCGCGGTATCGCGGCGCACCACATCGGCGAGGTCAAGCAGGCCATCCTGGCGATATTTCGCCTTAAATCCCTTGCCATTTGCAAGTTGCCTACCGTATCCAGGACAGCACATCCTTCTTATTCGGTACCTTGCCGACGCATTTCACCTGGCCGTCGATGACCACCGCCGGGGTGGAAAACACGCCGAGTTTGGCGATTTCATTGAAATCGGTGACTTTTTCCACTCGTATCTCGATGCCGGCCTCGTCGAGGGCCTCTCTGACGATCCGTTCCGCCTCATGACATTTGGCGCAGCCTGGGCCGCAGACCTTGATTTCCATATGTTCCCTCCTTTTTTGTGCAGATTGGCCGCTTCCGCCGTTTCCCATGTCGGAGTGCTGGCCTTTCATACCTGGTTGCGGCAGACCGATCCGTTCTGGCCATGCCGGTTAGAAAAATGTTCCGTAGATCATGCCGCTGATCGTTGCCATAACGATGACCAGGGCGACAAAAACCACGGTTTTCTTTGTCCCCATGATGCTGCGGATGACCAGCATGTTGGGCAGGCTCAAGGCCGGACCGGCAAGCAGCAGGGCAAGCGCCGGGCCCTTGCCCATGCCGCTGCCGATGAGTCCCTGGAGGATGGGCACCTCGGTCAGGGTGGCGAAATACATGAAGGCCCCGGCAAAGGCGGCGAAGAAGTTGGCGAAAAAGGAATTGCCGCCCACCGCTTGGGTAACCCACTGGGAAGGAATGATCCCTTCATTGCCCGGTCGGCCGAGCAGCAGACCGGAGGTCAGGACGCCGAAGAGCAGCAGGGGGAGAATTTGTCTGGCAAATCCCCAGGACTCGCGGAACCACTCGCCGGTCTCATCCTCCCGGGTGCTGATGATGACCGAGAGACCGATAGAGCCGGCAACAAAGGCGAGGGTGGGATGTTCGGCGAAGAAGAGAGCGGCAAGCACGGCCGGCAGGGCGGCCAGGGTGAGCTGCCATGCCGGCAGGCCGTACCAGCGCACGAGGATAAGGCCGAAGGACGCCGCGAAAAACGAGGTGATCAGCCATTTGTTGCTGTGAATGGCGGCCCACAACCCATTGGTCTCGGCGGGCTTGCCCCAGTTGGCAAAGACCAGGATGCCGATCATGCCGGCGAAATAGAGGCCATTCTGCCAGAGGGGATGGCGGACTTCCTCCATCGGCATGGCCATCTGCATTTTTGCCTTCTCCAGCTCCTCTTTGCGGAAAAAAAGGTGCATAAGCAGGCCGATGACAACGCTGAAAAAGACCGCACCGACTGACCGGGCGATGCCGAGCTCCGGGCCGAGGATACGGGCGGTGAGGATGATGGCGAGAATATTGATGGCCGGGCCGGAATAAAGAAAGGCGGTGGCGGGTCCCAAACCGGCGCCCATGCGGTAAATGCCGGCAAAGAGGGGCAGGATGGTGCAGGAGCAGACGGCAAGCACGGTGCCGGAGACGGCGGCCACCCCATAGGCGACCAACTTGTTTGCGGTGGGACCGAGATATTGCAGCACCGAGCCCTGGCTGACGAAGACGGCGATGGCGCCGGCAATAAAAAAGGCCGGGATCAGGCAGAGCAGCACATGCTCCTCGGCGTACCACTTGACCAGATGCAGCGCCTCCAGCACCGCATTGTCAAAACGGGGCAGTCCCACCGGCAGATAGTAACAGGCAAGGAATACGGCGACGATCAAGGCCAGGGGCTGCCATTCTCTCTTCCATTCCATAACAGGACTCCTGATGCGCGGTAATGCGCTATGCCGCCGTGATCCGGCAGCGGTCGACCCGCTTCACCCGGTCGGCCATTGCGGCAATATCCGGGTTCTCGGCAAGCCAGCCCCGCAGATGTTCCAGCATGGCAACGGCATAGCGATTGTCGGCGGTCGTCTCCAGCCGGTAGATGACCCAGGAGCCGTCTTTGCTCGATGCGACCAGCCCGGCATCCTCCAGCAGCTTCAGATGCTTGGAGACGGTGGGCTGGGCCAGTTCCAGGACGGCGGTGATCTCACAGACGCAGAGTTCTTTTTCTTCCAGCATCTTGAGGATCTTCACTCTGTTCGGGTCGGACAGGGCCTTCATGACGCGAATGAAATCTTTCATTAAGTTGCTCCTGTATTTACATATTCAAATATGGCAATATGTTAATGTCTAAAGACGTTGGTGTCAATGCAATTCGAGTGGAATTTTTTTTGACAAACCCGTAAAAAGTCTCTTTCCACCTCGGAGCGCATTGAGGATACAGAGAAAACATCCTTAATTACAATCAGTTGTCTCTGGGTGGTCTGCGGTCTCTGTGGTTGATTTTCAGTTTACGAAATCATCTTTTTAAGGGAGAGGGAAGAAGGGGAGAGCCCGGGGAAGAGGGACTTCCCCGGGTTCAAAGGGGGATCAGCCGCCGATTTCCTGGAGCCGTTTCCGGCCTTTTTCTATTTTTTCCAGGGTGGCGGCGAGCAGGGCAACCTTTTCCTGTTCCTTGGCCACCACGTCGTCCGGAGCATTGGCGAGAAATTTTTCGTTGGTGAGCTTGCCCTGGCTCTGCTGGAGCTGTTTATCGATTTTCTGCCGTTCCTTGTCGAGTTTGGCAAGCTCCTTGGCGACATCGATCAGGCCGGCCAAGGGGACAAAGATCTCGATATCGGTGAAGATGGTGGAGGCGGCTCCCTTGGGCGCAGCGGCATCGATGGCGACGCTGAGCGATTTCGTCCGGCTCAGGTTTCTGATCGAGCTCTCGTTCGCCTCGATGGCGGCCTTTTTTTCCGCCTGGTGGCAGGAGACGATGACCTCCACCTCGGCGGAGGGGTGAATGGCCATCTCACTGCGGATGGTGCGGATGGCGCCGATGACGCCCATGACCAGTTCGGCGACAGTTTCCGCCTCGGGGTTGTCCCAGACGGAATTGACCTCGGGGTAGGCTTCGAGCATGATGCTGGCGCGGGTGCCTGGCAGTACATGCCAGATCTCCTCGGTAACAAAGGGGATGACCGGATGAAGCAGCTTGAGGACCGCTTCCAGGACGGTGAACAGGGCGTTTCTGGCCCGGTTTTTCTGATCGTCGTCCTTGCTGAACAGCTCCGGTTTGATCCATTCGAGATACCAGTCGCAGAACTCGTGCCAGACAAACTGGTACATGGCCGAGGCGGCGTCATTGAAGCGGTAGTCGTTCATGGCCCGGTGGACGTCGGCCACGGCCCGGTTGAGGCGGCTGAAGATCCAGCGATGGGCAAGACCGTCTTCTGCCGGAGAATAATCGCGGGTGACCGCCGGATCGCAATCACTGATATGCATCAGGGCGAAGCGGCAGGCGTTCCAGATTTTATTGATGAAGTGGCGGTAGCCCTCGATGCGCTCCTCGGAAAGGCGGATGTCGCGACCCTGGGCGGCAAAGGCGGTCATGGTGAAGCGCAGGGCGTCGGTGCCGAACTTGTCCATCAGCAGCAGCGGGTCCATGACATTGCCCTTGGACTTGCTCATCTTCTGGCCCTGGGCGTCGCGCACCAGGGCATGGAGATAGACGTCGCGGAAGGGAACCTCGCCCATGAAGTGCAGCCCCATCATCATCATCCGGCAGACCCAGAAAAAGAGGATGTCAAAGGAGGTGATGAGCACCGAGGTCGGGTAAAAGAGTTGCAGCTCCCGGGTCTGCTCCGGCCAGCCCAGGGTGGAGAAGGGCCAGAGGGCGGAACTGAACCAGGTGTCGAGCACGTCGGTTTCCTGGACAAGGCGGCCGGAATCGCATTTCGGGCACTGATCGGGATCGGTTTCACTGACGATGAGTTCACCGCATTGCTCGCAGGTCCAGGCGGGAATCTGGTGGCCCCACCAGATCTGCCGGGAGATGCACCAGTCACGGATGTTGGTCATCCACTCGTAGAAGGTGTTTTCCCAGGTCTTGGGATGGATGCGGGTTTTGCCCTCTCTGACCGCGGTGATCGCCTTTTCCGCCAGGGGCTTGACCGCGACGAACCACTGCTTGGAGAGCGACGGTTCGACCACGGTGGCGCAGCGGTAGCAGTGGCCCACCCCGTGCTGGTAGTCCTCGATGCCATCGAGCAGCCCTTCCTTTTCCAGGTCGGCGACGATCTGCCTGCGGCATTCGAAGCGGTCGAGCCCGGCATAGGGGCCGGCCTGGACGTTCATCCGGCCGTCGTCGTCCATCACCTTGATCGCCGGCAAGTCGTGGCGGCGGGCGATGTCAAAGTCGTTGAGATCATGGGCCGGGGTGACCTTCAGCGCGCCTGTGCCGAATTCCCGGTCCACATGGCTGTCAAAGACAATGGGGATTTTGCGCTTGAGGATGGGCAGGATGACCGCCTTTTCCGGCAGTTTGCTGAAGCGTTCATCCTCCGGATGGACCGCCACCGCGGTATCGCCCAGCATGGTCTCCGGCCGGGTGGTGGCGACAACGACAAAGCCGTTGCCGTCGGCCAGGGGATAGCGGATCCTGTAGAGTTTGCCGGCGGTCTCCTCATGCTCCACTTCGAGATCGGCGAGAGCGGTGTGGCAGCGCGGACACCAGTTGATAATGTAGTCGCCCCGGTAGATGAGCCCTTCCCGGTAGAGGCGGGCAAAGACGATACGCACCGCCCGGGACAGCCCCTCGTCCATGGTGAAGCGTTCCCGCTCCCAGTCGCAGGAGCAGCCGAGTCGCTTGAGCTGGTTGATGATCTGGCCGCCGGATTCGGCCTTCCACTGCCAGACCCGGTCGATGAACTGTTCCCGGCCGAGATCGTGACGGTTTTTCTCCTCGGCAGCCAGCTGCCGTTCAACCACGTTCTGGGTGGCGATGCCGGCGTGATCGGTGCCAGGTACCCACAGGGTGTTGTAGCCCTGCATGCGTTTGTAGCGCACCAGGACATCCTGCATGGTGTTGTTCAGGGCATGGCCGACATGAAGCACGCCGGTGACGTTGGGTGGCGGAATGACAATGGAAAAAGAGGGCCGGTCCTCGTCGAGCCGGGCACGAAAGGTTTTCTGTTCCAGCCAGAAGTGATGCCATTTGGACTCGACATCGGCAAATTCATAGGCCTTGGCCAGCAGTTTATCGTCCTGGGGGGTGGTTGCGTCGTTGGTCATGGGGAATCCGTACTCGTCTGCGGGTGGGAAATAAGGTTACGGTTTTTTGGTATCGGGTTATGGTAGCGACGCTACCGGACGCTCCACGGCTTCGGAAAGAAGATGCTGGTGTAGAGATCCAGGGCGTAGCGGTCGGTCATGCCGGCGATAAAGTCGCATACCTTGCGCGGCCGCTCGGTTTCCACCCCGTAGGGCGTTTGCTCCTCCCATATTCCGCGGCCTGGGATTTTGACATCCTCTTCCATGAAATATTCGTAGAGTTCGCGGATAATCTTCATCGCCTTGACGAATTCGCTGTGCACCTGGCTCGAATGGTAGACCCGTTCAAAGAGAAAGGTGCGCAGATCGGAGGTGGCCTGGAGAATGGTCGGACTCATGACCAGGCGCGATTCACCGGCCTCGATGGTGTTGACGATCAGATCGTTGACCATGGCGCTGATGCGCTGCGAGTTCGAGTCACCGAGGCTCGCCCGGATGGAGTGAAGCATGTCCTTTTCTTCGATCAGCCCGGCCCGCACCGCGTCGTCGAGATCATGGTTGACGTAGGCAAAGATGTCGGCAAGGCGCACCACCTGTCCTTCCAAGGTTTCGGGCAGGTCGGAGAGATCCTCCGGCAGGATAATCTTTCTGCCCTTCGAGTGCTTGAGGATACCGTCCCGGACTTCATGTGTAAGGTTGAGTCCGCTACCCTTGTTTTCCAGGACATCAACCACCCGCAGGCTCTGTTCATAGTGACGGAAACCGCCGGGATGCAGCTCGTTTAATACCGATTCGCCGGCATGGCCGAAGGGGGTGTGACCGAGATCATGGCCGAGGGCGATGGCCTCGATGAGATGGCCATTGAGCCGCAGGGCAACACCGATGGTGCGGGCGATCTGCGCCACTTCCAGGGCATGGGTAAGCCTGGTGCGGTAGTGGTCGCCGGTGGGGGCGAGAAAGACCTGGGTTTTATGGGTGAGCCGCCGGAATGTTTTCGAGTGGATGATGCGGTCCCGGTCCCGGGCAAAGGCCAGGCGCAGGGGACATTCCTCCTCCTGCCGAAGTCTGCCCTTGCTGTTTTTGGTATGACAGGCAAAAGGGGAGAGGTTTTTCGCCTCCCGCTCCTCCAGTTCAATTCGCAGGCATCTGGTCATGACAAAGGCCGCTCACGAAAGCACCCACGGAAAGGGTTCCGTGGGTGCAGGTGGTGCATGGTATGAACGGAATGTTCAGTCGGCCCGGCTGCTGACATGGGTGACGATTTCCGCCTTGGAGAGATCTTTCAGCACCGGATGCTGCATGATCTCGTTCGGGGTCTTGACGCCGTTGATGTTGGTGATGAGCAGCGAGCCGCGGCCCTGACCGTAGATATCGTTGAAGTCGTAGACCCCGCCGACGATGACAAGTTCATTGTGGGCAACCTTCTGTTGATAGGCCTGCATGGCGGAGTCAACCTGATAGTCAACGTTACGCTCGACGTTTTTGGCCCAGCGTTCCGTGTCGGTGCCGCTGCCGTCATCCATGGCGATGACCGGTTTGAGCGGATCAAGTTCCCTTTTGATGCCGGGGGTCTCTCCGGAATAGTCGCCCATCGCCGCTTTGACCGCACCGCAACTCGAATGGCCGAGAATGAGCAGAACTTTGGTCGGCAGGTGATTGACGCCGTAGTCCACCGAACCCTGGGAGTTTGCCACCTGGTTGCCGATGTTTCTGATAACGAAGATTTTGTTGTCCGGCATGATGCCGAAGAGATCGGTGTGCACCCGGGAGTCGGAGCAGGAGACCACCGTCAGATTGGGGGCCTGACCCGCCTGGAAGGTTTCGAAGTGACCGTTGTCATGGTGGCCCTTGAAGGCGTCGTTGCCCTGAATGATCGTTTTGACGGCCTCGCTGGCCGACATGGCCGGTTGATCGGCCGGAGCGCCGTGGCCGCCACCGTGACCACCCTGGTCGGACGCCGAGGCAAGGGGAGCCAAGGCAAGCAATGCGCTGAAACTGACGGCAAGAAAATACGGTTTCATCATCTTTTTCATTTTTCTCCTCCCGAGAGCAGGTGTGTCCGAAATCCATTCCGCACCGGTCAGTGCCGGCCGGTGTCGGATGGTCGTTTTGTCGTTGCAGCGGAGTGAACCGGATAAAATCACCAGACGACATTACTGATTATTTCGGTGACGGTCAAGAAATGTGATGGTTTTTTTTGTGCATTGACAAAAAACGACAGACCGGTTTGCCCCGGTTGCCGAGGCGGTCGATGTCTTTTTTTACTCGACAAAGCGCGCCTCGATTTCCTCGACCTTTCCCTGCTGCTCCTCCCATTGCTGGTAAAGGCGTTGTAATTTGCGCTCCGCCGAGCCGTAGGCCCGGCTCTTTTCCCCGAAACGTTCCTGATCTTTGTACAGTTCCGGATCGGCAAGCTGCGCCTCCAGCTCTGCCTTGCTCTTTTCCAGCCGACCGATCTCTTCCTCCATCTCCCTGATTCTTTGCTGGAGAGGTTTGAGCAAAACGCCTTTTTCCTGGCGAAGGCGCGCCTGTTCCTGTCGCGCCTTTTTCCCGCGGCCGGCGGCGGCCGAAGTCGAATCGGCTCTTTCAATTTTGTCAGGATTCGGCGGCGGTGCGGCCGGGGCAGCGGATCGTTCCCGCTGAGCCGCGGTTTTTTCCAGATAATAGTGGATATTGCCGTCAAACAGAGTGGCGCGGCCGTTTCTGATCTCCAGCACCTTGTTGACAAAGCTGTCGAGAAAATAGCGGTTGTGGCTGACGACGATGATGGTGCCGTCGTACTGGGCCATGGCCTCCTGGAGAATTTCCTGGGACATCATGTCGAGGTGGTTGGTCGGTTCGTCCATGATGAGGAGATTGGCCGGGGTGGCGATCATCTTGGCCAGGGCCAGCCGGCTTTTTTCGCCACCGGACAGCACCTGCACCTTTTTGTCCACCTCGTCGCCGCTGAAAAGAAAGGCGCCGAGTAACGAGCGGGTCTGGGTGATGGTCTTGTCCGCCTCGACCATGGTCAGGGTCTCCAGCACCGTGTAGTTCGGGGAAAGCTCCTGGGCCTGGTGCTGGCCGAAGTAAGAGAGGGAGACGTTGTGGCCGAGGCGGATTGTTCCCGCCTCCGGCCGCACCAGGCCGGCGAGAATCTTCACCAGGGTGGATTTGCCGGCGCCGTTGACCCCGACAATGGCCATTTTGTCGCCGCGCTGCAGTTCAAAGCTCAGCTGATTAAACACCTTGTTGTCAGCGTAGCTCTTTTGCAGGCCCTCGACGACAATGGCCAGTCGGCCGCTCGGTGGGGCGGGCGGAAAGCGGAAGGAGATGGCGTGCTCGGTCTTTTCAAGCTCGATGAGCTCCATCTTTTCCAGCTGCTTGATGCGGCTCTGCGCCTGCTTGGCTTTGGTCGACTTGGAGCGGAAGCGTTCGACGAAGCGTTTGGTCTGCTCGATCAGGGCCTGCTGGTTGTCGTAAGCGGCCCGCTGGATTTCCAGGCGCAGCTCCTTTTCCGTGACATAGGTTGAGTAGTTGCCCTTATAGACCGTCAGGTTGCCGAGGCTCAGCTCCCAGGTCAGCGAGGTCATGTTGTCGAGAAAGGCGCGGTCGTGGGAGACGATGATCAATGCCCCCGGATAGGTGGCGAGAAAATCCTCGAGCCAGGTGAGGGATTCGATGTCGAGATGGTTGGTCGGCTCGTCGAGAAAGAGAAAGCCGGGTGCGGCCAGCAGTTGTTTGGCCAGCATCAGCCGCATGAGCCAGCCGCCGCTGAAGGAGGAACAGGGGCGGGAAAAATCCTCTTCCCTGAAGCCGAGACCGGTCAGTACCTTTTCAATGGTCGGTTTGATGCGGAAGATGTCGGAGTGGTCGAGTTCGTGCTGGAGTTCTCCTTGGCGTTGGAGCAGTTCCTCCAGGGCGTTTTCGTCATCGTGGCATGTTGCGAGCTGTCTGTTCACCTCGTCGAGTTGTCGCTGCTTGGCGAGCAGCCCGGCAAAGGCGTTTTCCGCCTCGGCAAAGAGGCTGTTTGCCAGGCTGATGCCGGTTATTTCCTGGGGCAGGTAACCGCAGCTGACCTGTTTCGACCAGGTGACCACCCCGGGGTCGGAATCGGCAACGCCGGCCATGATCCGTAGCAGGGTCGATTTGCCAGCGCCGTTGACTCCGACCAGGCCGATCCGGTCGCGGTTGTTGATGCGGGCTGAGATATTTTTGAAGAGATGTTTCGCTCCGTATTGTATGGAGAGATTATTGATGGTAATCATAAAAAGATGGAACAATGGAGTAAGGAAAAAAAATGATGAAATCGTAAAAAATCTTTTTTACCACTGAGAGCACAAAGGACACAGAAAAAAATATTTTGAATTACAATCAGTTGTCTCCGGGTGCTCCGTGGTTGCTTTTCAGTTTTTGCGAAATCATCAAAATGAGAAATTGAAAAAATCGGTAACTTTTTTATCCCAGGTCAGCCCTCGACACTTTGTCGGAATCGTAAAAATCACGCTTCCGACGGGCAGGGTATGTAGCTCATTGTTTTCACTTTCCCGCCTGCCATGGTTTAGGGATTTTTGCGAAACCATCACACTTTCGTCCAGTCCAAAGGTGAAAAATTACCATGCACATAGCAGAAATGAGGGAAAAAGGCACTGTTTTTTCAACGGAGTTCAGCGGCTGGGAGGAGAGTCTGCCGCCCCTTCTCGATGGCAGCGGCCTGGCCGCGGTGCTGGCCCGGCAGCACACCATTCTCATCAAGCCCAATCTGGTCGAGGCCCTTGCCCCGCCCATCACCACCCCGGCGCCGCTTATCGCCGAGCTGATAAGTTGGCTGCGGCAAAGGGCGGGCCACTGCCGGATCATCATCGCCGAGGGCTGCGGCTCCCACGAATACGACACCGGCCATGTCTTCGCCGCCCTCGGCTACACCCGACTCGCCCGGGAAAAGAAGGTGGAACTCATTGATCTCAATCAGGAAAAAAGCGTGCTGCTGGCCAATCCCGCCTGCCGCCGTTTCCCGGAGATCTATCTGCCGGCCCTGCTTTTCGAGACCTTTCTCCTCTCGGTGCCGGTGCTCAAGGCGCACAGTCTGGCCGGGGTGACGCTGACCATGAAGAACATGATGGGCGCAGCGCCGCCTGAACATTATCAGCAGGGCGGTCACTGGAAAAAGGCCTCCTTCCACCATGACATCCAGCAGGCGATTTTCGACCTCAACCGTTACCGCACTCCGGATTTCACCCTCCTTGACGCCACCGTCGGCATGGCGCAAGCCCATCTCTGGGGCCCGGTCTGTTCGCCGTCGGTCAACCTGCTCTGCGCCGGTCATGATCCGGTGGCCATCGACGCCTGCGGTTGCGGGCTGCTCGGCCGCGATTGGCGGCAAATCGGCCACATCCGCCTGGCAGACAGCGTGCTCGGCACAGCCGAGTTTGGTGAAAAGCGGATCAGGGCCGCAGGGTGACCTTTTTTTTCGGCAGCTCGACCACCTGGCAAATCTGGGTGGCGATTTCTTCAATGGATTTGCCCGTGGAGGAGATCGCCGGAATGGTGTAGCGGCGGTAAATTTCCTCCGCCTGGTTGATTTCCTGGCGGCAGGTGGCGATCCGGGCATAGGTGCTGCCTGGGTAGCGCTTTTCCCGGACGCTGCTTAAAAATTCCGGCGAGGTGGTCAGCCCGACAATTTTTTTGGTCACCGCCTTCAGTGCGCCGGGCAGGCGGTATTGATTGAGGTATTCGCTTGTCAGTGGGAAGTTGGCCGCCTTGTAGCCCATCTGGGTGGCCAGATAGACACTCACCGGCGTTTTTCCGGCCCGTGAGACGCCCAGCAGGATGATATCCGCCTCGTTGTACTCAGAGGGTTTGGTGCCGTCGTCATGCTCGAGGCAGTAGTGGATCGCATCGACCCGGCGGCCCATATCGAGATCGTCGGTGTGGTGGCTGAAACCCGGTACCCGCAAGGCTCTGGTTTCCAGCGATCGTTCCAGGTCATCGAGCAGCGAGCCGAAGATGTCGAAAAATTCCACCTCCGGGTTATCGAAGATCTGGCGGATATCGGCATCCATGATCGAAACAAAGACCAGGGGCCGCCGGCCGCTGGAGCGCTTGAGGATGGTTTTCAGGATCTCCTTGGCGGTGGAGATGGCCCGGACAAAGGGAAAACTCTCCTCGACAAAGTTGATTTCCGGGAACTGACAGGTCAGGGCCTGGCCGAGATTGGTAACCAGGATACCGGTACTGTCGGAAATGTAATAAACGTCCTTGGAATTCCACATGGCGGATGGGTCGTCAATCAGCGCGGCGCAAGCAACATCTGTTGCAGGAACTGGTTGAGGGAGGAACTGCCGGGATGTGCCCGCAGCGCTTCGGTCAGGGTGTCTTTGGCCTTCAGCCAGTCTCCGGTTTGCAGAAAGGCGCGGGTCAGGCCGAGATAGGCATCGCTGTTGCTGCTGTTGTAACTCAGGGCTTGCCGATAGACGCCGATCGCCTCAGCGGCTCTGCCCTGTTGCAGGAGCTGACCGCCGTGTCCGAGCAGGGCGGTGAACATCTCGGCACGGAGCCGACCGGAGGCGGGATCGAGATCGAGCCCTTCCCGTAGTTGCGAAATACCGTCGGCGAAGTTACCCTGACGGATGTTGCCGATAGCGGCGGAGATGAGGGCGTCAAGGAGAATGGCGCCGATTTCTTTCCTGGTCTCACCCGGCGCCAGTCGGTAAGCGGTGCGTAATGGAGCAAGGGCGCTTCCCCAGCGGCCGAGATTGACATAGGAACGGCCAAGATAGAGATATGCCTCGCCGAATTCCGGATCAAGTTCGGTGGCCCGGGAAAAGTGGCCGGCCGCCTCCTCGAATTTTCCCTGGTTGAAAAGGGTCATGCCGGCATCGTATTCTCCGGCCGCGCCGCTCAGCATGGTGGAGAGGCCGGCGCAGCCGCAGAGGGCAAGCAGAAGAATGGACAGCAGGATGAGGTTTTTTATTTTCATGTTATCTTTTGTCGTGTCGATCCAATGGGTTGCGGGAATCAGCCGTCAGCCGGCGGCGGGCCGCTCATCCGGGTAAACTGTTCCATGATCCAGCCATACTGGCCGTTGGGCAACTGGACATAGTACCAGCCCGGTGAGGTGCCGTAGACGGTCAGCACTGCGCCCCGGTGCAGTTGAAAGACGATGGGGTGGTCACGACCGGGGCCGGAACGGACGTTTAATCTGTTGACAACAACATGGACGCTGCTGTAGATCGGAGCTTCCGGTTGTTCATCGACAATGACATCCGGCGGCGGCGCCACCACGAGATAGCCTTGCGGAACCTGGCGGTAATAGGTGTTGCCGAAGGTGAAGTAGAGCGCGCCGCCGATGGAGATCCGGCCATGCCCGAGCGGCAGGCTGGCAACGATGGCGCCGATGGGCGCTGACACCACGACATAGCCTGATGGCCGCGGCTGATAAAAGATGCCGTCGTAAAAATAATACGGACTGCGATGGACGTGAATGACCCGGGCGCCATGGGGCAGCTTGCCGATGATGTGACCCTGGCGGTAAGGCGAATAATGGTGGCGGCCCCGTTTGCGGTCGGCATGGCTGTCGACCGGCAGGCTCATGGTCAGCAGCAGAAAAGCGAGCAGGGTCGTGGCGATTTTCCGTATTGTGGCGGCTGTTCCTGGCATGGTGTCCTCGTTCGTCACAAGGTGTTCGTCGGTGGTTTCCGCTGTCGCGGGATTGCCGGGTGGTGCAGGGGATGAAGGTAACTTTCTCACTTTCTCTCAAAGACGCCGAATGCACCCAACGGGTTTCATCAAGGTTGACAAGACGCGGAGTTTCTTCAAGAATACGGTATGCCAGGGATGAATTCAACGACAATTTTTTTTCGTTCTCCCCTTCTGGTGCTGGTCGTCGTCGCCGCCCTGCTCTTCCCAGGGGCCGTCTCTGCCCGGGAGATCGAGCTGCGACCGGGCGAGTCGTTCCGGGAAGGGGATCTGTCGGTGACCTGCCGGGAGGCGGGTGAGGCGGGTGAGGCGGCAGGACTCATCGAGATCACGGAGTGCCAGTACTGGGATGATTTTCACAAACGCTGCCTGTTTGAAAAAACGAAATTTATCTTCCGCGGGTTTGAGTGCATCGAAGAGTGCCAGCACTGGGACTCCTTCAACGGCGTCTGTCATTACCAGACCCGCTGCCGTTTTGTCCCGGAGCAGGGGGCATTTGTCCGAACCGAGTGCGTCGAATTCGATGATTTCAGCAACAAGTGCCTGCGGACAGGCGAGAAAGTCATCAACGGTTCAGGCCGAAGGCTCCGCTGACCGGCGTTTTTTCTTTAGTTTCAGGGGGCGAATGACCCGGCGGGGGGTATCGAGGATCTGTCGGTGGGTCTGCTGCAGTATTTCCGCCAGATGAGCCGGCAGAGGGGTTATTGCCAGGCCCTGCTCGACAACGGTCAGGGCCTCGTTCGTGCGTCCCTGGCATCGCAGCGCTTCGGCCAGATTGTTGAGGGCCGCCGGATTGTCCGGTTGCTGCTTGAGAAAGTGGCGAAACAAACCTTCCGCCCTGCCATACTCCTTTTTCATCAGCAGGACGTTGCCGAGTCCGAAAAGGGCGGTCGGCTGGTCCGGCCAGCGGGTCAGGGCGGCCTCATATCCTTTTTCCGCCGCTGCCCATTGTCCCAGACTTTCGAGGGCGGCCACCGCCGTCGTGTAGCGCTCGGCATCGGCATCCCCCGGGATCTCGCCTGGTCTGAGCACCACCACTCCCCATGACCCTGCCCTGGACCATGAGCGGGCAAAGCGGGTTCCGTTCATGAGCAGCCGTTTTTCGGTGCCGGAGCGGAGCACCACCTGTCCGTCCGGCCGCATTCCGATCAGCACCGCATAGTGATATTGCCTGAAAAGCCCGGCGCCGAGATCCTGCAAGACCAGAACAGGCCGGCCCTCTTCGAGTTGGGCGGCCAGGGCGGCCACGGTCGGGTCGATGACATAGGGGAGGCGGGAATGTCGTCGCACCGCACCGACCAGTTCGAGCTGCAGGGTGCCCTGCCGGCCGGGCAGAAAGATCTGTGGCGCCAATCGGGCCGGGTCGGTTGCCACGCCGGCGGCCTGCAGCACCATGGCCAGGGCCGCCGGGCCGCATTGCATCTCCTTCTGGGCATGGAAAGGGGTATCGACAAGCTCGACACCCCCGGTCGGAAGCTTTTGGAAAACCGGCAGATGCGGGGCACAGCCGCCAAGCAGCAGCAGGCAGCAGGCCAGCCGGCAGAGAAGAGACACCTGATTGCTGGAATCAGAGTTTGTTGAAGACGTTGATCACCCCGACGATTTCCAGGATCAGCAGGACCAGGAAGACGACGCCGATCACGGCAAAGACATTGCCACCGGCCGGCAGTTCGTTGATCCGGCTCTGCACCTGGCGGAGCTCTTCGTCGGTCAAAGCGGCGATGCGGCTGTCAACCTGCCCTGGATCGACTCCCCTGGCCAGCAGTTCATCGCGGACGTCCTGGCGGGTGAGGGCGGCCTGCAACTCGGATTTCAGCGTCTGTTCCGGGCTTTGCGTCAGGACCTCGGTTCCCACCATGGCCGCCTTGGCGCCGGGCACCCAGATCGAGACCAGAAAAAAGACAATGAGCAGGGGTTTGATGATGCGCTGCAACAGGGATGTGTTCATTTCTCCTCCTTTAGACATCTTCATTGAAGAGCCTATCCACAAATAAATCTTTGGTGCTCGCATCCGGCTTTAGGCAGCCTTTGCCCGTTACTCAATCGCAAAATCCTCGCCGTAGCGCTCTGCTACGCCTGCGGTTTTTACTCAATCGTCCCGGTCAAATCCGTCTCAAAATCCGGCGCAATCCCTGAAAAGATAATTTATGGATAAGCTCTAAGTGCGACTGTATGCAAACTGCGACATAATTATCCTGAATTGTTCATTATTTTTTTGCATACGTTTCATAACTTTTGCCGCTTCGTCTTGTCAAGCAGAATTGATGAAATCGTAAAAGGTCTTTTTCACACAGAAGGGACAGGGAGAACAGAAAAAACTCTTTAAATTACGACTAGTTATCTCTTGTTTTTCTGTGGTTGCTTTGACTTGCGGGTTTTTGCGCGACCGGCATATTCGCCAACCAACGAACGGACCGGCAGAAAAATCCTATTTTCAGCCGATGGTGTCGATGGCGGCGAATTCCGGTTCATGCAGCGGCAGCAGGATGTCGGCCAGGTCACGAACCCTGAGCATCAGGTCATAGGCGGTATAGGTGTTGACGCTGGTGCCGGGCGGGATCACCTCGAGCTCCATGGCCCGCACCGCGGCCGGCGGTTCGAAGTTCTCCCGGATGACGCAGAAGCCGGTGATGGCGGCCCTGCCCCTGGCCGTGTTGACCAGCACCGTCAACCCCCCGGGGGTATGGGCCGGGGTATGGATGACCGCTATGCCCGGCACGATCTCCCGATCGGTTGCCACCGCTTCGATCTGGCCGTTCTGCTCGATTTCGTATATGTAATCCTCCACATAGCGGTAATCGAGGGGGTGCGGATCATGGATGGCGGCAAGTTCCAACTCGTGGATATAAAAGCGGGCGTTGCCGCACTGGTAGTCGTTTTCACAGTGGTCGGCATGGAGATGGGTGTGGATGACGATGTCGATGTCCGCCGGGGTCAGTCCCCAGCGGGCCAGACCCTCGGCAAAGGTGTAAATGGGGCCGCCGATGTTTTTGGCCCGATCCTCGGACTGGATGGGGCGCATCTCGCCGGTATCCACCAGAATTTTTTTGTCGCCGCCCTCCAGGTACCAGCAGTAGATCGGGATGGTATAGGGTTTGCCGTAGTCGTGCTGGTAGGTCATCATGCCCTTGTCAAAGACCTTGGTTCCCATAACTATTGGATGGATCTTAAAGGTGCTCATGCGTGTTTCTCTTGCAGGGTGACAAAGAGGCGCATGGCTACGCGATTCATTGCCTCGTCGGCGCTGATGATCGCCTGGCCGTCGCGCTCCGCCTTTCTGATGGCTGCCGAATCGGGGAAAAAGGCCAGGGGTTCGACGCCAAGGGCCTGGCGGAGAAATCGTTCGTCATCGGCATCGCTGATAAGATTGCCGACAAAGTGGATTTTGGCGATGCCGGCCTCGCTGGCCAGATGGTGGATTTTTTCCGCGGTGCGGACGCTGGACTGGGTGGGGATGACGACGATGAGGAGGGCGTCGGCCTTGGCGATGGTGCCGCGGCCGAGATGTTCGACCCCGGCCTCCATGTCGAGCAGCACGGTTTGTGACGGGGAGAGCATGAGTCGGGTCAGCAGGCGCTTGAGCACCGTGTTTTCCGGGCAGGCGCAGCCTCCTTCCGCGGTCTGGATGGCACCCAGCACCATCAGTTTGATGCCGTCCTTTTCCAGCATGTAGCGGGTCGGCAGGTCATCGATTTTCGGATTGATGTTGTAAAAGGGCGACCCTTCCACCTTGCCGGACCGTTCGGTCAGCATCTTTTTCATTTCGGCGATGGGGGTGATATCGCCAATGTTGTCGATCCCCAGGGTCTGGGCCATATGCGGGCTGGGATCGGCGTCGATGACCAGCACCTCTTCTCCGGCTTCGCGGGCCTGCCGGGCCAGCAGGGCCATAATCGTCGTCTTGCCCACGCCGCCCTTGCCGCTGATCGCTATTTTCATTATACTGTTCCTTTTTTCATAGCTGTCCGGCCCGTTGCCGCCAACCGCCGCCGCTGTGGCGGGCCGGTGATCGGCCTGCGGAGGGGCGGGCGCGGGATTATCCTGTTTGCAGAACAGGAAGAACCTGGTAGCATTATCAGCACCTTGCCAAAGAGGCTGACGCGGCCCAGAGAGCCACCGCGCAATCTGCGCCGGCCCGGCAAGAGCCGGACAAAAGACTGTTCTTCTGTTGCCTGATCGGCATCAGCCAGTGACTATACCTGATCACCCCGGTGAAAGCAAAAAAACTATGATATCCCTCGGTATTGAACAACTGCTCGTCGACCCCCCGGTCCGGCTCAAGGGCAAACGCCTCGGTCTTCTCTGCAATCAGGCGTCCACCGATCGTCATTTCCGCCACAGCCGGGATCTCATCCATGCCGCCTTTCCGGACCAGCTTACCTGTCTGTTCACCCCCCAGCACGGTTTTTATTGCGAAAAGCAGGACAATATGATCGAGTCGGAGCATATGCGTGACAGGATAACCGGTCTGCCGGTATACAGTCTCTACGGCGAGACGCGCAAACCGACCCGGGAGATGTTCGAGCAGCTCGATGTCCTGCTGGTCGATATCGTCGATGTCGGCACCAGGGTTTACACCTTCATGTATACCCTGGCCTACTGCTTGCAAGCCGCGGTTCGTTCCGGCAAAAAGGTGGTGGTGCTCGATCGGCCCAATCCCATCGGCGGCGAGATGATCGAAGGCAACCTGGTGGACGATGACCTGCGTTCCTTTGTCGGCCTCTATCCCATTCCCATGCGGCACGGGTTGACTTTCGGCGAGCTGGGCCGGCTCTTTAACGATCATTTCGGCATCAAGGCCGACTATGAGGTGATCCCCATGGCCGGCTGGCGCCGCTCCATGACCCACGAGGACACCGGCCTGCCCTGGCTCTTTCCTTCGCCAAACATGCCGTCGGCCCTGACCGCCGCTGTCTATCCCGGCCAGGTTATCTGGGAGGGGACCAACATCTCGGAAGGCCGCGGCACCACCCTGCCTTTTGAACTCTTCGGCGCGCCCTTTGTCGAGCCGGCCCGGGTACTGGAACATCTTGATCACTCCCTGCTGGCCGGCTGCTTTCTGCGGCCGATTTCCTTTCTCCCCACCGCGGGCAAGTGGCAGGGGCAGGACTGCGCCGGTTTTCATCTCCATGTGACGGACAAGGCGGCATTCCGGCCTTATCGGGTCAGCCTGGCCCTGCTGCAGGCGGTCATGCGCCTCTATCCCGATGATTTCGCCCTGAAGGCGCCGCCCTATGAATATGAATTTGAAAAGTGTCCGCTCGATCTCATTCTCGGTTCAGGCAAGGTGCGCAACGCCCTGGCCGCCGGGGAGGCGATAGCGGACATTGAATCGGGCTGGCACGACGACCTGCGCCGTTTTGATGAGATGAGGAGAAGCTGTTTTCTCTACTAACAGAGTGATGCGGTACTCCCGGTTTCGTGCTTACCGGCGTTCCCCCGCAGGAGGAATAACGAAATGCTCTCTATCCAGCCAGTCATTCTCGCCGGCGGCAGCGGTTCGCGCCTCTGGCCCCTGTCGCGGGAGCTTTATCCCAAGCAGCTGCTCAATCTGACCGAGGAGTGTTCGCTTCTGCAGAGCACGATCAAGAGGGCCGTCGCCCTGCCGGACAGCCTGCCGCCGCTCGTCATCACCGGCGAACAGCATCGTTTTCTCGCCTTGAGCCAGATCGCCGAGCTGGGACTGACCGATCCCATCGACATCCTGCTGGAGCCGGTGGGCCGCAACACCGCTCCGGCCATCTGCGGGGCCGCTCTTTACTGCCGGCAGCGGCGCGAAGAGGATGTCGTGCTGCTCGTTCTGCCGGCCGATCATCTGATCCGCAAGGCCGACGCCTTCCGGGATGCGGTTTGTCAGGCGGCGGAGCTGGCCGGCCAGGGACGGCTGGTTACCTTCGGCATCACGCCGGACAAGCCGGAGACCGGCTATGGCTACATCGAAAAGGGTGACGATTGCCGGGTCCGCTCCTTTGTCGAAAAGCCCGATCTGGCCACCGCAAAGAGGTATCTCGCCGCCGGCAATTATTTCTGGAACAGCGGTATGTTCGCCTTCTCCATCTCGACAATCCTGGCTGAGATGGAGCAGTTGACGCCGGCTATCCATGCCGCCATGGCCGCCGCCCTGGCCAGGGGGACACGGGATAACCGCTTTTTTCGTTTTGACCGCGAGGAAATGGCGGCCTGCCCGGATGACTCCATCGATTATGCCATCATGGAAAAATCGGCCACGGTCGCCGTGATCCCGGCCGACCTCGGCTGGAGCGACATCGGCTCCTGGCAGGCCTTGTATGAGGTGGCGGCCAAGGATGGAGAGGGCAACGTGCTGCTCGGTGATGTCATGACCCATGATGTCGGCAACTGTCTCATCCATTCCGAGCACGGACTGGTGGCGGCCATCGGCCTGCGCGATACCCTCGTCGTCGATACCGCGGATGCGGTGCTTGTCGCGCCCATCGGTCGTTCCCAGGAGATTAAACAGATCGTCACCCGCCTGAAAAAGGAAAAGCGGGAGGAATATCTGCTGCACCGCACGGTTTTCCGGCCCTGGGGCAGCTATACCATCCTCGAGGAGCAGCCCAATTTCAAGATCAAACGGATCACGGTCAATCCCGGGGTCAAACTTTCCCTGCAACTGCACCATCATCGCTCCGAGCACTGGGTGGTGGTGCGGGGCGCGGCCCGGGTCACCTGTGGGGAGAGGGTCTTTCTCGTCCTCGAGAATCAGTCCACCTATATCCCCTGTGGGGAAAAACACCGGCTGGAGAATCCGGGCATCATCCCCCTGGAGCTGATCGAGGTGCAGAACGGCAGCTACCTCGGCGAGGATGACATCGTCCGCTTTGACGATGACTTCGGCCGGGAGGAGAAAGCCGGCTGAGCCGGCGGCGGGGGCGGCAGGAGCTGATGACCATCAAACGTCGCGATCCCTCTTCCATCGAGGACTACCTGCCCTTTTTTTACGATATCGGGGTGGAATGTCCGTATGGCCTGCACCGGATGGCCATCTATCGTCAGCAGCAGTTCGCCGTTTTGCCTGATTCATTATTGGGCTGCTTTTTTGCGGCGGGATTCCGGCGCAACGGCAATTGTCTCTATACCATGGTCTGCCCGGGCTGCCAAAGCTGCATTCCCATCCGACTCTATCCGCCGGAGTTCAGGGCGAACCGTAGCCAGAAGCGAGTGCTGCGCCGCAACCGGGATATAGAGATTACCATGGGGCCGCTGCATATCACCGAGGAAAAGCTCGCCCTCTGCGGCGCCTTTCTGGAAGCCCGTTTTCCGGTTCGGGGCAATACGGCGGTTGGGTATTACGGCACTTTTTTCGCCAATTCCCTCTGTTCAACCATCGAAATCGAATACCGGCTCGGCGGCAGACTGCTCGGGGTCGGGATTGTTGATATCGGCGGCGACTGGCTCAATGCGGTTTACTGCTACTATGATCCTGCCGAGGAAAAACGAGGGCTTGGCACCTTCAACATTCTCCACCTCATCGACCTCTGTCGAAACAACGACATCACTGCGCTGTATCTCGGCTACCTGATCCGCGAGGTGCCGGCCATGAACTACAAGGAGCGCTTCCGGCCCCATTATCTACTGGAAAACGGGGTCTGGAGCCGGTATGACCGATCCTGACCGACCGGGAACGAAGCATGGGTGTATTGTGAAAAAATAGAAAATCAACCACAGAGATCACAGCGAACCAAGAGGCAACGAGTTGTAATTTAAAAAGTTTTCTTTGGCTCTCAGTGGCAAATAAAGACTTGAGAACGGCATGAAGGTCATACTGGCAAAAAAGGCGGGATTCTGCATGGGGGTGCGCCGGGCGGTGGAAACCACCCTGGATACGGTGCACAAGGGCGACGGCAAGATCGCCACTTTCGGCCCTCTCATTCATAATCCTCAAGTCCTTGGTCTGCTGCAGGATCAGGGTGTCGATATATTGAAGGAGATTCCCGAGCATCTGTCCGGCACCGTCATCATCCGCGCCCATGGGGTGCCGCCCGCCGACAAGGAGAAGCTGGCCGCCGCCGGCGCCCGGGTCATGGACGCCACCTGCCCCCGGGTGGTGAAGGTGCAGGCCATTATCCGTACCTATCGGGAGAAAGATCATGCCACCATCATCATCGGTGACAAGAACCACGCCGAGGTTGTCGGTCTGATGGGGTATGCCGCTCCTGATGTCCAGGTGGTCAGCGATGAGAATGATCTTGCCGGACTCGCCGTCAGCGGCCCGTACATCATCGTCAGCCAAACCACCCAGGACGAGTTGGCCTTTCAGCGATTGAGCGCGGCGATCATGGCCCGTTTCCCGGGGGGCAAGGTGTTCAACACCATCTGCGACTCGACCCATAAGCGGCAGGAGGAGGTCCGCAATCTCGCCCGCATGGTGCCGGCCATGGTGGTGGTCGGCGGCACCGGCAGCGCCAATACCCAACGCCTTGGCCAGATCGCCGCCGAGATAGGCTGCCGGGTCTTCATGGCCGAGACCGAGGCAGATCTTGACTGCCGGCAGATTGCCACCTTTGACCGCATCGGTGTCACTGCCGGCGCCTCGACCCCGACCTGGATGATTAATCGGGTGGTTCGCTGGCTGGAGTCATGTCCCGCCCAGGGCGACAGTTGGCTGAAAATTTTTTCCCTGCGGCTCATCCATGCCCTGCTCGCTTCCAATCTCTTTGTCGCCGTGGCCGGCGGTCTGCTCGCCCTGGTCTGCGGTCTGCTGCTGGGAAGCAGGCCATACGGCGAGGATTTTTTTGTCGCCGCCGGTTATCTGCTTGCCATGCACAATATGAACCGTTTTGCCGATTTTCGCACCGGCAGGATGAATGATCCGCTGCTGGAGAACTTCTGGCGGCGGTTTTCGGTGCCGCTCCTTGCCTTCTCCGGCTCCGCTCTGCTTATTTCCCTTTTTCTCACCCGGCTCAAGGGGCTGCCGCAGTTTGTCATCCTCCTTTCCATGAGTATCCTCGGCATTCTCTATACCGTACCTTTTATTCCGAAAATCATCGCTGCGATCATCAGGGTGCGGCGGCTCAAGGAGATCCCCGGTTCCAAGACCTTTTTCGTCGCCCTGGCCTGGGCCTTTGTCACCGTCCTTATTCCCGGGCTTGGCGAGGATTTATTTTCACCGCAGACTTTTTCGGTTTTTGTGCTTATAGTGCTTTTTGTTTTTATCCGTACCCTGCTCTACGATGTCTTTGACGTGCAGGGCGACCGGATTGCCGGCAAGGAAACCCTGCCGGTCTGCATCGGGGAAAAGGGATCGCTGCGGCTGCTGTATGTGAGCCTTGCCGCTCTGGTCGTGTTGCTCATTGTCTTTCCCGTGGCCGGTCTTATTGCCCCGGCCGCGCCCCTGTTGCTTGTGCCCGTGGCGTCGCTGCTTGTCCTCACCCGTCTCTATGAAACCCGGCGGGTGGTGCAGGGAATGCGGCTCGAATTCTGGCTGGAAAGCCATTTTTATCTGATGGCGCTTTGCGTCTGGGCCGGGGTCGGGCTCGGCTGAGGGCGGCACGATATCGGTAAGAGGAGAGAGCATGCTTGGCTGGTTCAAGAAAAAATTGAAAATCGGCGGCAAGGACGAGGTTCCGGCACCGGGAGTTGGGGAAAGTGGAGCAATCGCTCCGGCGGTGGATGAACCCGTCGCGCCATCTGTGCCGGTTGCCGATGCTGTCGGGTTGTCCCGACCGCTGGAGGAGGTTGCGCCACCGGTCGAGGAGGGGGGCGGTCTCTTTGTCCGGCTCAAGGAGAAGCTGGCCAAGACCCGGTCATCCTTTGTCAGCCGGGTGGATGAGCTTTTTCTCGGCAAAAAGGTCATTGATCCGGAGCTGCTCGACGACCTGGAGGAGATCCTCATTGCCGCCGACCTCGGGGTCGGCACCGCCCAGGAACTCATCGAGAGCGCCCGGACCAGCGTTGCCCGCAAGGAACTCAGCGATCCCCAGGCCCTGAAAAAGGTGCTGAAAGAGCAGATCTCCGCCTTTATTCACAGCTCCGATCAGCCGGCCGAGCTGGTCATGCCGGCCGAGGGTCCCTTTGTCATCATGGTGGTCGGGGTCAACGGCGTCGGCAAGACCACCACCATCGGCAAGATGGCCCGCAAATTCGTCAGATCAGGGCAGCGCGTCCTGCTGGTGGCTGGTGATACCTTCAGGGCCGCGGCGGTGGAGCAGCTGCAGATATGGGGGAAAAGGATCGGGGTCGATGTCGTTGCCCAGCAGTCCGGCGCCGATCCCTCGGCCGTGGTCTATGACGCCATGGATCATGCCCGCCGGAAAAAGGCGGACGTGGTGATTGTCGATACTGCCGGCCGCCTCCACACCAAGGTCAATCTGATGGAGGAGCTGAAAAAAATCAAGCGGGTGATGGACAAGAAGATTGCCGGCGCCCCCCACGAGGTGCTGCTCGTCATCGACTCCACCACCGGCCAGAACGCCATCTCCCAGGCCCGGCTTTTCAACGATGCGGTCGGCGTCACCGGCCTTGCTCTGACCAAGCTCGACGGCACCGCCAAGGGCGGGATTGTCGTCAATATCTGCCGGGAATTCTCCATCCCCATCCGTTTTATCGGCATCGGCGAGAAGATGGACGACCTGCGCGATTTCGACGCCGATGAGTTCATCGAGGCCCTGTTTGCCGAGAACAGCCGATGAGATACCAGTATCAGTATCATAACCAGCCGGGCTGCGGCGGCTGCCTGCTGGTGGCGCTTCTCTTGCTGCTCGCCTTCGGCGGTGCGCCGCTCCTCATCGATGTCATCGGTATCCTGCTGGCCGGCGGTCTCTTCTTTTTTCTCTTTCTCTTTATCGGCTTCTGGGCTTTTTCCTATTATATCCGCCGCAAGGTGAGCGAATACGAACGCAGCCAGACCGAGGCGCACAACGATTTCGTCGCCTCGCTGATCAGCATTCTGGTGAAGATCGCCCAGTTTGACGGCAAAATCACCCGGGCCGAGCAGCAGACCATCAAGAATTTTTTCCGCACCCAGCTCCGCTATGATCAGAACAAGATGTTCTGGGTGGGGGAGCTGATCAAGGATGCTTCCCGCAACAGCGATTCCCTGGAGACCCAGCTGGCCCGCTTTCGCGCCTCCTTTGCCTACGAGCCACGCCTCATTTTGGTCGAACTGGTTTACCAGGTCTTATTTGCCAATGAGATCGTCACCGACCAGGAGCTGGAGCTGGCCCGCACCATCGCCGAGTACCTCGAACTTTCTCCCTATGATCTGCAAACCATTCAGAGTCGGTATCTCTATCGCCGTCGTGCTGCGGTCAACCAGGAGCAGCAGTATTACGACGTGCTCGGCTTGACTCCGAACGCCACCTTTGACGAGATCAAGAAGGCTTACCGCCAGCTCAGCATGAAGTATCATCCGGATAAGGTCGGTCATCTCGGCCAGGAGTTTCAGGGCGTGGCCGAGGAAAAGATGAAGGAAATCAATGCGGCCTATCAGTTTTTTAAAAAGAAGTTCAATCAACCATGACAAACCCGTAAAAAGTCTTTTTTCACCACAGAGCGCACAGAGGACGCAGAGAAAACTTTTTAAATTACAAATAGTTACCACTTAGTGCTCTGTGATCTCTGTGCTTGATTTTCTGTATTTACGAAACCATCATACAAAGGAATCTTCACCATGAGCAGTATTTCATCGAAAATGGGTAATTTTGCCACCGCATCCTCCTGGATTCGCAAGATGTTCGAGGAGGGCGCCAAGCTCAAAAAAGAGTATGGGGCGGAGAATGTCTTTGACTTCAGCCTCGGCAATCCGGATCTGCCGCCGCCGCCCGAGTTTGATCGGGTTCTCCAGCGCATTGCCGCGGACCATGGTCCGGGTCGCCACAGCTATATGCCGAACGGCGGTTATCCCCATGTGCGTGGTGCCCTGGCCGCCCAGATCGGCCGGGAACAGGGAATTCCCCTGTCCGGCGATGAGCTGCTCATGACCTGCGGCGCCGCCGGGGGCCTCAACGTGGTGTTGAAAGCAATCCTCAACCCGGCGGAAGAGGTCATCATCCTGGCCCCCTTCTTTGTCGAGTACACCTTCTATATCGACAACCAGGGCGGCAAAAGCGTGGTGGTGCCGACCCGGCCCGACTTTACCCTCGATCTCGCCGCCATCGAGGCAGCCATCACCCCGCAGACCAAGGCCATCATCATCAACAGCCCGAACAACCCCAGCGGCCAGATTTACGGGGAGGAGGAGATCAGTGCCTTGAGCAAGCTTTTGGCCGACCAGGCCAACAAACTGGGGCGGGCGATCTTTCTCATCAGCGACGAACCCTACCGGAAGATCATCTACGACGGCTGTGCGGTGCCGTCGATTTTTGCCAATTACCGCGACAGCATCATCGTGTCGAGTTATTCCAAGGATCTCTCCCTGCCGGGCGAGCGGATCGGCTATATTGCCGTCCACCCGGAGATCACCGACCGGCCCGAGCTGCTTGGGGCGATGACCCTGGCTAACCGGATCCTCGGTTTTGTCAATGCCCCGGCGCTCATGCAGCGGGTGGTGGCCGAACTGCAAGGGGTGACGGTGGACACCGCGATCTACGCCAAACGGCGGGAAACCTTCTGCAGCATCCTGGAGGAGGCGGGTTTTTCCTTTACCCCGCCGAAAGGGGCCTTTTATCTCTTTCCGCAGTCGCCCATCGATGACGTGGAGTTCTGTGCCCATCTGCAACGGTACAAGATTCTCGGGGTGCCCGGCCGCGGCTTCGGGGCACCGGGCTATGTCCGTTTTGCCTTCTGCGTCGAGGATGCGGTGATCGAGCGGTCGCGGGCCGCCTTCAAAGAGGCGATGGCCGGGCTGAAAGCCTGATGCCGGCGTGGACGTCACGGAGGCGGCCCGGGTGAGGATTCTCGTTCTCGAGCCCTACTGTGGCGGCTCCCATCAGCGCTTTCTTGCCGGGCTTGCCGCCCATCTGCCCTTTTCCTTCGATCTGCGCGGGCTGCCGGCCCGGAGCTGGAAATGGCGGATGCGCTTTTCCGCGCCCCATTACGCCGCCATGCTGACACCGAGCCGGTCCCATGATCTGGTGCTCTGCTCGACCTTCGTCGATGTCGCCACCTTACGAGGCCTGGGCCCGGCCTGGCTCGGGAAGATACCGGTGCTGACCTATTTTCATGAAAACCAGTTCGCCTATCCGGTGCAGATTGAGGATGAACGGGACATGCATTTTGCCGTGACCAACATGATGACCGCCGTTGCCTCGGATCGGGTGGCCTTCAACTCCGCCTACAACCGGGAGACCTTCCTCTCTGGTTGCGCGGCATTGTGTCGGCGGATCCCGGACATGCGGCTTCAGCTTGCCGAGTCACTGCGGGAGAAGAGCGAGGTGCTTTATCCGCCGGTCGATTTCCGCGATCTTGACCGCTGGGTGAGCGAACCTGGCTCCCGATCCCGGACCCCGGTTATTGTCTGGAATCATCGCTGGGAACACGACAAGGATCCGGACGCCTTTTTTGCCGCCCTCTTTACCCTGGCCGCCGAGGGGGTGGATTTTCAACTGATCCTGCTCGGTCAATCCTTTGCCCGGCAGCCGGAAATTTTTTCTCGCGCCATTGATCAATTTGGTTCGCGGGTTCTCCATGTCGGTTTTGTCCGGGATCATGCCGTCTACTCCCGACTGCTTGCCGGGGCGGATATCGTCGTCTCCACCGCCCGTCACGAGTTTTACGGCATCGCGGTGATCGAGGCGGTACGGGCCGGCTGCCGGCCGCTGCTGCCGAACCGGTTGTCCTATCCGGAGCTGTTCTCCAGCCAATTTCTCTATGATAAGGGCGATCTGCTGCCGCGGCTGCGGGAGGCGCTGGGGCAGGGGCGACTCGGCGCCGAACGGGGTCGTGAGCTGACCCGGCGCTTTTCCTGGGAGGAGCTCGCGGGTCGCTACCAGCAGTGGTTGACTCCATGATCGTCTTTGATCTGCAATGCACCTGCGGCGCCCTGTTTGAGGGTTGGTTCCGGGATCACGCCGATTTCGACCAGCAGTCCGCCGCAGGTCTGCTCGCCTGTCCGGTCTGTTCCGGACACGGTTCGGTGCGCAAGGTGCTGTCGCCGGTCATTTATCGCAAAGGCACATCCACGGCGGTGATTACCAAGGAACGTGAAGCAGCGGAAGAGTCGACCGGTGGGGAGTTGTCACGCCTCCTGGATCAGGCCCTTCATGGTCTCCACCGCTTTGTCGAACGGAATTTCGAGAATGTCGGCGCGGAGTTTACGGTGCGATCCCTCAAGATGCACTATGGCGTCGAGGAAGCGAAGAATATCCGGGGGGTGGTGACACCGGCGGAAGAGGAGCTGCTTCGCCGGGAGGGCATTGATTTTGTCAAGATACCGTTTCCTGACAAAAATGAAGACGGCTCGCAGTAAGAAGAGGTAGGGGCGCAACGGTTTTTTCGTTGCGAACGCGGTGGGTGATCATTGGCCACGGGCGCGGGCAATCCGCGTGGGCAACGGTGGGGCTGTTGCCCACCCTACGGGTTTTTTTTCACCACAGAGCGCACTGAGGACGCAGAGAAAACATCTTTAATTACAATCAGTTATCTCTGTGCGCTCTGTGGTTAATTTTCACTTTTTACGAGACCATCAATCTTGCCGTCTCTTCCATTGGAGAAAAGAGCGATGTCTTCCCGATCACGCTGGCCGTTTTTCCTGCTGCTCTTCCTGCCGCTTGTCCTTGCCGGCTGCGCCGCCCTGTCGCCGGAGGCGCCGCGGTCAGGGCCTCCTCTCCTCTATCTGCCGCCGGATGATCCGGGCCTGCTGGCCCGTCATGCCCCGCTTTTTGTGCCTCAGTCGCTCCGGCAGAGCCATAACCGCATCGGCCGCCCCTCCCTTCGTTCAGCGGGCCCCGGTGACGAGGGAGACGATGCCTTTGTCGATCCCTCACAGGCGATCATCTATGCCGAGAGTCGGCGTTTTGCCACCGGCCGGGGGCACTACACCAACCTCATCTACCGCATCCATTTTCCTGCCGTCCCGCTCGCCCATCTCACCGCCGGTCGCAATTCCGGCCTGATCGTCATCGTTACCCTGGATGCCGATGCCCGTCCGTTGCTGGTGACCACGGTCCATACCTGCGGCTGTTACCGTGCCATGGTGCCGACCTCCCTCCTGGACCCGGCGGCCCTGCCGGCGGGATGGGAGGAGGCGGAGCCGCAGCGGCTGTGGGGTGAGAACCTGCCCGCCATCCTCCGTTATGATGATGGCGACAAGGGCCAACCGCGCCTGCTCGTTTTTCTCCGGGACGACACCCACCGGGTCATGGACCTGCGCTTTGCCGGGATGAGCGAGGTGAGGCGGAATTTCACAACCGTGCCGATCGGATTTGCGCCGATGGCGGCGCTCGCCTCTTTGCCTCGGCCAGAGGGGGGAAGTGGTTCGTTTTTTGAGGAGGAGGGCTGGCGCAAGGGCTATGTCAAAGACTCATTCAAGCCGTGGGAGATGCTGCTGATCAGCTGGTGGGCCCTGGATTTTCATGTGGGATGCGACAAGGAGTACGGTGATCCTTCCACCTCGGACACCGTCTTCTACACCAGTCTGAAACCGTGGAACCGCCTGAAATCAGATATGCGTGATTTTGCCGCCTTTCTTGCCTTCTGGGGCTGGCGGTTGTAATGCCTTTCCCGGCAATGACGGCCGCCCGGCTTCAGCAGGTCGGCTCATTGCCCTCCCTGGCGAAATGGGTATTTAAGAACTCGCACTCAAGCGGCGACAGGTCAAAGCGCAATTCCGCCTCCCGGTAGAGGGCCTCTCGTTTTTTTTCGGGATGTTCTTTGAGTTCCTCGCATACCCAGCGAATGACTTTCTTCATCCTGTCTCCAGGGGGCTGGAGAGACTTGCAGCTCATCGACAACTCCTTTTCATTTTATCGGCGTACCGGCTTGAAGACAACGCCGGACAGCGGCGGCACCGTCACCGTGATATGGTAGCGAGCCTCGCCGAAGGGTTCGGCGTAAGGGGTTTTGATCTGGGGGTTGCCGACATTGCTGCCGCCGAAGGAGGCCTCGTCCGAACAGAAGATCTCCTGGTAATCGGTCAGCTCCGGCACCCCGACCTTGTAGTGGTAATGGACCTGCGGGGTCATATTGAGTAGGCAGACGACATGATCGGCCGGATTTCTGCCGAAACGGGCATAGGCGATGATCGAGTTGTCGACATCCCTGAAATCCATCCACTGAAAACCGCTGAAGGAAAAATCCACCTGCCAGAGGGCGGGTTGCTTTTTGTAGAACTCGTTGAGTTTCTCAACATAGAACTGGAGCTGATGGTGGAGTGCCTCCTGCTCGGGCAGATGCCAGTCGAGGCTCACCTTGCAGTACCATTCCGAGATCTGGCCGAATTCTCCGCCCATGAACAGCAGTTTTTTGCCGGGATGGGTCCAGAGGAAAAAATAGAGCAGCCGCAGGTTGGCGAACTGCTGCCAGCGATCGCCCGGCATCTTGGCCAGCAGTGATTTTTTGCCGTGCACCACCTCGTCGTGGGAGAGGGGCAGGACAAAATTCTCGGAAAAGGCGTAGAGCAGGGAAAAGGTGAGGTTGTTGTGGTGGTATTTCCGGTAGATGGGATCGCGGCTGAAATAGTTGAGCATGTCGTTCATCCAGCCCATGTTCCATTTGAAACCAAAGCCCAGCCCCCCCTGATCCGTTGGTCTTGATACCCCGTAGAAGCTGGTTGACTCCTCGGCGATCATGGCGACATCGGGATGGCGCTGATAAACAATGGCGTTGAGGTGTTTGATAAAGTCGATGGCCTCGAGATTTTCCTTGCCGCCGTAACGATTGGGGATCCAGTCGCCCTCTGTTCTGCCGTAGTCAAGATAGAGCATGGAGGCCACCGCATCGACGCGAATGCCGTCGATATGATACTTGTCGAACCAGAAGAGGGCGCTGGCCAGGAGAAAATTTGCCACCTCACGGCGACCGTAGTTGAAGATCAGGGTGCGCCATTCCGGATGGGAACCCTGGCGGGGATCCTCATGTTCGTAAAGAGCGGTGCCGTCAAAACGGGACAGGCTGTGTCCGTCGGTGGGGAAATGGGACGGAACCCAGTCGAGAATGACGCCGATATCGTTCTGATGGCAGCGGTCAACGAAGTACATGAAGTCCTGGGGGGGGCCGAATCTGCTGGTCACGGCAAAGTAACCGGTGGTCTGGTAGCCCCATGATTCATCCAGCGGGTGTTCGGTCACCGGCAGCAGCTCGATGTGGGTGAATCCCATTTTTTTGACATAGGGGATCAGGCTGTCGGCAAGTTCACGGAAGGAGAGGAAGCGTTCTGGGTTGGCGGGGTCGCGTCGCCATGAGCCGGGATGGACTTCATAGATGGAGACGGGCTGGTCATAAAGTTTGGTGGTGCGTCGTTTCTCCATCCAGGCCTGATCCTGCCAGGCGTAGCCGTCGATGCTCCATACCACCGAGGCGCTTTTCGGGCGGATTTCGGCCAGGAACTGCAAGGGATCGGCCTTTTCGACGATATCGTTGGTCGGGGTGCGGATCTCGTACTTGTAGATTTCTCCCTGAAAAACGCCGGGAATAAACAGCTCCCAGATGCCGGATGAGCCGAGTACCCGCATCTGATGGACACGGCCGTCCCAGTAATTAAAATTGCCGATGACGCTGACCCGTCGGGCTGCCGGGGCCCAGACCCGGAAGATGGTACCCTCGACGCCGTCGATCACCGTCTGATGGGCACCAAGTTTATCGTAGAGCTGATAATGGGTGCCGTGGTTGAAGAGGTGGCGATCGTATTCGGAGAGCTGGGGCAGAAAGCGATAGGGATCGACATAGGTGCGGATGACGTTGTTATAGCAGGTGGCCTCAAAAAAATAGGTGAACGGGGTCGAGTAGTCGGGGACCACGATCTCGAACAGCCCTTCGTCCCGCATTTTGTACATGTCGCGTCGTTCGTCCCCCATCACCAGGCGGACCGATTCCGCCAAGGGAAGAAAGGTGCGGATAATGGCGGAATTCGGATCATGTTCGAGCACATGGACGCCAAGGACCAGAAAGGGATCGTGATGGTCGGAGGCGATGACCTTGTCAAGTTCGTGGGTTATGTCAATTGTCATGCTGTTCCTTCTTCTCTTTGTATGATGATGAGTTAGGGCTTATTCACAAATAAGCTTTTAGCTGATGCGAGGATTGAGAAATCTCGTCAGTGTTATGATCAGGGAGTCGGCGAGAGTAACGAAAAAATTGTAGCATATTTTCACGGACAATCCCTATTATTTTTCGCAGGAATGCGCCCGCCTCGGCAAAGAGCCGGGGCGCTGCATCCATGCCGGCGGGTGGGGGCAGGTCGGTCCGGTCGGTAGAGGGCGAGCTTGTGCCGACAGTTCGTGGTTGACGGGGAAGGGTGATTGTCGCGTGAAAAACTGAAAATCAACCACAGAGATCACAAGGCACCGAAAGGTAACTAGTTGTAATCTGAAATCTTTTCTCTGCGTCCTCTGTGCGCTCTGTGGTAAAAAAGATCTTTTACGGTTTTGTCAGAATTGAGAAGTCGAAGGAATGGTTTTATTCCATAACCAAGAAACTGTTATGCCTCATAGAGCCAGTTGTTGAATTCGGCAAGCAGGCCCTCTTTCAGGGCATTGTTCGCGCCCGGGGCTGTTGCAAACGGCAGCTCGGCGCCAACCCGGTTGATCGCCTGATGGGCAAGCGGCAGGCTGAACGGGGCAAGGCGCGGATGGTTGTCCACCATCTCCCGGATTTTTTCCTGCATGCGTCGGGCGGTCGGCATGGCGCGGTGGTCGCCGGCGTTGAAGGGCTTCTGATCGATTGGCGGGCTTGTCAGCCGTCCTTCGAGAAAGTCTTTGATCTGTTGCCATTGTGCGTGCAGCATTTCGGCATATTTCATTTCGTCTGTGCGCGCCTCATCAATGCGCGAGGATATTTCAGTAAAATTTTCTGCCAGGATCTGTCCCATGTTCTCTGCGGCCGGGACAGGATGGTATTCGGTCAGCTGGGAGAGGGACCAGCTCTGCCGGGAGCTGAATGAGGCGGAAAGCTGGCTGACGGACCCCATGTCGCCGATCTCTATGGCCTTCTTCATGGCCTGATCCGTGTTGCCGTTGTAAAACTGATGGGCGATGGCGGCAAGATCCTCCATCAGAGCGGCAATGTCCGCCAGCTCTTCTTCGTTGAGGTCGCCGGCCACGGAAAGAGACAAGGATTCGGCGGAAAACCGGGTGGCAGTGAAGTTGAACCCGCGCTGCAAGGGCGTGGCCCATCTTTCCATGCTCCCGGATCTGGCGTATTCCTGACTGGCGGCGATGGTGACCACATCCCCTTCTGCCGTGGTGAGTTCAATGCGCGCCTCCCGGCTCAGGGCGGCTGCTTCCTGATAGCTGATCAGCCCTTTGTCCTGGGCGGCAAGGCGAGAGATATTCTGCTGGCAGCAGGGCGGGTTGGCATTGCTGATGGCTGTTGTCATGGGGAGTCTCCGCAGCTGATTTTTTGTCATTTCGGGGCATACATGACCTATCGGCAGTTGCGGAGAAATCTTGAGGACGTCTCCTTATTTTTTTTCCGGATCGCTGTGATACATCTTACGTAACTGCTGCAGTCTCCTGCTGACCGCCTCGGGCAGGTGCAGTCCGTATCGTTCCACATATTCGGCAGCCATGCGATGGGTGTTGAAGATGGGACAGTTGAACTGCAGGTTGCAGATGCACTTGTCAATGTACCGATCATGCCGGTCGTGTTCATAAAATGCGGCGAGGATTTCCGGAAAAATTTCGTAGAACGAATCCGAGTCCTGTTCATAAAGCAGGGCATTGGGCGCTTCGCTGAGCGAGTTGTCGTCGATGGCATCCTCGTAACCGAATTTCCAGCCGGTCTTGCCGTCGTGGTAGCCTTCGACCCACCAGCCGTCCATGGTGCTGATGTTGGGCACGCCGTTCATCGCCGCTTTCATGCCGCTGGTGCCGCTTGCCTCCAGGGGTCGCTTCGGGCTGTTGAGCCAGGCATGCGAACCGGCAACCATCATTTTGGCGATCTGCATGTCATAGCCGGGGATGAAAACAAGTTTGGCCAGCCCCTTGCTCTTGCGGTAGAGATCCTCCTGGATGTCGAGCACCAGTTTGATAATCGATTTGCCCGGTTCGTCGGAAGGATGAGCCTTGCCGGCATAGATGAAGTTGACCGGAAAGCTGTTTTTGACGATGATGTCGGACAGGGCGTCGATGTCGTCGAAGATGAGGTCGGCCCGTTTATAGGTGGAAAATCGTCGGGCAAAGCCGATGGTGAAAACATCCGGACTCAGGGTCTGTCCGCCGTTATCAAGAAGGGAAAGGTAGTTAGGTGGGTCGATCCATGTTTCATGCATCTGTTTGCGATGCAGGGCGAGCATATCATTGATATAGGCGATCAGCTTAACAGTGTCCTGGTGCCAGGCCTGACGAAACCCCTCACGGAAGGGCTCCGAGGTGAGCAGCAGCCCGGCGTTGACGAAAACAGCGGGATCGTCGCGCCAGTTTTTCAGTTCGACAAAGCTGTCGTAGAGAGCGGCCTTGGCGTCGCTGATCCAGGTCAGATGGTGGACGCCATTGGTGATGGCGCTGATCTTATCGGCAAACTGGGGAAACTGTTTGCGGGTGACCTCCTTGTGCAAGCGGCTGACACTGTTGGTTGCCCGGTTGACCCGCATGGCCAGGGTGGTGAAGTTGAACTGATGCGGGTGCTCCTCGTCCTGGGCGAGCAGATGCAACACCCTGCCGCAAAAGGCGTGGCCGATCTGACTGATGATGTTTTTGTCAAATCGGTCATGGCCGGCCTTGACCGGGGTATGGATGGTAAAGACGACCTGTTGTGCGGCCTGCTGAGCCGCCGCCAGAATATCGCTGTCCGTCGCCATGGATTGGTAGTCACGGCCCAGTTTCTCTTCCAGTCTTTCAGCAATGAGGTTCAGGACCAGGACGACGCCGTGCTGTTCGTTGAGATGAAAGGTCGAACCGGTCAGTCCCAGTTTCCTTTTGACCGCAACGACCGAGGCGCCGAGCAACCGTCGCTGCACCGCCTTGGCCTGGTCGGAAACACTGTCGTAGAGTTGCTGGGAAACCTGTCTGATAAATTCGGGAGAAGAGGGAATGCTGTAGTCGAGGAGAATCTCCGGAACGAAAAAATCGAGGGTGGCGTTGATTTCCATCTTGACCCAGAGGCGGGCGGTGGCCAGCACCTCTCGATCATATTCGTCATAAAAGGGAACTTCGATTTCCATGGGAAGATCCGGAAAATCCGGGTTTTTCATCTGATAGAGGGTGGGAGTGTTTTCCGGAGACCAGTCGGTGGCGGTGGAGATCTGGCCGAGGCGGGAATCAACCAGCTGGGAAAAATATCCCTTGCGATAGAGCAGGGAAATGGCAACGCAGGGAATCCGCAGATCGGCAAAACTTTTCAAAGTGTCACCCGCCAGGATGCCGAGTCCGCCGCTGTAGTTGGGAATTTTGTCCGGGCCGTGGAGAAAGAGCCGCGAGAAATGGCGCAGCATATTTGATGATGATTTGTCGATGGAGGTGTCCTGCAGCCAGTTTTTGACCGGATGGTAGACATCCCGGTCCGCGCCTATCTCCATGGAAATATAGATGACGGAATTGCCGTCCGCTGCGGTGAGGTTGTTCCAGACGGTATCAAGGGTTTTCTGGGTTATTCCGAAAAAGGTTCCCCAGCGGTTGGTGGCTATCATGTTTTTCATGGTCGTGGTGTGTTCCGCAAGGCAAAAATTGATGGTCCGCGCAAAAACCCGCAAACCATGGCGGGCGGCAAAGTGAAAACAAGGAGTTGCAATGCTCCGCCCGTCGGAATCGTGGCTTTTTACGATTTCGACAATAATCAGGAAAGAAAACAGTGAAGGATATTTTTGACGGTATCGATAAATTTTGCAAGAAATTTGATGAAGTTGCATGTATAATAGTTTATTAAAAAAAAAATAGCGATTTCCCTTGCCACTTTCAGGAGGAGCAGGTATCATTTAATGGTTCATTAGTGTATCAAACAAATATAAGGATCTTCTTGTTGAGAGAGGTTGTTATCGCCTGGAAAATTTTTTTTTCAGGTTTTTTTTATTCAGCACTTCACGTTTTTTTGTCGAGAAAGGAGGCAAAATGATGAAGGTAAAACAGGTTCGGATGTTGGCAGTCGCGTCGTTGATGGTTTCTGTTGCGTTCGTTGCTGGTGGTTGCGCCAAAAAGGCAGTCCCCACCGAGGAAGCACCGGTGGCCCCTGTTGAGAAACCGCGGGTGGATGTTGGTGAAAGGATGGGCGGCGAGGAGTCCCTCGATTCCAACCCTTACACCGCCGCCAATGCGAAAATCTCCGAGGGCAGAACTCATGGTCCCATGCTCCCGATCTATTTTGATTTCGACAAGTCCGATATTCGCGACGATCAGAAATCGCGCCTCGAGGGGAATGGTGATTTTCTGCGGTCCTATCCCACCGTACAGATCACCATCGAGGGCAACTGTGACGAGCGCGGCACCAACGAGTACAACATGGCCCTTGGCGAACGTCGTGCCCTGCAGGCCAAGACCTATCTCGTCAACCTTGGTGTTGCCGAGAGCAGGCTGAACACCGTCAGCTATGGCGAAGAAAAACCGCTTCTCTATGGCCATGACGAGTACTCATGGGCGCAGAATCGTCGCGATGATTTTGTAATTCGCTAAGATTTTTTTCCGTCCGACGAAAGCCGGGAAAGACTCTCCAGTCTTCCCGGCTTTTTTGTATGGCTTTTCATGTGCCGCAGCTTCCCGCATGCGGCCGAGATGTTGTCTGAATCAGGAGAGAACCATGAAACGTATGCAAGCAGTGGCATTGTGGTGTCTGATTGGTGTGGCGGTTCTCTGTATTGCGCCTGGACCGGTTTTTTCGGCGGGCGCAATGAAGGTGGCCACCATCAGTCTCCAGGAGGTGCTCACCCAGTCGAAAGCCGGACAGGCCGCCCAGAAACAGCTTGAGGGCAAGGTGCAGGAATTTCAGGATAAATTTGGTAAGGAACAGTCGGCTCTTGAGTCGCTCGGTGAGGAGATCGAAAAGAAACGTTCTGTCTGGGGCCGGGAAACCCTTGAACAGAAAGAACGTGACTACCAGATGAGGATGCGGGAGTTCAAGCTCAAGACCGATGATGCGCAATTTGAGCTGAAGCAGCTTGAGAAAAAAATCATGGAGCCGATTCTGAAGGATCTCCATGAGCTGATTGCCGAATACGGCAAGAAGGAAAATTATCTCCTGATTCTGGAAAATACCCGCAAGGGGCTCAGCTCGCGAACCGGTCTGCTCTACGCCGACGAATCAACCGATATTACCCCGGAAATCCTGAAGCTTCTCGACGCCCGAGGGAAATAGCCGTTTCGATTGCGCCACGGAGATAAGTGCTTGTTGAAAGTCTTTTCTCTGTGGTCTCTGTGGTAAAAAAATTACGGGTTCATTATTTTTCTTTCCCTGCCGGCCACGGCAGCAACGGCAGCAGGGCCATGGCCGGCAGGGAAAGACAGAAGCTCGCCCCGAAGAACCAGCCATACCCCCACCATTTTACGAGAAAGCCGCTGAAGGCGCCGGCATAGACGCCGGAAACACTCATCAGTCCGGTGCCGATGGCATAATGGGCTGCCTTGAAATTGCCCTTGCACAGGCCCATGAGAAAGGTCATGAGCACGGCGGTGCCCAACCCTCCGGCCAGTGAGTCGAAGGACACGACCCCGCAGGTCAGCAGCAGATCGATTCCTCCCACCGGCTGGACCATTCCACCATTCCCGCCCTGTCCCTCCCCCAGCAGATAAAAGGCCAGCAGCATGTAGACGACATTGGTCAGGTTCTGGGCCAGCAGAAAGGGCCAGATCATTTTTTGCAATGATTTTCTGGCAATGAGCCAGCCGCCTGCCATGGCGCCGACAATGGAGCAGGGCAGCCCGATCCCGCCGGTGATCCAGCCGTAATGCTCTTTCAGCCCCGCATCGATGAAGAACGGGCCGGTCATGGCTGAGAGGAGAAATTCGCCGGCCCGGACCAGGATGATAAAGAGGATGATGATCGTGATTCGTTGCTGATCGAGAAAGGAGAGAAAGGCCCTGGCAAAGATGGAATCCGGCTTTTGCCGGATGCGGGCGATCATCCTGCCGCGCAGGGGGATGGCGAGCAGCAGGGAGAGCAGCAGTAGGATCCCGGTTGCATCGGCCAGCGGCAGGCGCAGAAAAGCGGCGCGGGCCCAGTCGTGAAAAAGAAGGGCGACAGCAAACAGCAGGCCGGCAATCAGCAGCCCCGCTGCCGGGGAGGCGAGAATCCGGCCGGCCAGGCCGGCCAGGGGCCGTCTTTCCGTTTCGCAACGGGGAAGAAAGAGGAAGTGGAAGAGCAGGAGGAGGGCGAGCAGGCAGGCGGCGAGACCAAAGGCTGCGGTCCAGCCGCTGCGACTGCCCAGGGTGACGATGACCCCGCTGCCGAACATCATGGCGATGCGGTAGGCCATGACCCGGTAGCCGACAAATCGTGCCTGACCGGCCTGATCGAGGGCTTCGAGATAGTAGCCGTCGATGGCGGTGTCGTGGGTGGCGGCGACAAAACTTGCCAAGAGAAAAAAGAGGGCGACCATGGGCATGGCCCATGTCTGCCCGGCGGTCAGGGTAATCGCGCAGAAAAGAAAAAAAAGCAGAGCCTCGGTGACGAGCAGCCATTGCCGCTTGGTGGCGAAGGTGTCGAGCAGGGGGGCCCAGAGGAATTTGAAGATCCACGCCAGGCCAAACAGGGAGGTCAGGCCGGTGGCCTCCAGGCTGACCCCGCTGGCCCGGAAAAAAAAGGAGGAAATGGTGCGGATCAGCGAATAGGGGAGGCCCTCGGCGAAGTAGGTAGTAAAGGCCCAGAGAAAGGCGGGCGTGTTATTCCGGGCGGCGCGCTTTTCCCTCACGTGCCGACAAGTTCCAGGGCGGCACTGATAATGGCCGGGGTGTCGATTTTGACGTTGTGACGCAAAATCTCCTGGGGGCCGTGCTCGATGAAACGGTCCGGCACGCCGAGGACGCGCACGCTGATGGCGGTCATCGCTCTCTTGGCAAAGAGTTCGAGCACGGCGCTGCCGAAACCGCCTTTTCTGGCATTGTCCTCCACCGTGACCACCTTGCCGGTCTTTGCCGCCCAGAAGCAGATCAGCTCACTGTCCAGTGGATTGACGAAACGGGGATTGATCACCGCCGCGCCGACTCCGACCTTGGCCAGCCCGTCGGCCGCCACCAGGGCGGCAGAGACCCGGTTGCCCACCGGCAGCAGGAGGACGTCGTCGCCTTCCCGCAGCAGCTCGCCCTTGCCGAAGGGGATTTTCGTCGGTTCGGCGGGCAGTTCAATCCCTTCACCGGTGCCGCGGCAGTAACGGACCGCGGTCGGACAGGGCATGAGAATGGCGGTGTGGAGCATATTGACCAGCTCCGCCTCGTCTTTGGGCGCCATGATCACCATGTTGGGGATGGTGCGCAGAAGGGAGAGGTCAAAAACGCCATGATGGGTGGGGCCGTCGTCACCGACCAGGCCGCCCCGGTCGATGGCGAAGGTCACCGGCAGATTGGGCAGGCAGACATCGTGGATCACCTGGTCGAGGGCGCGCTGCATGAAGGTCGAATAAATGGCCACCACCGGTAGAATTCCCTCGGTGGCAAGGCCGGCGGCAAAGGTGACGGCATGCTGTTCGGCGATGCCGACATCAAAGAAACGCTCCGGAAACTTCTCGGCAAAGGCGGTCAGGCCGGTGCCGGCCGGCATGGCGGCGGTGATGGCGACGATGCGCGGATCGTTTTCAGCAAGTTTGACGATGGTGTCGCCAAAGACCTTGGTGTATGTCGGGGTCGTGGACGGGGCCGGCAGCGGTCGGCCGCTGTCAATGGCAAAGGGGCCGACGCCATGGTAGGCGCCCGGATTTTTTTCCGCCGGCCCATAGCCTTTGCCCTTGGTGGTGATGACATGGATGAGCACCGGCCCTTTGCTGAAATCACGGACATTGCGGAAGGTGGCGATCAGGTTGTCGAGGTTATGGCCGGGAATGGGGCCGATGTACTCGAATTTCAACGCCTCGAAGAGCATGCCGGGGGTGAAAAAACTTTTCAGGCTCTCCTCGCTTTTTTTCAGCACCTGGAGGATGTTCTCCCCGACGTTGTGGAAGTGTTTGAGAAACTGGCTGAGATCCTGCTTGGCGCGGACCATGGCCCTGCCGGTCAGCTTGCGGCTTAAAAAACTCGACAGGGCGCCGACGTTGGGCGAAATGGACATCTCGTTGTCATTTAAAATGACGATCAGATCCTTATCCAGGTGGCCGGCCTGATTCAAGGCCTCGAAGGCCATGCCGCCGGTCATGGAGCCGTCGCCGATGACGGCGATGGTTTTATTGGCAACGCCCTTCAGGTGGCCGGCAATGCTGATGCCGAGTCCGGCTGAGATGGAGGTGCTGCTGTGGCCGGTGTCAAAGACGTCGTAGACGCTCTCGTCGCGTTTGGGAAAGCCGCTGATGCCCTGGTACTGGCGCAGGGTGGCGAAGGAGTCCCGCCGTCCGGTGATCAGTTTGTGGGCGTAACACTGATGGCCGACATCCCAGATCAGCTTGTCGGCGGGGGTGTTGAAAACGTAGTGGAGGGCCAGGGTCAGTTCGACCACGCCGAGGCTCGGGGCGAGATGGCCGCCGACCCTGGAAACGGTGCGGATGATTTCCCCGCGGATTTCCCGGGCGAGCTGGAGCAGCTCCTCTTCGTCGAGTCGTCGCAGGTCATCCGGCGAGTCTATGGTGGCAAGCAGGGATGTCGGTGTCATTACTGTGTTCTGGTCTGAATATAGCGGGCCAGTTCGCGCAGGTTGTCCGCCTTTTCATCAAAGGCAGCCAGGGAGTTGACCGCGGCATCGACCGCCTCCCGGGCCAGTTGCCTGGTCTTTGCAACGCCGAAGAAGGCCGGATAGGTCGCCTTGTGCTGCTCCGCGTCCGAGCCGGCGGCCTTGCCGAGCTGTTCGGTGGTGCCTTCGACGTTGAGCAGATCATCGACGATCTGGAAGGCGAGTCCGATCTGTCGGCCGTAAGCGGTCAGGGCGGCAAACTGTTGCTGGTCGGCATGGCCGATGACGGCGCCGGTCTGCACCGAGGCGGTGATCAGCGCCCCGGTCTTGCAGCCGTGCAGAAACTGCAGGGTGGCAAAGGGGATCTCCTTGCCCATGGAATCCATGTCCAGGGCCTGGCCGCCCACCATCCCCAAGGGGCCGATGGCCCTGGCGACCAGATTGATGATGCGCAACCGGTCAGGGGCGGCAAGGTCGCCGAGATCGGGTCGGGAGAGCAGCTCAAAGGCAAAGGAGAGGAGCCCGTCCCCGGCCAGAATGGCCCCTGCCTCACCGTGGATCATGTGGTTGGTCGGTTTGCCGCGTCGCAGTTCGTCGTTGTCCATGGCCGGCAGATCGTCGTGGATCAGCGAATAGGTATGGATGCACTCAAGGGCGCAGGCCAGCGGCAGACAGGGAACAGGATCACCATGCAGGGCCTCGCAGGCGGCCAGGCAGAGAACCGGACGAATCCGCTTGCCGCCGGCAAAAAGCGAATAGCGCATGGCCTCGATATGAGCGGCCAGTAAGCCTTCCGGGCGCAGCATAAAACGCTCCAGGCCCTCTTCCACCTGGATCTTTTTTTTGTGAAGATACGTTGTGATATCCACTTAGGCGATCTCGTCCTCGGGCAGGTCGGTGTCGGGAGCAAAGGGGAGGGGGTCGCCTTTGCCGTGCAGCAGGATGTCGATCTGCTGCTGCGACTCTTCGAGTTTCTGGCTGCAGAAGCGGACAAGCTTCATGCCTTCGTCGAACTTTTTCAGAGAGGACTCCAGGCTGATTTCCCCCTCTTCCAGCTCCCTGGTGATCTCTTCCAACCGCGCAAGTGCTGATTCGAAATTTTTTTTGGCCATGACAGGATGAAAGTGGTATGTAAGTCCTGAATTTGGAAAAACTCTGCATCAGGTATCCCTGCGGTGAGAACCCTTCCGTCGCGACCGCAGCAGATATATGTAACACCCTTGCCGGGAGAACGCAAGAATGACCGACACCCTGCCGAAAAAAGCCGCCTTGCCCGGACTGCGGATTTTTTCTCTTTTTGATCAGTGGCTTGCCGTTGAAAAGGGTTATTCGCCCCATACCGTGACGAATTACCGGCGGGATATCGAGGAGTTCTGCGCCTTTGCCGGCGATGGCGGCAAGGCCCTTTCCCCGGAGCCGTCCTGTGTCCGCTCCTTTGTCTACCATCTCAACACCAGGCACAAGGCGTCGTCGGTGGCGCGTAAACTTTCCGCTCTTCGTACTTTTTTTCGTTTTCTCATCCGGGAAAAGGTCATTGCCGCCGACCCCTTTGCCGGCATTGCCACTCCGAAACAGGGGCGTTACATTCCGGTCTTTCTGACCATTGACGAGGTCTTTACCCTGTTGGAGGAGCCGGGGCAGGCGGACAGCTTTTTTCTGCGTGACCGGGCCATTCTCGAACTCCTATATGGTACCGGGATCCGGGTCTCGGAACTGACGGCCCTCGATGTTCAGGAGGTGGATTTTTCCGGGGGGATGGTGAAGGTGCGCGGTAAGGGCGGCAAGGAACGACTGGTGCCCACCGGTGAGCCGGCGGCCGACATGATTCGTGCTTATCTGCCGGAGCGAGCTCGTCTGCTGGCGGCGCGGGCCGGTCGCGGCAGACAGCAGGAAGGGGATCCGCTTTTTGTCAACAGTCGGGGCGGGCGGCTGACCAGCCGCAGCGTTGAACGGCTCGTTGCGTTTTACGCCGGCCGGGCCGGCATCGCGGCCCAGGTCACCCCGCATGCCCTGCGCCATTCCTTTGCCACCCATCTGCTGGAAATGGGAGCGGATCTGCGCGTTGTCCAGGAGCTGCTCGGGCACGCCAGCCTGTCCACCACCCAGAAATACACCCATCTCACCGTTGATCATCTGATGCAGGTCTATGACGCGGCCCATCCCAAGGCAAAGCGGGCCTGACGGGGGGCGGTCGATCTTTGGCGGGAAATTGTCCTGAAAAAAAGTTTGATGGTCTCGTGAAAACTGAAAATTAACCACAGAGACCGCAGAGCACACAGGGGTAACTAATTGTAATTTAAAATTTTTTTTGCACTCTCTGTGCGCTCTGTGGTAAAAAAGTCCTTTTACGATTTTATTAAGGTTTTATTTAATGGAAAACAACAAACCAACGGTCCGTTCAACCACCATCATCTGTCTCCGCCATAAGGGCGATGTCGTCATGGCCGGTGACGGTCAGGTCTCCCTGGGCGCCACCATCATGAAACACCAGGCCAGGAAGGTGCGGCGACTCTATCAGAACCGGGTGCTGGCAGGCTTTGCCGGCGCCACCGCCGACGCCTTTACCCTGCTCGACAAGCTCGAAGGCAAGCTGGAGCAGTACAACGGCAACCTCACCCGGGCCGCGGTGGAGTTGGCCAAGGACTGGCGCACCGACAAGATGCTGCGCCGTCTGGAGGCGATGCTCATCGCCGCGGATCGGGACGGCGCCTATCTGCTGACCGGCATGGGTGATGTCATCGAATCGGATGACGGCATCCTGGCCATCGGCTCCGGCGGCACCTACGCCCTGGCCGCGGCCCGCGCCCTGGTCAGCCACACCGATCTGTCGGCGGAAGAGATCTGTCGCCACGCCATGGAGATTGCCGGCCGGATCTGTGTCTACACCAACACCAGTATTGTGGTGGAGAAAATATGACAGCACTCAATGCCCTCACTCCAAAGGAGATCGTCACCCGGCTCGATCAGTTCATCATCGGCCAGCAGGATGCCAAGCGATTCGTTGCTGTGGCCCTCCGCAACCGCTGGCGCCGACAACAGGTCGATCCCGCCCTGCGCGACGAGATCGCCCCGAAGAACATCATCATGATCGGTCCCACCGGGGTCGGCAAGACGGAGATCGCCCGGCGGCTTGCCAGTCTCGCCCAGTCGCCCTTTCTGAAGATCGAGGCGTCGAAATTTACCGAGGTCGGCTATGTCGGCCGTGACGTGGAATCGATGATCCGCGACCTGACCCAGCTTGCCGTCAACATGGTCAAGGAGGAGGAGACGGCCAAAGTGCGGGAAAAGGCGGCGGCCATGGCCGAGGAGAAGCTGCTCGATCTCCTGGTGCCGCCGGTGCCGGGCGGAGCGGGCGGCTCGTCCAGTCAGGAGAGCACCAGGGAAAAATTTCGCACCATGCTGCAAGAGGGCAGACTGGAAGAGAAAACCGTCGAGATTGCGGTGGAACAGCACCAGGGGCTGCCCCTGGGCGATCTTTTCGGGGCCGGCGGTTCGGGAGCGGGGGGACCGCTCGATGACATGGGCGCCGGCATGAAGGATATTTTCGCCAGAATGTTTCCCGGTAAACGGCAGCGGGTGCGGCTCACCGTTGCCGAGGCCCGCAGTGTCCTGGAAAAGGAGGAGGCGGAGAAGCTGGTGGAGATGGATGCGGTCACCCGGCTCGCCATCCAGCGCACCGAACAGTCGGGCATCATCTTCCTCGACGAGATCGACAAGATTGCCTCTCGTTCCGGCACGGTGCAGTCGGCCGAGGTTTCCCGCGAGGGAGTGCAGCGCGACCTGCTGCCCATTGTCGAAGGGGCGACGGTTTCCACCCGTTACGGCATGGTCAGGACCGATCATATCCTCTTTATCGCCAGCGGCGCCTTCCATCTCAGTAAGCCGTCCGACCTGGTCCCGGAGCTGCAAGGCCGTTTTCCCATCCGGGTGGAGTTGAACCCCCTGGGTGAGGAGGAGTTTTACCGGATCCTCACCGAGCCGAAAAACGCCCTGGTCAAGCAGTATGTCGCCCTGATGGCGACCGAAGGCATTGCCCTCACTTTTGACGACGATGCCATCCGCGAGCTGGCGCGGATCGCCGCCGAGGTCAACCGGAAGACGGAAAACATCGGGGCCCGCCGGCTCCATACCGTCATGGAGCGAGTGCTGGAGGAACTTTCCTTCAACGCCCCGGACATGGAAGGCCGTCAGTTTACCGTCAGCGCCGACTATGTCCGGCAACAGCTGGCCACCATCGCCGGCAACGAGGACCTGAGCCGCTATATTCTCTGAGTACGCCGCTACGAAAACCGCGCAGAGGGTAGATAGCCCACGCGGAAAAGGGATCGGTAAAACACGTGGGCACGATGGGGCCGTGCCCACCTAACGAAGGCGGTGCAATGAAAAGCCAAGCCAACGGCACGGATACCAAAACGCGTGGGCACGATGGGGCCGTGCCCACCCTACGAAAACGGTGCAATGAAAAGCCAAGCCAACGGCACGGATACCAAAACGCGTGGGCACGATAAGGCCGTGCCCACCCTACGAAAACGGTGCAATGAAAGCCAAGCCAACGGCACGGATAGTAGGGTGGGCAACCGCCAGGTTGCCCACGCGGAAAAGGGATCGGTAAAACACGTGGGCACGATAAGGCCGTGCCCACCTAACGAAGGCGGTGCAATGAAAAGCCAAGCCAACGGCACGGATACCAAAACGCGTGGGCACGATGGGGCCGTGCCCACCCTACGAAGGCGGTGCAATGAAAAGCCAAGCCAACGGCACGGATAGTAGGGTGGGCAACCGCCAGGTTGCCCACGCGGAACACGGATCGGTAAAAC
>JBMONN010000023.1:0-99531 GCA_049323935.1 Thermodesulfobacteriota bacterium
TCGGCACGGTGTTCGCCTGTTACAGCTCTATTTTTCAGCCCAAAAAGCGGTTTCTAAGGCTCAAAAACAGGACAAATTTCAGCTTTATTTGTATAAAATCAGCAAGTTAATTCGGTCCGACCCCGTTCCGGCGTTCATGCTTGAAGCGCTCTCTTGGGTCTCCCAAATGTAATCGTATTTTTTCGTAATCCATTTATTTATTGCTCAATTCTTTCAAGTATGAGTTCATCGGAATTACAAGGAGTAGCCACATACTCTTCATTAGAGGGTAGGAAACCAACTGGAACGGGGTTTATTGCATTTGGGTTATGAATAACTACCATCGGCTCACTGTTCCCTATTATAGATCCACCGTTTAGGTCAACTGCCCAAATAGCACTAACAGGATTGAAACGTGGATCAAGAAATGCGTAAGCTGGCACATGAGCACCATTTCGGTTGATAACATATGGTCGATGTTGATGCCCTCGGTCTACTACTCCCAATGTGTCTTTACTAATTGTCAGTTGATAAGGTCCGATAGGGAATACTGCTTCCGCAGCTACAGGGAACTGACTTATGCCTGAAAGAGCGGAGAAAGGCCCATTTCGGAGTTGACAGCCATTTATAGCAATTACATATGCATCATTTGGCCCAACTATACCTGATTGCAAATACCCATTACTTGTTCCTTCCTCATTACCTAGCAATTTCTCCGATTTTTCTTTTATTGCCGCTGTCCACCGCAAAAGAATACTTTCGTGGGGAAAATTTGTTATTCCATCTGTAAAAGTTGTCCATGAGCTAGGAACACCACATGGTTCAGGGCATATTACTTCAATCCAAATATTTTGGTCTTCATTTGATACCAAAAAGTCAGGGCCACCAATAATAGAGGAACGATCAGGAAAGGTCTTTCCTAGAAGGCGATCAGCTAGAAATGCCTCAGATAAACATGACCAAAATGTTGAATCATGGCCGGAAGTAAGCCTGTTAACATAATTTGTGTCTGCCAAACCACTATCAATAAAGTTATTACATACCCTTACAAGCTCTTGTCGGTATGCAACAATTCGTTGGTGGGTGCCTGGAAATTTTGAGTTAATATATTCTTCGATCATGTCGTGGCTAACGGCAGAAATCAGGCGCGGGCCAAAATCCTTGCCGCGTCAGCGCCCCCCGCGCCCCTTCCCGTCGCCTGAATTGACTTGATATGTGATTTCTGCAAACTTTATGATACTAATTTTGTCTTCTAAAAATAAAAGTGCTTATCAATGAGACTTTCTTTTAGCTTATTAATTTCATCTGTATCTGTAATTTTGTATCCACATATTTCATTTTCATTTGGGTAGCATTCTCTATAATGCCCTACGGCTTCGAAAATAAACTTTCCAACAATTTCCCTATAAGCAACCAAACTTTCTTTCTGCCACTTATTCTGCTGTTCAATTGGCAACCATTTTTCAAAAGCAGTAGATAGCAAAATTTCAGAAGATTTTGACAAGATTTCTAATACGACAAGAATCCCAATTAGTGTCCACATTCCACATTTAATGTTAGTTTCAGGTAAAGGAAACTTTACTGTGAAGCCAGCAGCAAGAACGATTGCGATAATTTTCGACCAATAATTTCCCCGCTCAAAAGGAGATATATTTCTAATTACGTCTATCCACCGCTCACGTCTTTTTTTAATTTCACGAATAGATGCCCAAACTCCACTTATCTTGTCACGTTCAACAGAAAACGCTCTAACTGTGGACATTACAGAACTTATCATTTTGCGATTAAACTGCCTATCTTTGTCCGTTTCTCCCTTGTCTCTATATTCCATCAAGAAATCTAAAGCTTTTTCGCCCAATTTCCGGTGACCTTCATTGTTTGAGCGGTGGGCTGGTAGCGCAAGAATTAAAGATATGGCTTCAGATAATTCTAACCTCATTGTGGCTCACCATTTACAACAAATACCTTTGTGGCTTTTATCTTTTTCTTTTTATTGTGGACAAAGCAACGGAGCAAATGCCTACCTTCGTATGACACTTCTCGTTCAAAGTGATATTTGGATTTGTTTTCATTTGCGCTTTTATAATAAATATGCTGGTTTTCATGATGGTCGTTAATGCCGCCATTTGATACCTCCCACACCACTGAAACATTGGCGTAAGGGTCAAGGATTCCAACACTTGAGTGAATAGAAAACCGCAGTGAGCTACCTAATGGCAGAGCCTCACCAGATTCAACTTCATACTGCGAGCCGTTGTGGGTGCAAACACATTTAAGTGAAAAGCTGCTTTTCCCACTTTTCCATGGATACATCCGCGAAGGAACAACAGTCCATCGCCCATCCTCGCCGACAAAACCCGTTAGGTTCCATTTTTCATGAGTTGTGTAAACTTGTTCATTTGTCGTATTTTCCTCATATATTTTCAGGGCCTCTTTATTTGGGTGGTGTGCTGAATCATAATTGCCACAGGGTATAACAGTTAAAGATGGAGATATTTCATAAATATGATCTATATATGTTGTCTCAGGGTTTTCTTCTGGGTCAATATTGTCGTTCAAGTTTTCATCTGTAAAAAAAGATCTCGAACCGTGATGACTAGCAACCAATATATCGGTTTTTAGAATACCTGTGCTCTCAAAATAAGGGACAATTTTATCTCGCCAAGCGAGATAATCTGAGTCACCTGTGAGAAGCAATACTCTGTTTTTGTATTTTACTGATAATACAATTGAATTTGTGTGCTGAGGTTTACCTTCTATAAGGGTTTTACTTTCAACAAGTGTAAGCAATTTTGCGAAAGTTAGGTAGTGGGCATTATCGTCATAATCAAGAGCCGAATTTAAACAATAAATATCTGCTCCACTTACAGTCGCAAGCGGATACTGTGAAGGTTTTGGCACAATAACAGCGTTTTCACCGTATTTATCTTTAAGGGTTCGCCTCAAGCGCATGTAATATTGGTAGTCAGAGCTTTGGGTAGTAGCACCTGACTGTCCCGAATCCCATATTGATTTGACAGGATATTTTGCATTAATTTTTGATAAACCTCGGTAATGGTCATCGTCCCTATGGCTATTCACAAATACATCAATCCACTGCAAATCCTTTTCTAAATCTTGATCCCATCGGTATGGAATCTGCCGTCCCAAATAGGAAATAACCGCATCCTCATTGTCATTGGTAACATTGCAGTCAAATAGAAGTGTTTTCTGATCAGGAAAAATAATGAGACACATCAACCCTTCCCCGACATTCATCAGATGGAATAGCAAGTTGTCATGCTCAGTATTTTTGTAATAATCGAGAGGGTAGTTCATTTTTTTCACATATCATATATTAGATTGAAAAGTGCATATTACAGAATTTCGCGCAAAAATAATTCTTCAATTATTTCAATACTATATACAGATCAATGCCATTCTCGAAAAAATCAAAATTACACAATATCAAACTGTTGCGATACTTTTTTCGTAAGTGGTATAATAATTCTGCCTAGCATGGCACCGGGAAAAATCCATTAACTATCCGAATTTGATTGAATTTATGAACGAAAAAAGTCAAATCCAGCTCTCGAAGACGCAAAAGTTCTGGCACGCTTTTCAGGCCTGCGTGGAGGAGAACCGGGTGCGGCCGGACCGATCGATTTTTTATGTCAAATGGGCGCAGGCGTTTGTCGATTTTTTGCCCGGAAAGCGGCTGCTCGATCGCTCCCGTGACGATATCGAAGATTTCTTGGCGGATTTGGGGCAACGTCCGGGCAATAAAGATTGGCAGGTTAAGCAGGCGGAACATGCCCTGAAAATCCTTTATGAAGTGTTTCTTCCCGCCTATTCCCCTGAGAGTGGCGCGAAACCATTGCCGGAGATTGAGCACAGGAAAAGTCCCGCCAGGGCTGTGGCTCCGGCCGGGGATTTCCGCGACAGGGTGATTCCCGGCGAGGTCGAGCGGCTTTTTTCGCCGTTGATGAATGCCTTGAAGTCTGAAATCCGCGGTCGGCATTACTCGATCCGCACGGAGACGGCCTATCTTGATTGGGTGCGGCGCTTTGTCGCCTTTCATGGCTATGCCGACCCGACCGGCATAGACCCGGCCTCGGCGGTGAAGGAATATCTTGACTATCTCGCCATGGGGAGAGAGGTCGCGGCCAGCACCCAGAACCAGGCCCTGAATGCCCTTGTCTTTTTTTACACCCATGCCTTGCGCAAGCCCTTTGGCGAGATGGAGAAGTTTGCAAGGGCCAAGCGTCCGCAAAGGTTGCCCGAGGTGATGACCAGGGAAGAAGTGGAGGCATTGCTGGAACAACTGGAAGGGGTGAACGGACTCATGGCCGGGCTGCTGTATGGCGGCGGCTTGCGGCTCATGGAGTGTGTGCGGCTCCGGGTCAAGGACATTGACTTCGGCCGCCATCAAATCGTGGTGCGTGACGGCAAGGGCGGGAAGGACCGGGTAACAATGCTGCCGGAGCGGTTTGCTCCCCCTTTGCGAGAACATCTTGCCAGGGTGAAGATTCTTTATGAGCAGGACCAGACCAATGGGGTTCCCGGTGTCTATATCTGGCCTGCCCTGGCCCGCAAATATCCCAAGGCGGCCAAGGAATGGGCATGGCAGTATGTGTTCCCGGCCAGGAAACTCTCGGTTGATCCCCGAAGCGCGACCGTGCGGCGGCATCATCTCAATGAGACCCTCCTGCAAAAGGCGGTCAAGGAGGGAGCGGCCAAGGCGGGGCTGACCAGGAGGATCACCTGCCACACCCTGCGTCATTCCTTCGCCACCCATCTCCTGGAGGCCCGCTACGACATCCGCACCGTTCAGGAACTGCTCGGACACGCGGATGTCTCCACAACCATGATTTACACACATGTACTCAACAGACCGGGACTTTCGGTCCGGAGTCCGGCTGATTTTTGAAGCAATCTGTTTGTTTATAGTGTGGGGCGTATTGTTTGTCAATAGGAGCTTGCAAATTGGATCTGAAAAAGATATCGGCGCTGCTGGGTTTCGTCTTGTGTGGGTGCGTTGGAATTCCGAAGGATGTCACGCCGGTCGACAATTTCGCGCTGGAGAAATACCTGGGGAAATGGTACGAAATTGCACGACTAGATCATTCGTTTGAACGAGGGTTGTCCCACGTAACCGCAGAATACAGCTTGCGGAAAGACGGTGATGTCAAAGTACTGAACCGCGGCTACTCCGAAAAGGATGGAAAATGGAAAGTAGCTGAAGGAAGAGCCAAATTCGTCAACCAAGCAGATCAAGGGTTTCTGAAGGTCTCATTCTTTGGGCCTTTCTATGGATCTTACGTCATATTTGAACTTGACCATGCAAGGTATCAGTATTCACTCGTCTGCGGGCCGAATAAATCTTACTTATGGCTTCTGGCCAGAAGCCCTGACATTGATGGTGAACTGAAGAAGACGCTCATCGGAAGAGCGAAAACGCTTGGCTTTGATACAAACAAACTCATCTTCGTCAACCATCGTTAAAAGCCAAGGGAAACTGCATGGTATACGCCTTTGCCTGATGACCAACCATGTCCATCTGATTATCGACCCTGGCGACATTGCAAAAAATCTCGGCCTGCCTATGAAGAGAAGTGCCGGGAGGCAAACGAGGATTCCCAATGAACATGACACGCTGCCCCATGAATCTATCCGAGTTCCTGAAAAGGCACCTGCACGGACCCGCCGTCGAGAGGATCCCGGAACTGCCCCGCGAGTTCCGGTACGGGCCTGATGCCGCAGCGTATCTCGCCGAGAGTTTCAGGACTCAAACCCGGATGTCGTCCGTCCTGGTGTTCTGCGACCGACGAACGCGGGCCGTTGCCGGGGAGACCTGTCTCACTGCCCTGAAGGCCTCGGGCTGGACTGTCCTGGAATACGTGATCCCTGACGGCCCTGACGGATCGTCCCCGGTATGCGATGACACCACCATGCACAGGCTCCGTTCCGCGCTGCCGACTGCCGACGCTTACCTGGCCGTGGGCAGCGGTGTGATTAATGATCTTGTCAAATGGCTGGCCTCCGAGGCTCACAAGCCTTATGCCGTATTCGCTACAGCAGCCTCCATGAACGGGTATGCGGCCGCAAACGTTGCCCCCTCGATCAATGGCATCAAGAGCCTCTTCAGGGCCAAGGCCCCAGTCGTTATCGCTGCCGACCCGGCCGTAATCGAATCAGCACCCAGCCTGCTCACCACGGCCGGACTGGGCGATGTCTTGGCCAAACCTGTCAGCACGTCCGACTGGGTCATGAACCACCAGCTCTTTGCAGAGCCCTACTCCGAAGAGATTGCGGCCATCATCACGCACGTGGAACCGACCTATCTGGATCATCCCGATGGGATCAGGGCAAAGGATCCCGCGGCTATTCAGGGGCTTCTGGAAGCACTCGTGCTTTCCGGCTGCGCAATGACACTACAGGGCTCCTCGCTCCCGGCCTCCGGCGGCGAGCACCTGATCAGCCATACGCTGGACATGAAAGCCCATGTTGAGGCGCGCGGCCATGATCTCCACGGGCGCCAGGTCGGGGTGGCTACGATCTTCGCCGCCGCCGTGTACGACAGACTTCTCAATATGGACACCCCCGCATTCAACAAGGACGCGCTCCACTTCGATGCCGCGTATTGGGGCCCTCTTGCCGACCATGTCCGGGAGCAGCATGATCGCGCCGTAACCCGGACGCGCTCGGCCATCGAGATTCTTCGCAGACCCGGCGTATGGGATGCGCTGAGGTCACACTTGAAACCACGGCTGCGATCCCCGTCCGTGATCAAACACTGTCTCGCGTCGGCTGGTGGTGCGCATCGGCCTGAGGATATCGGATGGACCCGGGAAGACTTTTTCCACGCCGTGTGCAATGCCGCCTCAATCCGGGAACGTTTCACTTCCGTGAGTCTCGGCTTTGCCGCAGGCTTGCTGCCTTCCGCCATTGATGAGATCATTGACGAGTGGCTGACGTAGCGCTGAAATTTTTACATATGCAGACGCGCAAGGATGGGTGAAGACCGTGAGTTGCCTGGCAGCAGTGACGTCCGCTCAAAATTCCCCGAAATTCCCCCAAATTCCCGGGACAACATAGAGAATAATTCTCAACTCCGTTAACCAATACAAAAATAAGAGACAACCAGCCGCGCCAACAAGAAAATCCGTCAGGTCCGCCTGACGCGGGGGAGACGGAAAGCAATCCTTCCAGCCCCTTTTCCCCTTTTGCCGTTTTTCTCCCTTTCCTATCCGCGGCGATCGTGTTTAGAATAAAGCACGAACATTTTCCGGCAGCCGGTGTCGGAACAGGACAAAAAGCGGCGGCGCCGGGCCGCCGGCGCGCGGGAGATTCGTCAATGACCAACCACCTCAAGCTCCTTTTCCTCCTTCTGGCAACGGCGTTCGTGCTTGCTGCCTGCGCCACTGCCCAGCAGATCCGCGACCGCCGCATCGCGGCCAGCCAGGAGGTCTTCGACTCCTTCAGCCCGGAGATCCAGGAGAAGATCCGTTCCGGACGCATCGAACTCGGCTTCACCGAGGAGATGGTGCGGCTGGCCTGGGGCAGCCCGGCCGAGATATACAGCCGCGCCACCGAGCAGGGCGAGGCCGTGGTCTGGACCTACAGCCGGACCATGATCCACACCGAAACCGAGCGGATGACGGTGCCGGTACGGGTCTATGGCCGATCGGGCCGCAGCTATATCGATTACCAGGATGTCTGGATCAACCGCGATACCAGACAGGAGTATGCCGTGGCCCGGGTGGAGTTCACCGCCGGCCGTGTTTCCTCGGTGGAACGGCGCGAACAGTGACCCTGCTCCCTCCGCCGGCCGGGATCATCACACAAAGGAGCACTCATGCTGCTTGTCATCTCACCCGCCAAGACCCAGGATATCAACTGCCGCGCCTTCAGCCGTTACACCATGCCGACCCTGCTCGGGGAAAGCCGGTTGCTGATCGAAATACTGAAAGGCTTCAACGAAAAAGAACTCGGCGAGTTGATGGGGATCAGCGATGCCCTCGCCCACCTCAATTACCAGCGTTTCCGTGCCTTCCACCCCCCCTTTGACCTGCAGAACGCCGGCCAGGCCCTGCTGGTCTTCAAGGGTGACGTCTACGGCGGCATGGACACCGACAATTACGAGGACGAGGATTTCGATTTTGCCCAGACCCATCTGCGTATCCTCTCCGGCCTTTACGGCGTGCTGCGGCCCCTTGATCTCATCCAGCCCTACCGTCTGGAGATGGGGACCCGGCTCGCAAATGAGCGGGGCAAGGATCTCTATGCCTTCTGGGGCGGGCGCATCAGCGCGGCCCTCAACGCCGATCTGCCGGATAACGGGCAGCCGGAGTTGATCAATCTCGCCTCCAGCGAATACTTCAAGGCCGTGCGGCCGAAAGAAATCAGGGGGAAGGTGGTGACCGTCACCTTCAAGGAAAGGAAAAACGGCGACTACCGGGTCATCGGCCTGACGGCCAAGCGGGCGCGCGGTCTGATGGCCGATTTCGTCATCAAAAACCGGCTGACCCAAAGCGTTGACCTGCAAGGCTTTGACCGGGAGGGATATCGTTTCCGCGCTGATTTGTCCGCCGAAACGGAACTGGTTTTCTGCCGGGAGTAGACGATGCACATCCACAACATGGACGAGTGGCGGCACGAGCATGACTTTGCCGTTATTCACGAGAAAGGGGAGAGGCGCACCTTCCAGGTGCTGGCGCTGACCGCCGTCACCATGCTGATCGAGATCGGCGCCGGCATGGCCTTCGGCTCCATGGCGCTGCTGGCCGACGGCTGGCACATGGGCACCCATGCCGCCGCCTTTCTCATCACCATCTTTGCCTACCGCTATGCACGCCGCCACGCCAGCAGTCCCGAATTCGCCTTCGGCACCGGCAAGGTCAGCGTCCTTGGCGGTTTTGCCAGCGCCGTGGCCCTGGCGGTGGTGGCGCTGGTCATGCTGGCCGAATCGGTGCGCCGCTTCTGGAGTCCGGAGACCATCTCTTTCAACGAGGCCATTGCCGTGGCCGTGCTCGGCCTTGCCGTCAACCTGGTCAGCGCCCTGCTCCTGCAAGACCATCACGGTCACGACCACGATAATCACCACGATCATCACCATCATGACCACAACCTGAAGGCCGCCTATTTCCATGTCCTGGCCGACGCGCTGACCTCGCTGCTTGCCATCGCCGCGCTCATTGCCGGCAAATTCCTCGGCTGGGGCTGGATGGACCCACTGATGGGGGTGGTCGGCGCCGTGGTCATCACCCGCTGGTCATACTCCCTGATCCGGGAAACCGGGCCGATCCTGCTCGACGGCAGCATCAGCGGCCCCTACCGGGAGGCGATCCGCACGACCCTGGAGGAGGACCGCGACAATCGCGTCTCCGACATCCATATCTGGAAGGTGGGGCCGGCCGACTATGCGGCCATCATCTCCATCGTCACCCAGTATCCCCAAAATCCGGGCCACTACAAAAAGCTGCTGGCCGGGTTCGACAAAATCACCCACCTTACTCTGGAAATTAACCGGTGCAGCGGCGAGCCCTGTACCGTTGCGACAGAGGACACGTGATGCTGAAAAGATTCTTCCGCAAAACAGCCCCCATTCAGGGGATCATCTCACCCTTTCAGGCCCTGGTCAAGAAGCTGACCACCAGTGGTTTCATCCTCTTTTACACCACCCTGGCCGCCATGCTCTGGGCCAATCTCTATCCTGCCGGCTACCAGCATCTCTGGCATCTGCCGCTTGCCATCTCCTTAGGCGACGCGACCTTTGCCAAATCCCTGCTCCACTGGATCGACGAAGCACTGATGGCACTCTTCTTCTTTGTCGTCGGCCTGGAGATCAAGCGGGAAATTTTGATCGGCGAACTCTCCTCCATGCGCCGCGCCCTCCTGCCGGTGGCCGGGGCGGCGGGCGGTATGCTGGTGCCGGCCCTGATCTATACCATTATCACCCACAACACCGATGCCGCCCACGGCTGGGGCATCCCCATGGCCACCGACATCGCCTTTGCCCTGGCGGTGATCTCCATGCTCTCCAGGCGGGTGCCGTATGGGCTCAAGATCTTTCTCTCGGCCCTCGCCATTGCCGACGACATCGGCGCCGTGCTGGTCATCGCCTTCTTCTATACGTCGACCATCCACTGGGCCTATCTCGGTTTTGCCGCCCTGCTCCTCGTCTGCCTGCTGGTTGCCAATCTCCTGTGGATCCGTCATGCCCTGGTCTACGCCCTGCTCGGGCTCGGCATCTGGTGGGCCTTTCTCGGCGCCGGCATCCACGCCACCGCCGCCGGGGTCCTGGTTGCCCTCTTTATCCCGGCCCGCGGCAAATATGACACCAGCACCTTTGTCGATCAGGTCCGCTCCTTTCTCGTCCGCATCGACTGCCGGGAAGGCGACTGCGGTCACACCATCCTGCTGAACCAGAATCACCTGAGCGCGGTGCAGGCCATCGAGCTTGCCTGCCACAAGACGGAAACCCCGCTACAGCGTCTCGAGCACGGCCTCGGTGCCTGGATTTCCTATCTGGTGGTGCCGCTCTTTGCCCTGGCCAACGCCGGGGTGGTCATCCAGGGCGAGAACTTTGCCGATACCATCCAGCACCATGCCACCCTCGGCGTCATTGTCGCCCTGGTGATCGGTAAGCCGCTCGGCATCTCGCTCTTTTCCTTTCTCGCCGCCAAACTGCTGAAAGCGCCGTTGGCCAGCGGCATGAACTGGCTGCACGTCATCGGCGCCGGCATGCTGGGCGGCATCGGCTTTACCATGAGCATCTTTATCTCCGGCCTTTCCTTTCAGACGGCGGAGCTGATCGACATGACCAAGATCGGCATCATCATCGGTTCGCTGCTCTCGGCGCTGTTCGGGGTCGGCGTCCTGCTCGGCGCCGATGCTCTCCGCCGTTCTCAGTCGAAAACCGGCACCGAGGGGAAAAGGGAGGTGTCGGTGTGAGGGATGAAGCGTGAGCCGGAAAAACGGAGCATGAATTCCTGGTTGACATTGAGTTCAAGGTAGGTGATCCGGCTCACCACCGCATGACAGCGCTGCCGGGCCTCCTCCTCGCGCAGCACCAGTTCCGCGCCGGCCAGTGAGCTGTTGCCGATGGGACAAAAGACGGTAAGCGGCAGATCGGGCAGCATGCCGAGGGTGATGGCCTGGCGGGGGGCGATGTGCCGGCCGAAGGCACCGGCGACATAAATACGGTACAGATCGGCAAAACCAAGCCCCACCTGCCCCATCAGGGTAGTAAGGATGGCATACATCGCCGCCTTGGAGCGCATCACCGCGTCGATGTCCACCTGGCCGAGCACCACCGGCTCGCCCGCGACCGCCTCCACGGCCGGGACAACGACAAAGGCCGGGCCGGCAGGGGTGGCGACAAAGCGCTGCGGGCAGCGCTGTTGCCGGAACTTGCCGCGGATGTCGATGATGCGGGCCAGGTACATGGCGGCCACCAGATCGATGATGCCGGAGCCGCAGATGCCGCGGGGCGCGCCGCCGTCAATGGTGCGATAATCGAGGGCCAGGGTGGCCGGATCGATGGTCACATGCTCGATGGCCCCTGGCCCGGCCCGCATCCCCATCCGCGCCACTCCGCCCTCCAGGGCCGGTCCGGCCGCCCCGGCGCAGGCAATGAGCCAGTCCCGGTTGCCCACCACCACCTCGGCGTTGGTGCCGACATCGATCAACATGGCGGTCTCCTCGCTGCCATCGAGGCCGCTGGCCAGGATGCCGGAGATGAGGTCGCCGCCGAAATAGCTGCCGACACTCGGCATCACCCAGACCGGCGCGGCCGGATCCAGGGCAAGGCCGATCTCGCCGGCAGCGAAGGGGTCGATCCGGTTGACAAGGGGGATATACGGCTCGCGGATGAGATGAAAGGGATCGAGCTTCAGCAGCAGGTGGACCATGGTGGTGTTGCCGCTCACCGCCAGGGCGCGGATGGCGGCGGCGGCCAGCCCGGCCTGGTCGGCCAGTTCATCGGCCAGCAGATTGATCGCTCTGATGATTGTCTCGTGGAGAATGTGCAGTCCATCGTTTTTGGCGGCGAAATGGATGCGACTGAGAATGTCGGCGCCGCAGGCGATCTGGCTGTTCTCCCGGTTGGCCCGGGCCAGCACCCTGCCGTCGACCAGATTGAGCAGGCTTGCCTCCAGGTGGGTGGTGCCGAGATCAAGGGCCATGGCCGCCAGCACGGTCGGTTGCTTTGGCAGAAAATCAAGAAGCTGCGGCCCGGCGGGCAGATCGGCGAGCAGGGCCGCACCTTGAAAATTACTGCCCCGGAAGGCGGCGGCAAGATCCGCAAGCCGGGCGCGCGGCACCCTGACATCAGGCCGGCCGGCCTGATGCAGGGCGCGGCGTAGACGGTCGATGTCGCCGGTATTGTCGTGCAGGCTGGGCGGATTGGCATGAATGGCACAGGTGGAGACAAAGGGGGGCATGACGGTCTTCCAGAAAAATGGTGTCGGGATCAAGGCAAATATGCTAAAAAGAGTAGTTTTTACCACCGCATCGCCCGCGGCTCAACGAATTTATGATAGTCCCGTAAAAACCCGCATACCTGGCAGGCGGAGAAGAGAAAACAACGACTTACAAAAAACAGCCAGGCGGAATCGTGGTTTTTTACGATTCCGACAAATTATGACAGAAATCCGGCCGGTGTTGCCCGCTCCGAGCCGATCCAGAGGGAAAAGTGCCGCTGCTGCTTTCCACATATCTCATCACCGAGACCCTGGCGCCGTTTTTCGGAAGCCTTCTCATCCTGACCGCCATCCTCTTTCTCGGCCGGTTGATCCCCCTTTTTGACTTCATCATCAACTTCGGCATCGGTCCGGCCGATTTCCTGCGACTCTGCACCTTCATGGTGCCGAACCTCTTTCTCTTCGCCATTCCCATGGCCAGCATGCTGGGGGTCATCCTCTGCTTCACCCGGATGGGCAACGACAACGAGCTGATCGCCCTTAAGGCCGCCGGCATCGGCCTAAACCGCATGCTGCCGGCAGTCATTGTCTTTGCCGGGGCGACCTCGCTCTTGACCGGCTATTTTTCCACCACCCTGATCCCAGTCGGTACCGTGGCGACAAAACAGCTCTTTTTTCAGCTGGCCAAGGAAAAGATCGACCGCAGTCTGCAGGAAAAACATTTCAGCGAAGGACTGCCCGGCGTTGTCGTCTACATCGACAACGAAGACGACACCACCGGCGCCTGGCAGGGCATCTATGTCGCCGACACCCGCGATGGGAACAATCCGGTCACCATCATTGCCGAATCCGCCCAGCTCACGGCCGACACCAGGGAGATGGTCGTCAGTCTCCGCCTGGAACGCGGCTCCATGCATGCGGCCCGGGGAAGCGCCAGTGAAACCGCCTCTTTTGATTCCTACGCCCTCCACATCCCCCTGCAGGGCGCAGAAGTCATCGGCGCGGGTGAGGCGAAAAAACTCAGCAAGAACGAGATGACGCAAGGGGAGATCCGCCGCTTTGTCGCCGCCCATGACCGACGATCACCGGAGGCGGTCGACATGCAGATCGAATATTATCTCCGCCTGGTGCTGGCCGGCGGCTGTTTCATTCTCACCATCCTCGGCCTGCCGCTGGCCATGCGCACCCGGCCGGGACAGCGCTCCATCGGTGTCCCCCTGGGGCTGCTCATCTTCATCAGTTACTACGTCGTCCTTACCCTGGCCAAGAACATCAGCCAGGGGACCCCGCTGCCGGTCTGGCTTGCCATGTGGAGTCCCAACCTTGTCTTCGCCGCTCTCACCCTCTACATCCTCCGCTTTGCCGGCCGGGAAAGCACCCTCAACATCATCGACCTGCTGCTTGCCGCCATCGAGGGCCTGCAGAGCCGCCTGTCCCGACCGGGCAAAGGGGATGCGTCATGATGACCCTGCTTGACCGCTACATCATCAGGCAGTTTTTCATGAACCTGCTGCTGGTGCTCGTCTCGCTGGTGGCCATCTATCTGCTGGTCGATTTTTTTGAGCGGATCGACAACTTCACCGAGGCAGGCAAGCCCATTTCCCTGGCCTTTACCTACCTGCTCCTAAAAGTCCCGTTGATCTACGACCAGATGGCGCCGGTCTGCATTCTCCTCGCCGGCGTCATCACCTTGGGTCTCTTGCAAAAGAGCAGGGAACTGATGTCCCTCAACGCCGGCGGCATCTCGCTCGCCCGCATTGTTCTGCCGGTGCTGGTCGCCTCGCTGCTCTTTACCCTGCTGTCCCTGACCGTAGCGCAGCTGGTGCTGCCGGTGAGCAACAGCCGCATGAACGAGATCTGGTACCAGGAGGTCAACCAGCAGGTGGCCAAGGGCATTGTCCGCAAGGGCCGCATCTTTCACCGGGGCGAGCAGGGGATTTATGCCCTGAAACGGCCCGACCCGCGCTTCTTTCGCTTCTCTCACTTCACCTATACGGAATGGGACGAGACGCGTCGCAATGTCCGCCTCTTTCTCACCGCCGAAGTGGCGGTATGGGACGAGACAGCGGGCTGGCGGTTTGCCAACGGCCAGCTCAAGAGACCACGACCGGACGGCGGCTATGAGATCGAGGTTTTCAGCCACCGCGCCTTTGACCTGCCCGACCGGCCGGAACAGTTCTTCATTCCGGCCTATCGGACCGCGGAACTTTCCCTGCTCGAACTGGCGGACAAGGCACGGGCCGATCTCGATAAGGGCGTGCAGCAGGGACTGATCGACCTTAACCGCCGCCTCTCCTTTATTTTTCTCGGCATCCCGCTGCTGTTGCTGGCCCTGCCCCTGCTCCACGCCATGCAGCGCCAGTGGAGCCGCGATCTTGCCATGACGGTACCGGCAAGCTGCGTTCTCGCCTTTTTCGCCTGGACCGCCTGGAACGCCGGTCAGGCCTTGAGCCAGGCCGGTCGCCTCCATCCGGTCGTCGCCTCCTGGTCGATTCATCTCGTGCTGGCGACAACCGGGTTCCTTCTCCTCTGGCGAGCCAACCGCAGATAGCCATGAACCGGATCGACCTGCACCAAAAGGCGGACTTTGATTTTCCGGTGCACCGCGGCACCCGGGTCGGCATTGTCGGGGTGCCGCCGCTGGCGGTCATTCGCAGACTCAATGACCAGGAGGCCCGGATTTACGACCTCGACGAACCGCAGGTGCGGGCCGACATGGAGCTGACCGCACCCCACCTGCCGCGGGTCTACTGCGCTATCCTCCGTACCGTGGTACTGAACGCCCTTCATCTGCCGCTCGACCTGATTTTCATCGACGTCGGGCCCGGCAAATGCGACTGTGCCCTGCACACCGCCCAGGTGCTTGCCGGCATGCTCACCATCCCGGTGATTGCCACCCGTAACGAAGACAGCGAGCCCTTTGGTCACCCCCTCTGCACCACCCGCATGGATCTTGTCGAAAAATTTGAAAAGATCACCGCCGGCGTGCAAAAAAGCAGCCCCTACGACGCCTGGCGTTATCCGCCCTGCCGGCCCACCGCCGGTTTCTGGGGAGTACCGCCCCGGGATTTTTCCCTGCTCTCTCTCTTTCCGGAGACCACCCACATCTACGGCTGGACCCGCTGCATGGAAAACAAGACCCCGGCAGACATCGACCTCGAAACCCTCTGCAACCCGGAGGTGCCTACCGTCTTTTTCGCCCAGTCCTTCTGCGCCAAAACCGCCCTGGCCAAGCTGCTCGCCTCCCGCCACCCGCGGGCTCTCTGCCTCGACGTCGATGTCACCTGCAGCAGCAGCACCCGGGCCAAGGTGCAGGCCTTTCTCGAACTGTCCGGAGTGGCGCCATGATGCTCGCCGATTTCGGCACCTCCTACTGCAAGTTTCTCGATCTCGGCAGGCCGGGCGCCACCCCGACCCTGCTGCCGACCAAGGATCTGCCCCGTGATCTGCGGGTCGATCTTGCCACCGGCCATAACGGCAAACGGTTCAGCGACCGCTATGTCAACGAACTGACCGCCCTGGCCCGGGGCGGCGAGGAGCTGATCGGCGCCGCCGATTACGTCCTGCTCGACTGCGGCAGCCGCGACATCAAGTTCGTCAGCTACCGCAACGGCACCCTGCACGACATGGGCTGGAACAGCGAGTGCGGCGCCTCCATGGGATTTACCATCGAACTGCTGGCCCGCTACTACAATCTCGATTACACCAGCCTGGCCGTGCCGGAAACAACCTTTTCCGTCACCTGCGGGGTGCTCGGCATGAGCCATATCTTCGACGCCGTTACCTCGGGCATCTCCGAGGCCGAGGCAGTGGCCCGTTTTGTCAAGGGCATCGCCATCAACGCCTACCGCTTTGCCGGATCTCCTCCCCGGCTCTATCTCTCCGGCGGCCTCTGCGACAACCCGCTCTTTGTCGCGAGTTTTCCCTGCACGGTGGTGCCGCTGGGACGCTTTGTCCTGATCAAGGGCCTGGAAAAAACCGCCAGGCAGCACTTGGCGGAATCGCGATGAGCGGTCAGGTAAACAACGGAGAACGGCCCAATTGCTTTGCCTGCCGCCACTTCTACATCACCTATCAGGCCTCCCACCCATACGGCTGCAAGGCGATGGGCTTCAAATCGAAAAAGAATCCCGCCCTGGTCGTTTATGAAAGCTCAGGCATGGAATGCCGGCTGTTTAAAAAAAAATGACCATTATTCACAAACACCAACGCCCCTGCGCACGGCAGGGGCGTCATGGTCTCAGCAGCATCGCTGGTTACTTGTAGGGATTAAAGACCAGCACCGGACAGGACGCATTTTTCACCACCCGCTCGGCGACGCTGCCCATGACGATCTTCTCCAGGCCGCGGTAGCCGTGGGTGCCGATGATGACGAGATCGTATCTGCGCGCCAGGGTGGTGATGGTGTCCACCGTGTCGCCGATCAGCACCTCGCCGCTGCTGCCCGGATACTTTTCCAGCAGGGCGGTCATCTTCTGGGCCATGGCGGCCCGGATATCCTCCTCGATCTTGGCGACAAAATAGCCTTCATAGGCGGCCGGGTTTTCCACCACATTGAGCAGGGAAAGGGTTGCCCCGAATTTTTTCGCAAAAAAAGCGGCAAAATCGAGCAGTTTTTCGGTGTTGGCTGAAAAATCCACAGGGACCAGAATTTTGGCAATCTCCGTCATGATCGTTCCTCCTCATTTTTTTTACTCTGCCGTACACTCCTTTTCCGCCTCCGGAGTCCGGGTCGAAACCGAACCGTTCTCATCATCGGCGCCAGCCTCTTCATATCAGAATCATAGCAAAACGAGCCTGCCGCTGTATAGAAATTTCGGGTGCAATGCCGGCGTTTATGGCATACTAGTGTTTTTTCCCGTAAGAGACCAGATGAGCCGCCCATGACAAAAGACACCCTGTACCAGCAGAATCCGCCGACCGCCGATTTCACCTTCAACGCCGGCGTCGCCGATGTCTTCGACGACATGCTGCAACGCTCTGTGCCCTGCTACCGGCAGGTCATCGAAATGATGGCCGCCCTGCTCGGCCGCTTTGTCGGCCCGGGCGAGACGATCTGCGACCTCGGCTGTTCCACCGGCACCACCCTGCTCGAACTCTCCCGGCTACTTGCCCACCTCGACCTCGACTTCATCGGCATCGACAGCTCCGAACCGATGCTCGACAAGGCGCGACTCAAGGCGCGAATGCTGGCCCGCACCGAGCGGGTGCGCTTTCTCCACGGCGACATCGCCGACATTCCCCTGCCGGACTGCCGGGCCTTTCTGCTCAATTACACCCTGCAGTTCATCCGGCCCATTGTCAGAAAAAAATTCCTGATCCGGCTGCACGACGCCCTGCCGAGCGGCGGGCTGCTGCTTGTTACCGAAAAGACCATCTGCCACGATCCACTTTTGAACCGCGCCTTCATCGCCCTCTATCACGACTTCAAAAAGAGCCAGGGCTACACGGAAACCGAGATCGCCCGCAAGCGCGAGGCCCTGGAAAACATCCTCATTCCCTTTTCCACCGCCGAAAACGTCGACCTGTTGCGCGAGGCCGGCTTTTTCCATGTCGAGCCCTTTTTCCAGTGGTTCAATTTCGCCGCCTATCTTGCCCGCAAAGCGTGACCATGCCTTGCGATCACGATTATCTCCACCTGCTGCCCGCCGCCTGCCGGCCGACGATTCTCGCCCGGCGGCAGGCCAATGAAAAGCGGCTGAGCAGCGACAAAAAAGGCTTTCTCAGCTACCGCCGGGCCTGGGAATCGGTCCGCGAACTGCGCGCCTCATCTCTTGATCTGGCCGGGGACACGGTGCGGATCGGGGCACGGGGAGATATCAGCACGGAGGAACGGGAGCGGGTGCGGACGGTGCTGCGTGGCTTCATGCCGTGGCGCAAGGGACCGTTTTCCATCTTCGGCATCGACATCGATGCCGAGTGGCGGAGCTTCCGCAAGTGGGACAGGCTGCTGCCGGTCCTGCCGGAGCTGACCGGTAAGGTCATCGCCGACATCGGCTGCAACAACGGCTACTACATGTTCCGCATGGCCCATCACCAGCCGCTGGCGGTCATCGGCTTCGAACCCTACCACCACCACTACTACACCTTCCGCACCTTGAACAGCTTCGCCGCTCTCCCCTCCCTGCACATCGAACTGCTCGGGGTAGAGGACATGGTGCTCTATCCGGACTGTTTTGACGTAATTTTTCTAATGGGAGTCATCTACCATCGGATCTCGCCGGTGGAGATGCTGAAAGATGTGCGGAAAAGCATGAAGGCGGGCGGCACGCTGATTATCGAGACCCAGGCCATTCCCGGCGAGGAGTCGGTGGCGCTTTTCCCGGCCGACCGTTACGCCAAGGTGCCGGGCACCTACTTTGTCCCCACCGCCGCCTGCGTACGGAACTGGCTCATCCGCACCGGCTTTACCGATGTGGAGATTTTCTGCATTCACCCGATGAGCAGCGCCGAGCAGCGCCGCACCGAGTGGATGACCTTCGAATCCTACGCCGACTTCATCGACCAGGCCGATCCGACCCGCACCGTCGAAGGCTATCCGGCTCCGCTCAGAGTGTTTGTCAAGGCCATGGCCTGATTCCGCCGGACATACGCCGCAACCTCAGGGCTTGGCCCTGCCGCTGCGCACGGAGATGCGTTCAACGATCTTACGGTAATACTCCTCCTGGGCGGCGAAATTGGTCGTGCCGCCGCGCAGGTTGTCCACCTTGATCAACAGCACGTTGAGCTTCTTCATCTGCCGCAGGCGGACGTGCTCGTCCTCGGTTGCGGCGATGAGTTCCTCCAGGCGCTGGATCTCCTTTTTCGTCTCGATCTCCGGCGGCAGGTAGCCGGCGTTTTTCAGAATCTTGTAGGCCATTTTCAGATCATCGGGCACCTGCGGATCAGCATCCTCAGGCAACGGCTTGTTTTTCCATTTTGCAAAGGAAAGCGAACCTTCCTCGATGGCCTGGCTGATTCGTCTTTCCGCAATGCGGGCGAGGGGATTCATAGCGATACCTGGCGGCGCCGACGGCGACCTTTTTCCGGCCGGCCCTGTTCAGCCGGAGTCGATTTGCGGGACAATGACCAGACGGGGCAGCCCGGCCACATAGGCCAGCTCCACCCCGCGCAGCAGTCCCAGATAAGACAAACGCTGGTAATAATATCCCTGCCGACCGCTGAGCAGGGAGCGGTCGCGGGCGGCGAGGATGACACGTATTGTAGTCGCCCCTCTCTCCTTTTGCAAGCCGGCAAGCAGGGATCGCAGCCGTTTGAAGTAAAGCCGGGCCTGCACCAGCTCGCCAAAGGCCGGATGATAGGGGCCGGCAAGGAGATCGCCCTCCAGGGAAGGACCGGGTTGCAGACCGATCCGGGCAACGGGGATGGCAGCTTCGATAAAGATCGCGGCCATCTTCGCACAGAGGGCAACGGCGCCGGCCAGGGTCAGGGGCCGAAAACGAGCCTCGCGGTAAAGGTCAGCCAGTGGGCTGCCGGCAAGCACCAGGGCGGGATAGATCCGCACCAGCTCCGGGCCAAGGCCGGCCAGACGGCGCGCCCCGGCCAGCACTTCCCGGGTTCTTTCCCCGGGCAGACCGACCATAAGCTGGCCGCCCACCCCGATCCCCGCGCCGCGCAGATGGGCAAAGGCCTCCTCCACCTGCTCCACCTGGTGGCCGCGACGGCAGAGATCAAGCACCCGCTGGTCAAAGGACTGGATGCCGAGTTCCACCAGTCCGACATCCTGCTTTTTCAGAAAAGAGGCGATCTCCGGGTTCAGATAATCGGGCCGGGTGGAGATGCGGATGGTGGCGACCTCGCCACCTTCAAGAAAGGACCGCACCGCGCCGAGCAGCTCCTCCTGCCGGCTGCGGGCAAGACCGGTGAAACTGCCGCCGTAAAAGGCGACCTGGACCGGACGCCGCCGGTCCCGCGGCCGGGCCAGGGTGTTCCGGATGGTAGCCGCCACCGTCGCCCCATCCGGACCCGGCCCCGCAGCGCCGCTGATCGCCCGCTGATTGCAGAAGAGGCACTGATGCGGGCAGCCCTGCTGGGCGATAAAAAAGGGGATGACAAAGGGGGAACAGCCTCCCTCCTCCCCCATCTCCTGATGCTGCTCCTGTTTTCTCCGCATGCGCCGCCGCTCCGCCCGCAAATAAGATTGACGCCTATCTCACGGAAATGCTATCCTTTTTCCTGAGACACCGCCGCACGAACGTATTAACTTCTCTCTACGGATAACAAATATGAACAGCAGATGGAAGGCCATCGGCATCGCCGCCCTCAGCATTCTGCTGCTTGCCGCCTTTCATCTCCATCAGTCCGTCACCCTGCAGAACGATCATCTGGAAAAAACCATCCGTCTGGAAGAAAAGCTGCTCACCTCCCTGGCGGAAAACGGCATCAAACAGATGGCCGCCACTTACAACCGGAGGGCGGAAAGCTTTGTCCGCGTCCGCGGCGACCTGATCACCCTCTTTGCCGAGCGGAACAGGGAGAAACTCTATCAACGCGGCCTGCCCTATTTCGACACCCTGAAAAAGGAAAATCCGGCCTTTGCCGTCATGCACTTCTTTCTGCCGGACAACACCACCTTTCTTTGCATGGGGCGTCCTGAAGTCAACGGCCAGGACCTCACCAATCTCCGTCCCATTGTCGCGGCAGTGAACAGCAGCCGCCTGCAACAGACCGGTTTTGAGGTCGGCCGCCAGGGTCTGTTTTACCGGGTCGTCCAGCCTGTTTTTGTCAATGACGCCTATATCGGCGGGGTGGAGTTCGGCATCAGTCTCGATCCTCTGCTCCACTCCCTGCGAACCAGCACCGGCAATGAAGTCGCCCTGCTCCTCGACCGCGCCCATTTTCAAAAAATCGAACTCACCCCCGACCCGCAAGCCCGACCGGTCGCCGCCAGCATATTGCTGTCCAGCGGCAGCCCCCTCTTCACCGCCATCCCCCTCGACACCCTGGCCGCACTGCCCGGACCGTGGCGCATCAGCCAGGCAGGGCGCTCCTTTCATGTTGCCGCGCCTCTGCCTCTTTATGACTTTCAGGGAAAAGCGATCGGCTCCCTCGTCTTCGGCCTCGACATCACCGCCGCCAAGGAAAAGCTGCGGCGCACCGTCGCCGGAGTCGCCCTCACCACCGCCACCCTGCTTGCCGTTGTCCTCTTCACCCTCTATTTCACCTTCGGCACCCTGCTTCGCAAAATTCTCGGCTTAAACGAGTCGCTGCGCCAGACAAATGAAAATCTGGAGGCCACCGTTCAGCAGCGCACCGCCGAACTGGAGGAGCAGATCAGTGAACGGCAGGTGGCAATCACCTCCCTGGAGCAGGAGATCGCGGCCCGACGGCAGGCGGAACAACGGCTGGCCGACGAAAAAGAGCTGCTGACCGTCACCCTGGCCAGCATCGGCGACGCCGTGATCGCCACCGATCAAACCGGCCGGGTCTTTCTCATGAACCGCAGCGCCGAGATGCTGACCGGCTGGGAGAAGGAAGAGGCAACCGGCATGCCCCTCGGCGAAATCCTGGCGCTCATCGATGAAAAAACCGGGGCACGCAAGGCCGATCCGGCGGCCGAAATCATCCGCACGGCAAAATCCCTGACCATCAGCGGCACGATCCTTCTTCTCGACCGCAGCGGCGGCAGCAAGGCCATCTCCGCCGGCGGCACACCGATCCTCGACCGCCACGGCGCCATTGTCGGCGCCATTCTTGTCTGCCGCGACATCACGGCCCGCAAACGACTGAAGGAAGAGGAGCTCAAGGTGCAGAAGCTCGAATCGGTCGGCATCCTGGCCGGCGGCATTGCCCATGATTTCAACAACATCCTCACCGCCATTCTCGGCAGCATCAACATGGCGGTGAAACTGCTCGACCCCACCCATCCGGCCCACGACGTTCTGCACAGCGCGGAAAAGGCCTCATTGCGCGCCCGTGATCTGACCCGCCAGCTCCTCACCTTTGCCAAGGGCGGCGCCCCGATCAAACAGACCGCCTCCATCCGCGAACTGATCCGTGATTCGGCGGGATTCATTCTCTCCGGCAGCAAGGTCAGCTGCGAGTATCATTTTGCCCCGGACCTCCGGGCAGTGGACATCGATCCGGGGCAGATGAGTCAGGTCATTCAGAATCTCGTCCTCAATGCCTGCCAGGCGATGGACAACGTGGGCAGACTGGTCATCAGCGTGACCAATTTCACTCCGGAGCAGGAAAATGATCATGCCCTGCCTCCCGGCGCCTATCTTGCCATCAGCATTCGCGACAGCGGCACCGGCATTGACGCCGCCCATCTGGGAAGAATCTTCGATCCCTATTTCACTACCAAAGAAAAAAGCACCCAGAAGGGCAGTGGCCTGGGGCTGGCCATTGTCCACTCCATCGTCAGCCACCACGGCGGCCAGGTGCGGGTTGACTCCACCCCAGGCCAAGGCAGTATCTTCACCGTCTTTTTGCCGGCCAGCGACAGCGTTTTCCAGGAAAAGCCGACCCCTGACACCCCCCTGGCGGAAGGGAAAGGCCGCATTCTGGTCATGGACGACGAAGAAATCGTCCGCGAGGTGGCGACGATGATGCTGAGCCATCTGGGTTATGAAGCGGCCAGCGCCCAAAACGGCGCCGAGATGCTCGCCATGTACCGCAGCGCCCGGCTAGAAGGCCGCCCCTTTGCCGCGGTGATCCTGGATCTCACCATTCCCGGCGGCATGGGTGGCGAAGAGGCGGCAGCAAAACTGCGAGAAATAGACCCCGCGGCCAGGGCCGTTGTCTCGAGCGGGTATTCCCATGATCCGATCATGACCGGCTTCCGCAGCTACGGATTCATGGGGGCGCTGGGCAAACCGTTCAAGGTGGAAGAGTTGAGCAGGATGTTGCACCAGGTGCTCGAACAGGAGCCGGGAACGTAAGTGGCTTCACACGCCGTTGGAAGTGCCAAAAGCCACTTTCGAGGCTCGCTCAGCCTAGACCGCCAGCATTCCTAGAGGCCGAGCTCATCGAAATGCCTCACTGCCTCGGCCGCGGCCTGCTGCTCAGCCTCCTTTTTGCTGCGGGCCGTCCCCCGGGCCAGCACCTTGTCCTGAAAACGGACTGCTACATAAAAAAGCTTGGCGTGATCCGGCCCCTCCGTTCGTTCCAGCACATAAATCGGACCTTCGTTGTATCTGGCCTGGATCAACTCCTGCAGCCTGCTCTTCGAGTCGGCCAGATACATATCCTCTTTCTTCTCCTGAAAACAGGGGACAAAGAGCCGTTCCGCCACCAGCGCCGCCGCTTGATAGCCGCCGTCGAGAAAAACCGCACCCATCACCGCCTCGAAGGCGGAGGAGAGAATGGACGGCTTTTCCCGGCCCCGCGAGGCGTTCTCCCCCTTGCCGAGCAACAGACAGTCGCCGATGGAAAGAAAACGTGCCATTTCAGCAAGATACCCCTCCTGCACCAGGGCGGCGCGCAGTCGGGTCAGCTCTCCCTCCTTCATGGTTGGATAACTTTTGATCAGTGCGTTGCCAATGGTCAGATCGAGGACGGCATCGCCGAGGAACTCGAGAATCTCGTTGTCACAGGGCAGATCCTGCCCCTGCTCAAAGGCATAGGAACTGTGGATAAAGGCCCGTTGCAGCAAGGCCGGCTCCCGGAAACGATGGCCGAGCCCCCCCTGAAACTGTTCAAGCTGGCCGGCATTTTTTTTCAGCAGTGCGTCAAGTGTCGTCATGTCACGCCACGGTCAGACGGCGGGCAACAGACAGAAGGCAGCAGACATCGAAAAAACGGGATCATTGTCGTGATGGCGTCGCAAAAGTCTTTTTTTACCACAGAGACCACAGAGGACTCAGAGAAAAAAAATTAAATTCCCGCCAGTTCTCTCTGACTGCTTTGTGGTCTCGGTAATTGATTGTCAGTTTTACGAAATCATCTTTCTTGTCTGCTGCCGTGTACCTGCTCCCTTGCCTCTTCCCTTTTTTCCTCCTTCCATTCACCAGGCCGGGCGGAAGCTTTTTTCGCGCCAGGCCCATATTTTCCTTGTCAAAAAAAAGAACACTGTTTAATATCTGGAACTCGGTTGGACGATAGGCGGCGTAGCCAAGTGGCTAAGGCAGTGGTCTGCAAAACCATTATTCAGCGGTTCAAATCCGCTCGCCGCCTCCATCCTTTCTTTACTGCTCCAACCCCCTGCTTTCCATCAAAATCGATTTGCTCCACAAAAAAATCCGGCACATGCGTCGCCGGATTTTTCCGTTGATTACCACCTCGCTTAGAACCCCATTTCCTCCAGCATCCGGTTGACCGTATCCTGATCGAGCACGCCGCCGGTTTCAGCGTCACCGCCGGCAAGCCGGTTAATATAACTATCCACATCCTCCTGAGCCAGTTTTTTGCTCTCTTCCAGGGTGATCCCCTTGTTTTTCTCCTTGTGCTTGAGCTGCGACCCGAAGGAGACCACCAGGGCGAGCAACTGCACCTGAAAATCACTGAGCAGTTTGATGATCTTCATGATCTGCTGGCCGGAAAGATCCTGAAAACTCAGGGCCTCGGTGATTTTGGAGACATCGCCGCTGATGGTGGCGGCAATGGCGAAGGCGTCCTCGATACGCTGAAAAATTTCCTTCTGATCCTCCATGGTCATGGAACTGCACTCCGCCGAGGGCCTCATTTTGGCAGCCTTGTCCGGCATGGCGACAACCTGTTCCAGGGCGCGGGCCAGCAGCTCCTCCAGCTCATCAAGGCGGGGATCCGGCGCGGCTGCCGAGAACGCCGGCGCCACCTCCTCGCCTGCCATCTCCACCTCGAACTCCTCGGTGGGCGGCACCTCAAGCGGGATGGTTTGATCGAGAAAGATCGAACTCTGCCCGGCGTCCATCTTCTTCAACAGGTTGCAGATCCCCTTGTCCCGACAGGCCTTGAACAGGGAGGAAAAGACATCGGACATGGGCACGGTGAAGAAGTTATCGCTGTCCGCCTCATAGGTCGCCGCCTTTGGCGAGATTGCATCGTAAAAGGTTTCCCGGACAAAGATCTCGGCAGCCTTCTGCCGGGCGGTGGCGATATGCTCCTTCACTGTTTCGTTAGTGCAAAGTTCATAGAGGGTCTGGAAAATAACATCGAGATCGAACAGATATCTGACCTTCGTCTCTTTTTTCGCCTCGGGCGGCGGCAGGGGTTGCTCGTTGCCGCCGGCCCGCATGTTGGCGACCATATCCAAAGCCCGGCCGATTCGTTCCTGCAGCGCCTCAATATCACCACAGGAATGGGGGGCGTCCGCTTCCCCGGCCTCGTCCCCACCCTCGCCCACGGCAAAGGCGGGATGATTGCGCAGGCCGGACAGTAACTCCTTGACATCATCGGTGCGGCCCTGGACATCCTCAACCTTGTCCATGATCTGCATGGCCGCTTTTTCCGTCATCTCAACCACATCCTTAAGCTGGTTCTTGGCGTCCTCGATCTTGTCGCCCGCCTCATCCAGTTCAACCCGCTTCTTTACCCGGTCCTCGGCCGGAATGTCCATCAGAGTGGAGCTGAGACTCTTGGCCAGTTTGCCGATGTCATGATAGATATCGCTTGAGATCTCCCGGTAGAAATCATCCTCCCCGGCCGCGGCCAGCCCCTCGGAAACGGCTTCCATCACCGTGTCGGGAAGGGCGGACGACGGCCGCTCCTTCTCCCGTTCGACAACCTTTTCCACTACCCGGGTGACGGAGGTTTCCGGACCTGCCAGAACGGTGATATTGTAATTCGCCTCACTGGTGGGAATCCTGAAAAATCCGGCGCCGATCTCAAGGTAGATTTCCGGTTTATTGCCCGTCGCCATTCCTGTCACCCTTTATCATGTTAAACCCGTAAAAAGTCTTTTTTTAGCGCTGAGAGGACAGAGGATACCGAGAAAGCATCTTGAATCACAATCAGTATCTCCGTGTGCGGCGTGATCGCCGTATTTGATTTTCAGTTTTTATGAGAGCATCTTTCTGTGCTGTTCTCCACTGAACAAGGCCGCTGCACCCTGGCCGTGAATCGCACCCCGACTTCAAACTGTTCATCCTCCACCGCATCCGTCACCCACATGACGGAGCCGACCACCAGCAGACTGTCACAACCCTCGCCGGTGAAGACCGCATCACCAGCTGCTCCGTCAAGCCGCCAGCCGCTGAAATCAAGCTGCATGAGGAGTTCGTCGTTCTTGCGCCAACGGCGCGAGGAAAGAAAACGCAGACCGCCGCCGCCAATATCAAGAATCAGCCCCTGCTCATCGAGGCGCGCGGTGACGAGATTCTCATACAGGCCGTAACGAAATCCCATCTCCTTGTCCAGCCTTTCGTATTTCCGACGTTCGGCAATTCCACTCCTGTCGTCCACTCCCCAGCCTCCTTCCCGCTTCTTCGTGTCTCAACAATTATTTGTCGGAATCGTAAAAAGTCACGATTCCGAGGGGCGGTGTTTTGTAACTCGTTGTTTTCACTTCCCGCCCGCCATGGTTTGCGGGTTGTCGCGAGACCATTGTTATTCCATGGTACGAAAATTTCATTTAAAAAATCAAGTAATTACCGACAATTTTCTTTTAGCGTCCGACACGGAGGCCGCCCGGGGCTGGACGAGGCACACTCTTCAAAACTCAACACATTGATATTTCTAGCAAAATCATGGGCTGATATGAAAACGCTCCTGAATACGCTTCAGAGAAACCAGCTGGACATTCCGCGATGACGGAGTGACAAAGGAGTGCAGTTTCCGCTCCAGGCTGCGGGGATCCATGTTACTTTCGATGGCGATCACCCCTTCCATGACAATCTTCTGCAAAAGCAGCTCATGGTCGGTGCGCTCCCGGAGATTGCCGGCAAAGGGCACGCAGAAGAAATTGGCAAGAATGATGCCGTAAAGGGTGGACGTCAGGGCGATGGGAACGGTGGCAAGGATCACCCTGCTGTCGCCGACGCCGGCCAGCATGCCGATCAGTCCCACCACGCTGCCAACCAGACCGAAGGAAGGAAAAAACTCGCCCATGGTGCGGATCACCCGCTCACAGTCCTCCCGGCGTAATTTAAAAAAATACATCTCGGTACTGAGGATATCGCGGATGACTTCGCCCCGGTAGCCGTCCACCAGCATGCCGAGGGCACGGCGCAGAAACAGCAGCGTTGTCTCCTCCTCATCCTCCTGCAGGGAGAGAATGCCCTTGAATTTTGACTTCACCGACAAATCGACGAGAATCTCGACGATCTCCTCCGGAGTTCGGGTGCGCGTGGTATAGGAGGACAACAGCACCCGCCAGACGATTTTCAGTTTCTCCAGCCGATAGGTGACCAGGGTGGCGCCCAGGGTGCCGCCCAGCACCACCAGGGCGCCGGAGAGGTTGAAATAGAGGGCGAGATTACCCTGAAAGAGAAAGCCGGCGAGAAAGAGGAGCAGGCAGCAGACCAGACCGATACTGTTCTTATACTTCATCATTACCTCCGGCCTCCGGGGCCACCCCCGGTTTTTCCCGGGTAAGCACAATCTCCACCCGCCGGTTGGCCGCCCGGTTCTCGGCGTTGCTGTTCGGCGCCAGGGGGACAAAAGAGGCATGACCGGTCACGGCAAAGCGCTCCTGACCAATGCCGGTCCGCTCCATGAGAAAACGGGCAACCCGACTGGCCCGCACCAGGGAAAGCTCCCAGTTGGAAGGAAACTCCGCGGTGCTGATCGGCATGTCGTCGGTGTGGCCGGCCACCGTGATCATGTAAGGGGTCTGCGCAACCAGCTCGGCAATGCGGGCAAGGGCATCGAGGGATTGCGGTTTGAGTTCGGCGCTGCCGCTGTCAAAGAGGAGATCACCGGTGAGGACGATGCGCACCGTTTTGTCCGGGGCCAGCTTGACTGCGGCAAAATCATCGAGATTGGCCTCCCGCACCGTTTTGCGGCCCACGTCATAGATGCGGGTGAGATTGTTGTCCTCTCCCCGGCCAAAGGGATCGGCAAGACCTCCCCGAATGCCTGTCGCGCCGGGCACGGGAAAATCTACCGGTGCCCCGCTGCCGAGAACGAGCTCCCGGTTGGCGGACTGATAGATATAGAGAACGGCAAAGAGGATGAACATGGTCATCATCAGATCGGACCAGGCCACCGCCCAGTGGGGAGCACGCGGCATGCGCAGCCGCTCGAAAGCCCGTTCATCATAGACCCGCAGGGGTGTTTCCGGACCGCTGCCGGCAAAAAGGGCGGCGCTCCGCTCCGGTGCCGACGGTTTCCTCTGCCGGCGCCGCCGGACGCCTCTCTTCCGCGGGCCGCCGCCGCCCTCTTCTTCCGCGGCCGGACCAGCCGCCGGCGACTCTTCAGGATCGCGTTCCCTGCTCATCCCCATTTCTTCGCCACTATCCACCATGGTGCTCTCCTCCGCTAACAAATGTATCTCTACCTATCGGAAATCATATAATTTTCTCCAACATTTTTTCTCTGTTCCGCGGAAATCCGACAAGAAAAAGGCAGGAATGGATTGTCGCCGGACCCTCTCCGAGAATTGACAGAAGGGCCACAAGGGGGTAGAACAAAAAAAACTGAGCTGCTGTTCAGTTCCTGCCATCACCCCGGCAAAACCGCCGGCAGGGCATTTGCGGCGAACCTTCTTTTCAACGGACATGCCATGAACACCAGCAAAAACTCTCTGCCCGCCTCCGCCGGCAAAAAGACCTTCCGGATCGCCCTCTATTTTCTCGTCGCCGTGCTGGCGGCAAACTTCGCCGCCCTCATCGACCTGATTCTTCACCCTCATCTTCCCTATTTTGACCGGCAACACTTCATTGCCGGCGGGATCAGCATCCTGGTCATCATTACCCTCTGCGTTGCCGTTGAAAACTGCATCGGCAGGCGATCATCCGGCGACGGCCCGCTGTCGTCGCCACGGCTCGGTCCCTATGTCTGCTTTGCCGTGGCCTTCTGGACCGTGATCCTTGCCGTTTCGCTGGGCTGGAACATCGTCCGCCAGAAGCAGGAGATCATGCAGGTGGCGACCAACGAGGCGCGCACCATCTTTGAAAAGGACATGATCTATTATCGCTGGGCCACGAGAACCGAGGGAGTTTTTGTCCCGATCACCCAGAACACCCAACCCAATCCATATCTCGCCGATATCCCCGGCACCGAGGGAATCACCTCGCTGAACACCCCGCTCACCCTGGTCAATCCGGAATACATGATCCGCCAGGTCTATGAAATGCACTCACCCTCTTCCGGCGTTCTGGGCCACATCACCAGCCTTGATCCCATCCGCTCGGAAAACGCCGCGGATCTCTGGGAGACCGCGGCGCTGAACGCTTTCGAGGAGGGGGCAACGGAAATCAGTTCCGTGGAGGAGATCAACGGTAAGCCTTACCTGCGCCTCATGCGCCCGCTCATAACCGAAACCGGGTGTCTGAAATGCCACGCGCAGCAGGGCTACGAGACCGAGGACATCCGCGGCGGCATCAGCGTTTCAGTGCCGATGTCCCTGCTCTTTGACATCTATTACCGTGATGTCTTCATGTTTTCCCTGGCCCACGCCATTCTCTGGAGCCTCGGCATGCTCGGCATCTTTTTCGGCTCCTCCCGCATCAATCACGCCATGCGGGAACGGGAACAGGCAGAGGCCAGAACCAGGTCCATCATCGACAATATGCTGGACGGACTGATCACCATGGATCAGAGTGGGCGGATCGAATCGGTCAACAGCGCCTGCTGTGCGATGTTCGGCTATGACGATGCCGGAGAATTAGTCGGCCGTTCCATCGACGCCCTCATCGAGTTCCCTTTTGTCCCGAACTGGGACGCCGGCCGCAAGGACGAGAAAGAGTTCGACATCAGAAAGGCCATGGGCAGCCAGCAGGAGCTGACCGGCAGAAAAAAGGATCACTCCGCATTTCCCCTCGAAATCTCCTTAAGTGAAATGCAGCATGGCCCCTCGGCCCTGCTCATTGCCACGGTGCGTGACATCACCGAGGAAAAAATCCGCAAAGCCGAGGCGGTCCGCACCGGCCAGCTTGCCGCCATCGGCGAACTGGCGGCCGGGGTCGCTCATGAGATCAACAACCCGATCAACGGCATTATCAATTACACCCAGATCCTGCTCGACGACACCGAGGCCGGGGACGAGGGCAGCGCCGGCCAGCGCGACATCATGGCCCGCATCATCAAGGAAGGAGAGCGGATCGCCGGCATTGTCGGCAACCTGCTCTCCTTTGCCCGGCAGCGGGACGAAATCGTCGAACGCATCGTCATCAAGGACGTCATCCAGGACAGCCTCGCCCTGCTCATGCACCAGCTGCAGAAAGACGGCATTCACCTGACCGTCAATGTGCCGGCGGAGCTGCCCTTCCTCAAGGGCAACCCGCAGCAGCTGCAACAGGTCTTTGTCAACCTGCTGACCAATGCCGTTTACGCCCTCAATCAGAAGCATCAGGGCAAAGATCCGGAAAAACGGCTGGAGATCGAAAGCGGCGTCATCGAGCTGGAGGGCCGCCAGTTCATCCGCACAGAGGTGCGGGACTGGGGCGCCGGCATCCCCGCTGAGGTGATCAGCCATATCTTCGACACCCTGTTCACCACCAAACCGCCGGGCCAGGGCACCGGCCTCGGCCTCAACATCAGCAAGGGGCTGGTACGGGATCACAACGGTTTCCTTTCGCTCAAAAGTACGCCCGACGGCCCGACCGTTGCCACCGTCGATCTGCCGGTGGCCGAGGCCGCGCCGACCGCATGATGGCAACCGGTCACTTCACTTGATAAATGGCAGAAGCTCCTTGAACTCCGGGGTGCCGGCCCGGCCGAGCAGCTCGTAGATGATCATCTCGGTGTTGCCGACCAGGCCGCCGACCTGGCGGATCCGCTCCAGCCCGGTCAGGTAATTTTTTTCCGTCCGCGAGCTGACCGCATCCGCCGGCACCCACATGGCATAGCCGGCCTGCAAGCCGCCCAGCACGGTCTGGTACATGCAGATATGGGTCTCCACTCCGCAGACGATCCAGGTTTCGACCCGGTCAAACGTATGCAGGTGGGCATGAATCGCCCGGTTGGCGAAGCAGTCGAATTCGAGCTTGTCAAGCGGCGTCACCCCGCCGAGTTCGGCGACGATCTCCGGCAGCAGGGCGCCGATGCGCGCCCCGTACTGGGTGGTGGCCACCACCGGCATCTTCAGGATGCGGGCCGTCTTCAGCAGCAGCACGCTGTTTTTCACCACCTCGTCACGGCCGGCGATCACCGGCATCATCTTTTCCTGGATATCAACGACCAGCAGCCCGGTGTGCTGCCGATCGAGTCTTTTCAAATGTTCCATCTGCTATTCTCCTGTGAAAAAACGGCAAAAATGGGTAAAGTGGGCGGACAATCCCTCTTACTCTACAAAAAAGATGAATTGGCCAAAAGTCTTTTTTCACCACAGAGATCGAAGGGAGTCACAGAGAAAATATTTTCAATTACAAGAAGTTATCTCCCTGTGCCCGTGATCTTCGTGGTTGTTTTCCAGTTAGACAAAATCATTAAAAAAGCATGGCAGCGACAATGGGAACCACCTTTCGCATCAAAAATCTTCTTTCCGAACAACCGCTGCACCATGACATCACGGTGCAGGGCTGGGTCAAGTCGCGGCGGGACTCCAAAGGCCTCTCCTTTATCGACCTCAACGACGGCTCCTGTCTGGCCGGCCTGCAGGTTATTGCCGCCGACTCCCTGGCCACTTACCCGACCGAGATCACCCGCCTCTCCACCGGCTGCGCCCTGCGCGTCCACGGCAGGCTCGTGCCCTCACCGGCCAAGGGCCAGGCGGTGGAGTTGCACGCGAGCGCTATCGAGGTGCTGGGCTGGGCGCCGCCGGAAGAGTACCCGTTGCAGAAGAAACACCACTCCTTCGAGTTTCTCCGCTCCATCGCCCACCTGCGCGGCCGCACCAACAGCCTGGGCGCGGTGGCCCGGGTGCGCAGCCGTCTCTCCTGGGCCATTCACCAGTTTTTTCAGGAACGGAGTTTTTTCCAGATCCACACCCCGATCATCACCACCAGCGACTGCGAAGGGGCGGGCGAGATGTTCACCGTCACCGCCCTTGATCTGGATGCACTGGCCCGGGCCACGACCCCGGTCGATTTCAGCCGCGACTTTTTCGGCCGACCGGCCAGCCTGACGGTGAGCGGCCAGCTTGAGGCCGAGGCTTATGCCCTGGCCCTTGGCAACGTCTACACCTTCGGCCCCGCCTTCCGGGCGGAAAACTCCAACACCAGCCGCCATCTCGCCGAATTCTGGATGGTGGAGCCGGAAATGGCCTTCTGCGATTTGGCCGGGGACATGGACCTGGCCGAGGAATTGTTGAAATTTCTCATCCGCGACTGCCTGGAGGCGTGCGCCGATGACCTCGACCTCTTTGCCCGCTTTGTCGACAAGGGACTGCCACGCCGGCTCGACAGTGTGCTGAGCGAAGATTTTGTCCGCATCTCTTACAGCGAGGCGATTCGTCTGCTCGAAGAGGCGGACGAGCCCTTCGCCTTTCCGGTGCGCTGGGGGGCGGACCTGCAATCGGAACACGAACGCCATCTGGCGGAAAAGCTCTTTCAACGGCCGGTCATCGTCACCGATTACCCCAAGGAGATCAAGTCCTTTTACATGCGAGCCAATGACGACGGCGCCACCGTCGCTGCCATGGACATCCTCTTTCCCGGTATCGGCGAGATCATCGGCGGCAGCCAGCGCGAGGAACGCTATGACCTCCTTTGCCAGCGGATGGCGGCGGCCGGCATCGATCCAATCGCCTATCGCTGGTATCTCGACCTGCGCCGTTTCGGCTCGGTGCCCCATGCCGGCTTCGGCCTCGGCTTTGAGCGGCTGGTCCAGTTCGTTACCGGCATGGCCAACATCCGCGATGTCATCGCCTTTCCCCGCACCCCGGGTTCGGCGTCGGTCTGACCTTTTTCCTACTGCCATGATACAACGAATCATCCTCGCCCTCTTTCTGGTTGTTGCCCTTCTTGCTGGGGCCCCCCGGTCAGCGGCGGCGGAAGAGATCGCCCTTGCCGCAGACGCCAATCTCCGCCAGGGACCGGGTCCATCCTACCCGGTCATTGCCCCCTTGCGAAAGGGCACCAGGGTGACCATCCTTTACCGGCTGGCGGACTGGGGCAAAATCACCCTGCCAGGCAGCGACCGCCACGGCTGGATCCATCTGCCTCCGGCTCCGGTCCGGCAGGAACAAACGGTTCAACCCGCTGCCGCGACCGCGGCAAAGACCATTGTCCCGGCCACCGGCAAACAGACGCGCAAGACGACGGAGGGCGGCCAGAAAACGTCGCCGCCTGGACAGCATATCGCGGTCATCGACATCCAGCAGGTCATCAATGGCTCCCGCCGCGGTCGGGAGGCCCGGGAAAAATATGAGGAGATGGCGCGCACCGGCCGGGAGAATCTCGCCCAGGCCGAGGAGGAGCTGATCGGCGCCGTCATCCGCGAGATCCATACGGTGGTGGAGAGTTTTGCCCGCCAACGCGGCTTTACCCACGTCATCAACAGCAACGCCGGCAGCCTCTTTTTCCATGACGGCAGCGATGATATCACCCGCGCCATCATCGCCGAATATGATCGGCTCGCCGACCAGGCGGCAGGACCGCGGCCATGACCGCCCCCCTCATCCTCGCACCGCTGCGCGGCATCACCGAGGCGCCCTTCCGCACCCTCTTTGCCCGCTTTTTTCCCGGCTTCGACTCCGCGGTGGCGCCCTTTATCAATACCTTTCAGGGCTGCCGGATCAAACCGGCCCGCCTGCGTGATTTGCTGCCGGAAAACAATGCGGCCCTGCCGATCATGCCGCAGATTCTCTCGAAAAATCCCGACAACTTCGTGGCCGTGGCCCGCACCCTCTGCGAGATGGGCTACCCGGTGATCAACTGGAACCTCGGCTGCCCCTGGCCGATGGTGGCCAACAAGATGCGCGGCTCCGGCCTGCTGCCCCATCCCGATCTCATCGACGCCTTTCTCGACAAGGCCTGCACCCTGCCCGCCGCCATCTCCATCAAGACCCGGCTCGGCCGCCGCGACCCCCACGAAATCCTGGCCCTCCTGCCGATCTTCAACCGTTACCCGCTTTATGAGGTGATCATCCATCCGCGTACCGGGGTGCAGATGTACGGCGGCACGGTGGATCTCGACACCTTTGCCCACTGCCTGGAGGAGTGCCGCCATCCGGTGATCTACAACGGCGACATCGTCACCCCGGCCGATTGCAGCCGCCTTGCCGCCCGTTTTCCCCGGGTGGCCGGCTGGATGATCGGCCGCGGCGCCCTCACCGATCCCTTTCTGCCGGCCCGCATCAAGGGCCTACCCCTGCCGGCCGATCCGCTCGCCCAACTGGCCGCCTTTCATGACGCGCTCTTTGCCCAGTTTGCCGAAACCCAGTCCGGTCCCGGCCATCTCCTCGGCCGCCTGAAAGGGGTCTGGTTCTATCTGGCCGGCTCGCTGCCGGACGGCAAGAAGCTCCTCAAAAAGATCCAGAAAATCCACCGGATTGACCACTACAACGACCTGATGTCCGCCGTTTTCCGGCAAAACGGCCGGCCACCGACCCAGCCCGGAGATTCGTGATGCCTTCTCGCCGCCTGCCCCGCCGTTTTTTTGCTTTTCTCTTCATTGCCCTCTTCCTCTGGCCCGCCGTCTGTCCGGCCAAGACGAGCTTGTGGCAGGTGCGGGCAGGTAGCCACGTCCTTTATCTGCTCGGCTCCCTCCATGTTCTGCAGGAACGCTCCTATCCCCTGCCGGTCCTGATGGAGGAGGTCTACCAGGCCAGCTCCACCCTGGTGTTTGAAACCGACCTCGACGCCATGAACAGCCCGGCCATGCAGCACAAGATTTTGAGCTACGGCACCCTGCCGGCCGGTCAGCGCCTCAGCCAGGTCATTGCCCCGGCAACCCGGGAGCTGGTGCAGAGGCGGATCATTGCCCTGGGGATAAGAAGCGCGGAGATCGAGCGGCTGCGGCCCTGGCTGGCCGCCCTCACCCTGACGGTGCGCGAGCTGGAGCGACAGGGTTTTGCCGCCCGCTACGGGCTGGACAGCCATTTTTTTCAGCGGGCGAAAAGGGATGGCAAAAAAATCGTTCCCCTCGAATCGGCCGATTTTCAGTTGAGCCTGTTTTACAGCCAGTCGCGGCGGGAGCAGGAGGATTTTCTCCGCCAGTCGCTGCAGGACCTCCTCCAGGCGGAAAAACAGGCCGGCGAGCTGGAACGGGCCTGGCGCAACGGCGATGAGGCGGCGCTCGCCGCCATGATCACCACGAGTTTTGCCGGTTACCCGGGCCAATTCAAGCGGCTGGTGCTTGATCGCAACCGCAATTGGCTGCCCGTGCTGGAAAAGCTCATGCGGGAAGAGGAAGCGACCCTGGTGGTGGTGGGCGTCGGCCATCTGGTCGGCGAGGGCAGCCTGGTGGCGCTGCTGCGGGACAAAGGCTATGTCGCGGCGCAACGATGATTGGGGATTTGGGATTTGGATTGCGGATTTCGGATTGAACAGGATCGGACGACCACCCCAATCCGCAATCCGCAATCCGCAATCCTCAAATGGCCGAGACGATCATCATGCCGCCCATGACGACAAGCAGGGAAAGGATGATCCGCAGATAGCTTTCCCGTTTGATCCGGCCGTAACAGAGGGAGCCGGCCCAGACCCCGAGCAGCACGAAGGCGGCGGACAGGGCATGATAGCGCAGCACGGTCAGGGTGGTAAGGCCGCTCAGGGCATGGGCGACCACTGCGGCAACGCCGGTGGTGAAGAAGAAGACGGAGAGGGTGGCCTTGATGTCGTCCTTGCTCCAGCCGGTCAGCGTCGTATAGATGATGACCGGTGGACCGCCGGCGCTGAAGGCGCTGCCGATAACGCCGGTGAAAAAACCGGCGACATAGGCCCAGACCGGCCGAATGGGCCGCGGCGCCGGGGTCAGCAGCAGATTGTAGAGGGCATAGCCGACGATCATCAGCCCGAGCAGCAGCTTGATGAGATCGCCATCCGCCTCCTTGAGAAAGCTCGCGCCGAGGACGATGCCGGGCAGGCCGCCGAGGAGCAGCGGGGTGATCTTTTGCCAGTCGGCGTGGCGACGCAGCTGCAGGGAGAGATAGGCGGTGATGATGAGCCCGTTTAACATGCAGAGCGGCACCGCAATCTTGATATCGAGAAAGAGGGTCAACAGTGGCATGGCGACCAGGGCCGACCCGAAACCCGACACCCCCTGGGTAAAGCCGGCGGCGAGAAAAATGAGGGGAATGCAATAGCTGGCGGTCATTGTTTCTCTTTACAAGACAATAATTCCTAATTACGTTAAACATAACGACATGATCAGGCGGCGCGGCTGATTCCGTCAAAATGAAAAAATTCCGGAATTCCGGACGGAAAAACAGGAAAACGAAAGACACCGCCCGGCAGGACGCTCCGGACAACATACCGGAATTTCTCAGACATTCAAGATTTTTCGCAAGCAGACGCAACACGGCCTTACAATTGCATGATTATTAGAAAGTTCTCCATGACCCACAACAGCAACACCGACCCCCACTTTGAAATCCCGCCTCATCGAGGAGAGAAGAAATGAAAAAAACACTGACGAAAACACTGGCAGCCGGCCTGGTCAGCGCCGGGCTGCTTTTCGGCATGACAGGAACAGTTAAAGCCCTTTCACTGAGCGATGTCGGCTCCATTGACAATCTTCTTGCCGGCACCGAGCTGGGCAACTCAGGGGACCAGACTGAGATCAACTGGATCAACAGTGTCCTCAATACCAGCTACACGGTTGCTGATTACCTCAAATACGACACAGAAGATGGCGAGGGGTGGATACAGCTCACTGATGACACCAGCGCCTATGCCCATGAGCTGGAAACTGCCCCGGCCTACTTTCTCATCAAGACCGGCAATTTACAGTTGAGCAACACGAACCCTTTTTACCAGTTTGACACCTTTTTGTACGAGAACCTTGCCGGATTGGACTGGGCGGTCATTGACCTCGTCGATCAGCTTGGCGCCAACGTTTTGGAGATTAAGAACATCGGCAAACTGAGCCACCTCGGCGAGATTGACCCCTCCACGCCCGTCCCCGAGCCAGCCACCATGCTGCTCTTCGGCAGCGGCCTGGCCGGTCTGGCCGGCGCGGCCCGGCGCAGAGGCAAAAAGGCCTGAACACGGCAACAGGCCAGCGCCAAAAAGGGAGACCATCCGGTCTCCCTTTTTTTTATGCCGACACGCCAGAGGTTCTTGCAAAATGAACTTTGAATAACTCTTGCGTCATACCGGCGAAAGCCGGTATCCAGTAAACACCATGGATTCCGGGTCGAGCTTCGCTTGCCCGGGGTGACGAAATGACAATTCCTGTCATTTTGAAAGAAGCTCGCCATTTTCCGAAAAACCGGAATCATTCCCGGAAACAGTAACGACCAGCCCGCCTCCACCAAGATCATCCCTCTGCCCAACGCCGCTAACCCATCAATATTCCAGATCAATTCACAACAGAACCGCATCCGCCCCGCCTGGCCCGAAAAGTGCAAAATTTTTATCTGAGGCAGCGCGGCGTTTCGGGAGGGAACATCCGGCTCGTTTTATTGGATGAGCCGCGCGACGAAGGGAGAAAACCGCCCGTTTGGGGGAACGGCGCGGATTTCACACCGTGAGGAAAAAACCATGAAAAAAATATTCATCCTGCCGCTCGCCCTGGCCTGCTGGGCGGGGTCGGCCGCCCTGACCTACGCCACCCATATCCAGTACGTCGATCTCGCCGATGTCAGCAGCAACGCCACCGTGTCGGAAGGCAGCAGCTGGACATGGACATTCGACCTTGTCAACGACTCCATGGCCCTGTGGGAACTCGACACCCCCACCTCGACCACCGGCGGCTCGACCCCCGATGTGACGACGGCGGAGTACTGGGGCTCATACAACCCGCTTTACGATCTTCACTACGTGACCCTGCGCATCGACCCGAATAATGCTTCCGGTTCCCCGACCTCGACCTTCCTGCAACTGACGGTCAACGGCACAATCATCAACGACTGGGCAAACCCGATTCGCCTCTATGACTGGGGTGTTCCTGGTGGATCGCTCTGGGATCCGTACAACATTACCGCCAACGACTATACCGTCACAGTGGCCCTGACCGGACTGGATACCCAGGACGACAAGACCATCACCCTCACCAATGTCAACCTCGAAGGATGCTTTGATGACGCCGTTCCCATTCCGGAACCGGCCACCATGCTCCTCTTCGGCAGCGGTCTCGTCGGTCTGGCGGCAACGGTCCGGCGGCGGCAGGCGTTCAGGAGATAGCGGAAAACTCCGCCAGAGAGGCGGCCAGTTCGTCGTGGATCAGGCCGTTGGAGGCGACAATCTCCGGGACAAAGGGAGAAAACGACCGACCGTGGAAATCGCTGACCCGGCCGCCCGCCTCCTCCACCAGGAGCAGCCCGGCGGCGGTATCCCAGGGTTTAAGCTCGATCTCCCAGAACCCTTCCAGCCGGCCGCAGGCCACAGAGGCCAGATCAAGTGCGGCGGCCCCGGCCCGCCGCACTCCCTGACAAAGGGGCAGCAGCCGGCCCAGGGCGCCGAGTACCTCGGGGCCGCGGCGGGCCACGTCATAGGGAAAACCGGTGGCAAGCAGTGATTGTTTCAGGTCCCGGCACCCGGAAACGGCGAGCCGCTCGCCATTGAGCCAGGCGCCGACGCCCCGGCAGGCGCAGAACAGCTCGTCCTGCATCGGCGCATACACGACCCCGGCCACGCTCTCGCCCTCCACCATGCAGGCAACGGAGACGGCAAACCAGGGCAGGCCATGGGCGAAATTGGTAGTGCCGTCGAGGGGATCGACCACCCAGACCGTGCCGGACGGCGCCGAACCATAGCGGGCAAAGGACTCCTCGGCAAGAACCGTCGCCCCTGACTGGCGCTGCCGAAGGATCTCGAGAATCCGCTCTTCCGCCGCCAGATCAGCCTCGGTCACCAGATCAATCTCCCCCTTGTAGCGGATCTGATGCGGCTGATCAAACAGATCGGCGAGAATATGTCCCCCGGCCAGAGCCGCTTCGGCGGCTAGCGTCACCATCTCCCGCCACGGCGAGGTGGCGCATGCACTGACAACCGCATCTACCCGTTTCATCTCTCCCTCCATCCCAGCAGATAACCATCCCGACAAGAACTGTGGCGAGGTCCACCTTCCGCCCCTGTCGATGGTATACCTCTCTGCGGAGGAAACTGCAACAGCGGATCGCAACCAAGGCCGGCTTGATGATGGCAGTGCCGATGAATAGATAGTGCGCCGGCCCGGCAAGAGAGGGAAAGGTCAGTTTGCCGCCAGCACCGCATGCACCTGGTCCCGGGCAAAGGTCAGGGTCACCGTAGTCCCCTCCCCGGGCTGGCTGTCGATGAAGATGTCGCCGCCATAGCGCTGCACCATGGTCTGGGCCAGGTAGAGGCCGAGGCCCATACCGCGGCCCGGTTCCTTGGTGGTGAAAAAGGGATCGAGCGCCCGTTTGACGGTTTCCCCGTCCATGCCGCTGCCGTGATCGCGGACGGTGAAAAAGATATGGGAGGTGTCCATGTTGCAGGAAAGAAAGATCGGCATCCCCGGTTCCGAGGCGTCCATGGCGTTTTTCAGGACATTGCGGAGGGTACGCACCAGGGTGCGCATGGGCAGGGTCAGCTGCATACATTCGACGTTGTTGGCAAAAACCAGATGGCCATTGAGGGTCGGGACAAAGGATTCGAGCACCGTGCCGATCAGTTCTCTGACCTGGAATGTTTCCGCGTTTTCACCGAGATGCTCGCCGGCATCGGCGGACATCTGATAGAGGATCTCCTTACAGCGGCTCACCTGATCCCGAATCAGCCGGCAATCCTCGATCAGCTCCGGATTTCCGCCCTGCTCGCGCAGATGGTAAAGCATTTCGCCGGCGGCCACCGCCACCGTGGAGAGCGGGGTGGAAAACTCATGGGCCGCTCCGGCGGCAAAGGTGGCGAGGGCGGCGAGCTTCTCCGTTCTGCTTCTGATCTTTTCCAGCTCATTGATCGTTTGTTGCTGTCGCTCGATGGAGAGACGCACCATGACGACCAGGAAACCCATGATGATGAGGGCTACGAAAAAAACGGCAAAGAGCACCCGTGAATAGGAGAGAAGATCCTCCCTGATGTGGCCGGCAAAGAGGGTAAAGGCGGCCATCTGCTCCGCATCGGCGAGCAGGCCGGCCTCCTGCACCTTGGCCAGCGCCTTGTCGTCCATCACCATCGGGTCGGCGCTGCCAAAAAACCCGACATAACAGGCCAGGGTAAAGGCGATGAGGAGCACGGCGCGGGCCGGCCTGATCATCAGGGCGCAGAAAAAGACATAAATGATATAGAGGACGACAAAAGGGTTCAGCACACAGGCGATGCGCCAGAAGACAAGGGTAAGCAGCGCCACATCCACGAGGATGATGATCGCGGCCAGACTGCCGGAGGGCAGGAGCCGCCTCTTTTGCAGCTGCCGCCACAGCACCGCGTTGCTGCCGATGACGATGAAAACCGGCAGCAGGGCGATGAGCAGGGAAAAATTGACCTCGAAAATCCCCTTGGCGACATGAACGAGAAAGAGTAGGCTGGCCCCCGTCACCCAGCGAAAATGGATGAGCCAGGGAAAGCAGATCGTCTCCATGGATGGGGCGTCCGCCTCGGCGAGGGAAAGCTGACGGGCACCAGCGAAAATATCTCGGATCGTCATGATGTCGTTGTCGTTGCGGCACGACAAGGGGATACAATCCCCCGGCCGTGCCATGAAAAGGAGAAAATTGATGGTTTCGCAAAACCCGCAAACCATGGCGGCGGGAAAGTGAACACAACAAGTTACAAAACACGGCCCGTCGGAATCGTGGTTTTTCCGATTCCGACAAAATTCGGGCGTGGGTCGCTCGAGTCCGGGTGAGATTTTGCAATTTTGCGGCCAGTCGATAAAAAAACAGAAACGGCCAGCCGCCTTGTCATTGTTGGCCGGGCACGGCGGATCCGCCGTGCCCGACGCCGGTCGGCCTGATCTCCTGCCGCAATCACTTTGTGACGGCGCACCGGCCAGTTTCTGACCACCTGACACACTCACCACCCCTCGCACCAACGCGGCCATTTCGGCAATCCTGTTCTTCACTTTGCCGCAAAAAAAACGTACAATCTGCAAAGAACGCCAGTGCAAGACCTCACAACCAGGAAGGGAGACGACCGGTGGCACGGATTTTCTGGAAAAGCGAATACAGCGTCAACTCAGCCTACATCGACCGGCAGCACCAGCAGCTGCTCGCCATTGTCAACGAGTTCATCAGTGCGGTGGCCACGGGCAAAGGAAAAAGCGTCGCCTACCCCATCCTCAATCGCCTTGTCCAGTACGCGGAAGAACATTTCCGGGATGAAGAGAAGCTGATGCGGATGGCCCGCTATCCGGCCCCAGAACTGGAGCGGCACATTCGCGAGCATGAGGAACTGACCGAGGAGATCTTCCGACAGACGGAAAACTGGAGCAGCGGCGGGGAGGAGGCGCTGCCGCGCATCGGCGAGTTTCTCCGCCAGTGGCTGCTCGATCACATCCTTGTTTCCGACAAGAAATACGGCCCCTATGTCCTCAACATCGACGACAAATTCCTATCGGTGAAATAAGATGCACTCGCAAAAAGCATCTGGAAGGAAAAGAGAGTTCAACGGATATGACAGGCCCGACACAGTCCTGTTTGTTCGAGACCGGCCGGGAAATGATAGGGGACGCGACTGACCGGATCGTGACAGGAGAGACAGGTCATCTTTTTGCCATGGAAACGGATGCCCGCCTTGCGTGCCTCGGCCAGGGAGCGATAGTCCTTGATTTTTCCCGGCGGTGGGTAGTCCGGAAAAAGAGGATGGGAAAGCCCGGGATCAACGATGCATTTGCCGTTGCAGCCGGGGATGTCCTTTTGCCCGCCATAATGACAGGATGGACAGCCGGCCGGATCATCCGCATCGATCTGACTTCCGTGATGGGCCACTTGACGGGCATGAAGGGGCATCAGGTTTGAAAACAAGCAGGATACCATAACTATTGCAAGAACGACACAGTGCCGTTTCATGTTGTTTCCTCCTGTTTCTTTTCAGGAGCGCCAGGGACCACCCGTTCCTTCCCGTCAAGGACGTCGCGCACCAGCCGGGCCAGGGTCTCGTGATCGAGCGGCTTCAGGGCAAAGCCCCTGATGCCCAGCTCATGCGCCCGGTCGGCATCGATGTCCTCGCTGTAACCGGTGCACAAAATAACGGGCAACTCGCCTCTGACCGCAAAAAGGGCGGCGGCCAGCTCCGTGCCGGTCATCTGCGGCATGGTTTGATCGGTGATGACGAGATCAAAAGCGGACGGATCCTGGCCGAACAGGGCCAAGGCCGCGCGACTGTCCGTTTTTTCCGTTACCCGGTAGCCGAGATGGGAGAGCATACCGCCCACGGAGCGAACGAGCGTCACCTCGTCATCCACCAGGAGAATCCGCTCGCTGCCGAATGGCAGAGACTGTGAATCGCTGCCCCGCGGCCCGAGAATCTTTTCTCGAGCCGCGGGAAAATAGACACGGAAGACCGTCCCTTTTTCCACCTCGCTTTCCACCCGGATCAGACCCCGGCATCCCTGGACGATGCCGTGGACCACGGCCAGCCCCATACCGGTGCCCCGGCCCACCGCCTTGGTGGTGAAAAAGGGATCGAAAATGCGCTCCATCACCGCCCGCTCGATGCCGTGGCCGGTATCGGCCACCAGCAGCTCGACAAAGTCACCGGGCATGACGCCATATTCACCGGCGAGATCCTCGGCGCTCAGAGTCCGCCGCGCCAGACGAACGGTCAGCCGGCCGTGTCTGCCCTCCATGGCGTGCAGGGCATTGGCACAGAGATTGACCACAACCTGATGGATCTGGGTCGGATCGATCTCCACCAGACCACAGCGGGGATCGACATCCTCCTCGATCTCGATGGTGGCCGGCAGGGAGGCGCGCAGGAGCTTCAGCGACTCTTTGACAATCAGATGCGGCTGCAACACCTCCCGCTTCTGCTCGCCCTTGCGGCTGAAGGTGAGGATCTGTCGGACCAGATCGCGGGCGCGCAGGCCGGCCTTCAGCACCTCGTCGAGATAGCCGGTCAGCCGCGCATCGTGCCGGGCCTCAATCCGGGCCATTTCCGTGTAGCCGATAATGGCGGAGAGAATATTGTTGAAGTCATGGGCAATGCCGCCGGCCAGGGTGCCGATGGCCTCCATCTTGTGCGCCTGGCGCAGCTCCTCCTCGATCCGGATTCGTTCACTGATGTCATGATACAGCACGATAACCTCGCCGGCCGGCAGCCGGTAGGCCCGGTAATCACGCCACCGGCCGGAACGGGCATCCGGAAAGGGAGCGGCGGCAATCTCCTCAGCCACTCCGGAGGCACTGACCCTGCCCAATAGCGGCAGGAGAACCTCGACACCGAAAACCGGAAAGAGATCTCCCACCCTTCTCCCCACCAGTTCCTCCTTGTCTTTGCCCTCGATCTCCCGGGCGGCCCGGTTGCAGTCAAACACAACAAAATCCTCGCTCCTCTCATCCACGGGACGGAAAACGATCACGCCGCTACTCATCCGATCAAAGAGTTCACGGAAGCGGTGCTCACTGGCGGCCAGCGCCTTTTCCATCTGCAGCCGCTCGTCCACCTCCTGGCGGAGCTGCATGTTCTTCACCGACAACTCGGCGGTTTTTTCCGTTACCTGCCGCTGGATTTCCTCGTTGCGCACCCGCGCCTCCCGGGCGCGCCGCGCGGTGACAATCCCGGTCAGGGTGAGGAGAAAGACCATGATCAGGCCGGCGGCCAGGGCCGCCGCCGGCAGGGCAAGATCAACATCACGCCAGCCAAGATGGCGTCCCAGTCGAACATGGTAAGTCCGGCTGTGGGCATCGAGTTTGTAGTCCTTGGTAAAACCGGGCAACAGCACACCGGACAGCCGCCCGCGCTTTCCATCGACCTGCACCCGCTTCAGCTCCTGCGTCCCGCTTGCCGATTCGATTTCCAGGCTGAGGACAAAGCGGTCGGCACCCCTGATGTTATCCAGCAACCGCACCGGATCGACCTGCAGGACGATGAGGCCGTAGACCGCCCGGCGCCGCAGCTCAGCCCCGACCGGCACCTCCTTGCCGGCATAAATCGCCCGCAACACCCACAGCGAAGCAGGCATGTTGACCAGCGACTCAGACGAGAGCACCGTCTCGTTCCCGACAATCGCCTTGTCGACCGAGGAGGCAAAGGAGTGGTCCGCCGCAAAATCGTAACCGATCAGGGCCGCACTGGTCGGCTCAAAGGGTTCATGATAGAGCAGGGGAAAATGGCTCCCCCGCTTTTCCGCCGGCTGAAAGCCATCCGGGCCGAGCCTTTTGATGCCAAACTGAGGGAAGCCCCTTTCCCGCATCTCCGCCTCGAAAAAGGGCCGCTCCTCTTCCTGAATGCGCGGCAGGTAACTCATGGAAAGAAAGAAGGGATAGCGCTGCAGCACATGTTCGGCAAAGATGCGAAACTGATCGCCGTCGAGCTGCAGAGTGGAATTGACCAAAATGGCGACATTGGCGCTGACCTCTCCCAAAGCGTTGAGGCGTTGGTAGAGGCTATCGCGGACCTGCTCGGCCTCGCTGGTAATCTCCTTTTGCAGGCTGTCCAAAGAATAGCGCCAGGCCCCGAAAATAAAGACGGCGACCATGATCAGGCCGGAGAGGAAAAGCCAGATGGGCAGCGCCCGGTAGCGCAGGGGCAGCGGCGCGGTCATTATTGGCCGACCTTGACCGCCTTGCGCATGATCTCCGAAGGAAGGACAAAGCCGCCGCGTGCGAGCAGGGCCGGGTTGACGAACATGTTCCAGCGCCGGTTGGCGACAATGGGGATGTCCGTCGGTTTCGTCCCCTGGAGAATGAGCAAGACCGCCTTGCCGGCCCATTCGCCCTGCTCATGGGCGATCTTTGCCATGGTCAGCATGGCATAAGGCGCCATCCAGTCAAGATAGCTGACCGTGAACTTTTTCGCAGTCGCGAGCACCCACTTGCGGGCCCGCTCGTCGTCCCAGTCGTTGATGCCGGAATTGTTGCCGAAAATGACGAAATCGGCCTGCTCCTGGGCCGCGACATAGCCCTTTTCCCAATCTGCCATGCTGGTGACCGGCATGTGGCTGATGGTGACATTGTACCGACCGTAGGCCTTTTTGCTGAGATCCACCTCCTTGGTCTGGGTCAGCTCGGCGGCGGAGAGAAAGATGCCGTGCCGGGCCTCGGGCACCATGGTCAGCACCTGCCCAACCAGCGGATCGATGGGGCCGATCTCAATCATGCCGGTGGTGTTGGCGTAGGGATAGCCGTAGGGATCGGCCGTCCAGTTGATGCCGCAGAAGACCACCGGCACCGCGGCGTCTTTCAGATACGGCATGACCAGATATTTCGAGGCATTGTCATCGGCGGCGATCACCACATCAGGCTTCCAGGAGTCGATGAGCTCCTTGGCTTCGGACGCCTTTTGCCGGGCAAAGTCAGGGGAAACATCCCGCTTGCCGTCCATGTAGAACTTCTTGATCTCACAGGCATCGCCGAGGGTGTCGCCAAGGGCCCGTTCGATATCGTCGTTCCAGACATAGCCGGCATGGTAGGAGGAGACATAGAGGCAGCGCTTGGCCGGTGCGGCAAGGGACGGCAGGGGGGGGTGCAGGAAAAGACAGATCAGAAGCACAACAAGCCGGGTCAGGGGATACGTCATTGTCATTCTCCACTTTGTCATTTTTTTTGTGCGCTATCGCGGCGGTTTCACCCGACATTATCCGACACCGGCGCCGGCCGGGCAAGGAAATTTTCTTTGGCCCGGACGATCGATGGGTTCGCAACGTCTTTTTTCACAACAAAACGCCAGGAAGCCCCGGAGATTGTGGTGTTTTCGATCAGTTCCCTCGCTGTTCTCCGTGGTTGTTTTTTTCATTTTCACCCGTGCTTCATGATTCACCCGCCGGCGCCTGCCGGTTGCGGAAAAACTCGAAGTAAAGAAGCGGGACGGCGAGCAGGGTCAGCGCGGTGGCCGCCACCGCGCCAAACATCATGGCAATGGCCAGGCCCTGGAAGATCGGATCAAACAGCATGACAAAGGAGCCGACCACCACCGCCGCCGCGGTCAGGACAATGGGACGGAACCGCACGGCGCCGGCGGAGATGACCGCCTGACGCAGGTCGCCGCCATCCCGCCACTCCATCTCGATGAAATCGACGAGCAGAATGGAATTGCGGACAATGATGCCGGAGAGGGCGATGAACCCGATCATCGAGGTGGCGGTGAAAAAGGCGCCGAACAGCCAGTGGCCGGGCAGGATGCCGACCAGGGTGAGCGGGATGGGCGCCATGATGACAAGCGGGGTGACAAAGCTGCGGAACCAGGCAACCACCAGGACATAGATGAGTATCATCACCGCGGCAAAGGCCATACCGAGATCACGGAACACCTCATAGGTGATGTGCCACTCACCGTCCCACTTCATACCGTAGCGATCCTCGAGCCAGGGCTGCACAGCCGAGTACTGCTTGAGTTCGTAGCCTTCCGGCAGGTGCAGCTTGCCGATCTTCTTCTTCATTTCAAGAATGGCGTAGACCGGACTTTCGATTTCCCCGGCCACATCGCCGGTGACATAGGTAACCTGTTTGAGATTCTTGTGGTAGATGGTCTTGTTCTCGATATCCTCGACAACCTGGACCAGGGCGGCCAGCGGCACCGGCCGGCCGTCGGCGCCGGGCACGGCAAGCTCGCTCAACGCCGCGACATCAGCCCGGTCGGCCAGGGCGGCGCGCAGGATAATCTCCACCGGCTCCTTTTCCCGCTCGTCATGGAGGAGGCCGACGGAAGCGCCGTCCAGGGCCATGGCCAGAGTGCCGGCGACCAGGGCGGTGGTGATGCCGTGGCGGGCCGCCTTTTCCCGATCAACGACAAAGGTGAGTTTCGGCGCATCATCCTCGACAAACCAATCGACATCCACCACCCCGGCGGTGTTCTCAAAAACCTTTTTGACCTGATCGGCGATCTCGATACGCCGTTTCTCGTCCGGCCCATAGATCTCCGCCACCAGGGTACTGAGCACCGGCGGGCCGGGGGGAATCTCGGCCAGCTTGATGCGCGCCCCATAACGGTCACCGATCTCCTTGAGGGGCGGACGCAGCATTTTTGCCAGGTCATGGCTCTGGGTCCGTCGCTCGCCTTTGGCGACAAAGTTGACCTGAATATCGGCCATATTGGCGCTGCTGCGCAGAAAGTAATGGCGCACCAGACCGTTGAAATTATAGGGAGCAGCGGTGCCGATATAGGTCTGATAATGAGTGACCTCCGCCACGGTGGCGAGATAATCGCCCATCTCCCGGGCCACCGCAGCGGTCCGCTCCAGGCTGGTGCCCTCCGGCATGTCGATGATGACCTGCAATTCGCTTTTGTTGTCAAAGGGCAGCATCTTCACCGTCACCCCCTTGAAGGGCAGGAGCAGAAGAGCCAGCCCCAGCAGCGCCGCAACCACGGCCAGGACGCCGAACCGCAACAGCCGGCTTTCCAGCAGGGGGTGCAGCAGCCTTTCATACAGGGCCAGCAGCCGGCTCCCCTCGGGCTCCCCTTTGCCTTCATGGCTGACGTTTTTCAGCACCTTGTAGCCAAGCCAGGGACTGACGATAAAGGCCACCAGCAGAGAAAAGAGCATGGCCGCCGAAGCGCCCACCGGAATGGGCCGCATGTAGGGGCCCATCAGACCGCGGACAAAGGCCATCGGCAGCAGGGCGAAGATGACGGCAAAGGTGGCGAGGATGGTGGGGCTGCCCACTTCGTCCACCGCTGCCACCGCCGTGGCCGGACTGACGCCGCGCATTTTGAAATGCCGGTGGATGTTTTCGACGACGACGATGGCGTCATCGACCAGAATGCCGATGGAAAAGATGAGGGCGAACAGGGTGACCCGGTTTAAGGTGTACCCGTAGAGGTAGTTGATGAGCAGGGTCAGGGCGAGAGTGACCGGAACCGCCACGGCCACAACGATCGCCTCCCGCCAGCCCAGAGTAACGGCCATAAGGACGATGACCGAGATGGTGGCGATCAGCATGTGATCGAGCAGTTCGTTTGATTTTTCCCGGGCCGAATCGCCGTAATTGCGGGTCACCGTCACCGAGACGTCATGGGGCAGCAGGGAGCCGCGCAGGGCCTCGACCTTGGCCAGCGCCTCCTCGGCGACCAGGCTGGCGTTGGCCCCCTTCTTTTTCGCGACGGCGATGGTCACCGCCTCGGTGACCCCGACCAGGGAACGCAGCTGCGGGTCCGCAGCGGCCGGTCCCGCGCCCATGAAGACGTAATCGGCCGGCTCCGCCGGGCCGTCGGTGATTTCGGCAACATCGGCCAGATAGACGGGCCGGCCGTCCCGCACCGTCAGCAGCAGGCGGCCGACATCGTCAGCGGTCCGGAGAAAGGCGCCGGTGTCAACGAGAAACTCACGATCAGCGGCCGGGAAATTGCCTGCCTGCAGGCGCACATTGTCCTGCCGGACAGTGGCGGCAATTATCGACGCCGTCAGGCCGTAAGCCTTGAGCCGCACCGGATCAAGGCTGATGCGCAGCTGGCGCTGCTGGCCGCCGATCACGGAAAACTCGGAGACATCCTGGTCCTTTTTCAGCTCGCAGGCCAGTTCCACCGCGATACGACGCAGCTCGTAGCCGGAATGGCGGCCGTTATCGCTCCACAGGGTCAGGGTGAGGATCGGCACGTCATCAATGGATTTGGGTCGCACCAGGGGCCGGGAGACGCCGGCCGGAATCTGATCATAGTGGGACATCAGCTTGGTGTGGAGATTGACCAGGCTCTTTTCCATGTCCTCGCCGACATAAAAACGGACAATGGTCAAATTCATGCCGGGCTGGACGATGGAATAGATATACTCCACCCCCTTGATCTCCCAGAGGAATTTTTCCATGGGCCGGGTGACCCGTTCCTCCACCTCTTTGGCGGTGGCGCCGGGACAGCTCACCATGACGTCGATCATCGGTACGACGATCTGCGGCTCCTCCTCCCGCGGGGTGACGAGCACGGCGAAAATGCCGAGCAACAGCGAGGCGAGGACGATCAGCGGGGTCAGCTTCGAGGTGAGGAAGGCCCGGGCGATCTTGCCGGACACACCGATCGTCTTCATCGGCCTGCATCTCCGCTGATGACACCGCCGTCCACCGCCCGTTCCGCCCCGGCGACGATCACCTTTTCACCCGGCACAAGACCGGTCAGGATCTCCGTCATGCCGCCCAGCTCACGACCGGTCCGCACCAGCCGGTAGGAAAGGATGTTTTTGTCGTCAACCGCATAGACGCCGCTGAGCTGGCCCTTCCGGACAATGGCGGCGGTTGGGAGCTGGAGCACCGCTCGACGGCCAACCGCGATACGGGCCGTCACATGCTGACCGGAACGCAGATTGTCACCGCTCACCGCCACCTGGACGAGGAAGGTGCGGGTCGCCGGATCAACACTGGGGACAATGGCGGCAATGGCGGCGGTCGGTCCGGCCATGCCGCCGCCCATCTCGATACGCACCGGACTTTCGCGGCTGATCCGATCGGCCAGGGTCTCGCTCACCCAGAGGTCAAGAAGAAACGAACTGTTGTCCTCGATGGTAAAGAGGGGCGCACCCGGCATGGCCATGCTGCCGACCTCAGCCCTTTTGGCGATGACAATGCCGGAGACCGGGGCGGTGATGCGGGAAAATTCCCGGTAGACTCCGGCCTCCCTCATGCCGGCGCGAGCCCGCTCGACCATTTTCGCCAGCCGGGCCTCTTCCAGGGCTGCCACCTCGCTTGCGGTGCGGGCCTCATCGAACTCCTGCCCGGTCAGGGCGCGACCTTCAAAGAGCCGCTCATAGCGGCGAAAGGTGATGTCCGCCAGCTCCCGCTGCTTGGCCGCTGCGGCCAGTCCCTGTTCCGCCTCGGCCAAAGCCGCCTCTGCGCCGGCGACTTTCTGACGGAGATCGCGGTCATCGAGGACGGCGAGCAGCTGACCGGCCGTCACCCGCTGCCCTTCCCGCACCAGCACCTCGGTGAGAGCACCCATGGTCCGGGCCGCCACCATGCTGGTGCTTTTGGCAATGAGGGTGCCGGAGGTCTGATACACATCATCGCACTCGTCGAGCCGCATCTCGCCGACCTCAACTCCTGAGACCAGCGGCCGTTCCGGCCGGCCGCCCCCGCTCGACTCCGGTCCGTTGCCGCAGCCGGGCAGGAGAAGCAGCGCCAGCAACAACAGCCGTATCCATCTTCCCATGACGGGTTCCCCTCTCTTACCGCCCATTGTTCGCCTCATTGATTTCCTCAGCAACTCCCAGATCACGGAGAATCATGCCCCCCTGACAGCTCAACAGCGCCCTGGCGACAAGATGATCGTTGCGGCCGGCCACCGCCATGGCCCGGGCCTGATCGAGGGCCGCCTGCGCATGGAGCAGATCAACGAGCTGGGAGAGGGAATTTTCGTAGCGAACCCGGACCAGCCGCTGTCCTTCCTCGGCCGTGGCCAGGGCGGCCTCGGCCAGCTCGAGATTCTTGCCGCTCTCCTCCACCCCCCGGTAGGCCTCGTAGACCGCGAAATCGACTCGTTTCTTCAATCCGGCAAGGTATTCATCGCTTTCCGTGATGCGATAGCGCGCCTTCGCCTTCTCGTACTGCCGGCGGCCGCCGTCATAGAGCTGCCAGCGGGCAATGGCCGCAAGCTGCCAGCTCTCGCCCTCACCGCCAAAGAAATTTTCATGATCATTAAACTGATAGCTGCCGCCCACCCCGATGGTGGGGAGAAAGCCCGCCCCGGCCAGGTCAAGCCCTTTGCGGGCCACCTGCCGGCGCGCCTCCATGGCCAGGATGTCATGACGGCCTGCCGCCGCTTCCTGCCAGGCGACGAGATCCCGGACCGGCAGATCGATCTCTTCATCGCCAACGCCGACCGGCTCATTGACGCCGAGCAGCAGACCAAGCCCCCGGCGCGCCACGTCATGATTTTTCCCGGCACTCACCAGTCGTTGCTCAGCCGCGGTCTGGGCCGTTTTTGCCCGCAAAATATCGGAGTAAAGCCCCAGTCCGTTGTCATGGCGCATCTCGGCGATGCGGACGTGCTCCGCCGCATCCTCCACCCCTTTTGACGCCGCCACGACAAATTCCCGGCCCGTACGCACCGCAAGATATGCCTTTACCACTTCCATGGCAATTTCCTCCCGGCTCCGTTGGAATTGCCAGGCCATGGCCTCGGCCTCCTTGCCCGCCATCTCCTCGCCGATTTGCACCTGCCGGGCAAAAAGAGGTTTTTCCACCGCCAGGGAGGTCTGGAAATCGTTGGCTGGATTGGGGTGGTTGAGGGAATCGATGCGAAAATCCGCAACGGTAAAACGCTGCTGATTGAGTTTAGCCATGAAGCCATAAGTGGGGTTTGCGGTACGCAGATAGCGTTCCTCAATGGTCACGATTGGTCCCATGCCGCTTGCCGCGAGGCCGATCTCCTGGCGGCCCGCCTCCACCGCGCTTCTCTCGGCCCGCAACAGGTGATTGTCCCGCAGGGCGACATCCACCGCTTCTTTGAGGCGAATCACCTTCTCTTCGGTGCAGAAACCAGAGTCTGCGACCAACAACAGCCAACAGCCAAGCACCAACAGGAAAACATTTCGCATTGGTACGACTGTCCCCTTATCGTCACAACTCATCGCCGCTCCACCCCTCACAGGACGATTTTCTGCCGGCAGCCAGCCTTGTCAAAGCGGGTGCATTCTGTTAATTATACAGGATGAGCCGGGTGAAACAAGCCGGATGACCGGCTATTTTTTCCCGCGCCCACTTAACGGATTCCCCTGGAAAAGGACGTCATTGTGGCCCAGGCAGCCACGGGCGAGCACCTGGCCCCGGGGCTCACTGCACGTCAACAATATGACACAATAAACGCCACCATGTTATCTCGGATCATATCGACCATCCTCAGCCTTTGCATCATTTTTTTCCCGGCAACGATTCTGGCCGAGGCGACCACCTTTCCCGGCAACGAGCTTATCATCGGCATCAAGGAATCCCCCCCCTTTGTCATGAAAAACGAAGACGGCCGCTGGGAAGGGATCTCCGTCACCCTGTGGGAATCCATTGCCGACGAACTGAATATCTCTTTCCAATATCGGGAACTGCCGCTGCAAGGTATTCTCGACGGACTGGCCAGCGGCGAACTCGATGCCGGTTTTGCCGCCCTGACCATTACGGCTGAACGGGAAAAAACAATCGACTTCTCACATCCCTATTACACAACCGGACTCGGCATCACCGTAAAAAAAGGGGGGAAACCGGAAGGAGTTCAACTACTCAAAGGATTCTTTTCCCTGAACTTTCTCAAGGCCGTGGTTTCCCTTATGTTGCTGCTTGGCGGCATCGGATTGCTGGTATGGTTCTTCGAGAAAGACGCAAACAAAGAGCAGTTCGGCGGCGGACCGGCAAGAGGGATTGGAGCGGGCTTCTGGTGGGCGGCGGTGACCATGACCACAGTGGGATACGGCGACAAGGCACCGCGCACCTCGGCGGGCAGACTGGTGGCCATCTTCTGGATGTTTACCGCGATCATCGTTATATCCGGCTTCACCGCGGCCATCACCTCTTCTCTGACCATCTCCGGCATGCGGCCGCTCGTCACCGGACCAAACGACCTGGTTCACGTTCGCACCGGCACCGTTTCCTCCTCGACCAGCGCCGACTTTCTGAACGAAAAACATGTGAGCTATCAGCGGTTCACCTCTCCGGCAGAAGGGCTCCAGGCCCTTGCCGCGGGGGAGATAGACGCCTTTGTTTATGATGCGCCGTTGTTGCGCTATCTTGTCAAAAAGAACCATGAAGAGGAGCTGGAGGTGCTGCAAAATGTCTTTCGCACCCAGCAGTATGGCATCGGACTCGCCCAGGACAGCAGCCTGCGGGAAGCTGTCAACCGGAGCCTGTTGAAGAAAATGGACACCCAGGAATGGCGCGATCTCCTGTTCAGCTATCTTGGAGGGTAAAAAAACTGTTTCTGTCGGAATCGTAAAAAAACTACGATTCCGGCGGCCCACGTTTTGTAACCCGTTCTTTTTACTTTCCCGCACGCCATGGTTTATGTTTTTTTTGCGAGACCATCATTTTGCGTAATTGCCATGAACACACTAACCAGACAATTCTATTGGGACATCGGCCAGACGGCGCTCAGTATCCTTGTTGTTATGCTGATCGGCGGCCTGCTTTATCTGTTCGCCACTCGCGCTTTAAGGATTCTTCTGACCAGGAATTCCCTTAATGAATCATTTTACTTCGGGGCCAGGACCATCGTCAAATGGATCATCCTCCTTTCCGTGGCCGTTGTCGTCCTGCAGCAGGTGGGAATCAAGATCACCTCCATCATCACCGTCCTGCTGACCATCGCAGGCATGATCGCCGTTGGTTTTATCGCGGTCTGGAGTATTCTCAGCAATATCTCATCCGCGCTGCTGCTGATGTTTTTTCCGCAGTTTCAGATCGGCGACGAAATTGAAATCATCGAACCGGTCGGCGGCGAGGGTCTCAAGGGAACGGTCAGCGACTTCAATCTTCTTTTCACCACGTTACGAGAAAAAAACAAGGACAGCGAAGAGAGTTACGAGACACGGGTGCCGAACAACGTGTTTTTTCAAAAAACGATTCGGCGCAAAAAAGGCATGAAAACCGTCGCGCTCGGTCAGCATCTGATCAGCAAACCGTTGAGCACGACACAACAGGAACAATCACCGACCAACAGCTGAAAAAGGGAGCCGCTACAGGCCGACCGCCCTGGCAATGCCCCAAATTGCCGCCCAACGCCTCAAAGCCTCTACCGCGGCAACGCCATCCCAGGCAAAGCGGGCAACGAATTTTGATGGAATCGTAAAAACTGAAAATTAACCACAGAGACCGCAGGGCGAACAAATATAACTAATTATAATTAAAGATTTTTTCTCTGCGTTCTCTGTGCGCTCTGTGGTGAAAAAAGACTTTTTACGGGTTTGTCAATTTTGGCGGAATCGTAAAAAGCCACGATTCAGACGGGCCGTTTTTTGTTACCCGTTGTTTTCACCTTCCCGCCCGCCATGGTTTGCGGGTTTACGAGACCATCACTTTTCACGCTATATCCCCCAGAGCAGATTACGGGAAATCCATCCAGATTTGCCGCTTTCATGCCGGACCTGCACCCAGTTTTTCGTTCTTTTCACTACCTGAAAGACCACACCGTATTTCGCCTGGCCGACGATTTTATATTTTGTGCCTGGTCCGCTGCGGATGTTAACGATTTTTGTCTTGACCACGACATGCGGGGTCGCCGAGGTGAGAGGCCCGTACACCCACCCGACGGTCCCCTCGAAATCCCTGACCTTCAACCATTTGCCTTGGCGATCGAGAACCTGAAGAGGAAAACCTTTACCAAGCACCCATTGCACCTCGGTGCTGTCGGAAGGCCCACTGCGCATGTTAAGCTTGCTGCCAGCCACCGCCACCATTTTCGCAGCGCACAGGGAGGGAACGACAAGGAACACCATCAGAAAAACAACAAAAATCATTCTTTTTGACATTGCATCACACCCGATTTGTTATATAAAAAAGCTATACTGTACCATACCGGACAGACATTGCAAGGAGTCCGCCCCCGTTTGCAGAGGGACGGAACCAAAAAAACACGCCAGGCGTGGATTTTTCCCGCAACACACCACCTACGGGTAAGCTGTATGCATCATCTTTCCCTTTCTTTCCAGACCCTCCTTGCCTGCAGTCTGTTGCTGCTACCGGCCGCCGCTCCGGCCGCCGCACCTTCCAGCTTTGAGCAATGCCTGCTCGATGCCCTGGAGAATGCCGATGACACTATGCCGGTTGGTCGGTTGAAAGAAGGATGTCGCGTCCTCTTCCCGGAAAAAAACAGCCTAGCCGGGTCGGCAGCGGCATCCGCCCCTGCCGACGATACCACGGACAAGAGTGCGGCCCTGGAACGGCGCGTTTCCGCTGAAGCAAAAGGACACAACAACCTCTTTGCCATCATTCCGCACCGGCCGAACTATCTGCTCTTCGCCACATACAACGATACACCGAACGGCGCCGCCCAGAGCGGGGATGATCGGGAAACAGACAACCTGGAAGTCACCTTCCAGGTCAGCTTCAAGGTACCGCTACTCCGAGACCTGCTCGAGGAAGACAACGGTCATCTCTATGCCGCCTATACCATGAAATCCTTCTGGCAGGCGTATAACAACGAGATATCGAGTCCGTTTCGCGCCACCGATCACGAGCCGGAACTCTTTCTCGCCCTGCGCAGCGGACTGCGTCTTTTCGGCTGGCACAACCCCTATATCCTCACCGGATTTTCCCACCAGTCAAACGGCCGCAGCGGCGACGAGTCTCGCAGCTGGAACCGCCTCTATCTCGATTTTCTTTTTGAAAAGGGGGACTACGCCCTGAGCATCAAACCCTGGTACCGGCTGCCGGAAGACGACAAAACCACGCCCGCCGACCCGAGCGGCGACGACAACCCCGACATCGCCAGCTATCTTGGATACGGAGAGATTACCGGCGCCTGGACGCGCAACCGCCATACGGTCAGCGTCATGCTGCGCAACAACCTGCGACGCCATGACAACCGCGGCGCGGTGGAGGTCGGCTGGAGCTTCCCGTTGAGCGAGACGATGCCGCTCAAGGGGTATCTCCACTACTTTAACGGCTACGGCGAATCGCTCATCGACTACGACAGTTCCTCCAATCGGATCGGTTTCGGCCTGCTGCTCACCGACTGGCTGTGAGTGCTGACTCTTTGTTGAGCGACAGCACGGACTGAGCTGCTTACAACACCATCATGTCTTGATGGTCTCATCGAAACTGAAATCACCCACAGAGACCACAGAACACCAAAAGATAACTGATTGTAATAAAAATTTTTTTTCTCTGCGCTTTCAATGCGCTCTGTGGCGGAAAAAAATTTTCCCGCCAAGACGGCTTGATTTCCCGGAACAAAAAGTGTACCACATTGTCATACAACCATATGTCCTGCTGTCGATGAGCGTCATTACCGCCAGCAGCATCAGGGCAGCAAACAGCACCCTGCACGTTCCGATCCCGAGGATACGGCATGACGGGACAGGAGGAAAGCATGACGGCACATTCGGCCAGACCAGGCCTCCCGGCGGCCAGAAAGCTTTACCAAGCAGCCTGCATCCTGATTGTTGTTCTTGTCGCCACCTTTCCCGCCGCCTTGTTCGCCGACAACGATGAACAGCATGGGACACGACTGGAAAACGACCGGCGCATCGTTACAGGTCCGGCCCTTTCCGACTTGATTGCCCGCGCCCAGCTCGACAACCCCGCCATTGCCGCGGCCCGATTGGGCTGGCGTGCTGCCGTTGAAGACTACCGGGTGGCAAGCAATTTTCCCGACCCGCGACTTTCCGCCTCCTATCCAACGGAAACCCGCATCGGCGACGAAGAGTGGCAGATCGCCATCTCCCAACCGCTCCCTCTGCCGGGTCAACTCGATGCCCAGGGCGAGGCAGCCACCGCCGATATCCGCCTCGCCCGCCTCACCTACGAAAAGGCAATGCGGGAACAGATGAGCGAGGTGCGCCAGTCGGCCCATGAACTCATCTATCTCCAGCAGGCCATCGCCATTGCGGCCGGCAATCGTGATCTGCTTGATCAGCTGATGGCATCCGGCCGCGCCGTCTATGCCCGGGAGCGGACCAGCCTGATCGATCTTTCCCGGGCTGCGGCCCAGTCGGGCCAACTCCAGTACGACGAACAGCTTCTTGGCGAATTGGCCCGCACCGAACGGACAAGACTGAACGGTTTGCTGAACCGTGCCCCTGACGCCGCCATCGGCTCGCTTGCCCTTCCCCCTTTCAGGCCCATCGCCCATTCCCTCGATGAGTTGTACCGTCTGGTCGAGGAGAATGGCACTGATGTTCTGCTGGCCCGGGCCGCCCTGAAAAAAGCGGAACAGGAGGTGATCCTCGCCCGTTACCGGACTCTGCCGGAGGTCGATGTCGGCTTCTTTGTCAACAACATCAAAGAGGCCGACCCGCTGGCCGACAACGGCCGCACCGGGATCAAGGCGTTGGGCGCCACTGTTTCCCTGTCCCTGCCGATCTGGATCGGCAAAAATCAGGGGCGGATGATGGCAAGTAGAACCCGGGTCGAACAGGCAAAAGCCGAGGTAACAACGCGTATCAACGAGGCCCGGGCCGCGGCAAGCCGCCTCTTTTTCCGGCTTGGCAACGCCGCCCGCCTGATTTCCCTCTACCGCGACGAACTCATGCCCGAGGCGGCCAAATCGGTGGAAACGGCGGAAACCTGGTTTCGGCAAGGCAAGGGCAGTCTGTCAGATTTTACCGAAACCCGCACCGTCTGGTACACCTTCCAGCTTGCCCTGGCCAGGGCGCAGGCCGACTATGGCCAGAACCTCGCCGCCCTCGAAGGACTGACCGGCCGTGATCTGACCACTGCCGGGCCGCAACCGCCCCCTGTTTCCACGGCCACGGAAGAGGTGAAGTGATGGTTTTCTTCCGTTGCTGCCGGCTTGTCGCCCTCCTCCTTGCCGGGCCGTTCATTGCCACCGGCTGCTCCGGCTATGCCGCCCTGCTCACCGAATGGCAGCAGGCCGAGCCTCCGATCCCATCCCTTGCCGGTAGCCCAGTCCCACCGACTGCCGAGCAGATTAAACAAGCGTCCCGTCCCCCGCTCATGACATTAACCGCCATGCCGGCCCACCCCCCTGCGCCGGTTCCAACAGATTTTGCCCCGCAATCTCCGCTCCTGGACGAGCTCGCTGCAACGGCAGGGGATACCGATGCTGCCGCCACCAGCCTGGCGGATGGCCTCTCCCTGGCCGAGTTCGAGGCCATGGTGCTGCTCCGCAACCCCGAACTGCAGGCGGCAGAGGAAGAATTCCAGGCGGTACGCGAACGCTACCGCCAGACCGAGGCGCTCACCAATCTGCTCTCCCGCTACGCCGCCCTCACCGCCAACCTCGAAACCGGCGTCGGCACGTTGCCTGCCCGTGCCGGCAACGCCGACCTTTATCCCTTCCCCGGATTTCTCGCCCTGCGAGGCGATATCGTCGATCAGGAGGTGGAAGAAGCCCGGCAGACACTGACCATTGCCCGGCGTACGGTGCTGGCCGCCGCCCGCCGCTCCTTCTGGGAGCTTTTCTATGTCCGACAGGCCCATGCCATCGCCCAGCGCAACTACGACGTGGTGGACAGCCTGAAAGACACGGCGGCCGCGAACTATGCCGCCGGCTCCGCCCCCTTTGCCGACCTGGTGCGGGTGGACATCGAGCATGGTCTCATGAAGGAGGCAATCCCGATCCGGCACGAGGAGGTGCGGGCGCGAGAGACGGCCTTGCTTGCCCTCCTCGATCTGCCCCGGACCACCGCCATCGGAGCGCTTGACTCCCGCTTACCGGAAATCACCGTGCCGCCGGTGGCGGAGCTTGAGACAACAGCCCTTGCCCACCGCCAGGAACTGCGGGCTCTGCAGGCGCGGATTGCGACCACCGAACTGCTCGTTTCCCTGGCTGAGAGCGAAATTCATCCCGGTTACACCCTCAATTTCTCCGCCTTTCCGGGTAAAGACGCGGCAAGGGTGACGGTGAACGGCGAACGGCCTGAGAGTTTTTCCACCGGCTTTGCCGCCGCTGCAGGAATCGGCACCCCGCGCAACGCCTTCTATGGGCTCAATGAAGGCTATATCCGGGAGACGCGGCGAACGCTCATTGCCCTGCGCCATCGCCTCACCGCCGAGGAGGCGAACACAAAAAGCCTCATCCAGGCAGCGTGGTATCAGCTCGCCAGGGCGCAGCGCGAAGAACGGCTCTACCGGGACAAGGTGATACCACTGGCCCGCACCGGTCTCGACACCACCACCACCGCCTATGAGGCGGGGAGCATCACCTTCGCCGGGCTGCTCGACGTTTACTCCCGCTGGTTTTCCGCCACCCTTGCCTGGCACAGAGCCAAGGCCGATCTCGGCGTGGCGTGGGCGGGCTTGGAAGAGAGCATTGGCGCCTCTTTGGCTGGAGAGAAATGATTGTATCACCATTTAAGCGCTCAAGCGCTGGCACGCTTTCCATAGGAGGTCACCATGGCAGAAAAAACGCCGGGTAAAAGTCTGGGCAGCACCATGCGGCGCTGGCGGCCCTTTCTTGTTGTCATCCTTGCCCTGACCGTGACCGTCACGGCTGGCCTCCTGCTGCGGCCGGCCACCCCACCCTCCCACGACCACGGGCCGGAGGCGGTCCAGTACACCTGCCCCATGCATCCGGAGATTATCACCGACTCCCCCGGTCAATGTCCGATCTGCGGGATGGATCTGGTCAAAATCGAGGCGCTCACCCAGCAGGGTGAAAAAAAGGTGGCCGCCGGGGCGGAAGATGATTTTTTCAGCGACCTGAAAGAGTCCGGCCCAGCCGGCGCCATCGTCATTCCGACCGACCGGGAGACGGTCCATGTCGGCCTCGATGCCTTGCAGGCCGCCGGTGTCCAGACCACTCAGGCGCTGCGCGGCCGCATCAGCCGCACCGCACGGGCCGCCGGTCTCATCACCGCCGACGAGACCCGCATCCGCCATGTTCATACCAAGGTGGACGGCTGGGTGGAATCCCTGGCCGTCAACTTCAACGGCCAGCTGGTTTCTGCCGGCCAGCCCATCTTAAGCCTCTACTCGCCGACGCTGCTGGCCAGCCAGGAGGAATTCCTGCGCGCCAAGGCGACCGCCGCCAGATTCAGCAGCAACGAGGACGAGGGACTGCGCGAACTCGGCCGGCAGCTCTTTGCTGCGGCCCGGCGCCGGCTCGAACTCTTCGACGTACCGGCCTCCTTCATTGATAGGCTGGAAAAAGAGGGGAAGGTCAGCCGCAGCGTGATGCTGAACGCGCCGGTGGCCGGCTTTGTCACCGCCAAATCCATCTTCGAGGGTCAGCAGATCGTCCCCGGCCAGGAACTCTACACCATCACCGATCTCTCCCGGGTCTGGATCGAGGCCAATTTCTACGAGTACGAGGCAAGCCGGGTCAATGCCGGGCAGGAGGCAGAACTCACCCTCCCCCACATGCCGGGACTCAGGCTGCAGGGCAAGGCCACCTACATCTATCCTTTCCTCAGTCCCGAAAGCCGGACGCTCAAGGTCCGTTTCGAGTTTGACAATCCGGACCTGACATTAAAACCAGCCATGTACGCCGATGTCAGGGTCGAGCTCGCCGCCGCGGAAGGGGTGGTGGTGCCTGATTCGGCGGTGATGGCGACAGGAACCCGCAGCCTGGCCTTTGTCGAAATCGAGCCGGGAACCTTCGAGCCGCGCGAGATCACAACCGGCTTGCGCGGCAACGGTCGGGTGCAGATCCTTTCCGGCATCCGCGTGGGCGAAACAGTGGTGGTCAAGGCCAATTTCCTCCTCGATTCCGAATCGCGGCTGCGGGCCAACACCGCCCGGGTGATGAAAGAGAAACGCAAAAAGGCCGGAGAGCAAAAATGATCGCCCGCATCATCGAATTCTGCGGCCGCAACCGGCTCCTCACCCTCTTCTTTCTCGGCTTCTGCTGCCTGGTGGCGCTCCACATTCTCAAGCAGATCCGCCTCGACGCCCTGCCCGATCTCTCCGACACCCAGGTCATTGTCTATTCCCGCTGGGAACGTTCGCCCGATATCATCGAGGATCAGGTCACCTACCCTATTGTCACCGCCCTGCTCGGCGCGCCGGGGGTCAAGGCAATCCGCGGCTTTTCCGATTTCGGCTACTCCTTTGTCTACGTCATCTTTCAGGACGGCACCGACATCTACTGGGCCCGCTCCCGGGTCATCGAGTATCTGTCGAAGATCACCTCACGCCTGCCGCCGGAGGTGCGCACCGAACTGGGGCCCGACGCCAGCGGCGTCGGTTGGGTCTATCAGTACACCCTGGTCGATGATTCCGGCAGCCATTCCCTCGATGAACTCCGTTCCTACCAGGACTGGACCCTGCGCTACGCGATCCAGTCGGTGCCGGGGGTGGCGGAGGTAGCCACCGTCGGCGGCTTTCAGCGCCAGTATCAGATCACCGTTGACCCGAACCGGCTGGAGGTCTATGGCCTCTCCCTTGACGAGGTGGTGGAGGCGGTGCGGCGCTCGAACAACGAGGTGGGCGGCCGGGTGCTGGAGATGGCCGGCAGCGAATACATGGTGCGCGGCCGCGGCTATGCCCGCAGTCTTGATGATTTTGCCGGTATCGTGCTGAAAACCGCGCCCGGCGGCGTCCCCGTCCTGCTGCGGGATGTGGCCCGGGTCGAGCTCGGTCCGGAGATCCGGCGCGGCGTCGCCGATCTCGACGGCTTGGGCGATCATGTCAGCGGCATCGTTGTCATGCGCCATGGCGAAAATGCCTTGAACGTCATCAAGCGGGTCAAGCAACGGCTGCACGACATCGAACCATCGCTCCCCGAGGGGGTACGCATCGTCACCGCCTATGACCGCTCCGATCTCATCACCCGCGCCATCGCCACCCTGCAGCATGAACTGCTCATCGAGATGATCATCGTCTCGGCGGTCATCCTCCTCTTTCTCTGGCACATCCCGTCGGCCATCGTACCAATCATCACCATCCCCATCTCCGTGCTCCTCGCCTTCATTCCCCTCTACTACCTGGGGGTGACGGTCAACATCATGAGTCTCGCCGGCATCGCCATCTCCATCGGCGTGCTGGTGGACGGCGCCATCGTCGAGGTGGAAAATGCCTACAACCGCATCCACCAGTGGCAGGAAAACGGCAGACCGGGCACCTTTTATCAGGTGCGCCTCGATGCCTTGAAAGAGGTCGGTCCTTCGGTCTTTTTCTCGCTGCTCGTCATTGCCGTGGCCTTTCTCCCTATCTTTGCCCTGGTGGACCAGGAAGGCCGCCTCTTCAAACCACTCGCCTTCTCGAAAAACCTGGCCATGGGCCTGGCCGCCCTGCTCGCCATTACGCTCGACCCGGCCCTGCGCATGCTCTTTGCCCGCATCGATCCCTTCACCTTCCGGCCGCGCTTTTTGGCCAGGCTCGCCACCACCGCCCTGGTCGGCACCTACTACGCCGAGGAGCGGCACCCGATCAGCCGCGCCATCGCCCGGGTCTACGAACCCACCTGCCGCTTCACCCTCCGTCACCCAAAAACGGTCATCGCCGCCGCCCTGGTCGTTGTCGCCGCCAGTCTGCCGGTCTACTTCACGCTCGGCACCGAATTCATGCCGCCCCTTAATGAGGGCACCATCCTCTACATGCCCACCACCCTGCCGGGCATCTCGGTGGGCCAGGCCCAGGAGCTGATGACCGCCCAGGACAGGCTGCTCAAATCCTTTCCCGAGGTGGAGCGGGTGATGGGTAAGGCCGGCCGGGCCGACACCTCCACCGATCCCGCCCCCTTCTCCATGATGGAGACGGTGGTGGTGCTCAAACCCGAGAGCGAGTGGCGGGCTAGAGAGCGCTGGTACTCGGGCTGGCTGCCCGATTTTCTGCTCTTTCTCGTCCGGCCGATCTGGCCCGACCACATCTCCTATGAGGAACTGATTGCCGAAATGGACAAGGTGGTGCGCTTCCCCGGCGTCACCAACGCCTGGACCATGCCGATCAAGGCCCGCATCGACATGCTCAGCACCGGCATCCGCACCCCGGTGGGCATCAAGATCTTCGGTAACGATCTGACCGAAATTCAGCGCATCGGCGAGGAGCTGGAGGGTATTCTGCGCCAGGTACCGGGCACCCGCAGCGTCTTTGCCGAACGGGTCGGCAGCGGCTTTTTCCTCGACTTCGTGCCCAAACGCGACCAGCTTGCCCGCTACGGGCTGACCATCGACGATGTGCAGCGGGTGATCCTCGCCGCGGTGGGCGGCGAAAACATCACCACCACCATCGAGGGCCGGGAACGCTATCCGGTCAATATCCGCTATCCCCGTGAGCTGCGCGAGGATGTCGACCAGCTGGGCCGCGTCCTCGTCTCCGCTCCGGGCGACATCCAGGTGCCGCTCGCCCAGCTCGCCGACATTGAGCTGTTGCAGGGGCCGGCCATGGTGCGCGACGAGAACGGCTTTCTGGCCGGCTACGTCTATGTGGACATCGCCAATCGCGATGTCGGCGGCTATGTGGAGGAGGCCAAGGCAACGGTGGGCAACACTCTGCAACTCGCGGAAGGGTATGTGCTGGAGTGGAGCGGCCAGTACGAAAACATGCTGCGGGTGCGGGAGCGACTGCAGCTGGTGGTGCCGGTCACCCTCTTTCTCATCTTTGTGCTGCTGTATCTCAACACGAAAAGTACCTTCAAGGCCGGTCTGGTCATGCTCGCCGTGCCCTTCTCGGCGGTGGGGGCGATCTGGCTCTTTTACCTGCTTGACTACAACGTCTCCATCGCCGCCTGGGTGGGGATGATCGCGCTCCTTGGCCTCGACGCCGAGACCGGGGTCTTCATGCTGCTCTTTCTCGATCTCTCCTACAACGAGGCGCGTCGAAAAGGAACCGTGACCGACATGCGGGGGCTCGATGAGGCGATCATCCACGGCGCGGTGAAACGGGCGCGGCCGAAGATCATGACCGTGGCCGCCGCCTTCATGGGCCTGCTGCCCATCATGTGGTCCACCGCGGCCGGGGCGGATGTGATGAAACGGATCGCTGCGCCGATGATCGGCGGGCTCCTTACCTCGTTTCTCATGGAGCTGCTCGTTTATCCGCCCATTTACAAACTGTGGAAAAAGAGGACCGATTTGCCCTTCCTGTCCGAGGGGGAAGCATTCCCGCCCGAACAGTCCAGACAACCATCATAAAAAGGAGCATCTATGAAAACACGAACACTCTTGCCTGCCTTGCTTGTTTTTCTCTTCCTGGCCCAACCCGGTCATGCGGCTGACGGCCATGGGGGGCATGATATGAGTGGCCACGGGACGGGGGGCCAGGCGATGGGCGGTCACGACATGACCGGCATGGACCATGGCGCCCAGATGGGCCAGACCCTCCATGAGGCCACGGTGGAGGGCTACCATCTGCGGTACCAGCTCATCGACAACCTGGCCAATCTTGCCGCAGCCAAGGAAGCGGGCCAGGCAACCGCCATCGACCCCGCCAAGGTGAAATCCCACCACCTCATGCTCTTTATCTCCGCACCGAACGGCGACCCGGCGGCAAACGGTACGGTGGGATTTCTCGTCAAGGGGCCGGACGGCGTTGAGCAGACGGTGATGACGATGGCCATGTCCGGCGGCTATGGCGCCGATGTCGAACTGGGCACCCCGGGCAGCTATACCATCAAAAGCAAGGCGGCCCTGGGAGACAAAAAGCTCCTCGACCAGTTCACCTACACCAGCAAATAGCAAACGGCCTGCACCACGGAAAGCGCTGAGGTCACGGAGAAAAAGCAAACAGCCTTGCTTTCTTCGTTCTCCGGGCGCTCCGTGGTAAAAAACGTTTTCTGCTGGCTCCCGCCTCCGGGCGTCTGCTATAGTGGCACCCATGCCTTCCCTGCCGACTATCATCTTCATCCTGACCTATGCCGGGGTCGCTCTCGGCCGCATCCCAGGGCTGACCCTGGACCGCACCGGTATCGCCCTGCTGGGCGCCATCGCCATGGTGGTCAGCGGCGCGGTGCCGCTGCCCGTGGCCATGGCCGCCATCGACCTGCCGACCATTGTCCTGCTCTACGCGCTGATGATCCTCTCGGCCCAACTGCGGCTGGGCGGCTTTTATACCTGGGTCGCCGGCCGCTGCACCCGGCTCCTCCACCGGCCGGCACTCTTTCTCCTCGTCACCATGCTGCTGGCGGCCCTGCTCTCCGCCCTGCTGGCCAACGACATCATCTGCCTGGCCTTCACCCCGGTGCTGACCCTGGCCGTGTTGCGGGCCGGCCTCAACCCCCTGCCCTTTCTCCTTGGTCTCGCCGCGGCAAGCAACATCGGCTCGGCAGCCACCATCATCGGCAATCCGCAGAACATGCTGATCGGCCAGGTCGGACGATTGCATTTCGACGCCTTTCTCTTCTGGTGTACCCCGCCGACCCTCATCGCCCTGGTCGGCGCCTACACGATCATCTGCCTGCGCTACCGGAATCGTTTCACCGTTGCCCTCTTTCCCCGGGAACCGGAGACAGCGGGACAGTGGCCGGCGTTCAATCTGCTGCAGACGGCAAAGGGGCTTGCCGCCGTTCTCCTGCTCGTCATCGCCTTCTTTACCCCCACCCCCCGGGAGCTCTCCGCCATCACGGTGGCCGGCATCCTGCTCTGCAGTCGAAAAATGGCCTCCCGCCAGCTGCTGGAACTGATCGACTGGCACCTGCTCACCCTCTTCTGCGCCCTGTTCATCGTCGTCCAGGGCATCGCGGTCGAACAGCTGCCGGCCCGCATCATCGCCGCCCTCTCCCACGTTGGCGTCTCCCTCACCGATCCCCTCACCCTCACCGGGGTATCGGCGGTCTTGAGCAACCTGGTCAGCAATGTGCCGGCCGCCATGCTGCTGACCCGTTTTCTCGACCCGGCCCAACCGGAGCAGTGGTACACCCTGGCCGTTGCCAGCACCTTTGCCGGCAATCTCATCGTCATCGGCAGCATTGCCAACCTGATCGTCATCGAGCAGGCAGAGCGGCTGGGAATCCATATCAGCTTTGGGGAACATGCCCGCACCGGCATACCGGTCACCATCTTTTCCCTGCTGGCGCTCGTTTTTTTTCTCTGAGACAACCATGATGGCGTCGCAAAAACCCGATCTCCCGTGCTGCGGTGGGATTGTGGCTGATTCTCCGTCTTGGCAACGCCATCAGAACGCCATGCCGATGCTGAAGTGCACGACAAAGCCATCCTCTCCCTTTTCCCGATCCGGATTCCAGGCACAATCGAGCCGCGCCGGCCCGATCGGCAGGAGATACTGGATCCCCACTCCCAGCGCCGTCCGAAAATCACGGAAATATTCGGCAAAGGTTCGGTCGATGACTTCCCGCCGATTTGCCGACACCCCATCCCCGCTTTGCCAGCCCGGGGCAATATTGCCGTAATCGACAAAAAGCGAGCCGGCCAGATTGTCGGTTATCAAGCGCCGCCCCTCCAGAGAAAAAACAGTGAAGGCCATGCCGCCCAACGGGTCACCGGATGCATCCCGGGGACCGAGTTCCCCCTCCCGAAAACTGCGCACCGTATTCTCGCCACCGTTGAAATACCTTTCGCCGATGGGGATGAGATCCTGATTGCGGCCAGGCAGGATAATGCCGGTCTCATAACGGGCCGCCAGGGTATGCCGTTCGTCCAGGAGCAGGAATTTGCGCAGGCCGCAGGTGAAACGGTAAAACGAAAGATCGCTGCCAATGGCCGGCTCGGCCACCTCGGCGGAACCGAAGATGCGCTCGCCACTGGTCGGAAAAAAAATGTCGTTGCGGGTGTCCCACTCCGCCTGAAGCCTGAAACCGGCGATGGTGTAGCTATCCTGATCCGCCAGTTCTGCGACAGCAACGTTCATGGTCGAGGTACTGCTGTAGAGGGCCCGGCCGGAAACCGTGAGAAAGCGGCCGAACTCCCGGCTGACGAGAAAAGAGGCGCCCCGCTCCTCCCTGGTAAAGGAAGGTTCCTCGCGGCGATGGAAAAAAAGCGGCAGATGGGCGGTGAAATCACGGCCGAAAAGCCACGGATCTCTGATCGAAGCCTCCACCGAGGCGCTTTTCACCGAGCCGCCGGCCTCGAAGCGAAAACTGCGGCCACTGCCGAAGATATTCCTGTCAACAAACCCGGTGCTGCCGCGCAACAGCTCATAGGAGCCCCACCCTGCCTGCAGAAAAACCTCACGGGCAAGCGCCTCATCAACCTGAACGACCAGATCGCGCGCCTCCCCTGCCCCCTCGGCCAGTTCGATGACCAGCCGGGAAAACAGTCCGGTCCGAAAGAGCTGGCGGAAGCTTTCCCGTTTCATATCGTCTCGGTAAAGATCGCCGGGCTGCAAGCTAAGTCGCTTACTGATAAAGGCGGCATCGGTGCGCCTGTTGCCTTCCACCCGCACCCCGGCAATGACAACCCGCGGCCCGCTGCTCACCTGACAGAACAGATCGATCCGGGCCGGTTCCACTTTGGTCTCCCGCACTTCGACAACCGCTTCGGGATAGCCGTGATTGGCATAGGCCGCCAGCACCCTGCTGCGCAGCACCAGTTTGTGCCGGGGGATATAAGGTTTGCCCCGCAGGTCCCCGGCCACCTTTGCCAGTGACGATTGCACCTCGGGCAGCAGTTCCCCGCTGAAAGCGATATCGTTGACAAGGGTTTGCGGTCCTTCGCTGACGTACAGACGAATATCGACGCTGCTCCGATCCGGAGAAAAGATGTATTGCGGCTTGTCGATGCGGACCTGCAGAAACCCGGACCCGGCATAGATGCCGCGGATGGCGGTAAGGGTATCGGTGATATCATTGGCCACAAAGGGCACCTCGTTTTTGCCGGGCAGGCCGGCAAGCAGCTCTTCATCGGGGAAGGCGGTGTTGCCGGTGACGGTAATCGAGCGCACCAGCACCCGCGGGCCCTCTTCGACGGTAAAGATCAGGGTGGTCGCCGCACCTGCCTGTTCCAGCCGGTAACCAACCCGGGCAAAGGTGTACCCCTGCCGTTTGTAGAGAGTTTCGATGCGAAAGGCGGCATCATCGGCCCTTGCCTCCGGGAAATCCCCCGTGAAAAAATCGGTCAACTCCGGGGCAACGGCCGCCGACAGCGCACTGTCGGTAAGTCGCTCGTTGCCGCTGAACACAAGTCGCAATTCCGGCGCGGCAGCTTCGGTCTCTGCGGCCTGCATCAGTGTCGTTTGGCCGAACAGGGTCAACAGCAGGCAAACCAAGGAGGCGAGGCGCAAACGTGTTCCATATGTCGGACAATGAATCTGCATCATGGAAACCGAAAAACCACCTTTATACCGACATTAACGTTGTCATACCTATCCTTTTCACTGACGAGAAAAAGCCGGTCACCGGGCAACAGCAGTCCCTCCATCAGCCGGAAGCTCGCCTCCACCGTCTCCTGACCGGAACCGGAGATCTGCCGGCCGAATTCGAGATCAAAACGCTCCAGCACCGATTCCTCATCCTCATCAACTCCGCCGAACCAGCCGGCCAGCAGCCCCCGACCGAGATAAACCGCCATCTTCATATTGGCGAGCGCGCTCCGGCCGCTTTCCCGATCGGCATGCGGGGGGCTGCCGGTCAGCACGAGCAGCAGCAGTTCGTCATCCGGCAGGGGGGGATCGGAGGAGAGAGTGATGATCGGCTCATCGGCGCTGCCCTCAACGGTCATGGTGATATCATGGCCGGCGAGGCGGGAGCCGCCGCGGAGATCAAGAAAGATCCGATCCGGATCGTTTTCCGGCAGGCTGATGACGCCAGCGTCCACCCGCAATCGCCCGGCCGGCACGCTGATGGTGGTCGGCTCGACATAAATGCGCCCGGCGAGCAGCGGCGTCTCACCGCTTCCGCTCAGGCGAAGAGCGGGCCGCACCGAACCTTTCGTCAGGTTATTGGCAATAAAAAAGGGCTTTTTGCCGGTAACGATCTCCACATCAAAGCGCAGATCACGCAGAGGGGGATCGTGCCAGGAAAAGAGCCCACCGGTGCCGGCCACCGTTTTTGCCCGCCCCGTCCCCCGCAGCATGGCCAGAAAATCGACATTCTTTCCGTAGAGACAATCGGTGAGGGTGACGGTGCCGTCCAGGGCGAGACGGGCGAGCGGGCCGCTGAAACGCAGATCGGCGTCGCCGCGCATCTTCATCGCCTCGTCCCGGTAGAAAAGCAGGCTGCGGCCGGTCAACCGGCAGTCAAAACGCGGCGCCTCCTCTCCGGTTACGGAGATCTTTCCCGTCACCTCAACGGGCGCGCCGCCGAAACGGCCGCTCAGCTCATCGAGAGAGAGGATGCCGCCGGCAAGCGATGCCCTCATAACCACTTTGTTTAAAGGAGGGAAAAGAGGATTCTCCAGGCGAATCTCCCCCTGTTCCAGGGCAATCCGGCCAGTCACCTCCGGACGGGCGGCCGGGCCATCCAGGCGCAGTTCGCCGCCGAGTTGACCGGCGAGTCGGCGCACATCGGGGAAATGAGCCGCCAGTCGTCCGGCATCCGGCAGCCTGAGACGGGCATGGAGGTCGAAGCGGCCCGGCAGTTCCGGGGCCCTCTGGTCCAGTAAGGCCTGCAGGGTCGGGATACCGAGCCATCGACCGCCGGCCTCAACAGAAAAAAGGGGGGAATGCACCGTCAGCTCGTCAAGCAGCATCTCTTCCCCCTGGTAACGGAGAAGGCCGGCGACGGTCAGCGGTTCGGCCGGGGCTCCGGGAAAAAAATGGTGGAGAGGGAGATTGCCGCCCTGCAGTCGCAGTTCGCCGGACGGACGCTCCCAGGAGCCGGAAATTTTCAGTTTCCCGGCCAGATTGCCCGTCACCAGGTCCGGATTGTCCGTCGTCAGGCCTGGCAGACCGCTGATCGCGACATCCGCGGTCAGGGCGAGCGGGAGGGCGAGAAATGGCTCTTGTGCCAACGGATCATAAGGGATACGACCGGCCATCGAGATGCGCTGTTGCCCGTTTATGTCGTTCAGATCCAGGCGATGGAGAACGATTCCCACCCGACTGTCATAGGCGAGGCCCAGTTTGCCGACAAGCGGTGCCGGCAGTCGCGACCAGGAGATCGTCTCAATATCGGCGGCAAGGGTGGCCCTGGGCGTATGAAGTGGCCCGTGCAGGGAAAAAAGAATATCAGCGCCGCTGATGCGCCACTCCGGTCCAGTCAGATCATCAAGCCATCCTTCACTGGAGAGCCCCGCTCCCCGGACCTGCAGGTTGCTTTGCCCATGCCGGGCAACATCACCCTGCACCCTGATTTCCCCCACCCGGCTCAGAAAAAGCATCTCATCCATTGAGAGCTGCGGCTGCTGACCAAAGTCCAGAGTAACGGCAGCAGGATTACTGAGAGAGAAATCAACACCGTTCCATGATGCGAGGAGACGGGAAAAGTCGGCCCGGATCGTTTCCCGCGGCCAGTCTGACTCGATCTCGGCGGCAAAAAGGAAGGCGCCGTGCGGCAGGCGTATTTCGCCCTGTTCGATATGGTGGCGGCGGCCGTCGGTTGTCGCTTTCCCGGCGAGAAGAGGCACGGTGACCCCGGCAAAGCCGCCCTCCTCCAGCACAAGATCAATGCTGATCCGGCCGCTGTCGCCAGGGGCAAGGGCAGCCCGCAGCCGACCGCTGAGCTCTTCTTCCACGCCAAAACAGGAAGCGGTGTAACGACTGATATTGTCAACCGCCATCTTACCGCTCAGTTCGACAAAGGTTGCCCTGTCGAGCTGGTAACGACCTTGCGCCTCGATCATGTCGCGCTCGTTGCGCACGGTCAACGAGCGGATATCGATCATTGTGCCGTCAGCATGGGCGGTGAGGGCGACATCACCCAAGGGACACCCATCAACATGCAGACCGCGGGTGTGCAGACGAACCGTGCCGAGCGGGCGACGCAGGGAACCGCTGATCACCGCCTCCCCTTCGCCGGTGCCGACCATTGCCGGCAGTCCGGGGAAAAGGGCCAGTTCGGCCAGATCGGTCAACATGAAGGACGCATTCGCCCGCAGCGGTGCATCGAGAAGCGAATCCTCCTCCCCTTCAGGCAGGGTAAGGGTTGTCTCATTCAGCAGCAGGAAGCTGCCCGGAGAGTTGAACTCCGCCCTGGCGATGTGCACGGCGCCGTCAACCAGCCGGCCCGTCAGCGTCAGCGCATGGGTGAAGGTGATCGGCACGGGGCTCGTCATGCCTGAAATGGCAAGGAAGGCCGGGATATCCCGCAGGGAGAGACGAATCGTCTCGATCGTGGCTGAAGGCAACAGGGTAAAGGGGAAGTCGCGGAAACATTCCAGAGGCAGCCGACCGCCGGTGACTTCCGCCTCGTTCATGCCGAAATGTCCGGCAAGCCGCTCTATGCTGACGATTCCGCCACTGATGGCGCCCTGCAACCGGACAGTGGCGGCCTGGCCGGCCAACCGTCCCGTCACGAAAGCAAGATCCGCTTCACCGTTCACCAGATTGCTGTTCTTCACGTCATAGCGTCCGCTGACTACACCGGAAAGGCTGCCGCCCGGCGCCAGCGCAAGCGACGGCGGCAGAACGCCGAGCCCGGCGATATCGACGTTTTCCATCTGCAGCCGGCCATCGGCATGCTGACCGTCATATGCGCCTGTTGCCACAAAACGACCACTACCGGATTTCCCCTGCAGATCCCAGGTCAGGGGAACATGGGGCCCATCCCGGCCGATGGTGCCGGCAAGGGAAAGAGACGGCGTGGTCAATGCGACCTGCTCCAGGTCGAGACGATGACCGCGGTAGCGCAACCTGACAGATGCAGCGCTGCGCCATGTCTGCTGATACGGCAGTTCAAGCCGGATCAGCGGCAGATCAAGAGCCACCTCCTGCCCCTTCTTTTCCTGCGAGGAAGCGACGGCAAGATCTTTTCCTATCACGATTGCCCGGTAGCCTGGTGCGGTGATCTGCAGCTCCAGGGTCGCCACCGTCAGAGCGGGCAAGCGCGGCGGCAGCACCGGCACAACCCCGTCTGCGGCTGCTGCGTCACCGTTGTCTGCGGTCGGCGCCGGACGGACAGCGGCCTGCAGCCGGGCGACGTCAATCTCCATGGAGGCGAGAAAGGCATCACGGCCCTGGAGAAGATGCGGAAGAAAATAGGCAACCGAGAGATCGTGAAACTCAAACGCAAATGAAGCATCATCGGGTTGACGACCTTTTTGCGATATCCCTATCCGCTCACACCGTAAACGGGTGAACAGCGTTCCGCTTATTCCCTCCACCTGCAACTCCACCCCGAGCTGCCGGCCCAGCACATCAACCAACCTTTTCCCCGCCTGGGGCAAAAGAACGACCAGCAGCGCGCCCATGACAACCAGGGAGACTACCGCAAGCAGAGAGCGCAGCGTCAGTGCTTTCATGACAAGAAGAGACGATCCTCCGTCGTGGTCCGGAAAGGGATGCGACAAACCTGAGCGCGGCCCAAGCGCACCCAGGTTGTGGGCGAAACACCCATCATCGCATGCGGGTTTACACAGATCTCTTTCAAGTATAGCCAGCCAGCACGAGGAAGGAAAGCACGATCGGCCGGGAAAAGGGAAAACGACAGAGCTGAACGGAACGGCTTGGCGGCGCCCGGCGCAGTCCTTATCGTTTCAGGGCCTGGTAGGTCATCATCTCAAGGGGGGCAAAATCGTCGGAGAAGAAAACCGGCGACGGCGCGGCAAGACGGAGATTTTTCATGGCGTCCCGGGCCACGATGAAAAGCGTGCCGACTGGGTTGCGGGCAATGATCCGCTCTTTGAGCTCAGCAACGGTGAGCGGTTTCCGGAAGGCATACACCGCCTCGTCCGCGATCATCACGGCCGGGAAGATCTGTTGAATGGTGCCCAGATAGGAACGGGACAGTTGCGGGTCATTCTCAATGAAACGGGGATAATTGACGACCACGACGCCATCGTCGGTCAGGGCCCGATCAATCATCCGGAAAAACTCGACAGTGGCCAGATGAAAGGGAATATAGGGATTGCCGGCAAAGAGATCGACATGGATGACGTCATAGCGCTCCCCGCTTTTGCCGAGAAAAACCCTGGCGTCCTCATGATACACCCGGCGGGTGTTGCCGAGGGCAAGGCCGAAATATTTTTCCCCAACCCGAGTGATATCAGGATCAATTTCCACGCCGTCGATGGCCGCCCGGGAAAAACGGGCGACCTGCATCATGATGTTGCCGGCGCCGTTGCCCAGCACCAATGCCTTCTTGGCATCGACGAAAAGATAGGGAAACAGATGCATGTCCGTATAGGTGCCGGTCAACACCGTCTTCTCATTGATCGTGACGGAATGGTGACCGATGTTGTCATTGAGTTTCAGATAATAGATATCGCCGTCACGTTTGACGCTGATGATGTTGTAGATCGACTCGTCATGATAGACGATTTGGGACTCACCGGGCACAGTCAGGGCAAAGGGTGAAAGCAGGGCAAAGACGAAGGCGAGGGAAAAAAGCCGGACATTGCGCAGCCCCGCCACCCCGAGTAGAAACAGCACCGTGGCGCTGACCAGCATGCTGATCTTGGTGCCGACAAAGGGGATAAGAAAAAAGGTGGTGACGATTCCCCCCACAATCGACCCCAGCGTGGAGATGGAAAAAATCATGCCGGAACTGATGCCGATATCGTCTTTTGAGGAAATCAGCTTGATCAGATAGGGCGGGACAAAGGAGAGGAGAATCATCGGCGGGAAAAAGAGAACGACGATGGCGATCAGGGACCCCGTCACCACCGGCATGGCGGCAATGCTCCGCAGAAAGACGGGATAGGTCAGGTAGACAAAAAAGAGGTAACAGGCGGAAACGACAATGACCTGATACATGAGGTTGTGTGATTTTTTCCGGTCCGCGATGGCGCCTCCCAGATAATAACCGATGGCCAGGGCCAGGAGAATGCTGTTGATGATGGTGCCGATCACAATGCTTGAATTACCGAAATAGGGGGCAAGCATCCGGAATGAAAGCAGCTCAAAGACCAGGATGGCAAATCCGGTAATAAAACAGGTCAGATAGAAAAATGGTCCTTTTCTCGTCAACATGGCTCAGCTCAAGGCGTCAAGAGGGCAGGAGGCGATTTCCAGGGGCACGGAAATTTCAATCATCGTACCCTTGCCCGGGGCTGACTCGATCCGGAAATCACCTTTCAGGGACTGGGCACGCTCGGAGATTCCAATCAGTCCCCATCCCCCGCCATTCTGCTGCTGCCGGCTCGGATCAAAACCGCGGCCATGGTCCTCCACCCGGGCGATCACCCGTTTTTCCTCATAGATAATGGAAACAAGGGCCTGTTCCGTGCCGGCATGGCGAGTAACGTTCGTCAGCCCTTCCTGCACAAAGCGGTAGATGATGGTCTCGACAAAAGGCTCCAGCTTTTTCGGTTCTCCCCCGATTTCCAGAATAACCCGGAGACCAGTTGCCTTCTGACCCTCATCGGCCAGATAACGGAGGGCCGGCACCAGACCGAGGTCGTCGAGCTGGGCCGGACGCAGATCATGGACCAGCCGGTACAGATCATTATGCATCTGCTTACAGAGGTACTGGAGGTTGCCGACAATCTCGGCCATCTCCGGACTGGCGGCGAGCAGATTCTTCAAGGTGGCAAAATTGAGAGACGCGGCAGTCAGGGTCTGGGCCGTCTCGTCATGGAGCTCCCTGGCGATCCGTGCTCTTTCCTCCTCCTGGGCCCGCACCATATGCCGCAGCAGATCGATCCGCATCTTTTCCCGCTTGGACATTTCCCGCTCGATCTGCTCCTGGGCCAGTTGATGGGCCTGCTGCGCCTCCTCCAGCCGTTGCTGGCGCTCTCGACAAACCGCAATAACCTCGGTGAGCTCGGCGTTTTTTTCCTTCAGCTCCTCACCCTGCCGCACGAGTTCGGTTTCCGCGGCAATCCGGCGGGCAATGTTACTGTTGGCGCGCCGGCAGCTCAACACCACGGCGCAGAAGAGAATGGCGGCAATAGGAAAGAGAGTCCAGTAGAGGGAGCGGACCAGACTGTTCAGTTCTTCCTTCTGACGGGTGACATCGTAATAGATCTCAAAGACACCGATGGTTTTGCCATCACGGAGAATAGGGACATAGGTCTCGACAATATCGCCTGGCATGACCTGCCCTTCCGACGACTTCTCACCCCGGCGGATCATCTGCACTGCGGGGCGGCCGGTGGCCACGGTCCGCTTGAACTCGGCAAACGAGATCACCCGGCCGACCTCGCCGGCGGTGCTGGAAAAAAATATCTCGCCGTCCGGAAACATGATGCGCACCTTGAGCAGATTGAAATCCTCCGCCGTGGTGGAGATTCGGTGCAGAACCAAGGGAGTCAGGATGTCGCGGGTCAGGCTTTTACTCACGTCCGGAATCAGTTTCGATTCCATGTGCAAGGCAACATCAATGGCCAGTTCCTTATGGGATTTGATGATGAAATCGACAAACGAGGGGGAGAGGAAAAAAAAGGTATAAAGGGGCAGCACCAGCACAGCCACCAAGGAGAAAAAGACCAGACTGCGGAAAAAACTGGATGGAAAGATACCGCAGCGATTTACCTTATCATCCTGCATCAGGCAACTCCCAGGGAAGGATACGGAGACGGGTAACAGTTTACAGTTTAGAGACTATCAGGAATCCTGCCTATCGCCCGCCGCGAACAGCAAACTCCTCAATGCACCCCGATCAGGCCGGTACGGATGGCGAACTTGACCAGCTCGGTGGTGGAATGAAGATTGAGCTTGTTCATGATTCGTTCCCGGTGACGGGAAACGGTCTTCGGGCTGAGATCAAGTTTTTTTGCGATCTCCGGGGTGGTCAGACCTTCCGCCACCAGTTCGAGAATCTGCAGCTCCCGCTTGCTGAGCGAATCGAGATCAGCCGACGGCAGGGTCTCCTCGCCGTTGGCACTGCCGCCTTTATTGAGGCGCTGATAGTCTTCGAGGAGCCAGCGGGCCAAGGCCGGCTGCAGGTAAACATTGCCGGAGGCCACCGCCTTGATGGCGGCGACCAGATCCTCCGCCGCCGCCTGTTTAGTGATATATCCCTTAGCACCGGCGGCCAGCATCTCGAAAAAATACTGTTTGTCCTCATGCACGGTCAGCGTCAGAATACGGCAGTCAGGGTGCCGGACGCGCATCCGCCGCGCCGCCTCCATGCCATCCATCACCGGCATGGAGATATCCATGACCACGACATCGGGACCAAGCTCCGCCACCTTGGCCAGGGCTTCGACACCGTTTGCCGCCTCACCGATGATGGCAAGTTCATTGTCCATGCCCAGCAGAGATTTCAGTCCGCTTCGCACCACGTCATGGTCGTCAACCAGCAGTACCCTGATTTTCGCCATCAGAAAATCCTTCACCTTTCCGGATCGCCGCTCTGCCGCCAGGTAACAGACCATCATGGTCATGTTACGAATCTCAGGGATTGGTGCCGGTTTGCGGATATTTTTCTTCTGAACAAGAAAGAGGTCATGATCCGAAAACCGGCGCCCGTTCGCAAGGATGGCGATCCCGCCTTATTTTTCTTTGGTGGCCGCCAGCAACCGTTCTATCTTCGCCTTATCGCGCAGTCCCTTGATGTAGTCCTGAAACATGACATCAAGCTCCTGCTGTGACAGAAAGGTCTTGATTTTCTCCTTGACCTGGTCAAACGCCAGAGTCGTTTCCGGCATTTTGTCCACCACTTTAATAAGATGATACCCGAAATTGGTGGTGACGATATCGCTCACCTGCCCGACCGGCGTGGCAAAAGCGGCGTCAGCGAAGGGTTTGACCATCTGTTCGCGGACAAAGAAATTCAGATCGCCGCCCTGTTCTTTGCTCGGACAGTCCGAATTTTCCTTGGCCAGCTGCGCAAAATCGCCGCCATCCTTGATTTTCTTCTGGATATCTTTGATCTTGGCCATGGCCGTCGCCTTCGTCTTCTCATCGGCATTCTCGGCAACGGTGACGAGAATGTGACTGGCGCGCACCTTTTCCGGCTCCTTCATTTTATCCATGTTCTCATCATAAAACTTGCGGATTTCCTCATCACCGACCTGGGCCTTGGCGGTGAAATCCTCGCGCAGCTTCTTCTGCAAACCCTCCAGGGCCATGCGGCGAGACAGCTGTTCTTTCATGATTTTTTCAGTCAGCTCATTGGTCTGCATGAACTTGGCGAATTCCTCATCCGAGGGAAATTGTTTCTTGAAACCCGCCAGCTGTTCGTCCACCTCCGCACTATCGACCTTGATCCCTTCTTTTTTGCTGGCCTGATAGAGCAACTCCAGATCGATGAGACGGTCCAGGGCCATGGTGTGCAGTTTTTCCAACTGGGCCGCGTCCCCTTCCTGCCAGCCGATCCCGGCAAACTGCTGCTTGGCGGAATTGACCGCCGCATCAAAATCCTTGCGCATAACCGGCTGGTCGTTCACCCTGGCAACGACCTCATCCTTTTTGGCCTCCTCAGCGGCCCAGGAAAAGGAGGTAAAAAACAGAAAAAACAGCACCATCGAGATGCGCACCACCCTGCCATGATTGAAAAAAATGTTCATAGAATGTCCTTATCGTTACGTATCCTGCTTCTGAGATGCCTGCCGTGAGGCGGCACCCCGTTTCATTTGTCCGCCTCCACCCTAGCCTCAGTTACCATTCTTTGCACCCAGTTTTTTTGTCGGCACCGTAAAAAGAAACGTTTCCCATGCAGGGCTCCTGGAGGGCTGACAGACAATGGCGGTTCACTTAAGCAAATAGCACGCCAACAGCATCACACTCAAACAATCGGCCAACAGTGCCCCTTGGCAGGCAGGGCCATCAAACCGGAGCAGGGGCAATTCACCCATACCCCCCCGCCACACTCTCCCCAAGTGGGTGGAATCCCCCAACAATGAATACTTCTTCACTTTCCACCCCAACCCGGCATACAGTATTCTATGGGTTAAACTACCCATCATTCGACCGTTTTTCTGTCGCTCAGGAGAGGCCCTTTTGCCAAAAAATCCGGACAGACATGGAAAGGGGTCCGCTTGTTGCATAAGAAGCACCGCTGATTGCCTGCCTGTCAGGCAGTGCCGGATCAGTCAACCGTCATCAACCGAACCATTTTACGGAAAAGAGGAGAAACAACCCATGACCCATGCAACACGCACCGTTGCCCTTGCCGCACTCTTTTTCGGGGTTGCCGCATTTTCACCCCAGGCCGAATCCGCCATCAAACACAAGGACCCGGCCAAACTCCTCAACAAGAGCGCCCACTGCATCGAGTGTCATCGGGACGACACCCCGGCCATTTTCGAGCAGTGGCTTAACAGCAGCCATGCCCGGGTCGGGGTGGGCTGCAACGAATGCCATGAGGCGGTCAAAGGGAAACCGGGGACCGTGCTCCACGGTGAAAAATTTTACATCTCTGCGGTGGTCAGTCCGGCGGTCTGTGCCAAATGCCACAAAGGGCAGTATCTCGACTTTATCTCCAGCGGCCATGCCCTGTCACTGGAACTCCTGCAGGAGATGAAGGAAGACAACCCTCGTTATCCGGTTGTTTCCTTATATAAGGATGACAATTTCCGCCAGTGCGGCGGCTGCCACGGGGTGAAGGTTACCTTTGATGAGCAGAGCCGACCTGACCCGGCCACCTGGCCCAACAGCGGCGTCGGCCGCGACAATCCCGACGGCGTCAACGGCACCTGCCGGGCCTGTCACCTCGGCCATGGCTTTTCCGCGGCCGGCGCCCGCCAGCCGGAAACCTGTCTGCGCTGTCACGACGGCGCCAACTATCCGGAAGGAGAGATCTATCGCTCATCACTGCACGGAGTGGGGTATGAAACCCTGACCGACAAAAACCAGCTTGACCGGCTCGGCTTTTTTCTCACCGGCAAAGAGATGGGTTTTCCCACCTGCGCCTTCTGCCACCTGAGCGGTTCCGGCCAGGGCCAGCAGACCCGCCACAACCCGGCCTGGAATCTGCCCAGGGATCTCACCTCACCGATGGCGCCCCAGGCGAGCCGGGCCGACAACCTCCGCACCAACATGAAGGCAGCGTGCAACCAGTGCCATGCACCGGCCCTGATCGACCATTTTTTCACCGCAGCCGACGCCGAACTGGCCCGCTACCAGCAGGAGGTGGTGGAACCGGCCGTGACCGAGTTCCAGGAGAAGATCGCGAACACCAAAAAGGAGGAGAAACGCCGGCAACTCCTCAGTGATTACAGTCGGTTCCTTGCCGAGACAAAACGCTACCGCATGAATCTCTACATGGGCCGGCACGGTCGCAGCCAACGATAACCCAGACGACGCAACCATTGCAGGGGGGGGATGTTTCTCCCCCCTGCTCTTCTTCCCCCCCTCTCTCCGCACCCACCGCCTTCACCCAGCGCTGGGCAATTCACCCCAACAGCTGAGCCTTTTCACCCATTCCGGCAGAATCAACGAATTTCTCATCCCCCTCTCTTTATTTGCCTGGCGAGTCCTTTGCCGATTCAGCCAGAAAAAAACATCTATAAATAAAGCAAGTTACCGATACAAAGCAGCTCGTATCAGAAAAATTACGCAACCAAAGGAACCATAAGGCACGATCAATGCTAATTGACTTGGGCACAGTTCCCCAACTGTGTGCGCGTGTTACAGGTAGTGACTTTGCCGGATTCCCTGATCGAGAGAGACGGTTCCCCCAAACCGCTGAGGCGAGCCGGCAAACAACAGTGAAGATGTTAACTCGACGTAACGAAAGGAGTGAAAAATGAAAAAAAGGTATCAACGAGGAATGCTGGTCACATCGCTGACTGCTGCAGCCCTGCTGTTTGCCGCCTCCCAGGCGCAGTCCTTTTCTCACAACAATGTCACCCTGCGCGATGCCTCAGGTAACGCTATTGCGGCGATCGACACCAACGGCGATGGTACCGCGGATGCGCCTCCCGCCGCCGCTCCGGCCTTCAGTGCCCAGAAGACCTGTGGCGCGGTCGGTTGTCATGATTACCAGGCAATTGAGCGCCATTCCTACCATGCCCAACTCGGCGCCAACGAGATCTCCGGCTGGAACGCCTGGACCATGGGCAACTGGAACTCCATCGCCACCAAGGGTAAACCGTGGGTTCAGTCCCCCGGCCACGTCGGCAAGTGGTGACCCCCCTCTGCTCGACAGTTGTCGAGGTTCTTTGCCAACAGCGCCCAGGTCAACTTTAATGCGGACAGCGCAACCACCATGGGCTATTTTGAAGATAATGACGGCGACAGCATCTATACCGCCGGCATTGACACCCTGGTGGATGAATACGGCAGCAGGCTTGATGCCGGTGGTGTTTCCACCTATACCAAGGCGACCAACCCGATCAAACCACGTCTCAAGGCCGCGGTCGACTTCAACACCCTCTTCAGTTTCGGCGATCCTGCCGTGCCGGCCGATCTCGACGCCTTCGTGAAAAAAGCCGACATGACCGCCGCCGGTCAGATGCGCGACTGCGCCGAATGCCATGTCGGCGGCGGCGCCATGCAGTATCTGCCCGTTGCCCCGGGCACGTCGCTGTCAAACGGAACCTGCCAAAGCACACAGGTTTACCGTGGTGTGACCTACACCAACAACAGCGGCATGGCCGGTCAGCCCTGTACATCCACGGATGTCGAAGGATACTGCGGCACCTATCAGTACAACACCGAGACCCATTATTTCACCTGTACGCCGAACGATCCGCGTCAGGAGTTACGCACAGCCAGCTTCCCCAACACCATCAACTCCTTCAACTTTTTCATCGATCAGTATGACGAGGATAACGACGGTATTCTCGGGGAAGCCATTGCCCAGGATTATTCTCAAACCGGTGTCCTCGAGATGGACTGCCTTATGTGCCACATGGAAGGCTATGCCTATGAAGAACGCAATGAAGCGGTCCGCAAAGGCAAATTCGATGCCTCCCGCGTGGTCGGCGCTGAGATCGGCACCCCCATCAGCGGCACCACCGTTGCCTATGACCCGGCCATGGTCGGCATCTCCAGCGGCAACCTGACCCTCGGTGTAGCCGGTTCTCATCTACACGGCATCCCCAGTGAAAACTGCGCCAACTGTCACGCCGACATGCATGCCGTCGACTGGAAAAAGCGCGGCGACTCCTGGGGCGTCCCCTATGAGGCCGATGTTCATGGCGCCCTTGAATGCGTCAGCTGTCATGCAAAAAAAGATGACTCGGTTTATGGTGGCGGTGCCTGGCGCCAGTACGACGACCTGAAATTCCTCGACGGCAAATCAAGCTCGACCTTTACCGGTCACGATCCGGCCAAGGGCAATGCCCCCTACAGCTCGCTGTGGAACAAGAACGACAACTCCATGAAGAACTGCCAGGATTGTCACTCTGCCACCCCCACCGGTGAGAACTACGGTGCGATTGACCCGACCCCGAAACATGCGGCGCTGGGTTTGACCTCCATGATCCTGCAGACCGGTGTTGACGGCACCCGCAATGCCAGCCATCTCGACATCCTCGATTGCTCCACCTGCCATGTTCGCAAACTCGGCCATGGCCCGACCGCGGCCGAGGGTGGCGACACCCACGGATCGCTCTATGAATGGGGCACCGGCGGCGCCATGGTTGATCTCTCCGGACCTGATGCCGAAGGTCGGGTCACCGACCACGAAAATCTCTATGTCGAACGGTCCATGGAAAATAATCTGGCCCTGGCCTGGCAGGGAGGCAAGCTGATCAAGACCAACTCCCTTATTTCCATGTTCTGGCGCGACAAGAATGATAGTACCGTGGACATCAACGCCGACGGTCAGATGGGTGGCATGGATCAGGTCAACCCGTCCCATGTTCGTGACGCCATGGCCGCGGCTGGTCTTTCCGCCATGACCCAGGACGGTGTGATTGATACGACCGAGATTGCCGCCCAGCGTGTCGCCCTGTTGAGCTATCTGCCCACCGTGGGTATTGATGTAACAGGGGCCAATCTGCAGCTCTCCTTCATGGGCGTCATGTTCAAGGTCAACCACAACGTCTCTCCTGCGGCGGAGGCCTGGGGTAAAGGTGGATGCACCGATTGTCACGGTGCGGACAAAGGTTTCTACAACGGCCTCTATGCAGTCAAGCCACGTGATCTGACTATCTCGTATGCAAGTGCAGACCGCACCCCATTCACCAAGGTCAACACCACCGAAGCCGGGGGCGTAGCATCGGATTTCCATCCGACCCTGTTTGCCAAGTCCTCCCAGGGGAACGGCCGTTCCATTGCCCTCAATGTGTCTGCCGGCACAACCCTGCGTGATATGGATCTCTCCGAGGCCCTGTGGGAGTCCACCCTGCGGGTCCCGATCCAGACCACCCAGGCCGGCGTTGTTACAACCCGGGCCCAGTACGTTGATTACCTCAACACCAGGGTCAACTCCGTGCATAACCGCCATGTCGCCGCTGGTTACGGCAAGTGCAGCAATTGCCATTACAGCGCCACCGGTGCCGGCAACATCGACTACACCACCGTCTCCGACGCGGGTCAACCGCTCGACAAAAACGGCGTTGTCTCCACCTTCACCTATACCCCGGGCCCGATGGGGGCAGCGGGTAGCTGTGCCTCGAACTCCTGCCATGCCAGCTGGGGCTTCTCAACCGAGAACCCCTGGATCAGACCGTCGTTCACACCCTTCCTGAGCGCCCTGTCCAGCATGGACACCAATCTCGAGGTTGAGTTGAACGCCAGCAGAACGACCTGTCCCAACGGCTGCGAGTACACCTTTGATGCCGGTGATGCGGGTGCAACGGTTATCGTTAACGGTGCCATCGCTACGGTTACCTACCCGGCGGCAGGCGACTACACGGCAAGCGTCATCGCCTGTGACTCAGTCACTGACGAGTGCTACGAGGCTGAAGCAACCGCGACGGCCCAGATCGTCGAACCGGAAGTACTCGATGCCGGTTTTACAAGTGCAGTGACAGGAAAGACGGTAACCCTGACCGGCTCGGCTCTCGACGCTGGCATCGTCCGCGCCTATATCTACTGGGGCGATCGGAAATCCAGCCAGGTAACCCCGGCGCAGCTGGCGGCAGGTGTGGCTCATACCTACACCCTCGGCGGCAAGACCTACGACATTTCGGTCAAGGTTATGGCCGCCGATTACAGCCAGACCACCTACACCGTCGCCGATGACGGGGATCTGCAGATCGTTCTTCCGTAAATCATTCCGGGACATTCCCCGGTAGCAACCTGGAGCAGGCGGAATACCGCCTGCTCCTTTTTTATTGCATCAGCCATGGTCAAGCTTATCGAGTTTGACTTTCTTGCCTCCTTCGTGTAGCACATAAAAAGCATGGCAGCATCCACCACCGCGCTGGTCCGTCACCTTACTTTTCGTAAACGCAAAGGATTCACCAATGAAACGATTTTCTCCTCTTGTCGCCGCCGTCACCCTGACCCTGTTTTCTGCAGCACTGCCCGTATCCGTCGCTGCCTTTCCAAGCGGATCCGCACTCCCCAGCTGTCATGATGACATCATTCCAGGGAAAAATGTCCCCGGTACGGCGGTTCCCTGCACACCTTTGATCATGAACCAGGACAGCGCTCTCGAATTCATGAAGAAATTCTCCATCCGCAAAATCAATAAAAAATGGTATCTCTTTATCAGTGAGGAAGAAAGCAAGGGAGGGCTCACCGCCGCTACCCGATGGCAAACGATTGACCTGATGACATCGGCGGTGCAGAGCCTCTTCAACGACAATGCCGACTGCCTGATTGTACGGGCTCCGCAGAGCAGCGAAGAAAAGCAGTCGCTTCTCAGTGCCAGCTATCCGCAAAAGCTCATTGCCGCCCAAGCCGTCTATGTTGAGGGATCAAAAGAGAAAAAGGCCGAATGGGCGGAATACCATCACCATCAGCTCTATACCCTGACCGTCTATTGACGACAACGACACAGACAAATTCAGAGTATAAAAATTATAGGCACGACCGCTCGCCCATAAAAAAACCCGGCAGACTACGCAGTCTGCCGGGTTTTTTTTATGACGTATGAAACACCAGATTTATTCGATTGGGGCAGCGCTGTTCTCCTGATAATTGACCAGCTCAAGAATAGCCATCGGCGCTGCATCACCATAACGGTTTCCGGTTTGAATGATGCGGGTATAACCACCGTTGCGATCACGATATTCATTGCCGAGCTTATCAAACAGCTTGGCAACCACGCGAGGATCCTGAACAAAGGCCAATGCCTGCCGGCGTGCATGCAGGTCACCACGCTTGGCCAGAGTAATCATTTTGTCTGCAACCTTTCGAACTTCCTTTGCCTTGGGAGTCGTTGTCACAATCCGTTCATGATCCAGCAGTGATGTTACCATATTGCGCACCATGGCGCGGCGATGGGCTGAGGATCGACCAAGTCGTCTTCCTGTCTTTCTGTGATTCATTTTTACCCTCTTTCTTCAACCGATTCATCGGATAGAGATGACACCGGCGGTTCCCAATTATCTATCTTCATGCCAAGGGACAAGTCCATCTGCGACAGAAGCTGTTTGATTTCATTCAACGACTTGCGTCCAAAATTCTTCGTCTTCAGCATTTCCGCCTCTGTTTTCTGAACAAGTTCCCCGATGTAGCAAATCTGGGCGTTACGCAGGCAATTTGCAGAACGGACGGACAGCTCAAGATCTTCGACACTCTTGGACAGATGCGGGTTCATTTCCCGATCCTCGCGGATAACGACCTTTTCGTCCTCAGCGCGTTCTACCTGATCTTCATCAAAATTGATGAAGACATTCATCTGCTCCTTGAGAATTTTCGCAGCATAGGCGAGGGCGTTCTCAGGCTTTACACTGCCGTCGGTGTGAATCTCCATGGTCAACTTGTCGTAATCGGTACGCTGGCCAACACGGGCCTGGCTGACAACGACCTTTACGTTCTTGATCGGAGTAAAAATTGCATCAATGGGAATAACACCGACACTCTGTTCTTCGTTCTTGTTTTTTTCTGCGGGCGAATATCCTTTGCCCCATTTAACTTCAAGCTCCGCGACAAAAGGTGCGTCTCCGGTTATGGTGCAGATATGCTTTTCCGGATTCATCACCTCTACAGCGTTGCCGCCAATGATATCAGCTGCGGTGACGTTGCCTTTTTCGTGTTTTTCAATACGAACCATGGCAGAATCATTGACAAAAAGCTTCAAACGAACCTCCTTGAGGTTCAGGATGATTTCCGTCACATCCTCCAGGATTCCAGGAAGGGTGGAAAACTCATGAAGCGCACCATCGATCTTTACAGATGTAATGGCAGCTCCCTGCACCGAGGACAACAGAATACGGCGAAGACCGTTGCCAATGGTGGTGGCAAAACCACGTTCCAAGGGCTGACAGACGAATTTTCCATAACTTGCTGTATGGGTTTCATGATCCACCTCCAATGGATTGGGGGTGATGAGGTCATGCCAATTGCGATAAAATGGTGATAACTCTTGTGTCAAGGTTTCCTCATTTGCCATCGTCTTTCTCTTGCTGTAAAATCAACGTTTTCCTGCTAAAATGGCCAGGCCGGAAACTACTTGGAGTAAAGCTCGACAATCAACTGTTCCTGAATCGGCATGGTTATTTCCTCGCGCACAGGCATTCCCTTGACTTTTCCAGTCAGGGTAGCCTGTTCCAAATCCAACCAGGAAGGAACGCCACGACGTGCCACCGATTCGACGCTGTCAATTATTGATTCTACTTTTTTGCTTTTTTCCCGTACTGAAATGACATCATTGACGGAAACAAGAAACGACGGGATGTTGACTTTTTTGCCGTTGACTAAAATATGATTATGCTTGACAAGCTGCCGCGCCTGGGTTCGAGATGATGCAAAACCAAGACGAAAGATCGCATTGTCAAGACGCCTTTCAAGCAGCATCAACAGGTTTTCACCTGTGACCCCTTTCGAAGATTCGGCAATCTGAAAATAGCGACGAAACTGACCTTCAAGCATGCCGTATATACGACGAACTTTCTGCTTTTCCCTCAGCTGAATAGAATAATCAGAAACCTTTCTCAGCCGGGACTGTCCATGCTGCCCCGGAGGAAATGCCCTCTTTTCAAAGGAACATTTATCTGAATAGCACCTGTCACCCTTAAGAAAAAGCTTCAATTTTTCGCGCCGGCATTGCCGACATACTGCGCCTCGATATCTAGCCAATGTATACCTCCGTTATTTCACGTTCAATAACGTTCTGGTGTCAATATGTGTTAAATACAACTATACTCGTCGTCTTTTAGGGGGTTTGCAGCCATTATGGGGCACAGGAGTCACATCAGAGATTCGACTCACCTCAAAACCGACCACCTGTAAAGCACGGATAGCGGCCTCACGTCCTGGTCCAGGTCCCTTCACTTTGACCTCAACCTTACGCATTCCCTGCTCCATTGCAACTTTAGCGGCGGTTTCAACGGCATTCTGCGCCGCAAAGGGGGTACTCTTCCGTGAACCCTTGAAACCGAGTACGCCGGAACTTGACCAAGAAACGACATTGCCCTGCTTATCTGTAATTGATATCAAGGTGTTATTGAATGTAGACTTGATATGAACGACGCCCTCTGGGACGTTTTTCTTTTCTTTGCGTTTTACTTTCTTTTTCGGACTGGCCATTGAATTCTCCTGTTCAGGTCCGTTGATGATCTCGTACTCAAAAACTATTTCTTACGCGCACCGGCGATTCGTCGCGGTCCTTTGCGAGTCCGAGCGTTGGTTTTTGTTCGTTGTCCACGACAGGGAAGTCCCCTTCTGTGCCGCAATCCGCGATAACATCCGAGATCCATGAGGCGTTTAACGTCAAGGGCAACCTCCCGACGCTTATCACCTTCTACTGCATATGATCCATCAATGATCTTCCTGATCTTTACCGCATCGTCGTCGGTCAGATCGTCACTGTTGAATGTATAGCTTATTCCGGCCTCATCGAGGATTTTTCTGGAAGTCGTTTTCCCTATTCCATAGATATAGGTCAGGGCGATTTCCATATGTTTGTTTTTGGGCAAATCTACACCTGCTATGCGAGCCAAGGTCTACCTCCTCATAATCCTTTCAATTAACCCTGCCGTTGTTTATGCTTCTTCACCTTACAAGAAACCCGCACAACTCCCTTGCGCTTAAAGACCTTACAATCACTGCATATTTTTTTAACCGATGCACGTACTTTCATTGTCGTTTCCTGAAATCATTTCTTTTTTTGATTCTTTGCCCTGAAGGTTACCCGCCCTCTGGTAAGGTCATAGGGTGAGAGTTCGACGGTAACACGATCCCCGGGCAAAATTTTAATAAAATGCATTCTCATCTTACCGGAAATATGGGCCAGTATTTTATGGCCATTGTCGAGCTCAACCCTGAACATCGCATTCGGCAACGGCTCAATGATGGTGCCTTCGACTGTAATGGCCTCTTCCTTTGCCATAAACCTTGCATTCCTTACTTGAATTCCCACCGGGATTACTGACAAAAAAACCGGCCCCGTTCCCACAGAGCCGAAAAATGAATTATATATATTAGCACACTACCTCAATCTGCGCTACTATTTTCATCAACCTCATCAGCAATCTTTTCGTGACCGGCTCAACACCAAGGGTCCATCAGCGGTGACGGCAACCGAATGCTCAAAATGAGCGGAAAGACTATGGTCTTTGGTCACAACAGTCCAGCCGTCGCGAAGTATTATTACCTCTGCCCCACCGATATTCACCATCGGCTCGATGGCGAGCACCATTCCCTCCAGCAGTTTCGGGCTGGGTCCTGAGCGGTAATAGTTCGGAATTTCAGGCGGTTCATGCAAGGATTGTCCAATACCATGCCCGACAAACTGGCGAACGACCGAATAGCCTTTCCTTTCAACATGCTCCTGGACTGCACGAGAGATGTCTGCGATACGATTACCTATTTTTACCTGTTCAATAGCCTTGAACAGAGATTCTTCTGTTACCTGTAGAAGCTCCGTTGCCTCTTCATTGACTGACCCTATTGGCAGGGTAACAGCTGCATCACCGTAATAACCATTATAGAGAACACCAAAATCAATGCTGAGGATATCGCCCTCGTGCAGAACAACCTTTCTAGAAGGTATCCCATGCACTACCTGATCATTCAGGGAAACACACAAACTTCCCGGAAAACCTCGGTAACCCTTGAATGCAGGCTTTGCCCCTCTCTTAAGAGCATACTGCTCGGCGAGCTGATCCAGCTCCAATGTACTCACACCTGGACGGACATGCTCTCGCAGCATCTCCAGAGCTCCGGCAACAACCTGGTTGGCCTCCTCCATGATCCTCAATTCAGAGGGAGTTTTCAGGATGATCCGTGCTGCCATGAGATAAGGGTGCTACCTCCGCCCCTTAATCCGTCCCGACTTCAGAAATCCGTCATAATTCCGGGAGATGGCGTGTGATTCGATCTGCGAGAGGGTGTCAATGGCAACACCGACGACGATCAACAATGCGGTGCCGCCAAAATAAAAGGGGACGTTCAGTTGGTCAACCAGCATTGTCGGCAATACACACACCGCACTAATATACAAAGCACCAATGACGGTCAGTCGGGTAATAACTCTGTCAAGAAATTCAGCAGTTTTTTTGCCGGGCCGGACACCGGGAACAAATCCACCGTTTTTTTTCAGATTTTCGGATACATCGACTGGATTAAATGTGACCGCGGTGTAAAAAAAACAAAAAAAGACAATCAACCCGACATACAGCACATTATGCAATGGACTCCCCCATGCAAGAACCGAAGTGAGCTGCTGTACCCAGTCTATCTGTATGAAACCGCCGATGGTTGCAGGAAACATCATAATAGAAGAGGCAAATATCGGCGGAATAACCCCGGGGATGTTGATTTTCAACGGAAGATGGGAGCGTTGCCCGCCGTAGAGCTGACGCCCGATCATCCTTTTGGCATATTGAATTGGGATGCGGCGCTGGGCAGTTTCTGCAAATATAATGAAAAAAATGACCGCAGCCATCATGGCGAGCAAAATCGGCAGAAACATAAGGGTCATTTCGCCGGAGGTGATCATCTTAAAGGTATTAACAATGGCTGCCGGCATTCGGGCAACAATACCTGCAAAAATAATCATTGAAATACCGTTACCGATACCCCTTTCCGTCATCTGCTCCCCCAGCCACATGATAAAGGCAGTGCCGGAAGTGAGGGTCAGCATGGTCATCAGGCGAAATGACCAGCCGGGCTCAATAACAATCATCTCGCTGCCAGCCGGGGCAGCCATCCCTTCAAGGCCGACACTGATCATCAACCCCTGGATGATACTCAGACCAACTGTCGCATAACGGGTATACTGCGTAATTTTCCGTCGGCCAGCCTCCCCCTCCTTCGACAGGGCTGAGAGTTGCGGCACTACGACGGTGAGCAACTGGAAAATGATCGACGCACTGATGTATGGCATGATGCCGAGGGCGAAGATGGAAAAATTCTCCAATGCGCCGCCGGAAAACATATTAAACATCCCAAACAGGGTACCGGCATTTTTCTCGAAAAATGCAGCAAGGGCCTCGCCATTGATCCCCGGGGTGGGAATCTGGACGCCTGCGCGGTACACAGCCAGCATCAGGAGAGTAAATGTTATCCGCCTTCTCAGCTCAGGAATATTCGCTGCGCTTTGCAGTCCACCAGCCATTGATATGCCTTACCCTTCTATTGACCCGCCCGCCTGCTCAATCTTGGTGCGGGCAGTCTGGCTGACACTGTCAACAGCGACGGTAAATTTCTTTTCAACAGCGCCATCACCGAGAAGCTTAACGTGACGATCAGTGGTGCGGATAAGGCCAGCGGCAAGGAGTGAGTCGCGATCAACACGGGCACCATCTTCCATCTTGTTGAGATCGCGGACATTAACAACCGCATATACAACCTTGAAAATATTGGTAAAACCTCGTTTCGGCAGCCGGCGCTGTAAAGGCATCTGACCACCTTCAAAGCCCATCTTCACTCCACTACCGGAACGTGCTTTAAAGCCCTTATGACCGCGGCCGGCGGTTTTGCCATGCCCTGAACCATGCCCTCTTCCCACACGTTTCCGCTGTTTGCGTGATCCTTCCTGCGGTGACAGATTGCTCAGTGACAACATTATATTTCCTCCACATCAACAAGATGTGCAACCTTGCTGATCATTCCCCGAATCTGCGGTGTATCTTTGCGGACAACGGTCTTGTTCGTTTTTGTCAGTCCTAAGCCAGTGACGGTGGCGCGCACATTTTCCGTGCTGCCAATCACACTTTTTCGCAATCGTATTTTCAACTCATTCGCCATGATATTTCCCGTGTATAAAAAATCAGCCACATAGTGGCAAAACTCTCATCCAAACAACAGCATTTCGGACCTTTTTTGCAAGGATCATCCCTGCTGCCACTGTATTACGCGAGGATCTGCTGGACGGTCATGCCCCGCTGGGCGGCCACTTTTTCTACGCTGCGAAGTTTTCGCAGCCCGTCAAGGGTTGCCTTGACCAGGTTATGGGGATTATGCGACCCCAGACATTTGGTCAAAATATTCTGGACGCCTGCCGCTTCAAGTACCGCACGGACAGCCCCGCCGGCGATTACGCCGGTACCGGCAGAGGCAGGTTTAAGCATAACCTTGCCGGCGCCGAATTTTCCATTAATCTCATGGGGGATACTCGTTTCAGTTATGGAAACTGGCCTCATGTCCTTGCGGGCTTTTTCCACGCCTTTTCGAATCGCCTCAGGAACCTGATTCGCTTTGCCAAGTCCGTAGCCGACATTGCCATTACCATCCCCGACGACCACGATTGCGCTAAAACTGAAGCGACGGCCGCCTTTTACAACCTTTGCCACCCTGTTGATATAAACGATCTTTTCAATGAGCTGATCATCTATCTTTTCGGTCTTGAAATCGGACAACTTACACCCCCACCTGAATCAGGACTGTTATGATATTTTTGAAGTCTATGACCTATTAAAACTCAAGTCCACCAGCCCGTGCCCCATCTGACAGGGCTTTGACCCGACCATGATAAATATAGCCGCCCCTGTCAAAAACGACCTTGGTGAGGCCTTGTTCTTTCATTTTGGCGGCAAGCATCACTCCGACCTGATGAGCATTGGCGGTTTTCCCTTTTCCCTCGGCCGGATCAGCATATGACTTGTCACAGGTGGACATGGAACATAACGTGTGACCTGTCTGGTCATCGATCACTTGCGCATAAATATGCTTTGCGCTTTTAAAAACACGCAGACGCGGTCTTTCAGGGGTACCGAATATCTTCTTGCGTATCCGCTGAATCCTTTTGGCGCGTGCCGTAGCTTTCTTGTTCGTTCTTGCCATTTCTTACACCTTGTACTGTGGATATATATGGTAATTACTTCGATGCTGATTTGCCGGCTTTCCTGGCGATATATTCATTTTCATAACGGATTCCCTTGCCCTTGTAAGGTTCGGGTTTACGTATCGAGCGAATCTTGGCCGCAGTCAACCCAAGCAGTTCCTTGTCAATCGATTCAAGGGTAATGGCTGTTTTTTCAACCTTCCCTTCAACACCCTGGGGCAAGGGGAAAACAACGGGATTTGAATAGCCGACGTTCAGGGTCAGGACATTCTGCTGGATGTCAGCCTTATAACCGACCCCTTCAATCACGAGCTTTTTGGCAAACATCTTCTCGGCACCGAGAATCATATTGTTGACGAGGGTTCTCGTTAAACCGCTGAATGCACGGGTTCTCTTGCTGTTATCAAGACATTTTATTGATATTACACCATTCTCCTGAACAAGACTGATTTCAGGTCGAATCTCCCTTTCCAGGACACCCTTGGGTCCGGTAACCTTCACATGGGTACCATTGATATCCACCTTGACGGCGGTTGGTACTGATATGGGCTGATTGCCAATCCTTGACATTGGTCATCTCCACTCTTTCTACTGACGTACTTTCTTTATAAGAATCGGCAACACCTCAAAGGCGAGCCGCACTAATCTCAGGTGGTATCCTACCAAACGGTAAAGAGCAGTTCTCCACCAGTGCCTGTTTCACGCGCCTGTTTGTCTGTGAGTATACCTTTTGAGGTTGACAGCACGGCTACCCCGAGACCACTCATCACCTTCGGAATCCTGTCGGCTTTGACATAAACACGACAACCTGGTTTGCTGACGCGTTTCAAACCGGAAATGACACAGTTCCGATGCTGATCATACTTGAGGAAAATCTTCAATATCCCCTGTTTGCCGTCTGCGGCAACCTGGTAATCTTCGATATAGCCCTCTTTTTTCAAAATCTCAGCCACCGCTTTTTTAACTTTCGATGCGGGCATCTCAAGGCTTGAAAATTTTACGATTCGAGCATTTCTAATTCTGGTCAGCATATCTGCCAGGGTATCACTCATTGACATGAATTTACTCCTTTTCAGTCACATATAAATGACGTACTCTTACTTTACCAGCTCGATTTCGTCACGCCGGTTATTTCGCCGCGGGATGCCAGAGTTCTGAAACATATACGACAAATACCGAACTTTCTGATAAAGGCACGTGGTCTTCCACACAGCGGACAACGATTGTGGGCTCTGACCTGAAATTTCGGTTTCCGCTCGCTTTTTGATATTAAAGATTTCTTAGCCAACCTCTTCCTCCTGAACTGTGCTATTTACGGAAAGGCATTCCCAACGCCGACAGGAGAAAGCGACTCTCCGCATCAGTTTTGGCATTGGTGGTGATTGTTATGTTAAATCCTTTAATTTTGTCGATTTTATCATAATCGATTTCCGGGAAGATAATATGCTCTTTGATGCCGAATGAGAAATTTCCACGCCCGTCAAAACCGCTGTCCTTGATCCCCCGGAAATCACGAACCCGTGGCAGGGCGATATGGACCAGCTTACTGTAAAAATCGAACATTCTCTCCTTGCGGAGTGTCACTTTACAGCCAATCGGCATACCTTCGCGTAGCTTGAAGGTGGCAATCGATTTTCTCGCTTTAGTAACCACTGCCTTCTGCCCGGCGATCAAGGTAAGTTCATTGGCGGCGCTTTCAACGATCTTCGGATTTTGCACGGCTTCGCCAAGACCCATATTGAGAACGATTTTCTCTATACGGGGAACCTGCATCATATTTTTGTATCCAAACTCCTTAACGAGCATAGGGATACATTCTTTTTCATAAAATTCTTTCAATGTTGCCATCATTGTCTCCAATAAACCAAAGCGGTTGGTTACGCGTTTGATTCTATCGATTCACCACATTTCTTGCATAGACGAACCTTGGTGCCGTCCGCAAGGGTGGCCCTTTTCACCCGCACCGTCTTTGCGCACTTGGAACAGATCAACATCAGGTTCGAAACGTGAATCGGCGCTTCCATTTCAATGATACCACCCTGTTGGTTCTTGACATTGGGTTTGGTATGGCGTTTCACCATGTTGATTTTTTCTACCTTTGCCTTGGCGGAGTCAGGATACACCTTGGTGATCTTTCCAACACGCCCCTTATCCTTACCGGCAATCACCTCAACTTTGTCATTGAGTTTGAGATAATTCTTCCCTGCTGCCATGCTGCTACCTCTTCTAAAGTTTAACTCTCTCTACAGACAGACTGTTGATCCGGATGACTCCGCAAATCACAGAACTTCAGGGGCGAGAGATATGATTTTCATGAAACCCCTTGTCCGCAGCTCACGGGCAACTGGTCCAAAAATGCGGGTACCCATGGGTTCTCCGGAATTAGTCAGCAAAACCGCGGCATTTTCGTCGAATTTGACGCGGGTATCCTCCGGACGGCGAATTTCACGTTTTGTCCGGACAATTACCGCGCGCATTACATCGCCTTTCTTCACCTTGGCATTCGGAATTGCTTCTTTGACGGAGACAACAATGACATCGCCAATGGTGGCGTATCTTCTTCTGGTGCCGCCAAGAACCCGGATGCAGAGCACCTTCTTTGCACCTGAATTGTCCGCTACATTGAGGACAGTTTCTGTCTGTATCATATTTTCACCAACTATCCAAATGTGTTTGGATATTATTGATTTTTGAGTACGTTCTCATCCAGCAGGGACAACCGCATCAGACGGCTATCGCTTTTTCGACGATCTGCTTGACACGCCACCGTTTCCGTTTACTCAACGGACGACATTCCTCGATAAGAACACGATCACCAATGCTGCACTGACTATCCGGATCATCCGCCATATATTTGACCTGTCGACGAATAAATTTACCGTACAGTTTATGCCGGACCAGGCTTTCAGTCCGCACTACGATGCTCTTATCCATTTTGTCGCTGACAACGATGCCGATTCTTGTTTTCTTTATTGCTTTTTTATCAACCATCTGAATTTCCTGTAATTAATGATGCATGCCATGTAGCGCGCAACGTGTTACCGGGCAATCGTCTTTTCGGTAATGATCGTTCTGAGCCGAGCAATATCCTTCCGCAAAACTTTCAGTTTTGCAGTGTTTTCCAGGGGTCGGAATCCATGCTGAAACTTCAGTTTGTTCAGTTCTTCGGAAAGATCCTTCACCTTGACACTGAGCTCATCGAGGCTGAGGCTCCTAATTTCTTTGGCTTTCATAAACTGCTCCTTTTCGAAATAACTGTAGTGGCAAAAGGGAGTTTATTGCCGGCCAGGGTCAACGCCTTGATCGCCACACTTTCCTCAATCCCTGTTATTTCATAAAGAATTCTGCCTGGCTTGACCGGGGCTACCCAGTACTCTGGACTGCCCTTGCCTTTTCCCATCCTGGTCTCGGCCGGTTTTTTGGTAATTGGTTTATCAGGAAAAATCCTGATCCACATTTGCCCACCACGTTTGACTGTTCTGTTGATGGCAATACGGGCCGCCTCAATCTGTTGGGCCGTCATCCGGCCGCATTCGGTGGCTTTGAGGGCATATTCGCCAAATGCAATGGTGGAGCCGCGATGCGCAGTGCCTTTCATCCGCCCCTTCATCTGTTTTCTATGTTTGACTTTTTTTGGACTCAGCATTGTCAGATACCTTTACATTATCAGGCACATCTTCAACATATTAGTGCCTGCTTCATATTAAATTCTTCAGGTCTGGCGCACCAGTCGAAATCCACCACGTTCTGACGGTGGAAATATACGGTCTTTATTCCTCGGTCTGTTCCATATCAGCCAGCACTTCGCCTTTGAAGATCCAGACCTTGACACCGATAACACCATAAGTTGTTCTCGCCTCGGCAAAACCATAATCGATATCGGCACGCAGTGTATGGAGTGGAACTCTCCCCTCACGAGTCCATTCCCGACGAGCCATTTCAGCGCCGCCCAATCGACCGGAGCAGGCAATCTTAATACCTTTTGCACCGAACTTCAAGGCGATATTCACCGCCTTTTTCATAGCACGGCGGAATGCGACGCGTCTTTCCAGCTGCAGCGCCACGTTTTCAGCGACCAGTTGGGCGTCTGCTTCCGGCCTGCGAACTTCCTGTATATCAACGACACATTGACGTCTTGTCAGTTTGTCGAGATCATTTTTCAGGGCTTCTATTTCTGCCCCTTTTTTACCGATGACGATGCCGGGACGCGCTGTGTGGAGTTTCAGTTTGAGTTTTTCACCAGTGCGGGCAATATTTATTTTCGAGACACCCGCATGATAGAGTCGCTGCTTGAGATACTTTCTGATCTTCTGATCTTCAAGTAAATACTTGGAATAATCACGGTCTGCATACCAAGTTGATTCCCAGGAACGAACAATGTTAAGACGCAAACCTATTGGATTAACTTTCTGGCCCAAAACCTTCCTCCATCACATTAACAATTTGTTTATTTCTCTGCAGCTGCCCACAGCTGATAGATAACCACTCTGAAAATCACCAGTCCTCTAACATCTTTCCATCTCGCCATGCCAAGGAATTTGTACCTGTGGAGATGGTTAACCGAGCGCTTTCCCTCCCCTGTCAGGGGAACAAAAAAAAGGGCTCTTACACCTCTGCGAGAATGACCGTAATATGACTCGATCTTTTCAGGATACGGCTGGCCCGGCCCATGGCACGTGGTCTTATCCTTTTCAACATGGGGCCGCCATCAATATAAATCGTTTTGACATACAGAGTATCGACGTCAATCGATTCATTCTGGCTGGCATTGGCCACCGCTGACTCGACCAGTTTTCGAATAATCCGCGCCCCTTTTTTCGGGGTAAAACGCAGGGTATTTATCGCAGCATCAACCTGCTGACCGCGAATCATGTCAGCAACAAGCCGTGCCTTCTGCGGCGAGATGCGAATATTTTTTACTACTGCCTTTGCTTCCATCAGTCATTGTCTCCTTTCACGGTGAAGGCACTGGTTATTTTTTGCCTTTTCTATCACCAGCATGGCTGTAAAAAGTACGGGTCGGGGAAAACTCACCCAGCTTGTGTCCAACCATGTTTTCCGTGACAAAAACAGGAACAAATTTTTTCCCGTTATGGACGGCAAAAGTCAGACCTACCATTTCAGGAAGGATATCCGAACGCCTGGACCAGGTTTTGATAACCTTGCGTGATCCTGTTTCCTTTGCGTTTTCAACTTTTTTCATCAAATGGTCATCGACAAAAGGACCCTTTTTAATTGATCGCGGCACGATTCTTCTCCCTCATTAAGACCGTTTCTTGACAATATCTTTATCAGATGGTTTCCGTTTCCGAGTCTTGTATCCCTTTGTCGGAATACCCCAAGGAGTACAGGGATGACGACCACCTGAGCTCTTGCCTTCACCACCACCCATGGGATGATCATGCGGGTTCATGGCCACACCGCGAACTTTCGGACGTATTCCTTTCCAACGATTACGACCTGCTTTGCCGGCTTTCTCACTTTCATGCTCAATATTGCCGATCTGACCTATACAGGCTCGACAGAGACGATGAAATTTACGAACCTCTCCGGAAGGAAGTTTAACGAGTACATAGTCTCCTTCCTTGGCCATTAACTGTGCGGCAGCGCCGGCACTGCGTACCATCTGTGCCCCTTTACCGATGCGCATCTCGACGTTGTGAATGATGCTGCCAAGGGGGATATTGGCCATGGGAAGACAGTTGCCGACCTTGATATCCACCTTATCACCAGCCTCAACCACATCACCGACCTTGATGCCGAGTGGGGAGAGGATATAACGCTTCTCACCGTCTGCATAAAAGAGCAAGGCGATGTTTGCTGATCTGTTCGGATCATATTCAATAGCAGCGACCTTAGCTGGAATATTCACCTTATCACGCTTGAAGTCGATGATCCGATATTTGCGCTTATGGCCTCCACCTATATGCCTGGCTGTAACGCGTCCATAATTGTTACGGCCACCACTTTTCTGCAACGGTTTTACCAGGCTAGCTTCTGGCCCGGACTTAGACAGTTCCGGATTGACAAGCGAAACATAGTTTCTTCTTCCCGGTGATGTCGGTTTATAGGTCTTCGTTGTTGCCATTTCTTACCCCGATAATGTATTTAAACGATTTGCATGAACATCTGATTACAGCTGTTCCAGGAAATCAATCTTATGTCCTTCAGCCAAGGTAACGATTGCCTTTTTCCAATCAGATCTCTGTCCGAAATGCAAGCCGATACGTTTCTTTTTGCCGTGCATATTAGCAGTACGAACATGGGAAACCTTGACATTAAACAGCAGTTCCACCGCTTTTTTAATTTCAATCTTGTTCGCGTCAGGGTGTACCTTCATGACGACCTGGTTGTTTTTTTCCTGCAAAGTCATGCCTTTTTCCGTAAGGCACGGTTTTTTCACAACATCATAAATAGTGATCATGAAAGCAACCTCTCTTCAAGCTGGCCAATACATGACTGCAGTAAGATTACATTTTTATGCAGGAGAATGTCATAGACATTGATTCCCGCAGTTGGCATCACCTTGTAGCCAACAACGTTCCGCGATGATTTTTCCAACTTTTCATCATGATCGGGGATGACGATCAACGCATTGTCCATATTGAGTTGCGCCATAATGGCGGCAAATTTTTTGCTTTTGATCTCTTCCAGTTCAAAATTATCAAGAACGACAAGGCGATTTTCTGAAAAGCGAGAACTCAAAGCCATCCGCATGCCGAGCTTGCGTACTTTTTTCGGCAGATTGTAGCTGTAATCACGTGGCTTGGGACCAAACACCGTTCCGCCGCCGCGCCATACCGGCGATCGTCGACTGCCTGAACGTGCACGACCTGTCCCTTTCTGGCGCCACGGTTTCGCTTTACTGCCCTGCACCTCACCGCGGGTTTTTGTGCAGGCTGTGCCGGCTCGACGTTTAGCAAGCTGCATCCTGACAATATCATGCAGAATATACGGTTTTACTTCAACAGCAAACAGCGCATCATTGAGCTCGATATCGCCGACTTTTTCATTCCTTATGTTAACAACGCCTGTTACTGCCATGTTCCGGCACCTCTTTGGTAATTACTTTGAAAAAATTTGCAGCAATTCTTTTGCTGTGCCCGGAAGGGAACCTTTGATCACCATGACGTTTTCGTCAGCCCGAATATCGACGATCATCATATTTTTCTTGGTAATCATGTTATTTCCCATGCGGCCAGGCAGCTTTTTCCCTTTGATGACCTTACTGGGCCACGCGCTGCAACCAATTGATCCCGGTGCCCGGTGAAACATGGAACCATGGGTCTTTCGCCCACCCTTGAAGCCATGCCGCTTGACGACGCCCTGAAAACCCCGGCCTTTTACCCTTCCACTGACATCTACGATATCGCCAATTTTGAAAAGGTCACCAACAACTATTTGCTGACCAAGCTCATATTTATCAGGATCATCAACCCGGAATTCCTTAATATGATAAAATCCGACTTGACCGGCATTTTTGCAGTGCCCGGCCATCGGTCTAGTAACTCGACTTTCCTTTTTCGGCTGGAAACCGACCTGAATCGCGTTATATCCTTCCTTTGCAATGGTTTTTTTCTGAAGGACAACACATGGTCCTGCCTCGACGACAGTAACGCCGACAGCCGCTCCCATCTCCGTGAAGATTCGGGTCATCCCGATTTTTTTTCCTAATATTCCAAGTGTCGTAGGCATAATTCCTATCCTTGTTTATACCCGCCCCTGAATCAGATAACCACTTACAGGATGACCAGTTGTGCGCTATTTCCTCACATTCCGGCTCACATCCTGAGGCATCATGGTTCATACAGGGCAGATGCGCATATATGATTACTGGGTTCGCAAGACCCAATCGTCACTCTTGGCTCCCAGGTCTCACATCACCCTTACAGCTTAATCTCAACATCAACCCCAGCCGAAAGTTCAAGCTTCATCAAGGCGTCAATTGTTTGCTGAGTAGGCTCAAGAATATCAAGCAGTCTCCGGTGGGTTCTCATCTCAAAGGCTTCCCGTGATTTTTTATCGACATGAGGTGAACGGAGAACACAATATTTATTGACTGAAGTCGGCAGGGGAATCGGTCCGGCTACGATGGCACCGGTTCTCTTTGCCGTATCGACAATCTCATGGGTCGACTGGTCGAGTAGTTTGTGATCATACCCTTTCAGCCTGATACGAATTTTTTGTGTCTGGATCATTGTCTATCCTTATTCGATTATCTCGTTAATGACACCGGCGCCCACCGTGCGGCCACCCTCACGGATGGCAAAACGCAGACCCGCCTCCATGGCGATCGGCGTAATCAGGGCACCTTCTATCGTCACATTGTCACC
>JBMONN010000024.1:0-97259 GCA_049323935.1 Thermodesulfobacteriota bacterium
AAAACCGTTGCCTGGAGCCGTTTTTTACCACCAAGGAGCCGGGGGAAGGGACCGGCCTCGGTCTCTCCGTCACCCATTCGCTGGTCCGGGAACTGGGGTACCGGCTGGAGATCGACAGCAGTGAAGGCCAGGGGGCCGCCTTCCGACTGATCATCCCGGTGGCCGAGGAAGACCGCATCTGAGGCTTGCACCGACGCCGGGAGATGGTTTCGTAAAAGTTGAGAAGTACCCTTAGAAAGAGGAGTGAGAGTGCCATGGAAAACGCGTTGCAGCCGGATCTGCCCATCATTGTCGTCGATGATGACGAGAATGTCGCCCGCGCCATTGTCCGCACCCTGACAATAAACGGTTACAACAACATCATCGCCGAAGGAGACAGCAACCGGGTCATTGATCTGCTGGGGGAGCACGGCGCCTCCCTGGTGCTGCTCGACATCACCATGCCGAAATTACGGGGCGATGAACTGCTGGAACAGATTGTCGCCCTCTTTCCCCAGCTGCCGGTGATCATGGCCACCGCCAACGACGCGGTTGCCATGGTGGTGCACTGCATGAAAAAGGGGGCCTTCGACTACATCACCAAGCCGCTGCAGGGGGCGCGGCTGCTCGCCTCGGTGGGCGCCGCCCTCCAGGTCATGGAACTGCGCCGGGAAAACGAGGCGTTGCGCAGTAAAGAGCTGAAGGCGCGGCCGGTTCATCCCGATTTTTTCACCGGAATTCTGGCCGGCAACCGCACCATGCTGCAGCTCTTTGCCTATATGGAGCAGATCGCGCCGAGCAGTCAGCCGGTGCTGATCAGCGGCGAAACCGGGGTGGGCAAAGAGCTGGCCGCCCAGGCCATTCATCGGGCCAGCAATCGCAAGGGACGGTTCGTGGCGGTCAACGTCGCCGGCCTCGATGACGAGATTTTCGCCGACACCCTGTTCGGCCACGCCCGGGGCGCCTTCACCGGCGCGGGCACGATTCGGGACGGGGCGATCAAAAAGGCCAGCGGCGGCACCCTCTTTCTCGATGAGATCGGTGATCTCACCCTGCGCTCCCAGATGAAGCTGCTGCGGCTTCTCCAGGAGCGGGAGTATTATCCGCTCGGCGATGACAGCCCGAAGGTGTGCGACGCCCGCATTATCGTTGCCACCAACCGCGATTTCACCGAGCTGCTGGAGGCCGGCCTGTTCCGCAAGGATCTCTATTACCGGCTCAACGCCCACCATGTTCATCTGCCGCCTCTGCGGGAGCGGCGTGACGACCTGCCCCTGCTCGTTCCCCATTTCGCCGCCCTGGCGGCCCGGGAGTTCGAGCGGGGTCGGGTGGTGGTGCCGGACGAACTCTACGACCTGCTCGCCAACTATTCCTTTCCCGGCAATGTCCGCGAGTTGCGCTCCATGATCTTTGATGCGGTAAGCCGGCTGCGCGGCCATGTGCTGGGACTCGATCCCTTTGCCGCCATGATGGGAATCACGGACCGGCCGGCGGCAAAAGGACGGCCCGGTACCGGCGAACGGGTTTCCTTCGGGTCCGAGCTGCCCTCCATGAAGGATATCCGCTTTCTCCTGGCCAGAGAGGCGCTGGAGCGCAGCAACGGCAACGTCAGCCTGGCGGCCCGGCTTATCGGTCTGACCCGGCAGTCGCTCAGCCAGTATGTCCGCAACAGCGGTATTCGCGAGGATGCGGGGAAAAGGGGCAACTGACCCCCGCAAAAAAAATTGCGGCGTCAACTTTTCCTGCGCGGGAGCATCGTTCTCGCCGGGACAGGGATGGTCTGATGCTGGTCGGGTTGTTGTTGGGAGGTGGTCAGGGTATCCTGCCGGGGTTTGGTAAGGTTAACGGCTGCAACACCATGGTTTGCGGGTTAAGGTCTTTTTTTACCACGGAGAGCACAGAGGGCACAGAGAAAAGATATTGAATTACAATGAGTTATCTCCGTAATCTCTGTGTGCTCTGTGGTGAAATTTTACTTTTTCCGAAATCATCAATTTTGACAAAATCGCAAAAGGTCTTTTTTGCCACTTTCTGGCACGTTTTTTTCAGAGAGTAACACCGGTCGAATTGCTGCACATTTCCGGACAGGATCTGCGGGAAAGGACAGGGAGCCGGGGCGAAAGAGAGAAGTCGCCGGCAGGCGGGGAGTTATGAAGAAACGTTTTTTAGTCGTTGACGATCAATCCATGATCCGCTGCTTTTTGAAGGATCTCTTCCGCCATTTCGACCTGGACTGCGAGGAGGCGCGCAATGGCCGGGAGGCCATCGAAAAATGGGAGCAGGAGAGGTATGCCGCCATTCTCATGGACATCGAGATGCCGGTCATGGATGGGCTGGAGGCGGCCACCATCATCCGCGCCCGGGAAAAGAGCGAACAGCGCGGCTACACCCCCATCTACGCCATCTCCGGCTGCACCTTCGCCGATCCGCATCAGAAGTGCCGGCAGGCCGGCATGGATGGCTTCATCGCCAAGCCGGTCATGATCAATGAACTGCTTGAGATCATCATGCCGCTGGCCAATGCGAACTGACCCCCCCGTCCGGATGGCTCTTCCGGGGTTACTGTGGAACAACTCTTCCGGTCGTCTGCTGATTTCCCTTTTGAGATCACGAATTTTCTTGAAGAAATCCCGGAAATAAGTATCTTTACTCTGTTACACTTCATAACCACTCTCAGGAGAGCAATAAAGCGGGAAGGAGGTGTTTTCCGCAAAAGTTTTTCTTTTTTCGCAGGGAGCACATTGCGTGACCGAGACCAGCAAACGGTTTCTCGTTGTTGACGACGAGAACCTCATCCGTTTTTATCTGAAGGAATTTTTTAAGGTCCATGATCTGGCGGTGGACGAGGCGGTCAACGGCCGCGAGGCCGTCGAACGGTGGGAGGAGCAGGAGTACGCCGGCATTCTGATGGACATCAAGATGCCGGAGATCGACGGTTTTGAGGCGACCCGCATCATCCGCCGCCGGGAACGGGAGGAGGGGCGCCGTCACACTCCGATTTTCGCCGTGTCCGGCTGCACCTTCCGTGATTTCGTCAAACAGTGCGACGAGGCCGGCATGGACGGCTGCATCGCCAAACCGGTGGACTACGACAAGCTGGTCCAGCTCATTCTCCCCCTGACCGAATAAGCCCTGCCGATTTTTCCCGCCGGCGTCCTCGGTCCGGCGTCCACCCTGCCACGTTTTCCGGTCATCCCTGTTTGCGCCGCGGACCGCCCTTGCCCCCTCGGCCGCCGCTCCGTGGCGGGCGTCCGCCGCGGGCCCCGGCCGGTCGCCTGGACGACGCCTTTAGCTTTTCCTGGTCGATGCTCTCCGGCAATTTCAGCCAGTCCTCCTCCGGCAGCCGGCATTCCAGCTTGTGGCCGATATAGGCCTCGATGTCCGGGATGTAGAAGGCGTCCTCTTCGCTGGCGAAACTGATCGAGATGCCGGTCTTGCCGGCCCGGCCGGTACGACCGATGCGGTGAACGTAGTCCTCCGGATCGTAGGGCAGGGTGAAGTTGAAGACGTGACTTACCCCCTCGACATGGATGCCGCGGCCGGCGACATCGGTGGCCACCAGAATCTGAATCCTGCCCGACTTGAAATCCTCCAGGGTCTGCATCCGTTTCTTCTGGGCCACGTCGCCGGAGAGCAGGTCGCATTTGATCTTGCAGAGCGACAGAATATCGGTGAGTTTGCGGGTCTCGTCCCGACGATTGCCGAAGATGATGGCCCGATCGACATGCTGGCGGGTGATGATGTTGTAGAGCAGGGCATAGCGGTCGGCGGCCGAGACCATGTAGACGATCTCCTCGACGGTTTCGACGGTGACCTGTTCCGGCTCGATCTCGACGATGACCGGGTCTTTGGTCCACTGGGACGAGAGGTGGTGGACCTCCGGGGTAAGGGTGGCGCTGAACAGCAGGGTCTGGCGCTTGCCTTTGGGCGGCAGACTGTAGACGATGTGGCGTACGTCGGGGATGAAGCCCATGTCGAGCATGCGGTCCGCCTCGTCGATGACAAAGATCTCCACCTTGTTGAGATGGATTTCCTGCTTGCGCTGAAAGTCGAGGAGGCGGCCGGGAGTGGCGACGACGATATCCACCGTGCGGTTGGCGATGCTGGCAAGCTGCTTCTGGTAATCCATGCCGCCGTAGATCGGTGCCACCGTGAGCCCGGTGTGGCGGCAGAGAGCCTCGCAATCATCGGCGATCTGCAACACCAGCTCCCGGGTCGGGGCGATGACAAGGGCGCGGGGGGTGGCGCGCTTCAGGGCGTGATCCGGCGGGTTCTTCAAAAGACGGGTGATGGCGGTAATGAGAAAGGCCGCGGTTTTGCCGGTGCCGGTCTGGGCCCGGCCGGTGGCGTCGCCGCCGTTTAAGGTATGCTGGAGAATGGCGGCCTGGATCGGGGTGCAGTAGCGGAAGGAGAGGTCGCAGATGCCGTGCATTAAGGGGTCGGGCAGGTCGAAATCGTGAAAACGAACCCGATCCGCCACCGGCGGCACGTCAAAGGAGGCCGGGTCCCACGGCGGAGCGGGCCGGGCGGCCGCTTCCTTTATCGGGACCGGCGGCGCGGCCGCCGCTGGCGTCACTTCCGGGGCGACCATCTCGGCAACTTCGCCAACAGCGGCCTGCTCGCCCGTTGCCGGCGAAACGCCTTTGCCCAGTCTGATCACCTCGAGACCGAAGACCGGACCGATGATGACATGGGTTTGTCTGGCAGTGGCGGCTGGTTTGCCCGACGACCTTCTCTTTTTCTTTCCCTGTGTCTGTGTCATCTCTGTTGTCCTCGCGCCAGGCTCTTTTCGCCGGGAATGACCGGCTGTCGGTTGTCTCTGTTTGATCGCCAGTAAAGAGGTTGCGGGGCGCGGATCGATCATTGCGCGCCGACATGCAAACGGATGCGGACGAATCCGCAGAAAGAAGGATGGTGAAAACAAAAAAAGGGCTTAGAAGAAATCCTCTAAGCCCTTGAAGGTTCCTGGTAGCGGGGAGAGGATTTGAACCTCTGACCTTCGGGTTATGAGCCCGACGAGCTACCGAGCTGCTCCACCCCGCGTCACATGCAAACAGTATACAGCACTTCACCGTAATGTCAAGGCGTATTTTGCGCCATCTCCGGAAGGGATGGCGGCCATTGCCAGGCGGCACGTTCGTATCGCTCTGGAGCCACCTGCCGGGATCGAACCGGCGGCCTTCGGGTTACGAATCCGATGCTCTACCAACTGAGCTAAGGTGGCCCGGAGTTGCCTCCTTTTAGCAACTGTCACCGCCGGTGTCAAGAGTTCTCTTGCTCCGGCAATCAGAGGACGGTCAGCCCGGCAAAGAGCTTGTCGGTCAAGGGGGCGGTGTTTATGATCCGCGCCGACTCGCCGTCATCGAGCCGCACCTCTCCCTCCAGCCGAACGGCGATCTTTCTGGCGTAGCGGACCAGCAGGGCGGCGGCGAGCCGGATGTCGTCGTCGTGGCGGCTGTGTCGTAACAGCCCGGTGGGGCCGGGCCGGTCGTGCAGGCGCAGGAGGATGTCGCCCGGCCGACGCAGGCCGAGCACCCTGTCGTTTTCCTCCTGCTGACGGCCGACAACGAGCCAGCCGCCGCCCGGCAGCCGGAACTGACGACCGACCAGGAGAAAAAGGAGATCATGACGGTTGATCTCCGGACTCTCGGCGTAAAGCCGGCGAACCCGAACCGCCAGATTGGGATCGGTCAGGGTGCAGCCGCCGGCCGGGTTGGGATAGCTGGTAATGCCGAAACTTTCCGCCAGGGCGATCTGACCGGAGCGGCCGCGGCCGCTGAAATCCGGCAGCCTGTCGCGGTCGATGATGCCGGCCAGTTCAATGGCGGTCGGCTTCTGCGAGCGGACGCAGAGGGGGCGCAGCAGCAGGGATTCGGCGCCGCTGTCCCGTTCAATGACGCGGAGGGTGTCTTTGCGCTGCGACATGGGCCGCTGGCCGATGACCTCCCCGGTGATGATGCAGGAGGCGCCGAAGTCGGCCAGCATCTCTTTTGCCGTGCGGATCATGAGGATCTTGCAGTCGATGCAGGGGTTGAAGTGCTTGCCGTAGCCATGGGGCGGATCTCTCAGCATGGCGAGATAGGGATCGGTGATGTCGCGGACCATGACCTCGATACCATAGGTTTCCCGAATCCGGCGGCGATATGCCTCTTCAGCGGCCAGCAGGTCATAATCGAAGAAGGGGGTAACGAATTTGACGGCGATCACCCGCACCCCTTGCGCCGCCACCACCCGGCAGGCGAGGATGCTGTCCAGTCCCCCGGAAAAGAGGGCCAGTGCGGTTGCGTTTTTTTTCATATCAGTATTGACAAACCCGTAAAAAGTCTTTTTTCACCACAGAGCACTGAGAGCGCAGAGAAAAAATCTTTAATTACAATTGGTTACCTCTGTGCGCTCTGCGGTCTCCGTGGTTGATTTTGATGATCTCGTCAAGGAGGCGCGTCGTCCGCTTGCCATCAGCGGCGATTGCGGTTTATCAGCTCCCGGGCGTAGGCCATGGTTTGCTGCGTCACCGAATTGCCGTCGAGCATGGCGGCAAGCTCGGTGACCCGTTCGTCCTTGTCCAGTCGGACAATGGTTGTCCGGGTCCGGTCGTCCGCCACCGATTTGCTGACCCGGTAATGGTCGTCGGCGCAGGAGGCGATCTGCGGCAGGTGGGTGATGCACAGCACCTGGTGATGACCGGCCAGTTCCCTGATTTTACGGGCCACCGATTCGGCCGCCTTGCCGCTGATGCCGCTGTCCACCTCGTCGAAGATGACGGTTTCCACCTGGTCCTTGCGGGCCAGCAGGCACTTGAGGGCGAGAAGCAGGCGGGAGAGTTCGCCGCCTGAGGCGATCTGGGCAATCGGTTTGACCGGTTCGCCCCGGTTGGCGGAAAACATGAAGACCGGTCGATCCGCCCCGGTTCTGTTGAGCCCGGCGGTTTTGTCTTCACCCTCGGGAAAATGAATCTCGAAGATGGCCTGTTCGAGACTGAGCCCGGTCAGTTCATTGCGGATCGTCTCCGCCAGCCGGGCTGCAACCTCCCGCCGCCGGCTGGAGAGCTGATTCGCCGCCTCGTACAGATGCGCCTCCAGCAGCTCCACCTCGGCGGAGAGCGTGGTCAGACGATGGTCCAGATCCTCGATTTCCGCCAGCTCGGCCGCCGCCTTGTCGCCGAAGGCGATCACGTCGGCCAGTTCCGGCCCGTATTTTCGCTTGAGCCGGGAGAGGATATCAAGCCGGGCGCTGATCGCCTCCAGTCGATGCGGATCATCGGGGATTGCCTCCAGATAGGCGTGCAGGTCAGGGGACTTTTCCTCAAGCTGGAAGGTGTAGCCGGCGATCTCCTCGGCCAGCGGCCCCAGAGCCGGATCAAGGGCGGCCATGGCGGCCAGATTTTTGCGGAGCTGGGAAAGCGGGTCAATGGCGTCGTGGAGCAGCGCGGAGCTTTTCCGACCGAGCCGGGTCAGTTCATCGACGCTTTTCAGGCGTTCCTTTTCCTCAACCAGCCTTTCATCCTCAGCGGCGCTCAGCCGGGCCTCGCCGATCTCATTGAGCTGAAAGGAGAGAAAATCGCGACGCTGCTCCTTGTCCTGTTCCCTGGCCCGCATGGCCTCCAGTTCGTTTTTCACCTGCTGATAGCGATCAAAGAGCTGGGCAAAGCCGGTCCGCTCGATGCGCAGTTCGCCCACCGTGTCGATAAAGTCGAGCTGATAACGGGGCACCAGCAGTTGCTGATGGTCGTGCTGACTGGCAACGCTGAACAGCTCCTCCGCCAGTTCGCCGGTGGTTTTGGCGGTGGCTGGACTGCCGTTGACGTAAAAACGGCTGCGGCCCTGGTCAGAGAGCACCCGCTTGAGAATGACGGTGTCCTCCACTGCAAAACCCTGTTCTCTGAGGCGTTCGGCCAGTCCGTTCCGGTCATCGCCCACCTCGAAGAGCGCCTCGATGGTGGCGCTGTCCGTGCCGTTGCGGACCCAGGCGGCAGACCCCTTGCCGCCGGAGAGCAGATGAATGGCCTGGAGAATGATCGATTTGCCGGCCCCGGTCTCGCCGGTCAGCACGGAGAGGCCGCTGTTGAAGGACAGCGACAGCCGGTCGATCAACGCCAGGTTGGTGATGTGCAGTTCGCAGAGCATGTTGTCAATTAACGGAGAAAAAGGCTTGAGGTTGACCGGATGCGGCTCAGCGTGTAAAATACCTTTACTTTTTCAGTGTTGTCAATTTTCATTTTTGCCATCCGCCTTCTCACCCCTTCTGGTCGGGATGATGACAGAAGCGGACGGCAGGTGCGCAAACCACCACGGATCACCATGTATTTTCCCGCAGCAGCACAACGGCTCGTTTCCCTCTGGATAATCTTTTTCCTGCTCTGTATCGATTTCTCCCCCCTGTCCGGCAGCCCGGCGGCCCATGCCTTTTCCATCAAGGATGAACGGGAGTACGGCGAAAAGATGCTGGCCGTCATCCGTCGCGAATTCAAGCTGGTCGATGAACTCGACGTGCTCCAGTATGTCAACGATGTGGGCGATGCGGTGCTGGCCGGGGCCGGCAACCAGTATTTCGATTACCGTTTTTATGTGATCAACAACAAGGAATTCAACGCCTTTGCCACCCCCTCCGGCCTGATCTTCTTCCATTCCGGCATCATCGGCGCCATGGACACCGAGGGTGAATTCGTCAGCGTCCTCGCCCACGAGTGCGGCCATGTCATGTGCCGCCACATCGCCCAGCGCATCGAGAATTCCCTCAAGGTCAGTGCCGGGACCCTGGCAATGATGCTGGCCGGTATCGCCCTCGGCGGCGGCGCCCTGTCCCAGGCCCTGGTCACCGGCGGCATGGCCACCGGCGCGGCATTGAATCTTGAGTTCAGCCGCCAGGACGAAGAGGAGGCGGACCGGGTCGGCTTCACCCTGATGGAAAAGCAGCAGCGGGATCCGAAGGAAATGCTGTCCATGCTCAACAAGATGTACCGCGAATCGAAGATCCGCATGGGCAACATCCCCCAGTATCTGCTCACCCATCCCAAACCGAAGCTGCGGATGGACTATGTCGAGGATCTCATGCACGTGCAAGGGGCGGGAGGATACCGCGACTATGATCAGTTCGATTTTCTCCGCATGCAGAAGCGGGTCGCCTCCCTGACCCAGGAGCCACAGAAGCTCTTTGCCAGATATCGCAAGGAGATGCGCGAGGCGCCGGATGAGATGACAAAGATCATGGCGACTTACGGGCTCGCCCTGGCCGACGTCTCCATCGGTAATTACGAGCAGGGGATAGAAAAACTGCGCCAGGTCATCCGCGCCTTTCCGGACAAGCCGATCCTGCTGGCTGATCTCGGCAGAATCTATGTCAACGGCGGCCAACTGGAGACCGCCCGCATGTATCTGGATGAGGCGAGGGCGAAAAATCCCGACTGCTGGTACAGCAACTATCATCTTGCCCTGGTTTTGCAGCAGTCCGGCAACAGCGAACGAGCCGAGGCTCTCTTCAAACAGATCATGGACCACGTTCCCGACTATCCGGATGTCTATTTTCAGCTCGGCCAGATCGAATCGAAACGGGGTAACCTGATGCTCTCTCATCTCTATCTCGGTAAAAATTTTTATTATGCAGGTAATTTTCCGGTCAGCACCTTTCATCTGAAAAAGGCTCTTGCCCTGGCGGTGGGGCCGGAACGGGAGGAGATCGTCATGCTGCTCGCCAAGATAAAAGAGGTTGAGTAAGCGTCGGAACGGACCATGCCGCCCCCCACGAACGCCATGGAGCACGTCCTGTTGCCGGAACTGCGTTCGTTTACCATCACCCGCAGCAGGGCAGGGGACGATTGCCGGGAATACCTGCTCACCCGGCCGGGCTGGCGACAACGGATTATTGCCCGGGATTTCTCCCCCCTGCTCGCCGGCCGACAGGACGGCACGGCGCTGTTGTCCCGGTTGATGCGCGCCTGGACCGCCCTCGGCATCCATCCTCATCTGCAGAGCTGCTATGGCCCGGTATCCTCCCGAGGCGCGGCTCTCTTCCTCGAAGACATCGAAGGGGAGAGCCTCGCCCGGCTGCTGGATGACGGCAACCTCTCGCTGCGAACCATCCTCTCGCTTGCCATCCAGCTCTGCCACGGCGTCGAGCATCTCCTTTCCGCTCATCTTCCCTGTCCGCCGCTGTCGCCGGAAAGCATCATCGTCACCCCCGCTTCCCTGATCAAGATCCGTGACCCGGTCCAGCCGCTGGCCTTATCGGTAAGCCATGAGGAAAAGGGGAAGATGGAGCAGGCCGCCGTCGCCGCCATCGGCGCCCTGCTCGGAATCATACTGCGGGCCGGACGCCGGGGCGACAGCGGCTGCAACGGCGGTCTGCTGGCCGCCTTTGCAGCCCGCTGCGCCGGACCGGTGGCGGATGACGAGACCGCGGCCCACCTCCGTCGCCTGCTCAACGGTCTTTATCGGCGGATTTTTTCCGCCGATTGCCCCTATTATGCGCTTTCCTGTGATTTTCGGGCCTGCCACTGCAACAACATGGCGGTTCTCGCCCTTGTCGCGGGCCGCCCCCGCCAGGGGATCGCCCTCCTTCATCAGGCCCTGCGCCTGCGCGACCGGTTGCCGGAGGCGGTGGCCAATCTGCTGCTGGCCAGGACGCAATACGAAGGTTTTTCCCCGGCCCGGACGACAGGCATGATCGAGGCCGCCGTTGCGGACGGGTGCCCCACCGAACAGCTGGCCGCCGTGCAAGGGATCGCCGCTGCGACGGCGGCGGGCGAGGCAAACGACCCGCCTTATCTCCTCTGTCCGCCAATCCGCTCCCTTGCTATTTATCGGCAGGGCCGGACAGCGGCTGCCAACCGGACGGTGCTGTCCCAGCAGTTGCGCCTGTTGCGCTATGAGTCGTGCGTTCAAACCCTGCACTCCGCCTGGCAACGGGAACGATTTGAGAAGAATCCCTTTTTGTCGGCACTCTATGCCCGCCTGCTGGCCAGAGGAGAGACGCGGGAGCTTGTCGGCGTCCAGCGCGCTGCCGTGCTGCGGGCAGGTGACGGACCGGTCCGCCTGCTCTCTCACCTGCCTGGCACGAAAAAGATTGTCCTCTGTTGCGGCAACGGTCCGCTTCGCCTCTTTCACTACGGCCGGAGGTGGGAAAGCCGCGAGTTGACCGGCAGCGGCGAGTCGTTCAGCGATCTGGCCGTTGCGCCGGACGGCTCGCTCATCGCCGCTATAACCGCATCAGGGACCGTTCTCTTCTGGAAGGCAAACGGCGAAAAAATTTTCTCTAAAAAGGTCCATGGCGAGGGGAGGGCGGCCATCGGTTTTTCCGGAGACGGCCGTTTTTTTGCGAGCTGCGGGACGGACGGCCGGCTTGTTACCCGCAGTGTGGCGAGCGGTAACGAAAAAATTGTCTCCCTGGACTGCCGGCAGCCGGTGACCGCTCTGGCCTTTGTCCCGTACCAGCTCGATCTGGTGATCAGTACTGAGGATGGTGCGGTGGAGATCCTCGCCGCCAGAGGGAAAAAATCGCTCTCCCGTTTTCGTGCCCACGACCGGTCGATCACCGCACTTGCCATGTCGGCAAGCGGTGATTTTTTCGCCACCGCCGCCGATGCCATCCGGATCTGGGACCGGCAGAACGCAACCTGTCTGGCAACGCTGCCGGGGCCGGGCCTTGATGCCGGATCGACCAGGCTGCTGTTGGTTGGCAACGGACGGCATCTGCTCTCCGCCGCCATGGATGATTTGATCCGCATTCATGATCTGGTCGACGACAGGGTGGTTGCCGTACTGGACGGCCGGGACGGCGGCATCACCTGTCTTGCAAGGGGAGCCAAACCCCATTTTTTCTTTGCCGGCCAGCAGAACGGGGTTGTGCTCGTCTGGCAGCTCGTCTACAACCTCTTTTTCGGCTGAGTAAAAAATGATGGCGGCCCAAAAAAGTCGCCACCTGCTTCGTTGCTGCACATTATCTCGTCACTGCGACGTACCCAAGTACGCCTCATTGCTCGAAATGTGCGCGCCTCGCATATTAATTACAACTACTTGCCTCTTGGCGCGCTGTGATCTCTGCAGTTGATTTTCTGTTTTTGCGCCGCCAGCAAAAAATATCCGTGCCGCAATTGCCGGTGTGCTATGATTTTACCATGCAGGTTTTTCTGCCGTAACTATCCAGCTTAGTGTCGTGGAGGGAGGCTCGGTCATGAAGCAGATCATCACCAGCGAAAAGAAGCCGATCAAGCTCTGGCTTGACGATATCGAATCCGGCGCCCTGGAGCAGGCGAAAAACCTTGCCAATCTCCCCTTTCTTTTCAAGCATGTGGCAGTGATGCCCGATGCCCACCAGGGATACGGCATGCCCATCGGCGGCGTCATGGCCGCCGAGGATGTGGTCATTCCCAATGCCGTCGGTGTCGATATCGGTTGCGGCATGTGTGCGGTCCGCACCTCGTTGGCTGCCAATGCCCTTTCCCGGGAAAAATTAAAAGGGGTGCTGGCCGGGGTCAGAAATCTGGTGCCCTTAGGCTTTGCTCATCATAAGAAGACCCAGGACGCAAACCTGATGCCGCAGGCGCCGGGGGGAGGTCTCCAGACCCTGCCGGTGGTTTCCCGCGAGTACCGGAATGCCCTGACCCAGCTCGGCACCCTCGGGGGCGGCAACCATTTCATCGAGATCCAGCGGGGCAGCGACGGTCGACTGTGGCTGATGATCCATTCCGGCAGCCGTAATCTCGGCTTTCAGGTTGCCAATCATTACAACAGGCTGGCCGTTGAGCTGAACCGCCGGTGGGGGGCGCACATTCCGGAAAAATGGCAGCTTGCCTTTCTGCCGGTGGAGAGTCCGGAGGGCAGGACCTATCTCGGCGAGATGCAGTACTGCGTCGATTTTGCCTATGCCAACCGTTCCCTGATGATGGAGAGGGTCAAGGCCGCCCTGCAGGCGGTGGAGCCTCGCGTCATGTTCGAGCCGATCATCAACATCGCCCACAACTACGCGGCCCTGGAGACTCATTTTCACAAAAACGTCATGGTCCATCGCAAGGGCGCCACCAGTGCCCGGGCCGGTGAAACCGGTATCATTCCCGGCTCCCAGGGCAGCCCCAGCTATATCGTCCGGGGGCTCGGCAATATGGAGAGCTTTCAATCCTGCGCCCATGGCGCCGGCCGGAAAATGGGACGCAAACAGGCCCAGCGCCAGCTCGATCTCGCCGCGGAACAGAAAAAACTTGACGACCAGGGTATTATTCACGCCATCCGCCATGTCGGTGATCTGGATGAGGCAGCCGGCGCCTACAAGAATATCGACGAGGTGATCGACAACCAGCTCGATCTGGTCGAGGTGCTGGTTGAGCTGCGGCCGCTGGCGGTGATCAAGGGGTGATTGGAACAAGGGTATAAAGCGCGAGGATGGGTTGGTATCCTCATTTAATGACAAGAAAAAGGAGAATCGGCATGACAACACAACTTTCGTTCAGCAAAATCGAAAACGAGCTGTTGCCTGAATTCAGAAGAAAGATCGGCGCCGCCGAGTCCACCGCCGATGTGAAAAAATTCTTTGTCTACACCATGCAGGAGCTGTTCCGCCAGGTGTTTGCCGGCCAGATCGAGGTTGGTTTCGACGATATCGCCCTGCTGCCCAATCAGGCCCCTCCCTATTCCATCAGCGCCACCGTCCAGGACCACGACAGCTTTTCCGTTATCTGGGCGTCATCTGATCTGCCCCATGTTATCAGCCGCTTTACCGAAACCGCCCTGAACCGTTACCGTCATCTGGAAAAGAATCCGGGCCGGACCGAAGCCAAAATCCGGATGTAATCCCATGTCCACCGTTCGGCAACGGATCATTGCCCTGCTGACCGAGCGGGAGATGAATGCCGGGGAAATCTCCCGGGAGGTCTCCATCCGGGAAAGGGAGGTGTATGATCATCTGCAACATATCGCCCGGTCACTTGCCGCAGCCGGGGCAAAGATGGTGGTGTCGCCCTATGCCTGTCTCACCTGCGGCTACCTCTTCAGCGGCCGTCACCGCTTGAGTCGGCCGGGCCGCTGCCCCCGTTGCCGGAACAGCCATATCAGGATGGCTACCTATCGTATCGAAGAGGGATCCGGAGCGACCGGAACAACGACCAACCTCCTGAAATAGCGTGCATGTCTACCCGATGTCGGGTCGGATGACAGGCCGCATCTGGCGATGTCCTCTATTTTTTTCCGCTCTCTGCGCTAGAGTATGGTCATGCAGGGAACCGCCACTGAAAAAAACAGAGGCACGAAAAACCACGAAAGGAGGATGTCATGAAAAAAGGGATTGTTGGCGCGCTGCTCGTCATGGCAATGTTGTCGTCGGTTGACGCCAGGGCCGACAGGGCAGGAGCGGGAACAGCGGTGGGGGTGATCAGCGGTGCGGCGGTGGGCCATGCCGTTGGCCGGGACACGGAAGCAACTCTGCTCGGCGCGGCGGTCGGCGGGGTATTCGGTTATATCATCGGCAGCGGGATGGATGACCATCGCCATGTCCATCACGTCTACCACGACCCGGCGCCGGTCTATGTCGTGCCGCCGCCACCGCCGGACAGGATGGTGGTCATTGACCGGTATCGTCCCTACTGTCCGCCGCCGGCAACGGTGGTTGTGGTGCCGGAGCGGGATCATCATCGGCATTACAGCCACAAATACCGCGATCATCATCGCGGCGGCAAGCATCATGCCCGTGGTGGTGGCCGGGGCAGGGATCACCGGGTTGTCTATCGGTAGGCAACCTGTCTGTTGAGGCACTGGCGAGCTGGCCGCAGGCCGCCGAAATATCGGCGCCGCGGCTGGCGCGCAGCAGCACGGTATAGCCCCGTTCCTTGAGAATGTTCTGAAACGCCTCCACCCGCGAGTCATCGGGCCGGGCAAAGGGCAGCTGCGCAGTTTCGTTGCAAGGCAGCAGGTTGATTTTGGCCGGGATGCCGCGCAGAATGGCGGCCAGCCGGATTGCGTCGCTGTCGGCGTCGTTGATGCCCTTAAGGAGGATGTATTCGAACATGATCCGCTTGCGTTTGGGAATCGGCAGTTTGCGGCAGGCGTCAAGGAGGGTGTCGAGGGGATAGCGGGCATTGATCGGCATCAGGCGGCTGCGCGTCTCGTTATCCGCGGCGTGGAGAGAAACGGCGAGGTTGACCTTGAAGATCGCGGCCAGCTCCATCATTTTCGGGACCAGGCCGCAGGTGGACACGGTAATGCGCCGATCGGAAAAGTCGAGTCCCGCTTCATCCAGCAGCACCGAGAGCGCCCTGACCAGGTTGTCGAAATTGGCCAGCGGTTCCCCCATGCCCATGAAAACCAGATTGTTGATCTCCCCCAGTCCCCTGCTGCGCAGATCGTCGTTCACTGCGCAGACCTGATTGACCATTTCCGCGCAACTGAGATTTCTTCGAAAACCCATGGTGCCGGTGAGACAGAAGGCGCAGCCCATGGCGCAGCCGACCTGGGAGGAAACGCAGAGGGTAGAGCGGTCCTCTTCCGGGATCAGCACACTCTCGATGATGTGACCGTCTGCCAGCCGGAAACCGTATTTTCTCGTGCCGTCCCGGGACACCTCGATGATCTCCGGCGTCAGTCGACTGATAGAAAACTCAGCGGCCAGGGACTGGCGCAACTCTTTTGATAGATCAGTCATCCCGGCAAAATCGGAAACACCGGGGCGGTAGATCCAGGAAAAGATCTGTTTTGCCCGGTAGAGTGGCAGATTGCGTTCACGGACATGAACAGCCACTTCTTCTCGGGTCAGATTTTTCAGGTCGATGCGGGTAGCTGGGGCAAAGGAGGACACGCGGTCAGAGAAAAAAATGTTAACGGTTGACGGAGGTGACCTCCTGGAAGCGATCCTTCCAGAAAAGAAATTTCTGATGACAGTTCTGTACGGCCCTTTCCAGTTCTTCGATATTGAAGGGTTTATAGAAAATCTTCATGGCGCCCAGCAGATGAGAATGATGAACGACCTCCAGTGATTTGTGGGCGGTGATGATGATAAAATCGGTTCCCGGCCGGATTTTTTTGATCTGACTGACCAGATCGAACCCGCCGATGCCGGGCATGGTCAGGTCGGTGAGAACAAGATCATACGGCTGGTTCTTGAAGGCCGACAGGGCCTGCATGGCGTTGCTGAAAGGAGAGAAATGCAGACCGGTCAGGGCGGAGAGGGTGACGGCAATGCCTTCGGCAATATCCGGTTCATCATCAACCACCATGATTCTGTAGGTTCCGTTCTCCATGCTGATCTCTGTCTGTTCGCCCATTTCGATTTTGCAGCGGGCGTTTGTTGTGGATATGGGTAAACAATTTCCCTTCCGGGTCCGGCGAGAGTCACACATCTGCACAATGTGGTCTTTGGTTTTCGTCATTACCATGGGATCATACTGTATTTATACCATGGAATCAATAAGATGTATGAGACACCACGGCAGGGACGTATTTTTTTTGCGTTTTTCTGTTGTATAAATCTTTTGAAATTCATAACATAGCTGTTATTCAGCATGCTATTGAATTTTGAAATATCCGCTTTCTCAACCAGTTGCCGAAAGGAATGCCCGTGCCCCCGGAATCGCCCAAGGAAAAAATACTCGTTGTTGATGATCTGCCGGCCAGTGTCAAGGTGCTGGTCAACAAGCTGGAAGAGGAATATGAGGTCGTCACCGTTACCAGCGCTCCCCGAGCCCTTGAGCTGATTCAGGCCGACCCGCCGGATCTGATTCTGCTCGATATCATGATGCCGGGCATGAGCGGCTACGAAATGTGTCGGCTGCTGAAGGCGGAGGAACGGTTCAGAAAGATCCCGATCATTTTCATCACCGCCAGAACCGAAGAAGAGGATCATGAAAAGGGGCTTGCCATGGGCGCGGTGGATTTTCTCTGCAAACCGGTCAGCGCCGCCATTGTCAAGGCCAGGGTACGTACCCATCTGGAACTGAAAAGACACCGGGAACAGCTGGAAAAGATGGTGGAGGAACGCAGCTGTGAGCTGCAGAAAACCCTGAAGCTCCTTCAGGCCAAAAAGGAAAGCGAATATCGCCGGGCCGCCGAGGTGCACAGCGGCAGGATGGCGGCCCTGGGCGAGATGGCAACTTCCATGGCCCACGAAATCAACCAGCCGCTCAATGTCATCTCCATCACCGTGCAGGGCTGGCAGCTGCTGGAACGGCGCCACATGCTGACCAAGGAAAAGATGCTGGGCGACGTGCAGGTCCTGCTCGACAACGTCAATCGCATCACCCGCCTCATCGACCATGTCCGCACCCTCGGCCATCCCTGCCAGGATCTCTGCTCCTTTACCTTTGCCGATGTCCTGGCCGACGCCCTGTCATTGTGTCGCATGCAGTTTCATAATCACGGGATCACCGTCCGGGTGGAGACGGAGGGCGAGGTGCCGCCGGTGCAGGCCATTCAGGCGGAATTTGAACAGGTGCTGCTCAATCTCCTCTCCAACTCGCGCTATGCCCTGGTGGAAAAGGCAAGAACGGATGAGGAGTTCGAGCCGGTCATCACCATCCGCGTCTTCAGCAGGGGCGAGATGGGGTGTGTCGCCATTGAAGACAATGGCGGCGGCATTGATCCCCTGGCCGAGGAAAACATCTTCGACCCCTTTTTCACGACCAAGCCGGCAGGGCAGGGTACCGGGCTGGGACTCAGTATCTCCCGCCAGCTCATGCGGAAATTCAACGGCGATCTGCGGCTCATGAATACCCCGGGCATGGGGGCCTGTTTCGAAATCTGCCTGCCCCATGTTGCCGAACACGGGAAAGGGGAGGGCTGCCTCAGAGGGCGCGGAGATGTTCCGGTCGCAACGCCGTCCCGTCCGCCAGGGCATGATCGATCATGGTGAGAATTTTTTCCTTGTCTCGGCTGAGACGACAGTTGATGGGCAGATAGTTGGAGGCGTGATTGGCCTGGAACTGAACCCGCGTCGCGCTGATGTGCGTTATCATGGTGCGCAGCTCCCGCAGCAGTCCGTTTCGACTAGGAAGGTTAAATAGTTTCGCTTTCTCGGCAAGATAAAGCGGAGTGTTTGGAAGGAGCATGAGGGTGAGAGCGGCGATCTGGTTGGCGCCGGAGTCGGAGACGACCCGACCGGTGGCAATGGCGTGTTCCATGGAGCCGGCTTCGCCGCCGATACCGAGCAGGACGGTGACGGAGAGAAACAGGCCGGCCTCCCGCACCCGGCAACCGGCCCTGATCATGCCGGCGCTGTCCGTGCCCTTGCGGATCGTTGCCAGCACCGTGTCCGAACCGCTTTCCACCCCCATGTAGACCCGATCGAGCCCGAGCCGTTTCAGTTCGCCCAACTCTGCCGGCGATTTTGCCATGATCGACCGGGCATTGGCATAAAGGCTGACTCGGTTGACCCAGGGCAGCCTCTTCCGAATATCCTCCAGCAGGGGGACGAGACGCTTCTGCGGCAGGATCAGGGCGTCGCCGTCGGCGAGAAAGATCTTGTTCTGGCGGCGGCAGTATGTCGCGGCAAAATCGATGTCCGCATCGATCACCTCCCGTTCCTTGATGCGGAAACGGACATCCTTATAAGCCCCGCAGAAGGTGCAGCGGTTATGGGAACAGCCCACCGTCACCTGCAGGATAATGGAATCGGCCTCGCTGGGAGGCCGTATCACATTGCCTTCGTAGTGCACATCAAGCGCTTTTTTCAAATTCCTTCATGAATGCCACCAGATCAATGACACCCTGTTTGGGGAAGGCATTGTAGATCGAGGCGCGGATGCCGCCGATGGAGCGGTGCCCTTTGAGGCCGTCGAGCCCCTGTTTGGCTGCCTCCTCGATGAATTTCTTTTCCAGTTCCGGGGTGGGCAAATTGAAGGTGACGTTCATCAGCGAGCGGGAATCCTTGTGGGCATGGCCCCGGAAAAAGTCGGAAGCATCGATGGCGTCATAGAGGATGGCCGCCTTTTCCCGGTTGATCTTCTCGATCGCCGGCACGCCGCCCATTTTTTTGAGCCATTTGCAGACCAGGCCGATGATGTAAATAGCGAAGCAGGGCGGGGTGTTGAACATCGACCCGTTGTCGGCGTGGGTCTTGTAACGGAACATGGTCGGCACGGTTTCCGGAACCCGGTCGAGCAGGTCGTCGCGGACGATGACCAGGGTGGCGCCGGCTGGCCCGATGTTCTTCTGCGCCCCGGCAAAAACCAGCCCGAAAGGTTCCATGGCAAAGGGCCGGGACATGATGTCGGAACTCATATCGCAGACCAGCATCTTGTCCGATTTCGGCATGGTGTGGAACTGGGTGCCGTAAATGGTGTTGTTGGAGACAAAGTAGAGATACTCGGCATCAGGATCAACCGTGTAGTCGGAATCGACCGGCACATGGTCGTATTTATTTGGCTCACTTGAATAGGCGACATGGGCCGAGGCCACGATATTGGCCTCCTTGATCGCCTTTTTCGCCCAGACGCCGGTGTTGAGATACGAGCCCTTCTTGCCCGACCCGAGCAGATTCATCGGCACCATGGCAAACTGGGTGGAGGCGCCGCCCTGCAGGAAGAGCACCTTGTAATGCGCCGGGATGTTCAGCAGTTCACGAACCAGGGCCTCCGCCTCTTCGGCCACCGCCATGAAATCCTTGCCGCGGTGGCTCAGCTCGATGAGACCGATGCCCCGGTTGTTGTAGTTGACGATATCGATGGCCGCCTGTTGCAGCACCTCAACGGGCAGGGTGGCGGGCCCTGGACTGAAATTGTAAATCCTCTCCGGCATGACGTGATCTCCTCCGGTTTTCCCGGTGTCTAAAAGAAAATGAAAAAACAGCTCCCTTAAAAAAATTACCACTGAGAACACAGTGGACACAGAGATTTTTTTTGCTATCTCCGCGTCCTCTGTGGTCTCTGTGGCTGATTTTGAGTGTTTATAAAATCTTACGTCGTGGCGCGCCCTACAGGACAATTCCCATCCGTCGCAAGGCACCGATCCCGCCCTGCAGGTTGCGGGTGCGGGGGCGGATCTGCTGGAGCAGACACATGGCGTCATAGGAACGGCTGCCGGCGTTGCAGACCAGGATGATTTCCCGATCAGCCGGCACCTCATCGATGCGGGCCAGCAGTTCGTCATTAGGAATATTCAGCCAGTGCGGCCCATATGTTGCGGCCAGCGGCGCGCCCTGGGCCGCGGCCCGCACGTCGAGAAAGAGATAATCGCCCTCCTCACGCTGGTTCAGTTTTTCCATGAAGATCGGGGCGTCGATCGGTCGGTTGCGGCCCTCCAGGATATTCTGGGCGGCATTGGCGAGGGTATTGATAATATCCATAGCCGCCGCGTAGGGCGGAGAGTAAGGCAGTTCCAGGTTGGCGATATCCTGCACGGTCGGCCTGTACTTGAGGATCGCCGCCACCGCCCCGATCCTGGCGAGCAGGGCGTCGCTGTGGGGGCCGATGCCTTGGACGCCGAGCACCCGCTGCGTTTTTTTCTCCACCACCATCTGCATAAAAAGCATGCCGCTGTCAGGGTAGAAGTGGGCCCGGTCCGCCTGGACGACAAAGGCGGCGATGGCGTCGAATCCCTGGGTCCGGGCCATGTCGAGACTGAGACCGGTCTTGGCCACACAGTTGTCAAAGAGCTTAATGATGAAGCTGCCGACCACCCCGTCGAAGGTCTCCTGCCGACCGGCGAGATTGGAGCCGATGACCCGGCCCTGGCGGTTGGCCACGGAGCCCATCGGCGCATAGGTGTGGCCGCCGCTGACCAGATCAATCATTTCGACACAGTCGCCGCCGGCGTAGATGGCAGGATCGGAGGTCTGCATCCTGCGGTTGACGACGATGCCGCCGAACGGTCCGATGGCAAGACCGGCCTCCCGGGCCAGTTGACTGTTGGGACGCACCCCGACGGCCATGATGACCAGATCGGCGTCAATGGTCCGTTTGTCTGTTTTGACCGCATGCACCTTGCCGTTTGCAACGAGAAAGGCCTCCGCCTTTTCCGAGGTATGGACAATGACGCCCTTTTCCTCCAGATGGTGACGGGCCATGGACGCAACGGTGGCGTCAACGATGCGGGGCAGGATCTGTTCCATCATTTCCACCACCACGGTTTCCACGCCCCACAGGTCAGTCATGGCCTCAGCCATTTCCAGACCGATGGCGCCGCCGCCGAGGACAACGGCCCGACTCACCTCGCCGCGGGACAGACGAGCCTTGATCTCCACCGCCTTGTGCAGATCACTGATGGTGAAAACGCCGTCCGCCTCGCTGCCGGGCAGGGGGGGGGCAAAGGGAGTACTGCCGGTGGCCAGTACCAGTTTGTCATAGGAGAGCAATTCTTCGGCGCCGCTGGCCAGATCGCGGACCAGTACCTGCTTTTCCCGACGGTCGATGCGAAGCGCCCGGGACAGCGTTTTGACGGCAAATCCCTTTTCCCGGGCGAAATAGGCGGCATCGCGCAGGCTGTGAAACGAGGTGGAACGCAGTCCTTCCGCTTCGGCGACATCCCCGCAGACATAATAAGGAATGCCGCAACCGCCGTAAGAGATGACCGAGTCCTGATCAATAAGGGTTATTTCCGCTTCCGGGTCCAGCCGTCTGGCCCGGCTGGCCGCCTTTGGTCCCAGGGCCACCCCGCCGATGATAAGAATTTTCTGTCCCATTGCAACTCCTGCCCGTATACCGGGCAACCCTGCTGAAAGATCCCGAAAGGCGACCAGAGTCGCATCCGCATGCATTGTCGAAATTGTAAAAAAAAACCACGATTGCGATGGTCGCTGTATTGTAACGGGTTGTTTTCACTTTCATACCCGCCATGGCTTGCGTTTTTTTTGCAAGACCGTCCTGCATTCAATGGCTGAAAAAAGAGAAATAATAGTGTAAAGAGAGGTTGTTGTCATCTACTACTTGCTGGCATCGCGAAAAGTCTGGATCTCCTTATAATGCTGCGGCGGGATCGCGAAATGCTCGGCGTCCCCTCTGGATACCACCGCTTTCGCGACATCAGCGCGCCTTGGATATCAAAACTGTTGCGTACTTGACGAACCAGTACTCTCCACGAGCGCATCACTCCTTGCATCCACAAAAAGGCAGCCCGTGACCACCAGCACTCCGAGAGCGCCGCTCATCATCCTTGTCGGCCCGACCGCCATCGGCAAAACGGAACTCTCCCTGACCCTTGCCGAAGTTTTCGGGTGTGAGATCATCTCCATGGACTCCATGCAGATCTACCGTCACATGGATATCGGCACCGCCAAACCGAGTCGGGCCGAGCGGCAACGGGTGGTGCATCATCTGATCGATTATGTTGATCCGGACGAACCGTATCACGTTGCCCGTTATACACGGGATGCGGAAGAGGCGATCGCCGGGGTGCGGAGCTGCGGCCGTCTGCCCATGCTGGTGGGGGGGACCGGCCTCTATATGAAGGGGTTACTGGAAGGAATCTTTGCCATGCCCGAGGTGCCGGAGGAGATCCGGCAGCTGGTGCAAGCCGAGTTACAGAAAGAGGGAGCGGAAACGCTTCACCGCAGACTGCAATCAATCGATCCGGAAAGCGCGGCCAGAATCCATCCCCATGATCCCCAGCGACTGGTTCGGGCCATGGAGGTCTGGCTGGCCACCGGGACGCCATGGAGCACCCATCTCAATCGTCAGCAACAGGAAAAGGCTCGGCAGTCGGGCCAAAACCGCACCGTGCGGATCGGGTTGACCATGGAGCGACAGGAACTGTACACCCGCATCAACCATCGGGTGGGGCTGATGGTGAGCCAGGGACTGCTTGAAGAGGTGGAACGGCTGCTGGCCATGGGTTTTCCCCGCGAGCTCAACCCTATGCAATCCATTGGGTACCGGCACATGATCAATTTTATCGATCGCCTCTGGTCCTGGGAAAAAACCCTGGAGTTGCTGGCCAGGGACACCCGACGCTACGCCAAGCGTCAGCTTACCTGGTTTGGCCACGACGGTGCCATCAATTGGTTCCGGCCGGACGAAACGAACAAAATCAGAAATTTTATCCGTCAGGCCTTGGCTTGCTAAGACGACATCAGCGATATCTTAACAGAAAAGAGCAATATAACAATGTTTCGTAAGGAAATCGTGCAACGTGTTGAAAATTCGTCAGCTTTTTCTGAAGCGCGCAAGTACGGTTTTACAGAACTTCAGAGTCGGATCATTGCCGGCCGGGCGACCCGCGCCAATGGCGAACTGAAATCCGTTCTCTTCCCGACCCTGAACAATCTCCACCACCCGAACAGTCTGGAGGATGGCGCAACTGCGGCCGCCGTCATCGTCGAGGCGATTCTTGAAAAAAAAAGAATCGGCATCCTGACAGACTACGACGTGGACGGTATCTGTTCCCACGTCGTCGTCCACGAATCACTGCGCCATTTCGGGGTAAAAACCGACCTGCTGTCAAGTTTTATCGGACACCGGATGAACGACGGTTACGGCATCAGTCAGAACCTGGCCGATCGTATCCTCACGCAACACCAACAACCCAATCTTATCATCACCGCTGATTGCGGCTCCTCTGACGAAAAACAGATCAAAAGATTGAAAGAGGCGGGGATGACCGTCATTGTCACCGATCACCATGCCATTCCCGCCGAAGGCATTCCGGTCTCGGCGGCGGCAACGGTGAACCCGAGTCGCGAGGATTGCCGCTATCCGGACAAGCTCATATCCGGCTGCATGGTCAGCTGGCTGGTGATGTGTCTCGTTCGAAACGTTCTCAGAGAAAAAAAATATCTCTTTGAAACAGCGAACCAATTGGCAAGTCTTCTTGACTATGTTGCCCTGAGCACGGTGGCGGATGCGGTTTCCTTTTTCAGCGGCACCAACCGCGCCGTTGTCGTCAGCGGCTTACGGATCATCAACCGCAAAACCAAACCCTCATGGTTTTCATTGGCCTCCCTGCTTGGCAAAACCGATGATTCTCCCTTTACCGCCGAAGATCTCGCCTTTCAGGTAGCACCTCGCATCAATGCACGGGGCAGAATGGCCGACCCCTATGCAGCCCTTAATTTTTTTCTTGCCGAGAGTACGGAACAGGCGGAGGCACAGCTGCTTAAGCTCGAAAAGAACAACGAGCAACGCAAGAGCGCGGAAAGAGAAATGGTGAGAACCGCACGAAAAGAGGCAATGTGTCAGATTCGGTCGGGGCGACGGTCCATCGTCGTCGCTGACGCTGCTTTTCATCCCGGCGTGCAGGGGATAGTCGCCTCGCGGCTTGTCGATGACTGCGGCCGACCAGCCGTGGTATTGAGTCCTACCAAAGAAAGTGATATCTTGTCCGGATCGGTTCGCTCCGTTCCGGAGGTGGATGTTCGCAATGTTCTGCAAAAAATCCATGAAAAAAGGCCGGAGCTCTTTCTCTCCTTTGGCGGCCACAGTGGTGCTGCCGGGCTGAAGATTCGCCTGGAAAAGCTCGCGGAGTTCAGTGCCGCCTTTGAAAAGGTCGTCTGCGATGAAACGGCAGGACGTGTTCTCCGTCCGATCATCACCACTGATGGGCCGTTGCCGACCCGGGATATGACCTTTGAAACCATCGCTGAGCTACACGCCCTTGAACCCTTTGGCCGAGAGTTCGACGAGCCGGTTTTTGAGGGAATGTTCACCGTGAAAAGGATTAGACCGGTGGGAGCCGAGTCGATTCATCTCGCCATGACCCTGGAGGCGAACAATGGCCGCACATTTCACGGGATCTGGTTTCGCGCCCTGGAGAACGCCGAAGAAGAGGTGTCGATCAAGGGGGGCGAGTTGATCCGCTGCGCCTTCAAGTTAAAAATAAACACCTTTCGCGGCAACACGAATATTCAGATGATGATCGAATATGCGGAAGCGAGTCAAAGGCTGCAAGGGGACCAGCGGAACAGGGCGGTGCAGTGATTTTCCCGGTGAAGGCATTCCGGGTAACACATTGTTTTTTTTGAATGAAATTAAATTTAACATAATATACATTATGCGACATTTCGATTAGAGGGTTTTCTTTTTGAACGGCTGGTGCTAAATGTTCTAGATATTTTGTCGCAAGCTATACAGCTCGATCGTTTTTTTTGACAGCATCATCAACGGGAGTCACTTCATGAACAGAGAGATCTATCAGGAACCGCTGGTCAGTCGTTATACCAGTCGGGAGATGCAGCAGATATTTTCGGAACAGACAAAATTTGCCACCTGGCGGCGCTGCTGGATCGCCCTGGCCGAGGCCCAGCACGAGCTTGGTCTGTCCCTCGTGACCCAGCCAATGATCGACGAGATGAAACGCTTTGAGACCGACATCAACTTTGATGTTGCCGCCCAAAAGGAAAAAGAAATCCGTCACGATGTCATGGCCCATGTTTACGCCTATGGTTGCCAGTGCCCGACAGCTGAGCCGATCATTCATCTCGGCGCCACCTCGCAGTTTGTCGGCTGCAACACCGATCTTATTCTTCAGCGCCGAGCTCTCAACCTGATCACGAAGGCGCTGCTCAATGTCGTTGCCAACCTGGCCTCCTTCTGCCGGACTCACAAGGCCCTGGCCACCCTCGGCTACACCCATTATCAGCCTGCCCAGCCCACCACGGTCGGCAAGCGCCACACTCTTTACATTCAGGATCTGCTGATGGATCTTGACTACATTGAACACCTGGAGAAGCAGTTCAAGGCCCGGGGAGCCAAGGGAACGGTCGGCACCCAGGCAACCTTTCTCGAACTCTTCAATGGCGACCATGACAAAGTTCGTAAACTTGATAAACTTGTCGCCAAAAAGCTTGGATTTAACGATGTTTTTGATGTCACAGGCCAGACTTATACTCGGAAACTTGACATGAAGATCGCCGAAACCCTGGCCGGTATTGGCGCGACGGCCCACAAATTCGCGGTGGATTTGCGGCTGCTCTCCAATCTCAAGGTCCAGGAAGAGCCCTTTGCCAGCGGCCAGGTCGGCAGTTCAGCCATGGCTTACAAGCGCAACCCCATGCGCAGTGAACGGATGACCGGTCTTGCCCGTAAGCTGATGGGCCTGCCTGCGGATTTTGCCGCAACCTATGCTAATCAATGGTTTGAGCGAACCCTCGATGACTCGGCCATCCGAAGAATGGATATCCCACAGGCCTTTCTTTTGACCGATGCCATACTAAAGCTTTATCTCAATATTACGTCAAAAATGGTTGTTTTTCCGCAACAGATTGCTCGTCATCTTCGAATGGAATTGCCTTTCATGGCCACTGAAAAAATTCTGATGGCCTCAGTCGAGAAAGGAAAAAGCCGTCAGGAGATGCATGAAATCATTAAAATCCACTCAGTGGCGGCCGGCAGGGTGGTGAAGGAGGAAGGCAAGGACAACGATCTTCTTCAGCGTCTCGGTGATGATCCGGCCATCCCCTTTACTGTGAAGGAGCTAGAGTCCATGGTGGGCAGCGGCGCTGAATTTGTCGGCCGGGCACCGGAGCAGACCGAGGAGTTTCTTACGGAAGTCGTTGAGCCGCGCCTTGAACGGTACAAGGCCCTGCTCGGCGCCGGTGATACAGAACTTTCGGTATGACCGTTCCATGGCCGTATGCCGGCGAGATCAGGAAGCTTTATCTCCGCATCTCGCCGCGCCGCATTCACTATCTCAAATTTCTGCTTGAGGGCTATGACGGCATGGCGATTCTGTCCACCATTGATGCCGGCACCGGGCTCGTCGTCGTCCGTTATCCGGAATGGTTTACCTGTTTTCTTTTCGCCCTGCTCCGTGACATCGCCCCGTCGCTTTGTTCAGGATCACATGGAGAAGGATTGGGATGATCACGAAACTGTCTTTTTTTCTGCTGCTCTTCGTTGTCGTCTCCTGTCCTGCCCTCCTTTGCACCGAAGCTGCTGACAGGATCCCGGCACTGACCCTTGACGACTGCATCGCCGCGGTGCTTGCAGACAACCCTCAAATTGCAGCCAGTCGCGCCGAACTGGCCCGCCGCCGGGCAGTGGGAAGCGGGGTTCGTAAGGATCTTTACCCGACCCTCTCCGGTCAATATGCTTATCTGCACCAACCGGATGCCATGATTCTCCCGGGGGAGCAGTTTTCCTACGGTCTGGTGGCCGAGCAACCCCTTTATCGCGGCAGGGCCCTGGTGACCGCAGTGCGGCAGGCCGATCTGGCGGTGGAAACCGCAGCCTCAGATCTGGAAGAAATGATCAACTCCCTTGTCTACGAGGCACATCTCCGGTATTATGAACTGTTGCGAACCACCAAACAGGCCGAAGAGGCGGCTCAGGCGGTGCTCCGACTTCAGTCCCATGTCCGGGACGCGAGGGCCTTTTACGAGGCCGGTCTCATTCCAAAAAATGACATGTTGCAGAGTGAGGTTGAGCTTGCCCAGGGAGAACAGGATCTGGTTGACGCCGAAACCCGACTGACCCTGGCCCAAGCACGGCTCAATATACTGATGCAACGGCCGGTTGACACCCCTCTGCAGGTGAGTGATCCTGCTGAGGTCTCTTTTCCTGAACCGTCCTGGCAGAATGCCGTCCGCGAAGCCTTGGCCCGGCGACCTGAGATGAGCCGCGCGGAGCAGGAAATTGTCATGGCAGAGAACGACATCATCCTGAAAAAAGCGCCCTATCTGCCATCAGTTTCCCTGTCCGCCTCTTATGAACGTATGGGGGACGAGGTGAGCGGCGCTCCTTACTCCCACGGCCCCCATGAGGTGAAAACCATCAAGGCCATGGCCAGCTGGAAGTTGTGGACCTGGCGACAGGATCGTGACGAGGTCATCGCCGCGAAAGAAAATCTTACGAAAACAAAAGAGCTGGCAATAACAATCCGCAACGAGGTGACCCTTGACGTCAGAGATGCCTTTCTTCGGCTGCAACAGGCGGAAAAGAGAATCGCTGTGACGGAAAAGGCCATCGAACACGCCCGGGAAAATTATCGGATCAACAAGGCGCAGTATCAAGTTCAGCTTGCCACTTCCACTGCTGTCCTTGACGCCCAGACCCTGTTGACCCGGGCCATGACCAATTATCACGATGCCCTTTACGATTATCGTCTGGCAGTGGCGGCGCTGGACAGGGCAAAGGGTGCTTTCGCCACACTCTCAACGACCGAGAATGAATAAAAAACTGCTTTACATCGAAACATTCGGCTGTCAGATGAATGACCGGGATTCGGAAATCATGCGGCAGCTTTTAAGGCCCGGATACGACTCAGCCGCCTCGCTGCAGGAAGCCGATGCCATTATCGTCAACACCTGCAGCATCCGCGGCAAGGCTGAACAGAAGGCCTACAGTCTGCTTGGCGCCCTGCGCAGGAGAAAACGGGAAAAACCGGGCCTGATCATTGCCGCCACCGGCTGTGTTGCCCAGCAGGAGGGGGCGAAGATGCTTTCCCGGATGCCCCATGTCGATCTTGTCGTCGGACCGCAGCATATTTATCGCCTGCCCGATCTGTTCCGCCAGGCGGAATCCCGCAGCGGCGGCATCGTAGCCATTGAACAGGACACGTCCTTCCGGATCCCCCCTTTCCTTCCGTCCTTGCGCCATGGTCAGCCTCACAAACGCTTTGTCACCATCATGCAGGGTTGCAACAATTTCTGCACCTACTGTATCGTTCCCTACACCCGTGGTCGGGAGATCAGCCGCCGGACCGATGATATCCTGACAGAGATTCGCCACCTGGCGGCCGGTGGTGTCCGCGAGATCACTCTGCTTGGCCAGAACGTCAACTCCTACGGCAACGACCAGCCGGTCAACGAACGTACCTCCTTTGCCAACCTGCTCCGCCAGGTTGCCGGGGTTGACGGGATCGAGAGAATCCGTTTTACCACCTCGAACCCCAAGGACCTCTCCGAGGAATTGATGTGCTGCTTCACCGAACTGGAGAAGCTGTGTCATCATTTCCATCTGCCGGTGCAGGCGGGTTCCAACCAGGTGCTCAAACGGATGAATCGTCGATACACCATTGAAAACTATCTGGAGAAAGTGGAGAAACTTCGCGCATACTGCCCGGAAATCGCCCTCACCACCGATATCATAGTTGGTTTTCCGGGAGAAAGTCGGCAGGATTTTGAGTCGACCATGGACCTGCTGCGTCTGGTGCGTTATCATGGCGCCTTTTCTTTCAAATATTCAAGCCGACCGCCGGCCCGATCCTGTGATTTTGCAGAGACGGTGAGTGAAGAGGAAAAGATCGAGCGACTGGCTGAACTGCAGGAGCTGCAAAAGGAGATCTCTCTTGCCCGCCATCGGGAGTACATCGGCAAAACAGTGCGCCTGATGGTTGAAGGGGAAAGCCGATCAGAGGACGGTAATCAGTGGGCCGGTCGCAGCAGCAGCAATCACACGGTCAACTTCATCTCCCCTGCCCCGCTGTTTCCTGGACAGTTTGTTGATGTCATCATCCGCGAGGCCTGCCTCAACTCCCTGCGGGGCGAAATGCTATGATCTTTTATTCCGTCAGGAACAAGATCCCATCACGAGAAGGAGAACACCCATGATCGATCTGCATACCCACTGTTTCTTCAGCGACGGCGAACTGGTGCCGGCCGAACATCTGCGTCGGGTCGAGGTGCTCGGTTACGAGGCCATCGCCATCACCGATCATGCCGATTCCTCCAATATCGATTTTCTTGTTCCCCGCATTCTCAAAGCGGCCCAGGATATGAACCGCTACGCCACCACCCGGCTGCTGGCCGGCATCGAGCTGACCCATGTGCCGCCGGAACTGATGGCGCAATTGACTGCCCATGCACGCAAACTCGGGGCCCAGGTGGTGGTCGGCCATGGTGAGACCATTGTCGAACCGGTCCGGCCCGGCACCAACCGGGCAGCCATCGAGGCCGGCGTCGACGTGCTGGCTCATCCCGGCTTCCTCAGCCGTGAGGATGCCCGACTGGCGGCGGAAAAGGGGGTGATGATCGAGCTGTCCGGCCGCAAGGGGCATTCCCTCACCAATGGCCATGTGGCGAAAATCGCCGAGGAGTGCGGGGCGCGGCTGGTGGTCAACGCCGATGCTCACGGACCGGGTGATTTTCTCACTGCTGAGATGGCTCGCAAGGTTGCTTTGGGCGCCGGGTTGAGCCATGAACGCTACGAGGGGATTCGCCGCGATATGGCGGACTTTGTCCGATCCATCAGATAAGAGGCGGCGTTAATTTTTTTTCTCCTCAGGGCACGGAGAACACGGAGCAAATATTCTGAATGACGAAATGACAATCAGTTATCTCCGTAAGCTCTGTGATCTCTGTGGTTGGTTTTCATTTTTCCTGTCGCCAAGCCGGCAATAGCCGATGATCCCGGCCAGCTTGGCCGGCCCGATGCCGGGCACGTCAAGCAGCTCGCTTATCCGGGAATAGCCATTACGCTTATCCCTGAGGGCGATAATCCGTTGGGAAATGGCGGGACCGATGCCGGGGATAATCTGCAGCAGTTCCGCGTCCGCCTGATTGAGATCGATGGGAAGAAAAAAGAGTGGTGCGAACTCCTGCTGTTCGGCGGTTCGGAGCAGATGAGCCGGCGGCAGGTCAGCCGCCGGCGGGGTCTGATCGCGAAAAAAAAATGAAACCAGGCTGGACAGGACGATCAGCAGACCTGCGCCGAGGAGGACGACGATGCGCTCATCCCTGTCCTGACAGGCTTTTATCTCCTCAGGCCGGCTGTTTCCGTTTTTCATCCTTCATCAGTTTATAGCTGATACTGTCCACCAGCGCCTGCCAGCTTGCCTCAAGGATATCATGGGAGACACCGACGGTACCCCATTCGGACTCCTTGTCGCGTGATTCGATCAGCACCCTGACCCGGGCCCCGGTGCCATGCTCGCTGGCCAGGACGCGGACTCGGTAATCACTGAGCCACATCTCGGCAAGGGTCGGATAAAACCGTGACAGGGCCTTGCGGAGAGCATTGTCCAAGGCATTGACCGGACCGTCGCCCAAGGCAGCGGTATGGACCATCTCACCGCCCACCTCAAGACGAATGGTTGCCTCAGCCTGGGGCGGCTGATCCATATCGGTTTTCTGGTTGATGACCCGAAAACCGAGCAGGGTAAAGTATCGGCGCTGGACACCGAGAGCGCGGCGCATCAACAGCTCGAAAGACGCCTCTGCCCCTTCATACTGAAAACCCTGATCTTCGAGGGTCTTTAACTCCTTGAGGATCGAGGTGACCACCGGATCATGACTGTCGAGGTCGATGCCGAACTTTTTCGCCTTGTGGAGGACATTGCTGCGACCCGACTGATCGGAAATGAGAATGCGGCGGATATTGCCGATCCTCTCCGGGTCGATGTGTTCGTAAGTCAGCGGGTTTCGCTTCACCGCGCTGACATGGATGCCGCCTTTGTGGGCAAAGGCCGAGGCGCCGACATAGGGCTGGTAGCGGTTGTGCGGCAGATTGGCCAGCTCGTTGATAAACCGGGAGGTCTCGCTGAGTTTTTTCAGATTGTTGGCGGCTGAGAACTGATATCCCTGCTTCAGGGCCAGGGCCGGGATGACAGAGGTCAGATTACAGTTGCCGCACCGTTCACCATAGCCGTTGATGGTGCCCTGTACCTGGGAGGCGCCCATGGCAATGGCGACCAGGGAATTGGCCACCGCCGTTTCCGAATCGTTGTGGGCGTGGATGCCGAGTTCCACCTCGTGCCCGTGACGGGCCAGGAAATTGCGCACCTCCTGGAAGATCTCGGGCAGCTCGTTAGGCAAGGTGCCGCCGTTGGTGTCGCACAGCACCAGGATTTCCGCCCCGCCCCGCACCGCCCGATCGAGGCTTGCCAAGGCGTAGTCCCGGTTATGCTTGAAGCCGTCGAAAAAATGTTCGGCGTCGTAGAAGAGATGTCTGACATGGGGCCGGAGATGGGCCAGGGAATCCTCGATGATGAGCAGGTTGTCCTCCAGCTCGATGCGCAGCGCCTCACGGACATGGATATCCCAGCTTTTGCCGAAGATGGTGATTACCGGGGTGCGGGCCGCAATCAGGGCCTGCAGGTTGGCGTCGGCATCGACGGGATTATGAAAGAGCCGGGTGCTGCCAAAGGCGGCGAGCTGCACATGCTTGAGTTCATAATTGCGCATCTCATCGAAAAACCGGGTCGCCGCAGGATTAGCGCCGGGCCAGCCGCCTTCGACAAAATCGATACCCAGCTCGTCGAGTTTCAGGGTGACCCGCACCTTGTCCTCCACGGACAGGTTGAAGTTTTCCGCCTGGCATCCGTCACGCAGGGTGGTATCGTATATTGTCAGTCGTCTGCTCATGATCTCTCCGTTTTACTGGTGTTCTTCCAATGGGGCATTTTCCTTATCCAGCTCAAAGGCGTCGTGGAGGGCGCGGACGGCGAGCTCGGTGTATTTTTCATCGATAATGCAGGAGATCTTGATCTCCGAGGTGGAGATCATCAGAATATTGATGTTTTCCCGCGCCAGGATGTGAAACATGGTGGTGGCGATGCCGGAATGATTGCGCATGCCGACACCGACGATGGACACCTTGGCGATTTTCTGGTCACCGGTGACGCTTTCCGCCCCTATCTCTTTGGCGATCTTTTCCACGATCAGCATCGCCCGGTCATAATCGGTGCGGGGTACGGTGAAGGTCATGTCCGTCATTTCGCCTTCCCGGGTATTTTGAATAATCATGTCCACCACGATGCCGGCATCGGAAATCGGATTGAAAATACGTGAGGCGATGCCCGGCTTGTCCGGCACCCTGGTGAAGGTGATGCGCGCCTCGTTCTTGTTGTATGTAACACCTGAAACCAGCATGGACTCCATCATTTTATCCTCCTCAACGACCCATGTCCCCGGTGTCTGCGTAAAGGTCGACCGGACATGGACCGGTACTCTGTATCGTTTCGCCAGACCCACGGAACGGATATCCAGCACCTTGGCGCCGAGGCTCGCGAGTTCCAGCATTTCATCATAGGTTATTCTGTCAATCTTGCGGGCGGACGGACAGACGTTGGGGTCGGTGGTGTAAACCCCCTCAACATCGGTATAGATTTCACACTCATCCGCCTTCAGGGCCGCGGCCAGGGCGACGGCCGTGGTGTCGGAACCGCCCCGGCCCAGGGTGGTGATGTCTCCCTCTTCCGTCACCCCCTGAAAACCGGCGACAACGACAATCCTGCCATGATTGAGATGATTTTTGATCAGGTCGGCGTTGATCTCCTTGATGCGCGCCTTGGTGTGCATGGCATCGGTGCTGATCTTTACCTGGTCGCCGAGCAGGGAAACCGAATCAAACCCGGCCGCCTTGACCGCCATGGCAAACAAAGCCACTGTGATCTGCTCACCGGTGGCCAGCAAAACATCCATCTCCCGCGGGTCGGGAATGGTCTGCATCTGTTTGCCGAGGGCGACCAGACGGTTGGTCTCGCCGGCCATGGCCGACAGGACGACAACCATTTGGTTGCCTTTCCGGTGGTTTTCCATGACCCGGTCCGCTACGGCCTTGATTTTTTCCGGATTGGCAACAGAGGTACCGCCAAATTTTTGAACAATTAACGCCATTGAACGAAACACTCCTGTCAAAATTCGTGATGGGCGGTATCTGACGATACGCCCGATTGCATGACTTTACCCGGGATAACTCCTTTCGGAACGAGGCAGCGTCCCATGCCGGCATGAAAATTTCATGCAAAAGGCACAGGACTTGCGTATGCACGCCGTCAGTGAGGGTCCGAAAGGATCATTAATTACCAGGAAACACGGCGGATTATCAAGGATAAAGAGAACTGGAACAAAAAAAGTCCATGCGGAAAACAACACGAGCAGGTAGCGGCTACACAACATAACACATTAAAATATAAGCATATTTTCTTTTTTGCAAAATTAGGTATTGTAATAACAGACGGATCTTGCTAGAAAATTGATGATCGTTGCCGAAGGACGCAGAGGTTTTGCCGAAAAATCTCCCGTCCCATTTCGGCCGCCGGGACAAGCGTCTTTTGCGATACCGTCACCGGCAGAGCATGGTTTTTCATGCCTGCAAAAAGAGGACTTTTTATGACGAAGGAACACAAAACGCTGCTGATGAATTTCGCCATTGTTGTTTTTGTCGCCGCCGGCATCATCGCCGGTCTTGCCCGTTTCCAGACCAACCTGTCTCCAGCCGACGCCACCGCATCATTATCGCCTGCTGAAGAGACCGAACCGCAACCCAACGAACCAGCCGGCGATTACTTCCACACCCTGGTCGAAGGCCGGCTGCTGCGTGGCGAATCCCTGAGCGCGTCGCTGGCAAGAGACAACCTCCCGGCCGAGGTACGACGTCAGATCGTCGACTATCTGGCAGACTGCCTCGATTTTCGTCGTCTGCGTCCCAACGACACCTATCGTGTCTACCTGGACGAGGAGGGAAAACTGCTCCGTTGCGAATACGAATCCGGTCCTCTCGACAGTTATTCCGTTATCAGGGAAAACGACGACACCTTTAAGGCACAGAAAGAGGCGGTTGACCTCAACGTCAAGACCTGCATGGTTGACGGTGAGATTTCCTCTTCCCTCTTTGATGCTTTTTCCCGCTCCAATCTGCAACCCTCCCTGCTGTATGCCTTTGCCGACATCTTTGCCTCCCGGATCGATTTCAATACGGAAACCCGCAAAGGCGATACCTTCCGCCTCGTTTTTGAAGAGTATTACAAGGATGACTCTTTCATCGGCTACGGCAAAATTCTCTTTGCCCGCTATCAGCAGATTGACTCCCATTCGTTCGAGGGCTATTACTACGCAACGGACGATCAGGAGCGTGGCGCCTACTATGACGCCGCAGGCAATGAGCTCGGCGCCTTTTTCATCAAGTCTCCGGTTCCGGTCGGGCGGGTCACCTCCAGCTTCACCCATAATCGCCGGCATCCCATTCTCGGGGTTGTTCGCCCTCATCTCGGGGTTGATCTCGCCGCACCGGTCGGTACCCCGATCATGGCAGCGGCGGACGGCAAGGTGGTCTCCATGGGGTTTGAAGGCGGTTTCGGCCGACAGATCGTCCTTTCCCATCAGGGTGGGTACAAAACCTATTACGGTCATCTCTCTCGTTTTGGCAAAGATCTCAAAAAAGGCGGGATGGTCAGCCAGAAGGATATTATCGGCTATGTCGGTTCTTCCGGTCTTTCCACTGGCCCCCATCTTGATTATCGGGTTGAGCATCGGGGCCACTTCAAGGATCCCCTCACCCTGAAAATGGACGCTCGCAGCGTCCTGGCAGGCGCTGATCTGGAGCGTTTCCGGCAAAACATCACGGAACTGTCCAGTATGATCGCTTCCGCTTCCGCCCCCCAGACCCTCTATGTACGACGCATGGTGGTGCAGTCCGACGAAAAGATCAGGCTGCTGTAGCGATCTTGTCCCCTCTTCCCTTCAATATTGTCCTGGTGGAGCCGGAAATTCCTCCCAACACCGGCAGTATCGCCCGTCTCTGCGGCGCGACTGATACGGTACTCCATCTGGTCCGGCCACTCGGATTCAGCACTGACAATCGCTATCTGAAACGCGCCGGTCTTGATTACTGGCAATACGTCACCATCACATACTGGGACAGTCTTGACCAGTTTCTTGCCGCCCAGAGGGAAACAAAACTCTTTTTTTTCAGCAAGAAGGCAGCACAACCTTATACCGGGGCGTCCTTCAATCCCGGCGATTTTCTCATCTTCGGCAAGGAAACAAAAGGGCTGCCAGCGGACATTCTTCGCCTCTATCATGACCGCTGTTATTTTCTCCCGATGTCAAACCCTCACATCAGAAGCCTCAATCTGGCCATGGCGGCTGGTATTGTCCTTTATGAAGCAATCCGGCAGCAGGAGTGTCGGAAATAATTTTTTTCTCCTTTACCCGCTTTCTCCATCTTGCTATTATTTTTTTTATTTTCTAAACAAATTCCGCCCTTTTCTGATTTGCCGTAAATGAAAAAAATTCTCGTTGTCGACAACAATCCCGTCATCAGAAAGCTCCTCTCTTCAGCCCTGGAAAAAGAAGATTTCACGGTCATGGCAGCAGAGGATGGACTTTCCGCCTTTGATCTGCTCTCCGGGTTCACCCCGGACATCATCTTTCTTGATCTGGTCATGCCGAACATCAACGGCGAACAATTCTGTCGGATGGTAGCGAAACGAAACGATCTCGCCGACACGACCATTATTGTCATCTCAGGCGTTGCCGTGGAGGCCGGGGGAGAATGTGAGATCCAGGGGGTACAGGCCTGCATTGCCAAAGGACCGAACCTGGTCCATCATGTTGTCCATGCCGCCCGCACCTTTTCCGGGAAAAAACGCCCAAAAGATGCTCATCCGGTCTACGGAGCGGACGAGGTGTTTCCCCGGGAAATTTCACGGGAACTGCTGGCAGCCAATCGTCATCTGCGGGTGGTGCTCAACAACATGAGCGAAGGCATCATGGAGCTCGCCCCCGATAACAGAATTATCTTTGCCAATCCGGCGGCGGCTCTGCTGGCTGGGGTGGCTATGGAGACGTTGCTTGCCCATGACTTTACCGCTCTTTTCACAGGAAAAGAGCGAGAGCGGGTCATTGATATTCTGCGCTGCGGACAAACGGAAATACCGGTCCGGATTGACGAGGAAAAACCGGTTTTCTTAAACAACCGGCAGGTTTCCATCCATTTTCTGCCTGTTCAGGATCGTGAAAGCCGAACCATCATCGCCATGATCAAGGATATCAGTAAAACAAAAATTGCAGAAAACCGCCTCAAGGAGGCCAAGGATTATCTCTCGTCGATTTTCCATGCCGTGCAGGCCGGTATCCTTGTCATCGATGCCGAAACAAACCGGATCGTTGATGCCAATCCCAAGGCACTTGAACTCTTCGGTCTGCGCAAAAACGAGATGGAAGGTCGTTTTTACGAGGAATTCGTTCCTTTTTCGCAGGATTATGATGGATCATCGGCGCTCGATAAACGGGACACCTTTCGTCCGGCGCGAACCAGAACCATCACCAACGGCCGGGGAGAGCAGATCCATATTCTCAAAACCACGAGTGATTGTCTGATCAACGAGCGAAAATTTTTCATCAAAAGTTTCCTCGACATCTCCGAGCAGAAAAAACTGGAGGAGAAACTCCATGTCCTGTCGATAACCGATGAGCTGACCGGTCTGCTCAATCGTCGAGGTTTTTTCATGATGGCCAACAAACAGCTCCGCATCGCCGACAGGAATAAGGGCCGTCTGCTGCTGCTTTTTGCCGATGTTGACAATCTGAAAGTCGTCAACGATACCTATGGACATGATATCGGCGATGCCCTGCTGGTCAAGGTCAGCGCCATTCTTTCATCCTTCAGAAGCTCGGACATTATCGGTCGGCTGGGGGGGGATGAGTTTGCGGTGCTGGTCTCAGACAGCTCCGATGACGGCGGTGAACAGAAACTGATCAACCGTTTTCAGGCCCTTCTCGATGAGGCGAACAGGACAAACGGCTTTGCTTTCGACATCAGCGTCAGCATCGGCGTCGCCACTTATGACCGGGAGAAGATGCCTCGGGTAGACGAACTTATTGCCGAGGCGGACCGGAAGATGTACTTTTCGAAAAAAGACAAAAAAGCCTGCCGGTAACGGCTGCTGCTCTCACCTGAACCAAAAAAGCCCGCAGATCATGCGGACTTTTTTGGTGGTTCCGGGAAATCAGCCTTCGCTTCAGTCAGTTTCCTTTCCACTCATGCTGTGCAGGGTAATGGCGCCGGCAAGGCCGACAAGGCCGAGATTGGCGGCTTTTTTTGCTTCTGGTCGCATTCGCGCAAGCAGGCTGCGGCGTAATGAGGCGACCGGCATGGTTGTCGGAGCTGAGGTGGTGGTCAACAGATGCATGTCCTTTTTTGAGCCGAAATAACGGGTGTTCGGTCCGATATTGACTGCATCCGATGTCAAGCCGACGGCGCCCTCTTTGAGATAACGGGCAACCTCGGAATCCGGATCGTCGAGATCGCCGAAGATCCTGGCGTTGGCCAGACAGGTCTGGACACAGGCCGGTTGCAGACCCAGCTCCACCCTGGGCAGACAATAGGTGCATTTATCGGCGATCCCCTCACCGCCTATTTCTTCGTTGGCGATAGCCTTATTGACATAACGGGCGCGATACGGACAGGCATCGGCGCAGGCGCCGCAGCCCAGACAGCGGTCCTGATCAATCTGCACCGTCCCGTTGAAGGGATGTTGATAGGTTGCCGCCACCTGGATGGTTTTGCTCTGGCCTGTTTTGCCGTCCTGGAATGTTTTTTCCACCGCATCAGCGGGACAGACGGCCACGCAGGGAGGGTTATTACAATGGTTACAAAGGCCTGGGTAGTAGGTGGAGGCTAGGCCTTCCGGGGTATTGGCCGGTCCCAGCCGATGGACCCAGTTGCGACCCTTGTCGGAGGGAACCTCCCACTCCGCTTTGCAGGCAACCGCACAGGCGTGACAGCCGACACATCTGTTCAAGTCAATGATCATTCCATATTGCATAAGGGGTCTCCCTCCTCAAAAAAAATTCTCCATTGCGGCATTCCGCCCAATCAGGTCGGCAGAGCAAAAGGTTTTCCATCCTTGACAATTTTTACAAAATTGTTGCGCATGCCGTGACAGCCTGTTTCCGGATCAACGGCAAGTTTGCTGATCAACTCCTGGTCATCAATTCCCTTGTTGCATCCCGCCGTCATCATGGGATTTTTTGAGCCATAGCCATGGACGAGATAGAGAGTGTCCGAACGGATACCCGGTGTCGCCTTAACAATGCTTTTCCCGGCCGAGACAATTCCTTCACTGTTGATGAGCTGGATTTCGTCGCCGTCCTGCAGGCCCATTTTTTTGGCAACCTCGTCATTGATCCACACCGGGTTGATCGGCATTTCATGGTTGAGCCAGACATTGTTCTGGCTGCGATTAAAGGTATGCACCGGTGATCGCCCATAAACCAGACGGGCATAACCCGCGGGCGGTTCCTCAACCGGAAGATAGGTGGGGACGCCCGCAAAGCCGTTTTCCTCCAGTTCTTCGTTGTAGAGAAGTACCTCGAAATCCTCGGACACCCCATAGGGATTTTTACCGGGTCGCAGATGGATGCCCCCCTCTTCACGGATCTGGGCAAGGGAAAGATTGACCGAGGCAAGCTCTTTGTCGACCTTTTCCTCAAGACTGGCCACCGGAATCCTGTCGGCATAGCCCATCCGTGCCGCCAGCTGGTTGGTGATCCACACCTGATCCTTTCGTTCAAACATGGCATCAACGAGCGGCAGGCGCGGGGCGATAAACTGTTGGTGGGGATCAGCGAAATTCCACTGAGTGCCGGTTTTGATATAGTCATACCGTTCCAGATAACAGGCCTCGGGCAGCAGGATGTCCGCATACATGGTGATGTCGGTGGGCATGATATCGACACACATGACAAAATCCATCTGTTGCAGCGCCTCAATGGTTTTCCGCTGGTTGGGGATGGTCTGCAGAGGGTTCTGCCCCCAAATGACCCAGGCTTTGATCGGATAGGGCTTTCCGGTGAGACAGGCTTCTCGGATCAGTTCGGTCGGGGTGCCCGGTGGGGAATACTGATGAACATCCCTGATGGCGCGGAGATTGAATTCGCCGCCATGCTCTCCCCGGGGCCAGCCGATCCCCTTCACTTTAGGCCCTTTGGGTTTGACAAAACCGCCGGGTACTCCGATTGCACCGAGCAGAGCGGTGAGACAGGCCTGGGCGCGGATGCGCTGGAAGTCGTTGCCATGCCAGCTGACATGCCGACCGGGATGGATGGAGACATGCGGGGCATTGGCGGCGAGCAGCTCGGCTACCTCCTTGATCTGGTCGGCGGGAACATCACAGATGGCGGCGGCCCAGTCCAGGGATGCATGGGCAATCCCATCCTTGAACTTCAGAAAGCCGACACAGTGATTACCGACGAATTTCTTGTCGTATTTCCCTTCCTGCAGCAGATAATTCATCACCGCCTGCAGAAATGCGGTGTCCGTGCCCGGTTTGATCTGCACCCAGATATGAGACTTGGCTGCAGCAGCCGAGTAACGGGGGTCGAGGACGACGAGTCTGGCGCCCTTTTCAAGACCTTTGAGGTATTTTTTCAGGTGTGAAACATGGACGTTTTCCCCAAGATGATCACCGACCAGGAAGATCACCTTGGCGTTCGCCATATCGACGTTTTCTCCGGGCGGGGTGCCGAAGGTGGCCATATAGCCCATATCGCGAACGCCGCGACACTGAAAAAAAGACGCTTCGCTGACATTCTGGGTGCCGACGACGTTTTCCAGAAATTCCATGGGATATTTCGCCGACGCCCCATGGGGAAACATGGCAATACCATGGCCGCCGTATTTGTTAACCACCGTCTTCAGTCTAAAGGCGCACTCATCGAGCGCCTCCTCCCAGCTGATCTGTTTCCATTGGGGTCTTCCGCGCTGGCCGACGTTTTTCATCGGGTATTTCAGGCGGTCCGGATCGTAAAGCAGTTTGATACCGGCATTGCCCCGTGCGCAGATGGCGGTACCGTTATCGATACTTTTCGGATTCCCTTCCAGCTTGACAAGTTTTCCATCCCTCACCCTGCCTACCAGATTGCACCGCCAGAAACACATCTCACAGATCCCGCCTGTTACCGTCTCAGTGGTTACAGCGCTGCCGGGCGCACTGATTTTTTTTGGCGTAAATCCTGTTTCCGCCTTCACCACTCTGGACAACGGCAGCGAGGCAACCGTCAGCGAAGCCGTCTGCAGGAATGTGCGTCGAGTCATTGTCTTGGCCATACTACAACTCCTCCCGTGTGAAAAAATCGATGAGTTGCAACACCACCCGATAATAGGGATGGCACACTTCAGCAAGAACCCTGTTCCGGAATACGACAAACCATGGAGTAAAAAACCTTTCCAGAAACTGCTGCTCACCCTGGTCATCTTTCGCCCGGGCAAGCAGGGCGAGGAATTCCAGCTCCGAAACAATATGGTCGGGAAGTTCATTGGTCCGGGTCAGGATAAAACCCTTTCCCCGGTAAAACATCCTGGTTTCCTCGGCAATTCTGCCGTAGAGGGTGCCGTCGCCTCCCGGATAATGGACTGAGGCGTATGGCGGGGCGATGGCACAGGGGACGCCGTTGACAAAAAGACGGGTATATTCAATCTGCAGATCTTCGATAAAATCCGCGGATTCTTTTTTGGCGTCTTCCAGTGCCGCGATGTCGGCATCACAGCGAAGCTGAGTAAGGATGGAAAACAGCGCCGACCAGTAATCATCGGTAAACCAGACAGTGGTCGGATAGTGCATGGATTGGGCAAGAAAACGATAGACATCCGCCATGGATATGGCGTCGCTGTTTTTCTCCATCCCTTTTCCCTATCAGTTTGTAAAAAAAACTTTCCTGGCTCTTTCGAGGCCGGTGCATGCGGCGGCACCTCCCTGTGCCGCTGGCGATTCATTTGTCAACGGGTTGTCATGCCGTTTTTGGAAATCACCAGAACTTGATGGTCTTGCAACAACCCGCAAGCCGTGGCAAACGGGAAAGCGAAAACAACGAGTTACAAAAAACGGCCTGTCGGAATCGTCGTTTTTTACGATTCCGACAGAACTTCAACAGGGGACAAATGTTACTGTTGTACTGGATGGAAACAGAGGTGTCAATGTTGATGTCGCAAAAAAAAAGACAAAACAAGAGGTGAGGCAGGGAGAATATGGAAGATATTCAATCTGCTGCCGGAGATGCGACCTGATTAATGAGAGCGACAAGATCCGACGGAAGCCTGGTCAGTTTCCCGGCTTTATCCACCGAGGCATGCACCGTGAACCCTTTGACCAGCAGCCTGTTGTCGGCGGCGGTCAGGACATGATGATGGAAACGCCAGGAAAAGGAAGAAATCCGCTGCATAGAGGTCTTGATGGCAAGAAGGTCGTCATAGCGGGCCGGCGCCTTGTAGCGCAGGTAACTTTCCACCACCGGCAGGATAAAGCCGCGTTCCTCGATCTCCCGGTAGGAACAGACATATTCACGCATGAAGTCGGAACGGCCCTGCTCGAAGAACCGGAGATAGGTGGCATTGTAAACCACTCCGCCGGCATCGGTGTCGCCATAGAGGACGCGACAGCAGGAGTGATAAACCGGGTCGGTCAGTTTGATTTTGAGCGATGACATGGCTGTGCTGGTGACGTTACTATCAGAGGAAGTGTAACTCGTTGTTTTCGCTTTCCCGCCTGCCACGGCTTACGGGTTTTTGCGAGAACATCATTTTTGTCGGAATCGTGAAAAAACCACGATTCCGACGGACGCGCATTGTAACTTGTGGTTTTCACTCTCCCGACCGCCATGGCTTACGGGTTTTGGGAGAGCATCATTTTTCCAGAACGAATCGGAAAAATTTTTCGCCGTTGGCGAAAAAGAGCGGGGAAGCAGCCCCGTTTCTCTCACTGAAACCGCCGCTATTTTTCTCCCCCGGATTGCGTGCATCAAACAGGGCAAAGGGAACCGGATCAGCGGTGTGCGTCTTCAGGCTCAGGGGGGTAAGATGATCCATACATACCACCAGTCGAAAATTTCCTCTACGCCGCATCTCGTCAAGAATGGGGCGAACGATTTTGTCGTCAAAATCCTCGATCGCTCTGATCTTTTCCTTGAGCAGTCCCTGATGACCGGCCTCGTCTGGCGCCTCAACATGGACAAGGACGAAATCCTTGTCCCGGATCGCGGCAAGCGCCGCATCGACCTTGCCCTGATAGTTGGTGTCCAGATATCCGGTGGCGCCGGGGACCGAGATAATATCGAGACCGGCATAAACACCGATGCCCTTCAGGAGATCCACCGCGGAAATAAGGGAACCGCTGATTCCGTAATTCTGCCCAAGGGTGGACATTTTCGGGGCTTTGCCCTGCCCCCAGAGCCAGACACCATTGGCCGGCGGTTTGCCCACCCTGATCCTCTCCCGGTTAACCGGATGTTTCTGCAGCACCTGTTCCGCTTTTTTCATAAACTCCATCAACAGGGGCTGCAACTCGTATTTCTTCCAAAAGGCGGTGACATCCTGACCTGTATAGTCATGGGGAGGAACAGTGACGAGTCCGGCCGGGTTGCCTCGGTAGACAAAGAGATGACGGTAGCTGACCCCTGGATAGAGACTGAATTTTTCGTTGACAACGGCATCATTGATGGCAACAACAAGCTCCCCGGCCTCATCGCTGCTGATATGGCCGCCACTGTAATCAACCATAATGACCCGGTCGCCGTCATGACGCAGGGTCACCAGGTTGCAGCGAAAGGCAATCTCGTTTTCCGCAAGCTCCACCCCGAGGCTTGCGGCCTCCAAGGGAGAACGTCCGGTATAGACATCCTCCGGCCGGTAGCCGAGCAACGACAGATTGGCGACATCGCTGCCGGGTGGGAACCCTTGGGGAACGGTCTGGATTTGGCCAATTAAGCCATGGTTGGCAACAAAATCCATGGCGGGCGTGCTGGCCGCCTCCAAGGGGGTTTTGTCGCCAAGCGTCTCAAGGGGGAGATCCCCCATGCCGTCACCGACCAGAATGAGATATTTCATGTTATTCTTCATCGACTAAAATTCTGATTTTCATGGTCGGCGCCGTGGTCGTTTCCAGGGCGTCGATCTCGAGCAGAGCCTTGCGCACGGCGTCTTCTCGCGCCTCGTAGGTACGCATGACGATGGGCACGGTACCCTTCTGTTCCCTGCCCTTCTGGATGACCGACTCGATACTGATGTCGTGCTGGCCGAGAATGCCGGAGATTTTCGACAGCACCCCGGGCTTGTCCAGGGTGGAAAACCGAAAGTAATAGGGAAAGCTCAACTCCTCCAGCGGGGTGATGCGGCGGGGAGCGATATGTTCGTGTCGATAGGACAGGCTCGGCACCCGATTGATCGCCCCACGGAGAATGTTGCGGGCGATGTCCACCACATCAGCAACGACGGCGCTGCCGGTCGGCATCTTGCCGGCGCCCTTACCATAGAGCAACACGTTTTCAACCATGTCGCCGGTGAAATAAAATCCGTTGTAGGCGCCATTGATATTGGCCAGCATGTGTTTTTCCGGCACCAGGGTCGGGTGGACCCGGGCCTCGACATGTTCGCCGTGGTTGCGACTGATGGCCAGCAGTTTGATGCGGTAACCGAATTCCTTGGCGAACTGGATGTCAATGGGCTCGATGCGGCTGATGCCCTCGCAGATGACATCTTCCAAATGAACGGTCATGCCGTAAGCCATGGTCATGAGGATGACCAGTTTGTGGGCTGTGTCGATTCCCTCGATATCGTAGGTCGGGTCCGCCTCGGCGTAACCTTTGGCCTGAGCCTCGCGCAGGACCTCGGCAAAGGGGGTACCATGATCGGTCATCTGGGAGAGGATATAGTTGCCGGTGCCGTTCATAATACCCATGATGGACAGGATTTTGTTGGCCACCAGTCCTTCCTTCAGCGTCTTAATCAAAGGAATACCGCCGCCAACGCTTGCCTCGAAACCGATTTCCACGTTTTTTTCATGGGCTGCGGTGAACAGCTCCATCCCATGCTCGGAGAGCAGCGCCTTGTTGGCGGTGACCACATGCTTGCCGTGCCGGATCGCATCGAGGATCATGGTTTTAGCAATGGTCGTGCCGCCGATGAGCTCGATGACAATGTTAATCTCCGGGTCAGTGATGATCTCCGCCGCGTTGCGGGTCAAGACAACGTCGCCGAGATGAGAAGGCAGCCTTTCCACCGAGATGTCGGCCACCTTCTTCAAGACAATGGCTGCGCCGGTTTTTTTTCGTATACGTTCGGACTGTTCATGCAGTACCTGTGCGGTACCACTGCCAACGGTGCCAAATCCGATAAGTCCTACATTGATGACGTTCATGTTCCCTGTGGTCCTGTGAGAATGAAAAGTAGTTGAGGTAATTCCGAAAAAAATCAGAAATTATTACCTCCTTTCCCGGCATCTGTCAAAAAAAATACGGCCTAAAAAGGAACTTTTTCAGCAAAATTCCGTCCTTATTACCATTTATCTCTTTTCTCCATACAACAAAATTCTCTTGAAATAGTAGAAAAAGGGTATATATAATATCTGATTTTCACGAGACGAAATGAAACTTTTTTTCGGGGCTCCTGGTCTCACGTCATCCACTATCCCCACTTTTCATCCGGTTCACTCCATCTTGATCCAAACCTCAATCATGTTTAGGGAATTACCGTGCAAGAACTGAATATTTTTTCCATGTTTTGGAATGCAGGGCTGGTTGTCAAATTCGTCATGCTGCTTCTACTCTTTTTTTCGCTGATGTCCTGGTATATCGTTTTTCAAAAGCAAATGCTCTACAAGAAAGTCAGGACGGAATCGCAGGTTTTCCTAGATAAATTCTGGAGCAGCAAGACCCTGGCCGAGGCCTACAAGTCCGCCCTTGAGGCCTCCCTGTGCCCCGAGGCGGCAATCTTTCGCTCCGGCTACGCCGAATTACAGAAAATCGGCAGACGGAAAACCAATGGCGGAGCTGAACCGCAGACCCTTGACATGTGTCTTGCCGGTATGGAAAATCTCAAACGTGTTTTAACCAAATCCGTTGACCGGGAATCCTCTCTGCTCGGCGAATCCCTTTCCTTTCTTGCCACTACCGGCAGTTCCACCCCTTTTATCGGTCTGTTCGGCACGGTCTGGGGCATCATGGAATCCTTTAAGGAGATCGGCGCCCGCGGGTCCGCCTCTCTGGCCGTTGTCGCCCCCGGTATTTCCGAGGCTCTGGTAGCGACAGCCGCCGGACTGGCAGTCGCCATTCCGGCGGTTATCTTTTATAATTATTATTCGAATCAGGTCGAGGAACTGGAAGGCAGCATGGCGAGCTTTGCCAGTGATTTTCTGAACCTTGTTGAACGTGATCTCATCTCGCGCTGCTAAAAGAGGACAACTGCCATGGGTATGGGACCGGTTGGGAAAAAAGGGAAACGAGCGGTAATGGCTGACATCAACGTCACTCCGCTGGTTGACGTCATGCTCGTTCTGCTCATTATCTTCATGGTCACGGCGCCGATGATGACCGAGGGGGTTGATGTTAATCTGCCTGAAACAACGGCAAAACCCCTGCGTCAAGATGAACATCCGGTTATTATCTCCATTGATGAGAAAGGGACGATAGCGCTGGGCAAAATCCAGGGCAACATCAGCATCCTTCAGCAGGAACTCCACAAACTGGCCCAGGTCGATAAGGAAAAGACCATCCTCCTCAAGGCGGATAAAAACGTTCCCTACGGCATCGTTGCTCAGGCCATGGCCAGCGTCAAGGACGCCGGATTCAACAAGCTCGGCATGGTGACCAAGCCGGAGGAAAAGAGACCGTAAACCATGCCGATTGCCATGGACTTTTCAGATGAACGAAACCGCTTGACCACTATCGAGCGTTTTGTTGCCGAACAACGCAGGAAAACCATCTGTTTTGCGGTCGGCATCCATCTGCTGGTCACCCTGATCCTTGCCTTTCCCCTCTCGTTTTTTGACTTCAGGCAACGGGAGGAGATCTATACGGTCAATCTTTTTGACACGGCGGAACCGCAGCCTGTCAAAGGAACGCAGCCTGCTCCACCTCCGCCGCCGGCCAAAAAGATCGAGGCCCCGAAGGTGAAGACGCCGCCTGTCCAGAAACCGGTGGAAAAACCGATAGAAAAACCGGTGATCAAGGAACCGATCGTCGAACCGGTTGTTCCCGAGCCGACTCCTGAGCCGGAGGTGGCGGAAGCGACTGAACCGGCCGAGGTCATCAGTCTCAAGCCCAGGGAATTAAAAAAGGATCTCAAACCGAAAAAGACCGAGACCGAGGTCAAAAAATCGGAACCGAAAGCGGAGCCGAAACTTGACCCGAAAAAGGTTGACCAGGCCTTGGCGCGCATCAAGGAAAACTTGAACCGCCAGAAAGAACTGCAACGACAGCGCGAACAGGAGGCCCAAGCCGCCATTGCCGCCGATGAGGCGGTTGCCAGACTGCGCGATGCCATTCATGCCCAGCAGGGAGGCAGGGGAACAGCAGACTCCGCCGGTGCGGCCGGGGGCGGCAGTTCCGAGCTTGATGCGGCATTGAAACTGTATTACATTGCCGTATCCAACAAGATTCATGAAAACTGGATTCTTCCGGCCCTGCAGGATTGGAAGAATGACCTCAAGTCAGTGGTCGTTGTCCATGTGCAACGGGATGGTACGGTGAGCGATCATTATTTTGAAGAAAAATCGGAAAATCCCTATTTTGATCAGTTTGTCGAAAAAACTCTGAAACTCTCATTGCCGCTTCCTCCCTTCCCGCCGGGAATAAAGGAAGACAGTTTGGAAATCGGCCTTGTTTTTCGGCCCAGCGGTCTGGAATAAAAACAAACTACAACCTGTTAACTGCGACCATGAAAAGACAAAATATTGCTGCATACTGCCTTGTTTTTCTGCTTGGAGTCCTGTTTCTTTCCCTGGCCGTGCCTGCTCTGGCAGGGAGACGAGTCAATCTCGATATTACCGGCGCCGAAGCCAGGAAAGTGCCTGTCGCTATTCCTTACTTTCAGGATCTAAACCGACCCGGCGAGATGCAGAAGGCGGGTCGCGATCTGGCCGTGCTTGCCGGCCGGGCCCTTGATTTTCACGGCTTTCTCAGGACGATCCCGCCGGAATCCTACGGCGGCAGGCAGGATGCGGACTGGGTCGGACTCGGCGCCGACTATGCCATACTTGGCCAGTACGTCGTCCTCGGCGATACGGTGAACATGGAAATCCGCCTGCAGGACGTGGCACAAAACAAAATGATACTCGGTCGCAAATTCAGCATGCACAGAAATCAAAGCAGAAAAACGATACTCAAATACTGCGATCAGGTTATCGAGCAGCTGACCGGCATTCCTGGGGTGAGTACGACAAAAATTGCCTTTGTTTCAGACAGAACCGGCAACAAGGAAATCTATCTCGCCGACATCTTCGGCGAGTCGGTCCGCCAGGTAACACGCCACAAATTTCTTTCTCTGGCCCCCAGACTGTCTCCTGACGGCTCACGCCTGGCCTACACCTCCTATCATCGCGGCAACGCCAATCTCTACATCACCGATCTCTCCCAGGATAAGACCACCAAGGCCATTTCCCGACGGGTTGGACTCAACATGGCACCGGCTTGGACCCCTGATGGCCGGACCATGCTGGTCACCCTGAGCAAGGACGGCAACCCCGATCTTTATCAGATGAACATGGACGGTTCGATTGTTCGACGACTGACCACCAATGCCGGAATCAATGTCTCCCCGAGTTTTTCACCGGACGGCAGTCAGATTGCCTTTGTCTCTGACCGCACCGGGCAGCCCCAGGTCTATATCATGGATTTCCATTCCGGCTCGACCCGCCGCCTGACCTACCAGGGCAACGAAAACACCACTCCGGCCTGGTCTCCGGACGGCAAATGGATCGCTTACACCGCCCGGACTGATGGTTCCTATCAGCTTTTCAAGATTTCTCCGGAGGGCGGCGCTCCCATTCAGTTAACCGCATCAGGCGGGGACCATGAAGCACCGAGCTGGTCTCCCGACTCGCGGCAGATCGTCTTCAGTCGGACTGCCGGCAGCGGCAAAAAACTCTATGCCATTTTTCATAACGGTCAGGAAATGCGGCAGCTCTTTTCCCTGGATGGCAACCAGATCACTCCCCAATGGTCCACCCGGTTGGATTGATGAAGATGCTGCCCTGTCGATAATGCACAACAGTTTTTTTCGACGGACATAACTTTGACAAACCCGTAAAAAGTCTTTTTTCACCACAGAGCGCACTGAGATCGCAGAGAAAAAGTATTTAATTACATTCATTTATATCTTGGCACTCTGTGGTCTCTGTGGTTAATTTGCATTTTTTACGAGATCATCAACCTTAAGAGGTCATCAATGAAGATTCTTTGCACACGCACCTCGTTTTTTGTTGCGTTGGGTCTCCTCCCCCTGCTGTCCGGCTGTGTGACTGACCAGGATTTTCGCGGTCTTCAGCTTCAGCTCCGCAACCTGGATAACAGAATGGTTGAAATGGAAAGAGAGTTGAATCATCTGCGCAGTAATGCCGGTTCGTCGGTCGAGGTGATGCGGAAACAGCAGGCCGGCATGGGCAGCACCATCGATCGCCTGAATTCCGAAATGATGCAGATCAAAGGACAGCTTGATGAATCACGTCACCGCTATCGCAGCCTGCAGGAGGAAAACCAGAAGTTACAGGAAGAGATCACCCAGCTTCAGAAAAAAACCGAAGCGCAGGTCGGCGCGCAGCGGATGAGTGTGGTTGAACCTGGAGCGAACGAAATTGATGCCCGCCTCTCTTCCGTCCAAACCAACCAGGCCGCGATGGAGGAGGAAAAGGCCAGAGAGGCCGCCCTGGCGGCGGAACTGGCGCGGAAAGAGGCTGAACTCGTCCAAAACACTGGACAACCCCGCGAAATTTCGGCGGAAAAGAGCAAAAAAGTCCCCGGAAGCGCAGAGTCAGCGGCTGTGGTACCAGCAGCAGACACCCGCACTGCAACCGCCATTCAACCCAACCAGTCGTCCGGCAAGCCCCAGACCAAGACTTCGGGGAATACCATGTATGATGAGGGACTGGAACTGTTCAAGGCAAAAAAATACAAAGAGGCACAGAAGGTCTTTACCGAGTTTGCCCAAAAACATCCGAAGGATGAGCTGGCGATAAGCGCCAGATTCTGGATCGGCGACTGCCTTTTCAATCAGGATGAGTTTGCCATGGCCATTCTGGAGTACCAGAACGTCATCGCCGACTATCCGAACCACGCCAAGGCGCCGGCTGCCCTCTTCAAGCAAGGAATGGCCTTTGAAAAACTGCAGGACATCGAGACCGCCAGAATCGTTTATAACAAGATCCTGTCCGAATATCCGAACAGCGACCAGGTCGAACCGGCCAGCAGCAGACTGAAAAAGTTGGAGGAGTAGTACCGAGCACCACCCTTCGGAATGGCATTTACGATTCCGACAAAAATGATGGTCTCGTAAAACTGAAAATCAACCACAGAGACCGCCGCAGAGATAACTAATTGTAATAAAAGATGTTTCCTCTGTGTTCTCAGTGCGCTCTGTGGTGAAAAAAGACTTTTTACGAGTTTGTCAAAAATCAGTGAAAAGCAAAAAAAGGCCGGGAATTATCAATCCCCGGCCTTTTTTCTTTTTGTCTTCCTAACGGGATGGATCAGGGAGCGATGCCCAGCTCTTTCTCCTTTTCATGGACAGCGAGTCGCGTCTTGATCGCCGTGTCGGGGATCAGGCTCATCGAATCAATGCCGCACTCGACCAGGAAGGTGGCAAACTCGGGAAAATCACTGGGCGCCTGGCCACAGATGCCGATTTTCTTTCCTCGCCTTTTCGCGGTATCGATGACCATGCGCACCATGGTTTTTACCGCGTCATTGCGCTCATCGAAGATGTGGGCAATGAGATCCGAGTCACGGTCCAGGCCAAGGGTGAGCTGGGTCAGGTCGTTGGAACCGATGGAGAAGCCGTCGAACACATCGGCAAAGGCATCGGCGGCAATGACGTTGCTCGGGATCTCGCACATGACGTAGATCTCAAGGCCATTCTCTCCCTGCACCAGGCCGCATTCCTTCATCACCTGGACAACCTTCTTCCCCTCTTCCGGGGTTCGGCAAAAAGGCACCATCAGCTTGATATTGGTCAGGCCCATGTCATTGCGCGCCTTCAGCAGGGCCTGGCATTCCAATTCAAAGGCCGGCCGGTATTTCTCGTCATAATAACGGGAAGCACCGCGCCAGCCGATCATCGGGTTGCTCTCCTCCGGCTCATAGAGTTTGCCGCCCACCAGGTTGGCATACTCGTTACTCTTGAAATCAGAGAGGCGGACGATAACGTCCTTGGGATAAAAACCGGCGCCGATACGGCCGACTCCCTCGGCCAGCTTGTCGATGAAGAACTGTTTCTTGTCGTTCGGATAAGCAGAGGTTCTTTTCTCGATTTCCGTGACCACTGCGGCGATCTTTGCGTCACCGGCTGCCCGCTTCTTCAGATCCTCGAAATTATAGAGGGCGAGAGGGTGGATGCCAATATGGGAGTTAATGATGAACTCTTCGCGGGCCAAGCCGACACCTTCATTGGGGATCTGTCCCTCGGAAAAGGCCTTTTCCGGGATACCGACGTTCATCATGATCTTGGTGCGGGTGGCGGGCACCGAATCGAGATCAAGTCTTTCCACTTCATACTTGAGCAGACCCTTGTAGATATAACCGGTTTCACCCTCGGCGCAGCTGATGGTGACGTCAGTACCGGTCTTGATGACCTCGGAACCATTTTCCGTGCCGATAACACAGGGAATGCCAAGTTCACGGGAGATGATGGCGGCATGGCAGGTCCGGCCGCCACGATTAGTGACAATGGCGCTGGCGATCTTCATGATCGGTTCCCAGTCCGGATCGGTCATGTCGGTGACCAGGACCTCGCCCTTCTTGAATTCACCGATGTGGGCGGTATCTTTGATGACATGGGCGACTCCCTGACCAATCTTGGTACCCACCGCCTGACCCTCGACAATAACCTCGCCCTTTTCCTTGAGGACATAGGTCTCCATGGTTTTCTTGCATGCCTGAGAATGGACGGTTTCCGGACGGGCCTGGACGATGTAGAGTTTACCGGTGCCGACCGTGACGCCGTCACCGTCCTTGGCCCACTCGATATCCATTGCCTTGTTGTAATGATCCTCGATGATGCAGGCCCACCGGGCGAGCTGGAGGATCTCATCGTCATTCAAGACATACATGCCGCGCTCCGCCGGAGTGGTGTCGACGTTTTTCACCGGCGACTGCGCGCCCGGCTCGGCATTGTAAATCATTTTCATCTCCTTGCTGCCGACCCGCTTACTGACGATGGGTTTCTTCCCCTGGTGGAGGGTAGGCTTGAAAATGTAGTATTCGTCGGGATTGACCGCACCCTGGACGACGTTCTCCCCCAGACCCCACGCACCGGTGAGAAACACGGCATCCTTGAAACCGCTCTCCGTATCGATGGAGAACATGACACCGGAAGAGGCGGAGTCGCTGCGCACCATCTTCTGGACGGTGATGGAGAGATAAACATCGAACTGACCGAATCCCTTGTCATGGCGATAGGAGATGGCGCGGTTGGTGAAAAGGCTGGCAAAGCATTTCCGGCAGTTCTCAATAAGGTTGTCATAACCGTGGACGTTGAGGTAGGTTTCCTGCTGGCCGGCAAAGGAGGCATCGGGCAGGTCCTCGGCGGTGGCGGAAGAGCGGACCGCAACATCGACATTCGGGCCGTATTCCGCCTCCATTTTTTTATAGGCTTCGATGATCTCCTGGCGCAGATCATCGGGAAATTCGGCGTGCCGGATGATGTGGCGCACCTTCTCGCCCCGCTCCGAGAGATTTTTCATATCATGGGTATCAAGATCGGCGAGCACCTCCCTGATGGCCGCTTCAACCCCGGCTTTCTCAAGAAGATACCGGTAGGCGTAGGCGGTGATGGCAAAACCGTGGGGTACGGCGACCCCCTTGGAGGTGAGTTTCTGATACATCTCACCAAGAGAGGCGTTCTTTCCGCCGACCATCGGCACGTCTTCGATCCCGATATCATCAAACCAGAGAATAAACGCCTTATCGTGACTCTTTCCCATGTTTTTTACTCCTTAGAAATAATTGACTGAAATAGACACTTCGCTAATGTCGTTCTGACTTTTCCGGAAAAACAGTATGCTTACGGCCAAGGAAACTCTCTTTATGTGCGGGACCATCAACCTTTAACAAAATCGTAAAAAGCGACGATTCCGACCCGCCTGCCATGGTTTGCCAGTTTTTGCGGGAACATCAACTTTTCCAGGAAAAATTTTGCGCCTTTGGCAAAAGACACTGCGCAGCATTTTCCGAAGAATTACAAAGCGATCTATCCTGCGCACCGGCCGTTGTTTTTTGCCCCTTCTATATAGCTAATCTCTGGTGCATGGTCAATAAAGAATGTCCTGTCGAGGCTGTTCCGTATGGCGAGAGGATCGACTCCCCTTCTCCACAATTTTTCAGACAGTTGCGCCGGGTCTCAGCCGCGGCTCAACTGCTCAATGCACTCCTGCATGCGGGCAATCAGGTTGTCAAGTTCCGGCTTGGTTACCTGATCGTCGGCACCCACCGCCTCCCCTTTTCGGCGCAATGCATCGTTGATCATGGAGGAAAAGAGAATAAGAGGAATTTTACGGTACGCCGGATCCTTCTTGACCCGCATGCAGAGGTGGTGCCCATCCATCCGCGGCATTTCAATGTCGGAAATGATGGCCAGTATCTTTTTATCCACCTCGCCTTTCCCCCGCAGTTCCTCCAGAAAGTCGAAGGCCGCCTGGCCGTCCGGTTTTGGAATGACCTTGAACCCCGAACTCTGCAGGGTTTTCGTCAACTGCATGAGCACTACCCGGGAGTCATCGACAACCAGGACCGACTTATCGTATTTGTCCTCGATTTTCTGCACATCCTCCTCGCGCAGGTGAGACTTGACCACCATGCTCGGATCGATGGTGCCGACCAGACGCTCGAAATCAACCATCTGAATAATGAGATTGTCAACCTGACAGATACCGGTAATGCTCTGGCTGGATGCGATCAGATGGGGTGGGGGCGTGATCTGCGACCACGAAATGCGGTATACCTTGTCAACACCATGGGTAATAAAACCAAATGCCTTGCCGTTTAAATCGGCAACAATCACCACCCATTTTCGCTCACCCGGTTTCTGTTCTTCGGTCTGGTAGCCGAACCAGTCACAGAGATCGATGAGGGGGATGGTATGGTTGCGTAACAGAAAAACCCCCCTGACACAGGAGACGCTATTGGCCACTCTGGTGATTTCCTCCGGATAGGCGACCAGTTCCCGAACCTTGGCAGCATTAATTCCATAGGTGTTTTTGTGGAGTTTACCGGTATCAGGGTCGAGCCATTCGAGATAAAAGGTAATGACCTCAAGTTCGTTGGTGCCGACCTCAAGCAGGATAGAACTTTTGGCTTGCTGGGTCATTGCGTTCTCCATACTGATTACAGGAAAGCCCCGGCGTCGGGATACTCCCGGCTGCCGACGCACATCACCTTTCCCTTGCCTCGCTGCTGCCGGTCGCTCAAATCTGTCATGTCGGCGGGAGATGGGAGCAGTGAAACCATTATAGAACATTTCATTTTCAAAATACCAGCGACAAAATACGGATAGTCCCCATGAAGCGGGGTCTTGTCTTCGCCTCCGTGCTGTGTTAAGTTCATCATACGAGCGTCATCGTGCGAGAAAACAGGCAGCCGTTCGACATTCTCCAGCATCTCTTGGCAGGCGGTTAACCGGTTTTCCGGATGCTTGCGACGCCATCAACTTTGTCGAAATCGTCAAAAGCCACGATTCCGACGGTCCGTGTTTTGCGACTCATTGTTTTCACTTTCCCGCCCGCCATGGTTTGCGGGTTGTTACGAGACGATCAACTTTCATAAAAGGAGACTTTTCCATGCGGGAAAAAGTTCAGGATGCACTGGATCGGATCAGGCCGACCCTGCAGAAGGATGGGGGTGACGTGCTGTTGGTCGATGTACTGGAAAATGGCGTGGTCAAGGTACAGCTCACCGGGGCCTGCAAGGGGTGTCCCATGTCGCAACGCACTCTGAAGGAGGGAATTGAAAAATTTCTCAAATCAGAGGTAGCGGAAGTCAACGCGGTCGAGGCAATTTAGCTCACTCTTTTTACTTGTGATAACCGCTGCCGCTCTTGATGGAGTATGCGCGGTAAATCTGTTCCAACAACAGCAGCCGGGCCATCTCGTGGGTGAAAGTCATGGCCGAAAGGCTCAGTACCAGGTCCGCCCTGCGGACAACCGTTTCGGCAAGACCGTGCGGCCCACCGACAAGAAACGCGACAACCTGCCGGCCCTGACTTTCCCAGTCAGTAAAAAGGGCGGCGAATTCCTCTGACGACAGAAAACGACCGGCTGGATCAAGGGCCACGACAAAAGCCGATTTCCCGCATTTTTCCAACAGGAGACGACCCTCACTCTCACGGATCAGCGCCGGCTCCTGTCCTCCCTTTATTTCCCTGACCGTCTTGATTTCCAGCCGGGCATAATGGCTGATCCGTCCGGCAAAATCTTCGATCCCGACCCTCAGGTATCCTTCTTTTGTCTTACCCGGGGAGATCACCTCAAGCCGCATCACCGATTTCCCATTTTATCCAGCTCTGCAGAAAAAATCCGGCAGAACTCTTCGTATCCCAACGAGGCGTTGATCCCCGGGCAGGAGGCGCTGATCGCCAGGAAATTGCCGGAATCGGCTAGAATGCTCGGATGCAGCGGCCACTGACTGCAGCGCCATGGCTTACCGGGATGAATCGTACAACCGTTCTTAAAAAAAATACAGTGGCCATCGGCAATCTTCATCTGCACGATTCCGTCGGTGACACGCAGAAATTTTTCCACCACCTCGTGTTCCGGCATACCGAGATACGCTGTCATTCTTTGCAGGTCAGCCTTGTCCAGGGAGACGGTCGTCTCGCCCTGACAGCAATACCCGCACTGTTTGCAAGCAAAGATGTTTTCTTCCATTTTCCCGAATGTCCCGCTCTTAAAAAAAATCATCAGCAGATGATCAAGCCCTGCCGATAATTTCACCAAAAATACTGATATCAATGCCGTGTTTGGCGGTGATCTTCTCCCACATCTGTTCCGGATCCGTTGCGAAAATATCCTCAAAGTCGGCAGGAAGGGTGAGCCAGCCATCAACGGAAAGCTCATTTTCAAGTTGGCCGGGTGCCCAGCCGGAGTAGCCGAGGCAGAAACGGTAGTGGTGCGGCCCCCGTCCGGCGGCGATGTCGCGAAGGATCAAAGCGTCGCGGGACAGATGCACCTGACTGGTGATTGGAAAGCACTGTCTCGCCCGATAATCACTGGAGTGCAGAATAAATACCGCCTCGATCTCCACCGGGCCGCCAAAATAAAGTGATGGCAGCAGAATCTCCGGAGTCGGCATGTCCATGCTCTCGTAAAGCGCCGCCAGCGAGACATCCTCGATGGGATCGTTCAGGACCAGACCCATGGCGCCATCTTCCGCAGTATGGCTGCACAGGTAGATCACCTTGCGGGCAAACCTGGGATCAGGCATCTGTGGCGTGGCGATGAGAAAATAACCGGTGAGGCTGTCCATGATCGGCACCGTTCATGCTTTGATGGCGTCGCAAAAGTCGCCAACTGCTTCGTTGCTGTTACCTTATCTTGTCACTGCGGCGTATCTGAGTACGCCTCATTTTTGACGATTTTTGCTTAGCCATCCCCAAAATTGACTTTTCGCGAGATCATCATGCTTCAATGAAATGAATCCAGTACTGTGCAGCTTAGCAGAGCGTGCCGGAGTGTCAAGGAGATATCAGCAGGTGCCCGAAATAATGATGGACTCGCAAATCCGTAAACCACAGTAGGCGGGAAAGTGAAAACAACGAGTTACAAAACATGGTCCGTCGGAATCGTGACTTTTACGATTCCGACGGATAATCGTCGGTTGTCGATTTCCAAAAAGGCTGTTCAGAAAAAATCGTTCTCCGATGAGCACACCACACGATTTCTTCCCGAGTTTTTAGCCGTATACAAGGCCTGATCAGCGGCACGAAAGAGGTGAGTCGGTTGACTGAATTTCCTTTCCCCATGTGCTGCCGTTCCGATGCTGATCGTCACAGACAGCGCGATTTTCTCACAAAAAAAATGGTGTGACGCCACAGCTTCCCGCAGTTTTTCGGCAATTGCGCATGCGTGTTCTCTGTCGGTCTCCGGCAGCAATACCGCGATTTCTTCTCCCCCGTAACGGGCGACGATGTCCGTCGCGCGGATGCTTTTTTTCAGCAACTTTGCCATCTCGGCAAGGACGACGTCGCCGCAGACATGACCGTAGGTATCATTTATGTTTTTGAAATAATCAACATCAAGAATGAGAAGCGACAGATGATGGTGGTATCGTTTTGCCCGTTCATATTCTTTAGCAAACTTTTCCAAAAAACAGCGTCGATTTGCCAGTCCGGTCAAGGCATCGGTGGTCGACAGCGTTTCCAGTTGCCTGTTTACCGCAAGCAGTTCATTGTTGGCCTTTATCAATTCGTCCTGCTGAGCAACGATTTCCTTGCCCATGGTGCTGATGGCTGTTGCCAGACGACCCATCTCGTCATTTCTTCTGACGATGTCCGAATCGAAATGTTGTCCTTTGGCGATCAGCTCTGTTCCGACTATCATTTTTTTTACCGGGCGACTAACGAAACGATTAAGATAAATAAAAATCAGAATCGAGGTGACAAAAAAACTGGTAACGGCAAGTGCTGAATAAATCTTCTCCAGAAAGGCGATTTCCCTGTCTACCTGATCAAGGGAGATCACGACATCAAGGGTTCCGAGAATGGTCGAATCCTGCGGATGAGCATGACAGGAGGCAGAGGAACAGCCGGGCTCATTATAAATGGGATTAACAATGCCCAGGGAGCGGCTGCCGTCAGGAGCGGTGATAAAACGCGTCCGACTCTGCAGTTCAAGAGTTTTGGGAGGCTGGGGGAATTTATGGCAAATCGCACAGGCATAATCAGTAATATCTGCGGTGGTCCCTCGTTCTTCATCCTTGCTTGAAAAAATTATCCGGCCTTCTTTGTGAAAAATGCGAATACTTTCGACATTTTCCTGTTGAGCAACGTTGTTGATGATCTGAGTGATGTCCTCCCACACATTGTTCATCATGCTGTATCGGGTACCGAGCTTGATAGTGTTGCTGAAACGGTCCGCCTCGGTGAGAACGCTGTTGAGGATGTTTTCCTTGACGTAGTTGATGCTGAAAAATGAAAAAAAACCCATGCTGACAAACAGAATTGTCCCAACTCCCAGGATGAGCTTCAGAAAGAGACTCTGGCTTTTGGGCACAATGTCCATTTTTCTCTTTCTCCCCTCCTGCTGCAGGATCATTTTTCTGGATCAGCCGATATGACCAGTAGGCGCAAGGTGTCCGATCAGGCCGCCAGCAGGGAAATACCATTCGCGCCGAGCAGCGCAAGGACGGATGATCCCCATTCCCTTCACCATTGATCAACCTGTGCGAAGATTTTTTTTAATGGATTGATCTAGTTGTAGAAAAATTTATCGACTATATCAATGCAATAATCACAAAAAAAGGAAAGCAACATCCCTCCGCCGGCATGTTCTCTCCTTATTTTTGTCTCTTTCCTGGTGCCCGGAGCGAGAATCGAACTCGCACAGCAACGAGTGCCGAGGGATTTTAAGTCCCTATGATATCATAATCTAATTATATGTTTTTATGGAAATTTTATTTCACAACAATGCCATTTGTTCCATTTTTGTTCCATTTAGTATATTTTCACCGAGTACGAAACAACAAATCCGAAAATAAAAATGTGAGGCCAGACTGGTTCTTTCAAGTCTTTCAATTATTAGCGCCGGCGAGAAAGCCAGCCAATTCCAGCGGTGAGAAACGCCGCCACTGCCAACGGTCACGAACCCAGCCATTATCATTTTCTTACCTGATTTTTTCATTTTTCTCTATTTACTTCCTCGCATTTTGTTCATCTGGTTCTTTTCCTTCCTGATTTTCCGTTTCTTCCCCAAGGTTGTATGGTGTCCCGCGGAGGTGGGAGCCATGTCGAACCTGAAGATCCGCTGCGCCCATTGCAGATGCCTGTTTCTCCCCAACCCGCGGGTAAAAAATCAGTGCTATTGCGGTAAAAAGCCCTGTCAGGCGGCGAGGAAGAACCGCTGGTTAAAGCAGAAGCTGGCCACCGATGATGATTATCGTCTCATGAAAAAGGAGTGCCAGCAAGACTGGGCCAGGCGACATCCTGCATACTGGCGGCAATACCGCCGAAGGCGCCAGCAATATACGGACAGAAACCGGCAGCAGCAGAAATTTCGTCGACGCGGTGTGCTGGCCGTTACCAAAGTTGTCAAGAAAGACGCGTTAGATGTATTTTATGACGTAAAACCGGGAAGATACTTCCTGGTCCCCTTTACGGGGAAAAACGTTGCAAAGAAAGACGCGTTAATGGTCAATATTTCCCCAATTACAGCATGATAGGAGGATTGACGCCAAGAAAGACCCGATAGCTTTTTGCTTCCTGCCCAGGCATGATTCGCCGCAGGAGGTGCATCATGATCAGCAAACATCCCCTTGTGCCCCAGCGGCTTCGCAGTGTCAGCGGAAGCTTCGCCTGCATCGAGCATCGCTTTCTGCGTGATGGTTTCTGGGCCGTCCTCACCCAGCATGAACTGCTGCTCTATTTCTTTTTGCTCCTGGCCGCTGACCGGCAGGGGCTCTCCTATTACGGCTACGACAGAATCTGCACGCTGCTGCAGATCTCACTCGATGAGTACATTCTCGCCCGGGACGGATTGATCGCCAAGGACCTTGTCGCCTTTGACGGCCGGCTTTTCCAGGTCCTTTCCCTGCCTGATGTTGCTTGCCGGCAGCCGCCCCGGCTGCTTGACAACCGGCAGGATATGATCCGCCACGATCCGGCCACCATCAGCCAGCTCATTACCACGAGCCTTGGAGGAGACCATCATGATTGAACAACGGACCATCTTCGAGATTCACCGCCTGGCCAACGACGGACTTTCCATCCGCCAGATCGCCAAACGGGTGGGCCATGATCGCGCCACCGTCGCCGAGTATCTGCGCGAGCCCCAGCCCAGGCGGCCGACCTTTACCCGACCGAGTAAGCTTGACGCCTTCACCGGGGAGATCGACAGCCTCCTGGAGCGAGACCCCGATGTCAAGGCCACGGTGATCATGCAGCGGCTGGCCGCCAAGGGCTTTACCGGCAGGCTTTCCATTTTACGGGCGCACCTGCGCAAGGTCCGCAAACGGCACGCCAGGGCCTTCATCCGTTTCGAATCGGCCCCCGGCGAGCAATGCCAGGTGGACTGGGGCCATTTCGGCAGTCTCGACTACGGCGCAACCTCGCGCAAGCTTTACTGCCTGGCGGTCATCGAGAGCCACAGCCGCATGCTTTACCTGGAGTTCACCCATTCCCAACGCCAGGAAGCACTGCATCGCGGGCTGCTTAATGCCTTTCTCTTTTTCGGCGGCTCACCGAAAACCCTGGTGCATGACAACATGCTCACCGCCGTCATCGAGCGCGACGGCCCGCTGATCCGTTTCAACGGGGCCTTCCTCGATTTTCTGCGCCCCTTGAAGATCACGCCCCGGCCCTGCAACGTCCGGCAGCCTCAGGAGAAGGGCAAGGTTGAAAAGGGCGCCATCCATTTCATCCGCCACAATTTCTGGCCCCTGCGGACCTTTACCGGCCTGCGCGACGTGCAGGCCCAGGCGGACTTGTGGCGCGACCGGGTGGCCAATGTCAGGGTGCATGCCACCACCGGCCAGCGGCCGGTTGACCGTATCCAGTCAGGCGCCATGCAACCCTTGCCGCAGCTTACGGCCGATTGCCGGGATACGGCGCTTGCCAAGGTGCACACCGATTTCTGCATCCACTTCGACGGCAACACCTATACCGTCCCGCCCTGGTTGATCGGCAAAACCGTGGTCGTTAAGGCCGATCATTACCGGCTGACCATCTACTTCAAGGAAAAGGCCGTCGCCGAACATGCGCGCTCCTGGCAACGGCGGCAACGCCTCGAACTGCCGGCCCATCGCGAGGCGGCCAGAAAACACCTCAGCAACCACTACCGCTCCGCCGAGGTCGCGGCCTTGCTCAGCCTGGGAGAGGCGGCCAAGGACTACTTCGAACGGATGGCCGGCGCCAATCTGCCGGTGCGGAAAAACGTGCAACGCCTCCTCTATCTCAAAGATGAATACGGCGCCCATGCCATCCTCGAGGCCATGAAACGCGCTGCCGCCCATAATGCCTACGGCGCCCACTATATCGAAAACATCCTCTACCAGCAGATGACCCCGCAGCGCAGCCATCCGCCCGTCACCCTCAAACAGCAGGAGCTCAACCGCATCCGGCTCGAAGAGCCCTCGCTTATGGATTACGATAGCTTTGTCGTCAAAAAAAGGAGCCGGGGCCATGACTGATCGAGAACGGCTGCGCAAAAAACTTCACGATCTGCGCCTGCACGCCATGGCCGCTCAGCTTGACGAAATACTTGACCGGGCCGGCGCCAAAAACAACGGCCCGGCCGAGGTGCTGGCCAAACTGGCCGACATCGAAGCCGAACACCGCTGGCATAACAGTATTGCCCTGCGCTGGCGGCAGTCAGCCCTCAATGAAAAACTCACCGTCGACCAGTTCGACTTCCACCATCACAGCTCCAGAAATGAGCAGAAAACCCGTCTCCTCAACCTGTTCTCTCTCGACTTTGTCAGCCGGCACATGGATGTCATTCTCATCGGCAACCCCGGCACCGGCAAGACCTTTATCGCCAAGGCCCTTGCCTATGCCGCCTGCAACGCCAATATCAAAGTGCTCTTCACCACGGCCATGGACATGATCAACAACCTGATCGCCGCCGAGGCTGATCGGTCATTGCTCAAAAAACTCACATTTTACCAAACTCCGGAACTCCTGGTCTGTGACGAACTCGGGTATCTTTCGCTGGGCCAACAGGGATCAAACCTCTTCTTCCAGGTAATCAGCCACAGGCATAAACAAAAGTCGACCATGCTGACGACTAACCTGCCGTTCACTGACTGGGGGAATGTCTTCGATTCCACTACCGTGGCCACCGCCATCGCTGACCGACTCGTACACAACTCGGAGGTCCTTGTTCTGGGAGGAAAAAGCTATCGCAGAAAGGAAAAATGAGATAAAAACTGAAATTTAGAAGACGAAAAGACTGCCGGAGCGTCTGCCTTGAAGGCGGCCGGAAACGAGGCATTGTGCGCTTAAGTCACCGGTATTGCGCGGTGCTGCGTCCACCGGCGATGATGGCGGGATTTTGTTCCGCTGCTTTTGGCGGGGTTTCTGCTCGCTGTCAATATTCAATTGCCTTAAATGCCAGTCGCAGGAATACTACATCATGACGATTACTCGTAAAATATCTTAAACGGCCTGATAATTTTCCCATCCTCGCTTCTCTCCCATTGATCCGCTGAAAGTTTTACGCGGACCTCGGCACATGAACTTTTTTATCAGCCAACCTTTTTTCCAAGTTGGCAATCCGTGCGTCCATCTCTTTCATCTGGTTCCGCAACGCCAGGTTTTCTTTTTTCGTGCTGACTGCTTCATGTAATGCATCGACCAACTCAGCCAGGACAGTACTGTAAGGTGTGTCCGACTCCAGGATCTCAACCACCTTCATAATTTTTTCAGAAATACTTGGCTGGTTCTCACCGGATTTAAGAGGAGACTTTGAATCGATGGCTCTTCTCTCGCTCTTCGCCATATCGGTGCGCATCGGCGTTGTATGCACCCCTCCCCTATTCCCTGCCGAAATTATTATATCTTCTTCTCCCCCAAGAATACGACGGCCAAGGGCAAGCATATCCTCGTAAGCCATATTGAAGTAGCTGGTGATTTTAGCCCGCACTTCTTCTGACCCCGGCTTTCGGCCTTTGACAATGGCATTCAGGTAGCCACGGTCAATATTCTGTTGGCCAGCCAGTCGACTTTGCGCACCTCGTCCCTCTTGAGTCAAGAGATATGAGAGCGCCACATGAAACTGATTCGAAATTGATTGATCCATAGGTCAACAATAGACCATATGCTCAATAAATAAAAGAAAAAACGGATATTTCGGTTTTTTTCGCACATTTTAAGTTGACAAAATAGACTACTTTTAATAACAAAATTTGCCATGAAGACTACATCAAAGAAAATTACTCAGCGAGAGATAGCCAAGTCGGCCAAAATCGGTCCTGATTTTTTGAGTCACATTATTCGAGGCCGGCGGCGCTGTCCTCCGGCAGTTGCTCTTCGCCTGGAAGAAGCAACCGGCATCAGCAGGGTGACCTGGGTGTGGGGAAGTCCTGAGGAGATCAGGTCAGCACTAACTGAACACGCCTCAAAAGCAGGTTAAATAATGGATATCGAATCCCGTCTCGCAGCCATAGAAGAGAGCCAGCGCGAAATACTCAAGTTGTTGAGCAAGGGGAACAATTCCCTGCCGATGACCATGGGACTCAAGCAGGCGGCGGCCTATGCCGGCTATTCACCGGACCATTTCAGGCGATTGGCTGTTGAGCAACGAATTATTCCTTTTTCCAGACCTTCAGGCCAACAAAAAGGCAAGTTACTGTTCAGGAAAGCGGATCTGGATAGGTTTCTGGACTCATCAACAAAAGGAAAAAAAGAGCTGAAGCAACCAGGACGCAAGAGAAAATCAAAAGATATTCGGTTGTGGTAAGGCAGCGTGGAGACAGTTGACGATAGTTTCATGAACGGCCTGAAGGGACTGTCACCAGAGCTTCAGAAAAAAATAAAGGACCTGGCCGAAAACCCACAGCTGCCTGTCTGGCATGAGGAGACCCGTGGCGTACCAAATCTCTGTTTGCGATCAGCCCTCTTTGGCGTAATTCAACGCGGTCGCAGAAAGGCGGTAAAGGGTGAGCTGGTTGCCGCGGTAAAGGGACTTGATATCCGCTATACCGGCTGGCGTCTGGATCAGGGTGATTTTGACGTTTTGGCTCATGCACTCCATCTTGCATCACGACAGCAGGAACAATCACCTTCATGCCATGTGCAGTTTTCAGCTAAAGGGTTTCTGCGAGGAATCGGCCGAACGTCCGGTAAATCCGGGCGGGACTGGCTAAAAGATTCATTACGGCGTTTAACCGCCTCGGCTGTTGAGATCAAGGCGGAAATCCGGCATGGATGCTGGGCGGAATCTTACACCTATGCCGGTTCGTTGATCGATGAATTTTACTACAACGTTCGGGAAAGAACCTATTTCCTGAAAATAAACCCTAAACTCGCTTCCCTGTTTGATGCCGGCTGGACCATGTTGCAGTGGCCACAAAGAATTCTTCTCAAGACCGATCTGGCTAAATGGCTGCACGGTTTTTATGCCAGTCATGCCGTCCCTTATCCGGTGAAAGTTGCAACATTGAAACATTTATGCGGTTCCGAATGCAATCGGTTGTCTGATTTCCGGGGCAAGTTACGAACCGCATTGGAAGAACTGAGCAAATGTGGCGTTCTTGAATCCTGGGAAATAGACCGGCAAGACAAGGTTCATGTGCAAAAGAAGAAAAATATTAGCGGCAATGACAAAAATCAGGGGGCATAGCGGTCGCATGGGGTGGGCATAACAGTCGCAGCGACGGGGCATAGCGGTCGTAAAGGGTGGGCATAACGGTCGCGCATGGGGGGCATAACAGTCGTAAGGGTGGGCATAGCGGTCGCGGAGAGGTGGGCATAGCAGTCGCACAAAGGGGGCATAGCGGTCGTAAATCAAAATTAACAAATTTCCCGAAACACTTGCAGCCAAGGAGATTGCGGAGGATGGCCGCATCCTCCTAATCATTTTTAATCTTATTTTAATCTTTTGTGCATGGGGCATGTAAGAGGCCTGAAACAAAAATGACACGACCAGTCGCAAATATTCAGCAAACAGACAGCAACGAAATGTGGGCAATGGCAATGCAGTGGGTCTCGGGCAACCGCAAACTCATACGCCAGATTGCATCGCCCTATATCCGGCACATGGCGGCAGACAGCAATGATCTCTTCCAGGAGGCGGCTATAGCTGCCTACAAAGCGCTGATCTCTTCACAAAAAAAGGAAAAACCAAATCAGTTTGTTCCCTTCTTCCGGGTCATTTTCAAAACAAACTGCATCAGGCTGGCATCGGGAATTCAGACGGTGCAAAGCCTGGAAGATTATCAACTCCCTTGTCCAGAAAAGCCGGAGGAGTCGGATGAACTGGAAACCGGCAGGATTGAAGAGGCATTGCAAGCCGTCAGTAAACGGCAGCGGGAAATCTGCATCTGGCTTTTGCAGCAGCCGGAACCGGTCAGCACCCCGGATCTGGCCAGGGAGTTCAAGGTCAGCCGGCGACATGCCTGCCGCCTGATCAGCAGCAGTATTGAGCGCATTTCGGGAACGGCTCGATGAATGTGACGATCACGGAATACGCGGCAGCGTCGCTCATCCCCAAACGCATTCTCCGCTATCTGCACCGTGAAGGAATCATCCAGGATCCTCTCCGCCCGGAAGACCGGATCGGTCTGCAATTCCTCGAAAAGATCTGGGGCCGGAAAGAGGTGCTTCGAGCTCAATTAACCAAACTCTCCATGAAGGCCCGTCTCAGTTTTATCAGAACCGCCGACTTCTCAACCAAGTGGGAACGATATGCCTACAGCCGCTTCCGCAACCAGGAGCCGGGGAAAAAGCTGGCCATGCAATCGGTGATCGAGGAGATCGAAACCACCTTCTTTTTTCGACTGAACAAACAGCAGAGAAACCGGCTGTATAAGATCCGCAACCGGGCCCAGGTTGCCAGGCACCGGGATAAAATCCTGCCGAAGTTGAACGGCAACCTCTCTTACAGAGCACAAACAAATAAGTAATAAACAGCATTTATTGGCCGCTTACCGGAAAAGAAAAATTCAACTCTGCCGGGTAAATCCGGACAAAAAGTTTGGAAGACCGGTCACACGATCAGGAAAAAGAAAACAGAGGTGAGACAACAATGAAAAAAACTCTTCTACTGTCAACTGCCTGTTTGTTCTGCTACGCGTCTCTAACCCGGGCCGATACCTGCGGTGACGAGGCTCGTTTCATCCTGCATAGCACCTATCCCTCTTTTTCCTTCGAAACAGTGAGCCCTACGCCGATAGATGATCTCTGCGAGGTGGCTTCCGAAAAGAACACCATCTATTTCGCACCAAAGACAGGCCATATCATCTTCGGGGAAATCTGGAGCAAAGAAGGCAGCAACATTACCGCGGAAGAGCAGGAAAAAAGAATTACCCGCTCACTTGACGCCTTGCCGCTTGCCAAGGCGGTAAAAATCGGCAGCGGCTCCAATACGGTCATCGAGATAACCGACCCTGATTGCCCATATTGCCGCAAAGGTTCAGAATTCTTTGCCGGCAGGACTGATGTGACCAGATATATCTTTTTCATGCCGCTCGATCAGATGCATCCCGGCGTCAACCGCAAGGCGGAATTCATCCTGGCCGCCAAGGATCAGGCCAAGGCGTATGAGCAGGTGATGTCAGGGGCCTATGACCACTCCCCGCTTCCGGAATTCACCCCTGCCGGCTTGCTTGATGAGCACCGAAAGATCGCTGCAGGACTGCGGATCAGTTCAACCCCCAGATACTGGATCAACGGTCAGCCGGTATCCGGATTCAACCCCACTCAAATTGAGAAAATTCTCAGCAATACCGGCCGGGAAAAGGCCGGTGACCATTAATCTTTACGAGGACATGATATGAAGAAAGTAAAAAATCCCGTGATCCGTCTTGGCGGCCTGTTCCCCATGGGCTGTAAACACAAGAAATCAATCATCACCCTGATGGTTTTCGGGGCGACATGTCTGCTTGCCGCAAGCAGGGCGAATGCCTTCAACGCCCCGGCCGCGGGCACCTTTGCCTTTGATATTTACGATATCGGGGTCAATCAGATCCTGAAAGGCCCCATCGGTTTTGCCGCCGGGGTCGGGTCCATGGTGGCCGCCTCGGTCATGGCCATCCGGCAGATGCTGTTGCCGGCTGCGGCGACCGTGCTTGGCGGCGCCTTTCTTCTCAAGGCCGACAGTGTTGTTACCTCTCTGGGCGCGCTGATCGGGTAAGCCAGATGTCGGACAACGTAAAAAGAGCCTTTCCCCAATATCTTTCCGCGCCGTTTCAGATCCTCTGGTACGAAAGCGACGAGCTGGCCCTGTTCATGTTCTTTCTGGTCCTGGCCCTGATGTACGGCAATGTTTTCTGGTTGCTGCTCATTCCCGGGCCATATATCTACAGCCGGATCAAACGGCAGAACCCCCGGGGTTTTCTCTGTCATCTACTCTACATGGCGGGACTCATCAGGATGAAAAATTATCCATCGTATTTTGAGAAGGTTTTCATCGAATAGGCCGCCATGCACATGAGTATTTTCCTCCAGAAAACCAGCAACCTGTTCACTGAAAACAGGCTGCTGAAATTTGTGATCGTCGTGCTTACCATGGCCATGGTGGTCAACTCCTTGCTGGTGAACCGGGCGATCAAATACCAGCGGGTCATCCTGATCCCGCCTAAAATCACCGGCAGTATAGAATTTGTGGAAGGGAAACCCTCTGACCAGTACATCCGTGATCTGGCCCGGAGAATGGTGAGTCTTGCCGCCACCTATTCACCGGCCACAGCCAGGAATCAATTTGATGAATTCCTCGGATTCTACGCTCCCGACGCCTACCCCGAGGCCGCCAAAGCCTGGTATGCCCTGGCCGGCCGGGTTGAGGAAAGCCAGGTCAGCACGGTCTTTTATCTGCGCAACCTGATCCTGGACAGCAAAAGTCAGCGCCTGGAATTAAGCGGCGATCAGCGGCAGTTTGCCGAGGACCGGCTCATTGAATCCGGCCGGAAGACCTATGAGGCCAGATACAGTATCGAGGACGGCCGGTTTTTCCTCATCTCGTTTCTGGAAAAGCATCCGTAGCGGCGGAAGTGGAGGGATAAGATGTTTAAATTCTGTTCGATGATAATCATACTGGCCCTGTTTGTTGTTGCTCCTGTTCTGGCCGACCAACTCACCGGCCCGATTCCGCCGGAGGTAACGACCGCGGTGGATCTGTCCTCTTCCGATGTCAACCGGATCAATTGCCCCGGTACGATCAATGATCTGATTTTTTCCAAGGAAAAAGGGATTGAAGGGCATTTTGTGGGGAGTAACGCCTTTGTCAAATTTGCCATCACCGTAGAAGGTGATGAAAAACTCTACGCGGATACGCCCAGCGAGCTATTCGTCAGCTGCAACAACACCATTTATACCCTGATTGCCACGCCTAAAAGAATCCCTTCCGTCACCCTGCGCCTGGCACCCTCTCCATCCCAGGACCTGAAACAGAATATCGACCACTACCAGGCCCTGCCTTTTGAGAAAAAGGTGCTGCAGCTGGTGCGCGAAGCCTACCTGCAGGAGTATCAGGAGAGCTACCGGATAGCCGCGGCTGACGTAGAAGTCAACATCTCCGCTGATTTGACCGCCCGCCTGCAAAAGATCGTGGATGTTGAAGGGGTGGGCCTGCGCTTGAAGGAATATCTGGTACGACCGACTGCTGACCAACCTGTCAGTATCACGGAAAAGGATTTCCTGAAATCCCGGCTGGGTGAACGGATCATTGCCGTGGCGGTCGAAGACCATACCATTGGGCCGGGCAAGCCGTCCCGTGTCTTTATTGTCGAGCAACGGGGAGAGGAGTCGTGAGCCTGAAAGAACGTTTTAATTCTCTGAGCCCTCTGCGGAAGAAAATCTGCATCTGGTCCCTGGTAGGCGCGGCTATGCTGATTATCGTGGTCGCGGGATATAAGACCAGCCGGAATCCGCAATCGGAGTCAACCGCGAGACTGGAAAAAACCCGGGAGATTTCCCTGGACCCGGATCTGATCGAGAAAACCATGCTGCGGGAACAACGCAAAGAGATCGAGAACATGCAGGCCCAGATCAAAAAACTCGCAGATGATGAGGAAGACAGGCGGCAGTCGGAAAATTTTCCACCACCAATTCCAGCCGAAAACCAGTTCCCGGAGATCCCTTCCGCTGACCAGGTGGAACAATCCGCCTCCTCACCTTATTTCGGTACCCCTGTTTCCCCCAGATTCCCGGCTCCGCCGATGCCGCAGACTCCGCCGCCTCCAATGGAAGAAAAAGTCATCGGCGGCATTGGTATCCTCTCCAACCAGAGCGCCCTGTCTCCGGTTGTTGCTGACCAGGGGGATAAAAAAAAAGAGAACCGGACGGTCTATCTGCCGCCATCATTTATGGAGGCCATGTTGCTGACCGGTTTCGATGCTTCTACCTCGGGGGAAGGCAAGAACAACCCGGAACCGCTTCTGCTGCGCATCCAGGCCCCGGCGGTACTGCCCAATGATGTCAAAGCCAATCTACGGGGCTGCTTCATCATTGCCGAGGCGGTCGGACGGCTCAATAAGGAACGGGCCGATGTGCGACTGGTGTCCTTGTCCTGCATCGGCCGCAACGGCCAGGCGGTGATTGATACCACGGTCAAGGGCTTTGTGACGGACAGCGACAGCAAGGTGGGGCTTTCCGGACGGGTGGTTTCCAAAATGGGGGCCGCTACCGCCAGGGCGGTGGTGGCCGGTATTTTCGGCGGTGCGGGTAACGCCCTGCAGGCTTCCTCCCTCACCCAATCGACCTCGGCCCTGGGCACCACAAGCTTTGTTGACAGTGATCAACTGGCCAAGTCGGCGGCTGGCGGCGGTCTGGCCGAAGGCTCAAAGACCCTGCAGGAACTCTATCTCGATCTGGCCAAACAGGCCACGCCGGTGATCGAGGTCGGGGCCGCCAAACAGGTGACGGTGGTCATTTCGGAAGGGAAGCAGTTGGAAATTAAGGAGTTCGAAAGAGAAACACTGTAGCAATCCGGGAAAATCAAGAACGCACGAATTCCAGTAATGGTTGGTATTGACGCCTGTCCGCAGCCTGGAGCGCCGCGATGTAACGTTGCCGGCAGTCTCCTGGGTGAACCAGATTTTCGCTGCCCCATGTGAAACGAGGCCGGCCAAGAACATGGACAAGGAGCAGATCCGCCATGAGTCTTGCATGGCGACCATTGCCGTTTGCAAAGAGATGTATGGATACGAGACGATGATGAAATCGTGCCGCAATCTCATCAGGGGGATAGCTGTTAAGATCGATCCATGTTTGCACATCGTCCAACAGATTTTTCAGACTTGTGCCGATTGCCCAGCATTCAACACCGATATTCTTCCCGCTGCGGCGGAATTCGCCGGCCCATCGCCAGACAGTGCCGAACATTCGTTTGTGAAGCCGGCAAACAAAATCCACACTGAGCAGATCCCTGGGTTTGCGTCGCAACGCCCACACCTCGGCTTCGGCAATATTGTCCTGCTCCCAGCGGTCGAGTTCGCTTCTGTTGGTGATATGCGGAAGAAGCAGGCCTTTCGCCTCGTCAGGATCAAGAGGGGTTGCTCCTGGAGGATAATCATACTGCATCGTTGTCGTCCCACAATTCTTTCGGCATATTTCGGATCAAGGCATCCACTTCCGCTTCAATCGCCTTTTTCTGTTCGGCGGCGGAGAGCTGTTGCGCTTCGAGAAGCATCGTGTGCGAGACCCTTGCCAGCCGTTTCCCGGCAAGAATTTCCGCGCGCCGGTGCACAATAGCAGCCAGGCTGTCACGAGGCAGCAAGGCATAGACAAAAACGCAATCCAGGGCCTCGGCAGCCTGGCGCATGGTTTTGATGGTAACAGAATCACTCAGTTCTTTCTTCTCCAGGCTGGTAACCCATGGTGGAGAAACCCCAAGGCGCTGGGCAAACTGTCTCCCCGACATCCCCAGGGCTTCTCTGATGGCACGCAGCCAGCCTTTGGCCGGACGTTGTACGTCGCGCAAACATGAGAGGCGGGCAAATGTTGTTTCCAACTGCTCCTGTATCAGTCGTCTATGAAGAGGCTTCATTTTATTAACCTTTAGATTAATTATTGTTTCATCTATATTAATCTATAAATTAATTATTTCAACACAAAATTAATACATAGGTTAATATAACGCAGAATAAACCATAATCAGCTTCGTTTTTATTCAAAAAACCAGCCCTCTCTTTCCAGGTGGTGGCACATGCCGTTTATCCTTTTAAGGTCATCCCCTCGAAAAAGAGAAGAAAAGCCTTTTTTCCAGACAATCCATATTCCGGAAACTTTACTGATGAAACCATCTTCCAATTTTGCACCCTGCAGTTTCTTCTTCCTTCTCCTCCTGCTGCTGCTTTCTGGCTGCGGTGCGGCCTTGAATCCCTATCATGAAAATTTCAACTGCGATGCTCCGGACGATGCTGGAAAGTGCGTTGATACCAAGACAGCCTATGAAGAGGCGGTGCGCACTCCTCAAATCCCGGAACAAAAGTCCGCCGCTCCCGAGGAAGATGTTGAAGCAGCCCGGCTTTCCCGGCTTGCGGAGCTGCTTAAAGAACCACAGACGCCGATGATCGAGCCGCCGCGCATTCTGCGGGTGCTGATCCTGCCCTACAAGGGAAACGGCGATCTGTTCATGGCCCGTTACGCCTATCTGCAGGTGGAATTGGCCAAGTGGGGGCTGACCGGCATTGACGAGGGTATTGAATAACGATGCTGGCCTTTATCGATCAACTGCTGTTCGGCTCAGAAGGTGGTCTCAAACTCGCCGAGTTGCGCAAAATGGTCCATCGGGATTCCTTTTCCAATTACCTCAACTATGTCGCTTATGATCCGGAAAGCGAAACCTACCGGAACCAGGACAACACAATCGGCATGCTGTGGGAGTGCACGCCGCTTGCCTTTGCCGGGGTAAAGACCCTGAAAACCCTGGAAGGTCTGTTTCGGGCCGGGCTGCCCATGGATGCGGTGCTGCAGTTCATCTTCCATGCCGATCCCCATGTCGAGCCGATGCTGGCACTCTTTAAGCGTTCACGCATCCGGAATCATCCGCTGGTGCATGCCAACCTGGAGGCTGTGAGCGCCTTTGTCCGCGGCGGGGTTGACGGGGTACATGAAAGCGCCGGCATCCCCATCCGCAATTTCCGGCTGTTTGTGGCGGTCAAGCTGCCGCAGAAAAGCCGGGAGGCCAGAGACAGCGTGATTAAGGAAATCAAGCGGCAGATCCACGAGACCCTGGCCGCCACGCATCTCCATCCGCGCCACATGGGGCCGGAGCAGCTGCTGGAATGGATCCGTCGTTTCCTGAACCGCTACCCGCAAGGGTATCCCGACCGCAACATCAGCCAGTATGATCCATACGTGCCGATCCGCAAGCAGATCATCACCAGCGACACGATAATCACAGACCAGGGTGATTGCCTGAAGGTGGGCGACAAGTATTTCTGCTGCACCACGCCCAAGGTATTTCCCAAGGAGGTAGATCCGCTGCAGACCAATACGCTCTTCGGCGGCATCTGGGGCCTGATCTCGGACGCCGATCAGATCAAGACCGGTTTCCTCTATGCGGTGAATGTCATTTTCGAACCACTCTCCAGCACCCTGCATGCCAAATGCAATCTGGTTCTGCAGCAGGAGGCGGTGGGCTCCTTTTCCCCATCGCTGCGGCGAAAACAGGACGAATACCTGCACGCGGCCGACGATCTCGATAAAGGCATCCCGTTTGTCAAGGTCATGCCCATACTCTGGACCTGGAGCACGGACAAGGACAAGGCGCTGGATTCCATGGTCCGGGCCAGGCGCATGTGGGAGAGTTGCGGCTACACCATGCAGCAGGACTGGGGAATTCTGAAGATCATGTTCCTGGCCGCCCTGCCTTTCGGTCTTTACACAGAGGGCAGGACGCTTGCGAACATCAACCGCGATTTCATCGCCCCGGTGCCCACGGTCACGGCCATTCTGCCGGTGCAGGCTGATTTCGCCGGCGCCGGACTGCCGAAGCTGCTTTTCCTGGGCCGCAAGGGGCAACTGGCCGGGCTCGATTTCTTCGATGCCGGGGCCATCAACCAGAATGTCTTCTGCTGCGCCAGTTCCGGCAGCGGCAAAAGCTTTCTGGTCAACTCCATATCGTTCAACTATTACGCCACCGGGGCACTGATCCGCATCGTCGATATCGGCGGCAGCTACAAGAAAATGACCACCATGCTCGGGGCCCGCTATCTGGACTTCCAGCCGGGCATCCCGGTATGCCTGAATCCTTTCACCCATATCGAAGACCCGGATGAGGAACTCAAAAGCGTCACCGCCGTTTTCGCCCAGATGGCCTATTCCAACTCCGCCGTGAGCCGGCCGGACGATACCGAAATGAACCTGATCCGCAACGCGGTGCGCTGGGCCTGGCAGCAGGAAGGCAACAACGCGGACGCCGATACCGTCTACCGTTTTCTATCCCGTTTCCCGGATGTGCCGGAGGCAAACCTTGGCGAGATCGCCGGCAACAAAAACCTTTCCGAGGCAGCAAGCAAGCTGGCTTTCAATATCCGGGAGTTCACCAGCCAGGGAGCCCATGCCCGTTTCTTCACCGGCCCCTCCACTTTCGACATCCGCCAGGATGAATTCGTGGTCCTGGAACTGGAGCATCTCAAGGTGCAGCCGGAACTTTACCGGGTGGTGACCCTACTGGTCATCAACGCCGTGACCCAGGACCTCTACCTCTCGGATCGCTCCCGGCCGCGCTTGATCATCTTTGACGAGGCCTGGCAGTTCATGGGCGAGGCCGCCATGCTGGCCCCGGTCATCAGCGAAGGTTATCGCCGGGCGCGGAAATACCAGGGCTCGTTCATGGTTATCACCCAGTCGCTCTTTGACCTGAAGAGCTTCGGTGCGGTGGGCGAGGTGATCAAGTCCAATTCCGCCTTCAAGATCCTGCTGGAATCCCAGGATTTCAGCGTCGCCAAACAGGAAGGACTCATCGATTACGACGATTTTACCACCGAGTTACTCAAAAGCGTCAAATCCAAGCCGCCGAAATATTCGGAACTCTTTTTCGACACCCCGTTCGGCAATGGCGTGCTGCGGCTGGTGGTCGACCCTTACACCTATTACATCTACACCTCCAATCCCCGGGAAATCGCCGCCATGGAAAAACTGGTCAAAGAGGGCAAGGACTATGATCAAGCCATCCGCGAGATGGTGCGTCGTCATCGCGCTTAGTGTGCTCTCTCAAGCCCGTTATGTGATGGCGGCTGATCCGACCTCGGCGGCTCGTGACGCAGCTGGCGCAGCGCTTAAGCAATTCGGATCAAGCGAGGCCATCCGCCGGAATGCCTCCCTGCCGCTCACTTCAGGCGAAACGCAGCTCTCGACCATCGACGGATCGGATGCCGCCGCCGTGCAGATCAGCCATCCCTCATCTTCAGCCTTTCTCACGGTCGCTGTCCAGAGAGCTGCCAGCGGCGATCTCACCCCGGTCCGGGTACGACAGGATCTCGATTTCGACGGCACTTTCGACTACAGCTATCAGCCTCCCTTGCCGATCTCCGGCATCTGCGCCAACGGTGTCATATCCTGTGATGTCGGCACCTGGGATCATTGCCGGACCTATAGCTGGATCAGCGACTGCGCCGGACGCGCGAATCTGACGGCCAGCCCCATGAGCACCCTGGCCGGCTGCTATTGTGTGAACCAGAGCTGCGGCAGCCCCGGCAATCCGCGGGACATACTCAAGGACCTGGGCGGCGGTGCGGTGGCGGTGGTGCAGGAACGGAAAAGCGGGTATGCCGTGTCCAGGGTCGAGCTGACCGATTCCGCCATCAGCTATTACGGCCAGAACAACAGCGGCTCCCAAACAGGCGTGATGCCGCAGTCAGCATATTTTAACCAGCCCTCCACCATGGCCGGTGACGTCGATGCCGTAGTGGCAAACCAAACCGCCGATCCTGGCAGCTACTATTCCATGGTGAGCACCAGCATGGCCGAGCGGGGAGCCGCCACCAGTTTGCAGTCCTGCAGCATAAACCGTATTGTCACGGTGGAACAACTCTCACGGTCCTGCCCTGACGGCAAGCCACCCGACCCGATCTCGGGCCTATGCGTCGAATGGCGAGGATCGGGGTCTTCTTCCGGGTATATATTTTTGTCCATCCCCGGTACCGTCCAAATAGCAAATGACCGGATACGACTCTCGATCGACAACATTGGTACAGGGAGTTGGGTCGAACTCAGAGGCACCGGCATCTCCCAGGCAGCATTTTTTTTCATCGAAGTGGCGGATAACCGCATACGCGCTGGCACTACCAGGTTTGGCACGGGGGCCTGGATAAATTTGACCGGCTCCGGCAGGTCACAGGCGCCTTTCTTCGGGATCGAGGTTTCAGACGGTCGATTACGCTTTATCAGTATAGGAGGCAGCGTCGGCCAATGGGTTCGCTTTCTTTCCGAAAGCGATGCCGTCTGCACATACAAGGCGGCAGATACCATTAACGACCTGTGCAGCGCCATGGCAGATAATCCAGATTGTTCCCTGCAGGAAGAAACCGTGGACTCGGTACAAATCTTCCGGAACTTCCAGCCTACCGGCCTTGCTCCGCTACCCTCGGTCAGAAGCTTCACCGCCTCATCGCCCTGTAACGCCGGTGAGCCGCCCTATGGCATGACCATTACCAGGAACTGGTGGCGGAAGGATCGCACTTACGTCTGCACCGGAAACAACAATTTCGATTTCAGCGATGCCGCACGCAGGGTGGACACCATTACCAGTTCGGTTGAAGACAATACGCCATCCCGGGCGAACTTCGCTTTTACCGATGCCAGAAAGGATCATGAGACCGGGGCATGGACGGTGGATGAGCAGACCGTGACCATCCCCGAGCTTGATCCGCCGCCTGACTGTGAAATGGTCTGCAAGACGAGAAAGCAGGTAGAGGACAGCCAGGCTGGTGTAAACGGAGTGAGCACCGATTATCAGAATTCACCCACCAGGTACGACATTTTTTATCATGTCTGCGATCTTGATAACAATTGCCCGAAAGGACCCGGAGAGGTCATCGTGGATGACTGCCGGTGTCTTGACGAATTCGCCGAAGCTGCTGCTGCCATGACGGTGCTTGACGAGGCTGGCCGCGACATGACATGTATCGATGGAGGAACCACCGCCAGCGGAGATTGTCTGGGTGAAATCAGAATCTTTGACGGCAGACGTTCGGAATGTCTTGAGAACGGCTGGTCTACCTCATTTTTCAACTGCTGTGATGATTCGGCCGGCAGCTTTCTGTTTCTCAAGGAACATTGCCCTGACGCCAGCATCGAAACGGTTCAGGCCAAACAGGCGGGACGGGCTCATTATATCGGCACCTACTGCAAAAAAGACGTTCTGTTTATCGGCTGCGTGCAGGAGGCGGAAACATACTGCTTGTTCAACTCCAAGCTTGGCCGGATCATCCATGAACAGGGCCGCATGCAACTGCAGAAATTCAACCCCAACGGCAACTGGGGCTCGGCACGTTCACCCAACTGCGAAGGTTTCACCCCGGAAGAGTTTCAGATGCTTGATTTCTCGAAGATGGACTTTTCTGAGGTGTTTGGCGACATCGTGCCCTTGCCTGCGGCCCTGATGGAAAACGATGTCCAGGGTGCGATCAACGATTTCCAGAACAAGATGCGGTGAGGGGGGATTATATTTTGTCTGAAAAGTGCGCTTGAAGTCATAACCTGTTGCAAACAGCATATAACTTTTCCATCGAAGAAACTGCTTGACCTTAACCTTGTTATGGATAAAATTACTTACACAAGTTAATAAGTGTAAGGATATTTATCCATGGAAAAACGTTCGGAACAACAAACTGCTCATGATAAAGCAATGCTGATCCTGAAAGAGCATGGAGGAACCCTGCGAACAGGCGAGGCTCTCAAGGCCGGAATTCACCCAAGGGTTCTTTACTCTCTTCGGGATCAAGAAAAAATCGAACAGGTATCGCGTGGCGTATACAGACTTTCCAACCTGCCCCCTATATCAAACCCGGATCTCGTATCCGTCGCCCTTCGGGTTCCCAAGGCTGTGATTTGTCTGATTTCAGCACTTTCTTTCCATCACCTCACAACCCAGGTTCCTCATAAGGTTGCCATTGCGCTTGAAAGAGGGACTGAATCCCCCAGGATTGATTTTCCTCCTGTTTCCATTCACCGGTTCACCAAGGAAGCCTATTATGCCGGCGTCGAAAAACACGAAATCGATGGGGTGGAAATTCTCGTCTATAGCCCGGAAAAGACAATTGCCGATTGTTTCAAATTCCGCAACAAACTGGGGCTCGATGTCGTCCTGGAAGCTCTCAAACTCTATAAGGAAAGGGGGAGACTCAATACAGAAGAACTGATGCGGTATGGGCATATATGCCGGGTGTCGAAGATCATGAAGCCATACCTGGAGGCGATGGTATGAATGGAAAAACTCCGAAAAATATTGCCGCCTCGGTCCGTCAACGCTTGCTCAACAAGGCCAGACACGACAAGCGCCCCTTTAATGAACTGCTGCAATTCTTTGCCATTGAGCGTTTTCTATTCAGGTTGTCGCAGTCACCTCATGCGGAAAAGTTTATTTTAAAAGGCGCATTGATGCTCAGAGCCTGGCAGGCCCCCTTCTTTCGGCCAACCATGGACATAGACATGCTCGGCCGGAACACCAGAAACGAGGTAGAAAAGATCATAAAGCAGATACGCGAGATCTGCCAGGTTTCGGTTGAACCTGAAGACGGATTGCAATTCGATACGGGCAATATTGCCGGGGAGAGAATCACCGAGGACGCCGATTATGAAGGCGTGCGGGTGCGATTTACCGCCCGGCTTGAAACGACCAGAATTCCAATGCAGATTGATATCGGCTTTGGCGACGTGGTTGTCCCAGGTCCCCAGGTGGCGATCCTTCCCGCTATTCTGGATTTTCCCCCACCTCAACTGATTGGTTACAGCCTGGAGAGTGCTATTGCTGAAAAATTCGAGGCAATGGTAAAGCTGGGCGAATTGAACAGTCGCATGAAGGACTTTTATGATATCTGGCTGCTTTCCAGACAATTCGATTTCATGGGTGAGCGACTCAAGGACGCGATGTCCGAAACATTGAAAAATCGTGGGACAAATCTTCCATCCGAAATTGTTGCATTCTCAAATTCTTTCCTTTCGATGAAAAGCGGACAATGGCAGGCTTTTCACAGAAGACTCGGACAAGAAAACATTCCTGCGGATTTTGCCGAGATCATACGCCAAGTTAAAATTTTCCTTTATCCAATTGTGGAATCCATTCGGTCAGGTATGGCAACGCCTTCCAGTTGGGAAGCGCCCGGTCCTTGGGAATCATAGACATTCCTTCAGAGCTTCAATCTGTCCCAAATTTTCCCCTTTCAATCCTAAAACGTCACATCCCTGGAAAAAAGTGAGTAGCGGACCATAGCCGCTACATCTGAACTTTTTATGCCGGCAGGGGAGACGTGCGTTTTCAAGCAATCTTTGTAACAGCAATATTTATCTGTATGTTGGATGCCGATGTCTCTTTTGCCAGGCATCTCGGCACGGTGGGGCACGTTTATCCCGTTGTGGAGCCGGGCGCTTTGGCCGAGATCCAGGAAGCGGCTGCGCGGGTGGACTGGGAAAAGGCAATCGACCGGCAGAAGAAGCTGGCGATGATCAAGAATTTCAGGCCCAGTGATCTGCATCCTTTGCCGGTTTCAAAGGAGGACAGGTCCTTCCTGGTTGACATGACCTACACCCTGGATAGCGATATACCGGCCGGGAAGGGCGGTGTGCTGTATCCCAGGGGCTTTTCTTTCAATCCCCTGGACTATGTCAGCCTCACGAGTACCCTGGTGGTGATCGATGCGGATGACCGGCGTCAGGTCGACTGGTTCAAGACCTCGCCATATGCCGAGGATTACCGGACCCGGTTGATTCTCTCCGGTGGTGATTACTACGATCTCTCCGAGGAGCTTGACCGGCCTGTCTTTTATCTCATGGATACCGTTGCCCGACGGTTGAAGCTCGCGGCCGTGCCGTCGGTTATCCGGCAGCAGGATAATATGCTGCTGGTGCGGGAGGTAATGCTTCCTCATGAGTAGATATATCGTAATTATCGCGTTTTTCCTGATTACGTTTTGGCCTCCTGGTTCCAATGCAGCCGTCAAGAGCGGCCAGTTCGTCAATCCCATCACCGATATCGCCTGGCAGGAGATCTTCCCGATCAAGATCGCGGGTATCACCATTGCCGGAGCATCCGGCAATTACGACACCCCTGATCCGGCATCAAGTCCGGTCTGTGTCTGCCCGGCCCCGCCTCCCATCTTTTATCGGATCGGTATTTCCGTGAGTTTCTGGGAGCCGGCCCGGATGATCGAGACCGTGGCCACGCCATACTATTTCCCCTCCCTTGGTTTTGGCCTTGACCTGGCCTCCACCAAGGGGTTTCTGTCGGGTAAGAACCATAGCTTGAATGATGCCCTGCCGGATCAATCCACTTTTGCCCAGGCCCATTATCTGCTTTTCCCGGTCTGGAGCATACTGGGTCTGTTAACCGATTTTGTCTGCGTCGAGCATTCCGGTTTTGACGTGGCCTATATCACCGAGATCGACCCGCTCTGGCAGGACGACGAACTGGCCTTTATCATCCAGCCGGAGGCCCTGCTTTTTGCCAACCCATTCGCCCAGATGGCCTGTATTGCCGATTCGGTGGCGGTCAATGCCTACCGCCCCCTGGAAGCCCTTTACTGGTGCGTGGGCAGCGGCGGTTCCACCTATCCCATGACCGGCCATGTTGATGACGACAACATCATTCAGGCTAACTCCACCATCGCGGCCCGAATGATCTATAAACTCGCACGGGAACTGCTGATCTGCGACACCGGCCTGAATCTCTGTTACTGCGTACCGACGCCTATCTGGTACAAGCCCAATTACAAGCTGCAGGCCGTCCGCCCGGCGGTGAACAAAAAGGCCTGGCCCATCGGCAAGAGTGCCTTTTTTTACGGTGCCAATCTCAATCCGCCTTACCGGAGCGGCAAGGGGCCGGGAGATGAATTTCTGTGGATGGTTTTCAGGAAAAGGGCATGTTGCGCGTTTTAAAGAGGATAACCGTCATGGCCGGGGCGATGATCCTTCTCGCCCTTTATCTTGCTGCCGGGCATGCATTTGCCGGCGGCAAGTCAGTCAATGATCTCAAGATGAATGACATCGCCGGCGTTTTGCAGGAGGCTCAGGAGAAAGCAAAGGAACTGCAGCTTTCGGAACAGTACCCGGCGGATGACTGTGGCTGCCAGGATGCGGCAGGAAAGCTCATGGATAAATTCAACGCACCGGACCATCAGGCCAAGATGCGCGACGAGCAGCAGCGGCTGCGGGAAACCATATTCAAGGACATCCTCACCGAATTCATGCCGCAAGGCGAGCAACATTCACCGCCCGATACAGCCTCCAACTCGGCACAACTCTATCTTTTTGTCTCAAGTTCGGTACCGCTCACCACGCTGCGCAACTATGCGGCCATGATTGACCATGCCCGCTCCGGCCAGGTGACCATGGTACTGCGGGGTTTTGTCGGCGGCATGAAGGAAATCCGGCCTACCATGGAATTTATCGGCGAAATCCTGAAAAAAGACCCGGCCTGCGATTTCATGGAAGAAAAATACCCCGCAAGGAGGCATAAATGCGACAGCTACCAGGTGAATATCCAGGTCGATCCACTGCTTTTCCAGCGCTTTGCCATTGATGAAGTGCCTGCCCTGGCATATTTGCCGGTCAGTGAGAGCGATACCGAAGGAAAGGAGGCAGAACCGCTGATCGTAAACGGCGATGCGGGCCTGGATTACCTGCTGGAACGAATAAACAGAGAGGCCAAGCGCGCGGATCTCAACAGGCTTATTGCCGCTTTGCGAGGCAGAACAGGGAATGGAAATTGAAATGAACGACAAGTCAGACGGAAAAACAAAACCTACTCCCAAAAAACATGGGCCCGGTTTTATAGCCGCCGCCTTTATCGCCTTGGTGGTGAGCCTTGTCACGACCATAGGCGTTGTCACGTTCTATGACCGGCGATACGCTCAGAAAATCGTGACCATGGATTTGCAGGGGTATATCCGTGACCAGCGGGACAAGGCGGTCAGCGGCGCAATATCCGATGCAGAGTTGCGCAAGAACATCGATGCCATGGAAGCGGCACTGCTGGCTGCACCGCCCAATCACATTGTGCTCTTGAAAGAGGTGGTACTGAGGAATGCCGGGGAAATCAAACCTTAAACCCTCGACCCCATGGATAATCCCGGTGATAATGACCGCGGCCCTGGCCATGGGCTTATGGCTCCCCGGCCATATCAGCGTGACGCTCACCCCGTCCCTCGGCTACCGCGTTTTCTTTCTGACCGAGCCGGAATCTCGGAATTTCAGACAAGGAGAATATCTCTTGTTTGGCAAGCATCTCGATCAAGCGCAAACAGACCGGCTGCTGAAAAAAGTTGGCTGCGCACCGGGCCAAAGGCTCAGTGCCGTTGAGGGGAAGTTTTCCTGTGACGGCCATTTTCTCGGCAGGGCTTTGGCCCGTGATGCAAAGGGCAACCCGTTGCCGCAATTCATCTTCAACGGCCTGGTCCCGGCCGGCAGCCTGTTCATGGTCGGAAGCCACCCGCGCAGTTATGACAGCAGATATTTCGGATTCATCCATGCAGACACTGTGCTTAAAAAAGCGTATCCGCTCTGGTAGGGCGATGATGCTGTTCCGCATTCTGGCCATTGTCACCGTTGTCTTTGCAGGGTTGCCGGATGCTGAAGCCGAGCAGTGGCCAAAATTTTACGATGCCGCCAAGCAGGGCTGGTTCTGGTACGAGGAGCATGCGCCGGAACCGGAAAAGGAAGAGGCTACCCCGCCAAGGCCACCTCCCCTGCCCTCCCTGGCGGATTATTCCACCGAACAGCTGTGGGACATGCATCCGGATGACTTCCAGGATCTGCTCATGGAGTTCCAAAAAAAGGCAGTGCAGCGGCCGACCGAGGAGAACGTCCACGATTACCTGACCATGCAGGATCTGGCCCGCCGAAAGGCCGCGGCCTACGCCAATGTCGCTTCCTACGTCATCCAGAAATACGCGGATCTCGATGTCGGTCGGGAGTACCCGGTGGCGGCCCCCGGCGTCGTCGCCCGGGTGAAGATGCAGAAAGAGGAGATCAGCGCCACCATCCGGGATGCCGCCGCAGATCATGCCCTGCTCTATTTTGCCAGCCAGGACTGCTCATACTGCCAGGAACAGCAGCAGATCCTGCGCTATTTCACCGACCGCTACGGCTGGCAGATCAGGGAAATCGATGTTGACGCAAAGCCTGAGATCGCGGCCCGCTTCGGCATCCGAATCACCCCTACCCTGCTGCTGATCGCCAGAAATCGCTCCGATTACCTTCCGGTGGCAAGCGGAGTGGTGGCCTTAGACGAGTTGGAACGCTCGCTCTACCGGTCGATCCGTCTGTTGAACGGCCAGATCACGCCCCAGGAATATTCCGTCTATGATTTCCAGAAAGGGGGCGGGCTCGATCCCGAATCCATCTTGAAGAAGAGGTTCTGATGAGAGTAAATCGCCTGAAAAAAACGGTTGCCGTTGTGCTTGTCGCCATGCTCCTGGCCCCGCCTCAGACCGGCGCCGGCTGGGTGGATGACTGGCTGACCCAGAACACCTCCAACCCGCCGGACTATTTCGCCGGCCAGAAACGCGGCTACTATTCCGGCGGCAGCTTCAGTGCCCGCTGGCCCAACAACGCCACCTATCCCATCACCGTGGAGCCGCCCCGCATCAAAAGCGGCTGCGGCGGCATCGATATCTTTCTGGGCGGCTTCAGTTTCCTGAACTTCGAGTATCTGGTCGAGAAACTCCAGCGCATCCTGATGAGCGGCGGGGCGGTGGCCTTTGACCTGGCCCTGAAGACCCTGTGCGAGCCCTGCGCCACTTCGATCAAATCCTTTGAAGCCATTGCTGATAAATTAAACGGTTTGCAGCTTGACGAATGCACGGCAGCCAAGGACATCAAAGCGGTCCTGCAGAGCAGCGACGGCCAGGGCTTCGCCTCCATGGACACCGTGGAGCGCAGGCTCGGCAACGCCATCAAGGAGAACAAGTTGAGCCAGGGGATCGCGGATCTCTACCAGACCATCACCGAGGAAGACCGGGCCAATCAGAACCTGGTGCAGAAACCTGACGTGCTGCGGGCGGTCTCCGGCTGCAATGCCGAGATCAAGGAGATCTTCCTCTCCAACCTGATTGACAGCGGCGGATCGCTGCTGGAAAATCTGGGTGTCGGCAAGCTCGGTCTTTCGTCGGATTATGTCAGCCTGATCCGCGGCCTGGTGGGCGATGTCCGCATCGAGGGGCCGGACAACGGATTCAAGGTCACCTTTGTTTCTCCCTGCCCGCAGAACAATCCCGATGACGTGAAGGCCTTTATTCAGGGCAATGTCATGGGCAGGGACACGGCCGGGGCCTGCGCCCCGATCACCGACGCCAATGCCGACCTGGTGCATTACGTGGGGACCAGGATGAACTCGGTGGCCGGCAAGATCAAGACGAGGACGCCGCTTGACGTCACGGACACCGCCTTTATCGAGAACAGTCCGCTCTCCATCGGCCTGGTGCTGAAAACCGCGGTGGGCACCGAACAGGAGGACGCCACCATCGCCACCCTGTCCGATCTGACCGCCAAGGCCTATGTCCTGCAGATGCTGGTCGATCTTTACAACCGCGCCACCCTGGTCATGGAAAAGGCCAAGGAGCTTCTCAGCAAACGGTCGAGCGCCGCCGCCGGCCAGGACTCGGAGACCTGCAAGGCCGCCATCTTCGCCGACAATCTCGATGATCAGGTGGCGGGCATGAACGAAAAGATCTACCGGCTGCAGCTCGCGGCCCGGGAGAGCTATTCGGCCTCGGCCACGGAACTGGCCACCATCTTCAGGATTCTCGATCACATGCAGAGCGTGGACCATCGGCTCTACGCGCTCATTGCCGAAAAATACGGCACCGGCGTGGCTGAACGTACCCTGCCATGAGACCTGTTCCCCATCCATGCAGGGGGCCATTCTCCGCAAGGACCGGCTGCATCGCCGCAGTCATTCTGCTCTTTCTCTGCCGGGCTGACAGCGCTCTGGCCCTGGACATGGAATTTTACACCTACAATGGCTTCGGGCCGGTGACCCAGGCCTTCCGCAAACTGGCGCTGATCTTCTCCGATGCCGGCTATGTCGGGCTCTTTTTCACGGCCACGGTGCTCGGCATCCTCTTTGCCGCCATGGCCTTCATGGTCAAGATGGCCACCGGCGCCAGGATCGTCCCCCTGGTCTGGGCCATGCCGGTGCTGCTGGGCGTGGTGCTCTATCTCGGACTCTTCGTGCCCAAAGGCAATATCACGGTCTATGATCCGGTCCTGAACCGTTTCGACACCATCGGCGGCATCCCCAACGGCGTGGTGGCCACAGCCGGCATCCTCAACAAAATCGAACGTGGCTTGGTGGAGATCATCGACACTGCCGGTGTGCCCGGCGCCAGATACCAGGAGGCGGCGGGGGGCATCGGCTTCTCCACCCTCAAGGCGGCCATGAACGCCGGGCACAAGGACGCCTTTGCCAGGGAGAGCATGGCCCGCTATTTCCAGGACTGCGTCATGTTCGAGATGGTGCGGCCCGGCACCACCTTTTCTGCCGACACCATGCTGTATGGCACTTCCGATTTCCTGCCGGAACTTGCCAAGGCGGATAACCCGGCGGTGTTCACCGTCTATTACGACGCGGCAAATCCCCAGGGCCAGACCATGACCTGCCGGGAGGCGTGGTCGAATCTCTTCCCCATCTACAACAATGCCGCCACCTTCACCGATGCCGTGAAAACCGTGTGCGGCGCCTCGCTGTATGACCCGGCCAATGCCGCGGAGATGACAAGCTGCAGGAATCTGATCAGCGATACCCTGGCCCGGACCACCGGGGCCGTGGTCGCCCCGGAGCATTTCATCCGCCAGGCGAGTCTCACCCGGTTGATTTTCAAGGTGCTTGATCATGCCGATCCTCAGTCGGCCATGCTGGTGCAGACCAACCGGCAGGTGGTGTCGTCCGGCCTGGGCATGGCCGCGGCCATCAACGAGTGGCTGCCGGTGATGCGGGCCATCATGACGGCGGTGGCCATCGGTCTCATTCCGTTTCTGACCCTGTTCCTGCCGACCCCGCTGGTGGGCAAGGCCCTGTCGGTCATGGCCGGCTTCTTTGTCTTCCTGGCCACCTGGGGGATTTCGGATGCCATCCTGCACGGCGCGGCGCTCGATTACGCAGTGGAGGCCTTCGAGGATATCCGCCAGAGCGGCCTCGGCCTCTATGCCTGCGTCACCTTTCCCGAGACATCCACCAAGACCCTGGCCATGTTCGGCATTGTCAGATCATCCGGCATCATGCTGGCAAGCTTCCTGTCCATGATGCTGATCCGCTTCGGCGGCCACGCCCTGGCCATGATGGCCGGCAGCCTGCAGAGCGCGATCCAGGGAGCCGGGGCACGGGCCGGAACCTTGCTCACCCCGGAAGGTAAAGCCTCGGCCCTTGATCAGCAGATCAGCGCCACCGTACCATTGGAGATGGCCAATCATTACGGATTTTCCACCCAGGCGGCGAGCAGGCAATGGCAGGCCCACAAGGGTATGCAATCCACGGCGGCGGACTGGCAAACCCTGGATGCGGCCAGGGGGGCCGGAGTGATCCCCGCAGGCATGGGCAACATCGAGGCGGCCAAATCGATGTTCACCGCCAACCGTTCCCTCGGCGGCGGGCAGGGTCCGGTTCAGTTGAGTACCGATCATGACGGCAGGCTCGTCTTCAGCAATGCTCAGAACATGACCGGCCAAGGTTTTGTCAGGCAGGCCCAGACCGGCATGGACGGCGCCAGCGTTGCGACCTATACCGGCGGCGCCGGCACCCTGGTAACCGAGGGCAGGGGCGGGGAAGAGATCGTCACCAACGCCAATGTCAGAAACATGGATATGAATTTTGCCCGCAAGCAGGAGGAACGGAATCTGGAAAAAGCGGCCCACTCCCTGGCCAGCAGCGAGAATTACTCCAACATGCTCAACCGACTCAGACAGGACAGCCGAACCAGCACCGAGGCCCGCTCGTTCAGCGAACAACTCAGCAATTCTGAACAGGAGAAATGGAACCAGAGCGTGGAAAACGGGTCGGCGTTTGCCATGGTTAAAAATCAAGAGACACGGAATCTACTCGAAGCGGCAGGCTCTTCCGGTTTCAATCTTGGAGTAGTTAAAGCTGGCGGTGGCTACAGGCTGCAAGGTGTCGGTGTGGACGGTGAAAAAGTCGATGTCTCATTATCGGCCAAAGAAGCCCAGGCTTTTGAAGAAAGTCGACAACGTGTCCGGTCTGAGGCATTGTCCGAGACTCTGCAGAACACGCAAAATCTGTCCTATGCAGACAACCTTTCCAAATCCATCGGGGCGTCCGAAGCGCACTCCTACCTGAACGAGGCCCAGCGAATCAACACGGATGCCGCAACATACAACAACAATCAGGAAACAGCCTTTATCAAGGGGTATGCCGCTTATCGATACGGCACGGACAGCCCGGAAAACGTGCAGAAGGCCATGACTTTCTTGAACGGCCAGGCCATTGGCTCCCAGGAAGATCAGCAGCACTTGCAGGAGCTTGCCAATGATTTCCTGAGCGGACGATTCGGCACCCTTGGCACCACCGGCGCTGGGGAAATTATTGAACAAAGCGCACAGACCGTCCAAACGTACCAGAAGCCGTTACGTGCGCAGGCTCATTCTGTTGAGGAAACAGCAATTGATAAAACAGGCGATATCAATAACCAGGCTCCAACCGAAACATTTCACGAAAAAATAGATCAACCCAACCGGCATGAGGTAGATTCAAAGGTTGAGGATCGTCAGCATTTTCTTGAGACGGAACGAACCGGCCACGGCCGAATTCAAACAAATGTTGTCGGAATGGCAGGGCAAGGCATTGCCAAAGTTGATCGGGCCATTGGCAAGATCGTCGGGAAGCCGGAAAGGCCCCAACAGGATGTCATGGATATCGGAGCACCGGACCAACCAAGAGCATCACAGATGGAAGTAGTCGATGCAGATCAAAGCCCGGCTCCGGCTACCTTTGAGGAGGCGCTCAGGAAAGAGCAGGAGAAATAAATCGATCACTCATCCCAGATGGGATCGGCAGGATTGGAAAGATTGAAGGTCGTCTCTTCAAATAGCTCTTCATGCTCTTCGGCACTCATCGGCCGAATCTTTGCCTTTAATGAGCGCAACCCGGCACTCACGATAGTAGATCCACTTTGGGCAGGCCCCACCGGCACCATGACCTTGCCGCAGAACCGGCAAAGTTCATCGTCATCCATCGGTTCCGCCCCGCAGTGCGGGCAAAGAACGGTATCATTTTCTATAGCAATTGTCATCATGCCCTGCCTTGCTGTCAAACCTTTTTCCCTTTTGCTTAATATCGGCAGTTTATTCTCACAAGTCAAGTCTCGTTTGTTGCTGTAACCTTGTCACCTTTGATGATGTCCATCTCCCTCCGGCATGAAAAATAAATCCATCCCGGGTTTCTGTTATTCCTTTTTTCGGATGCAATGTCTGCGGCTCAGGGACACTCAACCGTCGCGGGGAGCAATCCCCTCGGCCCGGCATCGTTCAAGTAGATCAATCAGGACCAGACACTGTTTTCCCGAGGGAAGACGAGCAGGGATTTGGGTTGCAACCTGTAAAATACCGAGTTCCTTGGGGGTAAACAGATTTTTCGTCGAACCTGCGGCAAGGATCCGGGCCCACTCCTCCGGGGTGATCGCCAGCACCCGCTTCTGTGCCTCTATCCCGTCATCGATTTTCTGCGTCTTCCTGCCGTCTTTCTCATCAAGCCGCCGCTCCTCTTTCGTAACCAAGATCGCCGGGAATCCATCGGGAAGCTCAGACTCCAGCTCGGAAATCCTGCTCTGGATTCGCGACCAGCACATATCCTTTTTGCACCATTCCGAGATGTTTGAGATGCCCGGCGGTGGATTCACTATGTCTTCATTAACAAACTTGGCTGCAGAGACAAGAGTATCGGCCAGAGTCTGCGACAGTCCCTGCGAGTCCCAAACCTTCTGGAAATTCAATAATTTCTCCTGTCTCCGGCAGATTTCACTCAGCGCAGCGATGGCATAGGCCACAATATTTGCCCGGTATCCACCGTTGTACCAAGGTTGCGCCGAAACCAGCCTTTCCGCCGCCCTGAAGATCAGGGCGCGGGCGATTGCGCGGCGGAAATAGAACTCATTGAAGCCGTCCGAAGACTTTGACCACTCCTTGCCGACCCTGCCGGCATAGCGTGCGAAATTCTTTTGCGATCCGAGGTTCACCCATTTGGGGTGGTCATCCCAGACATTCTCGAACTTGGCGAGGTCGGTTTTCGTGAACATCTGTGGTTTCGGGTTTTCAGCCTTGAATCGCCGCTGTTCGGCCGGGGTTAGTTTTGCCTGGGCATCAGCATACTGCCCCCTGGCACGTTCATAAAACCATTTGGTTTCACGTTGCCCTCCCTGCTGAGCGGGCGCCCATAGTCTCCGCGAAAATTCCTCCATGCGGATATGGAAGGGGTGGTTGGCGAAAAAGTCCGCTGCATTTACCCTGTTCTGAGTATTGGCGCACTCGGAGATGCGAGGCACGACCGTTTCACTCTGCTCGCTGTCGATCACCGCCAATTTCATCTGTACGAAAATATTATGGAGCGGTGCCTTGTCTTTGCGTCGTGTATGGAACAAAGAAGCAGTGGTCTGCCCGCCGTTTACGATCTGCAGATCCCTGATCCTCGTTATCTCCAATCCGGATTCGCTCATCCCGGTTTCAACTTCCTGCGCCGTTGCCGTTATACCGTTATTGTAAGCGAAGAACATATGCGGTTCATTGAGAATGGTACTGCGAATTCCTTGGTTAACCTTGCCACGAGCCTGTAGAAAACATCGGACATTTTGCTCAAGGAGCCTTGCGCCGAATTTTTCATAAAGCCCGGAGAGTATTTCAGCCGGCATGACCACGAGGTAAGACTGATACGCCGCTGAACCGAGATAGGCAGGAAGGCACGGAACACCTGTTCCGAACATCGCCTGAAAATCAAAATCAAGCGGCTCTTTGCGGCCGCGCGAACTTCGCTGCCGCTGCAGGCGGGAAATATCCCAGATGTGGTATGCAGCCGGAATACCGCTGACCTCATTTCCCTCAACCGTCTGAATCCTGTCGCTGAGCATGCGCTCGGACAGAAGAAAAAAACTGACCTGCCGGATGAGCCCCTTCCGGTCGGCAATCTGGTGGGAAAGCCCATATTCCGGAGACGTGACCTCAAGTTCCTCGTAAAGCCTTTTGTTCTGACTCGCCTCAAAAAAATTGACAGCACGCTTGAATGCAGCCTCAACCTCAGTGCGTGTCAATGAAGCCAACTCCCCCCGACAGTCAAAATCCGCAACAAACAGGTCAAGTGCGCCTTCATCATTAAACCAATAGCCATCCACACGCATGCCTCGCTGGGCACGGAAATGACAGAACTCGAATCCCTCGACAAAGCCCGTTTCCACCAGCTCGCTGGCAACAGCCTCCATAAATTCGGCAAGCTGATAATTGCAGTTTGCCTCCGCGCCTGCCAGCAGTTCCTGCCGGAAATCGTGAAAAAACTCCTGGGCTGTCTGTTCCAAATTGTCACCTCCTGAATATCTGCTCCGGGTCAACCTCGAATTGGGAAAGTTTTTCAAGCTCAATCTCGTATGAAACTCTGGTCACACCTTCCGGGAGATGTGCTCGGACGAGGCGCGGAAAATTTTGTGTGACTCGATAGGAGTGCTTACTGGTTACTTGCAGCTTTGGAAGGTCATACTCTTGGACAGGCACATACCCGTATGCAGCCAGCTTGGCGTAAAAATCTTCAAGCCCCTCGGCGTCAGTCAGCTCATTCTCGATCCGATGTACCGCGTCATTCAGTGACAGTGATCGGTCAGAATCCGGCATATCACTCAGGCGAAAGATCATAAGGAACAGGTGGTCGGAAAGACCTTCGAGCTGATCTTCGGATGAAATGTGCACTGTGTTCCGCTCTTTCCCGGACAGTGACTTTATCTCGACCGCCGTGTTACCGAAGATAAAATCCTGATGCAGGCCTTCAACGCCACACCACGCTTCAACTGATGATTTCTCGGGTAGATGGCCTTGATACAGTGAACGAAGGAACAGCAGTTCCGCGAATAACCCTCTGATTTCCTCCGGGGAAAGCAACCGTGTTTTTCTGCCGGCAAAAAAAGCTTTCCACCTCTTAATGTGAGCCAACGCCACAGAAAGCGCAGTTGCCGAGTCGGCTATCGGAGTAAGAGCTCCAATCAGGAACCCGCAAAGTCCGGAGAAAAGATCCTGATCAACATGTTTTTCAAGAGTAAGAACAAGACGCTGCTGCACTGCCTCACCCTGTCTGAGATCAAGCCTGATCCCTTGAAGACGGACGGCATCTTTACGGAATTGTGTACTGTGATCGCCGTCGAGTTCGACGAGAAGGAGGCAATGGCCGTCCGCATCTCTTCCCCAGTAAACAGGAATCGAGCCTGATCCGGCAACCAAGCGGACGTTGTAATCGGCTGAAGGTATTCGGATCTCATCCCACGGCGTTCCATTATTCATCGAAGTCCTCCTCAGCATCAGGATCATCAGTCAGGGGGCCGTACATTTTTTCGATCCAGACCCTGTTGGCCACAACTTCAATCTCGGTTCCGTAATGTCCTGGAGGAAAACTGACACCAAAGGCCGGAACTCGTCTGTCTCCAAGCTCTTTTGGCTCAAGAACATGGATCATGAGCAACGGTTTGTTGCGCACTGCGCGGAAATGTCTATCAGATGGTTTCTTTCCGGCCTCTTTCTCAGCCAGTTCCTGTTGTTCTGGTGTAAGGCCGTGTTTTTCATCGCCGCGGCTGGCTACACGTTGCTTGTTCAACCGCCAGATATCACTGGCCCACCCCCTGCTTGACCTTTCTTGTGCTCCAAGGCGGAATCTTCCGGCTTGGTCAGTATTTTTCGATATCAGAAGAACATCACCGAGCGGATGTTTTTCAGCGAGAGCCTGAAGGTAGCTGACAACTGCTAACTTTGAGTCAGCAAATGCCGGGTGAGTATGGAAACCGTTCAGAAACTCTTCTATAATTTGGACATTGACATCCCGAAATATCCAACCTTTTTCCGTTGGTTTCTCAACTGCACCACCGAATCCGTTATTCCAATATTGGGTTATCAACTCCTCATTCTTCCGGTTAACCTCGTCGTCTGTTGGCAGGACATGACTTTCCACAAGGCGGTCGCTGAAATTTTGCTTCACGACAATCCTTTTAGCGTCCCTCATTTTATTGGAAGCCGTAATCAGAAGGCTGTCCGGATGCGCTCTGACATACAGCCCGAACTGACGGGGGCTGAGTCCATCCCGGCGCATCCTTTTTATCTGCTGACGTAGCTCTTCGGATGCATCTGCAATATGCGAGTACCAGTTGATGGAGTCAGCGGAGAGATGGACGCGACACAAATCCTCGTAACTCGGGCGGTAGCCGAACCACCTTCCCATCTGCATAAGCGTGTCATACATACGGGTATTCCTGTACATGTAACTGACACACAAGCCCTCGATTGTAAGGCCACGCGACAGACTGAGGCCACCGATGGCAATTGCGGTCAGGCTGTGGCCAGCATTTTCGTATTTTTTGTAGTCGAGAGCTTCGTCGGTTTTGCTGTTGACCACGTATATCCGGAGGTTGTCAAATACGTTCCAAAGAGATTTTTTGATTTGAGACCAAGTGAAACCGCAGTCTGTGAAATCATTTTCGAAAACTTCTCTGAGTTTCAACATATACTGGTTTCTCCCCGATATATCTTCGGGCATGGCGTAGTTGGCTTTCACAGCTTCACGCATTTTTTTCTCGTAAAGGCTGATGAGGTCGCGTACGGCCTTTTGCACAGCAACAAAACGGGATACATTGATCATCATAGAACAGTGTTTACCGGAATGCCCTCGTAGGTTCCGGATGTTCCGTGCCAGCACAAACTGATGAATTGCCCGGTACAGGCTGGGAGGCAATTCCATGATCGGGTCATCCTTTTTGTGTGACCAAGGAATGTATTCTTCACAATCAGTGATAGCTTCAATAATGGTCGAACTGGTTGCCTCATCCAAAAAAACTTTATCCGGTCCAAAATAGGTGTTGGGAGCATCCAGGCAGTAGATGAAGTCACGTGGGAATAATTCCTCGTACACTTCATTGTCATATGCGTCCGGGTTGATGAAAATATTAGCAAACGGTGTGGCTGTGTAGCCCAAGTAGCAAGACTTTGCGAACAGCCCCAGAATCTTCCGAATCATGGCATTGGTGCGAGTCGGATCGAGATCGGGTTTATTTGTGTTGATGGAGGCATTGTCAGCCTCATCATCGATTAGAAGCATCGGGACGTCTGATATCCGCCCGTCCCTATGTGTATTCAGCTCTTTCAACCATTTATGCAGAGCATCAAGGGTTCGGACGTGCTTTTTGATGACGAGAATGATCGGCTTACTGAAATCATTGATCCTCCAGCCGCTTTTTTCTGCCGTGTTCTTGTTGAAATCTTCATGGATGTTGGTCAGTGTGGCAGGGTGCGGATAGTTCCCGTTCAAACCAACACCGGCCAAGACACGACTATTCGGATCACTCGACCGGCCGATGAAGCCCTCGTCAATGCGTTCCTGTGTCTGCTTTCTAAGGTTATTGTGAATTCCGGCAATAACGATGATGAATTTGTATCCGGCATCTGCAGCCTTGGCAACGAGGCCAATATAGTTGGCAGTCTTTCCGGACTGAACGTGGCCGATCACTAAGCCGCGGCGGCTCCATGAGCCCTCACTGATCGGGTCTTGAAGGTGGCACAGAATACGGGTGCATACATCACTCAATGACTGTACCATGGTGGGGTGCCAGCGCTGGGTCTTCAAATACTTCTCATATGCATCAGAATAAATCCACTCTATGTCCATCCGTTTGAAGACCCATTCCTCATCATGTTCTGCCTCAACATCGACCAGAGAAACACCGGCTCCCATCCGGGAATCGACAGCGATCATCGCCTCATTGACAATTGGCTCAAGATTACCTTCAAATCCGAAAATTGTTGCCAAATTTGTTGCTTTCGCTGTGATCACGTCTTTTGTTGGCGGCTCTTTCAGAAGAGCGAGTGCAGTAATCAGAGCACTGGTCAAATTTTTTTCATCTTCCACGCGATTGTCATTCATTAAAATTCCTCCAAGATGAATTGCTCAACAATATCCATATAGTCATCAAACAGTCTCGTGGATAGCATGATTTCACGGAAAACCCCAGCATCCGCCTTGCCGCAATTAAAAAGAACTTCTTTCAGTGCCCGCAGCCGGACAGGTACGTCATTTTTGCAAATGGATGGCTGCCTTACCTCTCGCGGGTGAGTCGAGAAGTCGGAATAAATCATTTCAACCGGCAAGGATGATGAGATCGATTCAAGCAGAACCTTCAAAATTCTGATCCCATCGACATCAAGACGGGTTTCCAGCTTCTGAGTCAATGGATGTCCGCTATTGAGCGTGTAACGTATGCACCCTTGATCTGCGTATCGCTCCCAGATCGGTGCTGCAATTTCTTCGAAGAGCTTTTTGCCGCGACCTCGGTGAACGGTGGTGCTTCTCCCGCAAATATGTGTGATAACCTGCCGCAACCTCTCACGAACAACATGAGGAGGGCGGGCGCGCGATTTCCTGATGTCAATCGTCCATGCTTCATCCAGATTGTTCGGAAAATCAATCTGCACACGTGCAAGTTTCGTTGCCTCGCCCTTGGGAACCAGCCGGAACCAATCCCCCCACGCCATCAACCGACCGCTGCGGTAGATGTAGGCCCCTTGGTTGGAAATAAAATCACTGCGGTTCTGATAGAAATCATACTCGCGGGCCGACAGCTTGCTGTGGTGCGGCAGTATGTAAGGCTGCATATGAACCGCTGATTCACCGATTCTGACGATTTCCTCCGGCAGTATCTGAGTTGCACTGTTCTTCCGGCAGAACGGATCAAATGGTTCTATGGGATGCCCGTTAACGGATATGGCAATTTTCTCCCGCCCTTTTATCTCTCCGGCCAGAAATCTGTGAAAAACCAGGGACAGGTGTTTCCCCACGAGGTCAAGTTTCTCATTGACGATTTCGTCTCTGGTGTGACCGCTCTCGTCTTCAAAAAGCCGGTCGAGGACACGCCAGATCACAACCGTCCCGCTGTCACCGAGATGTCCCACGAAGGGCTGTTCGACGATTTCATGTTGATCAAGTAGTGAGATAACCCAGTCGTCCTTTTGATTAATCCGATCCAAGTCCCATTCCGCACCGCACCGTGAGCCGTTTCTGGCGCTAACGACAGTCAGCCGCCGGCACTGTGAAAAGGAAGCTGTTTTCAAGCCAAGACCAAATCTTCCAAGATCGTACGGTTCCCTTTTGTACTGCGGGCTGGTGGCCCCCCCATGGCGCATAGCTGCCAGGATCTCGTCGTCATCCATACCTCTCCCGTCGTCAATTATGGCAAGCGTCGGATGTGTTCTGTCGAGATCACAGAAAATATCTATATGACTGGCCCCGGCGGAAATACTGTTATCAATCAAATCAGCTACGGCTGTTGCAAGCGAATAGCCGAGATCCCTCATTGATGCGGTTAATGAGGCCGCGCTTGGGGGAAGACGCTGCTCACGGGGCATCTTGTCCTCCCAACAGTTCCTCGCGGATCTTATGAAGTACCGTCAGAGCATTCTTCTTCAATTCACACTCCCATACCACAATGACTCGCCAGCCAGAGGATTGTAACTCCTCGGTTTTCTTTCGATCACGTTTTATTGTACCTTCGAATTTTTTCCCCCAGAATTCCGACCGGCTTTTTGGGGTATATGCATATTTACATCCTTTATGGCGGTGCCAGAAACAGCCATGCACAAAAATAACGGTCTTATATTTCGGGAGAACAATATCAGGGTTCCCGGGGAGGTCTTTTCTGTGTAATCTGAAACGGTAACCAAACCTGTGTAGCAGGGAGCGGACCCTGAGCTCAGGCCTAGTATTTTTCCCTTTAATTCGAGACATGTTCCAGCTACGTTTCTCTTTCGACAGAATGTCCATCATTTAGTTCTTTTTAAGGATATCCAACACAATTTTCGCTAGCTGTAGTGCAAGCAAGGGTGGAACAGCATTGCCTACTTGGACATATTGCTGTGTTCTTGGTCCTGTAAAAATGTAATTGTCGGGAAAGGTTTGGAGCCGGGCTGCTTCCCTCACTGTCAGGCTTCTACATTGAGCCGGGTCAGGATGGATATAATAATGCCCATCTTTGGATATATGGCTCATGATAGTAGTGGATGGTTTATTCATTCCCTGTACCCGGAACCTGTCCGCAAAATTCCCTGTCCTTGATTTAATAGCTTCTGAAGTATTTTTGTGTTTAGGAAGCAGTTCTTCAGGGAATTCCATCAGGACAGGAGATCGACCACGGGCTAATGAAAAACATGAAGCAAATAGATATCGATGAAGATCCTCTGCCAGATGTCCTCTGGTAGAGCTGTTGAAAACAGTTTTCATCTTTGGGTCTAAATACCAGCTTTTGTAAACAGATGAGTCAGAAGTATATTCTAGAACCTCAGCTCCTTTATCACTTTCTGGTAATTCATCTCTTATTTCAGCCAGATAGTCAAAAATCAATTCACAAAGATCGTCATTTATTCCATTATTGACATATTCTGCCAGCCAGTCCGAATCCATGATGTCTAAAATTTGTTCCTGCCACGCTTCCGGGGAATCCTTGATTTTGGAGAGGCTGCTTCTCAAGCAAGGTAATCCGTTTATGACATCAGCTACTGTAATTATCCGCTCACTTTCAAGTAAAATATTCCTTGAATTAGGGTTAATGTCTTCTCTGATACCAAGAAGAATAACACGGTGTCTTGCTTGAGGTATTCCGTATTTTTCACATTCAATGATGAAGTCACTTGGTTTTCTGTATAAAGGAAAACTATCTTGGTCAAAGTCATCAGGTTGTTTGGTAAAAGAAAATATTCTGTATTGATATTTTTTGGAGTTTGTCCGAGGAACCAGAATCGCCTCAGATGGATTTCTAAGGTCTGTCAGAATTTGATTGAAAATTGGTTTCCCATTTACTCTGGAAGTCAAAATACCCTTTACATTTTCCATTACGAATATGGAAGGCCAGTGATTTGCGATAATCCGTAAATATTCCTTATATAGAAAATGTCTGTTATCGTTTTCAGGAACATATTCTTTATTTCCTTTGTTTCTTGACCTTCCTGCAGTTGAATATGCCTGACAGGGGGGACCTCCAATTAGAATCCAATGATTATGTTTATGTCTTTCGAGAGCGTTACGAATAAATGTGTCAATTTCTTTTTCTGAGACATCTTCCCCCCCAAGTTCTCTCAGTTTGACTTCTTCGTTGATTTCAGCAGCTATCTCAGGATATTTTTCATATAGCTTGTTGTAATCAAAGTCTTTCCTTTTGTTTTCATAGGTAAGTTTATAATACTCTGCTGGCACTTTTCCTTTTGGAAACTTTCTAAAAAAACTCCTTAATTTCAAAGTGTTATTGGCATATATGTCCTTTTCGATCGAAAGGCCAATTTGGAAAGAAGGTACGCCTGCATTTCTGCCTAGTACCGAAAAGCCTTCACCAAGACCTCCTGGGCCAGCGAAAATATCAATTACTGGTATTGGATTAGCTAGTCTGCACATTAGAGTGACAAGAAAATATTAATGATTTTAAGATATTAATCGTTTGGCAATAAGCGTAAGGCATTGAAGAGTCACGAATGTCAGGTGTTATATTGAAAAGAGGGATTATTTTAATATGGTGTATTATTCCATATCGGGCAGGACAAACAGTGTCCTACCTCAATTCTATGGGTCCGATTTTTTTGTGTCTGCAGTTTCAAAACTTAGCCCGGCATAGAAAAAGCTTATGCTTCTGTCAAGAAGTTTATGTTTACTTGTTATGTGTTGAGGTGAAAATTTCATTGTCTTTTGAAATGCCTTTATCTTTCATCCTTCAGAGTAATTTGTCTTGAATATTGTTTTCCTTTTCCCGTCAGCCGATACTTTTGCCTGCTGCTTGTTGGCTTATTCGGGATGGTCATTTCCACTAATCCGGCATCAAGCAAAGGCCGTAAAACCTGGTCTCGGAACTTAGTCCTGTTGGCACGACCGATCAGGTCCATTAATTCACCGATGGCCTTTTCGGAAGCACAATTTCTAAGGATTTCAACTTGGTGCCGACTTAGTCCCAACCTGGTCCCGACTTCCGGGGTGATCTTCCCGCCGACAGCCTCAAAAGCCTTCCCAGCTTTCCGGCGAATAATTGAAACAAAACCGTCGGTCAACTTGAATTCCAGCTCGGCAGCCCTGCTTCACGACAACGCTCTTATTTCCCCAGGCAGCATTTTTTGTACTTTTTCCCGCTGCCGCAAGGGCAGGGATCATTTCTGCTGATCGTGGCCGTTTGCGCCGGCCTACTATTCTCGATGCCATGCTGTTTTCCGCGGCAATGGTTGTATATCTGTGTCAGTCGGGCGTGCCTCTCTTTCATCAGCGTATAGATTGATGGGAGCTGTTCCTCTATGCATTGCCGCGCCTTTTTGAGATCGATAAACTCCTTCTGGCCGCGCGTTTCATCCACCATCCACCATTTTTTCTTCCGATAATTGACAAAGTAGCAGCCGATTTCCCTGGTTCCCGCAACCTTCTGGCGGTCGACGAGAAACACATTCAGGAGGGCATCGGTACAGGAACATCCGTTTCTGAGGCAATAATGGTCAAGAACCAGACATGTTTCACCAT
>JBMONN010000025.1:0-1758 GCA_049323935.1 Thermodesulfobacteriota bacterium
ATCAGATGCTCCAGCTAGGCTATCACAATGGGACCCGCTTCTATCCGCTGGATATGGCTTTTCATACCTCAAAGAACGTAAGCCCTCACAGGGTTATTGTTGAACCGCCTGACTGATCCAGCTCAGGTCGGGTTTTTCTCCTTTGAAATAGCAGGTGAAAGCATCCACGAGGGTGGCGAACGTGGAGCGGCCATGCAGGCGGCAGGTCTGCCTGAGGGAGAGGATTCGTTCCACCCAGCGGCAGCCCTTGTCGCTGTTGGTGCCCTGGCTGCGTTTGCGCCAGAGTACGGCGTACCGGATGATCCGCTCGGCGAAGTTGTTGGTCGGCTCCACGCCTTCTTGCGACAGGAAGGTGAACAGCGAGTCCATGTGCTCCTCGATGCTGCGGGCAAAGGTCCCCGCCTCGCTCTTGCTGTCGCGGTAGAGCGCAATCAACCGGCAGAGCCGGGCATAAAATGCCCTCCACTGGGCCGGGGCAGGAGGGTCCTTGTTCCAGCCGCACAACAGTTTCAGCTCCCTGTACGCCCAGGCGCCGCAGCGGGACAGTTCCGGGTCGGCCCGTTCGGCAAGGCCCTTTGCCCGGCGGATCAGGTGGGCGAGGCAGTTTTGCCTCAGGTTCGCCCATTTCTGGTACACGACGTAGTTGTCGCTGACCAGGATTCCGGTCCAGGCGCCGATCAGGTTCTCAAAGGCCTCCTTGGAGCGGTTGGTGTGGATCATGAACAGGGCGGCCGTCACATTGGCCATCACCCACAACCATTTGAGCTTGCCTCCGTCATGCCAGGGCGTTTCGTCCAGGTGGTTGATCGTGGACGCCCGCACGGCCTGTTTGATCGCTTCATAGTGGGGATCGATGGCCGTGGTGGCCCGGTCGATCACCTTCTGGATCGCGCCCTGGCTGATCGGCACCCCGAGCACCGAGTCCAGAAAGGTCTGGATCGTTTCCCGGCTGTTGCCGTCGATGCCGCCGACCTCGGCGATCAGGGCGGAGATTCTTGGGCCGTAGCCGGTTTGATATTCCCCGGGCACAAAGCCCTTGACCAGCTTGCCGCAGTGCCGGCAACGGCCATGGTAGAGAATGAAGTGGATGACCCGCATGACGATTTCGGGCAATTCGATATGCTGGTGCGTATAGTAAGGCCGCAGGTCACTGAATTCCGTGCAGCCGCACGAACACCGTTCGGGCGGGATCTCTCTGGTTTCCGTCGGTTCCAGCATCTGCTGGCGGTGGCCCTGGCGGGGCTTGCGCTGCTTCTTCGGTTTCTTTGCCGGCGCCTTCTTGAAGGGGGAATCGGCCGAGGGCGGCTGATTGGAGTTGCTGGAATTCCGGTTGAGCCGGGCCTCCAGCTCCTCGATGTGCTTCTCGAGCAGGGCGTTTTTCTCCATGAGCGCCAGAATGATCGTGATCAGGGTCTCGCGCGGCATCTTCTCCAGGACGGCGAGCGGAATTTTTTCGACCTCGCACCGGTCAGCCATGGAGCGCCTCCCGGAAATTCCGGACCAGGGGATAGAGGTACACCGCATACCCGCAAAGGACCCGGGAAATGAAAGAACGCCCCTTGCCCCAGTGGGCGGCCACCGTCGAACGGATGACAGCCAGCTCGGCTTCTCCAATGCGACGTCCGCGAAGTATATATGGCGGTTGCGGCACGGCCCTTCCCCTTTGTAATCTGGAAGAACCGTATCAGAAATCCGCCTATGACGCCAGAAAAAAATGCATACCCTGTGAGAGGTTACCGGCAGAGAGCTATTAACACT
>JBMONN010000026.1:0-1749 GCA_049323935.1 Thermodesulfobacteriota bacterium
CTTGGCCCGCATCTGGGCAACTGGGAAATGATCGGCCTGCAACTTGCCGAATTCGGCCACGTCATTACCATGTATCAACCGGTCAAACTGACAGGACTCGACCGCTTCATCCGGCAGAGCCGGTCCAAAACAGGATGTGAACTGGTGCCGACCAACACCAGGGGCGTTGCCATCATGCTCCGGGCATTGCAGGATAACGGCATCGGCGCCATTCTGCCGGATCAGGTGCCGGGCGATCTGCGCGCCGGCCGTTTTGTCCCGTTTTTTAACGAACCGGCCCTGACGATGACCCTGATCCACAAACTCCTGCAACGATCGGGCTGCAAGGCCCTTTTTGCTTATGCCAAACGGGTTGACGGCGGTTTCGAGCTGATCTTCCGGGCCCCGCCGGCGGAACTGTACAGCAGCGACGAAGAGATTGCCCTGCGGGCGCTGAATTGCGGCATCGAGGCCCTGGTCCTGGAGGCCCCGGCGCAGTACCAGTGGGAATACAAGCGCTTCAAGCGCTCCAGCCCGGCCCAGCAAAAAAAACGCTACCAGTTTTGACAAACCCGTAAAAAGTCTTTTTTCACCACAGAGCGCACTGAGAACACAGAGAAAACATCTTTAATCACAACTAGTTACCTCTGTGTACTCTGCGGTCTCTGTGGTTAATTTTCAGTTTTTGCGAGATCATCAGTTTTGACCCGGTCGATGAAGATCCTGATTGTCCAGACAAGCTATCTCGGCGATGTCATCCTCTCCACCCCGGTGATCGCCGGGGTCAGACAGGCGTATCCGTCGGCCGAGATCTGGATGATGACCACCCCGGCTGCCGCCGGGCTGGTTGCCCGCGATCCCCTGCTCGCCGGGGTGATCATCCTTGACAAGCGCGGCAACGATGCCGGCATCACGGGACTGGCCAGAATGGTAAAACGCCTCAGGGGAATGGCCTTTGATATGGTCTTTTCCCTGCACCGCTCTTACCGGACCGCCATCATCCTGACCCTGGCGGGCATTCCCGAGCGGATCGGATTCAGCGACGCCAGACTGTCCTTTTTCTATCATCAGCGCCGACGCCGCAACCCGACGGACCACGATGTGCTGCGCAATCTGGCCATTCTTGATGACGGCAATTTTTCGCCGGTCGCCACCGATCTGCGCCTCTCCCCGTCCTCAGCAGAAGACGGGGAGAAGATCACCGCCGCCCAACCAGCTTCCCCTTACGCGGTGCTGATGCCGGGCAGCGCCTGGGCGACCAAGCGCTGGCACCCGGAGGGATACCGGCGCACCGCCCTCTATCTGCTGGAACTGGGATATCAGGTGGTGCTTCTCGGCAGCCCTGCCGATATTCCGGTCAACCGGCAGGTCGCCGCCGACCTCCAGGTCCACGATCTGGCCGGTCAGACCAGTGTTGCCGATGCCATGGCCATCATCCGCGGTGCCGGGCTGGTGGTGTGTAACGACAGCATGGCCTTGCATGCCGCCTCGGCCTTTAAGGTTCCGACGGTGGCGATTTTCTGCGCCACCACCCCGCTTTTCGGTTTTGGTCCCTGGAAAAATAATGCTATGGTGGTGGAGAAGGAACTGCCCTGCCGGCCCTGTTCACGCCACGGCAGCCATCGCTGTCCAAACGGCACCGAGGCCTGCATGCGAAACATTGATTTTGATCGGATCGTTGCGGCGATTCACTCTGTATGCCATCTTTCCTGATATGTATACAATCGATTCACATTCCGGTTATCTGTTCGGCACCTGCCTCGATCTCGA
>JBMONN010000027.1:0-300645 GCA_049323935.1 Thermodesulfobacteriota bacterium
GAGGGGAAATGATCTATCTCCGCAGCAGAGGTATTCCCACCGCAAAAACAGCAGGTAGGATGTTGTAGTAAAAATTTCTGGTTCCTGAGTTTTGTGTAACCCATCGGTTCTGTAATTTTGGCCTAACATATATTAGATTGACAAAATAATATCGATTCTGTCTTTCAGAAAATAATCATTTAATTATTTCAATAAGATACTAAAACAAATGTCATTCCACAAAAATTTAAAGTTGTATAATATCAGATTGTTACGGTTATCTTTTCTTGAGTGTTATAATAATTCTGTCTAGCATGGCACCGGTAAACCATTATTAACTATTTGAATCTATTATAATTCATGACAGAAAAAATTCAAAATCAGCTCTCGAATACGCAAAAGTTCTGGCAGGCTTTTCAGGCCTGCGTGGAGGAAAACCGGGTGCGGCCGGATCGATCGCTTTTTTTATGCGCGATATGCGATATCAGGGTCGGACCTAATTAACCATTTGAAAAATCATGGAAATACGCTCCAAAACAGACTGTTTTCATCGCTTAGAACCTTATTTTCCATGCCGAAAGCAACGGGGCAAGATGCGCCTGGCTCGTGCCAAGAGTCCATTCACCAGCTACCCCTGCCTCGATTTCTTGCCTGATTGCCTTAAAAGCGGCGCGGGCCGCCGGCATCACTCCGGACCATCCGGGAACTCCTCGGCCTCACCAGCCCCCTGGATGAGTCAGGCCAGGGTCGCGAAAACGCGCCCCTGGGCCGCGCCTCATTTTCTTCTACTCCATCGTGAAGATATCCGTCAATAAGGAAAAAATTGCCAGGAGAATTTTTTCATTCGCAATTTCCGGAAGATATTTTTCATTGTCTCAGCCGCCTGCACAGATCGCCGTCATCGACCAGCGGTGCAGAATGCCGCTGTCCTGGCCGGCCAGATCAACGACCCGCAGCCGCCAGACTCCGGCCGGATCGGTGTTGATGAGCGGCGCCAGTTCGCCGCCATCCTTGCTGCTGTAAGTTTTTTTCAGATCATGACGGCTGCCGCCGGCGCGCTTGTGGAGGACAATCTCCCTTGCGGCCGGGCTGACCAGGGTGATGACAAGATCGCCGACCCAGGTATGGGCGATGTCCACCGTGACATCGAGGTGGAGAATGGGACCGGCGGCAGCCATGGTCAGGGCCGAGGTGATGCCGGCCGGATCGTTGTCCGGAATCGGCTCTTCGACCACCTCCTCCGCCGTTAACGTCCGGCTGGTCAGCTCCTCCACCGCCAGGGCCAGTTCCCAGCGCTCCAGGGTGCCGGTATCGACACGGGCATGATCGGAGACAACAAGCCGCCACTCGCCCGACGCCGCGGCCCCGACAAAACGGCCGAGGCCGGGGGTGGTCGCCGTTGTGTATTCCTCGACCAGATCATCGGCCGCGCCACCGCTGCGATCGTGCAATACCACCTCCTCACCGGCGGGCGAACAGAGCCGCACCCGCAGATCATTGACATAGGAATGGTGCACCAGGACAAAGACCCGGATCTCGCGGATCACCCCATTGGCCGCAACGGTCAGCACGCTTGTCACCCCGGCCGGATCGTTGTCCGGGATGGCGAGCTGCGGCGCCGCCTCATGGGTCACCAGGGAGAAGCCGGTGGCCGGCTCGCCGATACCAACCGCGGCCCAGGCGTTCTTGATGGTCGCATACTCCTCGCCCCTGTCGCCATAGAGCTGGCGGCAGGCGTTCAGGGTGGCGAAACGGGCCTGCTCGAAGGTCCAGCGGCTCAGGGTGGCGCTACGCAGATACTCGGTCATGGCCAGGTAGAAAATCTGCTCCGCCTTGCGGCGGCCGATCCCCTTGACCCGGATGCCGTGATGCTCGCCGCCGGCCACGGCAAGATAGGCGGCCTTGGCCGGGATGCCGCAGTTGTAATGGAGCCAGCCCATGTCGTTCTTGTCCGGGTCCGGCTGCTCGCCGGCCCGCAGGGGGATGAAATCGTCCATGTGATCGGGCAGGCCGAAACGGGGCGGGTCGGAGAGATCGCGGAGGGCATCGCCGCTGCGCAGCGGGGTATAGACCCCCTCCCCCATCTGCCAGTCAACGATCTCCTCGTCGTTGGTGATCATCACCCCGAAAAAATCGGCAAAGGCCTCGTCAAGGGCGCCGGACTGCTCGGCATAGACGAAACGGGCGGTATTCGAGGTGACGGCATGGGTAAACTCGTGGCCGACGATGTCCAGGGCATAGGCAAGCGGCAGCCAGCGGGTTCCGTCACCGTCGCCGTAAACCATCTGCCGGCGCGAGCTGCTCCAGTAGGCATTACTGTAAGACTGGCCGAAATGAACGGTGGAGATCAACGGCGCTCCCTTGTTGTCATAACTGTCACGACCAAAGGTGCCATGATAGTAGCGGTAAACCTCTCGGGCGTTGTCGTGGGCTGCCTGCACCACCGCATCGGCTGATTGCTGCTCGTCGCTGATAACCAGGGTGCCGGGCAGCACCTCCCGGTTGCCGGCGCTGTATGTGCGGCGGCTCATGACGCCCCGGTTTTCGGAAAAACGATAGAGCAGCGCGCCATCGGCCGCATCGATGAAGAAATGACGCGGTCCGTGCTCACCTGCCACCTCCAGTTCAACATGCCAGGCGAGATGCACCTTTTTGTCACGGTCGCGATACAGACAGAGGCGACTCGCCCGCTCCGCCGCATCATCGGCGCCGAGATCCTCCCGCGCCAACCGGACCGCCTCGCCGGCGGCAAGGCGCGGCTGCATATCCACCGGCGCCGCGGCCAGCCGGTTGTCCTTGTAGGCAGTGACCACGCCGTCCGGATCAATGTGGACCTGAATCGAGCCCTCATGCACGGCAATCCCGGCGATATACTGGGCAAGCGAGACGTGGAAATGGCCCTGGCCGTCCCGCTCCACCCCGGCAACCTCCAACTGCTCGGCCAGCCCTGTTGCCATGGCGAAGAGATCGCGGTTGTCGTCGAGAAATCGGCGGGCGATCTGCTCCGCACTGTCGCTGGAGGGCGGCGAGAGCGCGCCCATGATGAATGCGGGCACCGTGCCCGCATCGTTCCAGAAGATCCGGTTTCCTGTCTGCCGGGCAAGAATGCGTTCCTCCGCCCTCTGCTGCGCTGCCGTCTGTTTCATCGTCATTTCCTCCGTTATGAGCTGAATGCTGCTAATTCGATCTGCCTGCCTTTCGCCGCCTGGCCCAGGTCACCGGGCATACAGGATCGACAGTCAAGAATCAGGCCACCTTAGCCAAAAAAGAAAAATGCCGAAAATCCAATATATTACAGAGAAGGGCAAGAAGCGGAAAGAGGAGAGGAAGGGGAAAAGATGTCACAACCGCGCCGGCAAGAGGGAAGACACGGCAGCAAAAAGCCCCTAACAACGACCCGGCAACGACGTTGCCGCAAGGAGATCAGCCCGAGTACGGTATTGTCCGGCCTTTTGTCACAAGGGATGGTACAGCGCGGGAAAAGGAGTCCTACTGATTGGTGTCGAACAACGGGGTCCGCACGGTCCGGTGCTGGACGATCTGATGTTTGGCCATCTTGCGATAGAGGGTCATCCGGGACCAGTTGAGATTTTCAGCGGCCTTGCTTTTGTTCCAGTTGACGGCAAAGAGGGCGGAGAGCACCTGGTCCCGCTCGCTCTTGGGCCGGAAACCGCCGGTGGTGAAGATCTCCTGAAAGGGGCGGGGCAGACTGTCAAAGGTGATGGTGCCGACCGGGCCGTTGATATAGGTGGCCTCCAGGATGTTTTTCAATTCGCGGATATTGCCGGGCCACTCATATTTCAACAGGGAAAACCAGGCCTTTTCGGTGAAGCCGTTCAGGTGCATGCCGAACAATGCATTGAATTCCTTGATAAATTTCGCCAGAAGCAAGGGGATATCCTCCCGGCGCTCACGCAGGGGAGGAAGTTGGACCCGGGCCACGTTGAGCCGATAAAAGAGATCCTTGCGAAACAGCCCCCGCTCCACCAGATTTTCGAGATTCTGGTTGGTGGCGGCAATGACCCGGACATCGATATCGACGCCGTGGCCGCTGCCGAGCCGGTAGACCCGCCTGTTTTCCAGGATACGCAGGATCTTTGCCTGGGCAAAGAGCGACATCTCGCCGATTTCGTCAAGAAAGAGGATGCCGCCGTTCGCCTGTTCGAATTTGCCGGCCTTGGCACTGACCGCGCCGGTAAAGGCGCCCTTCTCATAGCCGAAGAGTTCGCTCTCCACCAGTTGCTCCGGCATGGCGGATGAATTAATCCGGATCAGCGGACGATTGCGCCGCTTACTGTGCCAGTGGATAAACTCGGCGGCCAGCTCCTTGCCGGTGCCCGTCTCGCCGGTCAGCAGCACGGTGCTGTCCCGGCCCGCCACCTTGAGCAGATAGCGCTTGACCTCCTGCATCGCCGGGCTGACCCCAAGCAGATCAGGCTCGTCAATCTGCACCTTGCTCTTAACCGGGGCAGCGACATCATAAACCGGCGCCACGTCGTGAAGATGATGTCTGATGCCGCGAATCATCTCCTCGGCCGGTTCAGCCCCGGAAAAATAATCAGTGGCGCCGAAACGGAGGGCAGCGATCGCCTTTTCCTCGGAGCCGTGCTGGGCGACAAAAAAGAGGGGCACCTCCCGCCGGAAGGAACGGAGCAGTTCGAGAAAATGAATACCGTCCAGAGGGTCATGGTCGGTGGAGCAGATGATGACCCCGTGAACACAGGGGGTCTCGATAAAATTCTGCTGTTCTTCGCCAACCGGCACCCGGCGGACGACAAAATCCGCTTGGCGCAGGGCGTGAAGCAGGGCGCGACAGTAATTTCGGTCTTCACCGATGAACAGCAGGGTTTTTTGCTGATGTCTGTATGGTGAAAGGTGCTGAGAAGACATACCTGACTCTTCATTTGTTTTTCGCATTTTCCGACCGGCGCCGCCCGAAAGGTGCGCCGGTCGGGACCTGCCTTCCATCTTTTCCTCTTATCTTATATGCTTTTTTACACATTCACAAAGTATTTCATTAAAATTACTCAAAAAAAAAGAACCGGCTGTTGGCAAAAAGAGACAAAAGCAGCGGGCACCGGACCCATAACGATACGAAAAAAGAAGAAAACCTGACACTTTCACTCGTACTTTTTGCGTTGCCTTTCCTTGAGAACGATACGGACAGGAACCTTGCTCAGGCCGAGGCCGTCGCGAAACTGATTCACCAGAAAGCGCTGATAGGAGAAATGGACCCCTTTCGGATAATTGGCAAAGATGACAAAAGTCGGCGGTTTCACCCCCACCTGGGTCGTGTAATAGAGCTTGAGCCGTTTGCCCTTGTGGATCGGCGGGACATGAGCCTCGACCGCCTGACCGAGCAGGGTGTTGAGGCGGTTGGTGGAAAAACTCATCCGGTACTGTTCATAAACCTCGTTCACCGCCGGCAGGATCTTTTTAACGCCGGTGCCGGTCAGGGCCGAGATCTTCAGGACCGGGGCGTACTCCATAAAACGGAGGGCCATGGCAACCTCGTTCATGATCCACTTCTGTTTTTTGGCATCCCCCTTCACCAGATCCCACTTGTTGACCAGAACGAGACAGGCCCTGCCACGTTCCAGGGCATAACCGATCACCCGGGCATCCTGTTCGGTGATGCCCTCGCCGGCATCGATCAGCAACAGGGCGATGTCGCACTCCTCCAGGGCGGCAAGGGAGCGGAGAACACTGAACTTTTCCAGTTTCTCGGTGACCTTGCCTTTTTTTCGGATGCCGGCGGTATCGATGAGAAGATATCTGCCGGCCTTTGTCTCGAGCAGGGTATGGACCGAATCGCGGGTGGTGCCGGGCACCTCGGAGACCACCATCCGCTCGCGCCCGAGCAGACGATTGATCAAGGACGATTTGCCGACATTGGGCCGGCCGATGCAGGCGATGCGAATGGTATCCTCGGGTAACGACTCGGCTGAATCGGCAGGCTGCATGACGGCGGAGAGGGTATTGAGAAAATCGACGACCCCATAGCCATGCTCGGCGGAAACCGGCCAAAGACGATCGATCCCCAGCTCATAGAACTGGGAAAGCAGGGTCATTTCCTGTTCCGGCCCATCGATCTTGTTGACGACATGAAAAACCGGTTTGTCGATGCGGCGCAGCATCCGCACCACCTCGTAATCCTCAGCCAGCAGTCCGCCGCGGGCATCGAGCAGCAGCACGATGAAATCGGCCTCGTCAATGGCCTGCATGGTCTGCTGCTGGATGAGGCTGCTCATGGTTTCGTCGCGGTCAAGCTCGATGCCGCCGGTATCGACCAGCATGAAATGCCGGTCATCGATCGTCACCTTTTCGTAATGGCGATCACGGGTCACCCCGGGGGTCGGATCGACGATGGCCTTGCGGCCGCGGGTGATCCGGTTAAAGAGGGTCGATTTTCCCACATTCGGTCTGCCGACCAGGGCGACAACGGGACAGGAGCGGTTATCCATCATGTTCATTATCCATATCGAAGAATCGGGCATGGGCAAGCTGATCGTGCAACTCATCAACCAGGGTGGTCAGGACAGGATACTCCTTTCCTTGGGGTTTACGCAAAAGCATTTTCAGCGAGTCAAGGGCCGGCGGGATAAACTGTTCAAAAAAGGACTTGCCCTTCCGGCCGCTTAAAAAGGAAAAGGCCCCGAGGATCTGGAGGTTGCGCTGCAGGGCAAGGCAGTGATAGCCGTCGAGGAAGGCGTCCGCCTCAACGCTGACATGCCCGGCCAGACAATCCAGATAAAGGCTGAGCAGGGCGTCCTGGTGTTCTTCGGCGAGACCGGCATAAGGATCGATGAGCAGCGAGGCAAGGTCATAGGCCAGCGGGCCGAAACGGGCGCCCTGATAGTCGATGATATGCACCACTCCGCCATTAACCAGCAGGTTGCGGGACTGAAAATCGCGATGGAGGAGAAAATGGTTCGGCTGCTGGGCGGCGCGCCGGGCCAGCTGCCGAAATTCGATGAGAAGACCGGGGTCATCGGCAATTTTGCCCATGTAATCGAGACAGAAGGACTGGCGAAAATAATCCGACTCCCGTTCAAGCATCAGCTTCTCGTCATAACGCAGCGTATCCCAGCAAAAGCGCGGGTCAAAACCGGTGCAGCCGGTGACCTGCAAGCGGACGAGTCCTTCGATGGCCTGCGCATAGAACGGCTGCACCTCAGCAAAGGATTGCGCCGAACTGACCAGTTTGTGCAGATGGACATCGCCGAGATCCTCGAAGATCAGCAGGCCGCTCTCCCGGTCATAGGCGACAATCTTCGGCACCGGAACGCCCAGATCATGAAGATGGACGCCGATGGCAAAGGCGGCGGCCTGCTCCTCCCTGCCCCGCGCCAGGGTGCGGGAAGGGAAGGCCGCAACAAAGGAGGGACCGTCACTGAAGCGTATTCGATAAAAGACACGGTCCGAGCCGTCGCCGGACATCGGCCGCAGATCAACCGCCGCAAGGTCCGTCCCCCCCTGCCTGCTCCTGGCCAACAGGGTCAGAATGCGCTGCCGTTCATTTTTTCCGGTATCCATAAAATTGATGGTCTCGTAAAACTGAAAATTAACCACGGAGACCACAGAGCACACAGAGGCAACTAATTGTAATTTTAAAAATTTTTCTCTGCGCGCTCAGTGCGCTCTGTGGTGAAAAAAGACTTTTTATGGGTTTGTCATCGTTGGCCGGGCACCAAAGGGTTGACCATGCCTCCGGGATCGCCCGCGCCGGCTAACAGACGATGGCGTCGCTCAACCGGCTGTGATCCGGCACCCGGGCCCCATCCCAGACCACTACCCGCTGCAGCCGGCAGTTCCGACCGATCCGGGCCCCGGCGCCGAGGCAGAGCCAGTCGAGCTGTTGCAGATCGGCCGGCGCCGCCACTCCAGGACCATGGTAGAAGGGAGTTTGCCGCGGGATGAGATTGCCGGCCAGGAGGGTGGCGTGCAGATCGAGATAGTCCTGCGGGGTGCCCATATCGGTCCAGTAATGGTCACGGACGACCAGGCCGCGGATCGGTGTTTTGTGCGCGATCCAGTGCCGGTAACAGTCGATGATGCCGGCAAAAACCCCGGCCGGCAGAATGGTGAGCAGGGCTGGGTCAAGAACCTGGATGCCGGTGAAGGCCCATTGCCGGCCGCCACTGCCGGCAAAATCGCCAATCATACCGTTTTCGTCGAGCACAACCTTGTTGAAGCGCGGGCAGTCGTGGAGGACCAGGGTGGCTGCCGCTCCGGAGCGGCAATGGTCGGCATAGACTGCGGCAAGATCGATGGTGTGAAAGATATCGCCGTTGGTCACCAGCACCGGCTCGCTGCCGAAAAAATCGAGGGCCAGCCGCATGCCGCCGCCGGTGCCCAGTTCAATCGACTCCTGTTGCAGGGAAATTCCTGCACGGCCGGAAAGCAGATCGACAATCTGTTCCTTGAGGTGATGGCAGTTGACCAGGATGGAATCAAAACCGCTATCATGAAGCTGATCGATCAGCCGGAGAACGAGGGGGCGATCGAGCACCGGGAAAAGCGGTTTCGGCCGCACCAGGGAATAGGGTCGGAGGCGGGTTCCGAAGCCGGCGGCCAGGATCATTGCTTTCATGGCGGTAACGTTAGAAAACCAGGGTGCCGTCGGCTTCCTCGAAGACGCCGACAACGACGATGCCCGCCTTGTCGGCCCGGCGCAGCATAGCTTCCCGATCAAAGAGCAGGGACTGACCGGCCTCCACCGCCAGCACCGCGGCCTTCACCTCCAGCATGGATTCAATGGTGGTCGGGCCGGTGGCGGGCAGATCGAAACGAAAATCCTGATCCGGTTTCTTCACCTTGACCACCACCGCTTTACCGCCGGCCAGGGTGCCGCCGCGCCGGATCGTCGCATCGGTGCCTTCGATGGCCTCCACCGCCACCACCGTCATGTCGCGGACCACAACACACTGGCCGATATCAAGGCCGCCGACGGCCCGGGCAATGCGGAAACCGAACTCGATGTCACGCCGCTGGTCCGGACTCGGTTTCTTTTTGCTGAGCAATCCGGCCGGGAAAAGGAGATGCTGCAGATAGAGGGTGGAATCGAGCACCCGGATCCCCTCCTTTTCCAGCTCACCGGCAATGGCCCTGAGGATGGCGTCATCCTGCTTGACATCGATCTTGTTCCAGAGGGAGAGCCCTTTGAGGTCCGGCAGCACATCACGGAAGATCCGGGTTTTGGTGATGGTACCGAGAAAAACGGTTTCCCGAACCTCTTCGGTCCGGAAAAAATTGATGATTTTGCCGAGCTGGCCGAGCTTGACCCAGCAGAAACGGTCGGCCACCGAGGCAAGGTCCGGATGGCTCTCGCCTTGATGGGCGGCGATCACCACCTCCCGCCCCTCTTTTTTCGCCGCCTCGGCAAAGAGATACGGAAACTGTCCGCCGCCGGCAATAATGCCGATCCTACTCCTCATCACTGCTCAAACGAACCACGTTACGGTTGGCCACCCGGAAGAATTCGACCATCCGTGCCACCGGTGGGCAATCAGGCAGCTCCGCGACCACCTTGTCGAGGGCGTCCTGCAAGAGCAGATCCTTTGTCTTAAAGATCAGGGTAAAGGCCCGCCCCAGCTTGCGGATCTCCTCAGGGCTGAATCCGGCCCGCTTCAGACCGATACGGTTGATGCCCCGCACCTGCATGTCATTGCGGATGCCGGCGACCATGACATAGGGCGGCACATCCATGCTGATGCCGGACATGCCGCCGACAAAGGCGTACTCGCCGATGCGGGAAAACTGATGCACCGCCGACATGCCGCCGATGGTGGCCCGCTCACCGATCTGGACATGGCCGCCCATGGTGGCGTTGTTGACGAGAATGACGTGGTCGCCAATGATGCAGTCATGGGCGACATGGACATAGGACATGAGCATGCAACCGCTGCCGATGGTGGTGACCCCGTGCCCGGAAGGGGTGCCCCGGTGCAGGGAGCAGTATTCACGGATAATGTTGTTGTCACCGATAACCAGGCGGGTCTCCTCGCCTTTATATTTGATATCCTGCGGCGGAGCACCGATGGAGGTAAAGGCGCCGATCCGGTTGCCGACGCCGATGGTGGTTGCGCCGGAGAGATGGGCATGGGGGCCGATCTCAGTCCCGGCGCCGATTCTTACCCCTTTTTCAATAACGGTACAGGGGCCGACAACGACCGTCGAGTCAAGTTCAGCGCCGGGATCGATGATGGCGGTGGGATGAATTGTCATTGTATTGTCTGGGCATTGATGAATGCCGACCGGCGCACCGGCGGCAAGAGTTTGCCGGGTCCGACACCTGGTGGCGTAATGACACGGAACAGGGGAAAAGAGAGACTATCTACCACAGGGGCACCGCAATTTCCAGCTTTTCTTCGGCGAAAAAGACGATGGTCACGAAAAGGTGGCCATCAGTTCCGCTTCAGCCGCCACCTGGCCGTCAACCATGGCCTTGCCCCCGATCTTGAAGATCTTGCCTTTGCGTTTGATGACGACGAGGTCAAAAATCAGCTGATCGCCGGGCACCACCTTGCGCCGGAAACGGACCCCGTCCATGCCGGCAAAGTAGACGAGGTTGTTGCCGATCTTCTCTTGATCGGTCAGATAGGCGAGCAGGGCGCCGGCCTGGGCCATCCCCTCCATGATGAGGACACCGGGCATCACCGGTTCGGTGGGGAAATGACCCTGGAAAAAAGGTTCGTTGATGGTGACATTTTTCAGGGCCCTGATTGATTCGCCCGGCGTCAGCGCCAGAATGCGATCGACCAGAACAAAGGGATAGCGGTGCGGCAGTATTTTGAGAATATCGCCGATATCATACTGCGTTGTTTCTGCGCTCATCTTTTTCCTCCTGCAGGTTCACGCTTTCCGTCAGCTCGGCTACCTGCCTGGCAAGACGGCGGACATCCTTGAGCAGCCCCGGGATGCGGGAAAAGGCGGTCGCCGCCTGGAGCCACTCCTTGTAATCAATGGCAGGAAAGCCGGCCACCACCTTGCCGGGGCCGACATTGCTGTTCACTCCGCAGCGGCCGGCAATCATGACCCGGTCACCGACTTCCACATGATCGCCGATGCCGGCCTGGCCGCCCATGACGACATGGCGGCCGATCCTGCTGCTGCCGCCGAGGCCGACCTGGCCGACGACAATGCATGATTCGCCCATTTCGACATTGTGGCCGATCTGCACCAGATTGTCGATCTTGCTGCCCCGCCCGATCCTGGTCACCCCAAAGGTCGCCCGATCGACACAGGAATTGGCGCCGATCTCCACCTCATCCTCAATGACAACGATGCCGACCTGGGGCCGTTTGATGTGATTGCCGGCGGTATCGGTGGCATAACCAAAACCATCGCTGCCGATCACCGCGCCACTGGCAATGAGAACCCGGTTGCCGATCCGGCAACCAGAACGGACGACGGCATTGGCCTCGATAATGGTGTGGCTGCCGATCTCGACGTCATCGCCGATAACCACGCCGGACTCGATGATGACGCCCTCGCCGAGCACGACCCGGTCACCGAGCACCGCAAGCGGACCGACGGAGACGGAGTCCGAGAGACGACAGGCCGCCCCGACCGCGGCGCGGGGATGGACACCGGGGGGCGGCACGGGCCGTTGATAGAACTGGTTGTGAATAATGGCAGCGGCCAGGTTCGGATTGGCCACCCGGATTGCCGGCAACGGCGGCTCGGCCACCTCAGGAGGAACAATCACCGCCGTTGCCGAACATTGGCCCAGCTCTCTGGCCAGCTTTGCCTTGGTGATGAAGGTAATCTCCCCGGCACCTGCGGAGCGGTAGTCATTCATGCCGGCAACCAGCACCCCTCCGTCGCCGAACACCTCACCACCAACCAGGGCGGCAAGTTCCGCCAGAGATTTTGTCGCTTTTGTCATGGGTGTCCCCTTCTGCTTACACGCCGTCATTCTGGCCGGGGCCAGAACGGTATCCGAAAAAAAGACGGGCGGCCTTTTCATGAAAAAAAAACCAACCCGTCGCCTGACCAGAGATCAGGTTCACGCCGGAAGCGATCTTAGTCAAGGGTCTTTCAGAGGACGCCGTTCACCCGGTCGCGCAGGATACCAGAAGGCTTGAAGGTCACCACCTTTCTTTCGGCCAGGATAAGTTCCTTGCCGGTCTGCGGATTGCGCCCGCGGCGCGCCTTTTTTTCCTTGATATTGAACTTGCCGAACCCACTGATCAGCAGGTCGTCGCCATCGGCCAGACAATCCTTGCATATCCGCAGAAATGTTTCTACAATCGAGGTTGCCTGGGCTTTGGTCAGGTTATGGGTCTGATAAATCCGTTGCACCAGATCCGCCTTTGTCAGGGTCATGTCGCGAAACCTCCATCGTGTTTTTCCTGAACCCCCTTGCGTCCGGACCGCTGCCCGGGCGAGGAACGGGGACTTGCAGGTGTCGATGCGGCTGGTCGCTGCGGGCCAGCCACACTGGTTTATTCAACAAGCGTCTGTTCGCACCATTATGCATCAGTGACCGGACGTCACCGGTCTGCCGGCGGGCGCACGGCAGGGCACAAAACAGCGGCTAGCGAAGATTCTTCATGCAACCGGCGCCGGCAAATCGCGCCGCAACACCAAGTTCCTCTTCAAGACGCAACAACTGATTGTACTTCGCCACCCGGTCGGTCCTGGACGGCGCTCCGGTCTTGATCTGCCCGGTATTGAGGGCAACGCTCAGATCGGCGATGGTGGTATCCTCGGTTTCGCCGGAACGATGGGAAATCACCGCTGTATAGCCGGCGCGATGGGCCATGTCCACCGCGTCGATGGTCTCGGTGACGGTGCCGATCTGATTGAGCTTGACCAGAATGGAATTGGCGATTTTCTCTCTGATCCCCTTTTCGAGAATCTTCGTATTGGTGACAAAGACGTCGTCGCCGACCAGCTGAATATTGCCGCCGAGTCGGTCGGTCAGCAGCTTCCAGCCTTTCCAGTCACTTTCGTCGAGTCCGTCCTCAATGGAGATGAGCGGATATTTTTTCACCCATGCCTCGTAAAAATCGACAAGCTCCTCCACACTCTTTTCCGGCGACTTTTCCGCAGCCAGGACATACTTCTTCTTTTTTGCGTCGTAGAGTTCGCTGGCGGCCACATCGAGGGCAATAAAAATATCCTTGCCCGGCGCATAGCCCGCCTTGCCGATCGCCTCCAGCAGGCATTCCATCGCCTCCTCGTTGGAACGGAGATTGGGGGCAAAACCACCCTCGTCGCCCACCGAGGTGAGATGCCCCGCCTTTTTCAACACACCTTTCAGGGCATGAAAGGTCTCCACCCCCATGCGCAGCGCCTCGGCAAAGGAGGAGGCGCCGGCCGGCATCACCATGAATTCCTGAATATCGACATTGTTGTCGGCATGGGCCCCGCCGTTTAAAACATTCATCATCGGCACCGGCAGAACCTTGGCGTTGACCCCGCCGAGATAGGCATAAAGCGGCAGCCCCAGCTCCAGGGCCGAGGCCTTGGCCACGGCAATAGAGACCCCGAGAATGGCGTTGGCGCCGAGATTTTTTTTGTTTTCGGTGCCATCCAGGTTCAGCATCGCCGTATCGATGGCAACCTGACGGGTCGAATCAAAACCGATGAGCAACGGACCGATCTTTTCATTGACATTGGCAACCGCGGTCAAGACCCCCTTGCCGAGAAAACGTTGTTTCTTGCGGGTATCGCGCAATTCGAGCGCCTCCCTGCTGCCGGTCGAGGCGCCGGACGGGACAATGGCCCGCCCCATGACTCCGGTTTCCAGATGCACTTCCACCTCGACGGTGGGATTGCCTCGTGAATCAATGACTTCGCGGCCGATGACACCTACTATCTCACCCATCTCTTCTTCTCCTCCTCACAAGAATATCTTCATTGACGTTCCGTCACCAGCCGGGCAGGGTCAGGACGGTGAACAATCCACAACTATTCTGTTTCTTTCACATTTTGTCAACATCAACCGACAACGCTGGCCATCTTGAAAATAGGCAGATACATGGCGATAACCAGACCGCCGATCAGGCCGCCGAGAAAAACCATCATGAAAGGCTCGATCATGGCCGTCATGTTTTCCACCGCCTGATCAACCTCTTCGTCATAAAAATCCGCAATTTTCTCCAGCATGGTATCCAGCGCACCGGTTGACTCTCCGACATTGATCATCTGCACCACCATACTGGGAAAAACGCCGGTCTCCTCGAGCGGTTCGGCGATGGAACGGCCTTCGGTGATACTGTCAGCCACCCGGAAAACCGCCTGTTCGATAACCTTGTTGCCTGCCGTTTTCCCGACGACGCTGAGCGATTCGAGGATCGGCACGCCGCTGTGCAGCATGGTGCCCAGGGTGCGGGTGAACTTGGCCACCGCCACCTTGCGGATCAGGGGTCCGAAAACCGGCGCCTTAAGCAGGAGGATATCAATTTTTTTCCGGCCCTGTTCGGTATTGTAAATCTTTCGTATAACGACCACCACCAGCGCCAGCGCCACGAACATGAGGAAAAAGTTGCCTTTGACAAAGTTGCTGGCATCAACGACGAACTGGGTTGGGGCCGGCAGGGCGGAGCCGAAGTCGGCGAACATCTTGGCGAAAACCGGTACAACGAAAATAAGGATAACCGCAGTGATGACGAGGGCGATGCAGAGACAGATAATCGGATAGGTCATGGCGCCCTTGATCTTTTTCCTGAGCGCCATGCTCTTTTCCATAAAGGCGGCCAGCCGGTTGAGAATGGTGTCAAGGATGCCGCCCATCTCACCGGCGTCGATCATATTACAGTAGAGATTGTCAAAAACCTTGGGATGTTTTTTCATGGAGTCGGCAAAGGTCATACCGGTTTCCACATCAAGACGAATAGCGTTGAGCAGTTTTTTAAAGGTGGGATTATCCTGCTGACCGGCCAGAATCTCCAGGCTCTGCACCAGAGGAAGACCGGCGTCGATCATGGTGGAAAGCTGGCGGGTGAAGATGACCACATCTTTACCGGTTACCTTGGGCTGAAACATAGGGAGACTGGCAAAAAGATCCTTCGGCGCCTCCTTAAGCACCGTGGGTTTGATCCGGATCTTCTTTAACTGGGCCAGGGCCGCTGCTTCGCTGGGCGCCTCCAGCTTACCCTGCCGTTTCTCTCCGTAAGAGTTGACTCCCTTCCATGTATAAACAGGCATGCGATTATTCCTTTGTGCGGTGAGTCATGCGGCGATGTCTCATCTGCGCCCATTCTCTCTGCAGACTTGCTGCCGGGAGGGTACGCGGCATCACCAAGAATACCAAATTCTATAAGAAGATTATTGGAAAAACAACACAATTAACAATGTTTTCGATTTCTTAGCGGTTTTTCTTTGCCAACGTCGGATCGGCTCCTTCAGGGGGAAAAAGTCAGCGGCGATCTCCCCTCGCATTCACCCTGCACCGGGCTGGGTAAAACCTGCCCGGTTGCAGCGGCAACAAGACTTTTTCTATTGACAGCACTCCCCTATTCATTTAAATAGTTGTGTTTTCATGAAGCAAGCGACGCAAAAAAAATACAATCTTTTTCCCGGATCGAAATATTTTTTGAACAGAAGGAGAACTCCCCATGGCAAGCAACGCGCCAGCGGCAACCGATTTACACACCAGCGGTTTTTTTAATCCGATCATCGAGGCATGTGAAGGCTGCGATCGAATCATCGAGGCCAACGACATCAAATACTGCCAGACATATTCCAATCCCGAGTCCAAATGGCGCCTCGGCATCTGCAATTTTGCCACGCACAAGAAACCGGAGATCACGGTTGGCACTACCAAAATAAACCCGCTCAAGGCCTCCAAGAGAGCGGCGGCCGGCGCCAAAAAGAAAAAGAAATAAGCCTTTTCCCAAGCAATATCTATACCAGCCGTCTGTTGAAGAAGGCAGATGGCTGGAGCCCCCCTTTCTATCGTGCGTTAGGATACAGCGAGAGAAGAAATTCCTCGTCCTCCAGAATTTCCTGAAATCGTTCGTAATTTTCCCGTAAGCTCGGCGATGCGCTTCCCCTGGCAATAAGATCGCGCACCACCTCATCGAGCAACACCCGCGAATAATCACTGATTGCATAAAAAACACGGTCGATCACAAGCTGCTTCTTTTTTTCATAGGGCGGCACCTTCTTCAGCAGAGCAAGCTCCACATGGCGCCTGGTCGGGTGCGGACAGAGACGAAAGACCTTGGGAACGTCATAGATGTCGGCTGCGGCGAGAAGACCGCACTGCATTTCTTCGTCAAGCTCCTGAAAAAGCGAAACGAGTTCGGCCTCCTCCTCCAGACTGAGATCCTGCACTAGCAAACGTACATAGGGGGTGATTTCGTCCTTTGACAAGGATCTTTTCTTCAAAACCCTCTTCAGCCATTTTATCTTCATCGCCGGACTTTTGGCAACGAACGGCAGAGAGATCTCCAACCAGTTTTCCTTATTATTGCCTTTCAGCCACGAAATCATTTTTTTAGCCGCCTGTCTTATTTGACAAACCCGTAAAAAGTCTTTTTTCACCACAGAGCGCACTGAGGACACAAAAAAAAATATTTAATTACAACTAGTTGCCTCTGCGTGCTCTGCGATCTCTGTGGTTAATTTTCAGTTTTACGAGACCATCTTGTCTTGTCGGAATCGCAAAAGCCACGATTCCGACTGGCCGTGTTTGACAACTCATTGTTTTCACTTTCCCGCCTGCCATGGTTTGCCGGCTTTTACGAGACCGTCTTGTTTTGTCATTTTCAATAAAAGGCGTTAAAAATCCTCAAGTGCCCGCTCGAGGATATAGCGCAGATACTCCCGGGTAAAAGGTTTGGTGACATACTGATCAGCCCCTTCCCGGAAAGCGCTGAGAATTTGACAGAGCTGCGCCTCGGCGGTGATCATGATAAAAATCACCTTGCTGTTTCGCGGATCACGCCGTATCCTTTTCAGCAGATCAAGACCGGTCTGGCCGGGCATGGCATAATCGCAAATAATCAAATCCGGCCTTTCGGCATCAATCGAATGCAGCGCCTGCGAAACCCCGGAAGCTTCCTCCACCTGCACGCATCCCATTTTCACCAGAAATGAGGCCACAATGCGCCGCATGACGGCCGAATCATCGACAAGCAGGATCTTTATTCTGTCAAACGACATGCCATATTCCACGGATCTTCCTCCTCCCGGTCATCCCTGATCCGGTCTGGCCCGGTGAAAGGGGCGCAGAGAAGGATGTTGTAACAAGAATTCTGTTTGACTCGTAATGAAAAGCGGGATAGAGTAGATCATAACAAACATCCCCCTCCCGATCCAGGCAGAAAATCATTCTGCGCATAAATTCTTTTCAACGACAACCCCCAAATGACCAAGAGACCCACATGACACGCACGAAAAAATCCTCAAAATCCACTGTTCTGTTCTTTATCTTCCTTATTCTTCTCGCCCTTCTGGCCCTCTTCTTTTACTTCAAAACCGGCAGACACAGTGATACCGGACCGGCAATTTCCCTTGAGCAAGTACAGCAGAAATTAGACGACAAGGTTGCTGATCTCGAAAAAAAGAGTCCGCTGACTGATGAGGCCCCCCCCCCTGCCGCCAGCATGACGCCACCCGCAGAGGAGTCTGACGCCGTTGATGCCGGTGCCGCCGGAGAGTCGCCGGCTATCGCCCCGCCGACCGACCCCTGCCGGGCGGCGGCTGATCGCATCGATCAGTTTTTCACGCATCTTGATGAACAGCAATATGTAACGGATTTGCAGCTCGACGCCGATGCAAAAGCCTATTTCAACCAGATCATCACCAAACTTCTTGCCAATCCACCGAAAATCGTCCGGGAAACCGACAATCTTCTCTCCATCCTCCAGAATGCGGCTCACTTTTTTCGGGTTCTCGGTCCCAAAAACATGTTTAATCTGAAAAAAATAATGGCCCATGAAAAGGCAGCCCAGGAAACGGTGCTGGCTGATTTTTATACCCTCATCGATCCGCAGCAGGACTGCCGTCGCATCGGTTATGCCATCTCGTCGCCCCTGCCGGAACTCTACACCTATTCGGTATATTTCCTCAACACTCTTGGCGGTCAGGCCTATCTTGCCCGCCGGGAAATCGCCTTGCGAACCTTAGCAAAGTATTATTGCATCCTCGTGCTCGATCAGGCCAACGATACTGGGGTCAATCACCTCGGTTTCGACATTCGCTATCCGATCACCTCCCTTCTTGACGAAATGCGGGTGGTCACCGATCTTCGCAACCGCGAACAGTATCTGGAGAAGTTGCGTATACTAAAGGAGAAGTACGAGAAAAAACAGGGGAAACTGTAACTCCAGGAGGGCATATCTCTCCAATAAAAAAAGGAAGCTGACCAGCAGGTCAGCTTCCTTTTTTGTTGCTCTATCCAGGGAAATCCCAGAAAACCGGCATCGGCATCAGTCGATCAATCACGGTTGCCGAGAAAATGAAGCAGGCTGAGAAAGAGGTTGATAAAATCGAGGTACAGGGCCAGAGCGCCCATGATCGCCATGCGCCGAATCGCCGTTTCCCCTTGCTGCATGATGCCGGAGGCGCCCATCTGGGTAATCTTCTGCACGTCATAGGCGGTAAGCCCGGTGAATATAATTACCCCGAGACCGGAAACCACCCAGGCAACCATCGAACTCTGCAGAAAGATGTTAACGATGGAGGCGATGATGATGCCGATCAGCCCCATGAACATGAAGGAACCGAGCCCGCTCAGATCCTTTTTCGTCACCAGGCCGTAAACCGCCATGGCACCGAACATCCCGGCGGTGATGAAAAAAGTGGCAGCCACCGAAGTGGCGGTATAAATCTGCAGAATCACCGACAAGGTGATGCCGTTCAAGGCCGAGTAGAGAAGAAAAAGGCCTGTCGCCGCCGGAGCGGACAGACGCATGACCCGGGCCGAGAGATAAAAGACCAGACCCAGCTCCGCGATGATGATGCCCCAGCGCATGAGCGGGTTGCCGATAAAGATCTGCATGGCCGTGGCGGAATTGGCGACAAAAAAAGCGATGATGCCAGTCAGGCCCAATCCCATCGCCATCCAGTTGAAGACCTTGGCCAGAAAGACGGTCGATGCTTGAGTCTGGGCCTGGGCCGCTGGTATCGTTTTACCATAGCTGCTGCCGTACATTGTTTCCTCCAATCAGTGTCAGTCCTCATGTGTTCTCCCTTTCCGCGGCAGGAAACGCCGCTTTCCGGGCAAATTTATTATCCGACATTCAATATAGTCACTGGCGCGACGGAGTCAAGCGATTCCGGACACAACGTCCCTGGAAGAGGGTGGCGAAGACTGATCGTCTCACAGAGAGACCATGTCGCCCGGCTCCGGAAGAAAAACGGGAAGCGCAGCCGCGGCAATGAGGTCATCGATCGCCTGGCGCCGGAAGCGTCGGCACTTCCGATTGAGATGGACCAGCGCCAACCGCCGGGCCGCGGCCTGAACGGCAAAGTCGATGCTGCCGATCACACTGCCGTGTCCCTCTGCTTCTTCATCGACCCAGAAGGCCTCATGAACAATAAGATCACAGCCTGCTGCCAGCTTGGCCGAAGCCGGGGTGGGCCGGCCATCGCCGCTGTAAAAGAGGGTGCTCGCCCCATCGGCGATGCGCAGGGACAAACTGGGCTGACTGTGGCCATTCTCTGCGCACGACCAGCAACAGCCGCCAATCTCGCGCTCGTGTCCCGGAGCAAAGGGGAGCCAGGTGAGAGGAAACGCAAGCCGCGGCAGGAAGTTCGGATAGGCAAGCTCCATTGCGGCCACGACCTTTTCCTTTACCCCCGGCGGACCGAGGATGAGCAGCGGTCTGGTCCGCCCCATCTCCCACAGACGCAACAGCAGCAGGGGCATGCCGAAAAAATGATCACCATGAAAATGGGAGAGCCAGACAGCGTCGAGCGCGTCAGCGTCACAACATTCGGCAAAAAAGAGATAGGGAACGGAAAATCCGCAGTCAAGCAGAAAGGTGGCGCCGCCGGCGTCTTTTACCAGCAGCGAGGTGTTGCTATAGCGTTCATCGCAGGCCTCGCCGACTCCAAGGAAGAGTATGTCCATAAATCTTCGGCAGGTGCGGAAAAAGTAGAGGATTACAGGCGTTGGCCGTTTCAATTTATGATGGTCTCGTAAATCCACACATGGTAAGCGGGAAAGCAAAAACAACGAGATGCAAAACACCGCCCGTCGGAATCGTGATTTTTTACGATTCCCACAATATATGGTATACTGACAAAATGGCAACATTTTCCTTTAGCGACGACCGAAACCGGCTTCTGCAGAGCTTCGCAGCCCTAGCCCCCAGCGAGCAGGAGATACTGGAACTCGTCTCCGTGATCTATGAACCGATTTCCACCGCCGACATTATCGACTGCTTCCGCGACTATCAGCAGCGCAGCACCTCCCCGGCAACAAAAAGCGAGGAGACCCCCTCGGCTATCCTGCGCCGCTTACAACAGCAGCTGCTGCTCACCTGGAACGGCCGCTGTAACCCCCTTATCCGTGAAATCGTCAGCAGAAAGGCACAAGCCGCAGGCAGATTTATCCTGATGGCCGCTGTCGTTCGGCGTCATTTGCCGCTCCAGGAGGATGGGGCCGACCTGCTGCCCGGCAAAAGAGACCGTCATCTCCGTGAAATGCGCATCGGCCTCTACAGCGGAGACTTCGACTGTTTCAATCACCATCTGCTGGCCTATTATGATTGCCCCGGAGCCACGGAGCAGGATTCGCCCCTGCCGGAGATCGTCAACAACCCCTTTGAACCGGCATGGTTTTCCACCCTACCGCCGCACCTTCAGCTCCACTGCCTGCATGAAATCAGTACGCGTTGCCTGCGTGACCTCCAACCCTTTGACTCCCCCCTTGCTTACCTGAGAGAGAAGCTGACGTTGCAGCTCATCCCCGAGCCAGGCTGGCCGGCGGTCTACTATCTGCGCATCCTGCATCTGCTGCTGCGCGGCGAACGGATCGCGGCAGAGGAGGAGGCGAAGCGGGCCGGCACCTGTACCGACGCCTCCGGGCTGCGGGGCTGGCTCTTGTTTCTCAAGGGCAGCACCGATGATGCAACCACTGCATTCCGTTCAGCCCTGCATCTTCTGCGGGAGAACAGAGAAGATAATACCGCCTTTTTTGCCGGCTGTGAGGGTCTGATCTATCTTCTTACCCTGCTCCAAAGCGGTGATTTTATCAACTACGCAGAGATTATCACGATTGTCAGCCATCTGGAAAAGGCGCAACCGGCCAACGAACTGCTTCCCGCTTACCGTTCTCTTGCCGCCGTTGCCAAGGCAAAAACAGAATCCTTCTGTCCCGGCTGCACTGTTCAGCTCTGGAATGCACCGGAACGAAACGGCGTAGCCTCCCTTTTCGTGGGGCTTGGCACTTACTGGCTGAATGGCGTAATCGAGACCTCCCAGCGGGACGAAATGCTTCAGTTTTTCAGATTAGCCAAGGAAAACGGTTTTGCCTGGCTGGCGACGGAATACGCCACTTTGCTTGAACAGGTCTGTGAGCATCCCGAACTGGCCGAATTCAGCCCGCGCATGCGGCAGCAGACAGGCATTACTCCCCTGCTCGCCGTCGTTCCCCATGAAAAAACCTGGCAACGGGCGCTGAAGGCACTCAATCTCGTCAGCCGAACAGAGGAGGGAGACCGGTACCCCCGCAGTCGTCTTGCCTGGCTGGTGGAGTTTCGGGACGGTTTTCTCTCCCTGGAACCAAGAGAGCAAAAAATGACGGCCAAGGGCAACTGGGGTCTTGGCAGAACGGTTTCCCTGAAACGTCTATACAGCGGCGAGGCTCTCGACTTCATGACCGATCAGGACCGCAAGGTGCGCGCAGCCCTCCGCGCCCATGAAACACACCGGATGACCAGCTTCACCTTCGACATGGACGAGGCTTTGCCGGCCCTGATCGGCCACCCCCTGCTCTTCTCATCCCAGCCGCCGCACAGCATCGTCGAATTTATCAAAGGAGAACCACAGCTGCGGGCAACCATCGATGGCGACCATCTTCGCCTCAGCTTTACCCATTCCATCGGCAACGAAAAGGTTCTCGTCCTGCCGGAGACACCGACACGTTTTTCCATCATAACAATCTCGCCGAAACAACGCAGAATCATCAACATCATCGGCGACGACGGTCTGCATGTTCCCTTGTCGGCAAAAAACGAAGTACTGACCACCCTTGGCAACCTCTCTTCCTGCCTCACCATCCATTCCGATATCGACGAAAGCGCGGCGGACATCGAAAAGGTTAGTGCCTCGGCCAGGATCATCATTCAACTGCTGCCGGTGGGCACCGGATTCCGCATCTCATTTCTCGTGCGGCCATTCATCGACAACGGCCCTTATCTCCATCCGGGAGAGGGCGCTCTCGGGGTGATTACCGAGATAAACGGCAGACGCCTGCAGGCGCTTCGCAATCTCCAGGAGGAACGTGACAACTGCCAGCGCATCGAATCGCTCTGTCCCACCCTGGCCAGACTGCCCGATGAGGACTGGGAATGGCTGATCGACGACATCCAGGATTGTCTTGAAGCATTGTCCGAGATTGAAATACTGGGAGATATGGTCAACGTCGAGTGGCCGGAAGGTCAACGCCTTACCATTCGCCGGCAGGCGACTTTTAGTGATCTCCATCTCCACATCCGACAGAAAAAAAACTGGTTTGAACTCGACGCCGCACTAACCGTTTCTCCGGACCTGATTCTTGACATGAAACAGCTGCTGGAGGCCAGCCGCGCCAGCCGCGGGCGCTTCATTCCCCTTGGACAAGGAGGCTTTCTCGCCCTGTCCCGGGAGTTGCGACGCCAGCTCGACGAACTGGACAGCTACACCGAGGAAACCAAAAGCGGGAGAAGGCGCATTCATCCGCTGGCCGCCGGTGTTCTCGACCAGGTCACGGAAAACGGCGGGCTCATCAGTGCTGACAGCCAGTGGCAGGAACGACTGCAGCGCATGCGTGCGGCTCACGACCTTGATCCGGAAATTCCCTCAACTCTCCAAGCCGAGCTGCGCCGCTACCAGATTGAAGGGTTCAAATGGCTGTCTCGACTCCATCGCTGGGGGGTTGGTGCCTGCCTGGCCGACGACATGGGTCTCGGGAAAACGGTCCAGACGCTTGGCATCATCCTGCGCGAGGCTCGCAACGGCCCTTCCCTGGTGGTGGCGCCGACTTCGGTCTGCATGAACTGGGAAGAGGAAATCAGGAAATTCACCCCTACTCTTAACGGCGTCCTGTTTGGCGGCAAGGAGCGGGCCGACCTGATCGCCGGTCTCGGTCCCTTTGACGTCGCGATCTGCAGCTATGGACTACTGCAGCAGGAACACAAACTGCTCGCCACCCTGGAATGGCAGGTCATTGTTTTAGACGAAGCCCAGGCGATCAAGAATATCGCAACGAAACGATCCCGGGCTGCCATGGAGCTGAAGGGACACTTCCGCATGATCACCACCGGCACCCCCATTGAAAATCACCTGGGCGAACTGTGGAATCTCTTTCATTTCATCAATCCAGGCCTGCTCGGCTCGCTCGACCATTTCAACCGTCGCTTTGCCGTTCCCATTGAAAAGGAACAGGACAGCCGGGCCCGAAAAAAGCTGAAAAAACTGATCCAGCCCTTTATTCTGCGCCGTCTGAAAAGCCAGGTCCTCGAAGAGCTGCCGGCTCGTACCGAAGTAATCCTGCATGTTGACATGACCAGAGAAGAGGCCGCCTTTTACGAGGCACTGCGCCGCCACGCCCTGGAAACGATCGAACGGCATGACAGCACCCAGCCGCAGCGCCACATGCAGATCCTGGCGGAGATCATGAAGCTGCGCCTGGCCTGCTGCAATCCCCGTCTCATCGTCTCGGACAGCACGGTCCACTGCTCAAAACTGGAACTCTTCGGTACCATCATCCGCGAACTCATCGAAAACCGTCACAAGGCCCTTGTCTTCAGCCAGTTTTCCTCACACCTGCGCCTCATCCGCGCCTTTCTCGACGAACTGCAGGTCTCCTGCAAATACCTCGACGGCTCCACTCCGGCTCGCAAACGACAGGAACAAGTCGCCGATTTTCAGGCTGGCGACGGTGATGTCTTTCTCATCAGCCTCAAAGCCGGCGGTCTCGGCCTCAATCTCACCGCCGCCGATTATGTCATTCACATGGACCCCTGGTGGAATCCGGCGGTTGAGGATCAGGCCTCGGACCGAGCCCATCGCATCGGTCAGCTTCATCCCGTCACCGTCTACCGCCTGATCACCCGCAACACCATCGAGGAAAAGATTCTTGCCCTGCACCGTAATAAACGAGAGCTGGCAGATACCCTCCTCGAAGGCAGCGACCGCAGCCACAGACTCTCCTTGGAAGCCCTGCTCGCCCTCTTGAACAATGATGCCTGAAAGCCTGAAATGCGCAGGCCTCTCAATGTTCGAAAAATTCAATATTAGACATTGACAAATTCTATATAAACCCTTAAAAGAAATCCCATCTCGTTCATCTTGGCTCACTCTCGAAAGCCTCTCACATTTTTTTCACAAAACAAAAAAAATCCATATTGACACAAAGTGGCACGTTTGCTAAAACACGATGGCACAATGTAGCACGAACACCGAACACTTCTTCCCGGGAGCATCCACCGGGAGGTATTTTTCACAATGCAGCACAGGGAGTCACACACAACGGCAGAAAACCAAACCAGAAAAACACAAAGGAGAAGAAGGCATGAAAACAGATGAAAACATGGATTGCAAGGGCGTCACACGACGTCAGATGATGATTGGCACCGGTGTTCTCGCAGCAGGCGCGGCCATGTCGCATTTTGGCGGCCTGCTCGGCACAGCGAAGGCGGTGGGCGGCCCAACGGAAAAATGGCCATGGCCCTATGTCAAACTCGACCCGGCCAAAACCGCCGAGATTGCTTATGAAGAATGGTATCGCGGCTTCTGCGGCGAAGCAGTCATCAACAGTGTTTTCAGTCAGTTACGGGAAAAGGTTGGAGAACCGTACACCTCTTTTCCGGTCGATGCCTTCGTCTTTCTTGAAGGCGGCATGGTAGGCTGGGGCATGACCTGTGGCTCCAACGCCGGTGCGGCCATTGTCGCCAACGTCATCATCGGCCCGCGCATCGCCGGCGCCAACGAAGGCCACCACATCAGTGAGGATATATTCCAATGGTATTCAGAGACCTCAATGCCGGTCTTTGTGCCGAAAAAACCGAAAGTCGCCACCGAACTGGTCAAAACCACCGCTGAATCGCCACTGTGCCATGTCTCGGTCGGCAAATGGATGAAAGCCTCCGGTTATCCCATCGGCAGCCCCGAGCGGAAGGACCGTTGCGCCCGTGTTGCCGCCAGCGTCGCTTATCACCTGGTCGAACTGCTCAACGCATGGAAGGATGGCACCTATGAGCCGGAAAGCACCTTCGCGCCGGTTAAGGAATTTGGCATCACCGCGCAGATGAACTGCATGGAATGCCATGGCAACGATGTTCCCTCCCCGCCCATGGCCAAGAAATAACCACGTATCCGGGTACGGCCATCAAGATCCTGCCCCAATGTCAACAGGGGATGCGGCGCGCCAACGCCCATCCTCTTTCTCTGACGCCGATAACCGCTCAGCCGAATGCTGCCTGCCGGGAAGACGGCGGCTGATATCCACCACCTCCGCCCCTTCAGTTTTTACGTGATGCTGCTCCGGCATAAAGTTTGAGTTCAAACTGTTTTTTGTAGGGGTCGATCTGCAGATGATAATAACGGGTCTGCGGCATGTAGATATAGGGCACCTCCTCCTTGGGCCTGAAGACAAAATCGGACAGGATCATGCGGTTTACCGCCCGATGACCGACAATCATAATGTTATCGTCATAGTTGTTGAGATAAAAAACTTTTTTTAAACCGCGATGCACCCGCTCTTCCATGGTGCAATATCCCTCACCCTCCGGATAGACATACCGATACTTGTTGCGATTGCGGGCCGCGGCCACCTTCGGTATCCGCTCCCGGATCTCACGGTAGGTTAATCCTTCGCAGATGCCGGCGTGAATCTCGTTGAACTCGGTCAGGGCGATCACCGAACAGTTTGGCTGACGGGCGGCAATGGGCGCCGCGGTTTGCAGGGTGCGGCGGTGGTTGCTGGTAAAGATAATGGGGATTTCAATGGTGGAAAAATGGTCAGCCAGGGCCTCGGCCTGGGCCAGCCCCTTGGCGGTCAGATCGGAGTCGCCGCCAATGCGATCCTCAAGATTATAGAATGTCTCGCCGTGCCGGACCAGAAAGAGATTCCGGATGATCCGAGTGGTGATGATGTCGCGGATACGGTCGTAATAGGGGACGATATCGGTGATTTTCTCCTGAAGGATCCATCCCTCGAAGGAGTCGACCAAGACCCGATTGCGCTCTTCGTGGAGTGGCTCGTAGATCGACTCGTAATGGGAAACCCGCCTGAAAAAGCTGTCAAAGGCCTCGGCCGGGGTCAGGTGGCTGAACTCCTTCAACGATGCCTTGTGTTCCAGGCTTGCCTCATTGGCCTCCTCGTCGATATTGACGCATTCGATAAAAAAAATCGGTGTTGCCGGAAAGGTTTCCTCGATCATCCGACGCCTGCTGCGGGTGACGTTGCTGGCATCGATGATCACAACCTGACCGCCATCATCCAGATACGCCCTGGCCATGTCCAGATTCATGCGGGCGCACTTTTCCCGCAGATGCATACCCTTGGGATTCTGCGGTGAAAAGAAATCCGGGGAGGAGGTATCTTCCTTTGACAACTTCCGGCGTAATGCCCCATTGTTGAAGATCCGCACCAAGACATCATCAAGCTCCAGAGTGCGGGCAATTTTCATGGCCATGGTCGATTTTCCACGGGCCGGTAAACCGGCCATGGCGATCACCAGTTTCTCTTGCATGGAATGGCTCCTCGTCAGTTATTCAGTGGTATTGTCGTCGAGTGTAGCACATGCACCAATGGTACAAAAAAACCATCACGGGAAAAACTTTTTTTTGTTCGGCAAGCTGGGTAATACTGGTGAAAAAAGAGTATCCGGTGTACGTTTGCGTTATGAATAAACAGAAAGCGGCGACCATCACCTTCACTCCGGCGGCACGTCAGTACATCACCGGCAAAAACGGCGATGTGACCATCTATCTGGAGCTCCGTCCGGCGGCTGACGGCTGATGAGTCAAGGTGAAAACCCCTGCGGTCCGCCTGGGGAAACCCGATAAAACGACGCAGGATTTCTTTGAACGAATATCCTGTCAAAATATCACTGTCTGGAAAGCCCGTGAAGTTGTCGTCGCGGAAAAGGAGGGGAGCATCACCATCGGGGTCACGAAGTTCTTCTTCTTCGCTTCCCTGACGATCTGCGGGGCGCGGGCCACGGAAGGTGCATAATGAAAAAAGCAGGGCCAGCGTCCTGACCCTGCTTTTCCGGGCTGAGTCTCTCTTCAAGTATACGATGCGTTGACCGCTCTCTTTTTTTTTACATGTCAGACTCGCCCTCTACTTTTTATTATATGCGTCTCGACCCGATTGTAAAGAGGGAAATGTCGATCTCGCAACCTCTCTTGTGTTCATAAAGGACGATTCCCCCTTTCATATCAGAGCCCTCATTTCAGTCCCCGGCCGCCTGACCCAATGTGACAGGCTTTTTCATGGACAGAACATCGTGCCCCTGGCAAGACAGGCGCAGAGTTCGCCATAGACGTCGCGCAGTCGATTCCGGTCCGGTACAGCCCCTGTAATCGCAAGGATGCGCCGGGCCAGCGGTCCATGGCGGAGAAGAAAATTGATCTCCTGCCGCCCGGGGTGATCGTCAGCGATCGTCTGTTCTGCGAGTGCCTGCCACAGCTCGCCGGCGGTGAGCCTTTTCTCCATGATGCCGAACAGGGCGAGATAGGCGGGATTCTCGATAGCGGTCTGTTCCGCCTCGTTGATGGCCTTGACAAAAAGTTCGGCGAGCGGCGCCACCGCAACGGCGGCCTGTTCGGCAAACGGCTGCCAGCGCTCCGTCACAAGGCCGCGCAGCGCTGCGCATATCAGAGAGGCCACCGCCAGATCGGCGGCCGGACACTCCTGAATATCGAGCACCCGTATCTCGATGGCCGAGCGCTCGAAGCGGGCGATCGCCCCGCGAGAATTCAACCACTCCTCCTGCAACAGTCCCTCCTGATCAAAAGGAGCAATATCCCGGTAATTACGTTGAAGGATCATCTCCTCATACGCCTTTCTGGTGTAGGCCGGTTCGGGAATGATGGCGCCGCTGATGGAGGGAATGCGCCGCTGGTTGAAACGGTAGTATTCCAACCGGGTGTCGAGCAGACCGCTCGGCCGGCCCTCGACAATAGGGGAACTGGCCGCCAGGGCCGGGAGAATGGGCAGCAGCAGGCGGATGGCAGCATGAAGCCGGCCGAATTCGTCATCACCGGCAAAGGCGAGATTGAGATGGGTGGACTGGACATTGGACCAGCCGTGTCCCTGACAACTGAAGATACGGTTGTAGGCCTCATAAATGGCCCGACTGCCGTGCGGCCACAGCCTGGTCTCACGGAGCGGATCCATCCACGGATGCATGGCGGTGGGCATCAGCCGGGCGCCGAAACCGGCGAGCAGGTCGTTGGCCTTGCCGATGTTCTCCTGAAAACGATCAGCAACGCCATCAAGCGAGTCAACCGGCCCGTTGGTCTTGAACTCCACCACATGAAGCGCCAGTTCGTTGGACCAGGCGATGTCACCCATCTCCACCTCGTTTGTAATCTCACCGGCCGCGGCCGCAAGGAGCCGATCAGCAGCAGGCAGAATATCGAGGCTCTTATCAGCAACAAGCATGTACTCCAGCTCAACACCAAAGCCCTGCAGGATATGAAGGGGAGAGCCTACCATGCCGGACTCCATTCATTTTTCAGCTCAATGCGACGGAGAAAGACCCGCATGATGCGCATATAGAGTTCATCTTTCAACACCGCGTCTTCAACCCCGGCGTCGATATTGGGATTGTCATTGATCTCGATGACATAAAATTTTGCGCCGATCTGTTTGATGTCGACCCCATAGAGGCCGGCACCGATGAGATTGGCCGCCTTGAGTGCCGTGCGAATCAGACCGACCGGCGCATGCTCCACCGGCAGGGTGGTGTAACTGCCGTCAGCGCTCTTTGTCCCGTCGGCATTGCGTTTAATGATCTGCCAGTGCTTCTTGGCCATGAAATATTTGCAGACATACAGCGGCTGCCGGTCAAAGATGCCGACCCGCCAATCAAATTCAGTGGGGAGAAACTCCTGGGCAATGATCAGATCGGATCTGTCGAGCAGACGACCGACATGGAAATGCAGTTCATCAGCGCTTTCCACCTTCATCACCCCCTGGGAAAAGGAGGAATCGGGCTGCTTGAGGATACAGGGCAGGCCGAGCGATTCGCACACCTCATCAATATTATCCTTATGGACAATGACCGTCTTTGGAATCGGCACCCGGTTCCTGGCAAGGATCTCGGCAAGAAAGACCTTGTTCGTGCATTTGAGGATCGACTCCGGATCATCGACCACCACCAGTTTCTTGGCCGCCGCCCGCCGGGCGAAACGGTAGGTATGATGATTGACGCTGGTTGTCTCCCGGATGAAGAGGGCGTCAAACTCCGGCAGCCGACCATAATCGTCCTTGGTAATCATCTCCGCTTCGATACCCAACGACTCTGCCGCATGAACGAAATGGTGGAGGGCCCGGCCATCGGAGGGAGGTTCGGTCGCAGCCGGATCATGGAGAATGGCCATGTCGTAACGGTAGTGCCGGCGCCGCCTGACGATCCGCCGGCGTCCCATGAAATAATCCCGCGCCACTTCGACAACAAAGGGCCGGTGCTCGGACGGAATCTCCCCGGCCGGGATAGGACTGATGCTCTGCAGAAACCATTTACGGGTTTTCTCATTGTGAACGAAAAAGGCGCGGAGAAAAGGAGACTGAAACTGTTGAAAGAGGTGGTGGCTCAGCTTGTCATGCTGACGGGCGAGATTACGACCGAAATAGATGCTGAGAACAAACTCCTTGGAACGGATATGAACAAGACTCTTCTGGATCTGTTCGTCCAGTTCCTCCGAGGCGATGCGGATAATGGTCTGACTCTTCAGATCCTGGATGGTGGTGATATCAGGCAAGGGCTTGTGCCCCCGGGCTGCGGCCAGCAGGGACACATAGTAGCCGGTGCTCTGATAGCGATATGATCGGCAGAGGTTAAAAACCATGACCTTGCTGAGCCTGGCAAATGAAGGATCGGCGAGATAGGAACGGGCGGCGACCAATTCAATCCCTTCCATCGCCAGGGGCCAGTCGGTCGGATCATTGACAACTACAAGGGTTTGCATCTCTTCCCTCACCTTTTGTGCGGGTGGACAACAAGAAAATTGGCGTCATGAGTCAAAACCCCGAGGAGGATGGCGCACAGCACCCGGTCGATATTGACGATATAATGACGCTCGGCGGCCAGAGGATTCTGGTGATAGGGATCAGCCACGTGGACGGTTCGGGCCTCCTTGTCGTAACCGCAGAGCACGACGAAATGACCGGCCGGTTCGCCGCGCAGGTCGTCCTCGCTACCGTCCCGGCCGAACTCACGCATGGACTGATAGAGATAAGTGGAACTGAGTCCGGTGATGATCGGCACGTTCTTGCGCAGATACCAGCGGATCAGGCTGCGGGTCAGATCCTCGAAATAGATCCTGCCGCCCAGGCGCAGAAATTCCAGATAGGCGCCGGTGGCCACCCGCAAACGAGGATTATTACCCTTGTGCTCCGCCTGGGCGACGAGTTTGGCCGCAAGATCCTGGCCATGCGGATGAAACCAGGTCGGGTCGAAAAAGTGGAGATTATACGTAAAAATGGTGGCGGCATAGCCCCGTTTAAGGGCATGGTTGGCCAGATAAACCGCCAACGTGCCACCGGTTTCCAGATGGATCACCTCGGCCACCATCCGATCCAGATCAATTGAGTCGCCGAAATAGCGATAGACCGCATGGAGGCAGGTGGGGCCACAGGTGGTGTCGTCCGGCTGGGGCAGGATATCAAGCTGAAGGTGCGTTTTCATTTCTTTCCCACGGATGACGAGCTCAACCGATATCCGGTCCCATTCGATATCACCTTGCCAACGGCGAATAAGTGATGCTAAAATATATCCACCTCAGCAGCCAGCATGCAGCGGGCCAAGATCGGTGCCTGGCAAGACAATCACAGTCGGCCATTGATTGTCGGAATCGTAAGAAGCCACGATTCCAACGGTCGCGATTTGCAACTCGCTGTTTTCACTTTCTTGCATGCCATGATTTGCGGGTTTTACGAAATCAGCAGTGATTCGTCCGATTGTAAAGAGATCCCCTGGTGCGGTCAACACGAAAAAACATTTCCCTGCCGACCGGAAAACATTATTGCCGGGACAGCACCCCTTTCTTCCAGCCAAAGGAGCATAGCCATGTCCGAACAGCAACGCCCAAAACATCACACCAATCTCACCAAACGCTTTCCCGAAATCTTCACCGCCCTGGAATCACTGGGAACCACGGTAAAAAACGCCGGTCCCCTTGACCGGAAGACTTCGGAACTGGTTCAACTCGGCGCCGCTGCCGCAGTGCAGTCCGAGGGGTCGGTCCATTCCCATACCCGCCGGGCGCTGGAGGCGGGCGCCAGCCGTGAGGAAATCCAACACAGTCTGCTCCTGCTCATCTCCACCATCGGCTTTCCACGGGTGGCAGCAGCGCTTTCCTGGGCCGAAGACATTCTGAACAAAGGGTGATGCTGCCGAAGCAAATACCCTCCCTGCAGCAGGATGAAAGGTATCTGGTTACGGAAAAGGGCAAGGCGCTTGCACCACCGCCTGCCGGTGATTTTTCCCCATCAGACAATCGACCGACCAATCGTCTGGCGAGCAACGCCATCTGCAAACAAAAGGCTGACAACCACGTCCGGCGAGAGCATACCTGTGCCCCATCATCCATCTCTGGCACCAAAATGGAACCACGGAAAACTCCCGCAACGGCAACAGGCATAGTGATCCGGGGATGATGGATGGAATTACCCTGAAAGATGCCAATTGAGCGCCGAACAAAGTGAAAGGAGGAGGGTGCAGGGGGGGCCGAAGATTCTGACCATCGTTCAGCACAAGTGACAGCGATACACGACAATGACATTTTCCTGTAAAAACTACGACTACAACACCGACAAATGCCTGATGCTCCATGCCGAGTGCATCCCCGGCCGCCGCGGCTGCGTTCTCGAAGGGCGGGTGGCGCTCTCCGAAGAGCTGCAAAAGCGACTGGCGGAACTCGACAAAAAAGCCCCGCCCAAGAAACCGCGTTGATCCGCCTTTGCGGCGCGGATCAACAGTTTCCTTTCTCCCGACAAAATTCACCGTATTTCTTGTCGGTGCCGGCAATATGATCCTGTAACCATTTCTTGAGAAAAGCCATCACCTCGATCAGGTTAACCTCCTCGCCGGCGGTCATTTTGGCGACGATCTCCTCAATTTTTCCGAGAAGATAGGCATGGGCCTTTTTCTGACCGTCGAGCCCCGGATAGCTGATGGAGGCCATCCACCGCTCTTCATTGGCAAAATGCTGGATCGTGTAGCTGTTGAGGCTTTTGAGGATGGGCAGAATCTCCGACTGTTTTTTTCGATCTTTCAGGGCATAATGAACCTGGTTCATGTAATCAAAAATCCGGACATGCTGACTGTTCATCTCCTCGACCAACACGTCAAGCGCCTCGTTGAAACGAATCAGCGGCCTTTTGCCGGTTCGGGTCATTGCTCCTGCCTCTTTGGGCAAGCGGAAGAGATTGAGCGAGGTGCTGATGTCCTGACCGATGCCGTCAAGTTCGCCGGCGCTGGCGCTAAGCTGGGCGGCAATATCCTTGATGGTTGAACTTTCCCGGTTGACGTCCTCGATATCCTCGGCGATACTTCGTGCCGACCGCGCCGCCTGCACGATATTTTCGTTGACCTCCTGCACCGCCAGGGCCGCTTCGTTGACCGCGGTGGTCATCTCTTTGATGCCGTCGGAGGCCTGGGCGATATTGTCGGAGATGTCCCGGGTGGTCACCGCCTGTTCCTCCACCGCGGTGGCGATGGAAGAGACGATTTCGTTGATATGATTGATCACCTCGCTGATCTTGCCGATCTCTTCGATGGTGCCGCCGGTGGTATCGCGCATGGCGTTGATCTTTCTGCCGATCTCGATGGTGGCTGTACTCGTCTGGTTGGCCAGTTCCTTGACCTCGTTCGCCACCACGGCAAAGCCTTTGCCTGCCTCTCCGGCCCGGGCCGCCTCGATGGTGGCGTTGAGAGAGAGGAGCTTGGTCTGTTCGGCGATCTGTTCGATAGTGGAAATGACCTGATCGATCTCCTGGGCTGCCGCCCCAAGCGCATCCACCTTGGCAGAGGCATCATGGGCGCTCTGCACTGCCTGGCCGGCAACGGAACGCGCCTGTTCCGTGTTGCGGGCAATCTCTTCAACCGTGATATTCATTTCCCGGGTCGCCGCCGCCACGCTGGTCATGTTGTCGGCGGACTGAGCGGCATTGTCCGACACCATCTTCATATTAGTACTGAGTTCTTCGGCGGCAGCGGAAACAGCGGTCATGTTGCTGCTCATCTCACCGGTGGCAGAGGCCACCCGGGCCGCTTTGTCGCTCATGGTGACCGCACCGCGCAGCATCTCACCGGCCACCGTGTTGAGTTCGGCCGAGGTGGTGGTCAGATCGGCGCTGTCGGTCTTGATCCCGGCGATGATTGATTGCAATTTTTTCCGCATGCCGGCAAAGGCGGCGGCCAGCGGGTCGTTTTCCCGAATCTGGTCACCTCCGTGGGTCAGATCGCCGGAGGCCATTGCATCCGCCAGCCGGGCACCATCAGCCAGCACCCCGGCAAAGAACCGCTGGCCGAGCCAACCTGTCACGCCGGCAACTAACAGAGAACAGACCAGCAGCACACTTATCTGCACGCCCCGACCGGCCAGCAAACCTGGCAGCAAAAGCCCGAAAAGACCGACGCCAAAGACAATCACGGCAAGCGCCGCCACCGGCACAACACTTTTTCTCATGGTTTCACCATAACATGTTGTTTTTTATCACGAATTTCACATCATAACATCTCAGCCAAGTTCTCTGTTCTTTTCCGCACTTATTCCCACCTTGCCGTAATTGCTTGCTCCGCACTCGTTCTTACCGAGATCCATAACATTGGCCTCGTCCGGCTCCACCTTCAACCAGCCGCCGTTGACACGGCGGATCTGGGAATAAACCCCGGGTTGCGGCCTGAGATTTGCTTCGATAAACTCGGCGAACTTCAGCTCGTTTGGCAGATGAAAGGCGATATTGTTCTTGCGCAGGTTGCCGAGACTGGCCATGAAGATGCCATTGCCGTCAGCCTCGTCCCAAGTCGTGTAATGGCCGGGCAGCACCATGATATCGTCAGCCAGATCCCGGATCTTCAGGGTCAGGGTCAGATAGAGGTGGCGCGACCATTCGTCGCTCTTGCCGCCGAGATCGGGCCGGCCGGCGGTGTTGATGAAGATCGTGTCGCCGCTCAGCAGGTATCGATCGTCAATGAGATACGAGGTACTGCCCATGGTGTGACCCGGGGTGTGAATGGCCCTGACCGCAGGGCCGTCGGCGCCGCAGGAAAAGAGCTGGCCATCCTCGATGGCGGTGCAGGTGAAATCGGCACCGAGAAAATCCTCCTGTTTGACCATGATGGTTGCCCCGGTTTTGGCGGCCAGAGCGATCGAACCGGAGATATAATCAGCCTGACGGTGGGTTTCGAAGGTCTTGACGATGCGCGCCCCGTGCCCGGCGGCAAGATTTATGTAAAAATCGATATTACGTGACGGATCAAAGACCATGGCTTCAGAGCCGGCAACGAGCAGATGACTGCAGGCCGCCTTGCCCGGCCGAATAATCTGGTACAATTTGTAGGGTGCATCGTTACCATTGACCAAACGGGCGGCAAGGACGTTGCCCCAGGCAACGATGCCTCCAGTCAGATAGCCGACATCGTTGAACCCGTGGGCCACGAGCTGCTCGGCGACGTATTTGGCCGAGCCCTCCTTGGCGCAGACGATTCTGACCTTCTGACCGGCTGGAATCAGGGCAACGCTCTCCTTGACATCCTCCATAAAGTTAAAATACGGGATGTTGATGTAGGGAAAGAGGGCTGGGCCTTCCACACACCAGTTGGCGAACTCTTTTTCGTTGCGCACGTCAAGCAGAATGAAATCGGGCCGCCCCGAGATCCATGAAAAAAGTTCTTCAGCCGAATAACAAAAAGGTGAAGATAAAGTCATATATCCTCCTTAAAGGCAAATGTTCAGCAATGCCAGGGCCACCAAGCCCTAGGGCCAAACTGGTGTTCTGCTAATAATTATTCATGCAATCAAAGATATTAACGAAAGTCAAACGGATTTTTATCGGATCTTCAGCACCCCTGGCGCGACATTCTCGCGCAAACACTCGCTCAGATAACGATCCAGGCAATGAATGCCGTCCGGGGTAAAGGGCATTCCGTTCCGCGCCATCTTCCACACCAGATCAAGCGGCAGAAATGCGCCCGACTCGACTTCCGATTCCTGTAAAACAAACGGCCCATCATGACAGCAGAGAAAGACCCGCCCCCACACCCGGTTGCCCTCATCATTCCAGAAAAAATCAAACTGACTCTTCAACGGACAGCCGCTAATACCAACCTCTTCCGCCAGTTCACGACGGGCCGCCTCCTCGTAACTCTCACCAAAGCCAACCACACCGCCGGCAGCGACCTCGTAAAAGCCGGGATAGACATCCTTGCTTTGGGTCCGTTTCTGAACAAAGAGTTCTCCTCGCCCATTGAAAAGCAGAATAAAAGTCGCCCGGTGAATCAGGTTCTTTCTCCGCATCTGTTGACGGGTCGCGCTGCCGATCAGCCGGTTGTTCTCATCGACGATGGCGACGTATTCATCCTGCGAATCACTTTTCATAGTCATCATATTTCAATGCCTTGCCGCGTACCCGTTCAGCCGGATATCTGAGTCGGTTCTTTTCGAGCTTCTTCCAGGCCGCCGCCAGCGGATCAATATCAAGGCGTTCCGCCAGATTGGCCAGATAAATCAATACATCGCCGATCTCCTCCGCCACTGCCTCCTTCTTTGCCGCCGACAGGTTGCGGCTCTGCTCCTCTGTCAGCCACTGAAACGGCTCTGCCAGTTCCGCACATTCCACCAGCAGCGCCATGGCAAGATTTTTCGGACTGTGAAACTGCTCCCAGTTTCTCTCGTCGCGGAAGGCCCGTACTTCATCCAGCAGTTTTTTCATCAAAACTCCTTGCAGCGACTTGTTTTTATCTAAGATTCCGGTAATGTTTACCAGGTATGAAACAGGAAAATTTTAATCCCTTTCTGAACCGGGATGATCGTCTCGTCCGCAACACCCTGGGCCGCGCCTTCTGCCGCATCCTGGAAAACGGCGCTCCCTTTGCCGACGACACTCTCAGCACTGCGGCCGAACGACTGCTGACCGAAGCCTCGCCGACCCAACGCTGCTATATCATGGAACGACGACGCCGATACGCCCTCTGCCTGGCGACAATGACCAGCAATATGTTCAATGACCCGCTGCACCAGGCCTTTGTCCTCTGGGACGCGGAACTCTTCTTTGAGGTGCATGAGGTGCTGGAAAGAGTGTGGACCACAGCCACCGGCAGGGCAAAATCAGCGTTGCAGGGGCTGATCCGGGCCGCCGGGGTCTATATGCTCCTGGAAGGTAACCGCCGAAAGGCGGCGTTGAAGATGGCGGCCAAGGCCGCGGCAGCCATTGCCGCCGATCACCAGGCTCTCCCCTTTTGCCCCGGGGTCGAGTTGCTGCTCGTCGGATTGACCAGACTTGATCCCCGCCCGCCGAAACTGCTGACCTCGCAACACCGTGCGGATATCTGACTCCAGCACCTTGGCCGGCTATCAGCCAGCCCGGGTTCCCCCAACCATATGCACGAATCGTTGGGGGAAAGGAATAGAGATTTTCTCCGCATCAAACCTTTTTTTCATCCGCTCGTTGGTATCGAAAAAGACAGGCCAGTAATCATCGGCGTTAACCCAGACGCGGACGGCAAAATTGACACTGCTGTCGGCTAACGCAGCGACGCCGATGAAAATTTCCTGATCTTTCAAAATGCGATCATCCTCGGTCATCACCTGATGTATCACCGTTTTTACCCGGTCGATATCTTCCTCGTAGCCGACGCCGAAAATAAAGTCGACCCGACGAGTGGGCTTGGCGGTGATGTTGACGATATTATCACCGATAACCTTCGAGTTCGGAACAATGATTGCCTTGTTGTCCGGCGTGACGAGCATGGTGGTAAAGATCTGGATCTCCTCCACGGTGCCGGACGTGCCGGCCGCCTCAATAAAATCTCCTTTTTTGAAAGGCCGAAAGAAGATCAGCAGGACGCCAGCAGCGAAATTGGACAATGACCCCTGCAGAGCAAGACCAATGGCCAGACCGGCGGCGCCGAGCACGGCGATAAAGGAAGTTGTCTGGATGCCGAGCTGATTAAGCGCCGCCAGGATGACAAAGGTCAGCATGCCGATATAGGCGAGGTTGCCGACAAAACGGATCAGAGTGGGATCCACCTTGGCCCGATTCATCAGCTTTTCGGCAAAACCCTGAATGAACTTGGCGGTCCATTTACCAATAATGTAGATGATCAGGGCGGCAATGATGTTGAGCCCATAAAACGTGACAATTTCCTGTACCTGAACCATGATACTTTCCATTCCAGTCCCCTTTTTCGGCCCTCACCTGCTACTACACTTGATGATTTCGTAACTGAAAATTAACCACAGAGACCGCAGAGCACACAGAGGCAACTAATTATAATTAAAGATGTTTTCTCTGTGTCCTCAGTGCGCTCTGTGGTGAAAAAAGACTTTTCACCGGTTTGTCACACTTGTTATTCATCAAAAAAATTCTCCCTCGGGACGAATTATTCCCCTCGACAACACCCAAGAAAACCTACTCGCGGAGCAGAGATTTGGCGAACGAAACAAAAAAGGTGATTCCTCCCTGTTTCCAGTCCGTTTCAAACCAGACCGCTCCACCGTGCTGCGCCGCAATCTCCTTGACAATGGCCAGACCGAGACCACAACCTTCAACGCCGGAGGAAGTTTTTTTCCGTTTGAACATGCCGAAAATCCCTTTGGAATCTTCCTGTTCAAGTCCGACGCCGTCGTCCCGCACAAAAAGGATATAATGGGAAGAGGTTTCCTGACAACCCAGCTCAACTTCACTGAGTTTGTCCCCCCCGTACTTCAGGGAATTATCAATACAGTTACGCAGAACCCGCAACAGAGAAAGACGGTCAGCGATAATATCAGGCAGATCTTCCGGGGCTATCCAGCTAATCCGACGGAGTTCAAGTGACAGGGAAAACTCCTCGCGGATGATGGCAAAGGTCTCGGCCAGTGACACTTTTTGCAGAAAAAGAGGAACCTCACGGGCGGCGATAAAGAGATTAATCTTATCAACCAGGGCAGCGATCTGCTCGGCGGAACGGACGATCTGCTCACAAAAGGCAGTGCCTTTCTGATTGAGAGACTCCCCATATCTATCCTTGAGTTTCTGGGCCAGGCCGTGGATGGAGATGGCCGGATTTTTCAGATCATGCACCACCGAATAGGCAAACTGCTTGACCTTCTGCGAGCTGGCATGCAGCTCTTCTTCCACCTTCTTACGGTCTGAGATATCGTAATGAGTGCCGACAAAGCGCAGCGGTCGGCCGGTTTCGTCCCATTCCACCACCTTGCCCCGCGCCAGCACCCATTGCCACGCCCCGGCCTTGTTGCGCATGCGGAATTCCGCCACATAACGGGAGGTAATGCCATTAAAATGATCCTGGATAGCGGCCAGCGCCTTTTTTTTATCATCCGGATGAAGCAGATCATCCCACCTGATCCTCTTTTCCCGAACCTCCTGGGCGCTGTAACCGAGCATCCGTGCCCAATTCTCACCATAATAGACCTCGCCGGTGACAACATTGCGGTCCCACACCCCGTCCGAGGTGGCATCAAGCATCAGGCGGAAGAATCTCTCCCGGTCGCGCAGGGCCTGCTCAGCGTTTTTTCGCAAGGCAATTTCCTGATCGAGCCGGGCTTTCATCTCGGCAAGCGCTTCAGTCAGGCCGTGAATACTTCGCTCTGTATCCGGCGACTGACGGTCAGTATTTTTTTTCTCCGGAAATTGGTTGCCAGCGGTGTTCGGCGGATTGCTCACAGCTGTTCACTCGGTCTCAATCGTGATTGGCAAGAAGGCAATATCATCTACCTTACGTCGATCAGCTGGCAGGAGTCAATTGAAACCACAGCAAAAAAGACTTTTTCTTTTGTTCACTCAGCCATCACGGCTACCCGCCTGCAACAAAAAAACCCGCGTTAACGCGGGTTTTTTCACATCACCGGAAAGCACCTTTTTCAATGAATCGCGATGTGAGCGATCTGCTTTTTCGCCTCCTCGGATTTGGGCAGAGTGACGGTCAGTACACCATCTTTGAAGGAGGCCTCGATTTTGTCACTCTTCACCTCAACAGGCAGTCGCATGGCCCGGTAAAACGAGCCGTAACAGCGCTCCATCCGATGAATATGCTTCTTGCTTTCCCGATGCTCCTCTTTCCTTTCACCCTTAATGACCAAGACATCGCCTTCGAGGGAGATATCGATATCCTTCTTGTCCAGGCCGGGAAGATCGGCAACAACCTCAATGGCGTCGTTTGTTTCACTGACATCGAGATGCGGAGACCAACTTTTCTCAACTTCCGTCAGTACTTCATCAAACAACGAGCCTTTCCACATTCGCCGGAACGCATCCTCCATCTCTTCGAAGACATCCGGAACATCGTGCTGACGACGCCGAAACGGAATCATATCGAACATGAAGCAACACCTCCTTTTCGCGAACATTTTTTGGATCTCCCTGCTGCCTCCTTCTGATAAAAAAATAATTCTCCCATCCCCCTTGTCAAGGACAAGTTCTGCCCGCGAAGTCAGTCCACGATCCCGGCCGCACTGGTACGGCAACAGCACGTTCGAGGCGGGCATAGAACTCGTGGCCGGCAATCTCCCGGGCGCCGAGACGGATCAGATGGCCAGTCGTCATCTGGCAATCAATGAGATCAAACTCCCATTGTCGTAACAGGTCAACAAGGTGGGCCAGGGCCACCTTGGAACTGTTGGAGACTTGTGAAAACATCGATTCACCGAAAAAGATCCGGCCAAGCGCCACCCCGTAGAGTCCGCCGACCAGCTCCTCCCCCTGCCAGCACTCGACGGAATGAGCGTGTCCCGCCAGGTGCAGACGGATATAGGCCTCCTGCATTTCCGGTACCAGCCATGTTCCCTGCTCTTTACCCGGCCGCGGGCGCGAACAGGAATGAATGACCTCGGCAAAGGCGGTGTCGCAGCTCACGCGGAAAACACCCTGGCGAATCATGCGAGCCAGGCGCCGCGGCAGATGAAACGCCGCTGGCTCAAGAACCAAACGAGGGTCAGGCGCCCACCAGAGGATGGGATCCTCCTCGCCATACCAGGGGAAGATCCCCTGACTGTATGCAAGCAGCAGACGTTCGACGGAAAGATCGCCGCCCACCGCCAGCAGGCCATCCTCCCTGGCGAGATAGGGGGGTGGGAAGATGAGGTCATCGGTCAGTCCGAAGATCATCGACACAGGCCGCGCAGATAGTCGAGCCAACGGTCGAGTCCCACCCCGCTGACGGCAGAGAGCGCGATGACGGCAAGACCGGGATTGAGCCGAAGGGCATCATCGGTGGCCGCTGCCGTCGAGAAGTCGAAATAGGGCAGCAGATCGGTCTTGCTGATGACAAAGAGCTGCGAACCGATAAAGGCCTTGGGGTATTTGGCCGGCTTGTCCGGCCCTTCCGGCACGGAGACCAGCACCACCCGCTGGTGTTCGCCGAGATAAAAGGTGGCCGGACAGACAAGGTTGCCGACGTTTTCAATAAAGAGCAGATCGAGCTTTTTGCCAGCCAGCTGGTCCTCCAGGGCGTGCAGCCCCTTGTGGGTCAGGGCCGCGTCCAGGTGGCAGGCGCCGCCGGTGGTCAGCTGCACCACCGGTACCCCCTTGGCCCGGATACGCTCGGCGTCCCGCTCCGTTTCGATGTCCCCTTCGATGACGCCGATGCGCAGCTCGCCCTGCAATTGTTCGATGGTCTTTTCGAGCAGGGTGGTCTTGCCAGAGCCCGGACTGCTGATCAGATTGATCGCCACCGCGCCCAGCGCCTCGATATGCTCCCGGTTTTTTTGCGCCAAAGCGTCGTTTGCCGCCAGCAGACTCTGATGCACCTCCACCACCTTCGGCCCCGGCGCCGCGCACCCGCACTCATCACACATAGTTCACCTGACAATAAAAACGTTGATGGATGCGATTTTCTTTCACCGCATCCCAAATCCGCAATCCAAAATTAGCAATTTCCTCACTCCATTTCCACCTGGAGGAGAATGATCCCGTCCCCGCCGCAAGGAACCAGCAGCGCCCGCCGGCATTGTGGGCAACTCTCCGGCATGGCACCCTCCGCCATGCACTCCGCTCCGCAGTGGCAGCATCGCCAGCGCAGCGGCGGCTCGACGATTTCCAGCACCGCCCGCCGGGTCAACTCTTCGTGGACGGCCAGCACCTCGAACCCGAAAGAAAAGGAATCGACGACCACGCCGGACAGCGGCCCGATCTCCACCTTCACCCGGCTGATCGAGGACGCGCCATGTTTGCTGGCCAACTCAGCCAGCTGCCGCAGCAGACCGTGGACCAGCGACAGTTCGTGCATGCATTCCTTCTCCCGCGAGAGTGGCCACCACCAGCTCCGCCACCGCCGCCACCCGGCCGGCCAGGGCAGCCGACAGCTCCATGCCGAGGGCGACCGTCGCCGGCACCACGGCGATAAAGCTCACCCGCTCCGGCGCCTGCTCCCGCAACCGGCTGATCTCCAGAACTTCGAGCAGACCAAGCTGGTGGGGCGACATGCGTAGCTGCAGACCTGCGCCGCGCAGATCTTCGCCATTGAAGAGGTGAATCGAACCGGGCGGGCCATCAGCCGCCACCACGTCAATGACGATGAGGTGATCCACCTCCTCGAGAAAGGGGGCCATGTATATGCCGGCGGTGCCGCCATCGAGCAGCCGTACGGCGCTCGGAAAGGTATAGTGCTCCTCCAGATAACGAATGACATGCACGCCGAAGCCCTCGTCGCCGAGCAGCAGGTTGCCGATACCGAGGATACCGATTTTTTTTGGTCGCGCCGTCACACTGTTCTCCTTCATGGTCACTCAACAGATCCTTGGCAGTGGTTCGCCACTCAAAGAACGGACAATGCGGCTGCCGCCAGCCACCGTATGCAGGACAACCTGACCCGGAGGGCCATCGGTCACCCGACCGATGATCCGCGCCTCGCGTCCCTCGGCCATGGCCTGCATGGCGGCGAGAACCGTCGTTTCCTGGCTGCCATCAACGAGGGCAAGACATTTGCCCTCGTTGGCCAGATAAAGGGGGTCGAGGCCGAGGATCTCACAGGCCGCCGCCACCGGGGCCTTGACCGGGATTTTCGCCTCATCAAGCTCGATTGCCACGCCGGCGAACGCGGCAATCTCGTTAAGCGAGGTCGCCACCCCGCCCCGGGTCGGATCACGCAAAACATGGACCGCGCCGGGCGCAGCGGCAAGTATCTGCTGAACCAGGCGGTGCAGGGCCATGGTATCACTGGCCAGCTCGCCCTGCAGGGCAATGCCGGCCCGCTGGCTCAGAATGGTGATGCCATGATCGCCCATGCTGCCGGAAAGGATGACCGCGTCGCCGGGTTTGGCCCGACGGGCGGCAATATCAAGCCCGGCCGCCACCAGACCGATGCCCGAGGTATTGATAAAAACCTTGTCACCCTTGCCCTTCTGCACCACCTTGGTGTCACCGGTGACCACCGGCACCCCGGTTTCCCGGCAGGCCGCGTCAATGGAGGCGACAATACGCTTTAGCTCCTCAATCGGCAGCCCTTCCTCAAGAATCATGGCAAGGCTCAGACAGAGAGGGCGGGCCCCGCGCATGGCCAGATCATTGATGGTGCCATGGACAGCAAGCAGGCCGATATCACCGCCCGGGAAAAAGAGCGGATCAACAACATAGCTGTCCGTGGAAAAGGCAAGCCGGCCCTGGTCGGTTTCGACAATGGCGCTGTCTTCGAGAGCTGCCAGCACCGGGTTGTCGAGGCGGGCAACAAAGAGATCGCGGATCAGCTCGCTGCTTGCCACCCCGCCGCTGCCGTGATCAAGAAGAATGGTCTTCTTCATCATTGGCCCCCTCCGAAACGGTAATAGGCGGCGCAGGTGCCCTCGCTGGACACCATGCAGGGACCGACCGGGCTGGTGGGGGTGCAACGCGATCCGAAAAGCGGGCAGAGGCGGGGGTTTTTGCGGCCGCGGAGAATCTCACCGCAGAGACACCCCTTCGGCTCGACCGACGCAGGCAGGCGCACCGCGAATTTCCGCTCCGCGTCGAAGCCGGCAAACTGCTCCCGGATGGCCAGCCCACTGCCGCCAATCACACCGAGGCCGCGCCACGGGGTGTCCAGCGGTTGAAACACCTCGTCCAGCACCGACCGGGCCCGGCCGTTGCCTGCCCAGGTCACGGCCCGGGGATAAGCGTTTTCCGCCTCGGCCCGATTTCCCCGCTTTTGCCGGACCAGCAGGATCAGGGCCTGGAGGATGTCGGCCGGTTCAAAACCGGCGACCACGCAGGGCAGCCCGTAATCACGGGCCAGGGGCGCATAGGCGCCGACGCCGATGATGGTCGAGACATGGCCGGGACAGAGCAGACCATCCAGGGCCAGCTCCGGATCGGCAAGCAGGGCGGCAAGGGCCGGCGGCATCACCTTGCCCGCGGAAAAGACAGAGAAATTGGCAAGCTTTCTTCTTTCAGCCTCAAGGATGGTGGCCGCCACCAGCGGCATCGTTGTCTCGAAACCCACCGCCGGAAAGACGACTTCCTCATCCGGATGGCGCTCGGCCAGGGTCAGGGCGTCGATGGGCGAATAGACGACCTCGACCCTGGCCCCTTCGGCCTGGGCCAGGGCCAGTGAACTTGTCGAACCCGGCACCCGGTAGAGATCGCCGAAAATCGCCATGCGCAGCCCCGGCCGCTTTGCCACCTCGAGAAAACCGTCGATATGGGCGGAGGCGGTGACGCAGACCGGGCAGCCCGGCCCGGAGATGAGCTCGATCTGCGGCGGCAGGATGGCGCGCAGGCCGTGGCGGAAGATGGCCATGGTATGGGTGCCGCACACCTCCATGATCCGCAAGGGACGGTCAACAATCTGGTTCAGTTCGGCCGCCAGATGGCCGACGAGTTCCCTGTCGCGAAATTCGCTGACGTATTGCATATCCCTCACCCACCGCTGCCGGAACGGGCCGCGAGTCCGGCGGCCATTTCCCGCAGCAGGCGGAGATTGGTCTCCGCCTCGTCGGGGTCCAGGGTATGGATGGCAAAACCGGCGTGGATGATGAGATAATCGCCGACCCGCGGCCAGCGGTCGACCAGATCGAGCCGCACCTCCTTGTCGATGCCATCGGACTCGACAAGGGCAGTTCGGGCTGCGGTGAAATCATCCTCGCTGCCGGTGACGGCGACAACCCGCATGGGAACTGCTAGACACATGGTATATTCCTGTTCATGATGAAGTGACTTTGCGCCGGATGATAAGGGTCAGTGGCCAGGTGACGGTGCAGCGGGCCGCCGTGTCACCCCATGCCCGGCCGATTTCCGCAAACATGGCGGCCAGCGCGGAGGGATTTTCGCTTTTCCGGTAAGCCGTTACCGCCGACCAGGTTTCAATATAGCCAATCAGTTGCGAAAAATCCCATTTTTCCTGCATGGCAAAGTGCGGCGCAACCACCGCAGCGAAGGGAAAGGGGATGTCCCGGTAACCGTTTTCCACCATCCCGCGCTCCGCCGGCCAATATGGAGCAAGTGCCCCGGCATACAAACGGTCGACAACGGCATCGACCGCCGGATTTACTGAAAAAAGATTATAGGTCCACGCCGCCAGAACGCCGTTGTCATGCAGCACCCGCTCCGCTTCCTGGAAAAAGGCGGGCAGGTCGAACCAATGCAGGGCCTGGGCCACGGTGATAAGATTGATGGTCGCTGCCCCGAGCTCGGAATCCTCGGCCCGCGCCACCCGATAGCTGATGCCCGGACAGGGCTCCGCCTTGTTGATCTGACTCGCACTGGCATCGGTGGCCACCACCTCCCGGAAATGGCCGCGCAGGCCCATGGCCGCCTGGCCGGTACCGCAGGCGCAATCCCAGGCCCGGTCATGGCCCGGTGCGATTGCCGCCAGATGGGCAAACAGCTCCTCCGGGTAATGAGGTCGGTATCTGCCATACCCGGCGGAATTCTTTGAAAAATGGTCCTTGAACATTACGAGGCGTCATGCCTAAATTTCACGCACACCTTTCCGAACCCAAACGACACGCCTTCAGCCCTTGCTCCGCCGTATCCTCCGGGATGATCTCCCGCCCTTGCCGTTCCTTTTCCCGCGCCAGCAGGCCGCCGATCATTGCCTGGCCCAGGGCGATGCCGCCATCGTTGACCGGCACCTTCTCTCCACAATAGACGGCAAAGCCCGCTTGCTCCAGTCGGCCGGTCAGTCCCGCCAACAACAAGCCGTTCTGCATGCAGCCGCCGCCCAGCACCACCCTTCGCCTGCCCTCCCGCTCGGTCAGGCGGATAACCGCCCCGCTCACCGCCTCGATCAGCCAGTGATGAAAGAGGCGGGCAAGTCGCGCCCGGTCAACGCCCCGACCAAGGGCATCGACCAGGGCGCGGATCATGGCGGAGGAGCGAATCACCATCAACTCCGGCTTTTCCTCCAAGATAACCGGGAAACGCAACGCATCAGCGGCCAGCAATTCTTCGCCACCGCTGCCGGCCTCATCAGCCAGGGATTCGAGTTCCATAGCCGCCTGACCTTCATAGTCAACAACCTGCCGAACGGCAAGCAGCGACGCCACCGCGTCAAACAGCCTGCCGCAGCTCGAGGTGGCCGGCGAGTTGACTTTTGCCGCCATCATCTGGCGGATGATCTCTTGCTTGTCACCATCCAGGCCGGCAAGGGGGGTATCAACAACGGCCCGGCCAAATCCATCCGGCCCCCAGGCCTGCCAGAGGGCGGCCAGCCCCATCCGCCAGGGCTCCCGGGCCGCGGCGTCGCCGCCGGGCATGAGGAGCTGTTCAAGCCGACCGAGGCGTTTATACGAGCTGAGGCCGGTCAGCAATATCTCGCCGCCCCACACCGTGTTGTCCGGGCCAAAACCGCTGCCGTCCATGATGACGGCGATCACCTCTTCGTCGAGGCCGTGTTCCGCCATCACCGCCGCCGCATGGGCGTGATGGTGCTGCACCCGGTAAAGAGGAAGATCCAGCCCCGCGGCATGGCGGCTGGAGAGATAATCGGGATGGAGATCACAAACCGCGGCTTTTGGTAGTATATCAAGCAGATTTTTCATATTGGCAATACTTTCCTGAAAAAAATTGAGGGTCTCCGGCCCAACAAGATCGCCGACATGCTGGCTGAGCACCGCCCGACCGCCCTGGGCGAGACAAAAGGTATTCTTCAATTCCGCGCCACAGGCCAGCAGCGCATCGATGTCCTGCGGCAGGCGAACCGCCTCCGGCACATAGCCGCGGGAACGGCGCAACACCACGGTTTTTCCGGCCACGACCCGCACCACCGAATCATCGACCCGGTTGACGATATCCCGATTATGCAACAGAAAAAAATCGGCAATGCCGGCCAGCCGGTCCATGGCCTCCTCACTGGCGATGCAGATCGGCTCACCGCCGCGGTTGCCGCTCGTCATCACCAGCACCGCAGGGCAGTCCTGCTCGCTGAAAAGGAGATGATGAAAGGGAGTATAGGGCAGCATCACCCCAAGACGGTTGATGCCAGGAGCCAGGGAGGACGCAAGATGACTGCCTCCCGCACGGCGCAGCAGGACAATAGGCCGGCGCCAGCAGCTCAGTGCCGCCTCCTCGTCAAAGCTCGGATGACACATGGCACGAGCTGTCGCGAGATCGGCCACCATGACGGCGAGCGGCTTCGTTTTCCGCTTCTTGCGTTCCCGCAGGGCACGGACCGCCTCCTCATTGGCCGCATCCACCGCCAGGTGAAAACCGCCCAGACCACGGACGGCAACGATTTTTCCTTGCCGCAAGGCGCGGGCCGCCTCGGTGAGCGGCTCCTTGCCGGTTATCAACAACCCCGCGCCGTCATGCCAGGAGAGCTGCGGCCCGCACTCATGACAGGCATTGGGCTGGGCATGAAAGCGCCGATCAGCCGGATCATGGTACTCGGCGGCGCAGGCTGGGCACATGGCAAAACCCTTCATCGAGGTCTGCGGCCGGTCATAGGGCACTGACTCAATGATGGAAAAACGGGGACCACAGTTGGTACAGTTGATGAAAGGATAGCAGTGGCGGCGGTCAGCGGGATCAGAGAGCTCTGCCAGGCAATCCGCGCAGACGGCCGCGTCCGGCGGGATCATGGCACTAATCCGGTCATGATCAGCGCTGGCCAGGATGTGAAAGCCCTGTTGCGGACCCTGCCACGGGATCCATTTTTCACTGATCGACTCAATACGGGCCAGCGGCGGCAGTTCGTGACAGAGACGTTCAACAAAGAGGGAAAAGCAGGACGACAGGGGTGGAGCCAGCCGGATCACCACGCCCCTGCCGGAATTGGCGACGCTGCCGGTCAATCCCATCTTTTCCGCCAGCCGATGGACAAAGGGGCGGAAACCGACCCCCTGCACCACGCCGGTGACGGTCAGCTCCACCCCCTGTTTGTCATGGTTCACGTTGAATGGCAAAAAAATCCTCAGACCTTGGCGGAATCGTCATGCCTCGCCTTGAACTTGTACCCATTGACAATGGAGGAGATGAGCCCCTCCGGTGACTTCAAATCATTCCACGCCAGCATGTAGAGATGAGTAAGCGTGAAAAGGAGAAAATACCACATGATGAGATAATGGACAAACCGTCCCTGTTGCTGGGTGCCGAAAATGGCCAGGCCCCAGTCCTGCCAGGCGGTGCTCTCCGGATACAGCAGGGTAAAACCGCTGAGCAGCTGCAAGAGGGCGATCAGCCAGGTGAACAGATAGACGAGGCCGGCCAAGGCATTGTGTCCCACCCGTTCCTCATGCCGGTCGCTCGCGTACCCATAATAGGCAAGGGTCGAAAAGAAATTCTTGATATTGGCCGGGGTGACCGGCAAGGGCCCGACCAGCCGTTCCTGGCTGTTGCCGAACAGATAGAGAAAGAGCCGGACCAGCACCGAGGCGGTGAAGACAAAACCGGCGATGAAATGAATCAGGCGCATCTCCGCCATCGGAAAAAGCCCGTTGTCCTCCACCATGGTATTGGTCCACGGATCATGGATATACCAGCCGGTCACCGCGAGAAAAACAATGGACAGGGCAAGGCCCCAGTGACAAAGGCGAAACAGGATGCTCCACACATATTGTTTTTCGTAGTTCATGGCAGTCTCCCTAAACAGCTTTTACCCTGACCAGCTCCCGGCCCGTCGGATCAAGCATGTGCACGGCGCAGGCAATGCATGGATCAAAGGAGTGGATGGTGCGCAGCACCTCCAACGGTTTCTCCGGATCCGCCATCGGGTTGCCAACGAGCGACGCCTCGTAGGGGCCGGGTTGACCGGCCTTATCGCGCGGTCCGGCGTTCCAGGTGGAGGGCACCACGCACTGATAATTGGCAATCTTGCCGTCCCGGATGACGATCCAATGGGAGAGGCAGCCGCGCGGAGCCTCGTGGAAGCCGAAGCCCCGCTGCTCGCCCTTGGGGAAGACCGGCGGATTGAAGATGGCGAGATCGCCCCGACCGACGTTGTCCACCAGCAGCTGCCAGTGCTTCAATGCCAGATCGGCGAGCATCGAGGCGCGCACCGCCCGGGCCAGGTGCCGGCCCAGGGTGGAGTGGAGCACCTCGGGACCAACCGTGACCCCCGCCACCGCGCCGACCCGGCTTAAGGCGTCATTGACCGCGGCCACCGTCTGCTCGTGGCCAAGGGCATAGCCCACCACCAGCTGGGCGAGCGGCCCGACCTGCATCGGCTTGTCCTGAAAACGGGGCGCTTTCAGCCAGGTGTATTTACCGTCATCCTGAAAGTCGGTGTACTTGGGCACGGTCTCCTCCTCAAAAGGATGGCGCGACCAGTCACCGTCATACCAGGCATGGGAGATCTCCTCCACCACATTGTCCTTGAAATAGGGATCATTGAAGCTGCTGATCGCCTTGGCGGTGGCCAGATCGCCGTTCATCACCGTGCCGCCCGGCAGATCGAAGGTGGTGCCCTTGGTGTCGAGCACCATGTCCGGCACGGCGAGATAGTTCGTCACCCCGGCGCCATAGGGCAGCCAGTCCTTGTAGAGGGCGCCGACGGCAATGACATCCGGCAGATAGACCTGCTGGATGAAGCCGCGCACCTCCTCCACCAGCTGCTTCACCCAGTAAAGGCGCTCCATGTTGAGGGCCGCCTCGTTGTCGAGGTTGATGGCCGCCGTCACCCCGCCGACGGACAGGTTCTGCACATGCGGGTTCTTGCCGGAAATGATGCCGAGCGCCTGGGTGGCCTTGCGCTGGTAGTCGAGGGCCTCCAGATAATGGGAGACCGCCATGAGATTGGCCTCAGGCGGCAGGGCCATGGCCGGATGGCCCCAGTAGGCGTTGGCAAAGGGGCCGAGCTGGCCGCTGTCCACCAGGGCCTTGACCTTTTCCTGCACCGCCTTAAACCGTTTGACGCTGTTGCCAGGCCATTCGGAAAGACTGTGGGCCAGCGCCGCGGTCTTGGCCGGGTCGGCCTGCAGCGCCGAAACCACATCCACCCAGTCCAGGGCGGACAGCACATAAAAGTGGACAATGTGGTCATGCAGGGCATGAATCGACATCACCAGGTTTCTGACATACTGGGCGTTGATGGGAATATCCAGACCCAGGGCGTTTTCCACCGCCCGCACCGAGGCCAGGGCATGCACCGTGGTGCAGACGCCGCAGATGCGCTGGGTGAAAAGCCAGGCATCGCGGGGGTCGCGCCCCTGGAGAATGACCTCGATGCCGCGCCACATTTGCCCCGACGACCAGGCCTTGCTGATCCGGCCCCCTTCCACTTCCGCGTCTATCCGTAAATGTCCCTCGATCCGGGTGATGGGATCGATGGTGATTCGCTGCGCCATGTCAGTTCTCCTCTGCTGTCGAAGAATTACTTGTCATCCTGTTTGCCTTTCATCAGCCGCTTACCGATACCCACTGCCGCGTGGATGCCGATGGCAGCTCCGGTGACGGCGAGAATCTTCTTGCCCGCGCTCTCGGCGCTCGCCACAATGCCGTCACCACCGGGAATGGCAATGCCGGGCAGCCGTTCATAAAAAGGCGTCATCGTGTCCCAGAAATCGGGCTCGGTGCAGCCGATGCAACCATGTCCCACTCCCACCGGCCAGACCCCGACATCGTTGAACCGCGCCACCGGACAGTTGGCATAGGTCTGTGGCCCCTTGCAACCGACCTTGTAAAGACAGTAGCCCTGCAGATGGCCGGCATCGCCGAACTGCTCGGCAAAGCGGCCCTCGTCGAAATGGGCACGCCGCTCGCACTGGTCGTGAATTTTTCGGCCATAGGCAAAGAGGGGGCGGCCCAGTTGATCAGTGGGGGGGAGTCGTTTGAAGGTGAGATAGTGGAGGATGGTGCCGAGCAGACAGACCGGATTAGGGGGGCAGCCAGGGATATTGATCACCGGGGTGCCGCGCACCAGGTCCTGAACCCCCACCGCGCCGGTGGGGTTCGGGTCCGCCGCCTGGATACCGCCATAGGCGGCACAGCTGCCCACCGCGATGATCGCCGCGGCCTTCGGTCCCACCTCAGCCATGATCTCCATGGCGGTGCGGCCGGCGATCTTGCAGTAAATGCCGTTGTCTTTGGTGGGGATGCCGCCCTCCACCACGCAGACAAATTTACCATTATATTTTTCGATTGTTTCCTTGAGCACTGCCTCGGCCTGATGACCGGCGGCAGCCATTACCGTCTCGTGGTAATCCAGGGAAATGATGTCGAGCAGCAGGCGGCCGATATCCGGATGGGAGGCCCGCAGCAGGGATTCGGTGCAACCGGTGCACTCCTGAAAATGGAGCCAGACCACCGGTGGCCGCTGTGGATTGGCGGCGGCCTCAACCAGCTTCGGAACCATCGCCTCCGACAGGCCGAGAGCCGCGGCAGCGATGGTGCAGCCCTTCAGAAAACCGCGCCGGCTGCAGCGCAGGGATTGAACGCATTCGTCTTCGTGTTTCGGCATGGAGATCTCCTTTTTCGACGGACAACGACTTGTGCATGAGACGGTGCGGAAAAACAGCAACAAAGAGGCAGATAACCGTTATTCCCTCTTCTTTCAGCATACGGAAAAGAACACGGATGTCAAATACAATCCTAGGTACTTATACTGACAAATATCCTTTGCCATGTTTTCCGTCAAGAAAAAAATAGGTAATACTACTCACAAACAAAAAAAAATAGGGGGGGGATGGGAAGGCCGGCGAAAATTTTCCGGAAAAAAAAGGGGGTATTCGAGGCGAACCGGGTTGGTCAAGTGACGGGAATCAGCAGTTCGTGACAAAATGGGCCGACAGCGGAGCTGAGAGCCTGGGAAGGCTTCTTCACCAGTCCGACAGGAATCAGGAAACAGGCCCGGCAAGGATTTTCCGTGCCGCGGCAATAACCCGTTCAGCCCCGAGTTCCGTCATGCAACGACGGTGCGGGCACTCCCTTTTCAGACAGGGCGAGCAGGGCAGATCAAGCCGGATCACCTGGTGGCCGTCGCCATAAGGACCGGTGCGCCAGGGGGCGGTGGCGCCGAAGATGGCCACCACCTGAGTGTTCACCGCCGCGGCGATGTGCATGGGTCCGGTATCGGTGGAGACAACGAGCGGCGCCTTTTTATAGAGGGCGGCCAAGGTCTTGAGTGAGGTCTCGCCGGCCAGATTGATTGCCGGCCTGGCCATGCGGACAATGATGTCGTCAATTACCGGCCGATCACCCCGGCCGCCGGTGAAAACCACATAGAGGCCCTGCTCCGCCAGCCAATCACCGACCCGGGCAAATCTTTCATTATCCCACAGCTTAGTCGGCCAGGTCGCCTGCGGGTTGACCGGCGCCACCCGACCGGGATCAGCAACACCCCTGGCGTGCAGCAGGGCAGCTATTTCCCGGAAATGACTCTCCTGCAAGGGCAGATCAAAGACCACCTCAGGGCACGGTACGCCGATGGCGGCAAGCAGCAGCAGCTCGCGGCGAACCGCATGGATATTCATATCCACCGCCGGCACCCTCTCATTGAGGAATAGATAACTGCACTCGGCATGCTCCATGCCCCGGCCGAAACCGACCTTGCGAGTTCCCCGGCTCAGGGCGACCAGGATACCGCTCTTCAACAGCCCCTGAAAATCGATGATCAGGTCATAATGCCGGGAGCGCAGATGACGGATAAAGGCAACCATCTCGCGCCACGCAGCCAAACGTCCCGGACCCTGACGCAAGGTAGTGAGCCATTTTTTGCGCCGGGAAACAAGGAGACGATCGATGGAGGGATGACCGGCAATCAGATCGCTTGCCGCCTCCTCGATCAGCCAGTCGATGCGGGCATCGGGATAGTGGCGGCGCAGAGCGTGCAGAGCCGGCAGGGTATGGGTGACATCGCCGATGGCGCTGGTCTTGACAATCAGGATATGCACGGGCAACAGGTCTTTGATTATGATTCACGATGATGCCGGGACCGAGCCGGTTTACGTTTCCGGAGTTCATGAAAAAAACGACACGCGTCCGGCAAGGGACGGCTGCCGTTCGGGTTCCGCCCTTATAACAGATCGGCGGACGGGAAACAACGGAGATCTTTTTGTCATCATCCGGGGTTGACAGGGGCATTCCGGCACGATAGATTCAAAGCACATTTCTCGCATCCCGCGCCACGGGCTGGCGGGTGACATGAATTCTGTCGGGGTTTCCGCCATGAACATGCAAATATGTCCATACTGCAAGGAAAAAATCTACAGTAACGCCATTGTCTGTCGCTACTGCAAACGCGACCTGCCTGACCCGAGTCGCCCGGCCGGCCGTTCAAACTCCTGGATTCCCACCCTGTTCGCCGCGGCGCTCATCGTCACAGGCACCGCCTTCTTCGTTGCCGGCTATCTCAAGGAACGCAACAGCTGGCTGGAAGAATACGAAAAAAACGTCGAATAACAGTCCATTGAAAAATGGGCTGTTGCCGGCACCCGGCAAGAACAAGCAATTCGAATTCCGGCTCGACGGCATCATTTCCTGCCCACCAGCAGACAGAAACCCGCCCGCTCATCCCGACCTGGTCGGGATTCTTCCAGCCCGGCGAGAGCACCGGGATCCTGAAAAAGCGACGACCGCTCCTCAACAACGACAAATCCTGCCTGCTGCAGCCAGTCAATCACCTGCCCGGCTTTATAAAAAGTTGCATGTCGATAAAAAGGATGTTTTTTTTCCTTTTTGGCCATGAGCGCCCTGCCCCATGCCCCCTCAACCGGGACGAAGCCCAGGACCAGATGGCCGCCCGGCTTGAGAATACGGTGGCACTCGACCATGACCCGATGCGGATCATCCAGAAAACAGAGGGTAAAGAGGAGATAGACGGTGGCCATTCTGGCCGCGGCGACAGGCAGCGCCTCGCCGACCCCCTGTGCCACCTCAATACCCCGCCCTGCGGCAAGGCGGAGCGGCGCAAAGGCCGGATCAATGCCATAATCCACAGCCAGGGACTGGGCGAAACGACCCGGACCAACGCCGATTTCAAGCCGCGGTGGCGCACAGCGGGTCACAAGCTGCCGGAGAGCGACCAGCTCGATCTCAAAAAGCAGACTGTTATCAAACCAGGCGTCATATTCCGCCGCCCGATCATCAAAAACCGCCGATGTCTGCCGCCATGTCCCTTGTGTCATGTTATCGTACCTCCAGCAATTTTGTCGGAATCGCAAAAGCCACGATTCCGACGGGCGGCGCATTGCAACTCGTTTTTTTCTCGTTCCAGCCTGCCATGGTGGAGCGGTTATTTACGAAACCAGCAATTTTCGCACTCGATGCGGCAGCGGCGGGTGACTGTAATGCAGGGCGACCTGCCAGGGATGGGGATGCAGGTTGGCGAGATTATCCCGACCAAGTTTGACCAGCGCCCCGGCCAAGGCCGACGGTTGGCCGCAGAGTTCAACGGCAAAGGCGTCAGCCTCCCATTCATGCCGGCGTGACAGCCAGGCGGCCAGCGGCTTGACCGGAAAAACGGCCAGCATGGCGCAGAAACCGACGAGGAGCAGCTTCACCGCCAACGTGGGCTCGCTGATACGAAAAATTTCCACCAGCAGGTTGCTTTCCACCAGCCGCCAGGCAGCATAGATCCCAACCAGGGAAACAACCTCCATCACCAGCAGCCGCTTCACGATATGCCTTTTTTTCCAGTGACCCGCCTCATGGGCGAGGATGGCGAGAATCTCCTCATCACTGCTGTTTTTTAGCAAACTATCATACAAGACAATCCGGCGGACATGGCCGATGCCGCTGAAATAGGCGTTGCCGTGGCTGCTGCGGCGGGAGGCGTCCATGACAAAGACCCGGGAGACGGCAAGACCCGCCCCGGCAAGCATGTTTCTGATCTTTTCTTCAAGCTTTTTGTCGGCAATGGGCGTAAACTTGTTGAAAAGCGGCTCAATGACATACGGACTGACAACGATCATAAAGATTTTGAACAGCAGCATAAACCCCCAGAGAAAAAGCCACCAGAGCCCTGGCAACCAGGCGATGAGGCGCAGGGCGACCCAGAGCAGAAAGGCGGTGATGAGAGTCGACAGGGCAAGACCCTTGATGGCGTCACTGAACCACAGGGAAAACGTCTGCCGGTTGAAGCCATATTTCTCCTCGATAACGAATGTGCTGTAAAGATCAAAAGGAATACGGAGAAGAGAGGCGGCCCAGAGAAGCAGGAGAAAGAAGAGGATGGCGCTGACCGTCGACGACAATTCGAGCCCGTTCAGCCACGAGTTGTAACGGTCGAGCAGGCCGCCGAAGAACAGGAGCACGGTGATGAACACGTCAAGGCCGGCCGCAACAAAACCGACCCGATTCTGATCAACCGTGTAATCACGCATGCGGGTCAGGGTTTTTTCGTCCAGCTGACCGGCAAAGCCGGCCGGCACCCGGTCACCGTAGCGCCTGACATGGAGGAGATTAACCAGGGCGACGCACTGTTCCACTCCAATGATGAGCAGATAGACAAAAAAAACAAGCAGCAGCGGTGATAACATTTCCTTTTCCCAACCAATTCAACCAATTCAACCAATTCAACCAATTCAACCAATTCAACCAATTCAACCAATTCAACCAATTCAACCAAATAAAACCAGTATGCCGCCCGAAAGTAAAGACAAACCTGACGGAGCCCGTACCCCCTTCCAGCACTCCCTGCTCGATCCGGACGCGTTCACCATCACCTTTGAACTGGTACCAAGTCGCGGCGGCCGCAGCCGCCAGATTGACCGCACCCTGGCGCTGGCCGCTGCCCTGGCCCGGGATGGCCGCATCCGGGCGGTGAGCATCACCGACAACGCCGGCGGCAGTCCGGCCCTCTCCCCGGAGGTGCTGGGGCTTGAAATCAAGGCCATGGGTCTTGACGTCATCAGTCATTTTTCCTGCAAAGACAAAAATCGCAACGAAATGGAGAGCCAGCTCTTCGGCTGGGACCGGCGCGGCCTCCACAACCTGCTCGTCATCTCCGGCGACTATCCCAAAGAGGGCTACAGCGGCCATCCAAAGCCCGTTTTCGATCTCGACAGCGTCCATGTGGTGGACATGCTCCGCCTGATGAATCAGGGCCGTTTCCTCCATCACGAAAATCAGCGCACCGCCTTTTTCACCGGGGTCGCCGTCTCCCCCTTCAAACTGACCGAGGCGGAACAGGTCATGCAGTATGCCAAGCTCCATCGCAAGGTTGCGGCTGGCGCCGATTTTGTCATCACCCAGCTCGGCTGGGATGCCCGCAAGTACCATGAGGTTCTCCTCTTCATGCGCCAGCACGGTCTGCGCCTGCCGGTGCTGGGCAGCGTTTTTGTCCCCAGCCTTGGTCTGGCGGAAATCATGTATCGCGGCGGGGTGCCGGGCTGCATTGTTACCGAGGAGCTCTATCGCGAAATGGAGATAGAAGGCCGGGCAGCCGACAAAGGGAAAAAGGCGCGGCTGACCAGGGCGGCCAAACTGCTCGCCATACTCCGCCATATGGGATACAACGGCGCCCACATCGGCGGAGTCGGCCTGCGCATGGAGGATTTCGACTTCATGCTGACCAGGGCCGGCGAGTATCTGCCGCAAGCGGCCGAACTGATCCGCGAACTTTCCTTCTGGCCAAGGCATGGATTTTATCTGTACCGGAAAAACGAGGAAACCGGCCTCAACGCGGCGGAACACATTCCCTGCAAAGAAAAGAGCTCCTTTCATCCCGTTTATGAGCTGGCCCGGCTGGTCCATCACATCGCCTTTGCGCCGGTCAGCCCCCTTTTCCCTCTCTGTCGGGCCGGCTGTCTTGCCCTGCATTCTTCCTGTCTGGCCCGGCCGTTTGCCGCCCTGGAACATCTCGCCAAGTTCCTGCTGTTTGCCTGCCAGAACTGCGGCGACTGCACCCTGGCCAGCCACAACTATCTCTGCCCCCAGTCGGGCTGCGCCAAATACCTGCTCAACGGTCCCTGCGGCGGCAGCCGGGACGGCTGGTGCGAGGTCTATCCCGGCGAAAAAAAATGCCTCTACGTCAGGGCCTATGAAAGAAACCCGGCAACGGCCGGCATCGATGACGGCCCTCCCCCCTTTGAGCAGCCAAGAAACTGGCAGCTCAACAACAGCTCCTCCTGGGCCAATTTTTATGGTGGCCTCGATAAACGAGGCAAGGTCCACCCCGAGACATCATAGAGAAAAAAAGGGTTTTCCATTAAAACTTGACTTTGATTATTGGAGCCGCATAAGCTTATTTATAAAGAAAAACATGGCTAAAAATAATAATCATTTCTTGAATTATGCCCATGAAAATTTCTAACCGAAACCTATCGCCTCTTTTTGCCGCTTCTCTTTTGTGTCTTTTTTGTCTTCTTTTCCTGCTGCCACTCGCCCTTGCTCACGATTCAGGACAGACCATCCGATTCGGGGTTTTTCCCTACAAGTCGCCGCGCACCACCTTTGACATCTTTGGCCCCATCGCCAAACGCATTGAGGAAAAAACCGGCAAAAAGGTGGAGCTGGTCTCGGCGCCGGACTATAATTCGTATATCGAGCGGGGCCGGGCCGGACTCTATGATCTGGCGTTGCCCTGCGTTACCTGTTTTTTCAAGATGCAGGAGGCGGGCTATCACGTCATCGCCAGGGGCGAACCCTCGTTTCATGGCGGCATCGTCGTGCGCAAGGACAGCGGCATCAACGCCGTCGAGCAGCTTAAAGGCCGCCGGATCGCGGCCATCGGTCGTCATTCCTACGCCGGCTACATATTCGCCAAGACCATGCTGGAGGAGAACGGCATCGATCCGGAACAGGACGTGACCTTTTCTTTTTTGAACAAGGCGGACTCCATCATTCTCGCCGTTCTGAACCGACAGCATGACGCCGGGGTCATCCGGGTCGATGTCCTGGAAGATGACCAATTCCAGACCGTACGCAACTCCCTGGTCGTCCTTGCCCTGTCACCGGAGGTGCCCCACTTTCCCTTCGTCGTCAAGAACAGCATGGCTCCGGAAACGGTGACGCAGATCCTGGACGTGCTGCTGGCCATTTCCCCGGCAACTCCAGCTGACAAGAAACTCCTGGAAAATCTGGGTATTGAACGATTCGGCCTCTGTCAGGACGCGGACTACGAGGACTTCCGCAAGATCAGCGACCGCATCGGTGACATGAGCCAGTAATGGTCTCCTGCAGAATCCGCACCTACCTGCTCTTTTTCATCTCCGCCGTCACCCTCCTGCTCGCCGGGGCCTTTACCACGCTGTATACCCGCCAGTTCAAGGAGCATACCGTCACCAACCTGTCCGAATACGGCCTGACCATCGCCCGCAACATCTCGGTCGCCGCCATTGACCACATCATCACCGAGAATTTTGCCCCCCTCTTGGAACTGACCCGCGAACTGTCGGCAATGCCCAACGTCATTTCCATTGAGATCAGCAACAGCAGCTGGAACATCCTGGCCGCCACCGACATGGCCCGGATCGGCAGCACCATGGATCACCGGCACCATGGGGTCTGCCTGTTGCAGGAGCAGCACCAGTGCATCCACTTCGACCAGGCCACCGGCAGACTTTTCATCAACACCGAGATTCTGCTCAGTGACCTGTTGATGGGTTACAGCACCGTCACCATCTCTCTGGCGGAAATGACGGCCCACCTTGACCGGATCTACAACCGCGGCGCCCTCACCGCCCTGATCTTCTGGCTGGTCGCCGTCAGTCTCGGCCTTCTCCTCTCCCGCATGCTGACCAGACCGGTGAAGAGTTTCATGGAGGCAACGGAAGGAATCAGCCAGGGAAACTTCACCATGGCGCTGCCCTCACCGCGCGGGGTCTATGAACTGGAAAAATTCTCCGAAGCGCTATCGGTCATGACCCAGGTCATTGCTGCCCGGGAGGAGGCATTGCAGCAGTCGGAAAGAAAATACCGCCAGCTCTTCCAGCGGGCCATGGAGGGCATCTTCGTCTGTGATGAAAACGGCGTGTTCCGGGACGTCAATCCGGCCATGGTAACCATCTTCGGCTATGAGAGCCGGGAGGAGCTGCTCGGCCGCAATCTGTTCAGCGACATTTTCGCCTCCCAGGAGGGCACGGCGATCGTCGCCAAACTGACCAGCGGCCAGATCTCGGTCAAGGATCACGAGGTGAGAATGGTGCGCAAGGACAGCGGTCACATTTTTATCTCTCTTTCCTGCCAGGCGGTCATGGACGAAACAGGCAAGGCGATCCGCTTTGAGGGACTGCTGCGGGATATCACCCGGCAAAAACAGGCGACGGAAGAGCTCGACCGCATGCGCAACTACCTCAACAACATCATCGAGTCGATGCCCTCCATGCTGGTCACCGTCAACCAGGAGTGGATGATCACCCAGTGGAACAGCGCCGCCCATGCGGCAACCGGCGTACCGCCAGAGGAGGCCATTGGCAGAAAGATCTGGGATATCGCGCCCTTTTTTCTCAAATACCGGCAGCTCATCCAGTCCAGCAAGGCCAACCGGGAACCGATCCGTCTCCATCGCGAACAGATGGAACATCGGCCGGTACAGACCTTCAATCTCACCATCTTCCCCCTTATCGCCAACGGGGTGGAAGGGGTTACCCTGCGTGTTGACGACATCACGGAGCTCGAATTAAAGGAAAAACAGCTGCGTCAGGCCCAGAAGATGGAATCGGTCGGCACCCTGGCCGGCGGCCTGGCCCATGACTTCAACAACGTCCTGGGCGGCATCCTCGGCAATCTCTCCCTCATCCAGTTCCGGCTGGACAAGCATGAAATCATCTCTGAGCATGAACTGCGGGAATACGTAGACCGCATGAACAACGCCGGTTTTCGCGCCGCCGACATGGTGCGCCAGCTCCTGACCCTCTCCCGCAAGCAGGAAATGGATATGGTGCCGGTGGATCTCAACCTGGCGGTCAAGCATGTCCGCAAGATCGGCGACAATACCTTTGACAAATCGATCAGAATCATTGTCCGGCCGGCGGCAACCCCCGCCTATGTCATGGCCGACCCGACCCAGATCGAACAGGTCATCCTCAACATCTGCATCAACGCCTCCCATGCCATGACCATCATGCGGGAAAACGATGCCTGGGGCGGCACCCTGACCATCGAAATCGTCCGAATCAACGCCGACCCCATTTTCCGCAAAACCCACCCAGAAGCCCATGAAGGGATCTACTGGCAACTTTCCATCAGCGACACCGGGGTGGGAATGGACACGAAAACCGTCTCCAAGATCTTCGATCCTTTCTTTACCACCAAGGACACGAGCAAAGGAACCGGCCTTGGGCTGGCCATGGCCTACAACATCGTCAAGCAGCTCGGCGGCTTTATCGACGTCTATTCGGAGGAGGGGCTCGGTTCCACATTCAGCATCTATCTGCCGCTGCTTGAACGGGAGGGGGCTGACATCGAGGACCAGAAAAAGATTCATATCCATCATGGCACCGGCACAATTCTGGTGGTTGACGATGATGAGATTCTGCGGGAAACATCCCGGGCCATCCTCGAATCAGCGGGCTATACGGTGCTTACCGCCAACAACGGCCAGCAAGGTGTTGATCTCTACCGGGAACAACATGACCAGATCAGCGTCGTTGTGCTTGATCTGGTCATGCCGATCATGTCCGGCCGTGAAGCGTTTCTTGAACTGCGCAAAATTAATTCCGCTGTCAAGGTGCTGCTGGTCTCCGGCTTCCGACAGGATGCCCGGGTGGAAGAGGTGATGCGTCTCGGGGTCAATGCCTTTTTACAGAAACCCTTTACCATTGAAAGCCTGACTCATGCGATACGGGAGATTCAGGAGCAGTGAGGATCCGTATTGCACGGACATCGCTACGGGGAGGGAGGAGGGGTGTTCAGTGAGATGCTTGATGCCCTGCTGCGGGCCGGCACGATTCCGGAAAGCGTCACCCTTGGTCAGCGTTTGCACGCCGGGCTGATCAAAAAGGCGGCCATTCTCCGCCAGCCTCCCTCGTTCTGGCCGGGAGACCCAAAGATCAACCCGCCTGCCGCGCACCTGCTCTGGGCGGCCATCATTGTCGCGGACCAGGAGAGTTTTGAACTGGCGGCAGACCTCATGGTGCTGGAACAGCTGGAAAAATACGGAGGGGCAAAGGGCGGAGTCGGGGCGGGTCTGCGGCTGGAGCTGATCCGGGCAGAAACCGCCCGGCTGCTGCATCTTCTCCGGGACATGGAAATCAGCCAGGCAATCAGAAAAAAGTCAGAGGACCTCATGGCCGGGCCAGTGCTACCCGATGTTTGAGGAATCTGCATCCTCCTGGTTCTTTTTCTGCGCGCATTGTTCACAACAGACCTGATTGATGCTGATCCCGGTCTTGCGTCGCAGATATTGTTCCAGTTCGACCCACTCTCCCTCGCCCGGTTCCTTGCCGGTGTCATCGCGAATCTTTTTGCAGACCGCGCACACCGGCAGAATATTTTCGAAATAGCGCACCCGTTTACGCAGATCCTCGCGGGCCAGCGCGCGCTCGACCCGCATGAAAAGCTCGGTCGGCTCGCAGGGCTTCATCAGATAATCATCCGCCCCGAGCCGCAGCGCCTCGATGGCCGAGGAGAGATCGGCATAGCCGGTGAGCAGACAGACCGCCATGTCGGGATACAGCGCTTTCGCCCGTTTGATCAGCTCGATGCCGTCCATGCCCTCCATGAGCAGATCGCTGATCAGCAGATGATAAGAATCCTGCTCCAGCCTGGCCAACCCTTCTTCGCCGCTTTCCGCGCACTCAACCGCGTAACCCTGCTCGGAGAGTCCCCACTGCAGGCTTTTCAGCACAATCGGTTCATCGTCAACGATCAGGATCCGCTTTTGCGCCATGGACCTGCTCCCGTCAAACCGTCGTCTTGATGGCGGCCCGACCACTGCCCTGCCAGCCGGCCTGGCGGATCTGCCGGACGAACGTTTCAGCGATCTCCCATTTGTTGAGCGGACTGATGAGATACAGACCATCAACAAAGGGGGCGATATCGGCAATGAGCTGTTCGGTGATTTCCATGGCAGCCTTGCGCTGATCCGCCACCGTCTCAAAACTCCACAGTTTTTTGCGGATCGCTGCCGGGATGGAGATACCCGGCACCTCGTTGTGGAGAAAATCGGCGTTACGGGCTGAGATGAGCGGAAAGATGCCGGGAAAGATGAGGAGATCGAGATGACTGGTCTGTTCCACCATGGCCGCCACTGCGTCTTTGTCGAACAGGGGCTGGGTCATGACGAAATGGGCGCCCTGCTCCGCCTTACGCTCCAGCCGGCTGATCTGCATGGTCGGATTGGAGGGACGGAAACTGAAGGCCGCGCCGATGGAAAAACGGGTCGGCTTCTTGATGGACTGACCGGCCATGTTGAGCCCCTGATTGAACTGGCTGATCATGCGGATAAGTCCGAAGGAATTGACATCAAAGACGCCGCTCACCCCGGGCTGATCGGTGGAGCTGGCCGAATCGCCGGTCACGGCGAGGATCGCCTCGATGCCGAGAAGGTGGGCGGCCATGATATGGGACTGCAGGCCCAAGGCATTCTGGTCCCGACAGGTCTGGTGCAGCACGACCTGCACCCCGGTCTCCTCCCTGATCCGATGCGCCAGGGCGATGTTGCCGGCCCGCAGAATGGCAAGCGGATTTTCGCCCAGGGTGACGGCGTCCACCCCGCTTGCCGTCAGGGAGCGGGCGCCGGCCAGCACATTGTCGATATCGAGATGGGTCGGCGGATCGAGTTCCACCAGCACCGGCAGTCGGTCCGGCGGCAACTGTTCGAGAAAGGCGCCGCGGCCGCTGCTCGTCACCCCGGTCGGGGGCAGCAGCGTCTGTTGCAGTGGGGTCGGCGACGGACTCCGCGACTCCATCGGTTTTTTGTGCCGCAGTTTCAGGGTATTGCGGAACTCATGGATATGGGCCGGGGTGGTGCCGCAACAGCCGCCGATGAGCCGTACCCCCATCTTCAGCATTTCTGCAGCGCGGCGGGCCATGTAGGAGGGTTGGGCCGGATAAACCATCCGATGGCCCATGACCTCGGGCAGCCCGGCATTGGGAAAGGCGGAAAGCGGCACCCCCTCGCCGGCCAGGGGCAACAGCCGGGCCACGGCGGTGGCCATGGCGTCGATACCACGACCACAGTTAGTGCCGACCACGGTGGCGCCGGTAGCCAGCGCCCTCCGGGCGCATTCCAGGGCATCGATTCCTCTGGCGGTTCTGCCCTGGGCCGGATAGACCATCTGCGCCACCACCGGTAGTCCGTTTCCCACCCGGCGGGCGGTTTCAATGGCAAGCAGCATCTCCTCATGGTGGGTGAATGTTTCAAGGATCAGCAGATCGACTCCCCCCTCGACCAGGGCGGTCATCTGCAAAGCAAAAGCGGTTCGAATATCCTCCTCACGGATCTCACCGGAAATCAGGGGAAACTCGACCCCGGTCGGACCGACGGAGCCGGCGACATAAACGTCATGGCCGGCGGCCTTGACCGCGATCCGCGCCCCGGCCAGATTGATCTCGACCACCTGATCCTCCTTACCCGCCTTCTGCAGCTGAAAGCTGTTGGCGCCGAAAGTGTTGGTTTCGATGAGCTGACTGCCGGCCCGCACATACTCCTCATGCACCGAATAGATGAGCTCGGGACTCTTGAGATTGAGCAGATCGATATTCTTCCCGAAATCGATTCCCTTTTCATAGAGATAGGTCCCGAACGCACCATCGCCAAGAACGACGTGCTCCCTGATATATTCGGCAAAAGCGGCTTTCATTGACTGACTCACCCTGGATTGAGATCTTCATGATGCGCAAAAAAAACGGACAGGAAGCGCTTGCCCTGCCGTTTTCACTGTAACAGAGAATGTTTCGAGAGTAAATACACGCGAAAGGAGCCTGGAAATTTCCCCATTGCCGCAGGGGAAAAAAAGACCTCACACCATGCGACCTGGAGGGGTATAATAAATTTTGTCTTCACCTAAAATACTTGAAGCGGCGCTACCTTCTAATCAGTTAACACCTTTAACTTTTAACTTAAGGCACTTAAGGCACTTAAGGCACTTTAGGCACTTAAGGCACTTTAAATACTTTATGCCGGAGGAGACTACTATGCACGAAGCGAGACTGTATCACACCGGGGAGAACAAGGAAGTCATCTGTGACCTCTGCAGTCACGGGTGTCATATCAAGGAGGGGAAACGGGGCACCTGCCGGGTGCGGGAAAACCACAACGGCACTCTCTCTACCCTGGTCTATGGCAGGCTGGTGGCGGAAAACATCGATCCCATTGAAAAAAAACCGCTTTTTCACTTGCTGCCCGGCTCCCGCTCCTACTCCATTTCAACGGTGGGCTGCAATTTTCGCTGCCTTCACTGTCAGAACTACCAGATTTCCCAGTATCCACGCCTCAACAACGGCGAAATCACCGGTCATCACAGCAGTCCGGCCGAGGTGGTGGCTGCGGCGGAGCGGACCGGCTGCCGCAGCATCAGCCATACCTATGTCGAACCGACGATCTTCTACGAGTTTGCCTATGACTGCTGCGCCCTGGCCCACGACAAGGGGATCAAAAATGTCTTTGTCAGCAACGGTTACATGTCGGCGGCAACCACCCGGCAGCTCGCGCCGCTGCTCGACGCCATCAACATCGACATCAAGGCCTTTACGGAAAAATTTTACAAAGAGGTGTGCGGCGCCCGCTTGCAGCCGGTGCTCGACACAGTCCGCCTCATGCGGGATCGAGGAGTGTGGGTGGAGGTGACCACCCTCATCATCCCCGGCTGGAACGACAGCGACGGAGAGTTGCGCAACATCGCCCGCTTTATCCGGGAGGTGGACCCGGCCATGCCCTGGCACGTCACCGCCTTTTACCCAACCTATCAAATGACGGACCGCGAACCGACGCCCGTCGCCACCCTGCGTCGGGCGAGGGAGATCGGGCTGGCCGAGGGGTTGCGTTTTGTCTATGAGGGGAACATCCCCGGTGAAGGCGGGGAAAACACCTATTGTCCGGCCTGCGGCAAGGAAGTGATCAGCCGGTTCGGTTACACGATCAGGGGAAACATCCTCGCGGAGGGGCATTGCCCCTCCTGCGGGGAAAAGATAGAAGGGATATGGTGGTAAAACGTCAACGGACCGGCGAGGTCAGCCAGCCGGCAGCCCACCCTTCCCGGCCGTCGGCTGTCCTGATCTTGAGCCACTTGTCCTGCCTGTCGATTACAGAGAGGCGTTCGCCGCCGGCAACCCCAAACAGCACGCCATGCTCGGAGCCGGGGCCGCTGCGGATGTTGAGTGATTCCGGCACCGCCACCACCGTTTCGCCGCTGCCGGCGGCATTGACCGGAGCAGTGGCAACCGGGGCGGCGTAGCTCGGCGCCGCCGGCATGGCCGCACCGTGGCGATAGTAGTTCGCCGGGGTCTTGCCGACAATAAACTCAACCGCCTTCTGGATGCAGATGCGCAGCGCCTTCTCGGTCGGGGTGTTCTTCCATCCTCCCAGGCTGCCGACCAGGGCGCCGGAACTGCCGAAGCCGCCGAGCATGCCGCCGAGATTGACATCGGTGGCCTCACCCTCGACACTGGTCGCGGCCAGTACCCTGGCGGTTTTTGAATCAACGATGCGCAGATCAATGGCCATGTGCGCCTTCTGGAAACCGCCGAGCAGGCCGCCGATAACCCCGGCCGTGCCGCCGCCCAGGCCGCCCTGGGTGCCGGAAGCCGCCCCTTCGAATTCGGTAACCGCGGCAACCACCAGCAGTTCCGCCCCCTCGATGGCGCCGATCTCGGCCGCGGTATCGGATCGTACCCGACCGGAGGCGCCGAGATCCTGTTCGGACAGAACATCTTCCAGCGCCTCGCGTTCCAGGACGATATAGCGGTTGGTATTGAACAGGGCGGTGGTCAGCTGATCGGCCATGCCGTCACCAATGCTGCCGGTCCACCAGCCCTTACCGGTTTTATCCTTGAAACGGGCAACGGCGATGCGCGCCTTGGGTCCATTGTAGGCCTCGGCCTGGGCCTGGTTGATGTCCGGGCTGCCCTGGCCGGAGGTGACGGTTGCCTGGGTGCCGGGGGTCACGCAGCCGGCAAGGGCGAAAAGGGAAAGAAAAAGCAGACACATGGCTGTACAGAGCGGTATTCTCATGATCATCACACCTCGCAAATAAGTAGTTATCAATAGAGGATCAAACAACACAGAGCTCGTTTTTCCTATTTTTGATCAATTGCCGGGGAAAGTAAAGAATTTTTAACTATTCAGCAGCCCCCCGTCTGCTTTGTTATCGGCCCGCTCGCATAGCAAAGTATGATGGACTCGCAAAAAGTTACGGCCGCCAGCTTGTGCACGTTCCGCGGCAAGAAGCTGGATAGTTACAGAATTTTACCAGCAATGCTGTTATAATTTTTTTCTGATTGATTCCAACCCGTTTCACCATTTTTCCCGGAGGATTGTAAAAGATGACCGTTGCTCCGATGTTCATGCTGCCGTCACCCCGGCGCAGCTCTTCGCCTTGCCGGCCGGTATCATCCCGCCCCTTCGCTGCCGCCATAAGGCACCAAAAAAACCAATGAAAATGCGCACACCCATCCTTGCCTGGGCCTTCTACGACTGGGCCAACTCCGCCTTTGCCACCTGCGTCATGGCCGGCTTTTTCCCAGTGTTTTTCAAGCAGTACTGGTGCGCCGGCATGGAGACCGGCGCCAGCACCTTCCGTCTCGGCCTGGCAAATTCCATTGGCAGCCTGATCATCATCATCCTGGCCCCGTTGCTCGGCGCCATCAGCGACCAGGCCGGGGGGAGAAAACCCTTTCTCTTTTTTTTCACCATCATCGGCGCGGCCATGAGCGGACTACTCTTTTTCGTGCCGCAAGGGGACTGGTTGTCCGCCTTTTTCCTCTACATCGGCGGCATCATCGGCTTTTCCGGCGGTATCGTCTTCTATGATGCCCTGCTCGTCACGATCGCTGCGCCGACCGAATCGGATCGGGTCTCGGCCCTTGGCTATGCCCTCGGTTATCTGGGCGGCGGCCTCATTTTCGCCCTGCATGTCGCCGCCACCATCAGGCCCGATCTCTTCGGACTGGATGACGCCGGTCAGGCGGTACGGATCTCCTTTCTTTCCGTGGCGTTCTGGTGGATTGGCTTTGCCCTGCCCCTTATGCGGTGGGTGCCGGACACGGCAACAGCCAGGCGAAAAAACCTGATAGCCGCCACCAGAGACGGGATAGGCCAACTGATCCTGACCGGCCGGGATATCGCTGCAGCCCGGGTGGTGCTCGTTTTCCTTGCCGCCTACTGGCTTTACATCGACGGGCTCGACACCATCGTCCGAATGGCGGTGGATTACGGACTGGCCCTTGGGTTTTCCTCCACCGATCTCATTCTCGCCCTTCTTATCACCCAGTTTGTCGGATTCCCGGCCGCCCTCGTCTTCGGCCGTCTCGGGGAGAGGTTCGGCACCCGCCGGTCGATTCTCGTCGGCATCGGCGTCTACCTGCTGGTTACGATCTGGGCAATGTTCATGAAAACGGTCGGCGAATTCTATCTCATGGCAGCAACCATTGGTCTGGTGCAAGGCGGGGTGCAGTCATTGAGCCGCTCCCTCTATTCACGACTGATTCCGGCCGGCAAGGCAGCGGAATTTTTCGGATTCTACAACATGCTGGGCAAATTTGCCGCCGTCATCGGACCGGGATTGATGGGGGTGATCAGCCTGCTGACCGGCAGCGCCCGGCTGTCGTTGCTGGCGGTCATCCTGCTTTTTGTCGGGGGCGGTATCCTGCTGCTCTTTGTCGATGAACAGGAGGGAATCCGGCTCGCCCGCCGGCTCGACGAGACAACAGGCACGCAGTGAGAAAAAAAGAGGGGAGAGGAACAGCTCTTTTTTGACAATGGCGAACGACCCGGCCGATAATTTCGGAAAAGACCTCGGGGAAAAAAGTCAGCCATTGCCAAAGGAGATGGTCTCGTAACAACCCGCAAATCATGGCAGGCGGAAAAATGAAAACAAGGAGTTACAAAACACGGCCCGTCGGAATCGTGGCCTTTTCCGATTCCGTCAAAGGAGGAAAATGATGAAAAGAAAGAAACTCTTCACCACTCTCGTTTTTGCCCTGCTGGCGCTGCCCGCTGTTGCCGGCGCCGACGAATGCATTGACTGTCACGCAAAAATTTCTCCTGGTCAGGTGGCCGACTACCGGGTGAGCAAACACGCGGAAAGCGGCGAGGTGACCTGTCGGACCTGTCACGGCGATAAGCACAGGAGTGCTACGGATGCCGCCCTGGCCGAGCTGCCGGATGAAAAAATCTGCGCCGGTTGCCATGAAGAGCAGTTCAAGCAGTTCGCCGACGGCAAGCACAATTTCGGCTGGACCTCCCTCAACGCCATTCCCGCCACCCATCTGGCGCCGGACGAACTGATCGAGGGCGGACGGGGCTGCGGCGGCTGCCACAACATGGGCATCAAAACCGAGGAGCAGAAAAAGGAGCTGCGCGACAAGGGCTACCGCTACCAGAACAACTCCTGCGACGAGTGCCATACCCGCCATGCCTTCTCGAAAAAAGAGGCATTGAACCCCCATGCCTGCCAGCAGTGCCACATGGGTTACGACCATCCCCAGTGGGAGATGTGGTCAAGCTCCAAGCACGGTACCCGCTATTTTGCCAAGAAAGAGGGAGACCTGCCGGCGGATGCCGCGGCCCCGACCTGCCAGCACTGTCACATGCCGGACGGCAACCATGCCAATCACACCGCCTGGGGTTTTCTCGGCGTCCGTCTCCCCCTGCCGGAGGATAAGCAGGCGGCCGCCGATCGGGTCACCATCCTCAAGGCCCTCGGGGTATTGAATCCGGAAACCGGCGAACCGACCCCGATTCTCGATGCGGTCAAGGCGGTGAAGATGGCAAAACTTGACCAGGAATCCTGGGAAAAGGAACGCAACAGAATGATCGTTACCTGCTCCCAATGCCATGCGGAAAAGTATGCCAGGGAACAACTGGAGATGGGCGACGCCATTTTGCAAAAATCCGACCGGCTGATGGCCGAGGCCATCGAAACGGTGGCCTCCCTCTACAAGGACGGCATCATCACCAAGCCGGCAGGTTACCCGCACAACTATCCGTTCCTGCTCACCTTCATGCACACCAACGGTTCCCCCTGGAATGAGAACCTGGACGGTTTGTCTTCTATCGATCAGGTGCTGGTGCAGATGTACATGAAGCACCGGATGCGCGCCTACCAGGCCTTTTTCCACGTCAACCCGGACTACGCCTACTGGTACGGCTGGAACGAAATGACCAAGGATCTGGGCGAGATCAAGGAACTGGCCCGCACCATGCGGGCCGCCCACAAACCGGCGAAACAATAAAACACGATTCGCGCCGGGCGGGAGATTCATCGCCCCGCCCGGCCAGGATGCCATCTGGCCGACCGTTCAGCCGCGCAGCGCCTCCCGTACCATTTTCACCAGTCTTTCCAGGGTATACGGCTTTTTCAGGTAGGCGCCGGCCCCCAGCCGCTGCGCCTCCCGCACTCGCTCGGTCTCGGAAAAACCGCTGGCAATGATCGCCTTCTGCCCGGGCCTCATCGCGATGATCGCCCGGAAGGTGTCAAGCCCATCCATTCCCGGCGCCATGATCATGTCCAGCACGACCAGGTCAAACGCCTGGTCGTGCACCCGGGAAACCGCCGCCTCGCCGCTTGCCACCACCTCGACCTGATAGCCCATGCGGGACAGCATGGTGGAGGCCAGCTCCCGCTGTTCGGCAACGTCATCGACAATCAGGATCGTCTCCCCTGCTCCGCGAAACTCCTCCAGGGTAAAGAGCGTGTCGATCTTTTCCTGCAATTTTTCCCGGGTGACCGGGAAATAGAGGGTAAAGACCGAACCGTTGCCCACCTCGGAGCGGACATCAATATAGCCGCGGTGATCTTTGACCGTTCCCCAGACCACGGCAAGACCCAGGCCGGTGCCGCTTCTTCCCATGACCTTCTTTGTGTAAAAAGGCTCGAAAATTCGCTGCCGATCGGTAGGACTGATCCCATGACCGGTGTCGGCCACCTCGAGAACGACGTAATCACCCTGCTTCACCTCATCATAGCCCTGGATCGGCTGGTCGACATACCGATTAAATGTGCTGATGCGCAGCACGCCGCCATCGGCCATGGCCTCAAAGGCATTGACGGCCAGATTCATCACCGTTTTCTGCAGATGCAACGGAGAACCGGCGATAAACAGCAGATCATCAGCCAGATCGAGCTGTAAACGCACATTCTGATGGCGGCTCGCCAATCCTGCGTATTCCGGAGAACCAGCGAAATCGCGGATAACGCCGTTGAGGTCGACCACCTGACGGACGGAGACGCCGCGCCGCGCCAGGGTAAGGAGATCATTGACAATGGCCGCTGCCTTTTCCCCTGACTGCTTGATGGTCAGCACCGTTTTGCGGATCGGGCTGCCTTCGGGCAGCCCCATGAGAAGAAGATCAGGATAACTGACCAGGCCGGAGAGGATGTTGTTGAGGTCATGGGCCACCCCACCTGCCAGGGTGCCGACCACTTCCATCATCTCCGCCCGCCGCAGCTTCTCCTCCAAGTCCTTCTGGGCGGAGATATCCTTCAATGAACCGATGATGCTCTCCACCCGGCCGGTTGCATCCCGCAGCAGGGTGGCGTTGTCTGCCACGTATTTCCAACCGCCGTCCCGGCAGCGCACCCGATACTGACGACTCATTTTGGTGGCGCCGCAGGCAAAGGCCGCACGGGTTTGACGATGCATCTCCGCAACATCCTCGTCAAGGACGAAAAAATTGTCCTCCAGCGGCCCGGTGCTCAACTCCTCCGCTCCAAAACCGAGAACATCGGCACAATGCGGCGAGACAAAGGTCAATCGTTTTTCCGCCACCTGATACTGATAGATGATGTCCGACGTGGCCTCGGCCACCATCTTGTATTTTCGCTCGCTCTCCTTCAAGGCCTCCTCGGCGTTTTTCAGGGCGGTGAGATCATTGCCGATGCTCTGGATCTCAATAAAATTACCCTGATCGTCAACGATCGGTTCGTTGGTCCAGGCCACCCAGATTCGCTCACCGGACTTTTTCATATTTTGGTTGATATTGTTTTTATATTTCAGCGGGTTTTTCATAATGTCACGGATCATGAAACCCAGATCCCGACCGGTACTTTCCGTCTCCGGGACAATAGTGCCCATGACGTTTCTGCCGATGATCTCCTCCTCCGTAAATCCGAGAAATTCGAGACCAAAGGGATTGAGATAGGTGATGACGCCAGAGGTATCCCATTTGAGAACAATGGAGTTTGCACCCTCGATCAGGGCCCGATAATTTCGTTCACTGATCCGCAGCGCCTCCTCCGCCTTTCGCCGTTTCCTCTCCTCCCTTTCCGCAATCCAGGTTCGGAGAAAACAGGCGGACGCCACCGCGGCGGAAAGACAGATAAGGATACCGAGCAAAACGAGTTTGTCACGAAAACCGCTCATGGGGGCCAGAACCCGCCATTCCGGAGTCGTGACGGCGATGATCCAGGAGGTATTGCCGAGATGAGCCCGGGAATAGACCAGATGATGCAGCTCCGCCTCGGCCGGACCCTTTCCCCCAACAGGAGAGGAAAGGGTCAGTGCCCCCTCTTCCCCTGTCAGCATCGCGGCCACATCCGGCACCAGCAAGGGGAGGGAGGAAGGAATCGCCCGGCCTGCCGCGCCGGTTTCCTCTGATCCGGTCGAATAGAGCAACGCCCCTGCAGCGCTGAGGACAAAGGCCTCACCCGCCTGGCGGACCTTGAAGGGGGCCAGATAATCGGCAGCGATGGCGGCAAAGGGAATGAGAATGGCCAGACTGCCGTGATAAACGCCATCATGCATGACCGGAACATGGAGGGCGACGGCCTGCGGCCCCTGCACTGCAGTAAAAACATCACTCACCACCGGCTGATGGAGCCGGATAACCTCGGCAACATGCTTCTGAACGGAGAGATCAACTCCGATCAGCTCCTTTCGGAATGGTTCGGTGTGGATGAGACGACCAGTGCCGTCAAGCCGGGAAATCGCCATGATACTGCCCTTGTTTTTCTCAAAATAAAGATGAATCATCTCCCGACATCGGTCTCCACAGGAAACGATGTCATCAAAGAGGGCAAGGTAGGCCAGCTCACCGGTAAAGCGATTGCAGAGATGCTCGATACTGCTGGCCGCCTGACGGGCATACACCATCTGCTGCCTGTTGTATTCACTGATAGTTTTCTCCCTGACATCCCGATAGAGAACTATCGGCAGATACAGCAAGAGAAAAACAAGAGGCAGAACAAACAGAAAGCGTTTCTTCATTGTTTCCACAAAGTGGTTGTTCATGGGGGAGGGACGAAAGTCGGCAAACGAAAATCTGATGGTCTCGCAAAACCCGCAAACTGCGGCAGGCGGGAAAGTGCAAACAACCAGTTCCATTGCAGCGCCCGTCGGAATCGTCGCTTTTTACAATTCCGACAAAATCACCGTTCGATGTGCCGCTTTTTTTATCTAATCGCATATTGATCGGGATTGCAAACAGTGATGCAACCGATTCCACTGAAATGGCGGCAAGGCAGCGTCCTGATCTTTCCGGGTATCATGTATTTTCTCCTTGCAGCCCGTAGCAGGAGCGGGCATTATAGAAATTAAGTTTGAGGTGGACTGTATGTCTCTCCTCCCTCAAACAAACTGAACCGCCCTGCAAACACTGGTAATGACGAGAAGCAACAGCCTACCCACCACCGGACAACTTCATGATCGGCAATACGCCTCGAATACTGATCGTCGAAGACAATCAGGCAATGCGCAAGTTGCTCGAGTCAATGCTCATTGAACTCGGCTTCCCTCTCTACACAAGCGTCATCAACGGATTGAAGGCCTGGGAAGTCATCCAGGAAAACGGAATCGATGTCGTGCTGTGCGACTACCTGATGCCGGAGATGAACGGCCTGGAGTTGCTGCGGCTGATCCGCAAGTCACGGAGCTTTTACAACCTGCCCTTTATCATGGTGACCGGCGCCGACAATCGTACCGACTTCATGCGCTCGGTGCAGGCGGAAGTTGACCACTACCTGCTCAAACCGCCCAACATCGACCAGCTCGACAGGCTGCTCAAAAAGGTGCTGGCCGCGAAAAAAAATCCCACCCCCTATGACGAGGCAATCAGCAAAGGAAAGTATTTTTTTCTGAACCGTGATTTTGTCCAGGCACAGGAGCAGTTCGAAGAGGCCAGCCGCTGCCGCATCGAAAGCGCCCTGCCCTATTACTACCTGGCGCTGATTCACCAGCAGCGCGGCAACGAAAAACTGGCGGAACTCAATTTCAAAAAATCGCTGGTCATCGAGGAACAGTTCATCAGCTCCCTGCTCGGCCTGGCGGAAATCTACGAGGCCCGCCAGGACTATGTCAATTTGGCCGTTTACCTGGACAAGGCAACCAAAGTCATCACCGACGCCTTTGACATTCATATCGGTCTGGCCCGGGCCTGCACCCGCACCGGCGATATCGACCGGGTCCGCAATCACCTGGACGAGGCCCTGCGCCTGGCGAAAAACAACCAGGAACTGCTCAAAGAGGTGCTGGAGGGATATATCGAGGCAGGGCTGGTGGATGAGGCGGATGAGCTGTTCGGTCGCAGGATCGAAGATGACAACAAGGAGGCCACCATTCACTTTCTCAATCGGCTCGGATTGCGTGCCCGGAAATCCGGCGACTACGCCAAGGCCCGCCAGTTTTACGAAAGCTGCCTCAAACTCGATCCGCAACACAAAATCGTCAACTACAACATGGCCAATCTGCTCTTTATTGAGCGCCATTACGTCGCCGCCGAATCCTACCTGAAAAAGACCCTGCGGCTCGATGATGATTTCCAGGAGGCCCGGGAACTGATGAGCGTGGTCCAGAAAAAACTTGTGGGCCGGGTCTGACCCGTGCAACCGGAAGACATCGCACAACCGGGCAACATCCGGATTCGCAAGGCGATTCTGCTGCCGCTCGCCTTTGCCCTGCTCTTTCTCCTCGTCTTTGCCATCTTCATTGCCTTCTTTCTGCAGCGCCACCAGTTTGACGCCAATGTCCGCCATCAGCTCGCCACCATCGACCAACTCTTTGCCGCGACCCTGCGCAGCGAGGCCAATCACATCGGCGGCTACATCGATTTCATGACAAACGATCCGGAGCTTATCCGCCTCTTTCGTTCGAAAAAGCGGGGGGAACTCGCCGCCACTGCCGCGTCGATCATGAACAGCATCAAAGGTCGGCACCAGGTCACCCACTTTTATTTCCACAACCTCGATCGAACCTGCTTTCTGCGGGTGCACAAACCGGAAAATTTCGGTGACACCATAGAGCGTTTCACCCTGCGGCAGGCGGCGGAAACCGGCAAACCATCATGGGGCCTGGAGCTGGGGCCTTTCGGCACCCTGACCCTGCGTATTGTCCACCCATGGCGGGTGGACAATACGCTTATCGGTTATATCGAGCTGGGCCGGGAAGTGGAATATATCATCCCGGTCATGAAGGAAATTCTTGGTTATGATTTTTTCCTGCTGGTCAACACCCGTCATCTCAATCGCCAGATGTACGAGGAGGGGAGGAAAATCTCCGACCGCCAGTCCGAGTGGGAGGAAATTCCCCGTCACGTCATCATCGGCCGGACCATGGACAGTCTGCCCCCGCGCATCATCGACTACATCCGCCTGCCCCATGAAGAAAAAGAAGATCTGATCTTCAAAATCAGCCATAACGGCAAAAAATACCGGGGCGGCTTCAGCCCGTTGAAAGAGGTTTCCGGCCGGGATATCGGCGAAATCATCGCCATCCGCGACTACACCAATCAAGTGGCGCAGCAACAGATTTTCGCCATCCTCATCTTCATCTGCATGGCGGTGCTCGGTTTTCTCTTTTCCCTCTTTTATGTCTACATCGGCAGGATGGAAAAAGGACTGGTCAGGATGCATACCTCTCTGACTGAAGAGATTGCGAACCGGGCTGGTATGGAAATGGAGCTGCAACGCCACAAAACCTATCTGGAGGAGAGCGTGGCCCAGCGAACCGCGGAACTCACCGAAACCAATCGCCGTCTCCAGATCGAGATTGCCGAACGCCGCTTTGCCGAGGAAAGTCTGCAGGATGCCCATGACAAGCTGGAGGAACGGGTAAAGGAACGCACCGAGGCGCTGGAGAAGACCTACGACCAGCTGCTCCACGCCGAAAAACTCTCGGCCATCGGCAAGCTCTCCGCCTCCATCGCCCACGAGTTCAACAATCCGATCTACGGCATTCGCAACGTGCTGGAGGGGATCAGAAAACGACAGGCCCTCGATGAGAAGAATCTGGCCATGGTCGAGCTGGCCATCAAGGAATGCGACCGCATTGCAAAATTAACCAGGGACCTGCAGAGTTTCAACCGGCCGACCAGCGGCATCATGGCCCAGGTCAATATCCATGAAGCAATCGAGGACATGCTGCTGCTGGTGAAGAAGGAATTCAAACAGAAAAAAATCACGGTGGAAAAGCAGTTTGCCCAGGATCTCCCGACGATCGGCGGGGTCCAGGATCAGATCAAGCAGGTCATTCTCAACATTTTGAACAATGCCGGTGGCGCAATCCCTGAGGAAGGGGGGACCATCACCATCAGCACCGAAAACCGGGGCAGCGAAATTGCTGTCAACTTCCGCGACACGGGAATCGGCATCAAGCCCGAGGACATGGACAAAATCTTCGAGCCCTTTTTCACCACCAAACCAACGGTCAAGGGGACCGGACTGGGATTGTCGGTGAGCTACGGCATCATCAAACGGCATGGCGGCAGGTTCGAGGTGACGAGCCAGCCGGGCAAGGGCTCAACCTTCACCATTCTCCTGCCGATCAAGCCGGTCTGATTGCCGGGCAATCCTTGCCAGCCGGATGCCTGGGTAACAGTTCCTTGCGCCAAAAGACTCCGGAGCGACAGACCCTGACGGCCCAGGGGCAAGAAAGGAGGCATGGGCATGATCGGAGCCATTGCCGGGGATATCATCGGGTCGAGATACGAGGCCTGCCCCATCAAGACAAAAGAGTTCCCACTATTCAATCCCCATTGCTGTTTCACCGACGATTCGGTGCTGACCGTCGCGGTAGCCCAGGCCATCATGACGGACGGCGACTATGGCCGGTGGCTGTGGGAACTCGGCCGCCGTCATCCGCACGCCGGCTATGGCGCCGCGTTCAGCCGCTGGCTGTCGTCCGCCGATCGGCAACCATACAACAGCTGGGGCAACGGCGCTGCCATGCGGGTCAGCCCGGTGGGGTGGGCTTTCGACACCATTGCCGACGTCCTGCATGAGGCGGCCCGTACCGCAGCGGTAACGCACAACCATCCGGAAGGAATCAAAGGGGCCCAGGCAGCCGCCCTTGCCGTGTTTCTGGCCCGGACTACGCACGATAAAAAGCTGATCAAACAGGAAATCGCCGACCGTTTCCGATATGATCTCGACCGGACGGTGGCGGATATACGACCTGTTTACGGATTCGACATCTCCTGCCAGGGGACAGTCCCGGAGGCGGTGATCTCCTTCCTGGAAGGGAACTCTTATGAGGATACGCTACGCAATGCCATTTCCCTCGGCGGCGATTCCGACACCCTCGCCTGCATTGCCGGCTCCATCGCGGAGGCCTTCCACGGCCCCCCGGCGCCGGAGATACGCACCATGGTCAGGCGACTGCTGGCCGCGGATCTTCTGGCAATCGCCGCGAGCTTTTGCAGCAAGTACGGTTGCGGCATCGAGAAAATGGAAACCACCCCGCCCAGGCGACGAAAAACACCATCCTGCCACTGAAAGCCAGTTCACGGTGATGCATGGGACTGGGCCAGGCAATTTCAGCCCCTGATCGAATCCGCCGAGCAAAAATTCCTGACACCATGGTTACGGCACCCGCACGATTGCTCTCTTCCGGATCCTATTGCATCGTCCACAGACCGATGGGATTGGGCGCCCGGCGGTCGTAGCCCTTTTCCTGGGCAATGATATCAAGCGGCAGGCTGACCAGATCGGCAAGATCAACGGTCATCTCAGCGAGGACACGCTCTTCAACGACCTTGACATAGGTGTGGCAGGCATCGCAGGTGGCGACCCGGAAACCCTTTTCCCCGTCCGGCACCAGGGTGCCAAGCCGGGAGGCATCTTCATTGCCGCAGTTCGGACAGCCGAGAAAACGGTACGTGCCGGTGGTGCCGCACCAGGAGCAATGCAGCTGGCGCCTGGGACCTTCGATGACAGAGGAGAGCGCCGGCCGGGCGGAGCAGAGCGGACAGCGTCCCCCTTCCCACTGCCTGCCTTGGCAGGCGCATGCCTCGCGCAGGACCAGAAAAAAAGGCCTGGTCAGCAGAAAAAGAAGAGAGGCTTGGTCGACATCCACCTCAGGCAAAACCAAAGATGGGGTCTCACCCAGCGGCAGCCGCATGAAATCGATCTCACCGGCGGTCAGCGACCGGACCAGTGGGGCGAGACGGTCATCCGCCAGACCGAAAACAGAAGAGAATGCCCGAATGACACCGACAACGCTGTCAGGCGGGTATACCCGAGCATCACCGGTCGCTGCTCCCCTCTGCGGCAGTATTTTCATGGCCTTTTCATGAAATTGCTGCCATTTGCCATAAAACTCCAGAGGATCCTTGAGATGCGGCCGTTGCTCGATAAAGGGCTGGATAGTGATGGGCATCGTGCTCCTTATGGTATCTTGGGATAGGAGAAGGGAAGCGGCACGCCGGCCAACCCCTCTTCCATGAAAATCCTGAGCTGCTTTTTTTCCGTAGTCGACAGATGCAGAGGTTTGAGCACCGTGTTCCCTTTCCCGCCACCTGCATCAAAGAAGGCAATCACCTCGTCCAGGGTGGCAAAGACGCCATTGTGCATATAGGGAGCGGTTTGGGCGATCTCACGCAGGGTCGGAGTGCGGAAGGCCTTCCAGTCCTTTTTCTCTTTGGTGATGAGATAGCGGCCCGGATCCTCGGCCAGGGTGCGGTACTCCTCAAAATGATACACCTTGGCGACAAAACGACGGGTTGCGGCGATGCGCGGATCGCTGAGGTGATCAGGATTTTCCGGGACGTGCAGGGCATGAAAACGATCATCGCAGAGATTGGTGCCGAAATGACACTCCGCACATTTTCCCTTGCCGACAAAGAGCTCATAGCCCTGTTGCGCCTCGACCGACAGCGCCTGCCGCTCGCCAGTCAGGAAACGGTCAAGCGGAGCGTCGCGGGAAATAATCGTACGCTCAAAGGCGGCAATCGCCATGGCGATGCGCTCACGGGTGACATCCGGATCACCGAAAACTTCGGTGAAGGAGGCGACGTATTCCGGCACAGCGCGGATCTCCTCCTCCATGAAGTCGAGATTCTGGTTCATCTCAAAGGCCGACATCATCGGGAAAAGGGCCTGATCCTCCAAGGAAGAGGAACGGCCGTCATGGAAGAGCAACTTCTGCAGGGCAACATTGTAAAGGGTAGGCGAGTTGCGCCAGTTACGGGTGGTGGGGTAATGAAGAGAGGTCGGGAGTCCGTCGCTGTAGCCCTGCTCCGGATCATGGCAGGTGGAACAGCTCATGGTCCCGTCGCCGGAAAGGCGCCGATCGAAAAAGAGCTTTTTGCCAAGCTCCACCTTTGCCGGCGTCTGGGGATTCGCCTGGTGGACCGGAACGTTTTTAAACGGCTCCAGATGACCGGCGGATAACGGCACCGGCAGACAGGGCAGGACGAACAGCAGGCCAGCAATAAATTTTTTTTTCATGCCGCTATTTCTCCGTCCGCGCCAGTTCCGCGTCGATGATCTTCGTGAAATAGTCGAAGGGGCGATCACCCACCACCTTGAGACCGTTGATAAAAAAGGTCGGCGTGTTGTAGAGATCGAGAGACTCGGCAAGTTTGAGGTCGCGGTCGATCGCCGCGGCATGGGCGCCGCTGTCGATGGCCCGGGTGAATTGTTCCACATCCAGACCAAGCTCGCCGGCATATCTGATCAGACTGGCCCGGTCCAACGTCGGCGAACGGGCAATGAGGAGATCGTGCATCTCCCAGTATTTGCCCTGATCACGGGCCGCCAGCGTCGCCGCAGCGGCGATGCGGGCAAAATCGCGGTATTTGTAGGGATAGTTCTTGACCACCAGCCGAATCTTGCCGGGATATGCCTCCAGAAGCTGCTTGACGGTCGGACCGGCCGCCACGCAGTGCGGTCACTGGAAATCAATGAACTCGATGATCGTCACCGGCGCATCGGTCGGCCCCAGGGCCGGCGAATCGGCCACGGCAATTTCGATCCTCGTTTCCCCTGCATGGACGACGCCGAACAGCAGAAAAAAGACAACAGCAAACAGCAGTGATTTCATCATAAAAAAACAGAGGGGAGGCGCGCTCCCCTCTCTCCCGGGCTGAATTTTCTCACATCTTGCCGATGGCCTTCATCCACTTCGGATAGCGTTTTCTAGCAAGCTCCACCGGGACCATGCCGCTGATCATGATCTGCAGGGTTCCCGGATTTGCCAGGGTTCCGAGATAGATGTGGACCGGAACGGCGACGATGAAGATGCAGAAGGCAATGTTATGGACCAAGTGGGCGATGAGCATCAGGCCCGCATTATCCTTCATGAGCCAGATAACAAAGCCGGACAGGGCGATGCAAATGCCGGCCGCCAGAATAACCAGATAGTAGAGCTTCTGGCCGGGATTGTGCTTGCCCATGGGCGGCACCTGAACCTTGTGGGAGAGGTAACCACCGGCCACCTTGAACCATTGCCGGTCATCGGCGTCGTAGGTCAGGGCGTCCTTGAGATAATGCCCCATGGAGGCAAGCAGGGAGATGGTGAAGACCACCCCCAGCCAGTTGTGGACTGTTTTCATGGTGTCAAAGCCGCCGAACAGGGCGCCGACACCCTCCAGGTGAAAGAGAAAGCCGTACCCGGAAATGATCAGCAGAATACAGCTGCCGGCCATGATCCAGTGGTTGACGATCTCGCCAACGCTTGATTTGCGTACCATCTCCGCCATGTCACACCTCCGTATCCTTGTGGGGACCGATTGCCAGATAATGAACCAGGGAGGCGGCGACCACGCCACCCAGGCCGACCACGGCAAAGGGTTTGAGGACCGTATGCCAGAAAACGACACTGGCAGGAACCGCTGGATTTTCCTGCATGCCGTAAAGTTTCGGTTCATCCTTGAAGGCGTAGATCGCCCCCAGACCGCCCAAATCGGATTCACCGTATATTGTCTCAAAACCCTCGCTCCGGACAGCGGAAATCAGCTCCGCACGGTTGCCGAAGCGAAGCGCGCCGGTGGGGCAGGTCTTGACGCAGGCCGGCGACATCCCGGCACCGATGCGGTCGAAGCAGAGATGGCATTTCGACACCCTGCCTTCGTCATCGTAACGGGGCACGTCAAAGGGGCAGGCATTGACGCAGAGCTTGCAGCCGATACATTTGTCCCGATCATAGGCCACCGCCCCGTCCTTGGTTCGGAACAGGGCGCCGGGAGCGGGACAGATCTTCATACAGCCGGCATCCTCGCAGTGCATGCAACGTCGGCTGACAAAAAGCCAGCGCACCGGGTTTGCCTGGGAAGGGACCTCGCTGTAGCGGATGATGTTAAAGGCGGAACTCGCCAGATCGGGCGGATTCTGGTAGGTGCCGGTGTTTTTGGTGCGGATTCCGGGCAGCTCGTTCCAGGATTTACAGGAAACCTGGCAGGCCCGGCAGCCGATACAGACCTCGGGTGTGACCAGAATTGCCTTGCGATTTTTGTTGTCCACTGTTGCCATGGTGCACCCCCTATGCCTTCCGGACGTTGACCATGAAGGCCTTCGACTCGGGTATCATTGTATTGGCGTCACCCACGTTCGGGGTCAGCAGGTTCGCGCTGTCAAAGCCGCTGCCGTCCTCGGGAAACTGCCAGCCGAAATGCCAGGTCAGGCCGACTTGATGGACGGTGGAGTCCGCTACCTTGAAGGGCTTGAACCGTTCGGAGATCATCGCCACTGCTTCCACCTCGCCGCGACCGGAGACGACGACAACCTTCTCGCCGTTTTTGATCCCCAGTTCTTTCCCCAGCTCCACGCTCAACTCAACGAAGTTCTGCGGCTGCATTTCGAGCAGCCAGGAACAGTGACGGGTCATGACGCCGGTCTGCCAGTGTTCGGAGGCCCGATAGGTGGTGGCGACAAAGGGATAACGCATGTCGCAGGAAAAAAAGGCATCCGATTCGCCGCCGAATATCTTGATAGTCGGGTTGATCCGCTGACCGGACATGGAGTTTGCCTCCAACGGGCATTCCAGGGCCTCGTAATGCTCCGGAAACGGGCCTTCATTGAGGCCGGGTCCGAAAATCGACCCAACCCCGTCCGGTTTCATGATAAAGGGCAGCTTGCCGTCGGTGCCCATGGGCGGCGCCGGCCCATCCGGGATATCACCTACCCATTTTTTCGCGGCCGGATCCCATTTGATAAGTGACCGTTTCGCATCCCAAGGGTTTCCCTGCAGATCCACCGAGGCGCGGTTGTAGATGATCCGCCGGTTTACCGGCCAGCACCAGGACCAGCCCGAATAGAGGCCAAGGCCGGTGGGATCGTCCTTGCCACGCCGCGCCATCATGTTGACTTCCTTCCCGTCCTTGAGGATATAGGAGTTGCAGTAGAGCCAGTTACCGCTCGAGGTGGTGCCGTCGGCCTGCAATGTGGGGAAACTCGTCACCAGATCCCCTTTCTTGCCGATGAGTTTCGGAGGTTCCACCTTGGTGTCGTAGACATCCTCAAGGAAGTAGCCGTTAATTTCCTTGGCCACCTTGTGGGTGTCAATGTGGCTGACCTTGCCGGCGGCATCCTTCTCTCCATACTCCCAGCTCAGATTGACGACGGGATCAGGGTAGGCGCCGCCTTCCTTCCGGTACAGCTCTTTTACCCTGAAGTAGAGTTCGTTGATGATCTCGCCGTCCGGCAACGACTGGCCGAGAGGCTCAACGGCCTTGTAGCGCCACTGTGCCCAACGGCCGGAATTGGAAATGCTGCCCTCCTTCTCTACCGATGAGCAGCACGGCAGCAGGAACACCTCGGTCCCGATCTCTTGCGGATTCAAGCCGGGACCGCGCCAGAAGGAACCGGTCTCGTTGTCATAGAGGTTGACGTTGACCATCCATTTCAGCTTGGCGAGCGCCGCCCTCGTCTTATTGGAGTTCGCGCCCGAACAGGCCGGGTTCTGGCCCCAGGCAAAGAACCCTTCAAACTGCCCCTGCAACATTTTGTCAAACAGATTCAACCACGAACAGTTCTGGCCGACGTCGAGCTTGGGCAGCCAGGCATAGCCAAAATCATTGTCCCTGGTGGCGGCATCACCGTAGATGGCCTTAAGGTAGCTGACGATGTACTTGTTGCGGTTGGACCACCAGTTGACGCTGCGGGGTTCCTTGGTGGTCGGGGTGTTTTTCTCGATGTAGGTTGCCAGATCGGTGAGCGCCGCGTTGGGTACAGGGTTGTAGCCAGGCAGGATATGAAAGAGGATGCCGTGGTCGGTGGAGCCCTGAACGTTGGACTCGCCCCGCATGGCGTTGACGCCGCCGCCAGCCATGCCCATGTTGCCGAGCAGCAGCTGGATGATGGCCATGGTCCGGATATTCTGGGTGCCGACCGTATGCTGGGTCCAGCCCATGGCGTAGCACTCGGTGCCGACCCGGTCCGGCTTGCCGGTGGAGCCATAAAGCTCATAGACCGCCAGCAGCTTGTCTTTTGGTGTGCCGGTGATGCTGACCACCTTGTCCACGGTATAGCGGGCAAAGTGTTTTTTCAGAAGCTGGAACACGCAATAAGGGTCTTCCAGGGTTGGATCCTTCAGCGGAAGGCCGTTTTCATCCTTCTGGAACGACCAGGTCGCCTTGTCATACTTTCTCTTCTCCGGATCATAGCCGGAGAAGAGGCCGTCGAGATCCGCCGGGCCCTTAAAATCCGGATTGACCAGAAAGGCGGCATTGGTGTAGTTGACGATATATTCCTTGAAGTAGAGGTTATTCTCCAGAATATAGTTGACCATGCCGCCGAGAAAGGCGATGTCGGTGCCCGAGCGCAGCGGGGCATAGAGATCGGCTTTCGCCGAGGTCTGGGTAAAGCGGGGATCAACGCTGATGAGTTTTGCTCCCTTTTCCCGGGCGCGCATGATCCACTTCATGGAAACAGGATGATTCGAGGCAGGATTGGATCCCATAGCCAGGATGACATCGGCGTTTTTGAGATCGATCCAGTGATTGGTCATTGCACCGCGTCCGAACGACTCTGCCAGAGCCGCTACCGTTGCGGAGTGTCAGATCCGGGCCTGGTGTTCTATGTACACCAGGCCCCACGAGCGCATCAATTTCTGAATCAGGTAGCACTCCTCGTTGTCCATGGCGGCGCTGCCGATATGAGCGATGGCATCGGTACGGTTGACAACGAACTCCTTTTCAACCTCGATCTCAGTGCCATCGGCCTGTTTCTCCTTGATCTTTCCCTTGGAAACGGTCTTGAAACTCTTGTCCCGGGCCTCCTTGACAAGCCTGGCGATTCTGTCGAGGGCCCAGTCCCACTCCACCTCCTTCCAGGCCGTGCCGCCGGGTTCACGATAGAGGGGTTTGGTGAGCCGGGTATCGTTGTTGGCCATCTGCACGAGGGACGACCCCTTGGCACAGAGGGTTCCTTCACTGATCGGATGATCCGGATCGCCTTCAGTCTGGATGACCTTGCCGTTCTCCGTGTAGACGAGAATGCCGCAGCCCACGGAGCAGTAAGGACAGATTGTCGTGGTCTGCCTGGCGTTCTTGATCCGCAGCTCCCGGGCATACGCCCTGGCAGGATCAAGGTTCACGCCAAGGGAACCGAGCACGACACCGGTGCCGGACAGCTTGAGAAAATCCCGCCTTGAGACCTCCATTGAACCCTCCTTCTTGCTGATTAAGAATGACGTTTTTTCGGCGTTTTATATGTCAAAAAAGACATAATAAAGACCGCCCTTGCTATGTAAAAATACCTATATCATGATTCCTGAGAAGAGTTCAAGGGATTTGTCAAGAATTTTCGCACACCCGACAACGGTTCACATTTTTTCGCTCACAGCGCTGCCGAGGAGAATGAGGGCCTAGTCTGCCGAAAGAATAAAAATCCATGCCCACACGTACGGGCTGCGGCCATATTGTTATCGGACAAGGGGGCGACCATAACCGAAAGCATCATCACCTGGCAAGTCAACACTTTTTCTCGACAGGCTTTATCGAATAAAAATCAGATAATCAAGGAGATGGAAGACGACAAGGGATAGCAGAACGGAAATCACCTGCTGGACACAGGTAATTTCCTGTGCAAGAGAGAAGGGACACAGAGAGGAGAAAAGGGGGCCGCCAGCCTTCAGCAATCAAGAAGCAAACAATGTGGCTATGCACCATTCAGCTATTTGTCGACCACCTCGCCATAAGCCGCGATATGCCGGATTTGCTGATCGGCATATCGCGGAGACCGGCCGGGAGCTATTTTTTCTGAACAACGTTTGCAGCAGAAGGCCCTTTGGGACCATCAACCACGTCAAAACTCACCCGTGCCCCTTCCTGCAGGGATTTAAAACCCTCTGCCTTGATGGCGGAGTGATGGACAAAAACATCCTTGCCGCCATCCTGAGCAATAAAACCAAATCCTTTTGCATCGTTGAACCACTTCACCGTACCTTCAGCCATCTCTACCACTCCTTCATGTTCGGCTCCTGACCGGAACCACGTGTGTAAGAAAGCCGGGTGACAGACGATAACCGCCTGCCACCCGACCGAAAAGCCTGTTACCGCACCGATTTGTTCATGCCGAACACGGAGGTCGAGGAAGATCTCCTGCTTCTACTCCTGCTACCCGCACCAGTGGGAGTGTTCTTTTTCCGGGTCGGCATCTCCGGTGAAAAGCGCGCCTTTTTCTCCTCCAGCTCATCATCAGCCGGCGGGCAAACACAAACAGGAGTCACCCCACGGTCCATTTTTTTACCGAGCGCGCGTTCAATAAGGGAAATCATTCTGGTATCCTCACTGGTGGCAAAGGTGAGCGCCGTTCCAGTCCGCGATGCCCGGCCGGTGCGACCGGTCCGATGAGTGTAAGTCTCGGCCGTGGACGGCATATCGAAATTGATGACATGGGAAATACCGGCGACATCGATGCCCCGGGCCGCAATGTCGGTTGCCACCAGAATCGTGTACCTGCCGTTCTTAAAGCCGTCCAGGGCCATCTGCCGCTTCTGCTGCGACATGTTACCCTGCAGAGCAACAGACCGGCAACCCGCCTTTTCCAATTGCAGGGCAAGGGTCTTGGCCTTGTGCTTTGTCCTGGTAAACACAATGGCGGAATCGGGATTTTTCTCCTGGAGAATCTTCTTCAGCAGGGTGATCTTGGCATTCTGCTCCACCGCATAGAGCAAATGGGTGATGGTTGCAACAGGCCGACTGGGATTGATCTGCACGGTCACCGGCCCCGTCAAAATCTCTTCGGCCAGGTGGCGGATTTCGGCGGGCATGGTGGCCGAAAAAACCAGCGTTTGCCGTTTGCGGGGAACCAGTTTCATGATTCGGCGGATATCCGGCAAAAACCCCTTGTCAAACATATGATCCGCCTCGTCAAGAACAAGGATCTCGATCATCCGCAGATCGACTGCACCATCGTTGACGAGATCAAGCAGGCGGCCGGGACAGGCGACAATGATGTCAACTCCCGCACGTGTCTTGCGGGCCTGGCCGCTTTTACTGACCCCGCCGTAAATCGGGATACTCTCCAGCCCGGTTTCACCGGCCATCTTGCCGATATACTGGTGAATCTGCTCAACAAGCTCACGGGTGGGCGCCACGATCAATGCCCGGGTCCGCTTGCGGCCGGCGTTGCTGCCCATCAGGCGAGCCAGGATAGGCAAGACGAATGCCGCTGTTTTGCCGGTGCCGGTCTGTGCCAGCCCCAGCAGATCCCGCCCGGCGAGAACAGGCCCGATGGCCTGCTCCTGAATCGGGGTGGGAACGGTGTAACCGCAGCTATCGACCGCGGCCTGAATTGTCGGATGAAACTGAAATTTTGTAAAACTCATACAACTCCTTGGTGATGGGAATAAACGGCTCAACGACCGGCACGATTGCCGGTAGATGTACCTGCCATGGGCATCCGGCGTGGATGTGACCATGACAAAAAAATCTGATATACACCCTGAACGGTGTCAGCACCGGTTCGGGGCGCGAGAGACGATAAACGATTCCAGCGGAATTCGCCCGGAGAACGGAGAGGATCAGCCGGCAATGCGGCACCGTCGGTTGTGATTCATTGGATAAAGGTAAACGTCAGCTCGGAGAAAAAACCAGGCGGATGCACCGGCAACAGCGTGGCGGGAAAAGAAACGAGAGGAATTTTCCTGTGAAAAAATACCATGTGATACACACATACAGGCAATCGGCCATCTTTGCAAGAAAATAACACCAAAAGAAAACAAGACGGTGAAAGGAGAAATCCCAATCCGACTTTGATCATGAAAATCAAGCTGGCATTTCCGAACATTTCATACTATAAGCTGCCCCTTGCAAATCGGGCCGCCAAGCGCGGCAGACAAAAAGACACCCCGTCAAAAAACGATCCAGCCAGGAGAGCACCCGTGACCACCCAAAAAAAACCTTCCGCCGGCGACGATATCGATTCCCGCTGCCTCAAATGCAAGGCGCTGACCAACCACACCATCATCGCCATGATTGGCGACGAGGTGGCGAAGGTGCAATGCAATACCTGCGGCGGTCGTCACAACTACCGCCCGGCCCTTGCCGAAAAAAAAACGGTTGCCATCCGCCGATCGGCGGGCAGGACCAGCGTCTCCCCGGCCCGCAAACCCTCTCCCCGGCACAGCGCGGAACCAGTAGCAGCAACCTTTGCCGAACAGCTTGCCGACCGCGATTTTTCCACTGCCAAACCCTATTCCATGAGCGGCAACTTTGCAGTCGATGACCTGATCGACCACCCGACCTTCGGTTTCGGCGTGGTGATTAAAAAAATCGGACCGAACAAAATCGAGGTTCTGTTCCGGGAACAAACCAGGATTCTAATCTGCGAAAAAAAATGATATTACCAGTCTGTTGAAAAAACAGTCTCCCCTGGTCTTTTCCCCGGCCGACACTTCCCCGTGCCGGCAACAGCCCTTTTGCCAACAAGCAACTACAGCACAATGAGAGGGACGTAAAGTTCCTCGACGGAGAGCCCCCCATGCACGCCGACCTGGGATGAGGGCTTTTCCGTAAGCAGCCGATCGCGGATGACATAATCATCCTTCATCAACAGCACATACTCACCGACCCGCTCCGCCAGGCGAGGCGACGCCGGTCCACGACCGAAAAAGCCCTGGCTGACAAGATCCGCGCTTCTGCGCAGGTCACAGGCAAAGCCGAGTCGCTCTTCGACATAGCGTTCGAACAGTTCAACCCGGTCGGCGCGGACATAACAATAGGCGCAACGCGGCTCGCCGCACAACGGCAGGGTGAGGGTTGCGGCCAGCTCCGGATGATCCTCCAGATGAATGGTATGGTGTTCGCAGGTGTCGATCAAGCCGTGATCCGCGGTGACCATAACGGAGACACCACACTTTGCCAGGGGCTCCAGGGTTTCCGCGCAGGCCCGGTCGAGCACCAGGAAATGATTGGTGACCTCCTCGCTTGCCACTCCATGGTTATGGGCCAGATGATCGAACTCCGGCCAGTAGGCGACAACCAGAGCGGGGCAGCCAGGCACGGCCAGACGGCGGATGGCGGCAAACATAGCGGCAGCGGAATCATAGCCGTGCCGTCCGGCCCGACCACACAGGGTCCGACTGTAAACGGAATCAACGAGCTGGTTCGGCAGGATGACATGACAGGCCACCTCCAAACTGTCAAGCAGGGAGGGATGATCAACGAGCCGGGCCGGGGAAATCCCCTCCCCGGAAAAACAGGTTCCGCCGTAACGCGGACGGAACGGCAGCACGGTACTGACCGCGCCAAGCTCCTTGAAATAGGTATGCCAGCCGGTTATCGCATGCTGCTGGGGGCCGACGCCGGTAAAAAAGCTGGTGACCGCGGTGGCAGTGGTGGTGGGGAAAACCGAACTGAGTCGCCCCTGCCGGTGCCGACAGAGAAAGCTGTCCGGAAAATTCTGCAAAAACAGATCGCCCAACCCGTCAATAATGAGCAGGACCAGGGGACGGTCGCTGAGGCCCATGCCGCCAGTTCCGCTGCTGAGAGGTGGGTAGTCCGTACCCTTCCCCCCCAGTGCTCCGGCAATGGTGGTGACAAGGTTGACGATACTGGCGCTGTAGTCCGGCGCCATCATAACAACAATATTCCTTCACTTATCAAGAACAATACCATAGCGGTCATTCTGGCGGCGCCTGTGTTTTTTGTCAACAACAAAGTCCGACGCTGTCATCGAGGAACATTCCAGTTCAGCTTTTCCTCTCATCCGTCGTAAAACCTTCCAGAGACTGGCCTTTCCGAACAATATTTTCCAGTTCCGCCACCTTTTCGCCGCATGTCGTGACAACCTCCGCAACCATCTCAACAACGGGATCGTCCCCGCCAACCAGCATTTCCGCCTTCTGCTGCACCTTTTTGCCCTGTTCGAAATAGATCTTCAGATCACGCAACAGCTCGGTGCGCTTTCTGTGCTTTTCCTGTTCCGCGGTCATGACCGGCAGCAAACGGCGGATCGAAATCTCCACCAGCACATCGCGAGGGATATTCTGCCGACTGGCAACCTGCTCCAACACCTCCAGGGAACGCCGACTCAGCACAAAGGTCTTTTGCCGCCGCTCCGGCGATTCCGGAGTGTAACCATGGGCCCGCTCCGCCACCCTGTCAAGAACGCCGACATCCTCGATAAGCTGATCAAACAACGACTTCTGCTTCAGGTTGAGCTGAGCGGCAACGATCCCCAGCAGCTCTATCACATACGGATGGAGCCGAAACGTGGTCCGCACCGATTGCTTTCCCCGCAACCCTTCAGCAGAGATGTTGAGGTCGGCTTGTTCGGGAGAATGTATTGCATCATCACGATTCCGCATAATCGATCTCCTGTTGCCATAACAGTAACACCACTACATTACCAAGTCAATAAATATACAAAAAGTAACAATTAAAAAAATGACAAAAAAACAAAATACCAATATTGACATCTCGATCTACGTAATTATTTTTTCAGCTAAGAAAAAAGACACCCAACAAAATTCATAACACGAAAAGGAGGTACAATATGTGGAGCAGATGGCATGATATTGACCGTATGTTCAATGCAATGAACCTGCTGCAGACCAGGATAAACAGAATCTTTCCGGAGCTTGACAGGTTCAGGACGAGTCCGGCTGGCTGGGGCGCCACCGAAAGCGGCCCGAGGACCAATCTCTATGACAGTGGTGATCACTTCGTCATCAAGATGGAGGTGCCGGGAATTGCCAGGGAGGATATCGGCATCCGCACCCAGGGTAACTATCTTGAAATAAGCGGCGCCCGCAAGTCCGATGCCCCGGAAGGATACACCGCCCATCGGGTGGAACGGGGAGCCGCGTCGTTTACCCGCAGCTTTACGCTGCCCTCGGATGTCAATCCGGACAAGGCCGAGGCCTCGCTGCAGAACGGCGTGCTGACCCTGACCCTGCCCAAGGCCGAGGCAGCGAAACCGAAACAGATCGTCATCAACTGAGAATCAGTGACGACGCGAAGAGACAAGGAGATACGCCATGAGTGACGGAAAAGAGATTGCAAAACGTGAGGAAACCATGATGGAGAGAAGCCGCGAGATTCCGGTGATCGCCCCACTGGTCGACATCTATGAAAATGAGGACGAAATTCTCCTGCACGCCGATATGCCCGGTGTAGATAAGAAAAACATCACCATCAATATCGACAACGGCAAGCTGGTGCTGTCCGGGGTACGACAAATGGAGGCAAGCGGCGCTGCGAGCTGGGCCGAATTCGGTGATGTGGAATACCAGCGGACTTTCTCGGTGCCGCAGGCAATTGACGTGAACAAGGTCAATGCCGAGCTCAAGGACGGCGTGCTGCGTCTCCATCTGCCCAAATCCGAGGCAGCGAAACCGCGCCGGATCGAAATCAAGGCGGCATAACTGGCCAAGGAGTAATAATTCTCCCGGGGACGCGCCTTCCCGACAACAGCCAGCTAAAAAAACACAAACGGGAAATCGTCCTCATGACGGTTTCCCGTTTTTTTGTTCATGAAGGAGGTGCCTATGGACTTCAAAAAACTTGCCCCATGGAACTGGTCCAAAACGGAAGAGGAAGAAAGTGAAGGCATTATTCCGGTCCGACGCAGCGCATCGCAGCTCCATCAAGCGAATGAGGAATCCATACGCCATCAATTGATAGAGATACACCAAGAGATGGATAGCTTATTTGACCACATGCTGCGCGGTTTCGCTCCGTTTTTTTCCACTCCCATTGCCGCCGCGACCCTGATAAAACCGCAGGTCGATATCAGCGCCACGGAAAAGGAGTATACCGTTTCCGCCGAAATTCCGGGGGTGGAGGAAAAGGACATCGCCATCGAAGTGAATGACTCGCTTCTGACCATCCGCGGCGAGAAAAGACAGGACAAGGAGGAAAAAGAGACCAACTACTATCGGATTGAAAGATTCTACGGCGCCTTCCAGCGTATCCTGTCGCTGCCGGAGGACGGTGATACGGACGCCATCCGGGCCCACTTCAAAAATGGCGTTCTGACCATTTCCATCCCGCGAAAGGCGCAGAAAAAAAGTGCGGTCAGACAAATAGAAATACACGACGCCTGATGAGGGTCCCTGCCCGCAGATACGAGGGTAATCCCCTGGTCCGCTTCTGTCGGCCGCCTCGGACTCACCGCTCGCCGCTCCAGACGGCCGGCAGATCATCGTCATTTCTCTGATCAGTCAACCTGCCGGAAACGGCTGCCATTGAACTCATCATTCTTTCAACCGGTTGATCCTGTCGCCCAGTCGCCTGTCACCATTTTCTTCGGCAGCCGGATCGCAACCACGAAACAAACTGTTTTCAGTGAAAAGTGTCCGCGGCCGAGAAAGCCCCCCCATCGAGCACACCACTTATCTCCCTGTTTTGACAACTTTTTCAAGCACAAAAAAGCCGACGCATAGGTATTTGTGTCAATATTGACATAATTCCTCCCGGCAGGTATAGGAGAAAAGACGACAGCAACAGCAGTAGCCGGAACAGCGGCATTCTGGAGCCGCATACAAGATAATCCGGTTTCCTCTTTCCCGAAAACGAAATTGACAGGCAATGAGTCAGATCACCTTTTCCATCAATGGCATCGAAGTGACGGTGGACCGCGGCACCACCATCCTGGCGGCGGCAGCGCGCGCCGGTATCTCCATTCCCACCCTCTGCCATGTCGCCGGCAAACGTGAAGGCCACTGCGGCATCTGCGCCGTCGAGTGTGCGGGACGGGACGAACTCCTCCACGCCTGTGAAACAGAGGCGGCGACCGGCATGGTCATCCACACCGACACCACGGCGGTGAAAAATCACCGGGCCGGACAGCTAACCCGGATGGCCACCATCCACTTCGGCGACTGCAAGGCCCCCTGCAATTTGACCTGTCCCGGCCAGATCAATGTCCAGGGCTATATCGCCCATGTTGCCAAGGGACAGTACGAGGAGGCGCTGCGGCTGATCATGGAGCGCAATCCCTTCCCCTTTTCGGTGGGCCGGGTCTGTCCCCGCTTCTGCGAGACCCGCTGTCGTCGTATCCTGGTGGACGAACCGGTTTCCATCAACCACCTGAAGCGATTTGTCGCCGACTGGTGTATGATGAACAAAATCGATCTCAAGATTCGCCGCCAGCCCACCACCGGCAAAAGGGTGGCGGTGGTCGGCGGCGGACCGGCCGGACTCACCGCCGCCTTTTTCCTGGCCAAAAAAGGCCACGCGGTCACCGTTTTCGAGGCCAACGACAAGCTCGGCGGCATGCTGCGCTATGGCCTGCCGGAATACAAGATCCCCAAGAAGATCCTTGATTACGAGATCAGCACCATCCTCCGCCTTGGCATCTCGGTGCAGCTCAACCAGCGCTGGGGCCGGGACTTTACCCTGGAGAGCCTGAAAGAACAGGGTTTTGACGCAATATTGCTCACCATCGGCACCACCGTTGATCAGCCTCTGGAAATCCCCGGCGCGACCTGCAACCGGGTCCTGCCCGCCACCCGCTTTCTCCGGATGGTGAACGAAGAGGGCTGCGGAGATTACGGCAGGCGGGCTGCCGTAATCGGCGGCAACAACGTGGCCATGGAAGTGGCCCGTTGTCTGCTGCGCAACAACGTTGAACAGGTCACCATCATCTATCCCCGCGCCCAGCTCGAGATGCCGGCCAACCAACGCAATATCCGCGAGGCGGAACGGGAAGGGGTCCAGTTTCACCTGATGGCCTCCCCCATTCAGATCACCCAGAAAGACGGCGGCCTGGAACTCGAACTGATCCGCATGAAACTGGGTGAGGCCGATGCCAGGGGAATCCGACTGCCGGTAGCCATCCCCGGCTCTACCAGTACACTGCGGGTCGACACCCTGGTCTATGCCGTCGGCCAATCGGCCTGCGGTGACGACGGCATTGCCGGTGACCGGGGGGCGACAGCCCTGGAGCTTGCCCCCAACAACGTCATCAAGGCCAATCCACGCACCTCCCTCACCAATCTTGCCGATGTCTATGCCGCCGGCGACGCCACCAGCGGCCCCCGCTCGGTTATTCAGGCGGTGGTCTCCGCCCGGCGGGCCGCTGACAACATCCATGCCGGCCTGCTTGGCGAAGACAAGGAAGGGCCGGAGAGTCGTTTCAACTTCTCCCGCGGCAAGTCCTTTGACGATGTTGATCTGAGCAATTTCGACGGTGTCAAAACACGGCTGCGGGAGAAGATGCCCTCGCGTCCGCCGGAACGTTCCGTGCAGGACTTCGACGAGGTGCGCCTCGGCCTTAGCGAACAGATGGCGCGCCGGGAAGCGGCCCGCTGCCTTTCCTGCGGCTGCACCGCCTATGAGCGCTGCGACTTCAAACAACTCTGCATTGACAATCAGGTTGACCCGAACAAGACCGGCATGCCGGCCATGCCGCTGTACCAGAGGGATCTTTCCCATCCCGTCATTACCGTTGATCTCAACAAATGCGTCTTCTGCCGACGCTGCGTCAGCTCCTGCCAGTACGAGGCGCTGGAACTTTCCGCCGCCTCCTTTGATGAAGAAGGTCGCCCGCGGGCCATCAGCCTCAATTTCACCGAGCGCTGCACCCACTGCGGCGCCTGCGTGGACAGCTGTTCCACCGGCGCCCTGAACAAAAAGGACATGTCGGTGCCGGTGACCGGTGAGACGATACGGGAAATCCGCACCACCTGCCCATACTGCGGCGCCGGCTGTCAGTTACTGCTCAAAGTCAAGGGCAACACCATCATGGAGGTGGGCGCCGAACCTGATCTGGCCCCCAACTACGGCGCACTCTGCGTCAAGGGCCGTTTCGCCTTCAACTTCGTCCACCATCCCGAGCGCCTCACCCGGCCACTGATCCGTCGCAACGACCAACTCATGGAAACGTCCTGGGAAGATGCCCTCCACCATGTGGCCAAGCGTTTCTTCGACATTAAGGCGATGTACGGCCCTGATGCCATAGCCGGCTTCTCCTGCGCCCGGGCCACTAATGAGGAAAATTTCCTCATGCAGAAGTTCATGCGAACAGCGATCGGCACAAACAATATCGATCACTGCGCCCGACTTTGACACGCTCCCACCGTGGCCAGTCTGGCCATCACCTTCGGTAGCGGCGCAATGACCAACTCCATCGCCGATGCGATCAACGGCACAACCGATCTCTTTCTCATGATCGGCAGCAATCCCGACACCAGCCACCCGACCATCGGCCTGCGCATCCACCAGGCAGTGGACCGGGGGGCAAAGCTCATTGTCGTCGATCCCCGTAAAACAAAACTTGCCGAGCGCGCCGACCAGTGGCTGCGCATCCTGCCCGGCACTGATGTGGCACTGCTCAATGGGCTGATGCACATCATCATCAAGGAGTATCTCTGGGACAAAAAATTTGTCGAGGAACGCACCGAGGACTTCGATGAACTGCGTGAGATGGTGAAACGATATCCACCGGACGAGGTGGCCCGTATCACTGGTATCCCGGTCAAGCAACTCTACAAGGTGGCCCGTATGTATGCGGCGCCAGGCCGCCATGCCACCTTCCACGGCATGGGCATCACCCATTACACCACCGGCACCGACCGGGTGAAATCCATCGCCAACCTCGCCATGCTCTGCGGCAAGGTGGGTGTCGAAGGGGGCGGCTGCAATCCCTTGCGCGGTCAGAACAATGTCCAAGGTGCCTGCGACATGGGTGCCCTCTTCAACACCCTGCCCGGTTACGGCGGGTTGGACAATGACGATCTCTTTGACCGTTACGAAAAAATGTGGAGCGTCAAGCTGCCGCGCCGACCCGGCAAACCGGCCACCGAGGTGTGGGACAACATCATGAAAGGCGATATCCGGGGTCTTTACGTCTTCGGCGAGGATCCGGCCGTTGCCGACGCCAATATCGGTCATGTGCGGCAGGCCTTGGATGAAGTCGATTTTCTCGTGGTCCAGGATATCTTTCTCACCGAAACCGCGAAAGCCGCCGACGTGGTGCTGCCGGCCGCCTGTTTCGCCGAAAAGGACGGCACCTTCACCTGCACCGAACGCCGGGTGCAGCGGATACGCAAGGCAGTGGACCCCCCCGGCCAGGCCAGGCCGGACTGGCAGATCTTCCGTGACCTGTCCCGCAGAATGGGCTATTCTATGGAATATGAAAGTGCAGAGGAGATCTTCCAGGAAATTTCCGCCCTCTTACCCCAGTACCGGGGAATCTCCTACGAACGCTTGGAAAAATGCGGGCTGCAGTGGCCTGTCCCGGATGCGAATCACCCGGGCACACCGGTGTTGCATCTCGGCAGCTTCACCCGAGGCAAAGGACTATTCGTTGCCGAGGACTATATCCCGCCCCGGGAACCGGTGGACGACGACTACCCGTTGCTCTTTACCACTGGTCGCCATTACGCCCGCTACAACTTCAGCAGCATGACCGGCAAAACGGCCGAGATCGACGACATCGCCCCAGTGGCCCTGGCGGAGATCAACCCGGTCGATGCCGAGCGTCTCGGCGTCCGGGAAGGCGACATGGTGCGTCTTACCTCCCGACGCGGCTCGGTCGACATCAGGGCGACCATCACCGACCGCACCCAGGCCGGCACCGTCTTCACCACTTACAACTACCACGAGACTCCGGTGAATTTTCTCACCCTCGATGCCCTTGACCGCCTGTCCCGTACTCCGGAGTACAAGCTCTGCGCCATCAGAGTCGAGGTGCTGGGCGGCCCCGCTTCCTTATAATTCAAGCAGACGACGAGGAAAAAAAATCATGCTGATCAGCGACTGGATGGCCCGACAACTCCTGACGGTTGACGAAAACACCTCACTGCTGGTGGCGACCCGGATCATGAAGGACAATGCGATCCGTCGTCTGCCGGTGGTGGCCAACGGCAAGCTGGTGGGGATCATCACCGACCGCGATGTCAAGGATGCCTCGCCCGCCAAAACAACCGGTCTCGATGTCCACGAACTCCACTATCTGCTCTCGGAGATGAAAATAAAGGAGATCATGACCGCCAATCCCATCGTCCTCCATGGCCACGAATCTCTGGAAAAGGCGGCGGTCATCATGCTCCAGTGCCGGATCTCGGGTATCCCGGTGGTGGACGAGCACGGATTTCTCATCGGCCTGCTCAGCGAAACCGACGTGCTGCGCGGCTTTATCCACAGCACCGGCATCAAGCACGGCGCTGTCCAGTTTGTTCTCGACCTCACCGACGAACCCGGTGCTGTCACCGGGGTGGTGCGACTGCTCCGCGAACACAAGGGACGAATAATCAGCGTGCTGACCTCATTCGAGGATGCGCCGGCCGGCATGAAGCGAGTCGCCATTCGGGTACTGCCGGAACACGGGGCAGACAGCGACACGTTGTCGGCCGCGCTGGACCGGCAATACCGAATCGTCTATCATGCCAAGGACGAGCTGCTGGACATCCCGTCGCGGTGAGACACAGGACCGGCGACCTTCCCCAACGCGCAGGGCATTCAGCTCCCTGCGCCCATACGTCTCCCCGGTTCCCGGCTGACGGATCTTGACTTTTTCTCCTTTTTTTGGGCACCATGGGAACAGGAGCGCGAATAGCGCCTCCATACCCCTCAAGGAAAAGGAGAACAGCAATGCTCGAAACAGCGATCATCCTCGGCCTGCTTGGCGCAATCGTCCTGCTGGTCATTATTCTCTACAACAGGCTGATCGTCCTGCGGAACCGCTACAAAAACGCCTTTGCCCAGATCGACGTCCAGCTGCAAAGACGTTACGACCTCATCCCCAATCTGGTGGAAACCGCCAAGGGCTATCTGACCCACGAACGGGCAACGCTGGAGGCGGTCATCGCCGCGCGCAACGGGGCGGCTGCCGCTGCCCGGCAATCAACAGCAGCACCAACCGACCCGCAGTCGTTGCGTGGTCTGTTTGCCGCCGACAACCTGTTGACCGGCGCTTTGGCCCGACTCTTCGCGGTGGTCGAGGCCTATCCGGATCTCAAGGCCAATCAGACCATGATGCAGTTGACCGAAGAACTGAGCTCCACCGAAAACCGCGTTGCCTTCGCCCGCCAGGCCTTCAACGATGCGGTCATGCGTTACAATACGACAAGGGAGCAGATCCCGACCAACATCGTCGCCGCCCTCTTCGGTTTTGCCGAAGCGCCGCTTTTCGAGGTCGATGAAGCGCGGGCGAGAACGGCACCGCAGGTCTCCTTTTCCTAAGACCAGCCGGATCCGGCAGCAGTCCCATGCTCGATTTTTTTGAACGTCAGCAAGCAGCGCGGCGCGCCACCTTTTACCTTTTTTTCCTTTTCCTGCTGGCGGTGGTGGGTATTATCGCCATCGTCCACTGGTGCGTCTCCCTCTTTCTGCTCTTCACTCCGCACTACGCCATGACCGCCCACTCCTTCGGCAGCCTGCTGCGCGACCAGGACATCGCACAAGTCACCGTCACTTCAGTGCTGCTCCTCATCGTGATCGGCAATGTCTACAAATTTTTCACCCTGCGCCACGGGGGAACTGACATCGCCCTGCGCCTCGGCGGTCGGCTCGTCGTCCCTGATAGCGAAGACCACCGGGAACAACGGCTGCTGCATGTGGTGGAGGAAATGGCACTGGCCTCCGGCCTACCGGTGCCGCTGGTCTATGTGCTGGATCGGGAAAGCGGCATCAACGCCTTTGCCGCCGGCTTTACCCCGGCCGATGCCGTCATCGCCGTCACCGCCGGGGCCCTTGACCTGCTGAATCGCGATGAACTTCAAGGGGTGGTGGCCCACGAGTTCAGTCATATCGCCAACGGCGACATGCGGCTTAATCTCCGTCTCATCGGCATGGTCCACGGCATCCTGCTCCTGCACCTGACCGGCGCCGCTATTCTTCGCGGCATAGAAAACTCACTTTTCAAGAAACAGCGGGGTAACGGGGCGCTCTTCATGGCCGTCGGCTTTCTCCTCTATCTGCTCGGTTTTATCGGCGGGCTGGCAGCGAAAATGATCAAGGCGGCCATTGCCCGTCAGCGGGAATATTTAAGCGACGCCTCGGCGGTGCAATTCACCCGCAATCCCTTGGGCCTGGCCGGCGCCCTGAAGAAGATCGGCGGCCTCACCCTGGGTTCTCGCCTGCGCCATCCGCTGGCGGAGGAGGCAAGTCACATGTATTTCGGCAACGGCATGGAGGATGGCTTCGCCCTTTTCGCTACCCATCCTCCCCTGACAAAACGCATCACCCTGCTTGATCCGGCCTTTGACGGGACCTTCCCGAAAATCACCCGCCGGATCAGCGAGATTCCCGTCGCGATCGCCCCGGCGGCCGACTCCTCAGCCAGCGCCTTGGCGGCTCCCCCGCCCCAAAGCCTTGCCGCCGGCCCTGCCGCGTCGGCGGCGGTCAGTTCCATTAAGCAGCAGCCCGCCACTCCCACTGATAAGGCGATAACGCACTACATGCAGGAAAGGCGTGACATCCTCCGTGCCCTGCCGGCCCCGATTCGTCAGGCCTGCCGCACCTCGATCGGTGCCCGGGCGCTGATCATCGCACTCCTCTTCAGTCCTGACGAGGAGATCCGCAGCCAGCAGTGGCAGGTAATCCGACAGATGCCGGAGCTCGAACTGGTTCGGGAAACGGAACGGCTCTTTCCCCTGCTGCGGGATTTACCCCGGATCGCCCGGCTGCCCCTCATCGATCTCACCCTGCCGGCCCTGCGTCTGCTCGATGATACAGCGTACCGGCAGCTCAAGGGGATGACCGAGTCACTGATCATGGCGGATCAACGCATCGATCTCTTCGAATACCTGGTGCAGCGCCTGCTGTTGCGCAATCTCGCCCGGAATTTTCCCCTCGCCGCGGACAGCTCGGCTGACCGCAGCGAGGGGAAAAACATCGCCTGGGCCTGTTCCGTCCTTTTTTCGATACTCGCCGCTCAGGGACACGTCGATGAAGAAGAGGCCCGTGCTACTGTTGATGAGATGATCAGCCAAATGACCGGTAATAAAAAAAGGGAAATTACTTTTCTCGCCAATGCCCGCCAACTCCCCCTGTCGGACCTTGACCGCGCCCTGACAATTCTGGCGCATAGCGGTTTGTCCAGACGACGCCAGATTCTTGCCCTCTGCCTGCTCTGCATCAGCCGGGATGGCCGGATCACGGCGGTGGAGGCAGAACTGCTCCGCGCCATTGGGGCGGTCCTCGACTGCCCCTTACCCCCTTCCTTCCTTGCCTGCTGATCCCCCCGGAGACAACTGCCCCCCATGCAAATATCTTATCTCTCCTCTTTGTGAGAAAAAATAATTTTTACGATTCCAGCAATAATGGAAACGCCGATTGACATTTTTTCATCCACTTCTTAGAATATTAGCATAATAAGTTATATCCATGTGTTTCCATGAGGGAGGACGGTATGCAGATCTCGAATACGCCAACCAATATACCATTCAAAACTCCCGGTGAAATCGATGGCCAGAATCGACTGCAGACGCGCCAGGAACTCCAGCAGAACAGCCAGGCTGCTAATGGCGGCGACACTCTTTCCATCTCCCCGGAGGCGCAGGCCCTGAACACCAGCCGCAATCAAAATTATGATTCGACCATGACCCCACGTAACCGAACCCAGGTCATGGCCCGGACCAACGCAGCCGACACCTCCGACAACAGCAGCGACAACGCGGCCCGATTGCAAGCGACCGAACGACAGACCGTGCGCACGAATCAGCCGGAGCCGCCGGATACGGCCCAGACCACTGCCGCGCCCGCAGCTCCCGCCACATCACCGGCGGGCCGGACCACGGCGCCGATGACAGCGGCAACGAACAGCGGCGAAAACATGCCCGCCGAAACAACCGCTCCGGCCGGCACCAGCCAGCGCCTGGAACGATCGACGCAACCCGAACAGCAGGGGAATCCTCCCCCGACCATGAACACCATGCGCCGAGCGGCCCAGGAAAACCCGGTTGCCGTTGCCGGCGGCCTGACGCCGGGCTCCACCATCAACCGCTTCGCCTGATCGTCCCAATCGCCACTCCCGTTTGCCGCAGCCGCTCTCAAGCGGCTGTTTTTTTTGGGCCCATGTGCGCCAACTGAAAAAACACTCTGGATGACTTGCCAGAAGCCTGTCTTTCTCCGCTTCGCTTTTTCCCCATCTTCCTTCTAATGCAGATACGAAAAAGAAATGGAACATACACCCACTCCGTAGTACAATGGCCGGGAAATCTCTGCTGCCCGCCTGCCCGGTTCCATTTTACTCCGGAAAGAACAATGAAAAGAAAACTGAGCAACTACATTGCCGGTGCCTTTATTCTCAACGTCTTTGCCATCATCACCGTCGGCGGCATCTGCACCCTGATGGTCCGGGACATGGTGCGCAACATCTCCCGGCTGGAGGACGAAAGCACCAATGTCGCGCGAATTCACCGGTTGAACAACCGCATTCAGCAGGTCACCTTCCTGGTTCAGGACGCCAGCGCCGACGTCGACCACACCGCCAAACAGGACATCAACCGCGCCCTCGACAAGGCGGAAGGCGACCTCCTCGCTTACATGGAGGAGGAAAAACTGCGGCAACATACCTTTCACATCGACGAGGAGCTGCTGCTGCTCGAAAAAATCCGCGACAACATCACCGGCATCCGTCAGGTTCTCCCGGAGGTTGTCGCTGTCTCCGACGCCGCCAAGCCCCCCGACAATGCCCTCCGGCAGCTGCAGCGCTTTGCCTTCCATGTCCGCAATGTCACCCAGTCGGTCAGTGACGTCCATTTCAAGATCGTCTCCGAACTGGTCCAGGAATCATACAACAAGATGTTTTTCATCCTTATCCTCTACCTGACCTGTTCCCTGGTCGGCATTCTCGCCTCCTGCGTCGGCTACGTCGTGCTGAGCCGCCACACAATCAAGCCGATCATCAACCTGGCCCAGGCCACCAGAAAGATTTCCGGCGGCGACCTCGCCATCCGGGTGGCCACCGAATCGGAAACGGAAATCGGCACCCTCTACCAGTCCTTCAATGCCATGACGGAAAAACTGCAGGAACACGAGCGCAAGCGGGAGGATTTCAATCGAATGCTGGAGCAGCTGGTCAAAAAGCGCACCCGGGAACTGGTCGAATCCGAGGAATCCCTGCGCCGGACCCAGACGGAACTGGTACGCATGGAAAAGATCGCCACCCTCGGTCAGATTGCCACCTCGGTCAACCATGAGATCAAGACTCCGCTCAACGTCCTGTCCATGAATTTGCAACTGCTGATCCGCAAGATCAACCAGTGTCCCGTCGAAGGCGAGGCCATGAAACAGGGCATGCTCGACCTGACCGCCATCATCAACAACGAAATCGACCGGATCAACGGCATCGTCGAGGAATTCGTCAAGTACGCCCGTTTTCCCCCGCCGGAGATCAGGAACAATGACCTCAACCGGCTGCTGACCGACATGGCGGAGATGATCTCCCAGAACGCCCAGGACGCGGAGGTCGTCATCGAACTCGACCTTGACGGCACCCTGTCGCCCTGCCCGCTGGACGCCAAGATGATGGTGCAGGCCATCCTCAATCTCTGCATGAACGCCATCCAGGCCATGCCCTACGGCGGCGTGCTGCGCATTGCCAGCAAAAGGCTGGGCGACGAGGTGACGATCCGCGTCGCCGATAGCGGCCACGGCATCCCGGCCGCCGACCTGGATCACATTTTCGATCCCTTTTTCACCAAAAAGGAGGGGGGGCTGGGCTTTGGCCTGGCCATTGTCCAGCGCATCGTCGAGGATCACCACGGCGCCATCGTCTGCGAGAGCGAGGAGGGCCGGGGCACGACCTTTACCATCACCCTGCCGCTGCCGCGTCTTTCCTCCCTGCCGATTGCCACGAACGAGGCCCCATGATGAAGACACCGACCATCCTTATCGTCGATGACGACAAGATGACCCGTCAGACCCTTTCCCTGGCCCTGCAGGATTCCTATCAGACCATCCTTGCCAAGGACGGCAAAACCGCCCTGTCGGTCCTGCGGGAGGAGGAAATCGATGTCGTCCTCTCAGATCTCTTCATGCCGGGCATGAACGGCATCGAGCTGCTGGAGGAAATCAACCTGCTGCCGGAAAAACCGCCGGTCATCTTCATCACCGGCCAGGGCACGGTGGAGACCGCGGTGCAGGCCATGAAGCTCGGTGCCTACGATTACGTCACCAAACCGGTCAACATCGATCGCCTCTGCCTGACCATTGAAAAAACCCTTGAAACCAAGCGGCTCAAGGAAGAAAACATCCTGCTCAAAGAAAAGATAAAGGAAAATTTTCCCGACCTTTCCCTGATCGGCGAGTCGCTGGCCATGCAGAAAATCAAGGAACTGGCTGGCCAGGTGGCGGCCACCAGCGCAACCGTATTGATCGAGGGGGAAAGCGGCACCGGTAAAGAGCTGATCACCAACATCATCCACTACAACAGCCCGGTGGCGCACGGCCCGTTCATCAAGGTCAACTGCGCCGCCTTTGCCGAGGGCGTGCTGGAGTCGGAACTCTTCGGCCATGAGAAGGGGGCCTTCACCGGCGCGGTGGCATCCAAGAAGGGCCGCTTCGAGCTGGCCGACAATGGCACCCTCTTTCTCGATGAAATCGGCGAGATGCCGGCCTCGATCCAGGTGAAACTGCTGCGTTTTCTCCAGGAACAGACCTTTGAACGGGTGGGTGGCACCAAGACCCTCAAGGTGCGGGTGCGGATCATCTCCGCCACCAACCGCAACCTGGCGGAAATGATCCGCGCCGGCACCTTCCGCGAGGATCTCTATTACCGGTTGCGGGTGGTGAAGATCGAGATGCCGCCCCTGCGGGAGCGGAGGGAGGACATCCCGGCCCTGGTGGCAAGTTTTATCAGGAAATTCTCCCATCTCCACGCCAAGCCCATCAGTCGAGTGACGGACGAGGTGATGCAGCTCATCCTCCATTACCACTGGCCGGGCAATATCCGTGAACTGATGAACTGCATCGAAAGCTCGGTGGTCATGACCCGCGGCGAGACGATCACCATCGACAGCATCCCGGAATACCTGACCTATACCGGCAACGGCGGGGAAATGGAGAGCAAGGAGGGAATGCTCCAGGAAATGGAACGGCAGCTGATCAGCGAGGTGCTGCAGAAAACGGCGGGCGACAAGGTGCGGGCCGCCAAGATGCTCGGCATCGGCCTGCGTACCCTCTACCGCAAGCTCGACAGGTGGGAGAACTGACGGAGCGAGGAAGCAGGCCTTCGCCGCGCCGGAGCAGATCGACGACGATCACAAAATAAGAGTGGCTGGATTGCGCCCGTTGAGCTTGGCCCGCTTTCCCACCGGCAGAGCGAAAAAGAATTTTCAAGACCTCTCGCCAATTTCCTCTCTGTGGGGATGGGCCACCTCCATTACACAAATCCTTACACGATTCCGTGTGTGAATCACGCAAAAACCGCAGCCCTTGGCGCGACGAAACCCGGAGGCTGGGCACGATTACGAAAACGCCAGTCGGACAGGCGTTCCAGTGAGCGAATCATGAAGGAGATCACTTCCGCAACTCGGTGATTGCTTCCTCAAGGGAGCGCTCCGAATAGCCGTCCGCGGACATTGAAAGGCTATGTATTGTAGGGATACCAGCCGTCGTCGCTACAGCCAAGTTCTCGCCTGCTTTGCCACGGGAGCGCATCAAGTGCTGAAAAACAGTTTTTCGTACTGCCTCCTCCGGGAATTTGGTCTTCGTTTCGGCCAATATCGGGCGAACGACGTCTAGCACTGCCTGGCCATATGTGACTGCCTCGCCCCGAGAAGGAATTTTCCCCTTGTGTACGACTTCATTTCGAAATTGAGTATTTGCGTTGCTCAGCAAATTCGGGGGACGGGAAAACTCGGCCGTGTATAAAAAAATAAATGCGCCGAGTTGCCGTTCGGATTGATTGGACACTGGCTTCCATGCCGCGTCGATGACGTCATCGGTCAGTTGCCTTTCGTTGAGAACTGTCCTGATGAAGAACTCATAGAACCTCTCCAGGCTAGACGTAAATGAAGAAACGGCCTCTCTGTAGTAACCATCAAGAACCGCGTATGCGCAATGTCAAATAGGAGTTCAAACTTCTGCTCCTGTAGAAGCGTGATTGACTTGTGTCCATTAGGGCACGTGACCTCATACTTCCCGTCATCTCAAAACTCTCCAGGAATTCGAATTTGAATTTGAGACAGTGCCTCCGTGAGCGTGGTTGGAAGCGGCCTCTCTTGCCGTGGTCACATTTTCAAGCGCGGCAGACCGCACGCACCGCTGACGGAAAAACGCCTCCCCTCCCTTTCCACTTTTTTGTGGCAGGATCAAGTCAGGAATAGTACCGTATCGGCCGGCGAATTGCGCCGGCACGGAAAGAGCCGGGCAATCCGGATAGCCGCTGCCATCCAGGGTGATGACCAGGTCTTGCCTCCAGGCGCGGATTCCCCGTAAAAATTTCACCCCTTGCCCGTCCATGAAAAAAGACTGCCCAGCGACGCCTCCCTCCTCGCCGGTTTCACCATGCCGCTTTCCCTCCTGGAGCCGCTTCTTTTTGCAGGCGTGCAAGGATCTGCGTCTGTATGGGTATGCGGTTTTGCTGCTCTTCATTTTCCGGCTGATCCTGCTCGCGGTTTTCTGGGACAAGAAGGCGCCGGAGAGCGGCACGGTCGATCTCCTCCCGGTCCTGTTCACCGGCCTGCGCTTTGACAGCCGGGTTGCCGCCTGTTTCATGCTGCCATCCCTGCTGGTCAGCGTATCCTGCGCCCTTGTCCGGCTCGAACAGCTGGCCGAGGCGGTCCGCCGGGCCACCGCCATCGTTTTCACCCTGCTGACCCTTGCCATCTGCGGCGCGACCATCCCCTATTTCCGGGAATACAACGACCAGTTCAATCAGTGGGTGTTCGGGCTCCTCTATGACGACCGAATCGCCATCGCCACCACCATCTGGTTCCAGGTGCCGGTCGTCAAGGGCGCGTTGGTGCTGACGGCAGCGGCCGTCGTGCTCAACCGTTTTGCAGTGCGACCCATCAATCGTCCGGTCCTCCTGCTTGGCCGGGGGCTCGACCAGTGGCCGGGCCGGACCAAAATAACCATCACCCTGCTGTTTATCTGTTTTCTCGCCATTGCCGTGCGCGGCTCCATCGGCGCGCGGCCCATCGAGCAGAAGGACGCCGGCATCAGCCGCGATCCGTTTCTCAACAAAACGGTGATGAATCCCTACGACTCCCTCCGCTATCTCTGGCAGGATTACCGCAAGATCACCAGCGCCGCCGGTTTGCGGAAATATCTGCCGGACGGCGACATCACGGCTGCGGCGGCAACCTGGTTCGGCGCCCCCTGCCCCGACAACGATCTCGACCGCTGCATGGAATCAGTGGTTGCCACCGCCAACCCGAACCGGCCCCGCCATATCTTCCTGATCGTCATGGAGGGCTACGACAGCTGGCCGCTGCTTGACCGCTACGCCTCCCTTGGCACCAGCCCGCAATTGAAGGATCTGGCCGCCCGGGGCATCGGCTTCACCCGTTTCCTGCCCGGCTCCTTCGGCACCATGAGCTCGCTTGCCGTCATGGTCACCGGTCTGCCCGACGCCGGGGTCATCACCAACCACCAGCCCACCGCCCTCCACCCCTTTCCACCCTCGGCGGCCCCAATCTTCCGCCGCCTCGGTTATCGCACCCGTTTTTTTTACGGCGGCTACCTGTCCTGGCAACGGGTTGGAGATTTCTGCCGCAACCAAGGATTTGAGGAGATATACGGCGCCCCGGACATGGGCAGATGGGCGCACGGCAACGAATGGGGAGTTGACGACGAGGAGCTGTTTGCCTTTGTCGAAAAAACGGTGACAAACGACCATCCGAGCTTCAATCTGATCCTCTCCACCTCCTACCATCCTCCCTTTGATATCGATATCTATGCCAAGGGCTATCCGGTGCGGGCCATCCCCGATGACCTGCGGGACATCTTCGGCGGCGACATCACCCTGGAAATGCTGGGGCATCTCTGGTATGCAGACAAATGCCTGGGCGGATTTATCAGACGGATGGAGACAAGAACTGCGGAGGGACTTTTCGCCATCACCGGCGATCACTGGTCCCGCAGATTTGTGAACGGTACGCCGACCCTTTTCGAGTCCAGCGCGGTTCCCTGCGTTCTCTACGGACCGGAGGTTCTGGGAGACAGACGGCCAGGGCCGGACACCGTGGGCAGCCACATCGACATTATCCCGACCCTGGTGGAACTCACCGCCCCGGCCGGCTTTGTCTATCACCGTCTCGGCCGCAACCTGCTGGCCACCAGTAATCCGCCGCACATGGCCTTTGGCGCGGCGCTGTGCGCCATGACCGGGGAGGATATCGTCAGGATTGATGACCCGCCGAACAGCGGGTCTCTGGATGGTGCAACGCTGCCGGCGACGGAGAGAGAGGAGACCTTACGCCTGGCCAGGGCCCATTACGCCCTGGGCTGGTGGCGGATCATGCGGGGAGCGGCTCTGCGGGAAGAGTGACATATGAAATATAACCCGGTTTCCATGGGGAAGGCTATGCGCCCCGGGCGGCCCTGACCGCGGTGCAGGCCGGGCCTTCGTCATCCGGGTCGGCCGCAGCGCCGGCGATTCGCTTCTTTGACGTACATTCGTAGACAATCTCCATCTCCTCACGATCCAGGGTCTCGTTGACGAGCAGCATCTCGGCCAGATAGGTGACGAAATCCTGCTCCGCCGTCAAAATCTCCCGGGCCTGGCGGTAGCAGGATTCCACCAGATCTTTCACCTCCCGATCGATCCGGCGGCCGGTCTCCTCGCTGTAGGCGGCGCGGCTCAGCTCCTCGCCGAGAAAGGTGCCACCGTTATGCTGATAGGCAAGCGGCCCGATATTCTCGCTCATCCCCCACTGGCAGACCATCTTGGTGGCCAGCGTGATGGCCTGGCGAAAATCATCCTCGGCCCCGGTGGTTTGCTGATCGAGGCACAACTCCTCCGCCACCCGGCCGCCCAGGAGAATGGTAATGCGGCCGAGCAGATACTCGCGGGAATAGGCGTGGCGATCGGTCAACGGCAGCTGCTGGGTGTGGCCCAGCGCCTTGCCCCGGGGAATGATGGTGATCTTGTGCACCGGGTCGGCGTCGGGAAGAAAACGGGCCAGCACCGCGTGGCCGGCCTCGTGATAGGCCATGGTTTTGCGGTCCTTTTCGCTGATAACCAATCCCTTGCGCTCCACCCCCATCAGAATCCGATCCTTGGCGGTTTCCATGTGCTCGGGCCGGATGGCGCTGTCGCCGGTGCGGCCGGCGATCAGGGCCGCCTCGTTCATCAGGCTGGCCAGCTCGGCGCCGGTGAAGCCCGGCGTACTGCGGGCGATACTTTCCAGATCAACATTGTCGGCCAGGGCCAGCTTGCGGGCATGGACCTGGAGGATCTGCAGCCTGCCCTTGACGTCCGGCGGCAGGATGCTGATCTGCCGGTCGAAGCGGCCCGGCCGCAGCAGGGCGGGGTCAAGGATGTCCGGCCGGTTGGTGGCGGCGAGGATGATGATCGTCTCGTCCGAAGAGAAACCGTCCATCTCGACGAGCAGGGCGTTTAAGGTCTGGCCGCGCTCGTCCTGGCCGCCGGTCATGCCGCCGCTGGCGCGATGGCCGCCCACCGCGTCGATCTCGTCGATAAAGACGATGCACGGCGTGTTTTTCTTCGCCTCCTTAAAGAGATCACGCACCCGCGAGGCGCCAACGCCGACGAACATCTCGACGAAATCCGAGCCGCTGATGGAAAAAAAAGGCACCCCGGCCTCACCGGCAATGGCCCGGGCCAGCAGGGTCTTGCCCGTGCCGGGCGGCCCCTGAAAGAGAATGCCGCGGGGGATGACCGCGCCCAGCCGGCTGAATTTCTTGGGCTGCTGGAGAAAATCGATCACCTCCAGCAGCTCCTCCTTGGCCTCCGGCACCCCGGCCACATCGCGGAAGGTCACCTGCTTGCCGTTTTTTCCGGGCGAGAAACGGGCAAGCTTTTCCCGGGCAAAATCGGAGTCGCCTTCCTCCACCGGCTGATTGCGCAGCAGGGAATACCAGACAACGAGAATCAGCAGAACCGGCACGACGATGCCGGCCAGCTGCCAGAGGATGTCGTATTTTTTCTCCTCGGCCAGCACGACGATCCCGGCGGCGAGCAGCCGGGGCAGCAGGACCGGAAGATCCGGGGCAAAGGAGGAAAAGTGCCGACCATAACTGTCGGTTACGGCGAGGTGGCCGTTGTCGGCGACCCGCACCTCGACGATTTCTCCCCGCTCCAGGGTCTCCAGCAGCTCATTGTAACTGAGCGGCGGCAGCCGGTTTTCAATGGTCCAGAAGACGGCGACAAGACCGCCGGCGACAAGCAGGACGGCAACGGCAAACAGGGTACGAATAAAGAGGGTCAAGGGGGCGTGCTCCGCGGGTGCGCATTGATGACGGAAAGCGGTAACCAGTACAACATTATAGCAGTTTCTCTATATAGCAGTTTCTCTTTTTATGCAAAAGATGTTCCCCGTTTATCTTCCATGAAAAACGACCTCAACAGCCCGATCTCCCCCGCCCAAAGCGGAGGGTTTTGCCAAAATGACAAAATCGCCTGCCATTTTGACAAGCCAAATCGTCTTCCATCCCGAAAATACCTTGAAATTCCAGGAAAAAATGCTTTGGCACGACAATAGCATATACACCAGATCACAAGAGATTACGGTCAGAATGAAAAAAGAACCAATCAGACACCCGACATCAGATAAGGAGAGAAAGACATGAAAGCACAGAAACCGGAAATCACCGTCCAGGCCAAAAAACGCACCAGCACCGGCAGCACCACCCGGATTGAAAGCGGCGCCGAAGTTTCCCGAGCCGCGATAATGGCCCTGAGCGCGCCGTCGGCCCTGATCGGCGTCTGGTCACTGGCCTGCCTGGTCGGCGGTCTGGTTGCAAGCGGCGGCCCGATTGGCCTGGCGCAAAGCTGGTTTTCCGCAATTGTCGGCATGTAAAATCCGCCGCCTCTTTTTCGCGGCACAGCACAACACCACAATCGGAGGTGGATCATGCAGAACGCAACAGTGAACGCAAAACAACGACAGCAGACGAGGACCGGAGCAGGGCAGCAGACCCGGACCGGTCTCGACACCCTGGCCATCGGCACCATTTCCGTCATGGGTGGCATCTCCGCACTCATCGGTATCTGGGCGGCCGCCTGCTTCATCGGCGGTTTCCTCGGCAACGGCCCGGTTGCCCTGGCCTACGGCTGGTTCCGGGCGGTTACCGGCCTGTAAGAACATTTGCACGCATCATGCAGCACCCGACGATCATGGTCCACCGTCACTCCACCCCTCCCGGCCCTGCAGCGGCGCGCGCCACCGGTTGCGCGCCGCTGTTTCCGGAAAAACGAGACCTCCTGCCGATATTGCATGACGTTGCCGACGCTCCTGTTTCCGGCGTCGGACGATAAGGGAGAGCCAGCATGCCAACTCTCCCAACCGGACGCATGAAAAGCGTCATCAACCGCATCAGCCGCAGCAGACTCTCGGTCATCGGCGCGATCTTGCTCGTCTTCATCAGCCCGATTCTCGCCATTGCCGTTGTTCTCGATGTCCAGTCCGTTGTCAACAACCCTTATTTCGGCTTTCTCATCTATCTCGTACTGGGACCGCTTTTTGTCACCGGCGTCGTCCTGCTGGCCATCGGCGTCATCACCTCCCGGGGCAAGGAAGACATCGGCCTCTTCACCCTCGAATACATCGAAGAACAGCTCTCCCGTCCGGGCCGCTACAGCCGCATCCGTCGTCATCTCTATTTCAGCCTTACCCTCATCCTGCTGACCCTGTTTCTCGTCGCCCTGGTTTCCTATACCGGCTTCCACTACACGGAATCAAACGCCTTCTGCGGTCAGTTCTGCCACACGGTGATGAAGCCGGCCGCCACATCGCATGCCAACTCGCCCCACTCGCGGATCGCCTGCGTTGATTGTCATATCGGCAAGGGTTCCCGGTGGACGGCCAAAACCAAGTTTTCTGGGGTCAGACAGCTCTTTGCTGTCATGTTCGACACCTATCACCGCCCGATCCGCCAGCCGCTGACGACCCTGCGGCCGCAGCGGGAGACCTGCGAACAGTGCCACCGCCCCGAGATGTTCCACGGCGACAAGCTCTATGTCAAGGATCGCTATCTGCCGGATGAGCAGAATACCCACGTACAGACCGCCCTGCTTATGCGGATCGGCTCGGGCGGGGCGGCCGGCGGTCGGGCGCACGGCATCCACTGGCATGTCTCCGAGGAGAACCCGGTCTTCTACAAGTACACCGACCTGCACCAGCAGCAGATTGCCCAGGTCTGGACGGAAAAGGACAACAAAAAAATCATCTACAACAAAACCGCCCTCCAGGAAGAGGTGGCGGACACCCTGCTGAGCGGCACCGTCCGCAAGATGGACTGCATGGACTGCCACAACCGGCCGACCCATGTCTTTCGCAGCGCCGAGGAGGCGATCGACGAAAAGATCCGTTCCGGCGACATCTCCCGTGCCATCCCCTTTATCAAGAAAAACGGAGTGGAGATCGTCAGCCGCGCCTACCCCTCGACGGATGAGGCGATGGCAGCCATTGAGAACGGACTCTTGAGCTGGTACCAGGAGCACTATCCGGAATTTGCCACGGGGAAAAAACGGCTTTTGACCAAGGCAGTACGGGCACTACAGCAGAGCTACCGGGAAAACGTCTTTCCCGAGATGAAAGTGGGTTGGGACACCTACACCAATTTTATCGGACACCGGGACGACACTGGCTGCTTCCGCTGCCACAAGGGCGAGCATGTCAGCGATGACGGCAAAGTGGTCAGTCACGACTGTAACAGTTGCCACGTCATCCTCGCGGAAAACCAGCCGAGCCCTGACGTTCTCCGGATCCTCAAACAAGAGGCGGCCAAATAACCGCCCACCTATTTGTGAATAACATCAACAAAGACGGAGCAGCAGAGAATGAAAGACGATGAGATGAAAAACGACCAGGAAAACGACAACCACGAACATGGCGACGACCACGGAGCCTTAGACCGCCTGTTAAAGGGGCTGTGGCGCTCGCCCCTCGGGGTATTCGGGGTGGCGCTGACCACGGTGAGCATCGCCCTGATGATGATCGGCACCATCGTCGATCTGCTCGGCCTGATCGACAACCCCTACGCCGCCCTCATCACCTACACCCTGCTGCCGGCCGGCATGCTGCTCGGCCTATTTCTCATCCCGGTCGCCGCCTTCCTGCGGCGGCGCAAATGGCATAAAACCGGGATCGACCGCGCCCATCTACAACTAAACCTCAGCCACCCGAAACACCGGCTGTTTTTAGTCGGCTTCATCTTCCTGTCCGTGGTCAACCTGGCCATTCTCGGGGTCATCGGCTACGAGGGTTACCATTTCACCGACTCCGCCTATTTCTGCGGGGTGGTCTGTCATCAGGTCATGGAGCCGGAATATGTCGCCTATAAACGCTCCCCCCACTCTCGGGTCGCCTGCGTCGAATGCCACATCGGTCCGGGGGCCGAATGGTATGTGCGCGCCAAGTTCTCCGGTCTGCGCCAGGTGGCGGCCGTGGCCCTTGATTCGTACAGCCGGCCGATTCCCGCACCGGTCCATGAGCTGCGACCGGCCCGGGACACCTGCGAACAGTGCCACTGGCCGGAAAAATTCCACGGCAAAAAGGTCAAGAAATTCGTCGCCTTCAGCAACAGCGACCAGATCAATCCACAGGTCAGTGAAGTGGCCCTGCACATCGGTGGGCACAATCCGGAAACCAGTGTCTTCGAGGGGATCCACTGGCACGTCAGCAACCAGGTTGAGGTCAGTTATCTCGCCGCCGACGACAAACGCACCCAGATCGCCAAAGTGCGGGTCAAGCGGCCGGACGGCTCCGCCGATGAGTTCGTCAAGGCCGACGTGGAGGTCGCTGAAAACGAGGGACACTGGCGGGTAATGGACTGCGTCGACTGTCACAACCGGCCGACTCATATCTATTTCATGCCGGAAGAACGGGTTGATTTCGGTCTGCTCAGCAAGAAAATCAACGGGACTATCCCCGGCATCCGCGAAGACAGCCTGACGGTGATTACCAAAGAGTATGCGAGCCGGGAGGAGGCCAAGGCCAGCATGGTCAATGAACTCATCACCCTGCAGAAGGCACGCGATGCCGCCCTGGCGGAAACCAACCGGGCCGATCTCGTCAAGGCCGGCGAATTTCTGCTGGAGGAATATCTCGGCAACGTCTGGCCGGAGATGAAGGTGGGCTGGGGCACCTACCGCGACCACCTCGGCCATCGCTGGGCCGACGACGGCTACGGCTGCTGGCGCTGCCACGACGAGGAACATGTCAACGGCGAGGGCAAGACCATCTCCCAGGACTGCTCCATCTGCCACGACGAGCCGGCCTGATCCTCGTTACCCCAAAATCCCACCACCTTTGCCGTCCCTCCCGGCGGGCGTGCCGGACGCCTCTCTCTCCGTCCGGCACGCTCCCCGGGGGATGCCTCAACATCCCCATCGCCGACCATCTCAGCCAACCCGCCGGCGCGCCAGCAGGAAAGCCGGTTACCGCGTCACATCAAACGTTCCGCTGTCATAATATTCGCCATTGACATAAACCGTATAGTCACCGGCCATGGTCTCGCCATCGGCGGCAATAACGCCGTTGGTATATTCCAGGGTAGCGATGTCGCCATCACAGTTATAAGTGGCTTCGAAGCTGTAGACATTGGCGTTGCTTACACTGCCATACAGAGCGAGGTTGGAGAGGGTGCCGCAGTCGGTGTTGGTGACGGTCATCACACCACTCAGGACCGCGCCGGTCTGGACGATGGTGGCCGTTATGGAGCCATACTCGTTAAAATCGCTGATCCACTGGCCGGTCCAGGTGCCGGTGGCGGTGAGGCTGTCGTCCTTTTGCGGCCCGGGGACCGACCAGTCGGCGATTCCGTCAAAATCCTCGTCCAGATAAAACATGTTGGTCGTAGGACGGTAGACGCCGATATCGTCATCACCGTCGCCGTCCCAGTCGCCGATTACCGGAATATCGGTGGAACGGCCGAAATACTGGGCATGATCATGCACCCCGTCATCGTCGTCGTCGAGATAAAAGCGGGCGATGGACGGCCGGAAGACGCCGATGCTGTCCACGCCATCGCCGTTCCAGTCGCCGACCAGGGAGTAGTCGCCGAGCTTGCCGATGGTAACCGCCCGGTCATGGATGCCGTCCTCGTTGAAATCCATGTAATAGCGACGCACCGAAGGGCGAAAGACGCCGACATCGTCAGCGCCGTCATTGTCCCAGTCACCGACAACCGGCAGGTCATCGGACCGGCCGATGGTGACCGACCCCTCGCTCAGGCCGTCCAGATCGATATCAACAAAAAAACGCCGGTCCGCGCTGCGGAAGACGCCGATGTCGTCAAAGCCGTCGCCGTTAAAATCACCGCTCACCGGCAGGTCGGTGCTTCTGCCGAAGGGGACCACCGCGTCGGCCACCCCATCGTCGTTGACATCAAGGAGAAACTCGTTGCCGCTGAACAGACCGACATTGTCCTGCCCATCGCCGTCCCAGTCACCGATGATCGGGGTTGCGCATGGCGCCGCAACGGGAACCAGACACGCCAACATCACAAACACTCCTGTTTTTTTCATTGCCGTCCTCCCTTGTCAGTGATCACTTCTTGTCAATTTTTTGAAACGCCGATTCTCTTTCCAGTGTAAGCGGAAAGGGGGAGAAAAACAATGCGAGATAGTCGTTGACATGATTGCAACAAAACCGTAGCCTGGAGCCGCCATCCTTTTTACCAGGAACAGATCATCAGCCCATGACCGCCGCCATGCCAACCAACGATACCCGCACCATCCTCGCCCACCGCCGCGCCTGGCTGCAGGAGCTGTCCCGGGAACACTGGCGGATCAGCACCTCACACCGGGTAGCCCTGGCAACGCCGGTCATGGAGATCAGCACCAATCAGGGCAGCTGGGGCAGCTGGACGGCGGCGGATCGCACCCTCCGCATTGCCGCCCGCCTCATCGAAGAGCACAGCTGGGAGGTGGTTCGCTCGGTCCTCAAGCACGAAATGGCCCATCAGATCGTCAGCGAAATTTTCCGCTCGGCGGAGGGACACGGCCCCCTCTTTGCCAAGGCCTGCGACATGCTGGGCGTTCCCGCCGAATTTCGCAACGCAAGCGGCGACCTGCCCCGCACCCTGCCCACCCTGCACGAAAAAGCCCATGGGGGACGGGAAGGCGCCCTGTTTGCCAAGGTAGAGAAGATCCTCGCCCTGGCCGGGTCAAGCAACGAGCATGAGGCGCAGCTCGCCATGGAAAAGGCCAATCAGCTCCTCACCCGCCATAACCTCGACCGCTTCCGCCTGGCAACCGCCAATAGCTACGACTGCCTCATCATCAATCACAAGAAGAAACGGATCGAAAACTACCAGCGCCGCATCTGCGCCATTCTGAGTCGTCACTTCTTTGTTCGCATCGTCCTCGCCGACCTTTACGACGCCAAACAGTGCTGCGCGCACAAAACCATCGAGATCCTCGGCAGCAGAGAAAACGTGCTGATTGCCGATTATGTCTATCACTTTCTCCTCTCCCGGATGGAATCCTCCTGGGCCGCTTTCCGCCGCACCGGCGCGGCAGCCGGCCGCAAACGCTCCTACTGCCTCGGTCTGCTCGACGGCTTTGCCGCCAAACTGGCGGCCGGGGAAGAGAAAAACAGCGAGATGCCTCGGTCCGCCGATGGGGAAAATCTCTCCGTTCTGGTCTGCGCCGCCGATCAGGTACTGACCCGTTTCATCCACCAGCGTCATCCCCGCCTGTCGCGGCGTAGCCATGCCCCGGCCACAGTTTTTTGCCGGGAATATCAGGCCGGCAAGATTGACGGCGAAAAAATCGTGCTGCATAAAGGGGTGGAAAACCACGACGGCAACCGGGGCAAGCAGTTGGCCCTGCCATGAAAACAGAAAATATCTTTGCCGATATCCCTGCCACCCTGCGGGAGGAACACTTCGAGGAGCTTGTCCGCACCGATGCCCTGCTGCTGGAACGGATCATCTCCCGCAGCCACGCCACCCAGCCGGGCCAGTGGTATGATCAGCAACGCGACGAATGGGTACTGCTGCTCGCGGGCAGCGCCGGCCTGCGCATTGAAGGCAGGGAGGAGATCATCGTCCTGCAGCCGGGCGATTATCTCCTGCTGCCGGCCCACTGCCGCCACCGGGTGGAATGGACCGAGGCTGACCGGGAAACAGTCTGGCTGGCCCTCCACTACAAAAGCTGAAAGAGCAGCGGCAGGGTGGCAAATGAGAGAAAAATGCCGAGTCCGACCATGGCCGCGGTCAGCTCCGGGGCCAGCCCGGCCATGATGGCGAGCGCCCCGGCCGAGACCATGGGCGGCATGCCGGCCTCGAAGACCGCCACCCGCGCCGCCTCGGAATCAAGACCGAACAGCCGACAGACGGCGAGGGCAAGAAGCGGCGCTGCCACCAGTTTTACCGCCAAACCGGCGGTCATCGGTTTGAGCACTGCCGGACTGAGCCGCAGGCTTAGCTGAAAGCCCACCGCGATCATCACCACCGGCACCAGGGTTGCCGCCAGGGTCTGGAAGAGCAGAGCCAGAGTCGGCGGATAGGGAAAGCCGCGCAGGGCAAAGGCGACAAGCAGAGAAACAAAGGCCGGGAAGGTGGCGATCTTCCTTGCCACCGAAGCGGCGGTAGGCTTATCGCCGGTCCGGCCGTAAAGGGCGATGATGAACGAGCCGTAGGTGGCGAGACAGAGAAAGGAGCCGAGCTGATCGTAGAGCACCGCATAGGGAATGCCCGTCTCCCCGAAAAAGGCGCGCACCATGGGAATGCCGAGAAATGAGGTGTTGCCGAGGGGGACGAGCAGCAGGAGAGCGCCGGTCGTATCCCGGCCCCAGTTGCGCCAACGGCACAGGGCAAGAACCGCAGCGGCGGAGGTGGCCAGCATGAGCCAGGGCATGATCAGCAGGACAAGGAGCTGGCGGGAGAAGGTCAGCTCCGGCACCTTGACCAGCACCAGGGCCGGCAGGGCGACGTAGATGACAAACATGTTCAACACCTGGGCGGTGTTTGCGGGAAAGGCGGACAGCCGCCGCACCCCCATACCGATCAGCAGAAAGGAGATGGTAAGAACGAAATTTTCCATGAAGGCCGGTCAGGACGAGCAGCTCGCCTCCTCCAGCAGGACGCCGAGCAAGGCGGCCGCCTCGCCCACCAGTTCGACGCAGATGCGCCGCCGTCCGTCCGGATCGGCATAATAGTTCTTCACCGCCTCCCGGTCGCGCCAATCAACCCGGGCGATATCCGCGCAGTTCATGCCGCCGTGCTCACGGGTCATTTCCTCGAACCTTTTCATGAATTTCCGGCTAAGCTGCCACATGCGCGGGTCTTCCTTCTCCGCCAGGCTGCTGCGGCTGTAAATGCTTGAGATCATCGCCACCGCGCCGGGCACGATGCCGCAGATGCCGCCGGAACTGGCAATGCCGCCGCCAAAGGCGCCCAAGGCCCGCACCACCGCAGGCTCAATTCGTTCCGTCTTTTCCTGGCCCACGACCAGGATCGCCTGGCTTCAGTGCAGCCGCTGGCGAAACAGCTCCATGGCCCGCATCCGCATCTCGGCCGGGGTCATATCATTTTTTTTCTTCATCGCTGTTGCTCTGGTTCATCCGGCGCAGCTGGCCGCCCCCTATTCAGGGCTCGCGGAAGCGGTCATCGGCACGATGCCGAACCACCGCTGCCGCCGCCTTTTCCAGCCAGCCGCAGCGCACCCCGGTCTGCACGTCGAATTCCGGCACATAGGGCTTGATGTCAAGCAGCGGGGTGTTGTCGAGGATATCGACATTCTCGATCTCAAGGACCGCACCCTCCACCCGCAGCAGGCGGACCACCGACAGGCCGATGCCGTTTGGTCGATGCGGGGCGCGGGTGGCGAAGAGGCCACGGGGCACCGTATCGAGAAACGGGACGACGGTCAACCGGAATCCGGCACTGCGATGAAAATGATAGAGCAGGACGATATGGGAAAAACCATCCAGATCACGCAGCCCTTCCGCATATTCGGGCAAGACCTCCACCCTGCCCTGGATGCCGGCCGCACCGGCGGGCTGGATCGGCATGCCGGCAAGGGAGGTGTGGGGGGTGCGAATAACGCCGATGGGGGCAAATTCGATCTTCATCTTCTCTCTCCTGTTTCACCCTGACCGCCCATCACGGATTGTCGCTACATGACCAGCAATCGCCGCTTGATCTTCCCCATTCCCCTTCAGGCATCATTTCCCCGGTTCAATCTCCCGAAACCACTCGCGTAATTTCCCGGCGGCTTTCTCCTTGACCTCCTCGTCGATATAGAGAATCACCGTGGCCACCGCGGCGGCAAGCACCACCAGGTCATCAGCATAGCCGGCAAAGGGGGTGATGTCGGCAACGACATCCAAGGGAAAAATGAAATAGCCGAGGGCGCCGTAGATGACACTCCGCGCCCAGGCCGGCGTGGCCGAATTACGGGCCGCGTAATAAAGCCACAACGCCTTTTCCACGACCTCGCGCCCTGCTGTCCGGGCAAACCCGACGAGCTTGTCGCGAAACTTCCTGTCGGAATATTCATAGGCAAAATCGTTCGGTTCCCCCGCGGTCATTGCTCCCCCCTGTCAGTTTCAAAAAGTAAGGTGCTTCCAAATCCCCCCGGACTATCTGGCACTCGTGAACGAATCCCGCCCTTAAAGCCACGATTCCGACGGGCGGCGCATTGTCATTCGTTGTTTTCACTTTCCCGCCGGCAATGGTTTGCGATTTTTTTTTTGCGAGAGCATCCGTTTTGATTTTTCCGTCATATTCGCCCATTCGGCAGATCTGGCCTCAATCATATCCCACCGCCAAACATCGCCGGCAGGTTCAATCAGGACTTTGTTTTAAAACCTTTGAACGCGCAAAAAACTGGCAGGAAATCATCACCTCGGCCATCCCATTGATCGCATAATACGGCAAATCACCCCCTTGTGCGAGGATTTCATCCATTTCCTCAAGCGAAAGTTGACAGGGGCCATCCCGCTTCACATTGGCAGCGCCAAGGTCACCGTGGGAAATTCTCCGGAAGAACCTGTCCTCACTATTCCTTCACTGGTCAGATCGAGTGGTCAGGAGTCGAAAAACATAAAATGACATAAAATAGGGTCAAACAGGGCAGGTCGTCAGAAATAGAGAAATAGGGTCAGGTCGTCCTTTGGCTCCATAAACCAAGGAAAGACAGCCTCCATGCAAAGAGCACCATCGCCTCCGGTGATATCGACCTGTCAGCGCACCTGAATCTCTTCTCTGACCTGTCCTTCCGCAGCCTCCCTACCCCCATCTTCCTCCTGCCCGCCGGTGTCCTCGGCGCTGCCGGCAATGATCGTCACCTCGAGCCTGGAGATCACTGCCGCCTCCTCGCCGCCCCACTGTTCAGTCGGCATAACGCCAAGGAAAAAGGTATAGAGGCCCGGGCCGAGTTCCGTGGTATCGGCGGTAAAAAGCTGGGTCGGAGCAAGCTGGAAAAGGTTGCCGGCAAAGAGATCGGACTTCTGCCGGCTCCACTCCCCTTCCCCGGTGAGCCAGCGGGAGGAACCGTCCGGCGCCACATACCAGACCTGGAAGATCGAGGGCACCGGACTTGCCGCATTGCTGACCGCCGCAGAAAGCTCAAGTTTTTCTCCCTGATCCAGAGAAAGTTTATCAAGCAGACCGTTACCGGTGAGAAGTGGGACCGGGGCGACCGGATCAGTGATCTCGGCCCGGCGCATGGGCCAGAGATGCAATTCAAATGATTTCGGGTAATTACGCAATGTGCCCTGACGCAGATTCACCGCCCAGGCAAAATAGAGATTGAGCGGATTCTTCTCCGCGGTCCAGTAGTCGCGGGCGAGGAGATGAGCGGCGCCCTGACCGTTCAACCAGGCGGCCGGCTCGTCTGCACCGGCAGCGGCGGCCAGTTCTTCCAGCATGGCCGGTTCCGGCAATTGCCAGTCGCCGTAAAAGGCGGCATATTCCGTGCATTTGAGTTTTTCCGGCTCGCGGTTCAGGACGGCCACCACCTTTACTGCGTCTTCCCAGGTCTCGGCGGCAAAACAGGCGGGATTTTGCAGCCACATCAGACCGGTGATGTTATCGGTGATGGTGCCGTCGCCATGGTCGGTAAACCGGAGCGGCGGCCAGTCAATCGAAAGGGACTGCCCAACCGGCAGAAGCAGAAAGGAATCCTTTTTTCCTCTCTGCGCTTCACCCTCCTCCGCCCTTTTCCGTGCGGTCCGACCGTCAGCCGGCCGCACCGCCCAGATAGCGGCGAGGCGGTTTTTTTCCTCGGGACTGAGTGCCCCACTTGCCATGTTCAGGGCAAAGGCACGGGACGGCATCGGGACAACGGTGGTCGATGTCCAGTAGAGGGTCTGCACCCCGCTAAAGGGATAGTCCGCCGGCAGGGCGGGCAGATCACGCTGCTGATCGATCAGACTGCGCAGCTCGTGGCGATTGGGCAGGGCCCAATCCCGGTAAGCGGAACGTGGACCACGGCAATCGGCGGGGACAACCCCCTCGTTAAGCCGGGCAACGGCAGCCAGTGCCTCCTGCCAGGTGCCCTGGCCAAGACAGCCGCCATCAGTGAGCCACATGAGGCCGGTAAGCGAATCGGTGAGCGTTCCGTCGCCGTTATCCTGGAGACGGAGGGGAGGCGTTGCCCCTTGCCCCTCACGGCTCCGGACCAGCAGGCAGAAATGGTTCTCGACCCTGGCCGCCGGCCGCACCTCACCGCTGGCGAAATCTATGGTCCAGGCGGCATAGGGGTTGGCCCCCGGGGTGCGCGACCAGTAGGTTCCGGCCTGCACGTTGCGGAATCGCTGCCGATTGAGCCAGCCGGCCGGGTTCGCCTCGCCGGCGTTGAACAGGGTTTCGAGCTGACCGATTTCCGGTAGCTGCCAGTCATTATGCCCTGCCAGGCCCACGCAGCCTGACTTCACCCCATCACCACCGACGTCTGCCGCCGCCTTCATTGCCCCCTGCCAGGTCAAGGCGCCGAGACATGCGCCGTCCTGCAGCCAGACCAGTCCGGTGAGATGATCGGTGACCGTGCCGTCACCGTTGTCGGAGAAGCGGGGCGTCGGCCAGATATCACCGGCCTGCAGATCACCGTCCTGGCCGGTGCCGGTGTGGTCGGTAAGGGCGCCCTGCTCGTCGTAACAGGCGAGCTGGCCGGTGCGGGGCAGGCCATGGCCGACACCAGGCAACAGGGCCAGCAGCAGCCCGAGTCCAGCCAGCAGGCGAAAGCAGGAAACCGCTCGGCCCGGTACCGGTCGCCGCATCCTATTTTCCCGGCAGCTTTTCATGGCAGGTCAGGCAGAAGGTTGGCCCCGGCGCCCGGCGCAGCAGATGGGGATGGAGATCAGGACGGGGCGTTCGGTTGTCGTGGAAGATATGACAGGTGATGCAACCCATTCGGTTTTTGACATCGAGGGGCATGTCGGCCGGCACAGCAAACTGGGGGACCACAGTGACCGGATGGCGGAAATAGCCATCACCGCTCACCGGCTTGCAGGAGTAATCGGTGTGACAACCAAGGCAGATGGCATGCAGATCATCATGAAAGCGCAGCGGCGCCTCCGGCAGGGGCAGGGAGACATGGCAGTCCAGACACCTGACCTCGACCTCTGCGTGCGGGGTGGCAGCGGACAGCGTGGCCGGCGGTAACGGATACCCCGTCGCCAGCAACAGGCTCAGCAGCAGGCCAGCCGGCCACCCTCTTCTCCTCCTGCCGTTCATAGGGTAAAAACCTCCATCTCCCGGCGCATCGTCTCAATATGGGGTTTGATCTCCCGGGCAGACGCGCCGTTCCTGCACAGTTCCCTGATGGCGTTGTTCTCGTGCCGAATCACCGCCAATCGGGAGCGCATCTCCTCGACCATGGCGTTCACTTCCTCACCGAACTCCCGGAATTCGTCATCTTCCCGCAGCCGCACCCCGCTTTGCAGATCGCCGCCGGCAATCCGCCGCAGGGACGAAGACATCTTCTGCAAAGGGCCGCTCAGTCTGGCAAAAAGACGGGAGGCGACCAGGACAAAAAGAATAATGACAAAGAGGGCAGCCAAAAGGGAGGTGATCAGCATCTCTTCCATGAGCAGGGAACGCAGGGGAATATCGGGCAATTTCATGGAATAGATGGTAGCGTCGATCTTTTTTTGGGCAAAATAACGGAAACCGAAAACGGCAATGCCGCCACCGGCCATGGACGCCAAAGCAAAGGCGGCCATGAAGCGGCCCTGACTGCCCTTGTCGATGAAATAGTTACGTCGTTTGAATGTCTCTGCCATAACGAACAGTTCCAGGTTGAGGATTATCTCCCCTGCCAACGCCCATCAATCAATGGCGTGGCAGGCAAAACAGAGGGCGCTGCGGGCGTTGCTCATCACCAGATCGTCGTCCAGATGGGAATAGGGATCGTGGCAGGTGCCGCAACCCAGTCTCCCGTCGAAAAATCGGATCCGCGGATCCACCAGCGCCATCGGCCGCAGATCGGTTTTGCGGCCGGGTCGCAGCCGCGCCTCTTCATAATCGATGCCGATGGGGTGTTTGTTGCCGATGGCCGAGGCCCCACCGCCATACTTGCTGCTGTGCCGCCACACCCCGCTGGTGATGGAGACCGACGAACCATAGGCGCCGTCATGACAACTGATGCAGTTTTTCGAGGTCTCGTCCAGCTCCTGACCGTCGCCGGCAACAATATACTTGGACTGAAAATGGGCCTCCGCCAGGGCGAGCTCATGACCGCCGGCCCCGGAAAGGGAACTCTGGCTGTGACAACTGGCGCAGAACGCCCGGCCCCGCTCCGGTCGGCGGAGAAAAGCGGTGGTTTCCCCCTGACTGTCCAAATAAGCGCCATGCACATCATGACAGGTGGTACAGACAATGAGACCGGAGGGCGAGAGAGGAAAATCGCGGGGAACCGCCACCTTTTCCGGTCGGACATCAATGGGGTGCATGAAACCGGAGGCAAGCACATCGGCATGGCAACCGGAGCAGGCCAGGGTCGGACTTTCATGGAGAATCGAATTCGGCGTGCCGGGCTTGCCCTGATGACAAATGGCGCACTCGTTTTCCCTGAAGGCATGGGGCTGCTGTTCCAGACAATAAACCAGCAGGGCCAGGCCAAGAAAAATGAGGGAGAAAAAGACGATTTTTTTCATGGTCGCCCGCAATTACAGCCGGTATTTTTCAAGCATGGCGGCAATGATGCCCGCGCTCTTCTCCAGCTCTCGCAGATGCTGCTGGTCACCTCCCCTGCCATCGGCCAGGCTCTTCACCTCCTGCTCCAGGGAAACGATTTCCCGGTTGAGGGCGTCCAGGGTGCTGTGGAGGCCATCCACCATGACGTTCATCTCATCGGCCAAGGGCTGAATGGCATCGGTGCGGCGCAGGCTGACCCGGCTTGCCACATCCCCCCGGCGGACCTGACCGGCAAAGAGACGCAGCCGGTAAATGGGGCCGGCGACCCGGTGAGAGTAGAGCATTGTCAGGCCGACAATACCGATCAGGGCAAGCAGGGCGGTGCTGCCGTAAATGATGGACGATTTATAGAGCATATCCTCTTCGAGGCGGGCCAGCATCCGAAATCCTTCGCCATAGGTCGGGCCGATGGAATCGCGCATCATGAAAAAAAAGACGGCGGTGGTAGCTAGAAGCGCTGCTATGAAAACGAGGCCGCACTTCACTACCACCCCGCGCGGAAACGACTGATCGAGAATCTTTTTTCCCTGACCTTCACTCACCCTGCATCCTCCTCATATTTCTGTCGGCACCGTCCTCGGGCCGTTATTCTTTCCGTGCTCTGTCCATTACCGGCCTGGAACGGCAGGCTCCTGCTGCCGCGGCACAACGATACCGGTTGCCGTGCGGTCATACTGGCGAGGCTGGTGACAACCCGGCGCGCAGCTGCCGCCATTTTCCGTTTTTCGAAAAGCCACCGGCATTCGCCAGTTGCCGAAAAAGACCGTATCCGCGACCAGTTTTTCGCCGGCCGTGCCATGCACGTCATGGCAGAGCTTGCAGCTTCTCCCCCGGTTCGCCTTGTTGACGTGGAGATAATGGAGATTGCGGATACCATGACGAAAGCCAGTGGAATACGAGGTATCCGGGAACATAAGCAGATCGCGCTTATGACAGGTAAAACAGAGCGAATGAGCGTTGTCGTCATAATTGACGAAAGGTTCAGTGGAATAAGAAGACGGCAGCAGTTTGTTGGCCATATCGCCATGGGGATCATGGCAGTGCTGGCATGAGGTGCGGGTCACCGGTTCATGCATGACTCGATGCTGCAGCAACTCCTCATGACAGGAGGCACACATATCCTCCTGCAGCGTAGATTTTTCCCCGCCGGCCAGGCCATGATTGTCGGCAACGTGAAGATGACAGGCTCTGCATTCCCGTTCGCCGGGATGGGTCGGAGTCGTATCGGCAAAGGCGCTGTGACAGTCTGCGGTGACGCAGCCAGTGCCAGCCTGGCATGCGACTGAAAACGACAAGACAATGCCGGCGAGAACGGCTGCGGCAAGCAGCGGGAGACGACGGAACCTTGGCGAAGGAGGGAACAGGTTGAGAGCGTGCACGATACAATCCTCGTTCTTTTTCGTCATGACCGGATCACCCCGATTATTTGTCGGAATCGTAAAAAAACACGATTCCAACGGGCGGCGCATTGTAACTCGTTGTTTTCATTTTCCCGCCCACCATGGTTTGCGATTTTTTGGAAGACCATCGCGCATTTCGAGGAATGAGGCGTTATTGTGTACGCCGCAGTGACGAGATAACGTGCAGCAACGAAGCAGTTGGCGACTTTTTGCGACGCCATAATTATTTGAGGAAATAGGGGGTCTCGCCGCCATGGGCGTCATGGCAGTTGACACACTCCATGTTGTTTTTCATGACTAACTGATGCATCTGCGAGGCCAGTCGCTCTTCCTGATGGCATTTGGCGCAGATGCCGCTGACACTTTCCTGCAACAGCGACTTGTGTTCAGAGGTATGGGGAACATGGCAGGCGAGGCATTCCCGCACCGCCACCGGCCCGTGGATATAGTGCCCCTTGACAAAGCCGACATGACAGACTTCACAGAGCTGATTGGCCGGCACAATGAGAAGATTCTTGTTTTTGAAATCATGGCAGCCCTCACAGTTCTTCTCGGCATAAGGAGGATGACTGGAACCGGCAACGACAACCTTTTCCTCCTCGATCGATCCGGCCGCAGCCTCGGCAAGACGCTCTTCATAATAGGTGTTAAAGAGATCCTCCATGTTATCCTCACAGAGCTGCTCTAAAGGAGGCAAGGGTGGAACCCCGTCAAAAAAATTGGTCAGCCGCTTGTGGTTGACAAGCGGATCGCTGGAGCAGGCAACAAGGACCGTCCCCGCAATGCAGCATCCAAGAAAAAGGAAAAGAGAGTGCTTCATGGTTTGCCCGGCCCGCTGTCCAGTGACTCCAGATCAGTCTCCGGTGTCCGGACATCCTGCTGTTTGTCGTCAATGGTCTTCTTCTCTTCCTCCGCCGCTTTCGGGGGAGCGGTCGGCTCCGCTGTCGTATAATCGATCGGGGTTTGCCGGTCATAGTTCAGGGGGCGGTGGCAGCCAGGTACACAGCCGCCGCCGGTGGCACTGGCCTCGAATCGGATCGGAATTTTCCAGTCACCGAACGGGATACCGTCGGGATTGATGAGCTTGTCCCCGTCACTGGCATGGAGCGTATGGCAGGCATTGCAGGTTCTGCCTTTCTGCTTGCGGGCCACATGGCGGTAATGAAGATTGTCGGTGCCGTTGCGAAAGGCGGTCTGGGCGCCGACCGGCTGGGCAGTGAGCAGTTCCTTGTCATGGCAGCGGAAGCAAAAATCATACTGATCAGGATGGAACGGCGCATAAAACGACTCGGGAAAGGACCCATTCAGCAGTTTGGCATGGCTGCTGCCATGGGGCTGATGACAGGCGCTGCATTGCCCCTCCGCCACCGGACCATGCACCACCTTTTTGCCCTCGATCTCCTGACGGATATTACGGCCGCCACTGTCTTCCCCATGACAGCCGAAGCAGAGTTCCTGCCCCGGGCGAACCAGCAGGGTGGAATGCTCGGAAAAATGGGCGAAATGACAATTGCCGCACTGCTGGCCGACATAGAGGGCCTTGTGTTTATTCAACGAACTGTCATACGCCTTTTTCAGTTCATCATGGCAGACAAAGCAGAGAGAACTGCTCTCTCCTTTCAACAGGCCGGGAGAACCGCTGCTGTGAGGCAGATGACAGGCGCCGCAGTCCTGTTCAGTAATAGCGGAATGAAGAAAGGAAGCACCTTTCATCCGACGGGCAAAATCCTGGTGACAATCGAGGCAGAGTTCCTGCAGCGGCAGGCGCAAAAGGACTGGCTGCTCGGCGGCATGGGGATTGTGGCAGGCAAGGCAGGCCCCTGACACAGAAGGGCCATGCTGATAACGGTCGTCGAATCCCTGCCGGTCGTGACAGGAAAAACAGAGGTCAGCGCCGCTCTCGACCGGAGCAAAATCTTTGCCGCTGCCGGAAGGATGATTGGTGACACCGGTGGGGTCATGACACACCTCGCACTCTCCTTTAGCAACTGGGGAGTGAAGATGGGCTCCGGCCCTGATCGCATCATGGCAGCCTCCGGTAAGACAGTCGGCCGCCAGACAGGATGTTGCTCCGGTTGACAAACCGCAAAAAAACAGGGCAACGCCGGCAAGAAGGAAGGTTTTATTGACGGGCATCGCGATTCTCACCACTGTGCGGCACAGCAAACAGAACCCGGAGCAGCACCGGCAGACATGTGATAACAGGAAAAGATTCGCTATGTCCGAGACCCCTAACATCAATCGCGAGCATGACTGTTCCTTATTTACTTTCACGGACAAATTTACTGGTGCTGGCCTTTGTCCCCCACAGGTCATGGGCCGCGGCGTGACAGTCCCCGCAACCGCTGAATTTTTCCCTGATTTCACCAGGGTGGGGATTTTCATGACAATCCTGGCAAGCAGGAATCATACCGTGTTGCCCGGCATGGCACTGCACGCAGGAGACGCTCCGGTGCCGGCCCCATGTTTTCCCCAGTGTTGCGTAGACATTGCGGTGGCAGGAACCGCACTCCTCGGATGGGGTATTTTCCCCATAACGGATCACCAAGGGCATATGCGGACTGTGGCATTTGACGCAGCTATCGGCTTTCATGGCGTCGGAGTGGGGCAAATGACAATTTCCGCAGGGCTGCAACTGTCCATGATGCCAGTGACAGGCGGTGCAGTGAAATCGGCTGTGCATGCTGGGGTTGTCCCGCAGTTGTTTTATCTGTTCTTGATGGCAGGTCAGACATGGTGCAGTCATATCGCGGGTCAAAAAAATCTCCCGGGGCGCATGGGGATCACGGTGACAGCCGAGGCAACCGACAAGGTTGAAATGGGGATTGCCCTGATGGCAGGTGGAGCAGGCCGGCACGATCTCCATGTCCGCCGGCGGATGACCCTGATGACAGTCGAGACAGAGCGGCGCATGGGCCAGGCCCTTACGCTTGAGGAGACGAACCACCTCATCATGGCATTTGGCGCAGTCATCGGCCGCCACCGTTGCCCGCACCCCTTCCCGGAAATCAGAAAAGGCGTCCGAGACGGCGGCCGCAGGAACGGCCAGCAACAGACAGAAGCAGAAGACTGTTATGATATTCCGATTTCCCATCGTCACCTGTTGCCGACCGCTTCCCGGTTCCGCTTTCACCATCAGTTTGATTGTTGACAAAAAAAATGGTAATGTCAAGGCATCACTCGAATCTTCGTCAGATGCCCATCTCGACTGTCCTGCAAAAATCATCCCGGAGAAGACGATGAAGAGAAAAAAATGGCCGCTGCTCCTGGCCATCCTCCTCCTTTCCGGCGGCTGCGCCCTGATCGGTGGCGACAAAAAAAACGGCACCAGGACCGGCAGACCGGACGGCAACTGCCTGGCCGGTGATTGTGCTAATGGTCAGGGAACCTGGCTTTATGACAACGGCCGCCGTTATGAAGGGTCGTTTGTCTCCGGCCGACCGAGCGGCACCGGCACCCTGTTTTTGCCTTCCGGCTCCTCCTACGAGGGGAACTTCAAATACGGTCAGTATGACGGCGGCGGCTATGTCCTGTTCCCCGACAAAACGGATGCGGAATGCGAACGGGGCAACTGCGTGACCGGTCGCGGCATCATGCTCTGGCCGGATGGCACCCGTTACAGCGGCGAATTCAAGGACGGCATCCGCCAGGGATTCGGCGGCCTTATCTTCGATGACGGCACCACCTATTCCGGCAACTTCGCCAATGACCGTTACAACGGTGAAGGCACCCTCACCCTGGCAGACGGCACCCGCTATAAGGGCACCTTCAAGGACGGCGAGATGGACGGCGAGATCAACATCACCTTCCCGACCAAACAGCAATATCTCGGCCAGTTCAGAAACGGCCGAGTGGTCGAAGGAGAAGGCCGCGTCACCTTTCCCAACAACACCAAGGGCCAGTGCGTCAATGGGAACTGCATCGACGGAAAAGGCACACTTGAACTGGAAGACGGTGCGGTCTATGAAGGGGAATTTGCCCACGCGCGTCGTCACGGTCACGGCATCTTCACCTTTGCCGGCGGTGCCCGCTACGAAGGAGAATACCGCGAAGGCAAACGCCACGGTCGCGGCATCTTCACCTTCCCTTCCGGACTGCGCTTTGAGGGAACCTACAAGGATGGCAAACGCCATGGGGAAGGCACCTTCACCTTCCCCAACGGCCATACCGAGGAGGTTCTCTTCATCGATGACGAGATGGTGAGATAGAGAACCTATTTTGCCGCCTTTGTCTCATCCTGCCCGGCGGCCTCTCCCTTCAGCTCATCGAGGAGGATTTCGATGTTGGCATCCTTGCGCAGCTCAACAGTCCACTCGGCGCGCCGTTTTTCCTGGAGATACAGGGCAAGACGATCCTCCAACATGGTGCGGGCCTCCTCCTCCGTCATATCCCGGGCCGGGTCCTTCTGCAACACCTCGAAAATGTGAAAGGAATCGCCATCCTCCACCACCTCGCTGAACTGGCCGATCTCCATCCCCAGCATCTTTTCAAAGACCACCGGATATTTTTTCTGGTCAACCCGAATCTTACGAACGATAAAAGTGCCATCGAGCACGAGCTTGGAGAAATCGTTGTTATTGGCCTTGAGCTGATCACGAAGTTTTTCCGCCGCCGCTCGGGTCGCCGCCTTGTCAGATCCGGCCATCAGATAGACCTCTTTGACGACATACTGATCCGCCTTACGCAGCTTGCCGGCCTCCTTGTACTCTTTATACAGTTTGCTCACCGCCTCCGGATCCTTGCCCTGCTTCTGGTAAACCTCTCGTCCGGTGATCCCTTCCAGCAACTGCCCCCGTTCGATCCGGGACCGCAATCCCTCCTCGGACAGGGCAATATCGGCAAGATACTGACGAAAACCTTCCTCGCCGTAACTCTCCTTCATGCTGGCGATCGCCTGCTCGGTTTTCTCAGGGACCGGCTTGATGCCCTGACCGATCGCCTCCTTCACAGCCAATTCCTCAAAGATGAGGCGGGCCATGGCACGCCGCTTGATCTCCAGCACCGTCGCCTCGTCTGGTTCGCTGACCCCTTTGTAATAGGCATTCGCCACCCGGTTCATCATGCCGAGGAAATCATACATATTGATCTCCTCGCCATTGACCCGGGCAACAATCTCTTTTCTGGCCTTCGCCGCCTTTTGCCGGTTAGCTTCTCTTTCCCGCGCTTCATCCTGGAGGGCGGCCTGTTCCTGGGTGAGAGCCGCTTCTTTTTGCACAGCAGCAGCGGAAGGGGTGCTGGCGTCTCCAGCAGAAACAGAAATCATGGGACAGAGCAACAGGGCGAGCAGGGTGCTGGTGATTCGCTTCATGAAAGGCTCCTTGAAAATTCTGGCATATAAGGGGATTGTTTCCGGCAGTTTTTTTGATGAACCCGTAAAAAGTCTTTTTTCACCACAGAGCGCACTGAGGACACAGAGAAAAAATCTTTAATTACAATTAGTCACCTCTGGGCGCTCTGCGGTCTCTGTGGTTAATTTTCAGTTTACGAGACCATCTTCCTTTACCCAAGACAAAAATCTCCGAATGGTGTTCCTGGCAAATCCCGTTATACAGAAATCTTTGTCTCGCGTAAAAAAAGAAATAAACCGTCAGTCCTCCTGAAGCGTCAACGCAAAAGGAGCAGGCAGGTTGCCCTGCCTGCTCCCGGCTGTACCCAGAGTCAGGGACTCTGCGTGATTACGGCAGTGTTACATGGAGATCGCCATCATCACCTACCGCGTAGACCGTCTGGCTGTAGTCGGCAGCAAGTACCTTGACACTGATGTCGTAGGATTTGCCACCCACCGTGTAGGTATGGGCAACACCTGCAGCCAGCTGCGCTCCGGTGACCGAGCTCGACTTCCTGTCGCCCCAGTAGATATAGGCGCGAACAATGGTCGGATCGAGGTTGGCCCCGGTCAGGGTAACGGTCTTGCCGGCGACCGCACTGGTGAAATCAACTCCCAGCACCTCGGGCTCGACAACCACCGCGTTGACACTGACCGTCTCGCTGTCACAGACAGAGGACTCGTCAGCCGGAGTGGCCGGATCGTCGTTGAGGCAGACGGTAACTGTGCCGCTGTACTCGCCCTCGGCCGGATAGACCGCTTCACGAACACCGCTTGAAACATCGGTCACCGAGGAGGTTCCCGGAGTATTCCAGCTGTAGTTGCAGCCAGCCGCCCAGGGAGTCAGCGCGCCATCGACCACCGATGCACAGGTTGAACGGGTGGCGTTGTACTCGACCGTCAGATCCGTCTCATTGGAGGGCAGAGCGCTCAGCATCGCGTCAACCTTGTAGGTCGGCGCCGCGACCGCGACACTCGGGCTCATCAGCATGGACAGGGTCTGGGCCGGATAACCGAGGAGCTGGTTGGCGTTCACTGCGGTAGCGATGTGACGCTTGCCGTCCATGGCAGTGGCGGCCGCGGAATTACACGGCACTACCGCCGGGGTCATCGGATTGGGACCGCCCATGTAGTCATAGCAGTACTGAGCCTGATCCCAGGCATTGACATGGCTTGGGTTGCTCGGGTTCTGCTCGCCGCTGACCGCCCACTTCACCTTCGGCGAACCGTCGGCATTGTAGCTCTGCTGCAGGTCGATCTTGAAGTGGGAAACAGCTTCCTGCCTGCTCAGCAGCAGACCCATCGGATTATGGCCGATCTCGGCCAGATCGGTCATGGCACCCTGACAGTCGGCGTCGGTCATACAGGCGCCGCTGTCACGGAAGCCGCCGGAACAGGCACCGGGAGTGCCGGCACCCGGATCAGCACCGACACAAGTGCCGTTGATCATGCCGGCATACATCGCTGCCCCGGGTACTGCCGCGGCAACTGCCGGATCGGCGTAGTTCGGCATGCAGTTATTAACAGACTGACCGGCCACCGGACTGAAACTGATCGGACCGGCAAACGGGTTGCAACCCAGGGTACCGGAGGTTTGCAGCTCTTTCAGGGCAAAGCCCTGGATACCGGCAACACCGTCGTACATACCCATCTGCATGGCGGTGCCACTCGGGAAGCCCATGGCCTGATCAAAGGTGGTGGTCATCATACCGATGACGTGCTGCAGCTGGGCGTTGCCGCCAACCGTGCCGAACATCGGGTTGTTGGAGAACCAGGACCAGGACGCACACTCAGCTGTCATGTTGGGCTGACCGGTCATGGGGTTGAAATAGAAGGTGTGATGATCCGGGTCATTGGCCGGGGTCATCGGATTATCCGCCATCTTGGTAGGATCGCCGGCACCGCACATGGCTGCCGCGTCGAAATCAGCAAACATGGCCATCCAGTTCTTGACGATCTCGTAACCGCCGACACCGAAACCGGGCATGCCGGCATTGGCAACAGGCTGGACATATCCCTCAAAGAAACCGACGGAATACGGTGAGTAATTGGGATTCGGCACCATCATTGCCGGATCATTGTCACTGGGATCCCAAGCCGGGTTGGGCAGGGCGGCAACCTTGCTGGAGTGGCAGCTCACACAGCCACCGCGATTCTCGCCACCCAGGGCCCACTCTTTCGGCACCACACCATGGGTGACGTCGAAATCAGCCTGGACAACATTAAGAAACTTGACAAAACGAGCGTCGGAACCATTGGCCTGGCTCTGGAAGGCGCCGAGCATGGCGTTGATCTCCGCCTCGGTGTCGATCTCCCAGGAATCGACGATCTGGAAGCCGTCGAACAGGGGCACGGTGTTGCCTCCGTTGAGCCGCATATCAAACTGCGGGTTGTTGTCACGGACAAACTCGGCAACCTTCTGCAGATCACGGTTCTTGACCGGCGAGGCGAACATCGAGCCGGTGGCGGCCTCTTCCAGAATATTGTCAACCGGCTCGCCGGCCGCGACCATACCGGCATCATCCTTGGCCAGCACGCCGGAGTTCGGTACAACCTCAAACCAGGTGGGGAGCAGAGAGGGCAGAACCGGGTAGATCTTGCGCTCGCCGTTCTTGGTCACCCATTTCCGCACCGAAGGTACCGTATTGTGGCTACCGGTGACGAGATCGAAGTTCCAGTCCAGCACGTTCCTGAAGGTGCCGCGGGCGAAACCGGCGGTCCAGTCGCGGTATTTCAGGCGACCGGGGGCGGAATAGGTCTCGGGCACATGGCAGGTGACACAGCCGATCTTGTCGAGATGGAGCTGGGGCAGACCGTTGTGAAGCGGCATCGGGGCAACCAGATCGCCGCCGTTATCGGTCAGTTTCGGGTTGTCGCGCACAGTATGACAGCTCTCGCAGCGGATCTTCGAGTCAAGGTTGTTCTTGCCCTTGGTATCAGGGAAAGAGTCGGCCTGGGCGAACTGATGGTCCATGGCAAAGATACGCTCGGCCGGATAGACAAAACCGTGCGCTTCCTTGGAGGGAATGTCCTCGTAGCCGGTACCGGTGGTGGAACCAACGGCGTAATGGCAGGTGGCGCACTCCATGCCGTTGCGGTCATGGACATCGATATCCGGCATCTTGGCAGGATTGCCGTTGGCATCGAGAATCGGGTCACCGGCGTTGGGCACGGTGGCGGGATTCATGTCCAGGGTGGAGGGCATGAACATCGACATGCCCCAGCGGCCATTGGTGCCGTACTCATCACCGGTGGCGGTGATCTTGTGGGCGCGCTTGCCCATACCGGTCTTGCAGCCGAAATCGAACCAGTAATCGTCGTTGATCGCACCCACGCCGTTGTCGGTATCGAGATCACGGCTGGCGCCCATGTTGCCGGACGGCATCGGATTGGACGGATCATGGATGAGGCCATAGTTACCGTAACCTGTCCGCATGGCCATCATGCCGGGCAGACCCATGGTATTGTCGTCACGGGCATGACAGACGGAGCAGTTTTCGCTCTTCGGGGTGGCGGCGATCTTGGCGGAGGGCACCTTGATACAGGGAGCAATGGTAGCCGATGTCACCCGGTAGGGCGCGGCAGAGGTACAACCGCCGCTGACGCCGGCATAGGAGTAGCTGATGCAGCCGCCGTCGTCGTTATAGGCGGTGGTGGCATCAATACACTGGCCCACGCTCAAGGCGGGACCACCGGACTGTACCGCAGCGGCACCCCAGTCAACACCGGTCAGATCATCATCATTACCGTCACCGTCGGCGTCGGTGAAAACACCCTTGGCGCCGGCGCCCATGGAGGCGATGAGATCAAGCCGCCGCTGTTTGAGGCCGAAGTTACGGTTGAACATGTCGTAATTCTGGACGCCGTCACCGCTATCAACGGTGCGCAGCCCAGGGAACATGGAGGTGCCGGAACAGGTCGGATCGTTCATCGGACCGATCGGGTTGGTCGGACCGCAGTCAAGGGTTTTCAGCCAGGCGGAACCGGGATTGGAGCCGTCAAGATGGCACATGAGGCAGTCCATCTCCGCCTTGTTGGATGCATCCATGCTGCCGATGGTGACGTTGTCCCAGCTCGTTTCGTCAAGAGCGGTATTCGGGTCGTCAGGCCGGGCGTATTTCATAACAAAGGAGTCGCCGCCACCCTCGTCGGCCGAACCATAGGCCTCGAGATCACGGTTGTATTCGAGCTGGCCGCCGCCGACATGGCAGACGCCGCAGGTATTGCCCCATTCCTGGGCACCCATTTCAAAACCGAGGGGATTGGCGAGAGGATCCGCATTCTTAGCCGCCAACTGGCGGTTGGAAGGGGGTCAGTACTTGCCGAACATGCCGGGGCTTGATTCCCAGAACTTGCCGCCCAGGGCATGACGGAGATGGTTGCCGTAATCCTCGTTACGACCCTGCTGGGAGTGACGGCCGGTGACAAAACCATGTTTATACGCCTCGACGGTATAGGTGACCCACTCGGCCTCGCCGGTTACCTCGTTCTGCAGGCCCTGGGTTTTGATGACGGTTCTGGTGGCGCCGCCGCCGGCATAGCTGCCGCGGGCGCCGGAAGTCGAGGTGGTTCCTTCATCATCAGCAGTGCCGACGATACCATCCGCGTCGTAGGTAACAACCTTGTTATGGCAGGCGCCGCAGGTTGCTTTGGGGCTGTAGGCCGTGGTGCTGTTGTTGATTATTGCACCGGTGGCATCGCGCAAGGGAACAGACGGATGGCCAAAGGCATTGACGCCGGCCATCAGGGCAGCGGTCGCCAGTGCGGACACCATCAAACCACTTTTATACCTTTTTTTCATTTTTCACTCCTTGAGTTACCTTCTTTTTTTGTCCCTCTCGTCCGGCACCGAAACGGTTTGGGGGAACCGTGCTTCTTCGGTGATAGAGCGAGAATCTCATGCTTGTAAACGCGCGTCTGGACACTTGAGAATCTGTTTTTTCTTGTTTAGCAATCGGCATGCCTTTCATGCCCACCAAACCATTTTTCATCATAATAACTTGATATTTAAAATAATATTTTTTTCATTTTATGAAAATTGGGTACATTTCCCCCTCTTTTTTCGCTGGGTACTTCTCTCCAACCAAAACACCATGAAATCGCAAGGAGGAATAACATCACTGCGCGATTTGCCCCAGACAGGGTGTTTTCACCTATAACCGATTCATCTTAGCCCTGTGATGAGCCAGCCTGGTGCCGCCATCTTCGCCCCCTCTCCTTTTTCCCGCCGCAGAGGAACATTCCGGCTACCAGGAGACAAAGGAAGCAAACAAAAAAGGGAGCGGGCCAAATGCCCCGCTCCCTCCTGCCTGCTATCTGCCCTGGGTTCAGTTCAGGGAACAATGACCAGCAGATCTCCATCCTCGCTCGTGGTGTAGTCCGTCTTGTTATAGGATGCATCGACAGTCTGTACCCGGATGGAAAAACTGCCGGCCCGGGCGTAGGTATGGACAAGACCGTTGGCCAGGTCGGTGGCGGGCTGAGACGACTGGGTGGTCTTGCGGTCTCCCCAGTAAATATAAGCCCGACTGATGCCGGCCGGCAGGGTGCCGGTCAGGGTCACCGTCCGTCCGGAGAGCGCGGTGGCGAAATCCGCGGTGGCCGGCGGCGGCGTGACATTTTCCGCCCGCACCACGACGCTGTCGCTTGCCGTTTTGCCGGTTATCGACTCGCGCATGGTCAGCGTCACGGTGTATTCTCCCTCCGCGTCATAGCGGTAGACCATGACATCCGCGTTGTTGCCGCCGCTAACACTGCCGCTGCCGCCGAAAGCCCACTCATAATCGCAGCTCCGTTCTTCCACCACGCCGTCCACTGTCTCGTAACAGGCGGAACGGCTGGCGTCGAAGGTGATGGTCCGGTCCGTGTCCGCGGCATGCAGAGCACTGAGGAAAGGGGTGACGACCAGGGCGCTGTTCATGCCCCAGCGCACCGGATCGGAATAGCCCCAGTAAGCATGGCAGCTATTGGCGGAACAGGTGCCGCCGCCTGGGGCAAAGACATAAGTGAACGAGAGCGGCACGTTGCCATCCGATGGGCGGCCCGGGAAAAGGGGGGCCGGCGCCACATCATAGATCTTATTGGAGTGAAAGCGATGGTCGGCAATGGTCGGCTGATGGCAGAGAACACAATCACCGTAGCCCCTGACCGCATGGGCGGTATGGGTGTCCTTGCGTGGATCATCGGGACCGGTTCGCATCGGGTAAGGATGACAGCTGTCACAGGCCAGCGGCCCGCCGGCATTCCACGGCGGGGTGACGTGGGCATTCATCCTGCCAGTCGATACCCAGGCGCCATTGCTGTGACAGTAGATATTTGCACAGGTCAGCGAACCGTTGGTCGTCACCGTCGTGCCAGCCGTACCCTCGTAGCCATACGGCGCAAGGAGTCCGACCTGACCGTCATAGACAGACGGCACGCCGGCCGGATTGACGGCAAAACCGATCTGAATCCGATCGTTACCGGAAATGGGTGACGCCGGCATGCCGCCGGCATGGCACAGGTCACAGCTGAACTGAAAGCCGCCGGCACCGGCATGGAGGTCATGGGCGCCGGCGGTGGCGGAACCGGTGGGCGACGGCACCAGGACGAGCCCATCATCGCCGCCGGGGATATCCGCCACCGGCGGATTGCCGTGGCAGGAGGCGCAACCGGCATTGAAGCCCTTGGCATGGTCATGGCATGAAGTGCAGTTCTGACCACTGTTGTGACTGGCAAGGGAACCGTCGCTGCGCCAGTATTTCGTCCGGGTATGGCACACCTGACAGATACCGTCCGGCGTTGCATCGCCGCCGTTCGCCGCCAGCCCGTCATTGGCGGCAAAGGTTGTCGGCCCGCCGAAATGTACTGCCCTGCCGGTGACCAGCGGCCGGATCAACTGACCGTAAATCAGGGCAAAATCCGTCGAACCGTCGAGCGCCGCCCCGGCATGGGTGCCGTTCACCGTGATGGAGGAGGCGTCGGCCGCCACCACCTCGGCGGAATAATCAACATAGGCCGGCGGCGTCCGCGTGCTGTCGAGCAGCCCCCCGGCAACGGTAAGGATCAGCCCCCGCTCGCTGCCGCTTTTCACCGGCCAACGGGCCGGATCGCTCCAGGCCGGATCGAGGATCATCCGACTGCTGACGAAAAAGGTCGTGGTCTGACCGTTGACCTGATAACCGGAGAAACTGCCGGCAACCAGCGGCAACGAGCACTGAGAGGAGGTATGGGGGTCATGGCAGGTCTGGCAGGAAAAACCGGCGTGTGACTCCACCGCCGGCGCGTCGATCCTGGAAAACGAGCTGCCGCTCACATTGTCATGACAAACGGTGCAGGCGATGACCGTGCCGTTATGATCGCCGTGGCAGTCCAGGCAATCGATGCCATTATCCGGCCCGTGCGGTGACTGGGCGGCACCTGCCGCGCCAACGAAGCCGCCGATGGCGATCGGCAGCAGAAAGACCGCTGCATACTGTCTCTTTTTCATTTCGCTCTCCTCGCTTTTCACTTTCCTCGGCGGTTCATAATGATGGTTTGATAACAACTTAAAATCAACCACAGAGACCGTTGAGCACACCGGGATGCCTGACTGTAATGCAAAATTTTCTCTGGGCCCTCTGCGCTCTCCGTGGTGAAAAAAGACTTTTCACGCCATCAATAATAGCCATGGCAACGGTCGCATTCCTGACCATAGTCATACCAGCGATAGGGCAGTCCCCAGGTGACCGCGGTCTCGGTAAGATGACAGCCGACGTTGCTGCAGGTCCGGGTCGCCGGATCATAGGTTGCTGCGCTCAGATCATAGAATTTAGCTCCCGAGGAGGTGGGGTAACTGGCCCCATTAACCCTGTCAAAGGCCACATCCACCCGACCGTTGACATGAAAGGCTCGGTCAAAGAGAGCAACATCGGTGTAACCCCGGCGACCGGTCAGCGGATCCACCGGAGCGGTGCTCGAATCACGCACTGTATCGTAATGGCAGGTACGGCAGCTCAGGGCGGCAAAACCCATGTTCCAGACATGCAGGTTTTCGTACCCATAAGGATCGATCCAGTAATGACTGTCGCCTGCCCCGCCGTCGTTGGCCGGGGCGGCGGTGGTGGGCGGATTGTCGTGGCAGCCGTTACAGGTCAGTCTCTGCCCGCTCTCCCACCTCACATCACGATACGCCCTAACAGTGACAATATTGTCAGGCAACGGCCGCGGCAAGGGATCAACGTACTTGTCCCAGCCGGTTGCCTCCGGCCAGGGCATGGGAACCGGTCCATCGGTGCTCCAGCTGTTGGCGCTGTGGCAGTACACGGTGGAGCAGGTGCCGGTGGAGGGGTCATAGGTGCCGGTGTTGGTCAAGGCCTTGAGAGAATCGGGCGGGGCGGCCGGATTGGCCAGTTCAACATCGCCCCACACCCCGTTACCATGGGCATCACGGTCCAGGGGATGGCAGTTGCCGCAACCGATCATGGTGGTGGCGGCCGGCAGTCCCCCGGCAAAATCGGCGGTGATCCTCAGGTCGTTGTAGGTCAGGGTCGGATCGCTGCCGGAAAAATGGGCGCGATGGACCCCGGTGTCCGGCGGCAGGGCATGGCAGGAACCACATTCTCCCTTCGGACTCGTGCAATCATCCCAGACATGGCAGTTGGCGCAAGGAATATCGCCAAACGCCGCCTGGCCGGGCAAGGGAAGGAAAAGCCAGTGAAAGGCCGCCACACCGAATACCATTTCTTTCTTCATTTTCTTCTCCCTCTTCGCTCATTGTCGCCGCCGCGCCGCTCGCGGGGATTCTTCCTCTCTGCTTCACTTTTCCGAATCAAGTATCATGCCACAGAGTGTCACAAAAACAACCTGGAAAGAAACCACCATTGTTTTTGGTAAGATGTTAATTTTCAAAAAGAAATTTTCTAACAGGGGCGGATGAGGAAAAAGAAAACAAAAAACGGGGACAACGAAGATGGGTCATTTTCCCCTTTTGCAGGGCAAATGCACCAAAAAAAAAAGGAGCCCGCGAACGGGCTCCTCGTGACTGCCAAAGGAGAGAAAACGTTTATTTCACATGACAGGTCAGACAGAACTTGCTCTCCCGATCAGACTTCCAGAGGAAGGTCTCACCGGTGTTCTGGGTGTTGTGGACGTCATGGCAGGTGACGCACTCCATCATCTCGCCGGCATAGAGCAGGGAGCGGATGGTGGTGCCGTTGGCACCGATAACGGTATCGGGATCGGCGATCTCGTCATCGACGGTGACGACATCGAGGTAGCTGAAACCAATGGGATGATGGTTGGTCAGGTTGCCGCCGCCGCCGATCTTGAACTGATCGGCGATCATATTGTTGCCGTGTTTCTGGGAGTTGGAGCGCTGCGGATCACGGCCATACTCGTTGACTGCCACCGTGCCGTCATGGCAGGAGAGGCAGAGACGGGAGACCGAGCCGGGCTCACCGATGGTTCCCTGGCCGTTGAAGAGGTGACGATCGGCAAACTGCTGGGCATCACCGTCAACACCGACGCCGGCCAGGCCGGACTCGGCAGGCCCGTCGCCGAAATCACTCTGATAGAGGTTGTAAAACTGGGTAGTAACCCCGTGGTTCCACAGCGGCAGATAGTTGATGCCGGCGGAATCGGCTGTCTGCATGGCATGGTGAGGCGCATGACAGTAGATACAGATACGGTCCAGGGTATCGGTCTGTCCATAGAGGGCGCCGACGCCAGTGGCGATACTTAAGTCATGCTTGGAACCGACAATACCGGTACCGGCATCCGCGTTGAATGAACCGGTGATGGAGTTTTGGGCCTGGGCCGCGGCAACCGCCACCAGTCCGAGGGCAGCCGCCATAAGAATACTTTTTTTCATCATCTTTTTTTCCTCCTGGTTGCGACCTTTGACGTTGCATTGGTCACTTTTTTTCACTGTTTCCTGCTTCGAACAACTTTCCCATGAATTTCCCCAAATTCCATGAGCGCGTTACAAGTATGATCACATGAATGATCATCTTCTGGCATTTCTTAGTGAGCACAGGTCGTGCCAACATGAGAACGATCCATTCCTTTTTTATTTTTCTTTTTTGATTCAAAGCGTTACACAAAACATGTTCGCCATCCCCTTTTTTTCCCGTCACCTTCCGGTCACCCAGCTACCGGGGCATTTCCCCCACCAGCGGCGCTTTTCCCCCAATTCGGCGCATGGCCACCCTCTTCACCGCCGAAACCGTCAAAAGACCGTTTTCTCCTGCCCGGAAAAAGTTCTTGCCCTGCCCACGAGTTATCCCGTATTAATGAAGAGGATCAGCAATCGGCGGAATTATTCTTGCATTTATGCCGAGGTCTCGAACTGCTGCCCGGCTTCCGTTATTATGCCGCCGGGGTTCGGAGTCTCCTGTTGTCCAGCCTGCGGTCTCCACAAGGGAGGCTGTTACTCTCAGCACAATCATTCATAGGTGGGTTGATGAATACAATACGCTATCGCCTCTGCACTACACTGCTTCTTGCCTGTGCCGCCGGCATCCTGCTCTTGTCCGGCTGCGTCACCACGACCCCCAAACCAACGGAGCAGACGGATGCCGTCTTTTTCCCAGACCCGCCGGCACCGCCGCGCCTGCAGTTTCTTACCAGCTTTACCTCCTCCACCGACGTGGTGCCGGAGGGCAGCGCCTTCGACACCTTTCTCACCGGCGAAAAAAACCAGGGCTATCAACTGGTCAAGCCTTATGGGGTCGCGGTCAGCGACGGCAAGATCTATGTCTGCGACTCCCAGGCCACCCTGGTGGTCTTTGATGTGAAAAACAAAAAATTCCAGCAGATGGAGGGGGCGAAAGGACTCGGCAAGGTGGTGCAGCCAATCAACATTTCCCTCGATGAGGCGGGCAACCGCTTTGTCGCCGACTCGGTGCGCGGCGAGGTGTTGATGTATGACAAAAACGACTTTTATGTAAAGAGCTTCGGTCTGTCCGGTCAATGGAAGCCGGTGGATGCGGTCGCCTACCAGGGCATGCTCTACGTCGTTGATTCCCGGGACAGGGAGATCAAGGTGTTTGATATCGCCTCCGGCGAGAAGATCACTGCTTTCGGCCGCACCAACAAGCCTGAGGAAAACCTCGGCCTGCCCACCGGCATCGCCATCGGCCCGGACGAGCTGCTCTATGTCAGCGACTCCGGTCGTTTTCAGATCGTCATCTACGACCGCGACGGCCACCAACGCGGCGCCATCGGCCGCCCTGGGGCAAATTTGGGTCATTTCGCCCGCCCGCGCGGAGTGGCGGTGGACCGCAAGGGCCGCGTCTTTGCCGTGGACGCCGCCTTTGAAAACGTTCAGATCTTCCGGGCCGACGGCCAGCTCCTCCTCTTCTTCGGCGGCTCCGGCACCAGGCCGGGCAACCTCTTCCTGCCCGCCGATATCTACATTGATTATGACAACATCGATTACTTCCGCTCCTACGCGGACCCGAACTTCGATATCGAGTCCCTGATCTTCGTCACCAGCCAGTTCGGGGAACGACTGGTCAACGTTTACGCCTTTGGCACGGAAAAGGGACGAACCTACCCGAGCGAAGAGGAGCTGATCGAAAAGGCCCAGGAAAAACTGAAAACCTGGCAGGAACAAGGCAAGTAGGCCGAGCTCTTTTCATGCAGCGACGAGCCTTCCGCACAACCAGCCAGACACGAGCGCCGTTGTATTCAGCGGCGCTGCTGGTTTTTTTCCTGCTGCCCGCCGGCCGCGCTTTAGCCGCGGCACGACAGTTCATCCCGAAATACGTCGATTTTCTTGCGGACTTCGGGATCCAGGGAATTTACGAAGAGGACCGGATCAGCGGCGACATCAGCAGAAGCGCCCAGGATTTTCTCATGCAGGAAGGATTTTCCACCAAGGGGTACGGGTATATCTACAGCCCGTTATTCGTCACCATGGAGACAGCCATCGGCCTTGGCCTCCAGCAGGAACGGATTGACAACAACGGCGAAACGTACAGCTATTACGACGGCAATGCCACCCAGTTCAAGCAACGTTTCAAGATCCTGCCGACCCACCCCTACAACCTTGAACTCTATTTTCAGCGCACCACACCGATGACCTCGGGCAATGCCGGCGGCAGCGGCGCCACCACCTATTACGAACACGGCGCCCGCGCCCTCTACGACAAACGGCCCTGGTCCACCGCCTTGACCTATACCAACCGGGAGGCGACCACCGGCTCCGAGTCCGAACATGAAACCATGCTCTCCACTCTCAGCTATTATCTGCGCGACCTGAGCGTCAACGGCACTTACGGTCATACAACCAGCTCCCGCTACGGCGGCCTGAGCGACACCGTCCATGACCAGTATAACCTCGGCCTGATCAAATATTTCGACTCGATGCGCTTTACCAGCCGTTGGACAAGGGATCAAGAGGATGACAACGAACGCTTCGCCGACACGACGAAACGAACCTTTCTGACCGAACAGGAGCAGCTTTACTCCGAGCTGCAGATCGACCTGCCCCACAATTTTGACTCAACCCTCTCCTACGACCGCAGTGACCGCAGCTCCCGTTCCCGTCGCGCCCGACTCGACACCGTCACCGCAACCGAGTCGGATCGCTACGCCTGGCGCCTCCACCACCGGCTCTTCAAAAGTCTGTCCTCCGCCTTTTCCGCCGGTTATCAGAACACCGACGCCACCGGCGGCGAAACCGACCAACAGGATTACCGGCTTACCGTTGACTATGCCAAGAACATTCCCTGGGGAACGCTGCTGACCGGGGTCTGGCACGGACTTTCCTACACGGACAACCAGGGCGCCCCGACCACCCTGTTCGAGATTCATACCATTGACGCCAGCCGCCAGTTCTTCAGCATCACCTATCAGCCGCAGACCATTAACCGCGAGACGATCGAAGTTTTCATCATCGACCACAATGACAACGACCGGCAGATTCCCCTGACCGAAGGCATCGGCTACCGTCTTGACTGGATCGGCCTCTATTACCGGGTGACCATCCTGCCTGCCGCTCTCGACGAACTTGAAGATCCGACCGGCGACATCTGGGACTATCGCTACCGGGCCGACTATTCCTTTGTGGCCGCCGACTACGAGCTGGAGAACAAAAGCTGGGGATCGTCCCTGCAACTGCCTCTCTTCAACAATCTGATCAGCCCACATTACACTTATACCCAGCATGACCAGACCGTGCTGGACGGCATCTACCCCGGCGAGCCGGCCCATTCAAAATCGCACAGCATCGGCCTTGGTTTCACCCGCTCACCCTTCCGGGGCGACATTACCCAGAGCTGGCTCCGTTCGACCACCACAGACGAGGATCGCTTAACCGCCTCTGTCGGCTACAGCCGCGACATCACCACGACAACCACCGGCTTTCTTTCCCTTTCCTTCGAAGATGTGCAGACAACTCAGTTTGATCTTGTCGGCAACGAAGCGGACATCACCCTCTCCGAGCAGTTTTATACCGCGCAGGCCCAGGTGCAGACCGTGCTGCCGGAAAAAAACCTCAATGCCTCACTCAGCGGTAACTATACCCTGTATCAGGGGGTGGGCGAATCGACGATTCTTTCCTTCTTCTCCACCCTGGTCTGGCATGTCGGCAAGCTCGATTTCGACATCTCGGCGTCCCACACCACCTCCGATTCCGCCCTTGCCGACAGCAACAGTACCCGCTCCTACACCATGGTGCGGTTCACCATAAAACGGAAAATCCTCTAAAAAAACAAACACCCGACGCAAATCAATCGATAGCCAAAAAGGATAGTCCATGAAACTGCGCATTTCCAAAACACTGTTTGTCACCACCCTGTTTGGCGCCGGCCTGCTGATTGCCGCTCCGGCTCCGGCTTTCAAAGGGATGGGCTCTGCCCCCACGACCGACGGAGCGGAGACGCTCAATTCGGCCATGATGGGGCATCAGGGCAATACCGACCTCATCGTCGCCACCATCAACGACCGCAAGATCACGATGGGCGAACTGATGCAGTCCATCATGGCCCTGATGAACCAGGGAGGATATGGCGGCAGGGAGATGTCGGCCGAATTAAGCCGCAAACTGCGCTATGACGCCCTGCAGGAGCTGGCTCTGGAGGAACTTGCCTTTCAGCGCGGCAAAACGCTCGGCATCAGCGTCGATCCGACCATTGTCGACAAGCAGCTTGAGGCCCGTATCAGTGCCGCCGGAGGCCGGGAGATGCTGGAAAAATCTCTGACGGAACAGGGGAAAACCATTGCCGATGTTACAAAAGAGATCAGCCGCTATCTGGTGATCAAAGGGACGATCAGAAAAGACGTCTACGATGCGATAACAATCAGCGACGACGAGGTGGACACAATCTACCAGGAGAACAAGGAGCAATTTTCGGCTCCGGAACAGGTGGTGGTCACCGATGTCATCTTCTTCCTCGACCCAAAGGATCCGGCCGCTACGTTACGGGTCAAGGAACTCGCCAAAAAAATCAGGGCAGAACACAACAACAATCCCGCCCTGCTCACCCCAGACGGTTTTATCGTCGAAAAAGGCGTCACTGTTTCACCGACAAACAGGCCGGGACTGTATGAGGCGGCCAAAAAAATGCAGCCAGGCACTCTTTCCGATCCGCTGGTGGTGGACGGCACCCTCCATCTCATCAGCTTCGATCACTATCAGCCGGCCATGGAAATGCCCGAGGCCCAGGCAAAATCGGCCATCATGGACCAGCTGACCAAGACCAAACGCCGGGAAAAGATGGCCGAGTGGCGGGAAAACCTGCTGAAGGAGGCCAAAATCACCATTGTCCATGAAATGTTGCAGGAAGAGAAAAAATGATGGTCCCGGAAAACAGAAAATCAACCACGGAGCTCACAGAGCATCAAGAGGCAATTATTTGTAATTTAAAAAATTTTCTCTGTCCTCTGTATGATAAAAAAGGATTTTTTACGACGCCATCACAAATGACTGGACAACGGTAAACCGAAACCATGAGAACACCGACACGCCAGCTTCTCCTGCTTCTCATCGTCTATCTGGCCACGGCGCTGCTTGGCGGCTGCGCCCCCGTCAAATGGCGACCGGTCACCCTGAAGGGGGAAGATATCTGCTGGCCGCCCGGCGCTGACTGCAAAGTCCGCTATGCCGGCGCCATCAGAGAATTTAGCCAGGAGGGGCAAACCCTTGCCACCTTCATCACCGGCAAGAGCCTGGGCGGGAAAATTCAGCGACCCGTTGCCGTGGCCATCGGCCCGGAAGGCGTCATGGCAATTGCCGACCAAGGCCGTCAAGGAGTTCATCTGTATGTCCCGGCCCGCGAATTTTACACAATGATCGTGCTGGCCGGCAAACAGGAGCGCCTTGCCTCACCGGTGGCAGTCGCCTTTGACGATGCCGCCAATCTCTATGTCACCGATTCGCAGCTCAACGCAATCATCCTTTACGATGGGGCGGGCAACCACCTCCGCACCATCGCCTCGGTTAACAGCGTCCCCCTGCGGCGCCCCACCGGTATCACCTTCAATCCGCGCGACAAGCGGCTCTATGTCGCCGAGACCCTGGCGCACCGTATCCTCGTCTTTAGTCGGATGGGCGAGTTCATCACCGCCATCGGCAGCCGCGGCGAAGCAACCGGCCAGCTCAATTTCCCTGTCCATCTTGCCGCCGACCAGCAGGGCATGCTCTTCGTCACTGATTCGATGAATTTCCGCGCCCAGCTTTACAACCCGGACAACAATATCTGGAGCGCCTTCGGACGCCATGGGAATGGCTCCGGGGATTTTGCCAGTCCGAAGGGCATCGCCGGTGATGGCGCCGGTCACATCTATGTCGCCGAAACCCTGTTCGACAACGTGCAGATCTTTGACCGCCAAGGCGTATATCTTCTCGCCATCGGCTCCCAGGGAAACGGCCCTGGCCAGTTCTGGATGCCTTCCGGACTTTTCATTGATATTCCGACCGGTCGGCTTTATGTCTGTGACACTTACAACAAGCGCATTCAGATCTTTGAACTGCTGACCGGGACTGCCCAATGAGGTATGCTATGAGACAATGCTTCAGTACACTGGCGCTGCTGTGCCTTTTCTGTCTGACGGGGACGGCAAACGGGGCAATGAGCATCGTCAACTCCAAGCACAATCTCTCCATCAGCGGGCCGGGGGAAATACGGGCGCTGACCGAGGACCGTATCTGTATTTTCTGTCACACCCCTCACAACGCCACCCCCTTTACTCCACTGTGGAACCGAAATCTCCAGCCGACAAACTACACCCTCTACCAGAGCAGCACCTTAAGCTCCTCGCCCGGCCAACCCTCCGGCCCGACCCGGCTCTGTCTCAGCTGTCACGACGGCACCATCGCCCTCGGCAATGTCCTGGAGCCTGCAGACGGGATTCAGATGAACATGGAGCTCACCGCCCGACGCAGCAATCTCGGCACCGACATCGCCAACGATCACCCCGTCTCCTTCAACTACTATGAGGCCCTGCCCAATCCACAGCTGTCTCCGGTCATCCCTCCTGGGCTGCGTTCCTACGGCGACGGCAATATCCACTGCACCACCTGCCATGATCCACACGACGACACCTTCGGCAAGTTTCTCGTCATGGGCAATCAATTTTCCGCCCTCTGCACCACCTGCCATGAGAATGTTTCCGGCTGGAACGGCTCAAGCCACGCCACTTCGAACAAGCCATGGGTCAAGGGGGGCGAGATGAACCCGCGGACCGTGGCGGAACACGGCTGCGCCAGCTGCCACACCCCGCATGGGGCAGGCGGGGCCAAACGACTGCTTCATCAACTGGAGGAGGAAAAAAACTGTTATCCCTGCCATGACGGCACCGTGGCGGCTCAGGACATCAAATCGGAGTTTGCCAAATTTTCCCGCCATCCGATCACTGCAACCACCATCGATGTCACCGGCAATGCCCATGATCCGGCCGAAGACCTCACCTTCCTCCAAGGCCACGTCGAATGCGTTGACTGCCACAACCCGCACGCCGTCACCAACGATCAGGCGGTGCCGCCCAATGCCTCCGGCCGCCTCAACCTGGTTGCCGGCAAGGACAGGAATACCGTAGTTGTCGATCCACTGGTCTACGAATATGAACTCTGCTTCAAATGCCACGGCGATTCCAGCAACTCCGTTCCCCTTATCACCCGCTGGATTAACCAGAACAACACCATCGAGGAATTTTCGCCGGCCAATCCCTCATATCATCCCGTTGTTGCCATCGGCCGCAACCCGGACATGCCGAGTCTGCCCAGCTCCTTTGAGCCGGAGCTGACCGCGGCAAGCATGATTCGCTGCACGGACTGCCATGACAGCAACAACTCCACGGCCATTGGCGGGAACGGCCCCAACGGGCCGCACGGTTCCATCTACCGGCCGATTCTCCGCCAGCGCTACGACACCTTCGACGGTCAACCGGAAAGCGAGACCGCCTACGCCCTCTGTTATCGCTGCCATGACCGGACCAAGCTACTTGACGACCAGGGGTTGTACAATGCCAGCGGCCATCGTCGACATGTCGTTGACCAGCACGCCCCTTGCTCCGCCTGCCATGATCCGCACGGGGTGCAAAGCGACGGCAACGGCGATCATACGCATCTGATCAACTTTGACGCCGCGATCGTCTCTCCCTTGCCCGGCAATACGGCCCCCCTCTTTTTCGACCTCGGCACCCGTTCCGGTCGCTGCGCCCTGGTCTGCCACAATGTCAGCCATGACGGTGGCCCGGCCTTCACCTATCCCTGATCATCACCACCTCCTGACACTAATGGGGTGAAACACCCTTCTTTGGGTTGTTTCACCCCGACGTTGGGGAATTCCCCCATCCCCACCCTTTTTTCAACCCCTCACCAGACCGCCTTCAAAAAAATTTTCTTTTATTGAATTCAGATTGTTAAACAGAATATCACTGTTCACGCCCGGCATGGTTTTTTTTTTGCTTCATTACATATAGACCACCGAACCTAACAATCAAGAAGTACCACATTGTGACGATGGCTGCCCCGGGAGAAAAAAATGAAAAAAAAAAAGATAACCACAGCCTGCTTTATGGCCGGTATTGCCCTGGCCGTGACTCCCGCCGCCGTCATCGGTGGCTGCCTGGACTGCCACCAGACCACTGCGTGTCAAACCCCGACCAAACCACAGGGCACCTGTGCCAGTTGTCATCTCGGCGCGGTCGATGTCGATGACTTTCAGATGAACTTCATCACCGCGACCATCGGCGTGAGCCAATGGCAGGAAAATGGTCACGGTCAGACAGCCATCAACGACGACTGCCAGTACTGCCATGATGAGGGCGTCCGCCACGGCGATGCGACCAATCCCTTCCGCCTGGCCAACACGACAACAGCCGACGCCGATGGCCAGAACAGCGTTTGCCTGGTCTGTCATGCCGAAACAGCGGTTGGTTATGATCCCGACGGTCAGGAAGGCGGGTTCGTCACCATTACTTCCGCCCTGAAAATCGACGCCAATCACGCCGGCGGCCGCCACAACAGCCCATCGGATGGCGGCACATTCTGCTGGGACTGCCATGACCCCCATGGCGACAGCAATATCGCCATGATCCACGACCAGGTCAGCAAAAAGTCGGACGGCGCCTTCGGGATCCCGGTGACCACCGCACCCGTCTCTTTTACCGCCAATGCCACCGGCACCGACTATGCCAGATCCACGCCGCCCTTTGACGGTGTCTGCCAGGCCTGCCACAGTGCGACGAATCATTACACCGCCTCCTTCGGCGATCGCCACAACGAAACCACAAATTGCATGCTCTGCCACGAGCATCGGGACGGCTTCCGACCGAACTGCATTGCCTGCCATGGTTATCCACCGATAGTCGACAGTCCGCAAGCAGTGGACGGACTTGTCGTCATGCCGGCCCTGACCGGTTCGGACAGCGCCGGAGCCCACGCCGTCCATGCCGGACCGGACGGGTACGGGTACTCCTGTTACACCTGTCACAGTGGCGGCATGCCGGACAGCCCGATCAGCGATGACTACCGACTGCAGATGGGCTTTGACGTCTACGGATTTTCCGGTACCGGTTCGATCTACAACGGCCAGACCTTAAACAGCCCCTACACCTATCAGGGCACCAACGGTACTGTGATCGGCGCCGGCCCGGCCACCACCTGCCAGAATTTCTACTGCCATAGCAACGGCACCGCGGTGGCGACAAGTTTTGCCGATCCGGCCACTTATCCCGGCCCGAACCAGAGCTCACCGTCCTGGGACGGCGCCACCACCTGCACGTCCTGCCATGATTACGGGCCATCCTACCCGCATGGCTCACCCAAGGCCAACCGCCATACCCGCCATCTCCAGCTTTTTACCAGCAGCATCAACGCCGATGCCAACCCGTGCCATGTCTGCCACTTCGCCACCACCACCGACGGAATCACGATCACAAACAAGGCCAATCACGTCAACCGCCAGTACAACGTCGTGCCGAACACCGGATCCATCTACTGGCAGAACGCCCAGACCCCCATCCCGGTCAACTTTACCTATACCTTTGACGCCAGCGGCGGCACCTGCGCCACCATCAGCTGCCACCAGGGCATCATGGCGGAGACCGCCACCTGGGGCTCCACCACCCCGATCAGCGCCAATGCCTCCTACAGCGCCGGTCTCGTCTGCGGTGAGATCACCCTGACCATGACCGCATCCTCCGGCACCGCGCCTTACACGTACTACATTGACTGGGAAAGCGACGGAGTCTGGGACTACAGCGGGCCAAACCGTGTCAACACCCACACCTACAACGACACAGCAACAAACAAGACCATCAGCTCCTACGTGCGGGACGCCAGCGGCCGCAGATCGAATACCCTGACGACCACGGTTAGCTTCACGACCAGCGCCAACATCGCCCCGACCGTATCGGTCTCCGCCTCGGTTTCCGGCTACACCGTCACCCTGACCGATCAATCATTTGATCCGGATTACGCGGCCTGTGGTCATTCCGGTTCCGGCCAGGCCATCATCGACTGGGGGCCGGGCGGCTACGTGACCTACCCGTTCAGCCCGCCGCTGGCCGCCACTCCATCCGGTCAGCAGTTCAGCTACACTTACAGCAGTCCGGGCACCTACACCATCCGCTATGGAATCTATGACAATGTCATCACCTACCCGGTCTGGCACGCAAACATTCCGGTAACCGTTCCGCAATGATCCGCAGGAGGAGAGAGAGAATGAAAAAAATCATACTGCACAGCCTGCTGGCCCTGGGAACGGTCGCCCTGCCGGGGATGGTGCTGGCCAACTCCGCGCCGCACTGGACCGCCCATGAGATCAGCTGCGACGATTGTCACCAATTCCACATGGGCAGCCGGACGGAATGCCAGTTCTGCCACAACAATACGAGTGGCGGCAATTACACGAAAACCGCCGCCCCGGCAATGGCCACCCATTCCAGCGCCATCATGCAGAGCACGAAGTACGGCGACTGGCAACGTGACTGTGTCGCCTGCCATGACCCCCATGTTTCGGCCCAGTGCGATACCCCCCTTGTTTCCGGAACCTTCAGCAGCTATTCGTCCGGCAACGGCACCACCACCTTCACCGTCAGCAACAGCACGGTCCACGATCAGGCCTGGCAGGATCCGGCAACCTGGAACGCCAAAAGCGGACCTGAACGGGGCCTGATTCTGCTGGTGGAGGGCCTGCTGTGGGACACCGATCAGGGCGAGCAAGTCGATTTTTCCTCCGAGATCCTCTCCGCCACCGCAAACAGCATAACCGTCCAAGGGGAAATCAACCAGATCGGCACAGAGCGTACCTTCAAAATCCTCTACGGCCAGTATGTCAAAACAGCGGTAAACTCGCGCCCCGTCATTTTTTCCGGACCAACCGCATTCGCGCGGGACGAATCGAACAGCGGCATCGACCCCTCGCCAAACGGCATCTGCCAGGTCTGCCATACCCAAACCGCATACTGGCGCAACAACGGCGGCGGGGCAAATCACTTCAACGGCGCGATCTGCACAAGCTGCCACGAACATGAACTCGGATTCCGGCCGAGCTGTAACGCCTGCCATGGCTTCCCGCCGGTGATCGACAACACGGCGCAGGATGGCCTGGTCTGGAATCCTTCCCCCACCGGAGCGACCAGCGCCGGTGCCCATGCCACCCACGTTACGGGCAACGGCATTGCCTGTGAAACCTGCCATGCCGACGGCATGCCGGTAACCCCGATTGTCGATGATTACCGGTTACAGATCGGTTTTGCCGTGCCGGGGCAGACGACAGCAGGCAACCTCTACGACGGCCAACCGCTGCTGCCGGCATACCAATATGAGGGCACCAACAACACCACGGTGACCACCAACGGCTCCATGAGCTGTGTGGTCTACTGCCACAGCGACGGCACCTCAGTGTCCACCGGTATTCTTGCCAACCGTCCGTCGCCATCCTGGATCGACGGCAGTACGGACTGTGCCTCCTGTCACAGCTATCCCCCGAGCTATCCCATCGATCAGCCCAAGGCCAACAGCCACCAGCGTCACATCATGGCCGGCTTCAGCTGTTTCAACTGCCATTACGGCACCACCACCGATGGTATCACCATTGCCGCCACCGGCAATCACGGCAACGGCCGTTATGACGTCATCGGCTCCCCAACCTTTTTTGCCAACGGCCAGAATCACACCCTCGATCTGGTTTACGAATACGACGCCGGCGGCGGCACCTGTTCGCTCAACTCCTGCCACGGCTACTATGGCTTCAACACCCCGATTCGCTGGGGCAACTTCTACCTGTACGCCTCACCCTCCATCACCCAGGGCGACCAGTCCAACGAGATCGACTTCAAGGTCACCGTCACCGACTGCGGCCCTTCAACCTCCTGCAACCTGCCCTTTACCTGCACCTTTGACTGGGGTGACGGAACGGTGGACGAACGGATCAGCTGCACCGCTAATCACATCTACCCGGCACCGGGTACCTATCAGGTAACCTGGAACGTCTGGGATGCGAAAAACCATTCGATGGAGTTCGCCAAAGTCAACGCCGTCACCGTTCAGGAGGTTGATGATCCGGGCGGAGTAACCGTCGGCGCGACCCTTGATGCGGCGACCCGCACCGTCACCGTGACCGTGCCCCCGCTGACCACGACTGGCGTACCGCTGGCCCGGGTCTATTTCTACTGGGGCGACCGCACCTCAACAGCAGCCTCGGCCCCGATTGTCCCGACCTCACACCAGTATGCCCGCGCCGGCACCTATTCCATCAAGGTGGTGGCCTACGACATCAACTACACCAAATTCACCTTCACCGAGCAGGAGGAACCCTCTCTGCGGGTGACGGTGCCCTGAAAGACAACAGGGGCTTTCCCCGAAAGGAAAGCCCCTGTGCCGCCCCTGATAATCGGGTCGATTATGGACCGATCAGTCTGATTTCAAACATCCTGTCCCAGTATTTGCCGGTGACGAAGATCCGCTCTCCCGCCGGATCATAGGCGATGCCGTTTAAAACGCTGTCCTCGCCGGGCGGAGCGGCGACATCGACCAGCGTGGTCAGATCGATCCAGCCCGTTACCCGGCCGCTGACCGGATCGATGCGGGCAATCCGCTTTTCCTTCCAGACATTGGCCCAGACCTCTCCCTTGACGTATTCAAGCTCGTTGAGTTTTTCCACCGCGTCGTCACCAGCCGTGACCCGGACACGCTTTACCGGGGCAAAGGTGTCGGGATGGAGAAAAGTCAGTTGGGCACTGCCGTCACTCATAATGAGATGGCGACCGTCATCGGTCAGTCCCCAGCCCTCCCTCGCATAAGAAAAGAAACGAAGCATGCGCAGGGATTCACGGTCCCAGACCAGCCCCACTCCGGATTTCCAGGTGAGCTGGATCACCCTGTCTCCGAAGACGGTGACTCCTTCGCCGAACAGGGTGGATGGCAGACGGCGGAGCAGTTCGATCCTGCCTCCCACCGTCCGGCGGCAGAGGAGCGACTGGCCATACTGGCCGGTGCCTTCATAAAGAAAACCGCCATGGAAGGCCAGCCCCTGGGTGAAAAAGGTCGGGTCATGGGGATGGGTTGCCACCACCTTATAACCTGAGACAGGAATAATTTCTGACGGGATTGCCGGCGGCGGGCAAAAACAAAGAAACGCGGCCCATATCAGCAGGGCCGGGAAAAGGCGAGGCAGCGGGCGGTGTGAAAAAAAGTTACTCATCCCGGCCGATGGACTGCAGGCCGAACTTTTTGATGCGATAACGCAAGGTGTCCCGCGACATGCGCAGACAGTGCGCCGCTTTTGTCTGATTTCCGTTATAACGAGCGAGGGCCTGTTCAATCAGGGTCTTTTCCACCTCCTCGATGGAAATGCCGCCCGGCGGCAGGGTGATATAGCCGTCTTCTCCCACTGCCGGCGCCAGCGCAGCCCGGGCCAGCGCCGCCGGTTGGGGACTGTCCGAAACGTTTCTCCCCCCGGCGCATTCCCTGATCTGCTGATTGAAAAACTCATGGGTGATCATGGTGCCGGGTTCCAGCATCATGGCACGTTCCATGGCATTGCGCATCTCCCGGACATTGCCGGGCCAGTCATAGCGCTGCAGACAGGTCAGGGCCTCCGGGGTTATCCCCTCCACCGCGCGACCATACTCCTCGTTGAGTCGACCGATAAAATAATTAGCCAGGGAGGGAATATCCTCCTTGCGCTCGCGCAGGGGAGCCAGAGGAATGTTCATGACGTTAAGCCGGAAAAAAAGATCGCCACGGAACTGGCCGTCCTTGACCATGGTGGGCAGATCCTGATTGGTGGCGGCAATGATTCGCACATCGACATCGCGATCCTTGGAGCCGCCCAGTCGCCTGAACTTCTTTGAATCAATCACCTTGAGAATCTTTGCCTGCATGGGGAGCGGCATGTCGCCGATCTCATCGAGGAAGACAGTGCCGCCGGCGGCAGCCTCGAAGATCCCCTTGTGGCTTGCCTGGGCGTCGGTGTATGCCCCCCGCTCATGGCCGAACAGCTCGTTTTCCAGCAGATTGTCGGGAATGGCGGCACAGTTGATCTCAATGAACGGGGCCTGGGAACGGGCGCTGTGATAGTGGATGGCCCGGGCGACCAGCTGCTTGCCGGTGCCTGATTCGCCGAGAATCAAAACGATCTTGGCGTCGGTTTCTGCGCACACCTTGATCATTTTAAAAACCTCGATCATCTTCGATGAGTTGCCGATGAGATTGTCGTAATCATATTTTTTCCGGATTTCCCGCCGGAAGTAATCCACCTCGGTGCGCAGCCGCCGTTTTTCAAAGGCCTGTTCCACGACATGGCGGATATTATCGACGTCAAACGGCTTGCCGATATAGTCGTCCGCCCCAAGTTTGAGGGCATTGACCGCGGAATCGGCATCGGCATAAGCGGTGATCATGATGACAATGACATCCTCTTCCAGAGACTTGAACTCACCGAGCAGTTCGACGCCGTTGGCATCGGGCAACCGGACGTCGAGCAGGACCATTTCCGGGAGGAAATCGTGAAATTTTTTACGGGCCTCCACCCCGCTCATGGCGGATTCCACCAAGAATCCGGCACCGCTCAGCATCTGGCTCAGCGACCAGCAGACCAGCTTTTCGTCATCAACGACAAGTATGCGATGTTCTCTCATCATGCTCCGAAGACCTTCGCGGTTTCCCGCTTCCTAGCTCCGCGCGACGGGAAGGCAGACGATGAATGTCGATCCTACTCCCGGCTCGCTTTCCACAAAGATCGTGCCCCCATGCTGCTCGAGAATGCGCTGTGAAATGGACAGCCCAAGCCCGGTGCCGGTGCTCTTTGTCGTATGAAAAGGGTTGAAGATCGACTCCATCGATGCCGGGTCGATTCCCTTCCCACTATCCTGCACGGCAACGCGCACATGGTTGCCATTGAGGTAATGACAGACCGGGCTTGAACACGATTTCATCGCACCGTCGCCATCAGTGCCGCAGGAATGGAAGGTGAGGGTTCCCCCTTTATCCATGGCGTCAATGGCATTGAGGACGATGTTGAGAAAGACCTGCTGCAGCTGGCCCTCGTCGCCCTGAGGCAGAGGCAGATCCGGATCCAGGGCGCGGACGACCCTGATCTTTTTCTCCTCGACCTGCGAGGCGACAAGAAAGAGCACCTTGTCGATGATCTTTTCGAGATTGACCTCGGCAAACTGGGACTGGCCGGGCCGGGCGAACTGCAGGAGGTTGTTGATGAAGTTGTCGAGCCGTTTGACCTGGCTCTGCACCTCATGGAAAATAAGTTGATTGGTGTCCCCCTCCTGGAAGGAGCGGGCGAGAATCTGCATGGCCCCGGAAATACCGGCCAGAGGATTTTTGATCTCATGGGCAACGCCGGCTGCCATTTCTCCCAGTGAGGCCAGCTTGTCGACCCGGGCAAGATCCTGCTCCAGCACTTTTTTGGCGGTGATGTCCCTGAAGATACAGCTCAGACCGGTCACCGTGTCAGCACTGTCGGTGATGACTGAAAAACAGACTTCGGCCGGAAAGATATCGCCGTTCTTTTTCTTCATCGGCACCTCGGAGAGATGGCCCATGGTACTGTCCATCTCGTCAGCGGCGTCGAGGAAGGGACATTTTTTCCCATCCATCGGTGACAGAAAATCATCGAGCTGGCGGGAGAGCATCTCCTCCCGGCGATAGCCGAGGATGATCTCGGCGGCCCGGTTGACATCGGTGATCTTCATGAACTGGTCCACCGTGATCAGACCGCTGCGCAGATTCTGGATAATGCTCTCGTAAAAACTCTTCAGATACTCGATTTCCGCAAGTTGCCGGGCGATCTTGCGCAACATCTCCTTTTGCCGCAAGGCCCGACCGACGGCAAGGGCGGCGTGGCTGGTAATGGCGGCGGACAGGCGAATCTCCTCATAGGTGACCGGCTGCTGGCTGACATTCTTGTCGGCCAGGACATAGCCGTAAAAATCATTATCATCGCAGATCGGCAGAATGAGAAAAGAGTTGACCTCGCCCATCAGGTAGTTGACCGTTTTGTCATGAGTGTCGAGGTTCATGACCGAGAAATGGCGAAATCGGGAAAACTGATTGAGATCAATGGCGGTCATGGCCCCATCCGGCACACAGAGATTGACCCGCTGTCGTCGATTGGGGTGGTTTTTATCGCGATAATCATCGCGCAGGATCCCACAGGTACGGGGCTGTCGGGGCGCCTCCTCGTGCAGCTCGGCAAAACCGACGACATTGAGGGGCTCCCGGTCGGTGTAGACGCGCCGCAACAGACCATTGACCTGCTGAAAATCAACGCTGAACGGCCGGCGTCCGACCTCCTTGAAGCCATAAAAAACCTGGGTCTGCAGGCTTTTCCCCCGGTCGTCAAGACGCAGGACAAGAACGCGCTCCAGATCGGTGCAGCTGACGATATCCTCGACAAGATAATCCATGAGCACCGTCACTTCATCGGACCGGCCCATTCTTCTGGCGCTTCGATAAAGCGACCGCAGATCAGCAATGACTCTTTCCACTGGCTTTCCTCATGAGGTGATGCATCCTTCCTGATGCAGCATGTCCTATATCAGGAAGTTTACCTGTTTTGACGGATAAAGCAAACAAAGACTTCAGGCCACTTTCCCGGCGCCAGCGTCCTTCTCTTTCCGAAAAAAGCAGGATACCAGAGCCGGGTGGCTTTCTGGCAAGATGGCTAACGGAGGTGCACTTTGCAAAAGACATACCTCGCCCCCATGTTATCTGCCAGTCTCGCGGCGAAGACCGTCAAGACCGGAAGATATAGGCGGCAAACTCCTGTTTGTTGCGATGGCGGCAGGTTGGTGGATGCCATGCATTTTCCGGGGAGAATGAAAAGAGCAGGAAGACGAATGAGGAGCGGCGATATTGTCAATACGCAGGTGGGGTATTTGGCCCAAAAAACAATAAGGTCCCGCCCCTGGCAGGGCCATATGCCCCACCAGAGGGGAGTAACAACAAAGAAAAGAGGTCAGAAGGTAGAGGAGCCCGGTGCTTGCCCCCGGGAAACTCAGACAAAACGGATGCGGCAGAAGCGTCTTTTGCCCACCTTGACCAACACCTCTCCGCTGGCAGGCAAACGGGCATCGACATCGCCAACCTTTTCGCCGTCAACCGTCACCGCGTTCTGGGCGATCATGCGACGGCCGTCGCCGGTGCCGGTCACCAGACCGGCCAAAGTCAGCAGGCGAGGCAGCCAGATGGCGGGTTCATCGGCGGCAATATCGACCTGGGGAATTTCGTCGGGCAGGTCGTGCTTTTTAAAGACCCGCTCGAAATTCTCTTCAGCCCGCAAGGCGGTCTCTGCATCATGAAAACGAGCGGTCAATTCGCGTGCCAACCTTTTTTTGACATCCTTGGGATGGATAGCGCCTCGCCCCATATCATCTTTGAGAACTGCGATCTGCTCCCGGGTCAGATCGCTGAGCAGATCATAATAGCGGAACATCAGCTCATCTGAGATGGAAAGCACTTTGCCGTAAATATCGTCAGCCTTTTCCGTGATGCCGATGTAGTTGCCCAGCGACTTGCTCATCTTGTTCACCCCGTCAAGACCTTCAAGAAGAGGAAGGGTGATGACGACCTGGGGCTCCTGGCCCCAGGAGCGCTGCAGATCGCGGCCCATCAACACATTGAAAAGCTGATCGGTGCCGCCCAGCTCGACATCGGCCCGCATGGCGACGGAATCATAGCCTTGGATCAGGGGATAGAGAAATTCGTGGATGCTGATCGGACGCTGGTTGTCGAAACGCTCGCGGAAATCCTCCCGCTCCAGCATACGGGCCACGGTCAGATGAGAGGCGAGCTTGACAAAGTCATGGGAGGAAAGCCTGCCCAGCCACTCACTGTTGAACATCACCGTGGTACGCGCCGGGTCGAGAATCTTAAAAATCTGCTCTTTATAGGTTTCGGCGTTGCGGGCGACATCCTCCTGGGTAAGTGGCTTACGGGTTTCGGATTTACCGGTGGGGTCACCGATCATACCGGTGAAATCGCCGATGAGAAAAAGAACATCATGGCCCAGATCCTGGAAATGCTTCAATTTCTGAATAAGCACAGTATGACCGAGATGGAGATCCGGCGCGGTCGGATCAAAACCCGCCTTAATCCGAAGCGGCACCCCGCTTTCCTGTGACTTCGTAAGTTTTCGAACAAGATCCTCGCGGGAAATGACATCAACCGCCCCACGTTCGATAAGCGCCACCTGATCTTCAATGCTCACTTTCATGCTGCCTTCCGATTCCTGAATTTTGTTGGAATCGTAAAAAGGCACGATTCCTACGGGCCGTGTTTTGCAACTCGTTGTTGTCACTTTCCCACCCGCCATGGTTCGGTGGTTTATACGAGTCCATCAATTATAGCTTTGCCCGCTGTCTCATATCATTTCGCATATTCCACTGACCGCATCTCGCGGATTACAGTGACCCGGATCTGACCGGGATAGGTCAGATCCTTCTCGATTTTCCGGGCAATATCGCGGCTCATCATCACCGCATCGCTGTCCGTGACGTTGTCGCTGTTAACCACAATGCGGATCTCCCGACCAGCCTGGATGGCGAAGGATTTTTCCACCCCGGGGAAGGAATGGGCAATATTCTCCAGATCTTCCAAACGTTTAACATAGGTCTCCAGCATCTCCTTGCGCGCTCCGGGTCGGGCGCCGGACAGGGCGTCGGCGGATTGAACAAGCACATCGAGGATGCTCTCCGGCGGTACGTCCTCATGATGGGCCGCAATGGCATGGACAACCTCAGCCGATTCTCCGTATTTCTTCGCAAGTTCTGCACCAATGCTGGCATGGGACCCCTCAATTTCATGATCAACTGCCTTACCGATATCATGCAGCAGACCGGCACGTTTGGCCTGTTTGACATTGATGCCGAGCTCCGCCGCCATAACTCCGCAGAGGAAGGCGACTTCCAGGGAATGCTGAAGAACGTTCTGCCCGTAGCTCGTCCGGTATTTCAAACGACCGAGCAGCATGATCAGTTCCAGGTGGACACCATGGGCACCGACATCAAAGGTTGCCTGTTCGCCTGCCTCGCGGATTGTCACCTCGAGCTCCTTGCTGACTTTCTCGACAATCTCTTCGATGCGGGCCGGGTGGATGCGACCGTCGGTGATCAGCCGTTCGAGCGATTGCCGCGCCACCTCGCGGCGCACCGGGTTGAAGCCCGAGAGGATCACCGCCTCCGGGGTGTCGTCGATAATAACATCAATGCCGGTCGCCGCCTCGATCGCACGGATATTGCGACCCTCGCGGCCAATAATACGCCCTTTCATCTCATCATTGGGCAACGGGACAACAGATACGGTCTTTTCTGCCACATATTCACCGGCATAACGGGCAATCGCCAGGGCGAGGATATTTTTCGCCTTGCGATCCGCCTGAATCTTCATCTCGTTTTCGATGCGGACGATGGCCTTGGCCGCCTCCATGCGGGCCTCACTTTCGATGCTGTCTGTCAAAAGTTTTTTTGCCTCTTCCCGGGAGATACCGGAAATCTTCTCAAGCTGGCCCCGCTGCTCTTCGGCGAGGGCCTCAATCTCACGTCGTAATGCATCGATTTTCCCCTCTTCCGACGACAGCGACTTTTCCCGATTAAGCAGATCAATTTCTCGCTTGTCGAGCAGATCGATTTTTCGTTCCACCTGCTCTGATTTCTGCGTGAGACGCTTTTCCTCGGCCAGGATGCCAGCTTTGAGCTCCTTGATTTCCTGTTCAAGAGCAAGTTTGAGCTGATATTCCTCATCTTTGGCCTGGAGCTGGGCCTCCTTCTTAATTTTTTCCGCCTCAAGCAGGGCATTTTCAATAAGTTTTTTCCCCTGCTCGTCAACATTGAGCTTTTTGGCGTCAAGCAGCTTCTTGTGGAAAATGAATCCGACCACAACACCGCCGACCAGGGAAAGAAAAACAATGATAATTTGCGGGAGAGTCACGGTGTCAACCTCCTGATACGTTTAAAAAAGCGTGAAAACAGGTCGGTTGTCCGGCGAGGACTACAACAATGAAATGTCAGGAAAAAGAAGGGGAGAAATCGGTCGGAAATTATTTCAACCGTTACCCGGGTCGTTCATGAACAGGTAGCTATCGGCCGCAACGAAAAAAAGAATTCCCCGGGCAAACATCCGTCAGGCCGCGGGCACCATGTTGGCATCATCTGTCTATATAAACCTGTCAACACAGGAGAAACGTGGCTTAAGCGTCAACACTCTTCGTCATAAACAATGGGAGCATCTCCCGGAAACTGCCTGCAGTAATCATTGCCAAAGCCTGCCGGACACAGAGAAAAACCGGCTGTTGTTGTTGTTTTCCCGAGCAAATACGCCAGTCAAAGCAAGAAGCTCATTCACACCGACCAGATCAGGTAACGGAGACAAAATGGCGACTTGAGCTCATCGTCAATTTCTTTTGCTGGCACCTATATCAACTGTCACAAGACAGATTGCTTATAAAAAACCCCCCGCCATAACCGTGTGCTCAGCGACATCGAACCTAACAAAGTTAGGTGGGACAAGGCTCATAATCCACGCAAGTTCTTCCACCGAAGCGGAACGTCTTTTATGGATCAGCGGAGAGTCCCTTGATGCTCGTGTTGGCTCAAATATACTGAACATCACGCGCAAGGCAGGGGAACCGTAAATTCAACTTACCTTTCAGTCAAGGTACTATCAATCCTGGTTTTCATCAAGTCCGCGGTTTGCCCGACTTGCTTTTTATACTCGTCGAACTCTTTTTTGAGTTTAACATACTTACCGGCCATATTCAGACTGGTCAAAATGGCCAGTTTATTGGCCGGCAGCGTAGATGCTGTCTTGGCATACGCCTCTAGTTGATTTTTAACAAGATCGAGTATTTCCCGGACATCATCCTCGGTGGCATCCGTATAAAGCGAATATTCCTGCCCAAGGACCTCAAATTTCACCAATCGCTGCAAATCGGCACCTGTAAAAAAACCACGAATGTCAAGGAGCAATCTTCATACAGCTATGTACTGCTTATTTGATAGTTACCAGAATAAACAACGAGAGGCAACAGGTTTATGATCACGACTCCATGGAAAACAGATGGGCAACGGTTTCAGCCCTGCGCGGCGACTCGGTTTCAACCGTTTCCACTTTTGCATCACTGACAACACTCTTTTCGAAGTCGTGGATCGTGCTCAAAATTCCCGCTACCTTTTGCGACACATCCTCCCGCTCGCTCTGCAACAGAGCAATTTCAGCCTCCATCTCACGGATCTTCGCCTCTCTCTCCTCCAAGGTGCGGGACAACTCGGTATTTTCCATTTTCAGCCGGTTGAAATTACCCAACAAATCTTCAACTACCACGGCTAGACGCTGTAAATCATCGTTCTGATGCATATCTCTTGCTCCTTTCTCTTCGGTTGATGATCACGCAAAAATCCAATTTCGGGGATGGCGAAACAAAAATCGTCACATGCGAAGCATGCACATTTCGAGAAACAATGGGTAGTTGGGCACGCCACAATGACGAAATAATGTGCAGCAACGAAACAGTTGGTGACTTTTGCGACGCCATCTCAGTCAGGCAATTTTTTTTCAGTCAACCAGCACCGACAGCCTGCTGCCAGAAACAGGTCAACAATCCCGGCGAATGATACTGCCTGGAGGAACGATCGTATTTGAATCAATCGTTGTGCCAGCAACACAGGACCCTGGACCAAGGATGACGTGAGCACCAATCCGGCAATCCACCAGGCAGCTGCCGTGGCCAATACGGCAGTTTTCCCCTATGACCGTATCACCGACCAGAGATACACACGACTCCAGGACCGTGTCCCTGCCAATAACAACGTCAGGGGAAATGGAAATGGTTGCCGGCTGCAGCATGGATACACCGGCGGTCATAAGTTTTTCATGGAATCGTTGCTGCAAACAGTGATGAGCTCGGGCCTGTTCCAGCCGTGAATTAACCCCCAACGCCTCTTCAGGGTTTGGACAGAAAAAACTGTTGACCAGAAACCCGCTGCCATGCGCCTTGGACACAACATCGGTGAGATAGATTTCTCCCTGGTCGTTGTCGTTTCCAACTCCCTTGAGGGTCGCCAGCAAAAAGGCGACATCGACACAGTAAACCCCGGCATTAATCCTCTTGATGCGGCGCTGTTCGGCAGTCGCATCCCGCTCTTCAACAATTGCCGTTAGCCGGCCCTGGTCATCCTCGACAATCCTGCCATAATTGGCGGGATTGTCCACCATTGTAGTCATCACGGTAAGGATTGCCCCACTTGTGTCATGCTGCTCCCGCATCTGGCGCAAGGTTTCGGAGCGGATCAGCGGGGTATCACCGCAGAGAATCATGACGCTACCGCCCGTCTCGGCAAGCTTCCGTTCCGCAGCAAGGACGGCATGCCCTGTCCCAAGCTGTTCCTGCTGGAGAACGAAGGTCGCAGGATAGGCGGCACAGGCAGTCTGCACTGCTGTCGCCTGATGGCCGACAACGACAAATACACGAGAGAAACCGACAGGCGCGACAGCGTCAAGGACATGATGAATCATCGGACGAAAATGCACCTCATGCAGCACCTTGGCCAAGGACGATTTCATGCGCGTTCCCTTACCAGCGGCGAGAATCAATGCGATCATGGACGATTTCTCCATCATTTCAGCAGGTAGACAAAGAAACTGGGGCTGCCGTCCGTGTGCCGACAGGCATCAACGCAGCAACGACCGAAGAAGAGGATGTGGTGTTGATTAACCACAAAGCAAACAAATTCACAAACAAAAAAAAAGGCCCGAATGATCGGGAGATCATTCGGGCCTTAGGAAAAGAATTCGGCAGCGACCTACTCTCCCACCAAGTCTCCCTGGCAGTACCATCGGCGCTGAGAAGCTTAACTTCCGTGTTCGGAATGGGAACGGGTGTATCCTTCTCGCTCTGGCCACCGAAAAATCTGTATCCTCGGTTGGTGTGTTAACCGAGCAAGTTCGTTTATGTGCTGCACCGCTCAAACGCGTCACCATCTACGCATGGGAACGGTATCTATAAAAAACTGTGACAATCGAACAGGTTTTTGATTACGAGCTGCAGGTAATGAGTCTTTAAGAAAAAATATGGTCAAGCCGCACGGCTTATTAGTATCAGTTAGCTCCATGTGTTACCACACTTCCACACCTGACCTATCAACGTTGTAGTCTTCAACGAGCCTTCAGGTGGCTTACGCCACGGGATATCTTATCTTGGAGTAGGCTTCCCGCTTAGATGCTTTCAGCGGTTATCCCTTCCGAACATAGCTACCCTGCAATGCCACTGGCGTGACAACAGGAGCACCAGAGGTTCGTCCATTCCGGTCCTCTCGTACTAGGAACAGATCTCCTCAAATATCCTACGCCCGCAACAGATAAGGACCAAACTGTCTCACGACGTTTTAAACCCAGCTCACGTACCGCTTTAATTGGCGAACAGCCAAACCCTTGGGACCTGCTCCAGCCCCAGGATGCGATGAGCCGACATCGAGGTGCCAAACCTCCCCGTCGATATGGACTCTTGGGGGAGATAAGCCTGTTATCCCCGGAGTACCTTTTATCCGTTGAGCGACGACCCTTCCATACGGAATCGCCGGATCACTAAGACCTACTTTCGTACCTGCTCGACTTGTCAGTCTCGCAGTCAAGCTCCCTTATGCCTTTACACTCTACGGCTGGTTTCCAATCAGCCTGAGGGAACCTTCGCGCGCCTCCGTTACTCTTTTGGAGGCGACCGCCCCAGTCAAACTACCCACCAGACAATGTCCCTGACCCGGGTAACGGGTCGAGGTTAGAATTCTAGGATAATCAGGGTGGTATTTCAAGGTTGACTCCACGACAGCTGGCGCTGCCGCTTCAATGTCTCCCACCTATCCTACACAAACTAGCCCAAAATCCAATGCCAAGCTATAGTAAAGGTTCACGGGGTCTTTCTGTCTAGTTGCGGGTAACCGGCATCTTCACCGGTGCTACAGTTTCGCTGAGTCCCTGGTTGAGACAGTGGGGAAATCGTTACGCCATTCGTGCAGGTCGGAACTTACCCGACAAGGAATTTCGCTACCTTAGGACCGTTATAGTTACGGCCGCCGTTTACCGGGGCTTCGGTTCATTGCTTCGCCTTGCGACTAACAAGTCCCCTTAACCTTCCGGCACCGGGCAGGCGTCAGACCCTATACAGCGCCTTTCGGCTTCGCAGAGTCCTGTGTTTTTAGTAAACAGTCGCTCCCCCCGTTTCTCTGCAACCCCCTTCCGCTCCACGAGCAAGTCGCTTCACGTAATGAGGGCACACCTTCTCCCGAAGTTACGGTGTTATTTTGCCGAGTTCCTTAACCAGAGTTCTCTCAAGCGCCTTGGGATACTCTCCCTACCCACCTGTGTCGGTTTACGGTACGATTAACCTGATAACTCGCTACGAGGATTTTCCTGGCAGCATGGGATTAGCCACTTTGCGGCCCCTCAGGGGCCTTCGTCATCACGCCTCAGTGTTGTACAGGGTTCCGGATTTGCCTGGATCCCCCACCTACACGCTTAAACCGGGACGTCCAACACCCGGATGGCCTACCCTTCTGCGTCCCCCCTTCGCTCAAACGCTATCAGATCAGTACAGGAATATTAACCTGTTTCCCATCGACTACGCCTCTCGGCCTCGCCTTAGGGGTCGACTAACCCTGAGCAGATTAACTTGACTTCAGGAAACCTTAGGTTTTCGGCGACAAGGTTTCTCACCTTGTTTTTCGCTACTCGTGTCAACATAAGCTCTTGTAGAACCTCCAGCACTTCTTTCGATATACCTTCTCCGGCGCTACAATGTTCTCCTACCATACAAAATAAATTTTGTATCCGAAGCTTCGGTAGCATGCTTGAGCCCCGTTAAATTTTAGGCGCAGACCCACTCGACCAGTGAGCTATTACGCTTTCTTTAAAGGGTTGCTGCTTCTAAGCCAACCTCCTGGTTGTCTGGGCAGTTCCACATCCTTTACCACTTAGCATGCATTTTGGGACCTTAGCTGTCGGTCTGGGCTGTTTCCCTTTCGACCACGGAACTTATCTCCCGTAGTCTGACTCCCGCACTTGAGCTTGACGGCATTCGGAGTTTGAATGGGGTTGGTAAGTCGGTAAGACCCCCTAGTCCAGTCAGTGCTCTACCTCCATCAGTCATCATGCGAGGCTATACCTAAATATATTTCGGAGAAAACCAGCTATCACCGAGTTTGATTAGCCTTTCACTCCTATCCACAGCTCATCCAAGCAGTTTTCAACCTACACTGGTTCGGGCCTCCACGAAGTGTTACCTTCGCTTCACCCTGGCCATGGATAGATCACCCGGTTTCGGGTCTACCCCATGCAACTCTTCGCCCTGTTAAGACTCGCTTTCGCTGCGGCTCCACCTCTCGGCTTAACCTCGCTGCATAGGGTAACTCGTTGACTCATTATGCAAAAGGCACGCGGTCACACTGTCTTGCGACATAGTGCTCCCACCGCTTGTAAGCAGACGGTTTCAGGTACTATTTCACTCGGGTCCCCCCGTGCTTTTCACCTTTCCCTCACGGTACTGGTTCACTATCGGTCACTGATGAGTATTTAGCCTTGGAAGATGGTCCTCCCGGATTCCCACTAGGTTTCACGTGCCTCGTGGTACTCGGGGACTCCCTAGGGTGACTTGAAATTTCGCGTACCGGACTCTCACCGTCTATGGTCGGCCTTTCCATGCCGTTCCGCTATCTCTCCTCAATCCCATGTCGGGGCCCCACAACCCCTGTATGCAAGCATACAGGTTTGGGCTACTCCGCGTTCGCTCGCCACTACTAACGGAATCTCAATTGATTTCTTCTCCTGCAGGTACTTAGATGTTTCAGTTCCCTGCGTTCGCCTCATGAAGCTATGTATTCACTTCATGATACCCGGGCATGACCCCGGGTGGGTTCCCCCATTCGGATACCTCCGGATCAAAGCCTGTTAGCGGCTCCCCGAAGCTTTTCGCAGCTTTCCGCGTCCTTCATCGCCTATCAGTGCCAAGGCATCCGCCGTCTGCCCTTAGTAGCTTGACCATAAAATCTACGCTTGATCAATTCTTAACAACTCAGCTACTGTGCAACTAATAATCAAAAAACCTATTCAATTGTCAAAGATCAGTGTACTTCCTATTACCAATTAATAATTGATAATTGAAAATTGATACATGTACCTATTTATCAACTTTCAATTGCCAATTCTCAATTGAAATTGGTGGAGGTGAACGGGATCGAACCGATGACCTCCTGCGTGCAAGGCAGGCGCTCTCCCAGCTGAGCTACACCCCCGATCTATTGCGGATTTGCGATTGCGGATTTGGGATTGAACTGCGCGTGGATTGCCGTTTTGTTTTCAATCCGCAATCCGAAATCAGAATTCCACAATCGACCTGATGGTGGGCCTAACTGGACTTGAACCAGTGACCTCACGCTTATCAGGCGTGCGCTCTAACCGAAACTGAGCTATAGGCCCGTATCTCACAGACTAAAAGCCGTTCCGGCCCTCGCCTATATCTACTCCGTACCTCAAAGAACAAAACAGCCGATCTCTCAAAACTGAATAGCAAATCTTACAGGCGTTGACCAAGCTCTTGATTTCCATCAAGGCTTCTTCCTTTAAAAGGAGGTGATCCAGCCCCAGGTTCCCCTAGGGCTACCTTGTTACGACTTCACCCCAATTACCAGCCATACCTTGGCGGCCTGCCCCCCGAAGGTTAGCTCAACCGCTTCTGGTACAACCGACTCTCGTGGTGTGACGGGCGGTGTGTACAAGGCCCGGGAACGTATTCACCGTGGCATGCTGATCCACGATTACTAGCGATTCCAACTTCACGCAGTCGAGTTGCAGACTGCGATCCGGACTGAGACCGGCTTTTCGGGATTAGCTTACCTTCGCAGGTTTGCTGCCCTTTGTACCGGCCATTGTAGTACGTGTGTAGCCCTGGTCATAAAGGCCATGAGGACTTGACGTCATCCCCACCTTCCTCCGGTTTGACACCGGCAGTCCCTCTAGAGTGCCCAACTTAATGCTGGCAACTAAAGGCGAGGGTTGCGCTCGTTGCGGGACTTAACCCAACATCTCACGACACGAGCTGACGACAGCCATGCAGCACCTGTCTCCAAGCTCCTTCGGTTGAAGGCACTCAACTGTTTCCAGAAGATTCTCGGGATGTCAAGACCAGGTAAGGTTCTGCGCGTTGCGTCGAATTAAACCACATACTCCACCGCTTGTGCGGGCCCCCGTCAATTCCTTTGAGTTTTAATCTTGCGACCGTACTCCCCAGGCGGTACACTTAATGCGTTTGCTGCGACACTGGAGGGGTCAACACCCCCAACATCTAGTGTACATCGTTTACAGCTGTGGACTACCAGGGTATCTAATCCTGTTTGCTCCCCACGCTTTCGCGCCTCAGCGTCAGTATTCGTCCAGAAAGTCGCCTTCGCCACCGGTATTCCTCCCGATATCTACGAATTTCACCTCTACACCGGGAATTCTACTTTCCCCTCCGATACTCAAGCGCTGCAGTATCAGATGCACTTCCACGGTTAAGCCGTGGACTTTCACATCCGACTTACAGCGCCGCCTACGCGCCCTTTACGCCCAGTAATTCCGAACAACGCTTGCACCCTCCGTATTACCGCGGCTGCTGGCACGGAGTTAGCCGGTGCTTCCTTTAGTGGTACCGTCAAATTGACGCACTATTCATACGTCAACGTTTCTTCCCACTTGACAGGGCTTTACGACTCGAAAGCCTTCATCACCCACGCGGCGTCGCTGCGTCAGGGTTTCCCCCATTGCGCAAAATTCCTCACTGCTGCCTCCCGTAGGAGTCTGGTCCGTGTTCCAGTTCCAGTGTGGCGGATCATCCTCTCAGACCCGCTAACCATCGTCGCCTAGGTGGGCCTTTACCCCACCTACTAGCTAATGGTACGCAGACTCATCCTCATGCGATGGCCCGAAAGCTATCTTTCTTCTCCATGTCTCGCGACACAAAAAACGTATCCGGTATTAGCTGCGCTTTCGCCCAGTTATTCCGAACATAAGGGTAGATTATCTACGCGTTACTCACCCGTGCGCCACTCTACTCGGATCTCCGAAGAAATCCTTTCTCGTTCGACTTGCATGTGTTAAGCACGCCGCCAGCGTTCGTTCTGAGCCAGGATCAAACTCTCCAGTTTGATATCCTAAAGCCGGGCTTGCACCCAGCCTTGTCTACTGCTCATTGAATTAAACGTTGCTGTTGCCTCGCGACAACAGCTGGCCCATAAGTTTGCTATTCAGTTTTCAAAGATCGGCCGGGACCCCGAAGATCCCCTCTCAGCCTCTTCCGTTTTTCGTGAGGCGATCCGCGTATACTACCCGGAGCCGCCCAGGCTGTCAACTTCTTTTTTCTACCTTTTTTCCCGCCGCCGAATTCCTCATCGCCGCCGAAAGCCCGCTAACCTACTTGACTCCCGCGATACTGTCAATACTTTTTCATCTCCCCCTGAATAATTTAAATCAATTGCCCGTTTTTATTGGAGAAAACACCTATTCTTCCCGCCTGACCAGCTGCCGGACAATCCGCGAAGCCAGACAGGCGGCCCCAAACCCGTTGTCGATGTTGACCACCGCCATGCCGGGCGAACAGCTGTTCAACATACCAAGCAGGGCGGCGATTCCGCCAAGACCAGTGCCGTAGCCGATACTGGTGGGCACCGCAATCACCGGCATATCGATCAGCCCCGCCACCACCCCAGGCAGGGCACCCTCCATGCCGGCAACGACGATCAGCGTCGCTGCCGCAGCGAGAACATCGAGCCGCTCATAGAGCCGATGAATACCAGCCACCCCGACATCATAGACCGGCACGGCTCGATAGCCGAGACTTTCCAGGGTGATTCGCGCCTCTTCAGCCACCGGCAGATCCGATGTCCCGGCCGCCACCACCGCGACAAAATAAGGAACCGTCTTTTGATCAGCCGCCTGCCGGGCCACCAGCATGCGGGCCTCGGCATGATAGACAACAAAGGGCAGCTCCCGGCAGACGGCGGCTCCTTTTTCGGCATCGACCCGGGTAGCCAACACCGCGCCGACCCTGTTCATCATGCTGCGGAATATCTCACAGATCTGCCCCGCACTCTTGTTTTCTCCAAACACGACTTCCGGCACGCCGGTGCGCAACGGCCGATGATGATCGAGGCAGGCAAAACCGAGATCATCCGGCCGCAGCAGCTGCAACCTGGCAAGGGCGTGTTCGACCGAGCAACTCCCTTGCTGTACATCTGCCAGCAAACGGGCCAGTTCCTTTGTTTCCATATCACCTCAGCTCAAATATTCCACCCGGTTACGCCCCGCGCTCTTGGCCCGGTAAAGGGCGGCATCGGCCCGGCCAAGCAGGGTGCTCCAGGTCTCATCCTTTTTCTTGCTGCTGGCCGCCACCCCGATACTAACGGTGATATTCATGGTGACCTCCTCACAATGAAAGGTATAACTCTCTATCATCCGGCGCAGATCTTCGGCCAGCCCCACCGCGCCGGCAAGCGGCGTTTCCGGCAGGATAATCGCCATCTCCTCACCCCCGTAACGAGCGACCACCGCCTGGTCCACATCAAAACGGGCGATCATGTCGGTGGAACGAACCCGCTGCTGGAGAATCTCGGCAATGCCGAGCAGTACAATGTCGCCACAGCCGTGGCCGTAAGCGTCGTTAACCTTTTTAAAAAAATCGATATCGATCATGATCACCGACAGATCATGGCCGTGACGGATCGCCCGGTTGTGCTCCATATGGAGAAACTGCTTCATAAAACGATGGTTATAGAGCCCGGTCAGACCGTCGGTGACAGCCATCGCCTCCAGCTCCTGGTTGGCTGTGTGCAGCTCCGCCTCGATTCGTTTGCGCTGTTCGATTTCCCGCTCAAGATTGTCGATGAGCTGCTGTTGCCGCTCCAGGCTGGTCCGGAAGGCCTCATGCGACTCTCGCGTCACCCGCAATGCGGTGATCGTTTTCCGGGCAGTGAACAGACAACCGGCCAGCGACAACAAAAAAACAAGAGCCGCGGCGATGACGACGAGCAGTCGACTCCGGGCAAACGACTCCCGCAACTCACGCTGCACCTCGGGCAGGGTCCCGTTTTTCAATCTCTGCTCCCACTCAACCAGGACAGGAAGAAGCTCGTCACGCAGCAGGTGAATTCTCTCTTTGCCGGCCCGGAAATCGGCTTGCACAGCCTGGAATTTATCAAATCCATACTGTTCGATATCGGCAAGTCGGCCATCAAGCAGAATCATATCGTTAAATACGCCATCCATCACCCTTTTCGCCTCATCACCGCGGCCTGCACCGATCAACCGGTCAGCGTTGACAGCCGCCTCATGGAGAGCGAAATGCAAGGATTCAAGGGAACCCAACATTTTCTCCAACGCCGGATCCAAGGGAACGGTCTGCCCCCCCCTCCAGGAAGAAAATGTACACTTGCCATACTCGGCACTGCCCAGAAAACGCTCCTGCTTTCTAACCCGGGCCGCCAGCTGACTGACGAATTTATAATGAACAAGCCGGCACTCCCTAACGATCTCATGAATCGCACGCCTCTCGCCATGCCAGGACAGACTGAAAGGCTCCATTCTATCGACTATCGACAGCAAACCCTGCAGTTCACGATAAAAGAGCTCGCCGTGCTCGACAAATCGCGCATACCGATCCCCGCCGACAACCGCGAGGTGGGGAGCGAGCCCCTCGGCGATTTGCGCGAATTCCTCAGAGAGGCTGACAATTTCCGCTTTGACATGATTCCTGTCCTGTCCGGACAGGGCAATGGCACCAGCGAGATCATCCGCCTTGATGATATTGAGATGGCTCTCGTTGACCCGCGCAAACAGGCCGGTAAGCACACCCATCTTTTCCGCCGCCTCTTCACTGGCAAGAATGGCATGCTGCACATACCAGACCAGACCGATCAAAAGCAGAACGGGCAGCAACAGGACAGGAATGTACTTGCCCCGCCAGGTGAATTCCGTCCAGAACATGCCGGGTCCATCCCCCTTGGAGAGTGTTTTGGCTTGCGCGAATCGCAGGCACCATGATAGTCTGTGCCGCCAGAAAAAAGCAGCGGATTTCTTTTAGTCTACTCCAACTTGCCGGCTTCGACAAGCCCGTCCGCTCCTGCCGCCATCATGAGACAGGGGCAGCCGAACAACCCATACCGCAATTACCCATGAACGATATATTCGCCCACCGACCGCCGCGCAGCTGGATCAAGGTCACCATCACCGCGGACGACGATTTCTCCGACATCATTGCCGGGTTTCTCGGCGATCTGACCGGCAGCGGCGTCGAGCAGTCCATGCCCCAGCCCGGCGCCGCCCCCGGCCCTTCCACCGTCACCGGCTATCTGGAAAACGACGAAACAACGGAGGAGAGAAAGGCTAAAATTCTCCGCTTTGTCCGTGACCTGACCGACGCCATTCCCGATGTCATCTTTACGGAGGTCATCGAGGAGGACTGGGGGAAAAACTGGAAACAGCACTTCAAACCGATGCGCATCACCCGGCGCATCACCGTCAAGCCAACCTGGGAGCCCTACCAGGCCGGGGCGGACGAAATCGTCCTGGAAATCGATCCGGGCCTTGCCTTCGGCACCGGCCTGCACGCCAGTACCCGGCTGGCTCTCACCCTTGTCGAAGAGAGCTTTGCCGCGGCGCGGAAACCGCGCAGCGCCCTTGACGTCGGCACCGGCACCGGCATTCTCGCCATGGCGGCGGCCCGCTGCGGCGCAGTCGCGGTGACGGCCATTGACAATGACCCGGATGCGGTGGTCTGCGCCCAAGACAACGTCACGGCCAACGGACTTACCGGGGCGGTCACGGTCAGCGGCGCGGAGCTTGCCGACTGCGCCGGTCTCTTTGACCTCGTCATCGCCAATATCACCAGTGACGTGCTGATTCTCCTTGCCCCGCAACTGTGCCGGCTGCTGGCGCCCCGCGGCAGCCTGGTACTGGCCGGCATCCTGGTCGGCGAGCAGGCCGAGGCGATCCGGCAGACCTTCGGCGCTCTCGGCCTCACCCTCCGGCGAGAGCCTGCCGAGGGCGAATGGCAGGCCTTTCTCTTTTCCGCCTGAGCAGACCGCCATGCACCGTTTCTTCGTCGATCCCGCCGATATCTCCGGTCAGGAGGCGATCCTCCGGGCGGAGGAGGCCCACCATCTCCGCAGGGTGCTGCGTCTGGCGCCGGGCGAGCGGGTCGAACTCTACGACGGCCGAGGCGGCTGTTTTACGGCGGAGATCATCCGACTCGACCGCGAGGTAAAGCTCGCCGTCCTCGGCCATGAAATCCGCGAGCCGGACCGGCCGCGCCTTGCCATTGGCCAGGGACTGCTCAAGGGGCAGAAAATGGACGTGCTCGTCCAGAAGGCCAATGAACTGGGGGTGGCGGCCTTTCTCCCCTTCACCTCAGCCCACTGCGCCGCCGGTCCGCCACGGGAGATGAAGCGATCCCGCTGGGAAAAGATCGTGCGGGAATCCTGCAAGCAGTGCGGCCGCCCCATCCCCCTGGAGATCGGAGAGATCGACGATTTTACCGCGCTGCTGGCCGGCGCGGGCGGCGAAGAAGAAAAAATCATCCTGTGGGAAAAGGAAGAGAGCACCCGGCTGGCCGATATCACACCATTGAATGATACCGTCTCGATCATCGCCCTGATCGGACCGGAGGGCGGCTTCAGCCCGGCGGAAGTCGATCAGGCGCGCCAGGCCGGCTTCCGGCCGGTATCCCTTGGCAAAAGAACGCTGCGGGCGGAAACCGCGACGCTCACCGCCATGGCAATCCTGCAATTTCTCGGAGGCAACCTGTGAGGGCGGTGGTGCAACTGGTGAAACGGGCGGCGGTGACGGTGGACGGGGTCACGGTGGGGGCGATCAACCGCGGCCTGCTGGTCCTGCTCGGCGTCGGCCAGGACGACACCGAGCAGGACGTTGCCTTCATGGTCGACAAGATCCTGCACCTGCGCATCTTTGCCGACGAGCAGGGCAAGATGAACCTCTCCGTGGCCGATATCAAAGGCGAGGTGCTGGCCGTCTCCCAGTTCACCCTGCTGGGCGATTGTCGCAAGGGGAGGCGCCCCTCCTATTCCCACGCCGCTCCCCCAGAGCGGGCCAACGAGCTCTACCAGGCCTTTGTTACTGCCATGGTCCGGCATCTGCCGGTGGCAACCGGCGTCTTCCAGGCGATGATGGAGGTGGAGCTGATCAACGACGGACCGGTAACCCTGCTCATTGACTCGAAAAAAATCTTCTGAGCGCTTTATCGCTCACTGCCCCGACTCCCCGCCGGGCCGCCGGCGGCCGGTGGCAAGCCAGCAGCGCCGGATCGCCGCCCGGATCTCCCGGTCGGCGATCTCGCCTAGCAGCCGTTCAAATTCCTGCCGCTCCGCCGGTGACGGCGCCAACGGCCCGGGCCGGGCCGCCTCGTCCTCACTGGCGGACTCTTGGCCCAGGCTGCTGTCAAGCTGGAAACGGAGATCGGCAAGCCGACCTTTTGGCAGCCGCCCGTTGATCTTGTCAAGCAGCATGATCTTCAAGAACTGCAACTGCTGCATCCAGACGGAATCAGAGACCCGCAGCCAGAGAATATCCTTGCGGATCAGATACGGTTGCGCATGGCGGGCGATATCCGGGCCGACCAGTTCCTCCCAGAGAAGAAAGACCTGATGGACGGCAACGCGGCCCTCCCAGCCCTTGGTGGCAATCAGCGTATGCAGCAGTGTGCGGATCGATGTCGGCTTACTCATTTCATCGGCCACGATAATCAATCCTTGCCTGATTGCAAAGAAATCATTATATGATGGCGTCGCAAAAAGTCGCCAACTGCTTCGTTGCCGCATAGTATCTCGTCACAGCGGCGTGATCCCAAGTACGCCTCATTCCTCAAAATGTGCGCGCCTCGCATGTGCCGATTCTTGCCGAGCCATCCCCGAAATTGACTTTTTGCAAAATCATCATTATATAGAGAACCTTATTTTCCAAACCAAAACGTGCATAAAACGCAAAGCGGCAGGGAGTTGCAGGCTGGCCAAAGCGCCCCGACCCCGTCTGCCTCTTTGCGTTCTCTTTTTCTATTGAAGGAGAACAGATCATGGGATTTCGCTGCGGTATCGTCGGCCTGCCCAATGTCGGCAAATCGACCATCTTCAATGCCCTGACCTCGGCCGGCATCGAATCCGCCAACTACCCGTTCTGCACCATCGAGCCCAATGTCGGCCGGGTGCCGGTACCGGACGAACGGCTCGACAAACTGGCGGAGCTTGCCAAAACCCGCCACAAGGTCAATGCCCAGATGGAGTTCGTCGACATCGCCGGCCTGGTGAGCGGCGCCAGCAAGGGCGAGGGCCTCGGCAACCAGTTCCTCGGCCACATCCGCCAGGTGGACGCCATCGCCCATGTGGTGCGCTGCTTCGAGGACAGCAATATCGTCCATGTCGATGGCGCCATCGACCCCTTGCGCGACCGCGAGGTGATCAACATGGAACTCATCCTGGCCGACCTGGAAACGGTCAGCCGCCGGCTGGACAAGACCCGCTCCCAGGCCAAGTCCGGCGACAAGCTCTACAAAGCGCAGGCTCTCATCCTGGAAAAACTGCTGGAGTTGCTGGACAGCGGCAAACCGGCGCGGCTGCTCGACACCGATGACACCGCCGCCGCCCTGCTCAGGGAACTCTGCCTGCTCACCGCCAAGCCGGTGCTTTATGTCGCCAATGTGGCGGAGGCGGACATCGCCAGCGGCAACCAGTGGGTGCGGCAACTGGAAGAGGCGGCGGCAGCGGAGGGATCGCTCGTTGTCCTCATCTCCGGGGCGATCGAGGAGGAGCTTTCCAACCTGCCGGCCGACGAACGCAAGGAGTTCCTGGCCGACCTGGGGCTCAGCGAATCGGGCCTCAACCGGCTGATCCGCGCCGGCTACGAGCTGCTTGGCCTGATCAACTACTTCACCGTCGGCGAAAAGGAGACCAGGGCGTGGACCATCCGCAAGGGCACCAACGCCCAGAAGGCGGCCGGCGTCATTCACAGCGACTTTGAAAAAGGCTTTATCCGGGCGGAGATCATCTCCTACCAGGACTACATAGCCTGCGGCAGCGAGACAACAGCCAAGGAAAAAGGCTTGTGGCGTCTGGAGGGGAAAGAGTACATTGTCCAGGACGGCGACTGCGTCAATTTCCGCTTCAATGTGTAGCCGCCCATAAGACACTGCTTTCACCACAGAGCACACGGAGGGCGCGGAGAAAAAACACCGCGCTCTCTATGGTAAAAAAATGGAGCATACATCCATGCTGAAAACCAATATCAGCCAACTGGTCTGCCAGTCGGTGATCGGCGAGATCACCTCGCCGCTCGGCGGGGTCAATCCCTACCGCATCAATCCGGACGGCCATTCCGACATCTATCCCGGGGTGGGCGGCATCACCTACAACGTCCGCATCGGCGATCCGGCCTGCGGCCTCTTTGCCGACCATGTGGAGCCGGGCGTCTCCATCTCCAACTTCACCCAGGTGCAGGGCCAGCCCGGCCCCAACCGGGCGCTCAACCTCTTCTCCTGCGTCGGCAATGTGGCGAAGATCGTCTCCGGCCAGGCCCAGGGCAAGACCGGCCGGGTGACGGGCAAACACGGCGGCATCGACCATGTGCTGGTTGACTTTGCCCCGGAGGTGCTCGACGAGCTGGTCATCGGCGACAAGATCCAGATCAGGGCCTTCGGCTGCGGCCTGTCGCTTGCCGATTTCCCGTCCATCAAAATCATGAACCTCGATCCGGCCCTGCTTGCGGTCATGGGCCTGAAAAAACTGGCGAAAGGCCAACTGCAGGTGCCGGTGACCCATGTGGTGCCGGCCCGGATCATGGGCTCCGGCCTCGGCCACTCCCACAGCCACGCCGGTGATTACGACATCCAGCTCTTCGACAAACCGACGGTGGAGGAATTCGGCCTTGCCGACCTCAAGCTGGGTGACATCGTCGCCATCCAGGACGCCGACGCCACCTATGGCCGCATCTACAAGACCGGGGCCATGGTCATCGCCGTCATCGTTCATTCCGACTGCGTGCTGGCCGGACACGGACCCGGCGCCATGGTGGCCATGGCGTCAAAAGAGGGCCTGATCGTTCCCCGCCTTGACAACCGGGCGAATTTGCGCAATTACTTCGAGAAACTGTAAGCCTCACCAAACAGACCGGGACACCGACGACATGATCCAGGAGAGAATACCCCTGCCACCGGACAAGCTCCGTTTCATGAATGAAGATGACGACAAATTTCTCCGGATCGGCCGCCAATGCCTTGACCTGCTGGCAGACAAGGGCTTCAACCGCTTTTCTTCGCTCATCGACATCGGTTCCGGCTACGGCCGACTGGCCTATGCGATCCTCGACCGTTTTGATTTCCAGGGGAACTATACCGGCGTCGATATGCCTTTACGGACACTGGGCCGGGGGGGGGGGGGGGCGGGGGAGCTGACCATTACCAGGACACCCTCATTCTCCGCAAAAAACCGGCGTAACCCTGACCAGGCTTTCCATTCCTTCAACCACGACAACCTTTACCGTTATCACTGAGCCCATGACCGACAGACAACGACTCAAAGCAATCATTCTGGCAAAATCCTTCCGCAAGGGCAAATTCACCCTCACCTCGGGCCGGGAATCCGACTTTTATTTTGACGGCAAGCAGACCACCCTGTCGGCGGAAGGGGCCTATCTGTGCGGCAAGCTCATTTTCGAGCTGATCCGCAGGCATCCGCAAAAAATCGGGGCGGTGGGCGGCATGACGCTCGGCGCCGATCCGCTGGTGACCGCCACCTCGATCGTCAGCTTTCTGGAAAACGAGCCGATTCCCGCCTTCATCGTCCGCAAGGAGCCGAAGGGCCACGGCACCAATCAGTACATCGAGGGGATCAGCAACATGCCGGCCGGCTGCCCGGTCACCCTGCTGGAAGACGTGGTGACCACCGGCGGCACCCTGCTCAAGGTCATCGACCGGGTGCAGGCTCAGGGCTTTACGGTGGCGCAGATCGTCACCGTGGTCGATCGTCAGGAGGGGGGGGCCCAGATGCTGGCGGACAAGGGATTCCGGCTGGAAGCGCTCTTTTCCCGCGATGAACTGATGGCCGGGTGAACGCGATGCAATGCCGCAAATGCAAGGGAGAACTGGTGGTCAAGCGCTCCTGCCGCCGGGTGCGCCTGCAGTGCGAGAAATGCCGGCAGGAGTACCAGATCCACGAGGTAGCCTCGGAACTCGACGACAAGACATCGGCCATCCTCGAACAGTACACCGCCATTATTTACGATTGAGGATTTGGGATTGGGGAATGCGGATTGCAAAAAACTTCGATCCCCAATCCGCAATTGCTTTCACCAGTCGAGCCGGAAGGTGTTGTCGAGGGCGCTGACCTTGCCGAGGGTGACGCTGATGTGGTCGCCGGGGCTGACCCGCTGGCCCTGGTTGATCGGCAGATCACCTTCGAGGAGGATGTCGGTGAGCAGCACCTGGACTCGCCGGGGCTGGATCTCGAGCACGAGGGCGTCAAGGCGGTTGCCCACCCCGACCTCGGTGGCGAGATACTTGAGCAGCCAGTAGCGATGGCGCAGCTGCCGCACCTGGTTGACCTTGGCCTGGGCGGCCATGATCGCCGCCACCAGATCCCGGCAGTCGGCCAGGGTAAAAAGCGGTCCCTTGCCGGCCAGGACATGGGTCAACTGCTGCTGCACGGCAAGATCAAGCATACGGCGGATCGGCGAGGTAACGGTGGTGTACTGGGTGGCGCCCACTCCGCTGTGCGGCTTGGGATCGGTGGAGAGCAGACCGCGGGCCAGATGGCGGCGCTGGCGGAAATTGACAAAGAGATCCTTCTGCACGCCGGCGCCGAGGCGCTGGCGGGGCGGTTCCTGGCTGCGGTAGAGGGCCGGGATCTGCCGGTCGGCAAGATAGGCAGCGGCCAGCATGTTGGCCAGCACCATGAATTCCGCCACCAGATTGCGGGCCGGGGAATCGACATCCTCCAGCCGCACCCGAACCCGACCGTCCGCCGCCAGGTGGACCACCACATCGGGGATGGGGATGATCAAGGCGCCGTTCTCCAGCCGCTGGCGCTGCAACCGCTCCGCCAGCAGGTTGAGGATGCGCAGCTCCTCGTCACCCCCGGCATCCAGCAGCTCCTCGGCCTGGCGGTAGGTGATGCGCCGTTGCACCTGCACCACGCTGCGGCACACTTTGTAGTCCCGCACCTCCCCGCTTTCCTTCAGCTCAACAAGAAAACTGACCGCCGGCCGCACCCGACCCTCGATCAGGCTGCACGCCTCTTCCGACAAAGACTTGGGTAGCATGGGGATCTGCTCGTCGGCAAAGTAGATCGACGTACCCCGCTGCCGGGCGGTTGCAAAGAGGGCATCGTTGGGACCGACAAAGGCGCTGACATCGGCGATGTGGATGCCGACGAGATAGCCGTCATCTTTTTTTTCCAGATGGAGGGCGTCGTCAAAGTCGCGGGTGAACTCGCCGTCAATGGTGAGCAGGGGCAGATGGCGGAAATCCCGACGGTTGTCGGCCAGCAGGATCTTCGCCGTCGGCTCGCCGATCTGGCCGGCCCGGCTCAGTGCCTCGCCGGAAAACTGCACCGGCACCTCCTGGCGCAGCAGATGGATGTTTTCATCCGGTCGCCAGAGCCCGGCCCGCACCAGCAGGAAATAGGGGTCGTGGGGACGGCCGAGGCCGGCCTGCTTCAAGAGGTCGCGGGCCAGTTCCGCCTCAGGCACCTCGCCGCCGAACAGATAAAAATCACGGATCAGATCGAGACAGTGCTGCCGTTCGTTCCAGGGCGGCGGCGTCTCGCCGGCCATGATCATGCGCAGCATCCGCCCGCCGTTCTCCAGGATCTCCTGCCGTTGTCGCTCTTTTTCCGCCTTTTCCCGCAGCTGCTCCACCGCCTCCGGAGCGTGAGCGCAGATCATGCCGTCGCGAAATTTGAAGAAAAAATGGTCGGCGAATACCGCACGCAGCAGGGCCGCCCCCTCGTCGTCACCGGCGGCGCCGAAAGAGAGTTCGGTGAGAAAGAGCGGGGTAAAAGTCGTCTCCTCGCCCTCCACCGCCAGTTGCCAGATCTCTTCGAGATCGATCTCCTCGGCCAGCCCGACGCGACGCTGGCCAATCTCCTGGAGCAGCCGCATCGCATCCTCCCTGGACAGAGTAAGCGGGTAACGGCGCTCCGACTGATGGAGAACACGGGCCTGGGGCAGGTTCATCTCCCGACCGTTCTGGTTGACGACCCGCAGCCGCCTGTCCTGTTCCTGGAGAACAAGGGCGCAGAAAAAGCGGCCCTGCTCAACATATTCTATGATTTTTCCCTGCAATGTGCTATCACTCGGAGGATTTTGGGTTGTCGTTGATGAGTTGCCGGGAGGATTCAGGAAATTGGTTGATCAGGGCCTTGCCGCGAAACGAAAGACCACGGATCGCCGCAACCAATCTTCGCTCAACCGATCACCATTTCTCACTTCACATCGGAACAGGAGATTGTAATGGATTTACCGCAGGAAAAGCAAGTGAAATCGGGGGTCGTTGCCCTGGTCGGCCCGCCCAATGTCGGCAAATCCACCCTGCTCAACGCCCTGCTCGGCCAGAAAATCTCCATTGTCTCGCCCAAACCGCAGACCACCCGCAATCGCATCCTCGGCATTGTCAACGGCACGGATCACCAGATCGTCCTGCTCGACACCCCAGGAATCCATGAGGCGCGCAGCCCGCTCAACCAGGAGATGGTGCGCATTGCGGTGGAGAGTCTGGCTGAAGTCGATGTCATCGTTTTCATGATCGACACCACCTTTCCCGCTCCAGCCAGGATCGGCAGGGCCGCCGCCCATCTCGTAGCCGCCGGCAAACCGGCGCTTCTGCTCATCAACAAGACGGATCTGGTGGCTCCGGAGGAGCTTTTGCCGGTCCTGGCCGCTTACCAGGATCTCTATCCCTTTGCCGCCATGATCCCGATCTCGGCCCGGCAGGGTGACGGCACCGACATCCTGCTCGGCGAGCTGCTGCGGCTGTTGCCGGAAGGACCGCGCCTCTATCCCGAGGACATTCCCACCGATGCCACTGAACGTTTCATTGCCGCGGAACTGATCCGGGAAAAAATCTTTCTCCATACCACCCAGGAGGTGCCTTACTCCTGCGCGGTGACGGTGGACAGTTTCCGGGAGGAAACCAGAAAAATAGTTATCGATGCAACGATTTACGTGGAAAAGAACTCGCAGAAGGGGATCATCATCGGCAAGGGCGGCGCCATGCTGAAAAAGATCGGCCGCAGCGCCCGGCTCGACTTGCAGGAGCTGCTCGGCGTGCCGGTCACCCTGCAGCTCTGGGTGAAGGTACAGAAGGACTGGACAAGGGATGCCCGCTTTCTGCGGCAGCTCGGGCTTGGCGAGTGACGGCCGCTCAGATCTCTCCTCGCGTCCGGAAGCGGCCGTTTTCCACCACCACCTCGTAGATCGGACGAATCACGTCGCCGGAACGGTCAAACTCCAGTTTTCCCATCACCGTCTGGTAGGGGCGGGCCGCCAGCTGTTTTTTCAACTCCGCCGCCGAGATGGTCTCACAACGCCGCAGTGCATCGACCAGCACCTCGACCAGCTCATAGCCGCGGGCCGAACGGGCGGAGGCCGGTCGGCCGAACTCCTGCTGCAACCGCGCCGCAAAGGCGTGATAGCGGGGAGTGGCAATATCCTCACGGATGAAGGTGACCAGGGACATGCCCTCCACCGCCGGCCCCCCGTAATGCAACAGGCCGGGCGCCTGGGCCCAGGTGGTGGCCACCAGCGGGCCGTCGTAGTTTCTTCCCCTGATCGTGCGGGCGGCAATGCCGGTCATGCTCACCTCGGTGAGCAGAAGAACCGCGTCAGGAGCCGGGACGAGCAAGGCGTCGGCCATGGCCGGCCAGTCGATCCGACCGCTGGAATCAAAACGGGCCTCACGAATCGTTCCGACAAAATGGGCGCGGAGCTGTTCGACGTAATCGAGGGAGAAACCGCTATTGGCCATATCCATCAGCACCGCAACCGATTCGATCCCCTCCCGCCGGAAGAGGGCGGCGGTCTTTTTTCCGTAAAGAATACAGTCCACTGATGTGCGGAAAAAGAGATCATCCTTGCCGCTCAGCTGGTTGGTGGCGGTATAGCCGGTCAGCAGCAAAACATTCTGCGAGGTCACCAGAGGATAGGCATTCACCGTGTTGTCCGAAAAGCTGTGACCGATGATCGCCACCACCCCCTCGTCGATCAAGCCCTGATCCGCCCGCCGGACCCCCTCGACGCTGTTTTCGTCATCGCGCACCAGCAGTTGTAGCGGACGCCCATTGATGCCGCCGTTTTCATTGCTCTCCATCACCGCCAGCATGGCGCCGTCCCGGATATGCTCTCCGGGACTACCGCCCCGACCACTTAGATTAATCGATAAACCGATTTTCACCGGCTCCGGCGGCGGACCGCTACAGGCAACGGGAAAGAGGGCGAGCAGCAGCGCGAGGCAGATCCTCGATTGGCCGGCAACGATGGTTTGTCGGAATCGTGAAAAGCCACAATGTCGAGGGGCGGCGCATTGTAACTCGTCGTTTCCACTTCCCAGCCCGCCATAATTTGCGGTTTCTTGCGAGGCCATGATGGTTTGTTCGGCTTTCATTGCATCTCCAGCACTGGGTTACGGCGGACCCGAGAGACATCTCACCGCGCTGCCGCATTTTTTCTCAATGCTATCACAGCCCTTCTCACCGGCACAAACATTTTTTGACAGTGCGCCATGATGCCGTTATAGTGCGAATTTTGACTGCGTCCCCGCATCCGCTCGTTCAGCCGCCCGGTCACCCGTCGTCAGGATGCCCGGCTTACCGGCCCCTGTGGACAAGAGCAGCAATCGTCTCGCTACCCATCCTGCCCTGGGCAACAGGCCAGCAGAAAAAAAGGAAACACACCATGAGCGAAGTCCGCGTCCGTTTTCCCCCAAGCCCCACCGGTTATCTCCATATCGGCGGCGCTCGCACCGCCATCCTCAACTGGCTCTTTGCCAAAAAGCATGGCGGCAAACTGATCCTCCGTATCGAAGACACCGATGCGGAACGCTCCACCAAGGAATCCATCGAGGGCATCCTCGACGGCCTCACCTGGCTCGGCATCGACTGGGACGAGGGTCCCTATTTCCAGACCGACTATACCGCTGACCACCTGGCTGCAGCGCGGAAGATGATCGACACCGGCCATGCCTACAAATGCTTTTGCGCCAAGGAAGAGCTTGACGCCAAGCGCGAGGCGGCCATGACCGCCAAACAGGAGGTGGGCTACGACGGCACCTGCCGCAATCTCACCCCGGAGGAGGTGGCGGCTAAAGACGCGGCCGGCCTACCCTTTACCATTCGTTTCCGGGTGCCGGAACGGGACGGGGTGGTGGGCTACGACGACAAGGTGCTGGGCCGCATCGAAAAGCGCTACGCCGACATCGAGGATTTCGTCGTGGTCCGCTCCAACGGCAAGCCGCTCTATCTGCTCTGCAACGTGGTGGACGACATCCGTGACCGCATCACCCATGTTATCCGCGGCCAGGACCACCTGACCAACACCATCCGGCAGATTCTCCTCTACGAGGCCCTTGGCGCGCCCCTGCCGTTTTTCGCCCACATGCCGCTCACCCTGGATCTCAACAAGGCGAAGATCTCGAAACGGAGCCACGGCGAGATCGTCGCGGTCCAGTATTACCGGGAAAAGGGCTTTATCCCCTGGGCGCTCGTTAATTTTCTCGTCCTGCTCGGCTGGTCACCCGGCGACGACCGGGAGATTTTCTCCCGGGAGGAACTGATCGAGGCCTTTACCCTGGAGCGGATCAACAAGTCGCATTCGATCTTCAACTACCGCAAGGATGATCCGAAGTTCTTCACCGACCCCAAGGCGATCAATATCAACACCCACTACCTGCGCACCATGCCCCTGGCCGAGATCGCGCCGTTGGTAAAAAAAGAATTGCAGGCCGCCGCTATCTGGGACGATTCCTTTGACAATGGGCGGAAGGAGTGGTTTCTGCAAACGGTGGACATGATCCGGGACCGTTTCCATACCCTGAAGGATTTTCCCACCCTGGGCCGTGCCTATTTCGCCGACGACTACGACATCGAACCCCAAGCCCTGGAAAAGAACCTGCGCAAGACACCGCAGCTCAAAGAGTGGCTGCCGAGGCTGGCCGATCGCTTCGCCGCCCTGCCCGTCTTCGACCATGACAGTGTCGAGGCTGCGGCCCGGGAATTTGCCGAGGAGATCGGCGTCAAGCCCGGCATCCCGATCAACGGCGCCCGCGCCGCCATCACCGGCCTGGTCAAGGGCCCCAGCATGTTCGAGCTTTTTGTCCACCTGGGCCGGGAAACGGTGGTGAAGCGCTTGCGGGATGTGGAAAAATATTTCTGATTGGGGATTGCGGATTGCCTGCAGGGGGAATGTGCGGGCAGCAATTAATAATGTTGGTTTCGCAATAACTGAAAATAAACCACAGAGTCCACAGAGAACACGGAGATAACTGATTGTAATTCAAGATATTTTCTTTGTGCTCTCTGTGCGCTCCGTGGTAAAGAGAGCCTTTTACGGATTCACCTATCCGACCCTATACCACCGGCAACTTGAGAGTACATTATGCAGACAGACACCACCAATCCGCCATCCGCAATCCCCAATCCGAAATCGAGGGATTTCATCCGCGCCATCATTGCCGAGGATATCGCCGCCAATAAGAACAACGGCCGGGTGGTGACCCGTTTTCCGCCGGAGCCGAACGGTTTTCTCCACATCGGCCACGCCAAATCGATCTGCCTCAACTTCGGGGTGGCCCTGGAAAACAACGGGGTCTGCCACATGCGCTTCGACGACACCAACCCTTCGAAAGAGGAGGCCGCTTATGTCGAGGCGATCATGCGAGACGTCCGCTGGCTCGGCTTTGACTGGGGCGACAAGCTCTTTTTCGCCTCCGACTACTTCGAACAACTTTACGACTACGCGGTGGCGCTGATCACAATGGGCAAGGCCTATGTCTGCACTCTGTCGGCCGACGAGATCCGGCAGTACCGGGGGACGCTCACCGAGCCTGGCATCGACAGCCCTTACCGTGAGCGCAGCGTCGAGGAGAACCTCGATCTCTTCGCCCGGATGCGGGCCGGCGAATTCCCGGACGGCGCCCATGTGTTGCGAGCGAAAATCGACATGACCTCCGGCAATATCAACATGCGCGACCCGGTCATCTACCGTATCCTCCACGCCCATCATCACCGCACCGGCGACAGATGGTGTCTCTATCCGATGTACGACTATACCCATTGCCTGTCCGACGCCATCGAGGGCATCACCCACTCCCTCTGCACCTTGGAGTTTGAGGATCACCGCCCCCTGTACGACTGGGTGCTCGATACCCTGGCCACCCCCTGCCATCCCCAGCAGATCGAGTTCGCCCGCCTCAACCTCACCTACACGGTGATGAGCAAACGCAAGCTCCTGCAGCTGGTCACCGAGAAATACGTCAGCGGCTGGGACGATCCGCGCATGCTGACCATCTCCGGCCTCCGGCGGCGAGGTTACACGCCGGCCGCCATCCGCAATTTCTGCGACACCATCGGCCTTGCCAAGCGGGAGAGTCGGGTGGAGATGGGGGTGCTGGAAAACGCCATCCGCGACGATCTCAATGACAACGCCCCGCGGGCCATGGCAGTGCTGCGCCCCCTCAAAATCGTTATCACCAATTATCCGGAAGACCGGGAAGAGGAGATGGAGATCGCCAACCACCCGCAGCGAGCGGAAATGGGGAGCCGCACGATTCCCTTTTCCCGCGAAATTTTCATCGAGCAGGATGATTTTCTCGAAAACCCACCGAACAAGTTCTTCCGGCTTGCCCCGGGCCGCGAGGTGCGGCTGCGCGCCGCCTACCTCATCACCTGCACGGGAGTCAAAAAGGATGAAAACGGCACCGTCATCGAGCTCTCCTGCACCTATGATCCGGCCAGCCGCGGCGGCTCGGCCCCGGACGGCCGCAAGGTCAAGGGCACCCTGCACTGGGTTTCCGCCCGTCATGCCCTGCGCGCCGAGGTCCGCATCTACGACCGCCTCTTCAGGGTGGAAAACCCGGAGGCGGACAAGGACAGAAACTTCAAGGAATTTCTCAATCCCGACTCCCTCGTCACCCTGCCCGACGCCAGGATCGAACCAGCCCTGGCCACGGCCGGCAACGAGGATCGCTTCCAGTTCGAGCGCCTGGGCTATTTCTGCCTTGATGCCGTCGATACGGCGCCGGGTCGACCTGTTTTCAACCGCATCGTCACCCTGCGCGACAGCTGGGAGAAAATCGCCGGCAAGGGTGAATGACTCCTTGACGCCGGCTATCCGGTAATTATAGAATTTTTTCCATGATCATCCGTCTCGCCCCCCAAAGGAGAGACGGTCGCCTCTTCTTTTCGACTCCGCGGAGAACTGACATGGCATGGAAAAACCTGACCATCGGCACAAAAATCATTATCGGCTACGCCGTTCTGCTCCTGCTCCTGTTCCTCTTCGCCGCCCTCAACTATTTCAGCATCGGCCGTCTGGTGCGGGACGCGGACAAGGTCATTCAGGGCAACTCCCTGACCGGTACAATTAGCCAGAAAGAGGTGGACCATCTCAACTGGGCGGCCAAGGTCAGTGATCTGCTCAACAACACGGAAACCACCAGCCTGGAGGTGGAGACCGATGACCACAAATGCGGTCTCGGCAAGTGGCTCTATGGCCCGGATCGCCAGGAGGCGGAACGACTGATCCCCTCGCTGGCCCCGCTGCTGAAGGAGATGGAAAAGCCCCATTACCTGCTGCACGAGTCTGCCATTCAGATCAAAAAAGTCTTCCGCCGCGCCGATGTCACCCTGCCGGTGCGGATCATCGACGTCGAATCATCCCATCATGCCTGGGCGAACCGTATCAGCGCCGGCATCATCACCGGCGCCGCCACCCTGGAAGACGTGCAGACCGACCCCACCATCTGCAAACTGGGCAAGTTTTTTGCTTCCGAGCAGGGAAAAAACGCCTACGCCAACGGCAGCGAGGCCTTCAAAAAGGCATGGGACGCCATAGCCGTCTCCCATACCGCCATGCATGAATCCGCGGTCCGCATCAAGGAGGCCCTGGCCGCCGGCGACACCGACGCCGCGGCCCTGATCTTCCAACAGGAGACCCTGCCCAATCTCAACACCACCATCGCCCGCCTCAACGAACTGCGCAGCGAGGCCGAACACGCCCTGCACGGCATGGAGGAGGCAAGCGACGTCTTTGCCTTTCAGACCGTTCCCGCCCTGCAGAAGGTGCAGGATCTCATCCACAAGGTGCACGCGGAAACCAAGAAGAACATCATGACCGACAAGGCCCTGCTGGCCGCCGCCGAAAAAATGCAGGTTCAGGGCATCATCCTCGGGGCGATCATCCTGCTGACCGGCGCCATCATTGCCTTTTTTACCTCCCGCGGCCTGATCGGTCTGCTATCCGGGGTGGTGCGGCAGCTCACGGCCAGCGCCGGCGAGGTGGACGCGGCGGCCGAACAGATCGCCGCCGCCAGCCACGGCCTTGCCGAAGGAACGGCGGAACAGGCTGCCACCCTGGAGGAGACATCGTCATCGCTTGAAGAAATGGCATCGCTGACCCGGCAGAACGCCGACAACACCCGGCAGGCAGACGCCCTCATGCAGGAAACCAGGGCCGCCATCAAAACCGCCGACAACTCCATGCACAGGCTGACCGATTCCATGGCCGCAATCTCTGCGGCCAGCGCCGAAACCCAGAAAATTGTCAAGACCATTGACGAGATCGCCTTTCAAACCAATCTCCTTGCCTTAAACGCCGCAGTGGAGGCGGCCCGGGCCGGCGAGGCGGGCGCCGGTTTTGCCGTGGTGGCGGGCGAGGTGCGCAACCTGGCCATGCGCGCAGCCCAGTCCGCCAAGGACACCTCCCGTCTGATCGAGACCACGGTGAGCAAGGTAAGCAGCGGTGAAACCCTGCTGCACGAAACGAGCGTCGCCTTTGCCAGCGCCGCCAGATCAACGGAGAAGGTCAGCAATCTGATCAGCGAGATCGCCACCGCTTCAAACGAACAAGCCCAGGGCATCGAGCAGGTCAACAGGGCGGTCAACGAAATCGACAAGGTCACCCAGACCAATGCCGGTGTGGCGGAAGAGGCGGCCTCGGCCGCCACCGAACTTTCTTCCCAGGCATCGACCCTCAACGATGTAGTGGTGGATATGGAACGGATGGTGAGCGGCGTCCAAAAAAGTGCGGCTACCGGCCCGGAAATGGACAGCCGAGCGGCCGGAATCCACCCATCAGGCCAGGTGGCGACCAAACAGATCAAGCAACTGCCTGCCGCCTCGGCGGCGGCACAATCCGCGCCGCCACCGACACCAGCGTCCGGCAAAAAAATCGGCAAGGGGAAATCGCCGGCCGAGGCCATTCCCTTTGAGGATGAGGATTTCCAGGACTTCTAACCGGACAGGCAAGAACGGCCTCCCGGTTGCTTTGCAGTTTTGTCGGAATCGTAAAAGCCACGATTCCGACGGCCCGTGTTTTGTAACTCGTCGTTTTCTCGTTCTCTCCTGCCACGGTTCGCCGCGGGTAGTTACGTGGCCGCCAGTTTCCGAGAGCACCCGAAAAAAACTCTGCTGAACCGCCATGAACAGAAGTGTTACCGATGACAACTGAGCGCACCTTTCCCACGTCGAATACGCTGCACATTCTGTTCGTCGATGACGATGAAGATATGCGTGTCATGGCGCACAACATGTTCAGCCATCTCGGCTACCGGATCACCCTGGCGGCAAACGGAGCCGAAGCCCTCACATTAATGGCCGCCGAAAGGCCAGACATCGCCTTTATCGACATCAATCTGCCCGACACCTGGGGGACTGAACTGATCCGGGATTTAAAGAAAATCCAGCCGGAGCTGCTCTGCATCGTCATCACCGGCGACCCGACCCTGGACATTGCTTTGGACGCCCTTCACCAGGGGGCCGAGGCCTTTTTTCAGAAGCCTTTCAACATGACGGAGGTCATCGCTAAGCTGGACAGCATCGTTGAGAAAAAAAAATTCCGCGATGAAATCAAACGGCTCAACGAACTGCCCCGCATCATCCTCGACGGCATCAATGAGGCCATCGCCATCATTGACGCCAGAGACTATACCATCGTCAGCGCCAACAAGGTCTTTCTGCAGGAAACCGGCCTCCCTGAAGATCAGGTCATCGGCAAAACCTGTTTTGCCGTGACCCATCACCGGGCCACGCCCTGTGACGGAGCGCGTCACATCTGTCCCCTGCTGGAACTCCTGCAGACCGGCAATCATGCAAGCGCCGAACATATCCATATTGACAGGAACGGCAGACAATCTTTTGTCGAGATCTCCGTCTCGCCGATCAGAGATGCGGCAGGTGAGGTGATCCAGGTCATCCATACCACCCGTGACATCACGGCCAGGAAAAAACTCGAAATCTCCCTGCAGCATGAGAGAAAGCTGCTGCGGGGTGCCAATACCCAGCTCGAAAAAGCGCTCAGCGAACTCAAGCAGAAACAGTCGCAGATCGTCCAGCAGGAGAAAATGGCATCCATCGGCCAGCTTGCCGCCGGCGTCGCCCATGAAATCAACAATCCCATGGGATTTATTGCCAGCAATCTCTCGTCACTGGCCAAATACGCAGGGAAAATGACCCGATTTCTCGCCATCCAGGATAAATTCCTTGCCGCCCTGGCCGGCACGGAGGAACTCAGCATTCTGTGTCAGGAACGGGAAAAATTAAAAATCGATTTTCTTGTCGAGGATATCCCGGCCCTCATCGACGAGTCGCTGGACGGGGCAAACAGGGTCAAAAACATTGTCCAGAACCTGAAAAACTTTTCCCGGGTGGACAACAACGATGTTGCCCCGGTCAACATCAACGAGTGTCTCGATACCACCCTGAATATCATCTGGAACGAGCTGAAATACAAGGCCACCGTCAACAAGAATTACGGCGAGCTGCCCCTGGTCCGCGGCTCGGCCCTGCAACTCAACCAGGTCTTCGTCAATATCCTGGTCAACGCGGCGCAATCCATCGAAAAAAAAGGAGAAATACGGATCAGAACCTGGCACAAAGAAAATGCGGTTCTTATCTCGATCAGTGACGACGGCTGCGGGATTGCCCAGGAAAATATCTCCCGCATCTTCGAGCCCTTTTTCACCACCAAAGCAGTGGGAAAAGGAACCGGTCTGGGCATGAGCATCGTCTACGATATCATCAAAAAACACAATGGAGACATCAGCGTGCAAAGCGAAGTCGGCCAGGGCACCACCTTTACCATCACCCTCCCTGCCCTTGAAGTTCCACAGGAAACCGCGCCATGCACATCAAGAAACTGATCAGCCAGACAAGCGAGCTGCCGACCCTCCCCATGGTTGCCGCCCGGATCAACCAGGAAATGCAGAGCGAGGCATTGACCGCAAAACTGCTCGGCGAAATCATTGCCGAGGACACGGCCCTGGCATCCAAGGTGCTGCGCCTTGCCAACTCCGCATACTACGGCTTGCCGAAGCAGGTGACCACCCTCAACAAGGCGGTAATGATCCTCGGCTTCAACACGGTCAAGAATCTCGCCTTGAGCGTGTCGATCCATACGCTTTTCCAAAAACCCCCCGACTCCCCCATTGATTTGCAAGGACTCTGGCTGCACAGTCTCGGTTGCGCAGCGGCAGCAAAAATCCTCATCGAACAGGTCAAGCCGAAACTGGGCGATGATGCCTTTCTCTTCGGCATCCTCCACGACATCGGCAAAATCGTCATCATCAATGAGGCCCCACAGGATTATGAAAAAATCCTCCACCTCATGCACGAGGAGAATGTTCCGCAAAACGATGCGGAAATGCAGGTAATCGACACCACCCACCAAAAACTCGGCGCCCTGCTTCTCGATCACTGGAAATTTCCTGATTCCATCGTTGCCGCGGTCAAATACCATCACGACGCGGACCTGTCTGGCAAAAAACTCGAACCGGACCTGAAGGATCTCGTTTACGCCCTTTTTCTCGGCAATCAGATAGTCCGTGTCCTGTCACTGGGCAAAAGCAGCAGCCCGAAACGGACGGAAATCCCCATGATCATCTGGGAATCGCTCAATATCAAACGGGAACAGTTGAAACCAATTGCCGCCACCATCGCGGCACAGTATGCCTTGCTACTAAAGGCCTGGGATATGGAGCTCGCCAGTCATGAGTGAGACAATCAAAATTCTCTGCGTTGATGACGAAATCAACGTCCTGCGGGCTCTGAAACGCCTGTTCATGGACACCGATTACGAACTCATCACCGCCTCGTCCGGCGGAGAAGGCCTGCGCCTGCTCAAGGAGCATGATCCGGTCCAGCTCATCATCTCCGACTACCGCATGCCGGGGATGAATGGCGTCGATTTTCTGCAGCAGGTCTGCGAAAACTGGCCGAAAGTCATTCGCATCATCCTGTCGGGCTATGCGGACACCGCCTCCATCGTCTCCGCCATCAACGAAGGTCAGATTTACAAATTTATTCCGAAACCATGGAATGACAATGAACTGAAAATCACCATCGACAAGGCCCTGGAGGTTTATTTCCTCAACCAGCAAAACGAGATGCTGACCCGGGAATTGCAGGACAAAAACGAGGAACTTTCCCATATCAACCAGAACCTTGAACAGATCGTTCAGGACAGGACCAACGACATCCTCTTTCAGAACAAGGTGCTGGAGCTTGCCCAGAATGTCCTCCATTCCCTGCCCGCCGCCGTGCTCGGCATCGACCCGGACGGACTGATTGTCCAGAGCAATCGCTTTTCCGACCGGATTTTCGTTGCCGCGGGAGAATCGCTGATCGGCAAAAACATGACAGCTTCTCTGCCGGAAAATCTATGCGGATTCATTCAGTCCGTTTCGCCGGAAAAAATCCTGGTCGGCCACATGGCCGTCTCAGGAAACAGCTATCTCATCAGGGGAGTTGAGATGAACAGTGCACAGCAGCAGAAAGGGAAAATCATTCTGCTTGTCCCCGCCGACAACGAACAGGACATGGAATGAGCCGTTACGCAAAAAAATCGCGAACTTCTCGTTCTGTCATGCGGAGCCGTTCACTTACCAGTGCATCCATCCTGGCGGTCCTGCACGTTTGCGCAAATCCTTGTTGGAGCGACACATGACACCCCACACCATTCTCTTTGTCGACGACGAAAAAAGCATCCTCAAGGCCCTGACCCGCCTTTTTCTTGACGAGAACTACCGTATTCTCACAGCTCAAAGCGGCAGAGAGGCTCTGACCCTGCTGGCATCGGGAGAAAAACCGACGGTGATCATCTCCGACCAGCGTATGCCGGAAATGGGGGGCGCCGAATTTCTGGCCGAAGCAAAAAAAATACTGCCTGACTCCATCCGCATGGTTCTGACCGGTTACGCAGACATCACTGCAGCAGTTGATGCCATCAACATCGGCGGAGTATACCGTTACATTCTCAAGCCGTGGAACGACGAAGACCTCAAACTGACCATCAGAGAAGCAATCTCCCGGTTCGAGCTTGTCGAGGAAAACCGCACACTCACCTGGGAAATCGAGCAAAGGAATCGTGAACTGGCGGAGCTCAATGCCGCCCTGGAGCAACGGGTCGAAGAGCGGACAAGGGAATTACGGAAACTGGTCAAGGAACTCGAAGGACGCAACCGTATCCAGCAGTATCTCATGCAGATCCATCCCCTTGACGATCTGCTGCAGGCCATCCTCGCCATCCTCGCCGAGGCGACGGAAATCGACGGCGCCGCCATTGTGCTGACCACGGCCAGCAACGCCGTTTTACCTGCTCCCGCTGCTGTCCATGGCTTCCCACAAACGGATGTCGAGGAAATATGCCAACGCCTGGAAAAAGAAATACGGGAAAGTGCCGCAAATGGAGAGGCGCTGCAGATACCGCTGACCGAAGACGCAGAGTGCGCCATTGTTCCTCTCTCCAGACGCGATCAGTGCTTCGGCGTGCTCGTCATCCGGAAAAAGGGCCCCCCCATCGATGCGGCAGAGATGCACACCTATGCCGGATTTGCCGGACAGACCGCCATTGGCATCCATGATTGCCGTTTCCAGGCAAATTTCACGGCGGTCGAATCTTCCCTTGATGAAGTATTATCAGCACTGTGAAGCCATGACAAACCCGTAAAAAGTCTTTTTTCACCCCAGAGCATACAGAGGATGCAGAGAAAACATCTTTTATTACAATTGGTTGCCTCTGTGTGCTCTGCGGTCTCTATGGTTAATTTTCACTTTTTGTGAGACCATCAAGCCATGATGGTCTCACAAAAAACCGCAAACCATGGCAGGCGGGAAAGGGAAACAACGAGTTACAATGCACCGCCCGTCGGAGTCGTCGCTTTTTACGATTCCGACAATCCATGACAACAGGATATCATTATGGCGGCAGACGGAAAACACTCCAAGAAAAAATCCTTCGACTCGCTGGAAGACACCTATCTGGACACCATTGCCGGGGAGAATCGTGAGCAGGAGAAAAGCGGTCGCCTGTCCGATCATCATGCCGGAGTCGCCGGCAGCGACGAAACAGCGACGGATCTGCTGGCAGCTCCGGACAACCCGATCCGAGACATCAAAGGCTGGCAGGGCAAATCACTGCTGCTTGCCGCTGATCGTATGACCCTTTCCCTGGCCATTGCCGCCGAAGGTGAGCCACTCTCGGAGGAGCGTCTCACCCTTGCCCTACAGAAATTCGGCATCACCCACGGCATCGACCTGCACGCCCTCCGGGAAGCGGAACGCGCATCCCGCCTGCCGGCAGCCCAAATGATCGCCATTGCCCACGGCACGCCGCCCCAGTACAAAAGCACCTTCTCTTTCTCGTTTCTGCCCCAACCCGATTGCCCGCCGGTCTCCCCACCGTCCCTGACCGCAGGGCACTCTCTTGACTTTCTCCAGCTCCACGCCGTTCTTCATGCCCCAGACCTGGCGAGCATCCAAATCGCATCCCTGCACGTCAAGGCCCTCTCTCCAAGGGAATGTTTTCTGAAGATTGTCGATTTTCCCTCGGCACGACCGGGCAGGAATGTTTTCGGCCAGGAGGTGGAATGCCCGGATGTCTCCCTGCCCCAGGCCGGGGAAAACGTCCTGTTCAACGAAAAGCATCAGGGCTATGAGGCCACTCTTTACGGATATCTGCTTGTCGTTCGCGATCGCGTCTCCATTGCCCCGCCCATCTGGATCCGTCCAGACAAAACGGCGGCCTGTTACATTGTTCTGCCCCAGATCAACCCCTGTCGATACCCCACCGTCACCGAAATCCGTCATATTCTGCAACAGATGGGGATCGACGAACGCTGCATCAATACCATGGTGCTTGACAAAATGGTGAGCCAGATGGCGACAGGGTCTTCTCTTCCCCGGGTAATCAAAGTTGCAGAAACCCTGGCGCCGCAACATGGCCGCAATGCTGTTTTCACCCTTTTTGTTGACGCGGAAAAAAAGGCGGGGAAAATCCTCCACAACGATTCCATTGATCTGCGGGAGCGCAATGCCGTTGTCAGCATCCCGGCAGGAACGCTGGTCGCCGAAAAACAGCTTGCCACCAAAGGAAAAGACGGCTGCACCCTGTTCGGGAAAACGATCAAGGCAATCAACGGTGCCGACAAAGTGATCACCGTCGGCCAAGGGGTGCGTTTCCTGAAAAAAGAAGACCGAATCCAATATATTGCTGAACGTAACGGCAATGTAAAATTTTCGGCAAACACCCTTGCCGTCTCTGACATATATGCAATCAACGGCGACATCGATTACCACAGCGGCAACATCGACATCAAGACTGATCTCCTGATCTCAGGGTCGGTGCTTTCCGGATTTTCGGTGAAATCAGAGGGTGACATCACCATTCAGGGTTTTATCGAGGCCGGCGCCACGGTCATTGCCCAGGGAAACCTGACCGTGGAAAAGGGGATCATGGGGGAAAACACAACGGTCATTGCCAGGGGCAACCTTTCCGCCGGTTTCATTCAGGATGCGGAGGTCATCGCCAAAGGCGACATCCTCGTCAAAAGCTATCTCTTCAACGCCATGGTCATGGCCAACGGGGCTCTCACGGTTCTCAAAGATCGGAGTCGCAGAAGCGGCAGCGCGGCGGGCGGCGTTCTCTGCTCCGCCAGGGCCGTCAAACTAAGTGTAATCGGCAGCCCAGGTAATCCGGCCACCATCGTCGCCATCCGTCCCGACCCGACAGTGAACACCCAGCTCCGCAAACTCGAGGAAGAAAAGCTCTCATGCGCCGAAAACATAGCAAAAATCTCGCGATCACTTCCCTTTGACGCCACCTCGCCGGACCAGATCAAGGCAACGCTGGCCGCCGCATCCGTCGACAAAAGGGGAAAAATCATCACGCTGCTCACCGGTCTCAGCAAAATGATCAAGCACCACAAGGCGGTGCTCGACGACATTGCCTCCTTACGTACCGCGATAGAAACCGCCATGAATCATGCCTGCATTCATGTGGGGGAAAGAGTATATCCAAGCAGTGAAATCCATATCGGCGACAAAAAACTCATCGTTGCCACTGAAATCGGTCCTTCCCTTTTTCGGCTGCGCGACGGGCAGATCGTGCGGAACTGACACGGGACATGCTGCATTGCAGGCTATTTCACCCCGCACACAGACTGCATCTTGCAAACACTTTTTTTCCTCATCTGTCAAACTCTCCCGAAAGACAGCAAAATCATTCTTAAAAAATTTGAGAACATGCACGACCAGGTTGTTCTTAAGTGTGAAATTCTTTATTTGAATTGATATTGCCGGACATTTTCCCCAAATGACAAAAAAACTCCCAAAAAGATGAAATAATGTGATAGTATTCGTCCATATAACAATCCGTCACCCTGACCAGATCTTTGCCGAATCCATCACGCAACAAGGGAGCCCATGTTCACCAACGCCGCAATTCTCATTGTCGATGACGACCCGGCCTTGCAAAAAATCACCCACCGCTGGCTGCGGGAGGTCGGCTATCGCCCTTTACTGGCCAACGACGGTCGCGAGGCCTTTGCCCTTCTCAAAATACACCACCCCGCCCTCATCCTCCTCGACATCGCCATGCCGGAGATGTCGGGCCTGGAAGTTCTGCGCCGTCTGCGCGAAACGGATACAACGACCGCGGTCATCATGGTTACCGGCCTCGATGAGCCGAATATCGCCAAAAACGCCATCGCGCTCGGCATCCACGGTTATCTGATAAAACCCTTTGAAAAAAACGAACTCCTCATCTACATCGAACACACATTACAACGGCTGAAACTGGAAAGAAACAACAGGGAATACCGAGATTCTCTAGAAGCGCAGGTACGAGAACGAACCAGTGAGCTGGAAAGGGTGTGCCGGGATCTGAAAGCATCCCAGGAGCAACTGCTGCATCAGGAACGGCTTGCCACCATCGGCCACCTGGCAGCCGGGGTGGCCCACGAAATCAACAATCCCACCGGCTACATCGGCAGCAACCTCGGCGCCCTGGCACGATATCTGGTAAGGATTGACGAATACTTGCGGCTGGTGGAAAACTGCCTGTCGTTGCTGCCGGAGGAGAAACACAAAGCCCTGCTTGAGGAGAAGAAAGAACGTAAAATTGATTTCCTGCTGGAAGACGGCCGGGAAATCATTGCCGACAGCCTGGAAGGTGTTGAAAAGATACGAAAAATTGTGGCCGGCCTGAAGTCGTTCACCCGCAAGGAGCAGGATGCCTGCAGTACCGTCAATATCAACGAATGCCTGGAAAATGCCCTCACGGTGGCCTGGAATGAGCTGAAGTACAAGGCTGAGATCAAAAAGGAGTATGGCGACCTCCCGCTCCTCACCTGTCACCCCAACCAATTGGGACAGGTCTTCGTCAATCTGCTTGTCAATGCGGCCCACGCCATCGAAGGCCGCGGCACAATTACCATCCGCACCTTTATGGGAAACGACCATCTGTGTGTTGCCATTACCGATACCGGCTGCGGCATCAGTCTGGAAATGCAGGAAAAAATATTCGAACCATTTTTCACCACAAAAGGGGAAGGCGTGGGCACCGGCCTGGGACTCAGCATCGTCAGGGAAATCATCACCAGACACGAAGGGGAAATCGTCCTGGAGAGCGAGATAGGCCGTGGCACGACCTTTACGGTCCGAATTCCGCTGCGCCGGACAAGCTGACCGCCGGAAAGCCCGACAACACCCACCCGCCTGCTCCGTCCCTTCGTCTGCCGCGCACCGTCCTTCTGTCCTTTGTCTTCTTCCCTACCCCTTCAAAAAGGCCTCCGCCTCATCAACATCAAGCCTGCTGCCGATAATCAGCGGTATCCGCTGGTGCAGGTCAGTGGGCTCGATATCGAGGATGTTGATGCCGTCATCGGTGATGGCCCGGCCGCCGGCCTGCTCGATCAGCATGGCAAGCGGAGCTGCCTCATAGAGCAGACGAAGCTTGCCGTAAGGTTTTTTCGGGTCCTTGCTGTCGCGGGGATAGGCGAAGATACCCCCGGATATGAGGTTGCGGTGGAAATCCGCCACCAGAGAGCCGATATAGCGGGAACTGCAGGGGCGTTTCTTTTCCCGGTTCTCTTCTTTAAGGGTATCGATCCAGTGCCGGACATTGTCGGGCCAGTACTTGCTGTTGCTGTCGTTCACCGACAGGTACTTGCTCCGCTCCGGGGTGCGGATGTCGGGGTGGGAGAGATAGAACTCGCCGACGCTGGGATCGAGGGTAAAGCCTTGAACCCCCTCGCCGGTGGTGAACACCATCATGGTGCTGGAGCCATAGAGGATGTAGCCCGCCGCCACCTGATCGCGGCCCTTTTGAAGCAGATCACCCCGGTCCCCCGGACCGCTGCCCGAACGCCGCCGATGCACGGAAAAGATGGTGCCGATATTGACGTTGACATCAATGTTGGTCGAACCGTCGAGCGGGTCAAAGGCCAGGGTATATTTGCCCTCGTAACCCTCGACCACCGGAATGACATCATCCTCCTCCTCCGAGGTCATGACACAGAGATAACCGCAGCGCGCCATCCGTTTCTTGATGGTGTTGTTGGCGAACTCGTCAAGCTTCTGCACCTTTTCGCCCTGGATATTGGTCTTGCCCGACATGCCAAGAACATCGGCCAAACCCGCCATGTTGACCTCGGCGGAAATGGTCTTGCCGGCGACGATCAGTTCATTCAAGAGACCGGACAGATCGCCGGTGGCCTCGGGGTGGAGGCGCTGACTGTCAACGATATGCCTGATAACGGTGATACCGAGCGGTTTATTCATTTTTCCCTGCTCTGATTAGTGTTTATGAGTTGACGTGAACATGCGTTCAATGGTTATACATCCGCTTCGGGAATGCGCGACAGAGCCGCGGATGTTCCGGCCCACCGCCCCCCTTTATTGTTACCATGGCCCACGCATCCATTCAACCATTTCCCCATTCAACGCCGCACCGTTTCGACTATTTCACTTATCATGAGCAGCAAACCATCACCGCCGCAACATGAATTCCTGTCCGTCAGCAACTGGCGCAGCTACATCATCCTCTTTCAGAGCAACCGCCAATTCACCCGGCTGTGGCTGGCCGGGGTGATCAGTCAGTTCGGCAACTGGTTCAACTATATTGCCGTCTTTGTCCTGCTCCAGCAGCTCACCGGATCCGGTACGGCGGTGAGCTGGTTTCTCATCGCCAAATTCCTGCCCACCACCATCCTCGGCCCGGCGGCCGGGGTGATCGCCGACCGCTTTTCTCGCAAGACGATTATGATAAGCTGCGACATCCTGCGGGTCGGGGTGGTGCTCTGTTTTCTGCTGATCCGGCGACCGGAGCAGGTCTGGCTGGTCTACGCCCTGGCGCTCATCCAGGAATCCCTGTGGACCTTTGCCGATCCGGCTCGCCGCGCCGCTATCCCCAACCTCTGTCGCCGGGAGGAACTCAACCTGGCCAATGCCCTGGGCGGGGCGACCTGGTCGGTGATGCTTGCCTTCGGCGCGGCCCTCGGCGGCTTCACCACCGCCCGCTTCGGCTGGCAGACCGCCATTATCCTCGATGCCGTCACATTTCTCGTTTCCGCCCTGTTGATCAATGGCCTGACCCTGCCGGAGAAGGGCCAACAGCCCGAACGCCCCTTTGCGCTGGCCGATTTTCTCGGGATAAACGACCTGAGGGAAGGACTGGGCTATGTCGCCGGCCACCCGAAGGTGGCGGCCCTGCTGCTGGTGAAAAGCGGCTGGGCCATGTCCGGCGGCATCCTTGTTATGCTCACCGTCTTCGGCGAGCAGGTATTCGCCGCCCCGGACGGTCAGGGAGGCAACAGCGGCATCCTCTACAGCGTCCGCGGCCTTGGCGCAGCTTTAGGACCGCTCCTTGCCTGGCGCCTTTTCGGGGAAGGCAGACGCGCCATGTCGCGGGCCATTGGCGCCAGCTTCTTCGTCGCCTCCGGCGCCTATCTCCTTTTCAGCCAGGCGCCGACCCTGGCCTGGGCCGCCCTCTTTGTCTTCTGCGGCCATCTCGGCGGGGCGGTCCAATGGGTGTTTTCCACTACCCTGCTTCAGAAGATGGTGGAGGACCGTTTCCGGGGGCGGGTCTTTGCCGCGGAAATGGCCCTCCTGACCCTGATCTTAAGCCTGTCCACCTATTTTACCGGCGCGGCGCTCGATCACGGCGTCGGCCCAAGGCTGGTGGTGGTGCGCCTCGCCCTGCTCTTTCTCATCCCCGGCCTGGCCTGGTCCCTCTATCACCGGTACGGTGCGGCCAGATCAAGATAATGCCGGCCCTCCTCCGGTCGCCCGTGCTTGATACAGCCGTTTCCGTAGATGCGACATTTGCGGGCAAGCTCCCGGCCGGCTAAAGCGCGTTGTTCCCGGCTCAATGGTGCGTTTGCAAGGAGCTTGACCAATGACTTGATCCGGAAACGATCCATGCCCAGTCGGTAGTGGGCGGAAACCTGATCGGGCCGGCCGCCCTGCTTGATGGTGAGCGGCTCGTCGATCTTGAGAAAGGGCAGCCGGATCGCGGCCCGCAACCACAGGTCGTAATCCTCGCAACAGGGCAACTCCTCGTCGAAGAGTCCGACCACCTCGAAAAATTCCCGTCGCACCATGACGGTGGACATACCGACCACGCAGAGGGGCAGGCATTGGGCAAAGATAAAACCGCCCGGCCGGTTATGTTTTTTCTTCTGATTGAGCAGCACGCCGCGCCGGTACCAGAGCTCGTCGGTGTGGGAGATGAGCAGATCTGGCCGGGCAAGCATGACCGCATGCTGGATGGCGAGTTTGTCCGGTGCGAACCGGTCGTCCGAGTCGAGAAAGGCGAGAAAGGGAGCGGAGACTGCCCTGATGCCGCTGTTACGCGCCGCGGCTGGCCCCCGATTTTCCTGACGGATGACGCGTAACCTGTCGCCGTAGCCGGCCAGCAGGGAGGTGGTATCGTCGGTGGAGCCATCGTCCACCACAATAAGCTCGGCAGCCGGCAAGGATTGGCCCAGCACCGAATCGATGGCCTGGGAGAGAAAATCTGCCCGGTTATAAGTGGGGATAATGACGGAGATGAGAGGAGTGGCATTCGTGCTCATGGCTTTTCATTCCGCAAGCCGCACTCAATCAAGATAGATGATCTCACCGGCATATTCGCTGATCTCGACCCCATCCTCAACCAGCAGACGCAGGCCGCCATCGTCGTCAAGGCCGAGCACCCGCGCCGTGAACTGGGGCTGCTGCTGGACGTCATAACCAAATTGCACTCGCCGGCCGATGGAATCGGAAAGCTGCCGCCAGCGGTCGAGCAGCCCGGCGCCGGCAAACGCTGCCAGCGATTGCCGTTCGGCCAGGGCAGTCTCCTCCTGGCAATAAAGCAGCCCGATCTGCCAGGTGAATTTTGCCAGCAGATCACAGGCCACCTCTTCGAGATCAAGGTCACGGCCAAGAAGCTGGGCCATAGAAACGGCGATGGCGTCGAGCTCCGGCGGGAAATCACGGTTGTTGACATTGATGCCGGCACCGATCAGCACATACTCCTCGCCGGAGCTCTGGCCGAAAACCGTTTCAACCAGAATGCCGGCCGTCTTTTTTCCCTGGACATGGACATCGTTGACCCACTTGACATGGGCATCAATACCGAACTGCCTGACCGTCTCGCAGCAGGCAACCCCGGCGGCCAGGGGCAGCAACCGGGCATTCTCCGGCAGCAGGGTATTGACCAGCACCAGGGTCAGCCAGACGCCGCCGATCGGAGCGTGCCAGAACCGCTGAAAACGGCCCTTTCCGGCGGTCAGGGAACCGGCGACAATGGTCAGCCCGCTGGGAAAAGAGCGCTGTTCCTCCTCATGGGTTGCAATCAGACGGCGCGCCTCGTCCATGCCCCGCGCCAGGGAGGGAAAGGAACAGATGACGGAACCGACGATGGCGCCGTACCGGAAAATGGTCTGCACCTCATCCGCCGGCAGGAACCGACAGCGAGAAGGGATCTCGTGGGTAGCGATATAGCGCCGGAGACGATCCGGGGAGAGCGCTTGCAGTTGCGGGGAGGGTGTGTTCTTCAACACAAGAGGGGCAATGAACCAGTTTGAGGGTTGATGGTCAGGTATGAAATGATTTACCGGCTCTTTACATTGAAAAGGCGTTCACCGGTAATCCAAAACGTCCCTTATTCCCACTCAGCCTTGACCCGGGTAATGATCTTTTCGATGAGCGGAAGTTTATCCGGCGGGCAGATGCCGATCAGCGGCTCACCCTGATCCACCGACACACCGGGCTGGAAATAAACGGAATGAATGATCCCCGCCGGACCCTGGTAATAGACCGGGGTGTCACGCTTCATCAGCGACATGGTGAAGAGCTCCTCGCCGGGCTTGACGGAAACGGAGCGCTGACCGAATTTTTCGATCCTGGCCTGGATCTCCATGGAAAAAAAGTACTTGGCCCGTTCCGGAGCGGTAAAGGGCAGCAGTACCTTGCGAAGAATCTGTTCGATGATCTCCCGTTTCTTCAGGGGGTGCTTGATGGTGATGATCTTTTCTCCGGCCTCGACGAACTGCCCCTCCAGATCATCGCGAAGAAAGGAGACCACCCCGTTTAAGGTGGCGATGATCGGCTTATTGTTGCGCTCCCGGGTAACGACGCACAGAGTGGTGCCGGGGATATGATGCCATTTTCCGGTCGTGCCCTCGACCGTGTCACCCGGCTTGACATGAAAACGCACCTGTCCGGTATGGGAGGTACAGATATCGACATACCCATAAGGATCGGTTCGATAGGCCCGCAACACTTCTTCGTAATCGATGTCATCCACCAGCATGGTCTTATTGGTTTTGTTGGTCTGATTGGTTTTGTTGGTCTGTTGGTCTCACTGGTCGGGCCAACCAGACTAACGGTAATACAAATTTCTGCCGCCCATGGTCAGCAGCGCCTTATGCAGATTGCGGCGGAACTCGCGTCGGTCCCACAGGCCATGGACATGGCCGCGCTTGAGGGCATTCTTGGCGCTGTGATAACCGGGCGGGACATCATCACCGGTGGTGTCACGGATAACCCGCGGTCCGGCAAACCCGACACGGCTGGAGCGGATCGCGAACTGATAATAAGAGCAGCCGAGAAAACTGGCCACCGGCCCGGCATAGGAGTTGTTGTCATAGACAACGATATAGAGACCGCCGGAATCGACGTACTCACGCACCGCCATGGTGCACTTCGGCATCTGTACCACCCCAAGGGTGCCTTCCTGGATGCGGATGCCGCCGGTGGTATGGACATAGGCGAGCAACGGTCGCCGCTTCAGCTTGGCCAGCTCGCAAGCCCGCACGAATTTCTCACCCTCAGCAGCTCCCACCGTGCCGTTGCGAAAATCGCTGTAGAGCATGGCAACGACGATATCCACGTCAATCACCCGCGCCTCAAAAGTGATCATGCCGCTCCAACGCCCCGTCTTCTTACGGGCTGCTTCCAGCCGCTGATCAAAACCGGGCGAAGACAGCGGATTGCCGGAGGCGATGTCGGCGTTAAACTCCTTGATGGAATCCCGGTCAAAGAGGTGCTTGAGATACCATTGATATTCCAGAGGGAAATGGTGCCCGCACGATTCGCACACCCCACAAAACTCACCATAGAGATCCGGCACCCAGAGATCCTTGCATCCGTATTTCGCCGCATTGGGGCAGCTCACCGTCCTGTCCTCATTGGCCAGGGGACTGGTATAGATATCGCCGAATTCCTGGGCCACACTCTGCTGCCCGGCAACCGTGGTCCGCGCCTGCCTGCCGTTCTGTTTGCTCGCCAGAAAGTCATAGGCCGCGGCGATAGGGGCGGAAACCTGTTTGAGCAGCACCGAGCCCTCGCCGGAGACATCCTTGATCACCTGCTTGACCTGTTTCTGCTGGCTGCGCAGAATGTCATAGCGAAAACTGTAATACATCTTGTGCGTTCCCTTTTTCACCTTGTCGAAAAACTCGGCAAAAGGGGTGGTTTTTTCCCGGAAGCCGCCCAGGGCCATGTCCCGATACTTGCGAGAGCGGAGCTGCAGCAGTCGCTTGATCTCGTCGTTGTTGAGATCCCAGGAAACCTCGATGAGATGATCCTCGGGATTAATCTCCTCGTGCTTCTTCAGCTTCAGTTCATAGGCGCGGAAGGCGCGCAGGCTCTTGGTCTTGAGAATGACCTCGTCGGTGGCCCGGATCATTTCAAACTTCACTCGCTTGAAAAAAGCAAAGTCGTCGCGCTTGGCGCCGAGCAGCGGTTCATCGATGATACGATCGATGGTGCCGAGTTTAATATTATCCGTTGCCGTGATGCGCAGCCGTTTGGCACAGGATTCCACCAGCTCGGCAGGGGCCTTGTCGCCCTCCTTGATCTTGCCCTCGATGGCTGCCGCTCCTTCCGGCGAGATAACGGAATAATAGCCGTGGGAAAACATCATCCGGTAATCGGACAGGCCGATGGCTTCGGCACCGCCGGAACCGCCCTCGGAGATGACGGAAATCATCGGCACCCGCAACTTGGCCATGGCAAAGAGGTTGCGGGCGATCTGCTGGCCGGCGCCGGGATAATCCTCCACCGGGAAGGAACCGGGGGTGAAGATATAGAAATGGATCGGGATGCCCTCGGTCTGGGCCACCAGCATAAACCGCAGCGCCTTTTCATTGCCCCAGGGCTTACAGGAACCGCCGTTGCGGTACTCCTCGCCATGCCCCTTTTCCTGACCGATGACCATGACCTGCTGGGTGATGGTCTTGTTCTTGACCCGGCGAACGATGGTGGCCTTGGCCGCCACCATGGCGGGATCGATATTGGCCTCATCCTCGCCGCCCAGTTCGGTGAAATCGTCATAGACGTTTTCAAGGATGTCCTGCAGGGAAAAACGCAAAGGGCTGCGGACAATGCGCACCCGTTCCATGGGAGTGAGATTCTCCTCGCAGCGCTGTTCAAGAAAGACGATGCTCTCCTCCAGGGTCCGCACCTCACCGAGCAGAACGTCCTCGCCGATATCGTAGAAGGACTTTTTAATCGTCTCGAGCTTCTCCTGCAGGCCTGCCAGATTGCCCCATTCCATTCCGTCCCGGATCTGGCTCAAATAGGTGATGCGTTCCCCGCACTTGAGAAGGCGTTTTCGTAAGTCGTCCATTAAAATGTCAGTAAATTATCGATATTATCTTTAAGGTAAGTGAGATTGGTCAGAATCGGATCACCCGCCCCGTTTTCCCCTTCGATACGGACTTCATCGAGAAAGCGTCGCCCCCGTTCCTTGGCCTGCGCGAATGAATCACCCCAGACAATGGCAAGAGCCAGGTTGGGATCATAATCACTCGGAATGACGTAGGGTCGGTCAAACGGGACATGGGTATAGACGGCGGCCCACTCATGGGAGGGAAACTCGAACCGGGAGATGGTGCCGATCCAGGGCGCAAAACCACGCCTGGTATCCTCGGCGACAATCCGGAACTCGATACTCGCCCCCTCGAACTGTACCTTCTTCTGGTTGTAGCCGAGCCGGTCGCCCAGGGCGAGCCGGATCTGCTCACGGATCAGATTGGGCTGTTTCCCGTCAATATAGCTGATGCGGGCGGAAACGTCATTCTCCACCTGAATACGGGTATTGACCTCCAGCAGATAGGGCTGGCCGCTGCGGGAAACAATCCATTCCCAGGTGCCCACATTGTCATAGCGGACATGGGCGGCAAGTTTTAACGAATACTGGACAATCCTGTCAAGAACTTCCTTAGCATTAAACTCGTAGGCAAAGCAGCCGTCGTCGAAACCGGGCGCCGCCTCCAGCCTTTTCTGCCGACCGGTGCTCTGGATCGTGCAGTTTCTTGTGCCGAAGTGAATCCGTTCGCCGTGCCGGCTGCAGACGAGCTGGACTTCGAGATGATTGTAATCGCGCAGCCGCTGTTCGATCAACACGCCGCTGTCGCCGAACTGACGCTTGGCGTAGTTCTGCACCTGGCGGTAGGTGCGGCGGAACTCGTCAATGCGCGTCACCTCCTCGATGCCCATACCGCCGCCACCGGCCGCCGCCTTGACAAGAATGGACGGCTCCTTGACCTTCTGAGCCCGCTGGTCGTCCAGCAGCCGGGCCGCGATGTCCTCCGCCTCCATCTCGTTGTAGATCGGCCCGTCGGTGCCGGGAATGGTCGGGATGCCGAGGCGATTGGCCACTCGCTTGGTGTTGATCTTGTCGCCGAGATCACGGATCACCTCCCATTTGGGGCCGATGAAGGTGAGCGGCCGCTCACGGATCGTTACCCGTCGGGCAAACCGGAAATCCTCGGAAAAAAAACCGTAGCCGGGATGGATGGCGGTACAGCCGGTATGGTCGGCAACGGCAAGGATGTCGTTGGGATCGGTGTAGCCGGAAACCCGCCAGGCCCGACGACAAGAGTCGCTCTCGCCGAGGTAGGGTTTAACGTGTTCCGATTCCCTGTCCGCCTCGGTGTAGATCACGACAAAGTCGAGCCCCAGATCCTGGCATGCCCTGGCAATCCTGATGGCGATCTCGCCTCTGTTGGCTATCAGTACCTTTTCTTTCAAACTGTGAACCTGATCGGTAGGGCCGGCAAGCAAACACGGTCGCCTTGTTGTCCATGACGGGCAGCGCCTGCAGCACCATCATGAAAAACGCGACAGTTAACCACCCGTCCCGGAGAGTATTCCGCCCCGGGCCGACTATGGGGGTCACTTCTTCTTGCCGGCTTCTCTATCTGGATTATGAATGACATTCATCTTGCGGGAAACAGCGCATTGGCGATAGTATACCCTTTTTTCGCCCCTGTGCCTACTCAAAGAAAGATGCTTATACATAATTTCGCCCAGCCCCGTCAATTTTTTTTCTTGACATAACCCTTCATTTCCCTTAGCCAGTAGATGGGAAAAAAGCCTCGCCGCAAGCATGCGCCGGGGGGTTAACAACAGACGAACATCACACCCTATGGACAAAGAACACCCTGCCGGCGAGGCACACCAGTCACTGTTTCGCCGCCTGCTGCAATTTTCCAGACTCGCCAACCAGCCGGACACCGCCGAAGACCTGGAGCAGGAAATCCAGGAACTCATCGAAGAAGGGGAAGAACAGGGCCTCATCTCCAGTCACGAAGGACAGATGATCAGCTCCATCTTCGAGTTTCGCGACACCGTGACCAGGGAAATCATGACCCCGGCCACGGATATCGTCAGCGCCCCGGCTACCGCCTCGCCCTGCGACATCATCAGCCTCATCAAAAGCAGCGGGTACAGTCGCATCCCCGTGTATGAGCAGACCCCTGACAATATCATCGGCTTTCTGCACGCCAAGCAACTGCTGACCTGCTCGACGGAACCGCCGCTGCCTCCCAGCCGTGAGATGCTGAACCCGCCTTTTTTTGTCAAGGAGGACGACAAAATCGTCGCCCTGCTCCTCGACTTTCAGACCCGGAAATGCCACATGGCCTTTGTCACCGATGAATTCGGCAGCATCCGCGGCCTGGTAACCATGGAAGATATCCTGGAAGAAATCGTCGGCGATATCGCCGATGAAACCGACAGGCAGGTGGAAGAATGGCAGGTGGTAAATGAAAACATCGTGATCACCTCAGCCAAGGTCGACATTGAAAAGATCGAGGAATTTTTCGGCATCGACTTTCCGGAAGGCCTCTACGAATCGGTCGGCGGCTTTATCATCAGTCAGCTCGATCGCATCCCGGAAAACGGCGAACAGGTCGGCTTCGGCCCCCTCACCTTCACCGTGCTTTCCGCCAGCAAAAGACACATCAGGACGGTCAGGATAGAAAAAATCCCCTGATCAGCATACCTCATCCTCCTCCGGCGAATCACTTCCACAAATGACACCACCAACTCCTTACGGGCGCACACTCTTTCCCCGGAAAAAGCAGATCAGCCTGCCGTTCTTTCTGCTTAGCGTCCTGCTGCTCTGGCTCGCCTCGCCCGGGCCGGGCTGGTCCGCCCTTGCCTGGTTTGCCCTCGTGCCGCTCATCGTCGGCTGCGCCCGTACTCCGCCAAGGCAGGCTGCCCTTTTCGGCTTCACTGCCGGCCTCGCCTACTATCTTCTCATGCTCTACTGGGTCGTCATTTCCCTTTCCACCTACGGCAACCTGCCCTGGTGGTTGTGCGGCATCGCCCTCGTTCTGCTTGCCGCCTATATGAGTCTTTACCTTGCTCTGTTCTGTGCCGCACTCAGCTGGTTCATGAAAACAGCGGCACCGATCTGGAGCGGTCCGTTACTCTGGGTCGTCCTCGACGCCCTGCGCGGCCGCCTTTTCAGCGGCTTCCCCTGGCAGGATCTCGGCTACAGCCAGTTCGCCAACCCTCTGCTGCTCCAGCCTGCCGACCTGGTCGGTCATCATGGTATCACCTTTCTCATCCTGCTGACCAACACCCTCTGCGCCACTCTGCTGCTTACCCGTGGTCACAAACGGCACTGGCGCCGCATCACACTCCGCCTGCAGACCGGCAGCGCCGCCCTGCTGCTCGTCGCCGCGATCGGCTATGCCGTCTTCCGCCTCGACCAGATCTCCGGCGAAACGGCAGAGGCCCCGAGCCATTCGGTCTCGGTGATCCAGGGCAATATCGACCAGAACCAAAAATGGCTGCCGGAAAACCAGCAGCAGACTATTGACCGTTATATCGACCTGAGCCTGGACGAGGCATCCCGGCACGGCTCCCGACTGGTGGTCTGGCCGGAAACCGCCATGCCCTTTTATCCGACCACCAATCCTCTCTTTACCGAACTACTGAACCGCACCGTCTTCAGCCACGGCTTCTCCCTGCTTGCCGGCGCCCCTTACTTCCTCGACAGCGACGACGGACGGCAATTCTACAACAGTGCCCTGCTGATCAGGCCGGATCATTCCCGCGCCATCTATTTCAAACAGCAGCTGGTGCCGTTCGGCGAATACATCCCCCTTGCCGACATTCTCCCGCTACCCGGTCCGCTGGTGCAGTCGGCGGGCAACTTCTCCGCTGGCCGCAGCGCCGCGCCGCTCGCCGACGGCAACGCCCGCATCGGTGTTCTCATCTGCTTCGAGTCGATCTTTCCGGATCTGGCCCGACTGCAGACGACAGCCGGCGCCAACCTGCTGATTAACATCACCAACGACGCCTGGTTCGGCCGTTCCAGCGCCGCCATCCAGCACCTCTCAATGGCCGTGCTGCGCGCCGTGGAAAACCGTCGCAGCCTGGCCAGGTCAGCCAACACCGGCATCAGCTGCTTCATCGACCCGACCGGCCGGATCAGCAACCGCACTCCCCTTTTCAGCACTGCCGCCGAATCCCGCACTGTTGCCCTGCTGCAACGTCCCACCTTCTTTGCCCGCGCCGGCCACCTCTTCCCCCTGCTTTGTCTCTTCCTGCTTTTCCCCCCTGCAATCCGGCGCTGCCTGCGACGGCAGGCACCGCTGCACACCACTCCGACCCTCGACTCCTTGTCCTCGTCCTGCCAGGCAGAACAGCGGTAAGGGCATAAGATGTCTGCTGTTGCGACACCGGAGAGTTTCGGGTATATTATGTGATTCGACGGCTTCGCCAAACACCTCATTACCACATCAAGAGAGCACGAAGAACACCTATGTCTGCAGAACTGAAACAAAAACTCTATGAAATCCAGACAAGGCTCCTGGCCTTAAAGGAGCATCTTTGAATTAGCCGACAAACGAGAAAAACTCGAAGAACTGGAGGCGCTGAGCGCCCATCCCGAATTCTGGAATGACATCCAGAAGGCTCGCAAGGTGCAGCAGGAGATCGGCAAACTGCAAGCCCCCATCGAAGGGTGGCAGGAACTGGAGCAGATGGCGGAAGACGCCGAGGTGCTCCTGGAGCTGGCCATTGACGAAGAGGACGCGGACACCGCAAAAGAGGCGACCCAGACCCTCACCCTCCTCGACGACAAGATGTCCGCCTTTGAGCTGGAATGCATGTTCACCGGAGAGCACGACAAGAACAACGCCATGCTCACCATCCACGCCGGGGCCGGCGGCACCGAGGCTCAGGACTGGACCGACATTCTGCTCCGCATGTACCTGCGCTGGGCGGAACAGAAGGGATTCACCACCGACATTCTCGATTTGCAATCCGGCGAGGAGGCGGGGGTGAAAAGCGTCACCATCATGGTCAAGGGGCGCTACGTTTACGGCTACCTGCGCTCGGAGATGGGTATTCACCGGCTGGTACGTATTTCACCCTTTGACGCCGGCGGCCGACGCCATACCTCGTTTGCCTCTGTCTTTATTTTTCCCGAACTTGACGACACCATCGAGGTGGAGATCAATGAAAAAGATCTGCGCATCGATACCTACCGGGCCAGTGGCGCCGGCGGCCAGCATGTCAACAAAACCAGCTCCGCCATCCGCATCACTCACCTGCCCACCAACATCGTTGTTCAATGTCAGAACGAGCGCTCCCAGCACCGCAACAAGGACATGGCGATGAAGATGCTCAAGGCCCGTCTCTACGAACGGGAAAAGTCCCTGCAACAGGAGCAGCGGGAGGAACTGGGCGGCGAGAAAAAGGAAATCGCCTGGGGCAGCCAGATCAGATCCTATGTCATGCAACCATATCGCCTGATCAAGGATCATCGCACCGGCCAGGAAACCGGCAATGTCGAGGCAGTGCTCGACGGTGGCCTCGATCCCTTCATCAAGGCCTATCTGCTCTGGCAGAAATAATAGCCGCCCGGAGAGAACCGAGCGGGGAAAGAAGCATCCCGACAGGCGTCACCCCTTTCCCCGCCTCGGTCGCCACCAGCGCCATGATGATCAGTGACCTCACCGAAGCCATCCGCCTTGCCGACGCATGCGCCAAATGCGGCGCCTGCACTGCGGTCTGCCCGGTTTATCAGGTGACCGGCCGGGAATCACTGACCGCCCGTGGGCGCCTTCACCTGCTGAGCCACCTCTCCACCACCCCCACCCGCGGTTTTGGCTCGATCTTTTCCGCCTGTCTGCTCTGCGGCGCCTGCGCCGAAGTCTGTCCGCGCAAAATCGACATCCTCTCTCTTATCATCCGCGGCCGGAGCGACACTCCCGTTTATGCCCAGCCCCATTACCCGGAAAAACTTCTGGTCCGCAAGACGCTGGCCTCACCCTCCCTCCTGAAAACCGTCTCCGGCCTGACCGCCTCCTTCCACGCTCTCCTGCCGGAAAACAGCGGGTTGCGCCGCAAACTGACCCTGCTCGGCGAGGCCGGCATGGCCCGGCCGCCGGCACCAGCGCCGATCAAGGACAGCAGCGACCTCCCTCGTCCGACCATCAGCTATTTTAGTGGGTGCCTGGCCCGCCATCTCAATCCGGAAATCCAGCGCGCCACCGATTTTCTGATCCGCCGCCTCACCGGCGGCCGTCAGGTCGCACCCACACATCAGGTCTGCTGCGGCCTGGCCGCCCATGCCGCCGGGAGCATTGCCGAGGCCCAGGAGCTCGCCAGAAAAAATATCGTTGCCTTTGCCGATCATTCCCTGCCGATCCTTACCTCCTGCGCCTCCTGTTACAGCCATCTTCGCTCTTATCCGGCCCTGCTGGCCGATGACCCGCCCTGGGCGAAACGGGCCAGGGCATTCGCCGCCCGGGTCACGGAATTCTCCTCCTTTTTTCTTCCTTACGCCGCCGCCCTGCCGCCGACCGATGCTGTGGTCGGGCCAAAAATTTTCTACCACGATCCCTGCCATCTTCGTTTTGGTCCGGACAGGGTCACCCTTTCACCCCGGCAACTCATTGCAGCAATCAGCGGGACGGACCCGATTTCCGGCAGTCACTGCTGTGGCCAGGGCGGCCTCTTTCACCTGGCTCACCCCCTGCTGTCCCGGACAATTTTTTCTACGGCCCTGGCGGATTTCGTTCGCCACGGGGCGGGACATATCGTCACCACCTGCAGCGGTTGCCTCATCCAATGGCGCGCCGGCATCAGCCGGGCCGACTCTGCCGCTGAGGTTCTCCATCTGGCCGTCCTTTTATCCCGCCTCATGATGCAGCGGGAAAAGGGGGCAGACCATTCCGACCCGCTTTTTACGACGACCACAAAATAACAGTTGAAAATAAAGCGACAATCAAGAACAATTGGCGCTGTCATGTGTCACAGGCAAAAGGACCGGGAGGAGGTCACCGTTTTCCTTTCCAGGCAGGTGATTTCCTTTTTCTGTTCCATTCATTTATCGAAATTGTACAAAAGTTACGATTCCGAAGGGCAGCGGATTGCAACTCGTTGTTGCCCGTTTCCCGCCCGCCATGGCTTGCGGGTTTTTGCGCGACCATCATTCATTTCAGGAGGCGTTATGCGATTCAAACCATTTTTTGCATTCACCCTGTGTGCCCTGCTGGCCGCGGGAACTTCGTCCCGGGCCGAAGTGAACTGGGAAACCACCTCGTCTTTTACCGCCGGTTCCACTCCGCTCGATCTGGCCAGCTCCCTGAACGGCAAAAACGTCTTTGTCCTCAGCCGCGGCCTGGTGACCATCTACGGCAACGAGGGACAGATTCAGGGCACCATCCCGGTTGATCCATCGTATACCCGTATCGCCGTCTCCGGCCTCGACCTTGCCAACCTCGACGACAAGATCTTCCTGAGCAACGACTCCGGCAAGGTGGAGGAAATCAGCTATTCCTTCATCGTCTCCATCGACACCACGAACGCCCCCTTCCTCGGCCCCGCCGACGCCCCCATCTCCATCGTCGTCTTCAGCGATTTCCAGTGTCCCTATTGCGCCCGGATCGGCCCGGATCTCGAACAGATCATCACCAACAATCCGGCGACAGTGAAGGTCGTCTACAAACATTTTCCCCTGCGGGGCCATAACGAGGCGACTCCGGCGGCCATTGCCGCCATTGCCGCCCACCGCCAGGGCAAGTTCTGGCAGTATCATGACGCCCTCTTCCAGAATATGCAGCAGCTCAATCCGGACAAATTCCAGGAAATCGCCGTCACCCTGCAGCTCGACATGGAACAGTTTCGCAAGGATCTGATCGATCCCCAGGCCATGGCGGTTATTGCCAAAGATCAGCAGGACGGCGCCCAGGCCGGAGTGAAAGGGACGCCATCGCTCTTCATCAACGGTCGCAAAATCAAAGATCGCGGAATTGCCGCTCTCCAGAAAATGATCGACGCCGAGCTCAACCGGCTCAAAACAGGAAAATAGCCGGGAATGGTGGAGACGACCGTCCAGATGGAGCTTTCCTTTGCCGACAACGAAGCGGCGAGGCAGCTCTATGGTGATCTCAATCGCAATCTGCTTGCCGTGGAAAAGGCGGTGGGGGTATCGGTCAAGGCGCGGGGCACAACCCTCAACATCTCCGGCCTCGACCATGCTGTTGCCACCACCGCCACCACCCTGAATCAGCTCTACGAGCTGATCATCACAGGCTATCCCGTTTATCCGGCCGATGTCGCCTATGCCCTGCGCATCATGGAACGCTCGCCCCGGGCCAATCTCAAGGAGATCTTCCTCGATCAGGTATACATCACCGCCAAACAACGGATCATCTCCCCCAAAAGCATTAACCAGAAGCTCTATATCGACGCCATCCGCAACCACGACATTGCCTTCGGCATAGGTCCGGCCGGTACCGGCAAGACCTACCTGGCAGTGGCCATGGCCATTGCCGCTTACAGCGCCGGCCAGGTCAAGGGGATCATCCTCACCCGACCGGCGGTGGAAGCCGGCGAGAACCTCGGCTTTCTGCCCGGCGACCTGGTGGCCAAGATCAACCCCTACCTTCGCCCCCTCCATGATGCTCTCCACGATATGCTGGGCCGGGAAAAGGCACTGGAGCTGGTGGAACGGGAAGTCATCGAAATCGCTCCGCTCGCTTTTATGCGCGGCCGCACTCTCAACAATGCCTTTGTTATCCTCGACGAGGCACAGAACACCACCCCGGAACAGATGAAGATGTTTCTCACCCGGCTTGGCTTCAGTTCCAAGGCGGTCATCACCGGCGACATCACCCAGATCGACCTGCCCCACGACCGCGGCTCCGGCCTCATCCACGCTTCCCGGATTCTCAAAAACATCAAAGGGATATCTTTCAGCTACTTCACCGATGTCGACGTGGTCCGCCATCCGCTGGTTCAGGAAATCATCCGCGCCTACGAGAAGAGCGTCAAAAGTCATTCCAAAAAGGAACCACGGCATGCCCGTTCTGGTGACAACTGAAACAGAGCTGCCCACCGGCTGCCAGACGGCCATCGAAAAACAGGGCGACCTCCTGCTTGCCCTTGCCGCCGACCCGGCCGATGAACTCAGCATCCTCATCGTCGACGACCGGCGGATGACCGACCTCAACCGCATCTACCGGGGCAAGAACCTCCCCACCAATGTTCTCTCCTTCCCCATGACGGACGAAGAGGAGGAAGAGGACGGCGATCTCCCCCGTCTACTGGGCGATATCGTCATCTCCCTGGACACCGCTCGCCGGGAGGCCGCGGCATCCGGGGCGGGACTCGATGACTACCTGACCATCCTGCTCGTGCATGGTTTTGTCCATCTGCTGGGCTACGACCACGAGGCCGGGGAAGACGAGGCGAAGCGGATGCTCGCCTTGGAGCAGAAGATACTGGAGACGATTGCCGCCTCGGCGGGCGTCAAACCGCTGGGAAAGGTTTGAAGAAATCGGAATCGTCGCTTCTTACGGTTCCGACAATCTTGACAAAACCCGTAAAAAGTCTTTTCCACCACAGAGCGCACTGCGAGCGCAGAGAAAAAATCTTTTATTATAATCAGTTATCTCTTGGCGCCCTGTGGTCTCTGTGGTTAATTTTCAATTTTCACGAAACCATCAATCGTCTTTTCAGACAATCCTTTCGAAAACGGAATCTTCCGATAACAAGGAAACGCACATGGTAAAACTTGCAATCAACGTTGACCACGTCGCCACCCTCCGCCAGGCGCGCGGCATTGAGGAACCAGATCCGGTGCTGGCTGCTGGCATCTGCGAACTGGCCGGTGCATCGGGCATTGTCGTCCATCTCCGCGAGGACCGCCGCCATATCCAGGATCGCGATGTCCGTATCCTGCGGGAAACGGTGACAACCAAACTCAATCTGGAAATGGGCGCCACTGAAGAGATCATCGCCATCGCCCTGCAGATCAAACCGGACATGGTGACCCTGGTGCCGGAAAAACGGGCCGAATTGACCACCGAAGGCGGCCTTGACGTGGTAAGCGGACGGGAACACCTTACCCGTGTCATTGGCCGGATGAACGACGCCGGCATTCCGGTCAGCCTGTTCATTGACCCGGAACAGGCCCAGATTAAAGCCGCCTGCCAGGCGGGCGCCACCTTTGTCGAAATTCATACCGGCCGGTACAGCGACGCGGTCACGGAAGAAGAGGAAAACCGGGAATTCACCCTGATCGCTGCAGCCGTGGATGCGGCCCATGGGGCCGGACTGCGGGTCAATGCCGGACATGGTCTCAATTATCGCAACACAGAGAAGGTGGCGGGGGTGGCCGGCATCGAAGAGCTGAGTATCGGCCATGCGGTCATGGCCAGGGCGATCCTGGTCGGCCTCGACCAGGCGGTCCGGGAAATGCTCGCCCTCTGCCAAAGACGATGATCACGGAAAAACGGAAAAATCACCAGCACACCGCGACAGCTCTTTTTTCGGAGGGGCAGGACCGGGCGCCCTTCACCCCCTCCCGACTTCGCGCTCCTCAGGCGTCATAGTGCGGACATGGATCTGCAGGGTGCTTTTCTGTAATTCGATGACCACCCCCTCCTCGCGCTTGTCGATGACCCTGGCGGCCTTCCCGATGGTGACGGCAATACCGGGATGCAGGGTGCCGTAGACAAAAATCGCCTCATTGGCAGCCTGTTCCAATTCCTTATCAAGCTGCATCTCCATCTCGGCCAACTGGTTGTTTTTTTCCATCACCTCAGGCATCATCCGATTCAATTCCGCCAGCACCTCGGCCTTCTCGCCGCCGAAATTTTTGCCCTCCGTCTTTTTCATTTCATTGAGAGTGCTGATATTTTTGAGAATCTCATTCATCCGGTTCGGCCAGTAGGCCTTGGCCGCCTCGAGCATGCGCTTGCGTTTTTCCAGTTCCGGCTGCAGACCGACAACCACCTCGGTCACCACCTCAGCCTCCGAGCCCAGCTCCCGGACATGCATGCTGCCACCCAGAATATAACGACCGCCGATGATGGCTCCTTTGCCCTGCAGGACCTGCATGTTTTTACCGGTTTTCACCCTGCCCTGGACAACAAAATTATTCACCGTCAGGTTGCCTCTGGCCTCCAGCTCACCGAAATTTTCGCAGAAATCAATGACAATGTTCCCTCTGGCCCGCACCTCGGCGTCCTGTCCGATCAGACCTCCGTTTATCCTGACATTGCCGCCGGCGAGGATCTGCGCGTTGTTCACTCCTTTGCCGATGATCACATCTCCCTTGCACTTGATCTTGAATCCCGGCAGCACCTCACCGGTGATCTCCAGGCGGCTGCCGCAGAAGGCAATGTTGCCCACCGACATATCCACATCACTGGAGATGACGTGTTCGGCATAAACGGACGGCTTGCCTTCCGCCATGACAAACTTCCCGTCAATGGTGGCAACAACATTGAGTCCATCCTCACTCAATGCCACGCCCGGTCCGCACTTGATCGCCACATCCTTGCCCGGTTTGGGAGCAATTTCCTCGCCCAGTACGTTTTTTCCCGCAATGCCGGCGGTGGGCGGAATTTTCCGCAGCAGCAACTTGCCGGCCGCGACATTGACGACGGTGCCGAGTTCGCGAAAATCCACCCGGTCTTTACCCGGTTTTTTGGCCTGATGACGGGTGACGATGGAGGGCTTGATTACCGGCTGGATTTTAGCGTTTTCACCGTGCACGACCTCCTTGCCGCTGGCGACCACGGTTTTCCCTTCCCGGGGCGGCGGCAGCTTGGCGACAAAGCCAAAAACAACTCCCTGTTGCTGCACCTCTTTGAGGATGTCATCAAACGGGACATCGGCAAAGGACCCCTCCTCGTCGGCGAGCTGCAGAAAGGCCTTCATCTTATCCTTGGTCAGCTTGAGAAAAAAACGATCATTGCAGATCTTGACCGGTTTTTTTGACAGATCTTCCATCGGCACTGGATCAGAAATATACCGCCATTGTGACGGCCGGAAAACAGATTATTAACAGAGGTGTGACCGTATCATGCAAAAACTAACGACAGTGTAGCACACCCCGGCAAAGCAGGTAAATCATCTTTTGCAGGAGAGGGATGTTAGCCGGCCATTATCTTTTCAAGTTGCTTTATCCTGTCGTATTCGCCGAGAACAACCAGGGTATCACCGCCGAGAATCTCGGTACTGAGGTTGGGGTTGAACTGCATATCGCCGCCGCGACGCTTGATGGCAACAACGATCAGGTCAAAATCCCGGCGAATATTGGAATCCAACAGCGACTTGCCCACCATCGGGCAGGTGGAGGCCACCTGCAGCTCCTCCAGACGCAACCCGAGTTCGCCGCCATGCACGGTCAGGTCGATAAAATCGGTCACCGTCGGCCGCAGCAGATGATGGGCCATGCGGGTGGCGCCGATGTAATAGGGGGAAAGAACCTTGTTGGCCCCGGCCCGCAGCAGCTTAGTTTCCACCCCATCGATCCCGCTGGAACGGGCCATGATATAGAGATCGGGGTTGAGGCCCCTGGCGGAGAGGACAATATAGACATTGTCCGCATCGGAAGAGACCACGGCAATCAATCCTGAGGCTTTCTGCACCCCGGCCTTGAGCAGCATATCGTCATTTGATGCCTGTCCCTCCAGAAAAAGATAGCCGAGTTCGCCGATCCTGCTGATGATCGCAGGATCATTCTCAATGACGACAAAAGCTTTCCCCGCCTCCTTCATCAATTTGGCAATGACCTGACCGATGCGACCGAATCCGCAGATAATATAATGCCCCGTCAATTCGGACACCTTTTTCTTCATGTTCAATCTCCCGTAAACCGCCTGAATTCTTCCCTCAACCACTGCCTCGGTGATCTTGCTGAACACCAGCATAACAAAACCGACCCCGACCAGAATGAGCAGCATGGTAAACCAGCGGCCCTGGGGGCTGAGATGAACAACCTCGCCATAGCCCACGGTGGTGATGGTGATGAGGGTCATATAGAGGCCGTCGGCAAAGCTGCTCTTCTCGATCACCATGTAGCCGAAGCTGCCGAACAGCAGAAGAAGGGCAAGAAGGATTGCGGCAGTGATGGATTTTCGCATGGGCAAAGAGCAGGCTGCGGCTGAAAGGGTGGAGAGCGGTCTCCAGCAGCGCAGCAATGGGATTCATGGTCGAGTTCGTAAAGTTTTCCTGTAATCCGCCGATAAGCGTATCATAAAGAGCTTTTCAGGGAAAGGAAAAGACAACGCCGACAAGGAACCGTCATGACCCGCCAGGAAGCCATCAAAATCCTCATGCTGAGCCCCTTTTATTTCCGCTTCAGTCTTGCCGAGCGCAAGGAAATGATCCGGGAATTCTGCTCGCTGCACGGCAAAAAGGAACAATAGGTCCCCTCCGCGCCGCGGCCGGAACCCCTTGTCTCCCCTCCCATTCGTTTCTCGAATGAACCTCTATTCATTTTTTATGGCGGACTTTTGCATCTTGAGCTATAGTGATCTGCCATAAATTGTAAAAATGCTGCAATTACCCAATGTTACGCGAAACAGCCGCCCGCTTTTCCGTTACAGAAGCGCAGGAAAACCGCTCGACCGCCGCCGGAACCTTGGCCCCGCGCCGGATTTGCCCAGGCGGAAGGACAGCTTTCGAACCTTTGACCCACCCTTTTCCCCATCAAACTTTTCAACCAAGGAGAGACGAGATGAACATTCTAATTTTCGGTCCCAACGGCAGCGGTAAAGGCACCCAGGGCGCCAAGGTCCAGGAAAAGTACCAGATCCCCCATATCGAATCCGGCGCCATTTTCCGGAAAAACATCAAGGGCGGCACGGAACTGGGCAAGCAGGCCAAGGCATATATTGACCGCGGCGATCTGGTGCCCGATGACATCACCATCCCCATGATTCTTGACCGCCTGAAAGAGGATGACTGCAAAAAGGGCTGGCTGCTCGACGGCTTTCCCCGCAACAAGGTGCAGGCCGAGACCCTGGCCAAGGCCCTGAAGGACGCCGGCATCGATCTCAACTACGTCATCGAGATCGTCCTTGACCGCCAGATCGCCAAGGAGCGCATCATGGGCCGGCGGCTGTGCGCCAACGACAACAACCATCCCAATCACATCGCCTTCGAGGCGATCAAGCCGGTGGAAAAAGACGGCCGCCTCGTCTGCCGGGTCTGCGGCGGCGAGCTGAGCACCCGGGCCGACGACCAAGACGAGGGTGCCATCGACAAACGCCACAACATCTACTATGACACCACCACCGGCACCATGGCCGCGGTCAACTACTTCAAGGGCCTCGGCGGACCGAAGGTGATCTCGGTGGACGGCTCCGCCTCCATCGGCGAGGTGCTGAATTCCATCATGAAGCAGCTTGACTGAAAAAGTGCCTGAAATGCGCTAAAAACCAAAGTGCCTAAAGGCAAAAGTTTTTCCCCAGAGGGAACCATAGCCTTAGGCACTTTGTGCTTTGTTTTTTACAATCCTTCTTCATGCCCCTTCCGGCTGAACTCCCCCCATGACTGCTCATAGATCTCGTCAAGGGCCCCCTCCAGTTTGAGCCGGTACTCTTCCAATCCATCCCCGTCCAGATCGGCTGGCACGGCGATGGGTTCGCCGTGCCAGATGGTCACCCGGGCAAAGGGCAGGGGCAGGGCGGTGCGGTCCCAGCTGCGAAACGTCCTGTAATGCGAGGCCGCCCAGCCCACCGGCAGGATCGGGGCACCGGTCTTGGCGGCAAGCAGGATGGTGCCGGCCTGGGCCTTGCGGGCCGGGCCCTGGGAGCCGTCCGCCACCAGCACCGCGTTTTTCCCCTTTTCCATTGCGCGGATCAGGCCCTTCAAGGCGCCCACCGCTCCCCGGTTACGCGACCCCCGCACCGTGGTAAAGCCCTTGCCTTCGAGAATGCGGGAGACAAATTCACCGTCGGCGCTGGCGCTGACCATGGCCACATAGGGTAGGTCGCGGGCCTGGTAGACAATGTAGATCACCCCATAATGCCAGAAGGAGACGATAAAGGGCCGACCGCTCGCCACCAGGGTGCGGAAATGCTCCTCCCCGCGCCGCCTAACCCGGCAGGTGGCAAAGAGCAGAAAAGAGAGAAAGCGGAAAAGCAGCGGCAGGAGACGCAGGAAGAGCCGCCGCGGCAGGCCGCCCTCTTCCCTTGCCGTCCTGTCGCCACCTTTTCCGTCCGTCATAGCCATTGCAGCTCCTGCTCCTTGAGCACGGCAATGCGGTCGCGGATGTCCGCCGCCTCCTCAAAGGCCAGTTCCCGCGCCCTGGCCATCATCTCCGCCTCCAGCTTCTTGATCCTGGCGCGCAGTTCATTGAGGCTGGTAAAGACCTCGACCGGCTCCGCCACCTGCGGTGGCACGACCGGCGTGAGGCGGCTCTTCTCGTACACGGTTTCCACCACGTTCTTGATGGTGGAACGCACCGTGGTCGGGGTAATGGCGTGACGCCGGTTGAACTCCTCCTGCAGGGCCCGCCGCCGGGTCGTTTCCACGATGGTACGCTGCATGGAGCCGGTAACGGTATCGGCATAGAGGATCACCATGCCGTCGGCGTTGCGCGCCGCCCGGCCGCAGGTCTGGATCAACGAGCGCTCGCTGCGCAGAAAACCCTCCTTGTCGGCGTCGAGCACGGCGACCAGCGACACCTCGGGGATATCGAGCCCCTCGCGCAGCAGGTTGATGCCGATCAGCACGTGAAATTCCCCTTGGCGCAGCTCCCGCACCAGCTCGATGCGCTCCAGGGTCTTGATGTCGGAATGGAGATAGCGGACCGCGACGCCCAGCTTTTCATAATAGGAGGTGAGATCCTCGGCCATCCGCTTGGTCAGCGTCGTCACCAGCACCGCCTCGCCCCGCGCCTCCCTTCGGCGGATCTCGGCCAAGAGATCGTCAACCTGGCTTGTTGCCGGTCGCACCTCGATGGCCGGATCAAGCAGGCCGGTGGGCCGGATGATCTGCTCCACCACCCGCCCCTGCGCCCGCTCCAGCTCAAAATCGCCAGGGGTGGCAGAGACGTAGATCGCCTGGTTGATGCGGGAATCAAACTCCTCGAAACGCAGGGGCCGGTTGTCCAGCGCCGAGGGCAGCCGGAAGCCGAACTCCACCAGGGTCTCCTTGCGCGAGCGATCGCCCCGGTACATGCCGCCGATCTGGGGAATGGTGATGTGGCTTTCGTCGACAAAGAGGAGAAAATCCGGTGGAAAGTAATCGAGCAGGGTGGGCGGCGGCTCGCCCGGATTCCGGCCGGTGAGATGGCGGCTGTAATTCTCGATGCCGTTGCAGTAGCCCAGCTCGCCGATCATCTCCAGGTCGAACATGGTGCGCTGCTCGAGCCGCTGCGCCTCCAGGAGTCGCCGCTCCTTTTCAAAAAAGGCGAGCCGCTCCTTGAGCTCCGCCTTGATCGTCTCCATGGCGCGGGCCAGCACCTCCTTCGAGGTGACGAAATGGCTGCCCGGAAAGACCGTTACCTCGTCCATTACCCCCAGCACCTCGCCGCGCAGGGGATCGACCAGGGCAATGGACTCGATGGTGTCGCCGAACAGCTCCACCCGCAGGGCGCGATCCTCCTCATAGGCCGGAAAGATATCCACCACGTCGCCTCGCACCCGGAAGGTGCCGCGATGAAAGGAGTAATCATTGCGCTCGTAGAGCATGTAGACCAGGCGGCGCTGCATCTCTACCAAGGGATACTCCTCGCCCCTTTTCAGAAAGAGGTGCATGTTCTTGTACTCGTCCGGCGAGCCGAGGCCGTAGATGCAGGAAACGCTGGCGACGATCACCACGTCGCGGCGGGTGAGGAGCGAACGGGTGGCGGAGTGGCGCATCTTATCGATGGCGTCGTTGATGGCCGAATCCTTTTCAATGTAGGTATCGGACTGGGGGATATAGGCCTCGGGCTGGTAGTAGTCGTAGTAGCTGACAAAATACTCCACCGCATTATCCGGCAACAGCTCCTTGAATTCGGCAAAGAGCTGGGCCGCCAGCGTCTTGTTGGGGGCCATGACCAGGGCGGGCCGCCGGGTGCGGGCAATGACATGGGCCATGGTGAAGGTCTTACCCGAGCCGGTGACGCCCAGGAGCACCTGCTCCCGCTCGCCGCGCTCCACTCCCCGGCTCAGGGCATCGATGGCCCGCGGCTGGTCGCCGGCCGGCTCAAAAGGCGAATGAATCCTAAAAGCGGTGCTCATAGCCGCCGAAGGTGATGTCCTGTCTTTTGCCGCCCTGACGCAGAATGACCCGGTCGCCGGCCACCATTTTCCCGACCCGAAAAAACGGGTGACCGTATCGGGCACCAAGCTCCTCGATCGACACCCTCTTTCCCGCCGCTACGGTAAAGAGAAGCTGATAATCCTCGCCGCCAGCCAGGGCGAATTCCAGCGGCGCCAGCCCCAGCTCGCCCGCTCCCTCCCGCAGGACAGAAGAGAGCGGCACCTGATCCGCGACGATTTCCGCACCAATACCGCTTGCCGTGCAGATGTGGGCCAGATCGGTGGCCAGACCGTCGGAGAGATCCATCATGGCATGGACCAGCCCGCTGGCGGCCAGCAGCCGGCCGAGATCGAGCTGGGGGGTTGGATCGCAATGGGCGCGGACCAGGGAGGCAAAACGGCTTTCGCCGTGCATGCCGCGCCGGCACAGCTCAAGGCCGACGGCCGCCTCGCCGAGCGGACCGCTGACCCAGACATCATCGCCGGCCATGGCCCCGGCCCGGTAACAGACCTGGTCCGCCGCCATCTCGCCGCACAGGGTCAGGGTCAACACGATCCGCTCGGGTGAAAACACCGTGTCCCCACCCACCAAGGTGATATCATAATCCGCCATGACACCAAACATGCCGGCCAGCAAGGAATCCACCAGACTCTTGTCAGCAGAACCGGGCAGCCCCAGAGAAAACAGGGCAAAACGGGGGGTGCCGCCCATGGCGGCAATGTCGCTGACATTGACGGAGACCGTCTTGCGGCCCACCTGTTCCGGTGGATGCCAGGCAAGGTCGAAATGCACCGACTCGATCAGGGTATCCATGGTCCACAGGGAAACGGTGCCGCCGGCTCCAGCGACAACGGCGCAGTCGTCGCCGATGCCCTTGATCAGGTAATGGGACGATCGCTGCTGCCGTGCGATCTGTACGATGATTGCTCTTTCCGCCAATCCGCTCATGTTCCTGTCTTCTGTCCTCTGCACGCTTATGTTGCGCCGTTCACAGTACCAGCTCCGGATGACGCCGGGCCAGATACTCCGCCAGGCCGGCCCGCACCTCCATGGTCGACTGGCTGGCCAGAAGCTGGTCGGCCAGTTCCTCCACCTCATCCGCCTGGCTGTGACGGATCATCTTCTTGATTGCCGGGATGGCCGGCGGGTGCATGCTGAAGGCATCAAGCCCCAGGCCGAGCAGCACCGGCAGGTACCGCTCCTGGCCGGCCATCTCGCCGCAGATGCCGACCTCGATACCGTGCCGGTGACCGGCCCGCACCACCTGACTGATCAGCCGCAGCACCGCCGGATGCAACGGCTCGTACATGTGGGCCACCTGCTCGTTGCCTCGGTCGATGGCCAGCACATACTGAATGAGATCATTGGTGCCGATGCTGAAAAAATCGACCTCGCCTGCCAGGGTATCGGCCACCGCCACCGCGCTCGGCACCTCGATCATGATCCCGAACCTGACCTCCTCTGCGCAGGGCATCCTCTGCCGCCGTAAATCTCCCCGCACCCCGGCAATGATCTCCTTGATCTGCTCAAGTTCACAATAGGAGGAAATCATCGGAAAGAGAATACGCAGATTGCCATGCGCGCTCGCCCGGAACAGGGCGCGGAGCTGAGTAATAAAAATGGTCGGCTCCCGCAGGCAGTAACGGATGGCCCGCAGCCCCAGGGCAGGATTTGCCTCACGCCCCTCATTCCGCCCACCTCTATCCATCGTCTCTTTTGCCTTTACCGGGAAAATTTTGTCCCCGCCGATATCAAGGGTACGGATCGTCACCGGAAAGGGAGCGGCCAGGGAGAGCAGCCGACGATACTCGGCCAACAGGGTTTCCTCGTCCGGCAGCAGCGAGGAGGCGAGATAGAGGTATTCGCTGCGAAAGAGGCCGACCCCGACCGCGCCGAAGTGAAAGGCCTGGCTGATCTCATCCACACTTTCCAGATTGGCCTCGACCCGGACCGGCATACCGTCGGCAGTTTCAGCACGCAGATGGGTGTAAGCGGCAATTTCGGCGCTGTCGCGGCGCAGCTGATCCTGCCGCTGCCGATAGCGAGTCGTCAACTCCGGCGAAGGATTGACAAAGACTTCACCGCTGCCGCCGTCCAGGATGAGCATATCCCCGTCAGCAACCCTGACATCGATACCCGTCACCCCGACCACGGCCGGGATGCCGAGGGTGCGGGCGATGATGGCGGCGTGGGACGTTTCGCCACCCATGGCGGCAATCAGGCCGGCGCTGCCGCCGCGCAACCGGAGAATGGCCTCCGGGGTGAAATCACGCGCCACCAGAATAGTCGCTTCTCCGGCCGGTTCAGGCAGCTCGACGGCGCCACTCAACTCGGTGACGATGCGATCAGCCACCTGCCGGACATCGTGAAAACGATCACGAAGATAAGCATCCTCCATGCCGCTGAACAGTTCCCGCACCTCGGCCAGGGATTTTTCCAATGCCCACTCCGCATTTGTCCGTTCCTCGGCGATGAGGACCAGGGTACGATCAAAGAGGAGATGATCCCGCAGCATCAGGATGTGACTGTCAATGATCGCCACATAGTCGGTCAGCACAGCGGCGAAATGTTCCCGCACCTGCTGAAGCGCGCCCTCAGCCCGGGCCACCGCCTGGCGGAAACGGTGCTGCTCGGCCGCAACGGCGGCATCGCCAATCGTTCGTCGGCGAATTGCCATTCCGGATTGAGGCAACACGGCGCGACCAATAACCACGCCGGGCGAAACCCCGATGCCCGAAAAGACCACCGCCCTGTCGTCTTCCCCGTTGTTGGTCATTGTTCACCAAAACCGTCGGCAATGAGGGCGGAAAGGGCGGCGAGCGCCTCCCGCGCATCCGGCCCCTTTGCCCTGATGGACACCGGGGTGCCCATGGTACAGCCCATGGCCATGACATCAAGAATACTCTTGCAATCCGCCTCCATGCCATCCCGAACCAGTTTGATATCGGCTGCAAAGCGTCGCGCTGTTTGCACCAGCAGGGCCGAGGCCCGGCCATGCAGCCCGAAACGGTTGGGGATAACGATCTCCTGCACACGGGTCTCCATGGTTATTTGACGACCCGCAGCACCGCCTTTTTTTTCGGCGCCGCTTTTTTGACCTTTTTCGGGTCATGACCGGGTTCATTGAAATCCACCGCCTTGATATACCGTTTTTCACCGCCCATGGTAAAAATCTCCTTGCCGGTAAACTGAGGGGTTCGCAGGGTCCACACCACTTTCTGCGGCGGGACGGCCAGCAGATGCATGCTGACATGCCACCACTCGTCCCGCTTGCTGCTGTCCCTCTCAAAACCGCTGACCATCGCGTAGGTCAGGGTCTGAGGGTTCTCCGTTACGATAACGACAATATCCCCCTCTTCGGTGGTTTCCTTTAACCGGAAAATCCGGTGCAACTCTTCGACGATCTTTTCCATGTCACTGCCATATTGATGATTTCGGAAAAACGGTCAATCAACCATAGAAACCAAGGAGCCCCCAGAGGTGACCAGCTGCCATTCAAAACATCTTCGCTGTGCCCTGCGCTCTCCGTGGCAACAATACTTTTTAAGGGTGCATCATGTTGCATCAAAACACTGGGGACCGGAACCGGACGTCCGCCGACTGCATCCTTGCCAGTCCATCCGTTCCCGTATGACATACAACGGAGTCGACAAAAAGGCAACAGGGGAAGCACCGGCCGCTCCGATCCGGCCATGCCGTTCAGCAAAAAAAACGTTTCTCGTTGTCTGTTATATATTTTATGACTAGTGTATAAGACGATGTGAACCGCCGCCTTGCCGCCACCATTCCCCCCGAACAGGCGGCCCACACAGCAAGCCGCTGCGGCGAACACTGGCAAGACTCCGGGCATTCTCGTCCGCCGACACAGGAGACGCGGCCAGAAGAGAGATTTTCAGGCGAAAACATGGAACCTTTTTACATACCATCTTGTCTGTCACTACATGACGACACCCAAGGCATGACCCCTCCTGCCGCCGGCATCTTCTCATCAAGCCGCGCAGAGGCAACGTCCGGGACACCAGGACCGGCCAGCAACGGGCAACGGGTGTCCCATGGATAACAACAGCGAGCTGAAAACGGAAACCGAAGTGCTGGTCAGCGCTTTTCTCGAAGGAGACAAGCAGGCCTTCAATCGCCTGGTCCAGCTCTATCAGACCAAGATATTCAACCTCGCCCTCAACTATGTCAAAAACCAGGAAGAGGCGAAGGATCTGGCCCAGGATATCTTTGTCACTGTCTACAAATCACTGCCCGGCCTGCGGGAGCGGGAGAAATTCACCTCGTGGCTCTATCAGATTGCCATTAACCACTGCCGCAACCGTTATAAGAAACTGAGCAGGAGGGGATACTTCAGCAATCTTTCCCTGGATGACGATGAAACATTCATCCAGATCGTCGGCGATGAAGGACCGGAAAAAAGCCTCCAGAGGCAAAACACGATCAGACTGGTTCGCGCGGCCATCGATGCTATGGGTGAGGCAGAGCGGGAGATTCTGCTGCTGCGGGATCTGCAGGAACTGGCCTACGAGGAAATCAGCACCATCCTCGGCATTCCGTTGGGCACGGTAAAATCGAAACTCAACCGGGCACGGTCTTCCCTGAAGGACCGATTGAAAAAAAATTATCATAATCTATGAGATTGCCTATGAAATGCGATGACTGCCAGAATTTTTTTTCTCCCTATCTTGATGGAGAAATCACCGCCGAGGAACGAGTCGGGGTGGAGGCACATCTGCGATCCTGCAGCCACTGCAACGGTGAATGGCATGCCTTCCGGGCCGCCGTTACCGCGCTGCGGCAAATTCCCGTCGCCAAGGTGCCGCCAGGCTTCCTTGCCGGAATCCATGACAAGCTGGAAAATCCTTCCCTGACAATCAGAATACAGGAATGGCTGGCCGGGGTCGGCAAACGGCAGGTGGCGATTCCCACCGCCTTTGCCATGCTCGTCGTCGGCTTTGTCAGCGCCTCGCTGATTCATTTCATCCCCCTGAACCGACAACAGGAGACACCACATCCTCAGACCGCAAACACCGCCCGGACGGCGATCAGCCAGCCGGCTGCTCAACCTGCATCGCTACTGGCAAGCGTCATGCCGGCTAAAGATCATCCCGACTTTTACCCGGGTGTCCCGACCCTTTCCGAGTATGAGGAAGCGGGAGTGGATTCCCTCTCCCGCTTTGCCATGCTCCCCGAACAGCAGAAAAAACAGGCTCCGATCGCGGTGGACTTCGTCTCCACCGGCGGTCACAACCACTCGTATCTCGACATCCCCCTGCCCTCTCTGTCTCGCTATCATCAGAAAACCACGATTCACCCTGACCTCTTGATCACCATCCACTCCGACGATGAGTCGGCGCGGATGGGCCTGCTCAGGCAGATCATGCAATCGCCCCACTGGCAGGCCGATATTTACAACCAGAATACCATCATTTTGTCCGTACCGGCCGGCAGTTTCGACCAACTGCGCACCATCTGCTGCCAAAACACCGCGTCCTTCAATCCCGCCTACGCCAGGGACAGCCGTTACATCTCCCCCAAGCGCTTTCTCACAGTGGCGGTTACCCTCGAGTAGCATGGACTGGCTGCGCCACGCAGCCAGTCCAACACCCACATTTTTTTCTTTCAACACCAAGGAATCACCGCTATGCACACAAACAGCACACGATTTTCCCTGACATTTTTTCTCGTCGGCGCGGCGCTTTTTCTGCTGACCCTGCCGGCCCTCGCCTCCCGGCCCGACACCTTTGCCCCGCTGGTAGAACAGTATGGGGACACGGTGGTCAACATCTACACCACCCAGACGGTCAAAACACCACCCATCCCTTATTTCCCCTTTCCCGACCATCCGGCTGTCCCCGAACTGTTCCGAAAATTTTTCGAACAACCTGGCCCAAACGGTTTTCAGGGACAACAGGCGATTCCGCAAAAACGAACCAGCCTCGGCTCCGGGGTAATCATTTCGGAAGACGGCTTTATCGTCACCAACAACCATGTCATTGATGAGGCTGACGAGATCAACGTTCGCTTCGCCAATCACGAGGAATACGAGGCAAAAATCATCGGCCGTGATCCGAAGACCGACGTGGCGCTGATCAAGATTGAACCGAAGAAGTCCCTCCCCTATGTCACTTTCGGGGATTCCGATCAGCTGAAGGTAGGCGACTGGGTACTGGCCATCGGCAACCCCTTCGGTTTCGAACAGACCGTCACCGCCGGCATTGTTTCCGGCAAGGGTCGCAGCCTCGGCAACGGGGCTTATGAAAATTTCATCCAGACCGATGCCTCCATCAATCCCGGCAACTCCGGCGGCCCTCTCTTCAACATGGACGGCGAGATGATCGGCATCAACACGGCGATCTACAGTCGCAGCGGCGGCAACATCGGCATCGGCTTCGCCATTCCCGCCAACATGGCCAAGGACGTGGTCAAACAGTTGAGAGAGACCGGGAAGGTCACCAGGGGGTGGTTGGGGGTGATGATCCAGAACGTCAACCAGGATCTGGCCCAGAAATTCGGGCTCGACAGGGCAATCGGTGCCCTGGTCGGCGAAGTCACCCCTGACAGCCCGGCCGAAAAGGCCGGCATCGAGGCGGGGGATATCATCGTCGAGTATAACGGCAAGGAAATCTTACAGATGAACATGCTGCCGGCCCTGGTCGCTCAGACCCCGGTGGGCAGCACGGCCAGCCTCGTCCTGTTCCGCGACGGGAAGAAAAAAGAGGTCATCGTTACCATCGCCAAACTAAACGAGGACGAGATGGCCATGGCCGGCGAAGAGTCCGCCACCATCCTCGGCCTGACCGTCCAGGAGCTGACTCCGGAACTGGCCCGCTCCTTCAACATCACCGACAAGGAGGGTGTCGTTATCGCCAATGTCGAGGCCGGTTCAGCTGCGGCTGCGGTGGGCCTGCAGCCCGGCGATCTGATCCTCGAGGTGAACCGGCAACGAATCAGCAGAGTGGAGGACTACAACAAGGCAATGGGCACCCTCGACAAGAGCGGCAGTATTCTCCTGCGGGTCAAACGCGACCGGCATACCCGTTTTGTCGTGATCGAATCGCAGCGGTAAACCACCGCCCGTCTGTACTGCCGAAAATGGAAAACCCGTCCGGGACACGATATGTCCTGGACGGGTTTTTTCTGAAACTGATGAAGATTTCTGCCGTTTTTTTGAGCGGCTCCGGGTGGTAACCGCCCCGGAAGATTCAGCAACAGGCAGCCACCGCAGCCATCAGGCGGGTAACACGTTCCGGATCCTTGCGGCCCGGGGCCTGCTCCACCGCGGAATTGACATCCACGGCAAAGGGACGGGCCGCGGCAATGGCCTGCCCAACATTTTCCGGGCCGATGCCGCCGGCCAGAATCACCGGCCTTTGCGCCTGCAGCGAAGCCACCACCGACCAGTCGAAACTCTCGCCGGTGCCGCCGGCAAGCTCTTTGTGATAGGTATCCAGCAGAAAGCCGGCCACCACCCGCTCATAGGGTTGTAAATCCTCGCCACTGAACCCGGGCCGGACCTGAAAGGCCTTGATCACCCGCAGCGGAAACTGCCGGCAGTATTCCGGCGATTCGTCGCCATGCAACTGCAGCATGGTCAACCCGCAGTACTGGGCGATCTCCTGAATCCGGGCCGGATCATCGTTTCTGAAAACCCCTACCGCATCGACAAAAGGGGGCAGCGTGCCGATGATCGCCCGCGCCTCTTCCGGCCTGATATACCGCGGACTCTCCTGGACAAAGATAAATCCCAGGGCATCGACGCCAGCGGCAACGGCATGCCACGCCTCCTGTTCATCGGTCATGCCGCAGATCTTGATCCGTGTTCGGGATCCCATTCCTCCTCCTCAAAAAAGATATACCAGCGGCAACCGCCTGTACGCAGCCGCCTTACCGGATCAGCGGCCCATCAGTTCGCGGACCGCCTGCTCCCGACCGCCGGCACGCATCAGGGTCTCACCGACCAGCACGGCGGCAATGCCGGCCTCCGCCAGTCGCCGGATATCATCGACGTGCCGGATCCCGGATTCACTGACCAACGGAATGGTGTTCGGGACAAGTTTTTGCAGCCGGAAGGTGGTCGACAGATCCATGGAAAAATCCTTCAGATTGCGATTGTTGACGCCGATCAGCGGACTGCCGGCCACCAGGGCCTTTTCCAGTTCATGTTCGTCATGCACCTCGACCAGGGCATCCATCCCCAGTTCCCGGCTCTGGGCCAGGAAATCACTGATCTGATTTTTTTCGAGGATGGCGGCAATAAGCAAAATGGCGTCGGCGCCAAAGACCCGCGACTGGCTGATCTGCACCTCGTGGATAATGAAGTCCTTGCGCAGCACCGGCAGCCCCACCGCCCGGCGCACCAGCGGAATATAGGCGAGGCTGCCCTGGAAAAATTTCTCATCGGTGAGCACCGACACCGCCTGGGCGCCGCCCGCTTCGTACTCGCGGCCGATACGGACCGGATCGAAATCCGGACAGATGATCCCCTTGGAGGGGGAGGCCTTCTTGGCCTCGGCAATGAGCGCCACCCCCGGATAGCCGGTCAGGGCTGCCTGAAAGCCGCGGGGAGGGGGGACCTCTCCGTCCGGCGCGGAAATGCCGGCCGCGAGCAATGCCTCTACCTCCCGCTGCTTTTCTTCGACAATGGTATCGAGAATCACGCCGTCACCCCGCATCCCGGCAGAATTTCACCAGGGCGTCGAGCTTGGCCATGGCCGCGCCGGTGTCGATGGATTTGCCGGCCAGCTCCACACCGGCGGCAAGATCGGCGGCCCTGCCCGCTGCCATCAGGGCGGCACCGCTGTTTAACAGCACCATGTCCCGCCGCGGTCCGCTCTCGCCCCCAAGTACGCCACGCAGCTGGTCGGCCGCGGCCTCCGCCGTCCTGCCGCCCTGGATGTCCGCCAGGGTGGCCCGCGGCAACCCAACCTCCTCCGGGGTTATGGTAAAGGTGCGTACCGCGCCGTTGTGGACATCCGCCACCATCGTCTCGCCGGTGACGGTGATCTCGTCCACATTGCCGGCGCCGCACACCACCAGGGCGCGGAGCACGTCGAAACGGGCCAGCACGTTGGCCAGTTTCTCGACGAGCCCCGGGGCATAGACGCCGAGGACATAGACATTGGCCCCGGCCGGATTGGTTAACGGCCCGAGGACATTGAAAATCGTCCGGATGCCGATCTCGCGGCGGGGGCCGATGGCATGCTTCATCGCCCCGTGCAGCATGGGGGCGAACATGAAACCGATGCCGACCTGACGGATGCAGGCGCCGATCTGCGGCGCGCTGAGATTGAGGTTGACCCCCAGGGCTTCGAGCACGTCGGCGCTGCCGCAATGGCTCGACACCGACCGGTTGCCGTGCTTGGCCACCGGCAGCCCCGCCCCGGCCACGACGAAGGAGGACGTCGTCGAGACGTTGAAGGTGCCGGAGGCATCGCCGCCGGTACCGACGATATCGACCAGAATATCGCCGCGGTCCGCTGCATCGACCCGAGTCGCCTTCTCCCGCATCACCCGTGCCGCGCCGGTGATCTCATCGACGGTTTCACCCTTGATCCTGAGCGCGGTGATAAAGGCGCCGATCTGGGCCGGCGTCGATTCGCCGCCCATGATCTCGTGCATGACGGCAATCATCTCCTCCTCGGAGAGATTGCCGCCATCCACCACCCTGGCAATTGCTTCCTTGATCATAGCATCCTCCTGCTGATAACTCGATTCGCGGCTAGGCAAAATACATCTTTTCGTAATCCGGGCTGACAAAATTGCGCAGCAGCTGGACGCCATGCGGGGTCATGATCGATTCCGGATGAAACTGCACCCCTTCGACCATCAACGTCCTGTGCCGCACCCCCATCAGCTCTCCCTGATCGGTATGGGCGGTTTTAATCAGACAATCGGGAAACTGCTCGTCCGCCACCACCAGGGAATGATAGCGCATGCCGTCAAAGGGGTTGGGCAGATTGGTGAACACCCCCTTGCCGTCATGGTGGATGGGGCTGGTCTTGCCGTGCATGACCCGGCCGGCCCGCACCGTCCGGCCGCCAAAGGCCTCGCCGATGGACTGATGGCCGAGGCAGACGCCGAGCACCGGGATTCTGCCGGCAAAATGACGGATAGCGGCAATGGAGATACCGGCCTGAGCCGGATCGCAGGGCCCGGGCGAGATGAGCAGCCGGTCCGGGTCCATACCTTCGATGAAGGAGATATCCACCTCATCGTTGCGGAAGACACGCAGCTGTTCCCCAAAGCCGCCGATGGTCTGGACAATATTGTAGGTGAAGGAATCGTAATTATCGATGATGACGATCATGGTCGTTAAAATCCTTTTTCCGCCAGTTCCACCGCCCGCATCAGGCCGCGGGACTTGTTCAGCGTCTCTTGGTACTCCATTACCGGATCGGAATCGGCGACGATGCCGGCGCCGGCCTGCACCCAGAGATTGTCATCCTGGAGAATGAAGGTGCGGATGGTGATGCAGAAATCCATGTTGCCGGAAAAACCGAAATACCCCACCGCGCCGGCATAGGGGCCACGCCGCTCCGGTTCCAGCTCCTCGATGATCTCCATGGCGCGGATCTTGGGGGCACCGCTCACCGTGCCGGCCGGGAAACAGGCGCGTACCACGTCGAACTGATCGCGGCCCTCGGCGAGCTGGCCACGCACCCCGGAGACGATGTGCATGACATGACTGTAACGCTCGATGACGAGCAGATCATGGGTTTCCACCGTGCCGTACTCAGCCACCCGGCCGACATCGTTGCGGCCCAGATCGACCAGCATCAGGTGCTCGGCCCGCTCCTTGGGATCGGCGAGCAGTTCGCGTTCCAGGGCAAGATCCTCTTCCCTGGTTTTGCCCCGCGGCCTGGTGCCGGCAATGGGCCGCACCTCGATCTTCCCCTCGTCGAGGCGCACCAGGATCTCCGGCGACGAGCCGATCTGGATGTTGCGCCCCAGCTTGAGATAAAACAGGTAGGGACTCGGGTTGATGTGACGGAGGGCCCGGTAGAGCATGAAGGGCGGCAAAAAGGTCCTGCTGTGAAAACGCTGGGAGAGCACGACCTGGATGATGTCACCGGCCATGATATATTCCTTGGCGCGCCGGACCATCTCCTGAAATGCTTCTTCGCTCATATTGGAGCTAAAGTGATGGCGATGGCCGTCCTGCTCGCCATCGACGACGTCATAGGGCAGAGGCCGGCGCCGCAGCCGGGTGATGAGGGCGTCGATCTGGCGGCAGGCTCTGCCGTACTGTTCCTCCAGCTCCTGCCCCTCTTCCAGGGCAACACAGTTGACCACGGTCAGGGTCTGTTGCAGGTTGTCATAGATGAGCACCATGCGCGGCACCATGAACGAGCTGTCCGGGAAGCGCTCCAGGGGCGGAGTGATCTCCGGCAACTTTTCCATGAAACGTACCATGTCGTAACCGAGATAGCCCACTGCGCCCCCGAAGAACCGGGGCAGAAAATCGCTTTCCCGGCAGGCCTGGAAGGCCGACAGAGTCTCCTTGAGGATGGCCAGGGGGTCGCCAGTCCGCTCTTCCACCCGACCGTCACGACGGATGACAACATTCTCTCCCCGGCTCTCAAAGGTAAGCAGCGGATCAAGGCCGATGAAGGAATAGCGTCCCCACTTTTCGCCGCCTTCCAGACTTTCCAGCAGAAAGGCATGGGAATCGTCACCCGCCAGCTTGGCGAAAACCGTCAGCGGCGTATCCAGGTCAGCGACGATCTCCCGGCAGACGGGAAGGAGCCGGGCCTGGGCCGCCAGTTTCACAAAATCATCCAACGCCGGTTTGTGCATGATACAATCAAACCTCCCGGGCCAGGGCGGACAACCGCCCTGCGGTCAAAAAAAAAAGCCATGGGAACCGCACGGGCGCCCATGGCATATTTCTTCACTGCTGAAAAAGTCGATACGAATTCGGCTCGGTCATTGTACACAACTCCCGCGCGAGCAGGATATCGACAACCCCTCAGGCAGCGGAATCGATACCGGCGAGAAAGCTGTTGACCCTTCTGGTCAGACGCGAAACCTTCCGCGATGCGTTCTGTTTATGGAGTGTTCCCTTTGTGGCGGCCTTCTGGATGACCGGGATAGCAGCCTGCAAGGCAGCCTTTACCTGGTCGGCCGACTGCGCGGCAATGGCGTCATCCACCGCCCGGATGGCGGTTTTCACCATGCTGCGGTTTGCCCTGTTACGCGCCCGGCGCAGAAGACTCTGCCGGTTTCTTTTGATTGCGGATTTATGATTAGCCAAAATAGTTCTCCTCTTGTTGCAAAGACCTGAAAAACAAACTGCCTGCTCCCGCACGGAAACAGGAGAAAACGTTTATATCGGAAAAAAATTTATATAAATGATCTCAACCTGGATGTCAAGCATCAACAGCGACTTTCTTTTTTTTCCAAAAAAGACCGGAAACACCTTTCAACTCTCGCATAATCCGTTAATATCATATATGATTTAAAGAGGCGACGGGCTGAGCCGGGCAAGCCGCCCCTGTGGCGACCTGCCATGCAGCCGGGATGCCCCGGTTGCATCAGCGCTCCTTTACAATTATACCGCACATGCAATCACCCGCAGCGGCACATCAGCCCCGCTGCCAGGCCAGGGAGGAACCCCACTGACAGATGCTTGAAGCACTCGCCTCACTCCGCTGGCAGGATGTCGTCGATATCCTGCTCGTTTCCTACATTATCTACCGCATCATCCTGATAATCAAGGGAACGCGGGCCGCCCAGATGCTGATCGGCATCGGCGTGCTGATCGTCGTCTATTTCGGCGCCCGCGAGCTGGAACTCATGACCCTCTACTGGCTGCTCGGCACCTTCCTCAGCTCCATCTTTCTCATCATTATCATCGTCTTCCAGCGCGACATCCGCCGCGCCCTGACCCAGGTGGGCCAGACCCCCTTCGGCAAGATGACGGAAGAAACTGTCCAGTCCATCGATGAAATCGTTCATGCCGCAAAATATCTCTCCGACCGCAAAACCGGGGCGCTGATCGTCATCGAACGGGAGACCGGTCTGAAGGACTACATCGAATCCTCCCACATCATCGATGCCCGTTTGTCCATGGAACTGCTGGTCAGCCTGTTTCACACCTCCTCCCCCCTCCATGACGGTGCGATCATTGTCCACAAGAACAGAATTCTCACCGCCTGTTCGGTGCTGCCCCTGACCAAAAATCCCTATATCAGCAAAAAACTGGGCACCCGCCACCGGGCCGCCATCGGCATCTCCGAAGAAACCGATGCCGTGGTGGTGGTGGTCTCCGAGGAGACCCGCCAGATCTCTCTTGTCCTGCACGGCGGCATCACCAGTGGACTCGACATTCCATCCCTGCGCAACCGACTGGAGGCCATTCTCACCCCGAAGGAATTCGACACGACCAAATGGAAAACCTGGCTACAAAGAAAATAAAAAAATGGTTCGACCGGCCCTGGCCGAAAAACTGGGTATTGAAACTCATTTCCTTTTTTTTCGCCCTGTTTCTCTGGTATTTTGTCGTGGGTGAAGACAAGGTTGACAAAACCATCAACATTCCGGTAGAGATTCTTAACATGCCGGCCAATCTGACCATCTCCAACCAGTTCAAAAACGAGCTGGAGATCACCGTGACCGGCCCGCGCGGCCTGATCCGCAATCTCGACCAGCAGCACATTTACCGGCCCATCGATCTCTCCCGGGCCGAACCCGGCACCCGGGTCTTCCAGAACACCGAAGATTCCATCTCCCTGCCCCGCGGGGTGCGGCTGCTGCGGGTCAAGCCGACCGACATTATTCTCCAGCTCGACATGCTCGTGAAAAAAAATATCCCGATCCAGGCGGTGAGCAGCGGGGAGCCACCCGCCGGCTTCACGCTGGTCTCCATCACCACCGACCCGCCGACCCTGCCGGTGACCGGACCGCAGATCCTCGTCGAACAGCATGACGCCATCTCCACCTCCCCCATCGACGTTTCCCGTCTGACCGCATCCACCACCAGGCCGGTCGCCTTGGAGTTGCCGCCGGCCATCAGCGATTTGGTGGGCAATCCGGTTGTCAATGCAACCATTGTCATCAAAGAAAAAAAAGAGGAAAAAACAATCAAGGGCATCCCGGTGCGCCTGCTGCTCTCGGGCAGGAAAATCTCGATCCTCACTCCGGAAACGGTCACCGTCACCGCCCGCATCCCCTACACCACGGTCCGGGAAACCAAAGACCTCAAGACCCTGTTCCGCGCCCGCATCATCGGCGTCGATCTCGCCGTTGGTAAACATACCCTGCCGGTGGAGATCATCCCGGCCGAGGACGTGGAAATCGTCACCGTCTCCCCCGATAGCGTGACCGCTGATATCAGGGATGAAGAAAGCGGCGGAGAATAAGAGCTTATCCTCAAATAAGCTTTTCAGGGGTCGCGCCGGATTTTGAGACGGATTTGACCGGGACGATTAAGCAAAACCGCAGACGTAGCAGCGCTACGGCGAGAATTTTGCGATTAAGTAACGGGCAAAGGCGGCCAAAAGCCGGATGCGAGCACCAAAGATTTATTTGTGGATAAGCTCTAAGACCGACACCTACGTCAATCAACCAGCAGAACACATATGGCGCCGAAGCACCTTCCGGCGCCATTCCCTTTTCGCGATTTAAGGAGAAGACAATGAGAAGACTCTTCGGCACCGACGGGGTGCGCGGGGTGGCCAACACCTATCCGATGACCACCGAGATCGCCATGCAGATCGGCCGCGGCATCGCCTTTCAGGTTAAGGATGCCAGGCACGGTCACCGCATCGTTATCGGCAAGGACACCAGGCTCTCCTGCTACATGCTGGAAAACGCCCTGGCCGCCGGTATCTGCTCCATGGGCGTCGATGTCCTGCTCTGCGGACCTTTACCCACTCCGGGCATTGCCTTTATCACCACCAGTATGCGGGCCGATGCCGGGGTGGTCATCTCCGCCTCCCATAACCCCTTTCAGGACAACGGCATCAAGATCTTCTCCGGCGACGGCTTCAAGCTGCCGGACGAGCGGGAGGCGGACATCGAGGACCTCATCTTCTCCCAGAAGATGGCGGCCCTGCGGCCGGTGGCCGACGAGGTGGGCAAGGCGGCCCGCATCGAGGACGCCCGGGGCCGCTACATCGTCTTTCTCAAAAACACCTTTCCACGCTCCTACACCCTGGACGGCTTTCACATCGTCCTTGACTGCGCGAACGGCGCCACCTACGGGGTCGCCCCCCACGTCTTCGAGGAACTGGGGGCCAGGGTGACCAAAATCGGGGTGGAGCCGGACGGCAAGAACATCAACCACGAGTGCGGCGCCCTCCACCCTCGGCTGATGGCCGACCAGGTGAAAAAGCTCGGCGCTGACATGGGCATCGCCCTGGACGGCGACGGCGACCGGGTCATCGTTGCCGACGAAAAGGGCGAGATCGTTGATGGCGACCATATCATGGCCATCTGCGCCGCTGATCTGCTCAGCCGCAAGAAGCTCAGAAAAAAGACCCTGGTGGCCACCGTCATGAGCAACATGGGGCTGGAATTGGCCATGGAAAAGATGGGCGGCCGGCTGGTGCGCGCCCAGGTCGGCGACCGTTACGTGGTGGAGATGATGCGCCAGCACAACTACTCCTTCGGCGGTGAGCAGTCCGGCCACCTGATCTTCCTTGAACACAACACCACCGGCGACGGCATCCTGGCCGCCCTGCAACTGCTGGCCATCATGATCAAGCGACGCAAACCCCTCTCCGAGCTGACCTCGATCATGGAAACCTTTCCCCAGGTGCTGAAAAACGTGCGGACCGCCAAGCGGCTCGACCTCGACCTCGTGCCCGGCTTCAACGAAGCAAAGGCAACGATGGAGCGCAAGCTGGGCAGTGATGGTCGCATCCTCGTCCGCCTTTCCGGCACCGAGCCGGTGGTCCGGGTCATGCTGGAGGGCAAGGAGATGGCGACCATCGACGCCATGGCCGATGAACTGTGTGCGCTGATCCGCAAGGCGGATGGGTGAGGAGCCTGATTGACCTGATTGGTTTGATTGGTCGGGCGATCTTACCAACAAGACCAACAAGACCAACAAGACCAATAAGACCAATAAGACCAATAAGACCAAAAATATGAAACTCCGTCTCGACAAGCTCCTGCTCATCCGCAATCTCGCTGACACCCGCCAGAAGGCCCAGGCCTTGATCGGCGCCGGCGAGGTGCTGGTCAACGGCCAGGTGGCGGACAAGGCGGGAACCATGATCGCGACGGAGGCGGTCATCGAGGTCAGGGAACGTTGTCCCTACGTCAGCCGGGGAGGACTGAAACTCGCAAAAGCCATGGAGGCCTTCTCCGTAAATCCGGCCGGCCTGATCTGCGCCGATATCGGCGCCTCCACCGGCGGCTTCACCGACTGTCTGCTCCAGGCCGGCGCGGCAAAGGTCTACGCCGTTGATGTCGGCTACGGCCAGCTTGATTGGAAACTGCGGCAGGACGGGCGGGTGGTGGTGATGGAGCGAACCAACGCCCGTCACCTGCAGGCTGGCGACATCCCCGAACCGCTCCACCTGGCCGTCATCGACGCGAGCTTCATCTCGCTGAAACTGCTCGTACCACCGCTCCTGCCGCTGTTTTACCCCCATCCTGCCGCGATCATCGCCCTCATCAAACCGCAGTTCGAGGTGGGCCGCGGCCGGGTGGGTAAGGGCGGCATCGTCCGGGACAGCAGTCTGCACGATGAGGTGGTCGCCGAAATCGGCACCTTTGCCGGCTCCCTCGGCCTGTTCTCCCTTGGGGTGATCGAATCGCCGCTGCTCGGGGCCAAGGGCAACCGCGAATTTCTCATACACCTCCGTGGTGCATAAAATCGAAGCCTATTCATCGGTTCGATTTGACTTGCCGGCCGGTTAATGCTACTCTATTGCCCATTGCTCTTCCGGCCACGCTTGCCGGAACGGGAGGTGTGAATAATTTTTTGTTTTGTGGAGATTGACCCGATGAAAAAAACATTATCCGTCCTATCCCGCCGTTTTGCCGCCGGTCTCGGCCTTTCCCTGCTCTCCCTTTTCTGCACCGTATCGGTATCCGCCGCCGAATATGTCAGTGTCATCAAGGATGGCGTCAATATCCGTTCCGGCCCGGGCACCGATAGCGAGGTCCACTGGGAGGTGTTTAAGGATTTTCCCCTCAAGGTCGTGCAGCGCAAAGACCAGTGGGCGAAAATCGAGGACTTTGAAGGCGACGGCGGATGGATCCATGCATCGCTGGTCAGCGACAAGAAGACCGTCATTGTCAAGGTGAAAAAGGCCAATATCAGGGTCGGTCCCGGGGAAAATTACGAAATCGTCGCCTCCGCTCTCTACGGCGTCGTCTTTAATCAGGGGAAAACCCAGGGTGAATGGGTGGAAATCAGCCATGCCGACGGCACCAAGGGTTGGGTTCACAAATCGCTGATCTGGCCGTAAGCGACCTTCTCTTCCCCTTGCCCTCCGCTCCGAGTGCCGCCACCGGGTCGGCACTCGGCCTCCTCTCTTCCCCGTCTTCCCTTTTTGTCAGCCACCGTTGTGCCACAATGTGCACATCAGTCTTGACAGTGCCATTCTTCCTGCGTTATCAGAACAGACATCGCCGCCGGCGCGGTGGCGAAAACGTTTTTCGGGATGGTGCAGGCGGCCGCCCTGCTCTGGTACATGAGCGAAGGGCACCATGTCCTCGGCGAACACATCGCCGCTGTCTGGCCGCTGTTCGTCACACAATTGTCCGATAAATCAAGGAGGCACTGAGAATGACAACAACGCCAGATCCGGGCGGCAGAGGATCGCACAAATCGCTTCCGGAAAAAATTGCCATTTCCGAAGAAGACATCTATGCCGCGATGAAGGAAATTCCCGGATATCTCGACATCACCCCCGGTGATTTCCGAGAACTCTACGCCCATTCCTATCGCAATGCCCTGGAGCGACTCACCAATTCAGTGCGGACCGCCGACATCATGACACACGAGGTGGTCACCGTCGAGCTGACCACGCCGCTTCACGAGGTGGCCAAACGGATGGCGACAAAAGGCATTTCCGGGGTGCCGGTCCTGGACCGCAGTCAGCGGCTCGCGGGGATGATCTCCGAACGGGATTTTCTCCGTCACATGGGGGCAGAACAGGCATCCTTCATGGCCGTCATCGCCGCCTGCCTGGTGGGCAAGGGATGCGCGGCCCTGGGTATCCGTAAGGGCGTGGCGGCGGACATCATGAGCAGTCCGGTCGTTTCCGTCCGTCCGACCACCACTCTGGCCGAGGCGGCGGCCACCCTGACCCGGCGCGGCATCAACCGACTGCCGGTCCTGGACGACCAGGGCAGACTGCTCGGCATACTGACCCGCAATGACCTGATGCAGGCCCACGTTTTACAGGAGGAGGCGTCATGCGCTACTTCGACAAGATGAAGGGCTCCACCACCAGTCCGCCCGGCCCCGGCGCGCGGGAAATCGCCTGGTCGTGGCTCGGCTCCTTTCTCGGTATCGCCGCGGTGGCACTTGTTCATTACCAACTGCTGGCCGAACGCGATCTGCTCCTCATCATCGGCAGCTTCGGCGCCTCGGCGGTGCTGATCTACGGAGCGATCAAAAGCCCGCTGGCCCAGCCCCGCAACCTTATCGGCGGCCATGTCCTTTCCGCCGTTATCGGTGTTTTCTGCTTTCAGACCTTCCAGGGCGAGACTTGGCTCGCCGCCTCCCTGGCCGTGGCCACCGCCATCGCCGTCATGCACGCCACCCGCACCCTCCATCCGCCCGGCGGCGCCACGGCCCTCATCGCCGTCATCGGCGGCGACCAGGTGCACAGGCTCGGGTATCTCTATGTCCTCATGCCGGTGGCCCTGGGGGCGCTCATCATGCTCGCTGTCGCCCTGCTGATCAACAATATCCCCAAAACGAGAAAATATCCGGAATTCTGGTTGTAAAGACGGGCCGCCAGCAGATTGCCAGTCCTGCCAGCCGGGCGGGACTCGCCTCGTCCCGCATTTCAAGCGATGACGCGGCCCTCGCCGGCCTCCTCGTGGGTGACGCCGTCGCGGATGTGATAGATGCGCCGGAAGGTCGGGATGATCTTTTCATCATGGGTAACGACGATAACCGCGGTGGCGAACTGCCGGGCCATCTCGTTTAAGATGCGGATCACGGTGAGGGCCCGCACCGAATCGAGCGGCGCGGTGGGCTCGTCGGCAAGGATCACCGGCGGCCGGTTGACCAGGCCGCGGGCAATGGCGACCCGTTGCTGTTCGCCGCCGGAAAGCTGGGCAGGCATGGCGGCGGCCCGGTGCTGGACGTCGAGGGCAACGAACAGATCAAGCGCCCGCCGCCGCGCCTCGTCGTTGGCAACTCCGGCCAGCATCGGCAACAAGGCGACGTTGTCGGTGACATCGAGAAAGGGAATGAGATAGGGGGCCTGAAAGACAAAACCGATCTTGTCGCGCCGCAGAGCCCGCAGGTCGCGGACCCGCCAGCCGTTGTCAAAGATCACCTCATCACCCAGGATCATCCGGCCGGCGGTGGGGTCGAGCACCGCGCCGAGACACTTGAGCAGGGTGGATTTCCCCGAACCGGAAGGACCGATCAGCCCCACCACCTCGCCGGGCGCCACCACCATGTCCACCTTTTTGAGGGCGTCCACCGCGGTATCGCCGACGCCGAAGCGTTTTTTCATTCCCTCGATGCGAATGCCCGCCTTGCTCATCTCAGCCTCCTATGGCCTCGGCCGGATCAACCTTCAGCGCCATGCGGATGGCAACAAGGCTCGCCAGCACGCAGATCACCAGCACGGCAAAAAAACCGGCCACCGAATCGCGCGGCATGAGCAGCACATACTTGGGGAAGTAGGGAGCCGCGAAGGTGGCGCTGATCTTGCCCACCACAAAGCCGATCATGCCGAGCACCACCGACTGCTGCATGATCATGGCGGCAATGGTACGGTTACGGGTGCCGATCAGCTTCAGCACCGCAATTTCCCTGATCTTATCCATGGTCAGCGTGTAGATGATGAAGGCGACGATGGCGGCGCTCACCACGGCGAGGATGACCAGAAACATGCCGATCTGCCGGGCCGAGGTGGCAATCAGCTTGCCGACCAGAATCTTTTCCATCTGCGGCCGGGTATAGGCGGTCAGCCGCTTCCAGCGACCGATGACCCTGGCCGCCTCCACCGCCTCCTGCCCCGGATGCAGCCGCACCAGCACGGCATTGACCGTCTGGCTGGCCTCCTGAGCGGCATTGACGGCATCGATCAGACCGGGCACCCCGGGCCGGTTGAAGGCGGGATTGGCCTCGGTGCGCAGGCGATTCTGGCGGATGGCGTCGTTATCCTTGAGAAACTGCGCCTCCTGGGCGTCCTTGAGGGGAATGAAGACCATGGGGTCGCCGCTCGATGAGACCATCCGCCGGGTCAGCCCGACGACGGTGTAGTGATTACGGCGGATGGTCAGCCGATCGCCGAGGACAAAACCGGTGGCGATATCGGCGACTGCCTCGTAATGGCTGCGGCTAATCTGCCGACCGGCCACCAGATAAGGGGGCCAGCCCGGGGTGGCCGGCGCGCCGGGCATGATGCCCACCACCATGGCCCGAACGTCCTGATCGTTCCGCCGCACCTGCATGGTGAGATAAGTGACGTTGGCTGCCTCGGCAATACCCGGCATGGCGCGAATGCCGCGATAAAGATCGGCATGAATACCCGAGGATTCCGCATAGGGCCCTAGGGTGCCCTGCTGCACCACCCAGAGATCGGCGCCGCTGTTGTCGAGCAGCACCCTGGCATCGTCCACCATGCCTCGGTACACCCCGGCCATGGTCAGGGTGACGCCGATCAACAGCCCCAGCCCGATGCCGGTGAAGACGAACTTGCCCCAGGAATGGAGGATGTCGCGACCGGCGAGGCTGATCATCGTCCCTCTCCGATGAGGCCCTCGACAACCCGGATGCGGCTGCGGGAAGAGAGCGCCCTTTCACTGTAAAGCACCACCTGATCACCGGCGTCAAGACCGGCAAGGACCTGCGCCCGACCGTCGAGATCGGTCATCCCGAGGGTGACCGGCGTGAACAGGATATCATTGCCAACGACCTTCCAGACCCCACGACGGCCGGCCTCACTCCGCACCGCGGCATTGGGAATGACCGGCGCGGCCGGCAGATCCGGCAGGGTCACGGTGACCTCGGCTAATTCGCCCAGCGGCGGCAGCGGGTCGGGCGGATCGGCAAAGACCACCTTGGCCAGCATCTCCTCGGTCACCGCGTCGGCCAGGGGTTCCACCCGCAGGAGCCGGCCGGCGAGCACCTCGTCCGGACGGGAACGCAGGATAATCTCGGCGGCACGGTCAGGGGCCAGCCCCCGGGCCTGCATCTGATCAAAACGGACATTGACCCACAGGCTGGCCGGATCGATGCACTGCACCACGGTCTGCCCCGCCACCACCGTGCTGCCCGGTTCGCTCTCGCGGGCCGCCACCAGACAGTCAACCGGCGCAAGCAGCCGCAGATCGCGACGCTGGGCCGCCAGGGCCTGTTGCTCGGCGGCAAGGCGGGCCACCTCCTGCCGGGCTGCGGCCCGGCCCGCCTCGGCCAGCCGCAGTTCATGGCGGCGGGCCGAGGCCAGCTCCTCGCTCACCGATTGTACCTGCAACAGCAGTTCATACCGGTTTGCCTCCCGCCGGGCATGATTTTCGCGGGCCTCGGCCTCAACAAGCTGGGCGCGAGCCCGTTCCAGGGCCGCCTCCTGGACCCGGATCCGTTCATCGAGATCCACCGGCCCCATCTCGCCAAGCACCCGGCCGGCCGCCACCCGGTCGCCCACCTGGACATCAAGGTGCATGAGCCGGCCGGCCATTGTCGGACCGATCCGGTAGGTATAACGAGCCTCAACCGTACCGATGCCGAACAGGGCGGGCGAGAGGGCCCTCTCTTCCACGGTGGTCAGGGTGACCGCCACCGGGGCGAGCGGACCCGAACGGATGGCGACAAAGACAAAGAGGATAAGCAGGGGAACGAGGACAGCCAGCAGGGCCAGGGTGCGTCGTTGGATGGTCGGGGTTTTCATGACGCCCTCCGGATACCGCGGCGATAGACGGCAAAAACGCCGGGCGCCTCGCGACGGATGCGGCCGACATCGCCGGCCAGCAATGCCTGCACGACCAGCCCCTGAATGGTGCCAATAAACAGGGTGACGGCTGCCTCCGTGTCCAGTCCGGCATCAAGCTCACCGCACTGCTTGCCCCGGTCAACCACCTCTGTGAGACGCGCGCCATAGGAAAGAATGAGCCCTTGCGCCACCCGTCGGGCCGCCGTCTCCCCGGCGCGTTGCAGTTCCCCGAACAGGATGCGGGGAATGCCGGGATAGGTGACAACAAAGTCCACATGGGTCATGAACATCCCTTCCAGGGCGGCAAGCGGCGTTGCCGCTTGCGAAACCGCCTGGTCGACCCGCGCCAGCAGTCGGTGGGCGACCCACTCCATCACCGCCTGCAAAATGGCATCCTTATTGGCAAAATGGCGAAACAGCGCCCCTTGGGTCAACCCCATCCGCCCGGCGATCGCCGCGGTGGTGATCTCGCTCGGGTTGCGTTCCCCGGCCAGCTCGATCACCGCCTCCACCGTCACCTCCCGCCGTTCCTCCGCTGAAAGATACCTGCCCGTTGCTTCCATATGCCCTCCAAAAAGATAGTAATCAATTACTATCTTTTCCCAAAAGCGTCATTTTGTCAACCACCTTTCGACCACCACATATCATGATGGCGGATCAGTCATTTTTGCGAAGGAAAGCGGGCAGCGCACCGTGTGGCCGGCCTTGTTGCGGAAAAGAAGATAGCCGTGGCGCAGGGCAAAGAGCAGGAGATCCCGGGTAATCTCGACATCGCGGCGGCAGTATTCAATGATCTTGGCGAACTCTCCCTCTTTATACCATTGCAGGGCCAGCAGGCCGCTGCCGCCCTTCTGCACCCCGAGGGTCTGCTCCGCCAGGGCCTCCAGGCTGAGCCGGTAGCCGAGCCGTTTTTTCACCTCCACCAGGAGATCGAGGGAGGGCAGGCTGGCCAGCGGGAAATCGGTGTAAGCGGACAGCACCTGATAATCAAAGCGGGTCGTGTTGAAGCCGACCACCAGCTCCAGCCGGCGCAGGTGGGCGATCAGCCCGTCCACCTCGGTCTCGGCGTAGACGGCATAGTCATCGCTTTCGCCGTCATAGACCACCGCAAAACTGATCCCCATCCGCTCCGCCCGGTGCCAGCCGCCCACCTCCGCCGCCGACCGTTTGGTCTCCACGTCAAAGACGCCGTAACGCCGGGGCAGGACAAAGGCAGAAGTTTCAGATCGCCGGGGCTTTTCCGGCACGACAACGGCAGGCCGCTGTCCATCGGCCTCCCCCTCTCTGGCCAGCAGGCCGTCCAGCACCGCAAGGGCCGCCGCCTTGTCGATCGGTCGGTTGCCGGAGCCGCACTTGGGCGAATGGACGCAGCTCGGACAGCCCGTTTCGCAGCCGCAGTCGCCAATGGTCTTGCGGCTTACCTCAAGCAGTTCGCGGATCCGGCGAAAAACCTGGCGGGCCAGGCCGACGCCGCCGGCATGGCCGTCATAGATGAAGATGGCCGGTGCGCCCAATTGCGGGTGAAAGGGATAGGAAATACCGCCCACATCATTGCGATCGCAGAGCACCAGCAGGGGGAAGACGCCGATGGCGGCATGCTCCACCGCGTGGATGCCGCCCATGAAGTGCATCTGCCGCCCTTCCAGCTCCCGCTGCAGGGAAAGCGGCACCTCGAACCAGAGTCCTTCCGTTTCAAAAACCCGGGGCGGCAGATCAAGGACGCCGGTGCCGATGGTCTGCTGGCCGCGGATCCGTTTCCGCACGAAACCGGTGACCTGGTCGGTGACCCGCAGTCGACCGCTGGCGGCCCGGATAGCGCCGATGCGCACCGTCTCCTCCACTGCAAGAATCTCCGTCTCCTTGTTCGCCATGGCGCGGGTGAAATAATTGACCCGGGCCTGGCGGACCCGCACCAAGCGGGCATCGAGGTCGAGCTGTTCGACGATCCAGGTCTCCCCCATATGCAGATAGATGGCGCCGGGGTGACATTCCCTGAAACAACGGTGTTCGTCGATTTCACCTAGCAGGCTGTCGTCCCCGCCTTTTCGGATCGCGTACTGGCGGCCGCTGCCGCGCAGATCCACCTCCCGCTGGGGATAGCGGCGATTGGTGTGCCAGCTAACGCCGCCGGCGTCAAGGAGGAGATCCCCGCCGCCGGCAAGATCCTCCACCTCCTCCCGGCACCACGACGGGACAAGAAGCGGTTCGTCGCGCTCCAAGGGGATCTCCGCCGCAGCGCAGATCAGGTGCCGCCGCATGATGACCTGATTGGCGGGGTTCAGCACTGCGTCCTCCACCGGCCGCTCGAAAAAATCACGGGGATGGCGAAGAAAGTACTGATCGAGGGCATCCTCCTGGGCAACGAGGATGACGAGGGAATCATTCTGGCGCCGTCCCACCCGACCGCCCCGCTGCCAGGTGGACATGATGGAGCCGGGATAGCCGACCAGGATGCAGATGTCGAGATTGCCAATGTCGATGCCGAGTTCAAGGGCGCTGGTGGAGACGACGCCGAGCAGCTCGCCGCTGGCCAGCCTGGCCTCGATCTGGCGCCGGTCTTCCGGCAGGAAGCCGGCCCGATAGGCGGCAAGCTTGCCCCGCAGCGGCCCGAGACGGGAAGAGGTCCAGCTCGCCACCAGCTCGGTCAGTTTGCGGGACTGGGTATAGACAATGGCCCGCAGGCCCCGTTTCAGGGCCGCCTCCAGCATCTGGCTGGCGGTGGCGGCGGCCCCCTCCAGGGGATCAAAGAGAATAAAGTGCTGCTCCCCCCGGGCCGCGCCGCTGCCGGCAACAAGGGTCACCGGCCGGCCGATCAACTCCCGGCCCAGACTTTCCGGGTTGCCGATGGTGGCGGAAAAGAGGAGAAAGCGGGGGTCGGCGCCATGCATCCGGCAGATCCGCTGCAAACGCCGGATGACCCAGGCGACATGGCTGCCGAAAACACCGCGATAGGTATGGGCCTCATCGACGACGACATAGCGGAGATTGGCCCAGAACGACGACCAGCCGCCGTGATGGGGCAGAAGGGAGAGATGGAGCATGTCCGGGTTGGAGATAAGGATATTGGGTGGATTGTCCCGCATCCGGCGGCGCCGGTGACTGCTGGTGTCGCCGTCGAGGATGGCGGTGCTCACCGTTTTCCCGTCAAGGGCCATCCCCAGGACCAGCTCCTCCACCCCGCGCAGCTGATCCTGGGCCAGCGCCTTCAGCGGAAAGAGGTAGAGGGCGGTGCTGGCCGGCCCGGCCAGGAGCGTTTCACAGACCGGCAGATTGAAGATCAGGCTCTTGCCGCTCGCCGTCGGGGTGGCGACGATGATGTCCCGGCCCTGGCGAATCGCCTCAATGGCCGCAGCCTGATGGCAATAAAGCGAGGAGACGCCGAGCCCGGTCAGGGCGCGCTGGAGCGGGGCCGGCAGCGGCGGCGAGAGCGCGCCGTAACAGGCCGGGGAGCCGGCTATCCGCTCGTGATGAACCACCTGCGGTCCGAAACGCGGGGATGCGGTAAGCGCGGCAATATAGTCATGGACCGTGGCCGGTCGGGGCTGTGTCATTTCTTTCGAATCTTGATGATGAAATCACAAAAGGTCTTTTTTTACCACTGAGAGCACAGAGATACCAGAGTCAGCATACCGACAATTTCACCCGCTGTCTTCCCTCTTATGCCGGCAACCCGGTCGGCGGGAAGGTCGTTTCGCGCATTTCCCATTGAAAGGAAACGGGAAAAAGGCTAAATGAAACAATTCACCATCAGCCATCGCACTCCGCTGCCAAGGGAGAGAAGACGACGACCATGACCACACCCACCACCATTGCCATTATCGGCCCCCGCGGCTCCCATGCCTGGCTGGCGGCGCGCTCCATTGCCCCGGACGGCAACATTGCCTGTTATCCCCACAGCACCTTCGCGGTGGAGGCCTTCGACGCCCGCCGGGCCGATTTCCTGCTCCTGCCGGTCTACAACAGCCGCATCGGCGGCATTGTCCGCTCCTTCCAAATCATGGAAAAGCTGAGCAGCAGCTACTGGATCGAGAACATCGTCCTGCCCATCCATCTTTCCCTCGGCTCCCTGAACCGGGAAGCGGAGCTGAAGATCCTGCTCGGCACCAAGATGGTCCTGCGCCAGTGCGAGGACCATTTCGCCCGCATCTATCCCGATCTCTCCCTGCTCAGCGTCACCGACCTGGAAGAGGCGATTGCCGACATCAAACATAACAATCGGGTTGACTGGGGCGTCATCGAGGCGGAGAAACTGCTACTCGACCAGGGCCTCATCATCCGGGAGCGGGAAATCGTCGCCCACAACAAAACCCGTTTCGCCCTGCTCGGCCATGAACCGGCCCCCCGCACCGGCTATGACGCCACCTCGCTCATCACCGTGCCCCTGAAAGACCGGGTCGGCATGCTCTACGACACCCTGGGAGAATTCACCCGGCGCGGTATCAACATCCTCGACATGCGGGCCGAATCCGACGCCCGCACCCAGAAGCTGCAGATTTACATCGAGGCCGAGGGCCACCGCAACGATGCACCGCTGGCCGCGGCCTTGGACAGCCTGGAACGCCACGTCATCGGCGAGCCCGACTCCCTCAGAATCCTCGGCAGCTACCCGAGGGTTGACATGCGGGTCAAGCGGATCAAGACCTTCGGATTTATCGGCACCGGCGACATGAGCAAATGGTTTGCCGACAAACTGGAACACGAGGGATACAAGACCGTGCTCACCGGCCGTTCCACTCCGGTGCGACCGGAAGCGATGATTCCGGAGGTCGATGTGGTGCTGATCTGCGTGCCGATCAGCAATACCCCGGAGACCATCGAACGATACGGCCATCTCCTCCACGACGGCCAGGCCCTGATTCTGCTGGCCGGTGAGGCGGAAAAGACCCTCAACACCGCCCTGGCCCATACCAGCCAGGGGGTGGAACTGATGCTGGTCCACAACCTGTGGGGACCGGCGGCAGCCACCATGAAGGACAAGAACGCCTCGGTGGTCCGTACCCCGCGCAGCGGACCTTTGTGCAGTGAATTCGAGGCCTTTCTTTACAAGCATGGGGCCGGCATCTGCCACGATACCCCGAACAGTCACGATCTGCTGATGGGCGTCGGTCAGAAACTGCCCACCACGATTTCGGTGGCCCTGGCCCGGGCCCTGGCCGACAACCAGATCAACACCGGCGACATTGCCAGCCACTCCACCCTCACCTCCCTCTATGGCATCCTCGCCATGTCCAGGGTGCACAACCAGAATGCCCGCACCTACGCGGAAATCATGGCCACCGGCGGTGACGGCCGGAAAATCGTCAGAAGTTTTGCCGAAAACCTACTCAAACTCATCGACATGTCGGAGCAGGGAAAAATCAACGAGCTTTGCGCCTTTATCGAAAACAACCGAAACTACCTCAGTGACGACTTCCTGCGCGCCTCCATGAAACAGGCCCTGGCCGTGGACGAGGTGCTGGGGAAATTGGTCTGATTAGTCTCATTAGTCCTGTTGGTCTGATTGGTCTAATCAGCCAAACCAACCTGACCAACCAGACCAACCAGACCAATTAGACCAATTAGACCAATTAGACCAATTAGACCAATTAGACCAATTAGACCAACCGAACCGCCATGCCAACCCTGCTGCACCTTGCCGCCCCTCCTCTGCTCGGAGCCATCATCGGCTACACCACCAACTATGTTGCCATCAAAATGCTTTTCCGGCCTCTGCGGCCGTGGAAAATCCTCGGCATTCGCCTGCCGATGACCCCGGGCGTCATCCCGGCGAAACGACACGAGCTGGCCCGCAACATCGGCGAGATGGTGGGTGATCATCTCCTTACCGGCCAGGACGTGAGCCGGGCCATTGCCGGCGAGCAATTCCGGCAAAAACTGCACGAACTCATCACCGAACGGGTCGCCACCCTGCTCCACAAGGATCTCGGGCCAATCGCCACCATCATCCCGGCGCGGTTTCACTCCTACTTCAAGGCCGGGGTGAAGATCATCCGGCTCCGCTTCATCACCTCCATGCACAGCTATCTGGACAGCCCTGATTTTGCCCGCATCATCGACCGGGCCGCCACCACTCAACTCGACGCCATCATCGACAAGACCTTCAGCGCCCTCTTCCCCAGCGACAACCAGGAACATTTTTATCGATTCCTCGAACAGACGGTGCATGAACTGCTGGCCAGCCCTGACACCAGAGAATGGATAGCCGCCGCCATCCGGGCAAGAATCCATCTTACCCTGCGCGAGGGTCGCTCCCTGCATGACATCATCCCCTCCGAAATCAGCAGCCTCTTCCTTGAGCGACTGGAAGAGGAAACCCCAGCCCTGCTCGCCAGGATCGCCGCCATGCTGGGCGAACCGGTCATGCGGGAAAAAATCGGCGACACCATGTGCCGCGCCGTGTCCGGATTCACCGCCTCCCTCGGTCCCCTTGCCGCCATGATGGCAAGCTTCATCAGCGAAGAGACCATTCGCAGAAAGGTCGAGCAGTATCTGGCCGACAAGGGCGGCGAGATCAGCGGCTGGCTGGCGGACGAGACCATCCGCCGGGAAACGGCCCAGATTCTCCGGCAGCGGGCGGAAAATTTTCTGCACCGCCCCCTTGCCGACCAGCTTGCCGGCATTGACCCGAAAAAAATCGACACCATCTCCCGTCAGTTCGGTGAACAGATCAGTCTGCTCCTGGCCCGGCCTTCCACCGCCGCGTCCGTTGCCAATCTCCTGCGCAGTGTGCTGGATTCCCAGGCGCAACGACCGCTGGCGGCAATCATCGGCGACCTCTTCGGTCCCACTGCACTGGAACGCGGCCGACGCTGGACCGCGGCGGAGATCACCGCCCTCTTCCGTTCCAGCAAAATCAAGCAGATTCTCAACGATCTGGTGGTCGAGTTGCTGGAAAAGAAACTACTGGCCAAACCCATCGGCCGGCCGGCCGACCTCCTGCCCCGGAAGGTACAACTGTCCTTTGCCGACTATATCGAGCAACAGGTGGCCGATATCCTCGTCCGGGAGGTGCCTCTGCTGGTCGATTCACTTGACATCAAAAAAATCGTCACCCGCAAGGTCGATTCCCTCGACCTGTTGCGGCTCGAAGGACTGCTGATGAGCATCATGCAGGAACAGTTCAAGTACATCAATCTCTTCGGCGCCCTGCTCGGTTTTCTGATCGGACTCGCCAATCTCCTGTTGCTGGTCCGATAGCGCAAACCGGGAACGAATCTTTTTCTTTTTTTTTCGGAACCTTTTTCCGCCGGGGTTATCTAATCTTATAAGCAACAGCAAAAAACCGCTGTTACCTCATTTTTCTCTCCTTTCTTCTTTTCTGTACCCCTTCCGGCAACGGAAGGAACAAAGCCGGCGCCCCTCCCAGCGCCGGCTTTGTTTTTTTTCTGCCCGGATCATCGGGACCGCTCACAATCACCCGCAGTAATTGCGCAAAACAAAGAGAAAAACCCCACATCATTTTTTTTGGGAACTTTCCTCCCCCTCTCGCGTCTTATCTTTTAAAAGGCACTGAAAAACAGCAGACACCTTTTTCACTCTTCTTCTTTTTCCTCCTTCGTTGCAAAAACACAAAAACCGGCGCCCCCAACGCCGGTTTTTGTGTTGGCGTTTCCTGCGCCGCGCTTTTCCTCTACCGATCGCCCATTTTCTTTTTTCCCTGTCTTCCCGATAAAAAATGTGTATAATGGGAAATTTTCCACCCAAAAAACAATCCATTGAAACCATTCTCACCCATTAAATAGGAGAAAACAAACATGAAACTCATTCTTCTCGGTGCCCCCGGCGCCGGCAAAGGCACTGTGGCAAAAATGCTGACCAAAATCGACGGCTCCGTCCAGATCTCCACCGGTGACATCCTGCGTGGCGCCGTGCAGGCCGGCACCGAACTCGGCAAAGAGGCGGAAGGCTACATGAAGCGCGGCGACCTCGTCCCCGACGCCCTGATCATGGGCATCATGGAAAAACGGCTGCAGGAACCGGACTGTCAGAAGGGTTTTCTGCTCGACGGTTTCCCCCGCACCATTCCTCAGGCCGAGGCATTGAAGGAGCTGCTGGCCAAACTGGGCATCAAGCTGGACATGGTGGTTGCCATCGACGTGCCCCGCGACGTCATCTTCGACCGGCTCTGCACCCGCCGCACCTGTGAAAACGCTAAGTGCCAGGCGATCTACAACGTTAAGAGCAATCCCCCCAAAAAGGAAGGGATCTGCGACAAGTGCGGCGCCGCCGTCATCCAGCGGGCGGATGAGACCCAGGAGGCCATCGCCCACCGGCTCGACACCTACAACGAGAAAACCGCGCCACTGGCCGGCTTCTATGAAAAAGAGGGAATGCTCAAAACCATCACCGGCACCTCCAGTGATGTGGTGGTGGACGGCATCAAAAAAGCGCTGGGTATCTGATGGCGGAGAGGGCGCTGACCATTATCGGGGGTGGGTTGGCCGGTTGCGAAGCGGCTTGGCAGGCAGCCGGCCGCGGCTGCCGGGTGACGCTCTGGGACATGAAACCGCAGCGTTTCAGTCCGGCCCACTCTTCCCCCGACCTGGCGGAACTGGTCTGTAGCAACTCCTTCCGCTCCGACGATCCCTTTTCCGCCGTCGGCCTGCTGAAGGAGGAGATGCGGCGGCTCGACTCGCTGATCATGGCAGCCGCCGCTGCGACCAGGGTGCCGGCCGGCAAGGCCCTCGCCGTTGACCGGAGCCGTTTTGCCGCCTTGATCACCGAACGACTCGCCGCCCATCCGGCCATCGAGATCCGCCGGGAAGAAATCACCCGGCTGCCCACTCCGACCGGGGACAGACTGACCATCCTCGCCACCGGACCGCTGACCTCGGACCCCTTGGCCGCCTCCCTGCAAGCAATCACCGGCGACCATCTAGCCTTTTACGACGCCATTGCCCCCATCGTTGTCGCCGACTCTCTGGACCGCAGGGTCATCTACCAGGCATCCCGCTATGATGACGGCCCCGGCGACTATCTCAACTGTCCCTTTGACCGACAACAGTACCTGGCCTTCATCGCCGCCCTGGCCGCCGCGGACAAGGTCGGCCTCAAACCCTTCGAAGAACCGCGATACTTCGAAGGGTGCCTGCCGATCGAGGTGATGCTTGATCGCGGCGAGGACACCCTGCGCTTCGGCCCGATGAAACCGGTGGGCCTGCCAGACCCGCGCAGCGGCCGCGACCCCTATGCCGTAGTCCAGCTCCGCAAGGAAAATACAGCGGGCAGCCATTACAACATGGTCGGCTTTCAGACCAAACTCACCTATGCCGAGCAGAAACGGGTCTTCCGCCTCATTCCCGGCATGGAACAGGCGGAATTTGAGCGGCTGGGCAGTATCCACCGCAACACCTTTGTCTGCGGACCGGCGGTCCTCTCCCCCACCCTGCAACTGCAAAAGCGGCCGGACATCCTCCTCGCCGGCCAGATCACCGGGGTTGAGGGCTATGTGGAGTCAACCGCCATGGGCCTGCTGGCCGGCATCAACGCAGCTCTGCTGCTGGCCGGCACCATCCCGCCCCCACCGCCGGCCGGCACCGCCCTCGGCGCGCTGATCCATCACCTCATTACCAGCGATCCCCGCCATTTTCAACCCTCCAACGTCAACTTCGGCCTTTTCCCGGAACTGCCGCAACAGGGCAAACGCAAGGTGGCGAAAAAGATGCGCGGCCAGCTGCGCGCCGAACAGGCCCTTCACCTTTTCCGCGACTGGCAGGAGATGCTCTATGCCGGATGACCCGCTTCTCCACCTGCTGCGCGACACCCGGCGACTCCTCAATTTTCACCGCCATTGCGGTCTTGACTATCCCCTGAACGAAACGCTGGACAATGCCCTCACTGAGCGCCATCCACCCGCCGCTCTCCCGGCAACACCGACCGCACCGACGAAAATGAGCTCGACCCGACCGGCGGAACCACAGCCGCCATCCGCCACCCTGGAAGATCTGAAAGGAGAAGTTGCCGGCTGTCGGCGCTGTCCGCTGGCTGGTGACGGTGACGTTATGCTGTTCGGTGAAGGCAGGGAAACCGAACCCGGCCTCTGCATCATCAGTGCCCCGCGCGAGATGACAGAGAGCGAAAACCACCAGACAATCAGCGGAGAGGCGAGGGAGCTGCTGGTCCGGATGCTGGCCGCCATCAACCTGACCATGGCGGATGTCTTTCTGACCAACATCATCAAATGCCCGGCCACCAACGGGCCGGTCACGGCGGAACAGGCTGCCGCCTGTCTGCCCCTGCTGCTGCGTCAGCTCGACCTCCTCCGCCCCCGGGTCATCTGCACCATGGGGCAGCTGGCCAGTCAGGTCATGCTGAAGTCATCCGCTCCGCTGCTCGCCCTGCGCGGCCGTTTTCACACCATCCGGGGTCTGCCCCTGCTGGCGACCTTTCATCCTTCCCTTCTCCTGAAAAGCCCGGAAATGAAAAAAGCGGCCTGGCAGGACCTGCAGCTCATCCAGAAAAAACTTGCTCTGTCCGTGCCGGGCAAATCATGAGGTAAGACGGCGGTTATCCGGTCAGCAGACCGCTCTGGCGGATACCGTCAAAGATAAATTGCACGGCCAGACCGCAGAGCAGCACGCCGAAGACGCGGCTGATCACCCGCATACCGGTGACGCCGAGCAGCCGCATCAACCGGGTTGCGCCAAGGAGCGCGAGATAGGTGAAAAACAGAATCACGGTCAGGGAGGAGAGAACGACAAGCTGACCGACGACATCGCCCTGGACATCGGCCATCAGGAGAATCGAAGCGCCAATCGCCCCCGGACCGGCGATGAGCGGGGTGGCGAGGGGAAAAACGGAGATATCGTTTTTTGCCTCCGCCTCATGGGTCTCCTCGCTGGTGGCGCTGGTGGCGCCCGAGGGGCGGGCAAACACCATTTCAATGCCGATCAGCAAAAGGAGGATCCCACCGGCGGTCCGTAAAGCAGCAAGGGAAATGCCGAAGGCGGCAAGCAGCGTCTCCCCCAGCAGGGCAAAGGCGAAAAGAATGACAGCGGCAATCAGGGTGCCCCGGCGCGCCATAGCCTGTCTGGCATGGGATGATGCCGTGCCGGTCAGGGCGGCGAACATGGCGGCGACATCGATGGGGCCGATGGTGGCAAAAAAAGTCGCCAGACTGACCACCGCGATTTCAACCATAAAGGGTGAATCCCGTCAGCACACCTCGGTCGCGCCCGACAGCCATTACTTTTCCCCGCCAAAGACCAGGGCGAACAATCTCTTTGCCGCCTCTTCCTCCGGCTGCCTTTTCAGCCAGTCGAGGCACAGGGCCCGCGCCCTTTCCACCTCGCCCTGCCTGTGCAGGAGTTCCCCGAGCCGAAACAGATATCCGGAATGATCCGGCACAAGCTTCAGGCACTTCTCATACTGAGCTGCCGCCTCGGCCAGTTTACCGCTTTTTTCCAGGGCCTCGGCAAACTGGGCAAAGACATAGGCCGTTTCCGGCAATGGGTCGACCGTCCGGTCAAGATAGGGGGCGGCATCCTCCAGTCGCCCCCTTTTCAGGAAGGCCTTGCCGATCTTGATAAGGTTGAGGTCAGTGGGGTTCGAAGAAAAAATCCGGTCAAAAATCTGCCGGGCATTATCCTCCATCTCCATATCCAGATAAAGTTTGCCGAGATCAATGGCCAGATCGGTATTGAGCGGATTTTCCTTGTGGGCCTTGACCAAGAGCGAAAAGGCGTCCCCCTGGCAGCCGTCGAGCCGGCAGACCTTGGCGAGCAGATGGGCGCCCTTGCCGCTCCCGGCATTCCTGGCCAGATACTGGCGCAGAAACTGACGGGCCCGGTCGTTTTGCCGGAGATGAAAGTAGGCCTCGCTCAGGACAAAGAGGGCGTCGCTGTTGGTCTGCTCCTGGGCCAGCACCTCCCTGCCCAGTTGGGCAGCCTGATCATATTTTTTCGCCAGCAGCAGATTACGGGCTCTGCGCACCATCTGCTGACATAGAGCGGCGTTTTTCCGGCGTTGCAGAATGGCATTGACCGATTTCAGCAGATCCTCGCCACTATACGGCACCGCCAGGTACCCATCCGCCAGCTCGTCCACCGCATAGAGCACCATGTCCTTGTTGCGGTTGTCCGAGGTCAGCAGCACCGGCAGATCGGAGAGACCGACGGTTCGGCGAATGAGTCGCAGTAATTCGAGGCCGCTCATGGCCGGCATGTTCATTTCGGTGATGACGAAATGGACCGATGCGCTCTTCATCACGCTGCGCGCTTCCACCCCGGAGTGGGCCAGACGCACCGCAACATGGCCCGCCTGGCGCAGGATTTCCGCATCCCGATCAAGTGTTTCCTGGTTGACGCCAACCAGGAGAAAATCCATCTCCTGGGTCGGAGCTGCCTGACTGTCACTCATGGAGTTCTCTCTCTGTTTTCTGACTCGTGTTGTCGCTGTCCGGCCTCACCTGGGTGATTATCTCAATTGTTGTACCACAGCAGGCAACGAGAGAACAATTTTTTTCTCCGCAGCCCCGCTCTGCCGGAAAACACCGTCATCCCGCGTCAAGCCGGGGCTGGAAGACAAGCCGCTTGGCCATCGACCTGGTCAAAAATCCGGGAGAGTTTCCGGCCGAGGGCAGAATGACGCCTGACACCGGCGACCAGCATCGTCAAGCCCTAGCCGAGAATCTCACGCAGTTTCCGCATCAGATTGGAGGGCATGACCGGCTTGGAGAGGAAATTGCGCTCGCTGTCGATGAGGGTGTTGCGGTCGGCCTTGACGTCAAGATAGCCGGACATGAAAAGGAGCTTGATCCCAGGTCTGATCTCCCGCAGTTTTTCGGCAAGGGCAGCACCGTCCATGCCCGGCATGATGAGATCGGTAAAGAGCAGATCAATGGGGCCGGGATAGCTGGCCGCCACCTGCAGGGCCTCTTCCCCGCTGGCCGCGCCGAGCAGGGTGTAGCCCAGGGGCGCCAGGCTGTCGACAACAATCTGGCGGATGATCGCCTCGTCATCCACCACCAGAATGGTCTCGTTGCCGTAGCGGAGGATTCTCTCCTCCCTCTGCTCCTCTACCTGCACCATGGCTTCTCCGGTGGCCGGGAAATAGAGCTTGAAACTTGTCCCCGTTTCCGGCTCGCTGACGAGATCAATAAACCCCTTGTGCTGTTTGACGATATTGTAGACCGTGGCCAGACCGAGCCCGGTCCCCTTGCCCGCCTGCTTGGTGGTGAAAAAGGGTTCAAAGACGTGCTCCTGCACCTCAGGTGCCATGCCGCGGCCATTATCGGTGACCGTCAGCATGACATACGGTCCGGCTTCAACGTCCAGATGGCTTCGGGCATAATGGCTGTCCACCTGGACATTGGCGGTGCTGATCGTCAGCCTGCCGCCTGACGGCATGGCGTCCCGGGCATTAACGGCGAGATTCATGATGGCCTGCTCGATCTGACCGGGATCAGCCTTGATGGCGCTGACCTCGGCGGCAAGCCGCAGGTCGAGGGCGACATCCTCGCCGATCATCCGCAGCAGCATCTTGGCAAGGGGGCGCACCGTGTCGTTGATATTGATGCTGCGCATCATGAGCTGCCGTCTACGGGAAAAGGAGAGAAGCTGACGAACAAGGGCCGCGGCCTTTTCCCCGGCCTGCCGGATCACCGCCACATCCTCCCGCCAGCCCGGGTCATCATCCTTGCGCAGCAGGGCGAGTTCACTGTACCCCAGGATGCTGCTCAGGATATTGTTGAAGTCATGGGCCACCCCGCCGGAGAGCCGACCGATTGCCTCCATCTTCTGGGCCTGGAGAAACTGCATCTCCAGCTTCTTGAATTCGGTCATGTCCTTGGCAAAATGGATTACGCTCTTGAGCTCGCCGCCGGGACCAAGCACCGGCGAAGCAGAGACGAGAAAGGTTTTGCCTAATGGTGCATGGACGATCTCGGCCGTGTAGGGGGCGAATTTCTGCACTGCCTCGGGAGCCGGGCAACCGGCACAGGGATGGGCGGCGCCGCTGAACAGCGCGTAACATTTGCGGCCGACCACCGCCTCCGGCGAGCAGTTGAACATGGCAAAGGTGGCCTGGTTGGCCCGGGTAATGGTCATATCGACATCCTGGATGGTGACGACATCGCCGATGGCGTCAAAGGTGCGCTCCCATTCCTCCTTGGCCTGCCGCAACTCTCTTTCAGAATCCTGCAACTGCTCGACGTGCCGCTGGAGACTTGCGGCCAGCTCTTTCATGAAACGGGCCAGGTCGCCCATCTCGTCATCCGGCACTCCGGAGCCGACCTCATAGTCATACTGCTGCCGTTCGATGGCGGCGATGGCGGCCCGCTGGCGTTCGAGAAAGGCGCGAAAATAGCGGCTGACCCGCCACCAGAAGGCAATGGTCAGCAGAACAGCGGCAAGGCTGACACAGACGATGATCAGGGTCAGGCGCTGCTGGCGCACCCGGCTCTCCGCCGCAATGCCGGCCACGCTCTCCTCGGCGAAGGTGAAAAAGTGCCGCGCCGTATCGGTGAGAAAATCCTCCCGGTCCCGAATGCCGAGCAGATTGAGATAGAGGGCCTCGGTGTTGCCGATCAGGGAATCAAAGAGAGTAATGAAGGCCGGATCAGCGGCAGCGGCAAGGACGCTTTGCCGCAGATCTTTCATGGCGGCGACATTGCCAAGCTCCTGATGATGATAGACCTCGTCGAAACGAAACGGCAGGGCATGAATTCCTCGGTAGAGGACGAGGGCCGGCTCGGCCGGCAGCTCGGCCAGCATGCGGTCAAACTGGCGGGAAAGATCATTTTGCCTGTCATGAAGGAGAACATCCTCTTCGTAACGGCCAAACAGCTCAGCAAAGGCGATCCGGTAATGGCCGAGATAGCGGCGCACCGAGGCGATCCGGCTGCGGATGGCCGGGCTGAGCTCACTCTGCTGTTCCGCCATCATTTCCAGCAGCTCATTGGCCCGGGAAAACTCCTGCTCGAAGCGCGCCCGGTCAGGGGAACGGATCTGTCGCTTGTCACCGATCTGGAAGGTGGAGAGCTCCCTGATCTGCAAATGAAAATCCTGGACCAGCCGCGTTTCGGCGCCGGCCCGGTAAAGATCGCGGAGCCCCAGCGCCACCGTGCCGGCCAGGATAACGGTCAACGAGGTGAGGGAGACAAAGAGCAGAAAAACCTTTTTCGAGAGGTTGACGCGCACCGTTATCGTCCTTGCGGGCCACGACCACCAAGTGACCGGTCATAGATCAGCTCCGGCACCCGTCCACCGATGGCCGCCTCCTTTACCTTGCCGTGCAGCAGATCGCCGGCGATCATCGCCTCCACCCAGAAGGCGACTCCACGCTGCCAGTCCGCATCAAATTCCTCCACCCAGGTGATGGTGGGCAGGGAACGTCGCTCCATCTCCGGATCGATTTCCAGCCAGCGGGCGATCTGCACCGCGCTCTTATCCGGATTATTTTTGAGAAACCGGTTCGCCTCCCGCAGGAGGGCAACCATTGCCCCTGCCACCTCCGGCTGCTCGCTTATATACCGCTCCGAGGCGGCCAGGGCGCAACAGGGGGTGGAACGCCACTTGCCCGCCGGCGGCAGCTCATGGAGCAGCGCGACGATTTTCCCCACCCCCCGCACCTCGGCCATGGCCGGAAAGGGCTGGTTGGTGACGACGCCGTCCACCAGGGCGTTTTCCAAGGCAGGCAGCAGATTCTTTTCCCCAAAGAGATTGACGAGGATCACATCCACCGTGCTGTCGGCAATATCATGGGAAAAGGAAAGGCCGGCGGCCTGCAGGGCCTGTTCGAGGATGAGATGCTGGACCGACAGGCCGATCTTGTAGCCGATCCGCAGCGGCGGCTCGGCAGTCCGGGCAAGGGCGACAAAGCCCTGCCAATTGTCAGCCGGCAGAGCGGGTCGCCCCACCAGGGCCGCACCGTCGGCCATGAGCGGGGCGACGATGCGGATGGCGCTGCCCTGGTCAATAAAATTCAGCATGGCCGGCACTCCGCCCGTGACCATGTCCTGCTGCTCCTCGGCCAGCCGGCGCACAAGCTCCTGCCCCCCGGTGCTCGCATCAATCACCACCCGGGCCAGCACCCTGTCCTGGTCCAGCAGCTCATACTCGCTTCGCCAGATTTTTTCCTTAAGCCAGATGCCGTCATGCTTTCGGAAATACTCAGGATTCATCGCCGCAATAAAGAGCGAGGCATGATGATCGGTGGGGGCATGGCCGATCCGCAGCAGCGGCGGCTCCTTCGCTTCCCGGCCGCAGCCGGCGAGGCTGCCCAGGGCGAAGAGGGTGAGAAGAAGGATGAAGGATAAGCCGGTTCTGGACATCGGAAATTTCCTGCCGAAAAAGGAAAGAGTCCGCCGGGCAATGATCGGCACGGCACAGGGCATCACCTTTTAACTGTACCGATCGCTTTCTCTTCTGTCAAAAAGTAAATAGTCGGACAGATCGCCGTTTGCCCGGAGGACGCCCGCTTTTCGCCTTGTTGCCGCTCTGCCAATCCGGTATGATCAAAAAAAACGGCTTTCTCGCCCACCCCAACAGAGGCGGACCCTCATGCACATACTCCTTCTCGAAGACGCGCCGGTGATCAGCGCCATGCTGGCGGCCCAGCTCACCAGGATGGGACACACGGTGGACACGGTGGACAATGGCCAGCAGGGTTTCTACCGGGCCACCTCGCGCCATTACGATCTGGTCATCTCCGACATCGTCATGCCCAAGTGGGACGGCTACAAGTTCCTGGAAGCCATGCTGGTGGTGGAGCCGCACTGCCCGGTCATCGCCATCTCCTCCAGCGTCGAGGAACAAACGGTGCGCCGCCAGCTGGCCAGCTTCGCCAATGTCATCGGCTTTCTGCCCAAGCCGGTCAAGGTGGCTCGGCTCGCGGAACTGCTGGAACGGGTAACGATTCACCACCGGGAAAAGGTGCGCAAGCTGACCCGCATCGTCTGCACCGTCGGCCCGGCCTCCGCCTCTTCGGATACTTTAGGGCGGATGGTGCTGGCCGGTATGGATATTGCCCGGCTCAACTTCTCGCACGGCAGCCACGAGGCGCACGGCAGCGTTCTGCGGGCGGTCCGGGCCGCGGAAGAGGAATGGGGTCGACCGGTGGCGGTGCTCATGGATCTCTGCGGCCCGAAGATCCGCACCGGCCCGATGGAAAACGGCGCCATCACCCTGACCGCCGGCGCCCGGGTCGTCATCCAGTCGGAACCGGTGGAGGGCACCGCGGAACGCCTCTCCACCATCGCTCCGGAGATCATCGACGATCTGCGGCCCGGCGATCCGATTCTGCTCGATGACGGGGCCATTGAACTGGCGGTGGAAGAACAGCGCGGCAGCGAGGCGGTCTGCCGGGTGGTGGTCGGCGGCCGGCTCAAATCGGGCAAGGGCATCAATCTACCCGCCACCCCCCTCTCCCTGCCCAGTGTCACCGAAAAGGACAAACGCGATCTGGCCTGGGCCATGGAGCATTCCATCGATTTCGTCGCCCTCTCCTTTGTCCGCTCCGCCGCCGACATCCTCGAGGTCAAGGAGATAATCAGCCGCGGTCCACGCCGGATCCGGGTGGTGGCCAAGATCGAGAAACCCGAGGCGGTCGAGAACATCGGCGACATCATCGCGGCAAGTGACGCCATCATGATCGCCCGCGGCGATCTCGGCGTCGAACTGCCCGCCTCCCGGGTGCCCCGCATCCAGCGCGAGATCATTAAACGATGCTGGCAGGCCAACGTGCCGGTCATCACCGCCACCCAGATGCTGGAGAGCATGACCGTCAATCACCGCCCCACCCGGGCCGAGGTCACCGATGTCAGCGTCGCGGTGCGGGAGGGAACCGACGCGGTGATGCTCTCCGGCGAAACCGCCATCGGCGTCGATCCGGTCAACGTGGTGCGCACCATGACCATGATCATCAGCGAGGAGGAACGCCACACCGAACTGGTGGACGACCATTGCGAACTGCTGCGCAGCTACAAGGGGTTCAACCCCGCCCTGGTGGCGGCGGCCAGCCTGGGCGACGCCGCCGCCATCATGGTCCTTGACCTCAGGGGCGACATCTACCGGCACCTCTCCAAGTGGAACCGCTCCAAACCGACCCTGCTGGTCACCAACTCGGTCCATGTGGCGCGCCATTCCTGCATCTACAAGAACATCGCGCCGATCATCATCAAGGAGAACCTGACCCGCGACCAGATGGTACTGCGGGCCAAGGAGGAGGCCCTGCAAAAGGGGATGCTGCTCAAAGGCGACGTGCTGGCGGTGGTGGAAGGCGCGCGACTGACCCAGGGCGGTATTCCCCAGACCGGCGCCTTCCAGCTCATGATGGTGGAGTGACAGTTGGGAGATTTCAGCCGAGCGCCACGTCGAGGATCATCATGACGGTGAAGCCGGCCATGGTGACCATGGCGATGTGGTGCTGGTTGCTCTGCGATTCGGGGATGAGCTCCTCCACCACGACAAAGATCATGGCGCCGGCAAAGAAAAAAAATGCGCCGGCGCAGGTTGTGCGACGGCGCAGCTGAAAATTGCGCAGCAGCCTTTCCAAGAATCAATGAAGAAGGCCTAGATTGGTGCGGAGCTGGGCAATCTGCAGGCCCAGCGAGACGCACTGCCTGCCCTTCATGCAGGTCTCGGCCTCAGGAATCTCCAAAAAGGTCTGGAGATGATGATCATCCTTGTGCAGATCAACAACCCAGGCCTGATTGGTCGGATCGAATCTAACGTCCAGATCAATGCCGCATACCCCGATCTCCGGGAAAACCTCCCGGATCTTTTCGCACAACTCCTGTTTGTCGTACATGATGCACCTCCGGTTTTTTCTGAAAGGCCGGGAAACACTTTTTCACCACAGAGGACACAGAGAGAATGTTTTGAAGACGGGCCGTTATCTCTGCGTGCGCCATGGTTTCTGTGGTTGCTTTTCAGTTATGACGAAATCATCAGCCTTTGTCGGAATCGCAACAAACCACGATTCCGACGGGCCGTGTTTTGTACCTTGTTGTTTTCTCTTTTCCGCCTGCCCTGGCTTGCGGGTTTTTATGAAACCAGCAACCTTTTTTAGAAAAAATAAGTCTCATTCCCACAAAAACAACCACTCACTGCCACAAAATAGCACATCAGAGCATTTCCGGGACAAAGGCAACAACCTGGTCGATGCATTCGGCGCCGCAGAGCAGCATGACCAACCGGTCGAGGCCGAGGGCGACCCCGCCGGCGGAGGGCAGAGCGGCGAGATCGGCAAGAAACCTCTCCGGCATCGGTCCGGGATCGCGGTCCCGGTCGGCAATAAGCTGCCGCTCCCGGACAAAACGGTGCCGCTGTTCAACGACATCGGTCAACTCGGAAAAACCGTTGGCCAGCTCCACCCCATTGACATAGAGTTCGAAACGTTCGGCCAGGGAGGGATCATCGTCTTTCAGCCGGGCCAGGGCGCCCAGTTCGGCGGGGTAGTCACAGAGAAAGGTGGGGTGCTCGACACCGAGATGGGGTTCAATGTCGCGCACCAGGATCTCGTCGAACAGATCGTGGCGCAGCGCCTCCTCCACTGTCAGGGAGGCATATCGGGAAAAGGCCTGGTGGACGGTGAGAGAGGGCCACTTCCCCTTTGCCAGCAACGGCCGGGCCGAGTCTGGCAGGGGAAAGGGCAGGCGGGCCGCGACAAAGGCGAGCAGCGCGGCGCAGTCAGCCATCATCTGCCGGTAATCAGCACCGGAGCGATACCACTCAAGCATGGTGAATTCCGGCAGATGGCGACTGCCGCGCTCCAGACGACGAAAGCAGCGGCAGATCTGGAAAATTTTTTCATGCCCGCCGGCGAGCAGCCGCTTCATGCAGAGTTCCGGCGAGGTCTGCAGGAACCAGCCTGCCGACTCCTCTGCGGCGATATGCAACTCCGGGATAATGGCCGGCAGGCGGATCGGGGTTTCGACTTCGAGAAAACCCTGTTCGGCGAAAAAGGAACGGACAGCGGCAAGGATCCGCGCCCGGGCAGGGAGAAAGCTCACCTGAGCACCGTCTTACTCCTTGACCCGGGTGATGTACTGGCCGGTGCGGGTGTCGATCTGCAGGAGATCGCCTTCCTCGACAAAGGGGGGAACCTGCAGGGTAAAACCGGTCTGCACCGTCACCGGTTTGGTATCGGTGCCGCTGGTGTCGCCCTTGGCCCAGGGATCGGCCCGCACCACCTTGAGGTTGACGAAATTGGGCAGGGTGATACCGATGGGTCGCTCCTTGAAAAGGAGGACATCGACCTCCATGTTGTCGATGAGAAAGTTGATGTTGTCGCCCATCTGTTCCCGGCTGATGGCGAGCTGCTCGAAACTTTTGTTGTCCATGAAGTGAAACTCATCCCCCTGGGAGTAGAGGAACTGCATGGTGCGCTCCTCCAGCGGGGCCTTCTGGAACTTGTCGTTTGAACGGAAGGTCTTTTCAAAGGCATTGCCGGTGACCATGTTTTTGAGCCGGGTGCGATAGAGGGCCTGGCCCTTGCCGGGTTTGGAAAACTCGAAATCGGTGACGATATAGGGCTCGCCGTCGATCTCCACCTTCAGGCCCTTGCGTAAATCGGATGCGGTGTACATAATTCAACTCCAGGTAGACCAAATATTTTTGCCTCAGACAGTGCTGACCGGCGCAAACCGGGTCCTCCGGCAACGCCACGACAGCGGCACAGCAGCGCTTTCTACCCTACTTCACGCACTTTTTCAAGCAGAGACGATCTCTTTTTTGGAAATCGCCTCTGCCTTGAGCCGATCGAGCAGGTCGGACAGCACCGGCTTGACGTTTTCCCGCAGATCACCGGCGACGATGATGAACAGCAGGTCGTCGCCGGGCTGAAAACGGCCGGATCGTGCCTCGATGACAATGTCGAAGATGCCTGGTCGCCCCAGCAACTCCTGTCGGATTGCCTCGATTTTTGCATGGTCGGGCGTCACTTCGAGGGCGGTGACCGTCTCCCGGCTTTGGCGCGACCAGGCACGCACCACCCCGTTATGCACCAGCACCATGCCGACGTTTTCGACAAAGCCGGGCTTTTGCTTCAGCGCCGCGATCGTTCGGGAAATATCCATTGCCATTCCTCCTTATGCGACAACCGCGTTGAGGCTCTTGCTCGCCACCTCATAGACATCCCGGGAGAGATCGGGGGCCGCGAGAATCCGCTCCAGTTCCGCTCGCATCAACCGCTGCCGGACCGGATCAAAGCGGCGCCAGCGGGAAAGCGGCGCCAGCAGGCGGGCGGCGATCTGGGGATTGACGGGGTTCAGCTCCAGCACCCGGTCGGCGAGAAAGGTGTAACCGGTCCCGCTTTTTTCATGGAAACAGAGCTGATTGCCGGAACAGAAGGCGCCGATCAGGGCCCGCACCTTGTTCGGATTTTTCATGGAAAAGGCAGGATGGCGCATGAGCGCTCTGACCTCGGCCAGGGTACCCGGCAGCGGCGCGGTGGCCTGCAGGGAAAACCACTTGTCGAGCACCAGGGTGTCCTTCTGCCACTGGCCGTAGAAGGAGACAAGGACGCTGCGCCGTTCCGGGCCGTCCGCTTGGTGAACAATGCACTGCAGGGCCGCCAGCACGTCGGTCATGTTGGTGGCCTGCTCGAACTGGCGCAGACAGATCTCCATCACAGCCGGATCATCGAGCTGCATGAGAAAGGCGAGAGCAACATTTTTCAGAGCACGGCGACCGGCGCTGTGCCGATCGTAGTGATAGGGGCCGCGGTCGGCAAAGGAGTGATAGAGGGCGAGAAAACGCTGTCGCAGCCCCTCCGCAAGGGCGCGACGGGCAAAACGGCGGGCCTGATGAATCGCCTCGACGTCGATCACCGCCATCTGTTCCCCCAGATACTTTTCCGACGGCAGGGTGAGAAGATGGGCGAGAAAGGCCGGATCATCATGCTCGGCCCGCTCCAGTAAAGAGCGGAAGGCAACGAGAAAACTTTCCGGCAGCCGCAGTTCGTTGCCCTGGCGAAGGTCATCGATCAGCCGCAGCAGCACCCGGCAGCAGAGCAATTGTCCCGCCTCCCAGCACGAGAAGGGGTCACTGTCATGGCTCAGCAGAAAACCGAGTTCGTCGTCGCTGTAGTCATACTGCAGCTTGACCGGCGCACTGAAGCCGCGCAACAGGGAGGGAACCGGCCTTTCCGGTACCTGCTCGAAAACAAAGGCGTGCTCCTGGTCGGTCAGCTCCAGCACCAGAGCGGTGCCGTGCCTGCCGTTCCAGGAGAGCGGCAAATCGTTGCCGCGGCCATCGAGTAACCCGACCGCCACCGGGATATGAAAGGACGGTTTGTCCGGCTGGCCCGGAGTGGCCGGGCAACTCTGGCGCATCGCCAGGGTATAGCGCTTCTCCGCCGCATCGTAGGAGGAGCGCACCGTCACCGCCGGGGTACCGGCCTGGCTGTACCAGTTGCGGAAGCGCCCCAGATCGATGCCTGCCGCATCCTCCATGGCAGCGACAAAATCATCGCAGGTCACGGCCTGCCCGTCGTGGCGGGCAAAGTAGCAATCCATGCCCTCCCGGAATTTTTCCGGCCTGAGCAGGGTGTGGAGCATGCGGATCACCTCCGCCCCCTTCTCGTAGACCGTCACTGTGTAGAAATTGTTGATCTCGATGTAGGAATCAGGCCGGACCGGATGGGCCATGGGGCCGGCATCCTCGATGAACTGGACAGTGCGCAGCTGAGTGACGTCATGCAGACGCCGCACCGGCCCGGCAGTCATGGCGGCGGAGAACTGCTGATCGCGGAAAACGGTCAGCCCCTCCTTCAGACTAAGCTGAAACCAGTCCCGGCAGGTGATCCGGTTGCCGGTCCAGTTGTGGAAATATTCGTGGGCGATCACCCCCTCGATGCCGGCATAGTCGTCATCGGTGGCGGTCTCCGGCCGGGCCAGTACATATTTGGAATTGAAGACATTGAGCCCCTTGTTTTCCATGGCCCCCATGTTGAAATCATCCACCGCCACGATCATGTAGAGATCGAGATCATATTCGCGCCCGTAGACCTCTTCGTCCCAGCGCATCGCCTTTTTCAGCGAGACCATGGCATGATCGCATTTGTCGCGATTGTGGCTCTGCACATAGATATGCAGGGCCACCGGCCGGCCGGAGGCGGTGACAAACTCGTCCTCGATGCGGACCAGGTCGCCGGCCACCAGGGCAAAGAGATAACAGGGCTTGGGAAAGGGATCGCGCCATCTGGCAAAATGGCGATCCGGACCGGCTTCGCCGCGCTCCAGCAGATTGCCGTTGGCCAGCAGCACCGGCAGACTGCGGTCCGCCTCGATGGTGGTGGTGTAACGGCTCATGACATCGGGCCGGTCGGGAAAATAGGTGATGCGCCGGAAGCCCTGGGCCTCGCACTGGGTACAGAAGTTGTTGCTGGAGAGATAGAGCCCCTCCAGGGCGGTATTGTCACGAGGATGAATGCGGGTGACGATCTCGAGTTGAAAGGCGGCCGGCGGGGCGTAAATGGTGAGCGATTCCCCGTTTCGATGGTACTCGTCCTCGGCGAGCGACCTCTGGTCGAGCCGCAGGGCGACGAGTTCGAGTTTCTCGCCGTTCAGCACCAGGGGCGTCGGCCCGTCACCATGGGCCGGATTGCGTCGGCAGTTTAAGCAGGCGACGACTTCGGTCATTTCCTCCCCCAGCGAAAAGGACAGATCGACCTCGTCGATCAGATAGGGAGGCGGGGCATAGTCCCGTCGATAGATAATATCCGGCATATCCGTGCTCATCCCTCTTCGATCCTCGTCACCACCGGAATGATCAACTGGTCGTCCTGTTTGAGACTGTTGAAATTATGGGCGGTATTGTATTTTCGCACCAGCCAGGCCGGCAGGCGGAACTCCTCGGCGCAGAGCTTCCAGATATTGTCCCCCTCCTTGACCCGGTAGAGCCTGGCGCCCTCGATGCGGTAGGCGGCAAAAAAATCCTCCTCGATCTCCTTGTGGTATTCATAGCGCCGCTCCTCAAAGGTCTCCGGTGCGACCTTGTCAAACGAGAGCTTGAGACGCTGGCCAAAACGGATGGATGCCGCTGAACGCAGATTGTTCCAGCGCAGCACCGTGCGGGCCGGCACCCCGAGCCAGGTTGCATAGTGGCCGATGGTCTCGCCGGCCTCGACCCGGATCATCCCGGATGCGGAACGCCCCTTTCCTCTGCGGACATCTTCCACCTGCAGATCGCCAACCACCACCCGGGGATTGACGTCGAGCTGGGCAAGTGCCTCCGACGGCAGCCGGTCAAGCGCCGCCTTTGTCTCCAGCCGGCCGGATTCCTCGTCCAGCACCGTTTCCGGGGCAGCGGCAGCGCCGTTTTCCTCGCCTTCTCCCTGGTCCTTTGTCACGCTCTTCGCGGCCGCGGACACCGCCTTTTTCGCCCCAACGGCGGCCAGCAGCGGAAACTCTTCCTCTCCGAGCACCGTTGCCGGAATCTCGACCGGGGTCGGCGCTGACGCCGGCTCAATCGCCCCATCCACAACCGGTACACCCTTGTCAGTCGCCGCTACCTTGACCGTTTTTGCCGTCAGTTCCGCCGGAACCCCGGCGCCGGGCAGTTCGGCAGCCGGCGCGGTCTCCTTTTTCGCCGCCGCCACCTTGAGGGGTTTGGAACTCAGCTCCACAACCGCACCGGCGCCCGCCCTGCCGGGGACCGGGACGATTTTTTCCTCCCGGACCGGAATGCGGAGATTCTGGCCGGCATGAATCGCCATCCGACCGTCCAGATCGTTGGCCGCGGCCAGGTCCGCCAGCGAGACACCGTTCCTGCGGGCCACCGTGCTTGCGGTATCACCCTTGCGGACCCGGTAAAAACGGCTCGGCTGCTGCCGGTCGACCAGGATGTCGCTGGGCAGGGTCGAGGCGACCGCCACCCCGCGGCCCTTGGAGGGCAGCCGCAACGTGTAGCCCTTGGGGACATGCTTGCGGCCCTCGAAGACCGGCGGCCGCAGGGCGGGATTGAGTTCCTGGAGGGTGGCCAGATCCACCTTGAAGTGGCGGGCCAGATCTTTGACCGGCGCGTACTTGGTCATCACCACCTCATGATGGGCGACCGGCGGATCGAGCCGGATCGTGCCGAAATAGTGCTGATAGTTCTTCGCCACCTCCACCGCGGCGATGAATTCCGCATAAAAATTGCGAGAGGCAAAGCCGAAACGGTTTCCCTCGTAGTTTCTGAAGATCGTGTCATAGCCGCCCATGGCGTTTTTGGCACGCAGCATGCCGGTGGTGCCGTGATTGTAGGCGGTCAGCGCCAAGGGCCAGCTGCCGAGCTTTTCGTAATTGTGTTTGAGGAAACGGGCGGCGGCATGGGTGGCGCGCAGGGGGTCACGCCGTTCATCCACCGTATAGTTAATGGTCATATAGCGACTGCCGGTGTCCCGGGTGAACTGCCAGATTCCGGCGGCGCCGGCCTTGGAATAGGCCTTGTAGTTGAAGGAGGATTCGACATGAGGCAGGTAGGCCAGTTCCTCCGGCAGCCCGTAACTGCGCATGATCTTCTTGATGTCACTGAGATAGGCGCCGGAACGGACCACCCCTTCGGCAAAATGGTCCTTCAGGCAGAGCTGAAAACGGACCGATTCCGCTGCCTTGGCCAGCCGGCCGGCGGACGGTTTGCCGTCAAACAGGGCCAGCACCCGTCTCTCCTCCGCCGTGTCCGGCCTGTTGCCCCGGGCCAGGGAGCGCAGGATGGACGCGTATTTTTCCTTGGCCCGGTCGACCCGGGCCGTGTTACGTTTCTCGGCGCCGGCCCGCTCCCGCGGCTCGAGATCGATCACCTCGTAGATAATGGAGAGATCACGGTTGTCATGGATCAGCCCCTTGCTGGTGGGATACTTGCCATAGACTGTTTTCCAGAAGGCGACGTTGGGCCGCATGGCGTCGTAGACCGGAAAGTGATGGCGGTCAGCGGCGCTCAGCCCCGGCCGGACATCGCAAACCAGCAGCACCGCAAGCGCGAGCAGCATCCAAAAAAAGTTTTTTCCCATACAGACTTTCTTCCTCAGTAATCCAGCATGACACCCCTGGCAATAACGAAGCGGACATCAGGGGGGGACAGACAGCGAACAACCGGAAACAACAGCGGGATCCACATCAGGGCATCAGATAAAAACCGAGGGCCTTCTCATAGAGGGCCTGGTCACTGTCGGAAAATTCCGCGCCGATATAGCCGTTTTCCCCGACATGACGAACAATGACCCGGCGCTGCAAGCGCGACTGCTTCCTGTCATCCAGGGTAAAATCAACCAGCAGCAGATCGCCGGCAGCATAACTGTGGGCATAGTGAAGACGCAGGCCGATGCCGCCCATGGAGACATTGACGACGGTGCAGTTCGATTTGCGGGCGCCAGCGGGCCAGCCGCCATCAGCACCGGCCTTGCAGCAGTAGCCCGGCAGGCTGGTCTCCTTGCGGTACCGTTTGCGGAAATTGAGATCAACCTGAAAGGTCTGCTGGCAGGCGCATTTGACCTGGAGGGAATGCTTCTTGTCTTTGAACTGGAGCACGGACACATGCTTCATCCTGCCGCAATGCGGACAATGAAACAGCGCCATGTTTTCCTGATTGACAAAAACCTCGGCCTTCCCCATCGGTTCATTCTCTCCTTCACAGTGACGATTTTTCCCACAGAATATTGTGATCCCGGCCGCTTGTAAACTTTTTTTGTCTTTCCCCCCACCATTCTTGCATTTGCCCTCTCATTGCCTGCCACATTGATTTTGCAACAGCCATTCCGGACAAAAAATCACCGTCACTTTCACCTCTCAGAAAAAGAGGTGCCAAAACAAGTGACCGCCCGCCATTTTTTATTTTTTTTTCTCCCCCAGATTTGCCTATAATAAAAACCGATGACGTCATCAGCCTGATCATCCCTTTCCCGCTCCGGGTCCAATCGGCACACAGGAACCACCTATGGCAAAAAAAAATATTTTGTTCCTCATAACCCTTGTTCTCCAGGCAATCATAGGAAGCGGCACGGTCCGTGCCCAGTCGGACTGGGATTTTCTCGAACAGTTCCGGCCATCGGACAGCGAGGTGCGCGCCCAGCTCGCCACCGCGGCCAAGACGCCGATCAGCAGCTTCATCCAGCAGGCCATCAAGGAGCTGCACGGCGACATTCCCGGCTATGCGGTTTCCGCGGCCGGGGTGGTGACGGTCTGGGCCGACAAGGGCGGCGCGGCCGCGGCCCAGGAGGCATACACTGTCATCTCATCGGAACTGACCAACAAACTGGTCATTGAAAAGATTATCCTGCCCGATGCCTCCGACGCCGCCGGCCTGGGCGTCGGCGTTGTCATGTTCGCCTGGGACCAGCTGGTCTTCCAGCCGGTCACCGGGGTCATGTACAAAGACGATTACGATTTTTACATGGCCTATATGCTCTCCCATCCCAATGCCCCCTTTGACGAACCGGTCAACGCCCACGGCAGCAAATTTCACCATTTCGCGGCAAAGTTCGTTTACGACAACTATAACGACATCAAGGGGATGGTGCGGCAGAAATTTCACCTGCCGCCGGATGCCCCGGTCGGTTACACCATGGGGGTTAACCCAGGTTCCAATCCGCAACGTCTGGCGATTGATGATTTCATTCGCCGGGAAATGGCCAAGCAGTTCTATCTCGACTACAAAAACATGCGGCAGAAGATGCAGCGGGAACTCGACGCCTTTGCCGCCGGATTTCCCGGCGACAAGCTTGTCGCCATAAAAAAGAAACTGATCGAGCTGCGCAAGGAGCTGGCTGATGCCGAAGAGGCGGTAAAAAAACTGGAAGAGATGTTCGCCGAACTGGGCAAGGAGCGGCCCCCGGTGCAGTTGCTCACCCCGCCGCCGGCGGAAGAGGAAAAGGTGGACCGGGTCGGTCCGCTGGCCGAACAGGCGGCTCAGGCGAACCGGGAGGAGGAGGAACGGGTTGCCGCGGCAAAAAAACGCTTTGCCGAGGCCAAGGCGGCCATCGCGGAGGAGGGTCGGCGCCTGCTCGATGCGCCCTTTGTCGGCCCGGCCCTGCTGCAGGGCTTTCTCACCGCCATGGGCAAGGAACTGGAGAACGGCAGCCATGCCGCCTTCAACGCCACCCGTCGGACCAACACCTGGGTGAAAACAGACTGCACCAAATTCTACACCCTGTTCACCAATCATACCTACCAGACATATGTTCTCCATCCCGGTGATACCGGAACCGAGTGGGACGCCGAGAAAAGGCAGATGGTCGGCAACAACACGAAAAGGCCCCTGTCGATAACGGTCAGGTCCGAAGACAGCAAAACCACGGCATCAGAACCGTCTTTCACCGACGAGGATCTCAGCAGATTTTTGGAATGCAGGTTTGAAGCGATGGAAGGGTTCACCGCAGAGGGAGACACAGCTACCTCCGGTCCCCCTCCCCTGGCCAGCAAATATACCTGCTGGTCGGAAGTAGAATGGACACCCTGTCTCCAATTCGAGGACATCATCGACGACGGCACCCTCACGGAGATGCGGGCGGAACTGGAGCAGGTCGCCGGCCAGACCCTGCAGGGCGTCCTTGACAGGCGGCGGGCCGCCTGGGAGGAGAAGATCGAGGCCGGCCGCAGCAAGATCGCCGAGCGCCTGCTCGGCGGACAGGCGAGCAACCCCTTTCTCTCCGTGGATGAGTATTTTAACATCCTGGCCGGGCCGGAGCTGAAATTTCCGGCCAGCCCCGGTGATTTTGTCGACCAGGTCAATTCCATCCTCCTCTCCCTGGTCTATGATGGCCCCGGCGAGGGGATTATCGACCGCCTGGACTCCCTTTTTGCCGGAGCCGGGGCCGCTGCCGGCGGCTTCGCCTCCCCGGAGGAGATGAACACCCTCATCGAGTCGGCATCGGCCAAAAATCAGGAGGTGGCCGCCCTGCTGGGTGATCCGGCCGCTCTGGTCGGCCTGCTGGGCGAGGGTAAGATCCTGCTCGAATCGATCAATAAACTGGAAGGGGCCAAGCTGACGGAGCCGCCACTGATCAAGGCGATGGAAAAGAAGCTGCCCGGCATCACCGAGCCCGCGGTCCGCCATGTCCCGGGCCAGGCCTATCAGACCTTCTGGGACAACCTGATCATTCAGGGATCAATGCCGATCATCGACCCGACAAGCCGGAGTGAGGGCACGGCCGCATCGGATGGACAAAGGATTGCCGCGGCAACAGACGGCCCAACCGGCAGCCTCGTCTGGACCTCACCCAACTCGAAAACCTACAGCTACCGGAAAACCCCGCTTGCCACCCTGCAGGAGATGCTGACCAAACAGAAGGAGCAGGCGGTCAAAAAAATGAAGGAGACGGCCGACACCCTCAATACTCTCTCCCGCCAGGCCGTCATGGCGAAGAGCCTCTCCTCCCTGGCGCCCCCGTATGCCTACCTGGCCAGCAAGTCGCGGCTGGCAGCCGGCCTGATGCCGGTCGGCGGAGCTGACGATCCCTGGCAGCTTGCCCTGGCGCTCAACCGCACTTACAGCGGCGAGAATCTGCCCGGCTTCATGGCCCTGGTCCACCAGGACTTCGGTGCCGGAGTCGACGGCCCGGCCGACCCGGCTGAACTCGATGCCGGCCTGCGCCAGGACTTTGCCACCCTGCGGGCTATTTCCTTTCCGGGGTGGAGCAACCTGGGCATGCGTCTCGGCCAGAGCAGGGACGGCGGCGAGGAGGCGGTGGTGACCATCGGCTGGGATTTGCGGGCGGAACGCGAGGATGACGGCCAGGCGGTGGATCTGGCCAACCAGCGCAGTGAGCTGACCTTCCGCAAAAACAGCGCCAACCAGTTCCGCCTGTTCAGCCTGTCCGGCAGTCCGCTTTTCCGGGCAGCCGGCGCCGGCTCGACCCTGTCCGATCGGGAGATCGAAGAGCGGGTCTGGACAGCGGCCCTGCAACTGCGCACGCATTATGAGAATGGCAATCACAGCGGCTTCATGCGCGGGGTGGACGCCAGCTACCGCTCGCCGCTCGCCACCGTCTCCAACCATACCCGGCTGGAGGATGCCCTTTATGATGATACCTACAATCTGAAAAACATCCGCTACCCCCAGTGGCAGAACAGCGGTTTCACCTTCTATCGCGAGGGGGATACCCTCTATGGCATTCTGTCCTTGAGCTGGTCTCGTCGCGCCTTTGTCGCCAACACCATCAAAGAGTGGCTGGTGACCGATCAGCTCACCGAACTGACCTTCAAGCAAAGCAGCGCCGCTCCGGACTTCAAGCTCTCCGGCATGCAGGGCAGCCTGATGTTCGGCATCTCCAATCCGCTCAGCGGTCAGATGAAACTTGAAGAGGGCACCATTATCCTCGAAAACGGCGCCAAAGTTGAGCTGACCCCGTCCAACCCGGTTGTTGTCGATCTGGGAACCATGACCTCGAGGGTGGTGCGACCACCGGTGGATCCCCTGCCGCCACCCGACGACACCACCCCGCCACCCGACGACACGACGCCACCACCGGACGATACCACCCCGCCACCCGACGACACGACGCCACCACCGGACGATACCACCCCGCCGCCCGACGATACGACGCCACCACCGGATGACCCGGTGCCGCCGCCGGATGACCCACCACCGCCGCCACCGATCGAGCCCGAACCACCGCCAATCGAGCCGGAACCACCCCCGGTCGGTCCGTCGAGCGGCAGCGCCACCTTGGTGGGCAACACCGTTGACGGCTGGGATTTCTCCGCCGCAACGATCGTTGCCTCCGACACCGGCAATGCCGACATCTTTCTTGCCAATGGCCCCTACGGCCCGGAATTCAGCAATGGCGGCAGCATGTTTCTCGGCCTGGGTCCTTGCTCCCTCGACGATTTCCCGGAGACCACCGTCGGCTACAGCCCCTCGGTGAGTGTCGCCCCGGGAGTCTGCTACATGGTCAGGGTCCATGAAGGAAACTACGCGAAAATCAAGGTGGATCCGGGTTACAGCCCCGGCGATCCGACCGTCACCTTCACCTATCTCTACCCGATTACGGGGATGTAATGATGAACGGCTGGAACAAGTGAAAAAGAGACGAGGCAGCGAAATTGACAAGTGGGCAACGGATTCTGATCACGCAGCAGGGAATGCACTTTTTCCTGCTCCCTCTCCGGGTATCATGACAGCATAAAGGGATGGTATGAAAAAGATTCTTCTTGCTCTTCTCGCACTGCCGAGTGCCGCACTTTCTCCTGCCGCCGCCGAGGCGCAGGAAAGGGCGGCCAGGGAAATTCCCACCGCGGTCCGTTTTGACGTCCGGCAGGAAGTCTATATCTACAATGTCTCCGGCAACGACGAGATGTCCACCCTGTCGGCCGGCGATTATTACAACACCTCGGTCAACTGGGCGGCCAGGAAGATCTATGCGGATACCTCCCGCTTCGAATTCTTCACCAATGTGCGGATGACCGACGACTTTTCCCTGGAACCGAGCCACGGCGAAGACCCGCACATCCTCCGTTTTCTGACCCGCTACAGCAAACCGGACCACTATGAGTTCAGTCTCGGCGACATCTACGCCAATTACAGCTCCTACGCCCTCTCCCGCTCCCTTGAAGGGCTCTCCTACTGGCACTGGTTCGATGGCGACAGGCAAGGCGAGGAGACGCTGCATCTCGACACCGCCAATTTCACCCTGGCCCGGGTCCATGAGGAAAGAGGCCAGACCCAGTACGACCGCCATGCCGGCGCCGGTCGCCTGGGCGCCCAGTATGGCGACAACTGGAGCCTCCTGCTCGATCTTGCCCGCACCTGGGACGATGAAAACAGCAATCGGTCGGCCCTCGTCTCCCCCATCGACAACTGGGTGTGGAGCCTGCACGGCGCGGTGGAGGATCTCTCCTGGGGCTATCTGCGCTACCTCAATGCCCGTTTCGAACTCGGCTACTCCACCCTTGATCCCGACACGTCGACCAGCAGTGGTTCGGAACTCAACGACTATGCCTGCAAATTCACCATGGCCGGTCGCCTGGCGCGATCGCGCTGGGGACTTTCCTACGAATATATCAAACCGGACTTCTACTCGGCGGTGGGCTCCGCCTCGCCCGACTCGCAACTCGTTCGCGGCTACGGCCGCCTGCCCGTCCTGCCCTGGTTGACGGCCCGGCTCGATTATCGCCAGTACAGGGACAACCTTGACGGCCAGCTCAACACCACGACCAAGAGCCGGGCCCCGGGCCTCTCCTTTGACATCCTCAATATTCCCGCCCTGACCGCCCTGCACCCCAAATGGCGGGGCTTGAGCTTCCGGGTCGGTTCCGCCTTCAACACGACGGAAGCCAACGACAACAGTATCGACCGGCTGCGTTCCATTTACAGCATTGCCGCCAATTATTTCATCCGCCAGTTCAACATCGGTCTCGAATACGCCTTTACCGATATGGATGACGACATCGCGCCCACCAGCAGTTACCATCAGAACGCCACCGGCGTGAACATCAGTTGGAGCGGGGTGCGGATCAACGACATGATGCGCATCTCGCCGCTGCTGTCGTCAACCTACAACCGGCAGAAGTCGGACACCACCTTAAACAGCTACTGGAGCCACTATCTGGCGTTAAACAGCACCATCGGTCGCACCACCCGCCTCAACCTCCGCTATGATGTCCGGCAACTCGACACGGAAACAAAACGGGAACTTGAAATCGACATGGAAGCGTCCATTGCCAATGATTATCTCCTGGAGGAGGCAACCAGTGCCGACACCGACAGCAACGGTCTCTCTGCAGAACTGATTCATCGCCTGGAAAAACTGGGCGGCGCCGAAATCTCCGTTCTCTACAATCGCCGCGCCAACAGCTTCGACTACGACCGGCGTGACTACGATGAAGAGATCTTTCTTGCCACCCTGCGCATCCCGCTCTGGTAAGAAAATAAAATCATGACCAGCGCCAGTGAATCGTGATGTCCCACCCCTATACCCCCATTATCGCCACCCTCGGCTTTGTCCTGTCACCGGACCGCCGGCAGACCCTGCTCGTCCACCGCACCGCCCGGACTGACGATCAGCATCTCGGCAAATTCAACGGGCTGGGCGGCAAGATGCGGCCCGACGAGGACGTGGCGGGCTGCATGCGCCGCGAGATTCGGGAGGAGGCGGGGATCGAATGCCTCGCCATGGTGCTGCGCGGCACCATCAACTGGCCCAATTTCGGCAAAAACGGCGAAGACTGGCTGGGATTTATCTTCCGCATCGACCGCTTCAGCGGTCAGCCCTTCCGGGAAAACGGGGAGGGGATGCTGGGCTGGCACCCGGTGGCCAGTCTGCACACCCTGCCCATGTGGCCGGGCGACCGCCACTTTCTCCCCCTGGTCTTTGACGACAACCCGGCCATCTTCCACGGCGCGATGCCCTATCAGAACGGCCAACCGGTCTCCTGGCACTTTGAACGCCTCTGAACACTTTCCCCGAACCGGGGAAAAATGCCCTTATCAGCCGCAGTCGGCGGCGCTGTTCGGATCATAGGTGTTGGCGCCGTTGCGATAGAGATAGTCATTGACCAGCAGCAGATCGTCCGGACTCAGGCCGGCCCAGGAACCGTCCTGGGCGCAGGCCGGATATTTTTTGAAAAAAACCCGGTTCCAGCCCTTCGGACTCTTCGATTCTGCGTAGAGAAAAGGGGCGCCCTTGTCGTTGCCCCTGACATGGCAACTCTTGCAGCTCTGCTGGAAGAGTTTCGCCCCCTTTCCCCACCAGAGGCTGTTCGTGTCGAAAATGCGGCAGGTCTGCGTCCCTTCGTCAAACCGCTTGGCCGGCTTGGCGAGACCGTTTTCCGTCCACGTCAGCATCATCACCGCCGCCAGCACCACCACCAGCACACGTCCGTCCATACGTCCCTCCTGTTTTTTTTTGCCTTGCCGGGCCCCGAACCATTCACGAGGCGCGCGCCACCACCAAAACCACATTGTAGCAGACACCCGCTCCTTTCGTTTTGTTCTTTTTTTGACAAACCCGTAAAAAGTCTTTTTTCACCACAGAGCGCACAGAGAACGCAGAGAAAAAATCTTTAATCATATTTAGTTATCTCTGTGCGCTCTGCGGTCTCTGTGGTTAATTTTCAGTTTTTACGATTCCATCTTTGATGCACTCGCAAAAAAGATCTGGATGGCTAAGCACAAAAGTTCGATATACAAGGCGCGGTGGCGTCGCGAAAGCGGAGGCGTACAGGTGGCACGTCGAGCATTTCGCGATCCCGCCGCAACGCGGGAGATCGGACTTTTTGCGACGCCATCTTTATTATCGATGCAAAATAATCACGGCAGATCCGACAAACTGCTTGTTTCTTTTCGCTATTTTCAGTTAAAAGTACCCGCATTCAGACTGTACGGAAAACCGTGCGACCGCCGTTGCCCTGACAATGCCCCATCAGATCCCTCGTTCTCCGGCAGGGAGGTGAACCGACATGGCCAACTTCGCAACAGAAAAGACCGGCGGCACAGTAAACGATATCATCGCCGACAGCTGTGCCCGTTTTGTCGACCGACCCGCCTTAAGTCTCGCCCTGCACGAACCGATCACCTACGGCGAGCTGTTGACAAGAGTCATCCGGGTTTCCGCCCTGCTCCAGGATGCCGGCATCCGCAAAAAAGACCGGGTGGCCATCCTCGGCGAAAACTCGCCGGCCTGGGCCATCGCCTATCTGGCGACGGTCCGTCTCGGCGCAGTGGCGGTGCCGATCCTCCCGGACTTCCCGGAGGCGGACGTCCGCCACATCCTCACCGACGCCAAGGCGAAAATCCTCTTCACCACCCAGCGCCAGATCGAAAAGATCTACGAACTTGGCAGCAACAAAATCGGCTCCATCATCATGCTCGACGACAGCCCGCCGGAAAGACACCTGGGCCAGATCGAGACCTTTTCCGTTTTTCTCGCCCGGGCCGGCCAGCTGCCGGCGAAAAAACTCGAAGCAGCGGTCGATCCGCCCGGCGTCACCGCCGCCGACCTCTGCGCCATCATCTACACATCCGGCACCTCCGGCCACTCCAAGGCGGTGATGCTGAGTCACGGCAATCTCTTTGCCAATGTCCATGCCGCCAACCAGCTCCTGAAGATCATGCCGGACTGGACCTTTCTCTCCATCCTGCCGATGTCGCACACCTATGAGTTCACCATCGGTTTTCTGCTGCCCCTCTTAAACGGCTGCCGCATCGTTTACGCCGGCAAGGCGCCGACCCCGACCACCCTGCAGCGCATCTGCGCCCGGGAGAAACCGTCGGCCATCTGTATGGTGCCGATGGTCATGGAAAAAATTTACAAAAAACGGGTAATGACCGCCATTGACGCCAACCCTCTGCTCAAGCTGGCCTGCAGACTGCCCACCGCCCGCCGCGGCATCTACCGGAAAATCGGCAGAAAACTGCTCGACTTCTTCGGCGGCAACCTCCAGCTCGTCGCCATCGGCGGGGCGGCCATCAACAGCGAGACGGAGAGCTTTCTGGTGGAGGCCCGTTTTCCCTATCTGGTCGGCTACGGGCTCACCGAGGCATCACCACTGCTTGCCGCCGGACCGTTCCGCGACCCAACCCTCATGGTCGGCTGTACCGGAAAACCGGTGCCCGGGGTGGAGATCCGCATCTCCCGCCCCGATCCGGCAAGCGGCATCGGCGAGATCATGGCCCGTGGCCCCAACATCATGCAGGGCTACGCCAACCATCCGGAACTGACCGCCGAGACCATCGACCCGGCCGGCTGGCTCGCCACCGGCGATCTCGGCCGCTTCGACAGCTTCGGCAACCTCTTCATCATGGGCCGCTCCAAGAGCGTCATCGTCCTCAGCAACGGGGAAAACGTCTACCCGGAGGCGATCGAAGAAAAGATCAATGCCTGCATGTTTGTCATCGAATCGCTGGTGGTGGAAAATCACGATCAACTGGAGGCGCGGGTCTATCTCGATTACGACCTCATCGACCAGAAGACGAAAAACAAGACCCAGGGCCAGAAAATGGAATATATCGACCAGCTTTTGCAGGAGATCCGCTCCGGCGTCAACAGTCAGCTGGCCTCCTATTCAAAGATCAGCAGGATCATCGAACGGCAGGAGCCGTTCATCAAAACCGCCACCCACAAGATCAAACGCTACCTCTACAGCGAGGGCCGCTGAACGACGGAGCACTCAGAGATAACCGCCTGTAAATAAAAAAAACTCTCTGTGTCCTCCGTGTGCTCTGCGGTTAAATTTTGCGAAGTCATCAAAACGAGAAAAGGGAGAGAAAATGAAAAAGAAAATCGCACTGCTGACCGCCTTGCTCGGCCTGGTCGGCGCAGGAAACGTCGGCGCCTCCGGCTACCGGGTGCCGGAACAGTCCGTCAATGCCGTTGCTTTAAGCAACGCCTACATCGCCCACACCTCAGGCCCGGACACCGCCTATTACAACCCGGCCAACATGGGCTGGCAGGAGGACCGCTGGCAGGTGGAGGCAAACCTCAGCTACATCAACCTGCCCCACATAAACTACAGCGACGCCGTTGACGCCGGCCGGGACGGCTCCTCCAAAACGGAAAATCTCTTTGTCCCGTCGCTGCATCTCGTCTCCCCGGATCAGAACAATTTCCGCTTCGGTTTCTCCCTGGTCGTGCCCTACGGGCTCTCCAAGCGCTGGACCGACCCCTTCCCCGCCAATGCGGCCAAGGAGTTCACCCTGAACGTCTTCGAGGGCAACCCGTCGATCTCCTACACCTTCTGCGACCGCTTCGCCGTCGCCGCCGGGGCCCGCATCCTCCACACCACCAACAACACGGTGGAGAACGGGGGGACGCGCCTGACCGCCCTCGGCCCCACCACCCTAGCTAGTAAAATGGACGGAGACTCCACCGATCTTGGTTACAACCTGGCAATGACGGTGAAACCGCAGCCAAACTGGTCTCTGGCCGCCACCTACCGCTCCCGGGTGGTGCAGAACCTCAGCGGCGATGCGAAGCTCTCCACCGCCATTCCGGCGGTCGGCGCCGCCGATACCTACCGGGGCGACGTTGCCCTCGATGTCGTCACCCCGGCGGTGCTGACACTCAGCACCGCTTATACCATCGGACAGACCACGGTGGAGCTGACCTGGGACAGAACCTACTGGTCAAAGTATGACCATCTGGACTTCGACTTCGACGCGCCGTTAAGCAGCAACTTCTTTGCCAATCTCGTCCTCACCGCCGCTTACGAGGCGCCCAAGGACAAGGACTGGGACAACGCCGACGCCTACCGTATCGGCATCACCCACCAGTGCAGCGAACGGCTGATCGCCATGGTCGGCTTTGCCTATGACGAAACCCCGGTGCCGGATGCGACCCTCGGCTTCGAGCTGCCCGATTCCGACGCCCTCCTCTATTCCCTGGGGGTGCGCTACAAGCTCAGCGAGGTGATGGAGATCGGCGGCGCCTACCTCTATGACTACAAGAAGACCAGGAAAATTACGGCCGACGACGCCAATGTCAACGCCATTGCCGGCACCTTCGAGGACGGCGGCGCCCATCTGCTGACCATGGGACTTGCCTACAAGTTCTGATAAGGTTGCCAAAAGTCCGATCTCCTGCGTTGCGGCGGGATCGCGAAATGCTCGACGTACCACCTGTACGCCTCCGCTTCCGCGACACCACCGCTCCTTGCATATCGAACTTTTACGCTTCGCCATCCGGATACGTTTTGCGAGTACAGCAGTTCTGATATAGCGACAGATTGCGGTTGACTATTTGCTGAAATTGTTTTTTAACTAGTTCGTTATCTGATTTCGGTTCATGCGAGCAGGAGCGGCCCCGCCGTTCCTGCTTTTTTTACTCCCGCAACCCGCACGCCGCGGACAACGGCTCTTATCAGGATCATGCAGGCAACAGACCATCTCGACTCCCCGGACGTCCATGTCGTCGATCATGACGGCCGCCGTTTCATCCTCGTCGGCACAGCCCATGTCTCGCGCCGCTCGGTGGAGCTGGTCCACCAGGTCATCGAGGCGGAACGGCCGGACTGCGTCTGCGTGGAACTGGACGCCAAGCGTTACGAGGCCCTGTCCGAGAAAAAACGGTGGCGCGCCCTTGATCTCAAGCAGATCATCCGCACCAAGCAGCTCAGCACCCTCCTCATCAACCTGGTCCTTGCCGCTTACCAGAAGAAGCTGGGGGACCGGCTCGGGGTCATGCCCGGTTCAGAGCTGCTGGAGGCGGCCACCACCGCCCAGGCGCACAACATCCCGCTTTCCCTCTGCGACCGCGACGTGCGGATCACCATGCGACGGGCCTGGAAACGGACCTCCTTTTTCCGCAAGAATTACCTGATCGCTAGCCTGATCACCTCCCTGCTCGAAGAAACAGAGATCACCGAGGAAAAATTAAACGAACTCAAGGAAACCGACGTCCTCTCCGAGTTGCTGGCCGAACTCGGCCAGGCCCTGCCGGAACTGAAATCCGTACTCATCGACGAGCGTGACACCTATCTTGCCGAAAAGATCAAGCGGGCCAAAGGCGAAAAGATCGTCGCCGTGGTCGGCGCCGGCCATATCCAGGGGGTAAAGGAGGCGCTCATTGAGGATCGCAGCCACCTGATGGCGGAGATCACCACCATCCCGCCGGTTTCCCCCCTCTGGAAGGTGGCGGGATGGCTCATTCCGGCCACCATCATCGGCTCCCTGCTCGTCATCGGCCTGACCAAGGGGGCGGCGGTGGCCGGGGCCAATCTCCTCTACTGGATTCTCGCCACCGGCATCCCCGCGGCCTTGGGCGCGCTCCTCGCCCTGGCCCATCCGGTCACCATCCTCGCCGCCTTTGCCGCGGCGCCGCTCACCACCCTGTCGCCGGTGATCGGCGTCGGCCATGTCACCGCTCTGGTCCAGGTCATGATGCAGCCGCCCCGGGTCCACGAGTTTGAGACCGTGCTCGCCGACATGCCGCGCATCCGCAAATGGTGGGGCAACAAGCTGCTCCGCGTCTTCCTCGCCTTCATGCTGCCGAGCCTGGGCGGAGCCGTCGGCCTGTGGATCGGCGGCGTTGAAATCATCTCCAACCTGACAACACCATGACCATGAAGAAAAAATCCCTTTCCAGTAAACAGATCCGCTACCTGCGCGGCCTCGGCCATCATTTGGAGCCGCTGGCCATGATCGGCCAGCACGGCCTGACCGCCGAGGCGGTGGAGGCAGTCCAGGCGGTGCTGACCGCCCATGAGCTGGTCAAGGTCAAGATCCAGAACACCGCCACCCTGGAGCGCCACGAGGCGGCCACCGCCCTGGCAACCAAAACCGGCGCCACCCTCGTCCAGGTCATCGGCCGCTGCGTCCTGCTCTACAAGGCCAACAAGGACATCCGCCAGGATAAACGCATCGTCCTGCCGTAAGGAAGGCGCCCGCCATGACCTCGCCCCGCAGAAAACTGGAAACCCTGCTGACGGGCGGTGAGCTGCTCCTCATGCCCTGCTGCTATGACGCCCTCTCCGGCCTGCTCGTCGAACAGGCCGGCTTTCCCCTCACCTTCATGAGCGGCTTTGCCGTCAGCGCCGCCCGCCTCGGCCTGCCGGACACCGGCCTCATCTCCTACGGCGAGATGGTCGAGCAGGGCCGCGCCATCTGCGAACGGGTCAAGATTCCGGTCATCGGCGACGCCGACACCGGCTACGGCAACGCGGTCAACGTCAAGCGGACCATCCGCGGATACGCGGCCGCCGGTTTTGCCTGCGCCATGATCGAGGATCAGCTCATGCCGAAACGGTGCGGCCACACCAGCGGCAAGATGGTGGTGGAGCGCGGCGAGGCCCTGGCCCGCATCCGGGCCGCGGTGGATGCCCGGGAAGAAGGGGCGGACATCCTCGTCATGGCCCGCACCGACGCCCGCGCCACCCACGGCATGGAAGAGGCCCTTGCGCGCTGCCGCGCCTTTGTCGATCTCGGCGCGGACATCGTCTTTCTCGAAGCCCCCGAATCGGAGCCGGAGATGGAACGCTTCTGCCGGGAGATTGCCGGCCCGAAGATGGCCAACATGCTCCAGCACGGCAAAACGCCGCTGCTGCCGCCCGACCGGCTTGCGTCCATGGGCTACACCATCGCCGCCTACCCGCTCACCCTGCTCAGTTCGGCGGTTTCCGCCATGCAGGAGGCTCTTGCCGCCCTTGGCCGGGGCAGTTATCCGGAACATATCGACTTTGCCGGCCTGCGGCAGATTGTTGGTTTTTCCGACTACGATGAGGAGGCGCACCGTTATGCCGACTGATCCCCTGCCTTTGCTGCTGCTCACCAATGACGACGGCGTCCATGCCCCGGGTCTGCGCCTGTTGCGCGACGGCATGCGGGATCGCTTCCGGCCGGTCATCGTTGCCCCGGACCGCGACAACAGCGCGGTCAGCCACTCCCTTTCCCTGCAGCGGCCGCTGATGGTCAAGGAGGTGGCGGATGACATCTTTGCGGTGAACGGCACCCCGGCCGACTGCATCACCCTGGCCCTGGAAAAGATTCTGCCGCTGCGGCCACGCCTCATCATCTCCGGCATCAACGAGGGGGCGAACCTCGGTCACGACATCAGCTACTCCGGTACCGTGTCGGCGGCCAAGGAGGGGACGATCCGCGGGGTGCCCTCCTTGGCTGTCTCCCTCTGCGGCGACCCTCCCTATCACTTTCCAACCGCACTTATCTGCGCCCGGCGGCTGGCCAAACTGATCCTTGCCCACGGCCTGCCGGACGACTGCTATCTCAACATCAATGTTCCCAATCTGGCCATGGAAGAGATCAGCGGCGTCACCATCACCCGCCAGGGACGACGGATGTACGAAAACGCGGTTCAGGAGCTGACCGACCCGTGGGGCCGCCCCTGCTTCTGGATCGGCGGCGGCAGCCCCTCCCGGGAACGGGGACCGGGCACCGACTCCTACGAGACCGAACGCCGCGCCGTCTCCGTCACCCCCATCCACCTCGATCTCACCAACTACGACGCCTTGGCCGCCCTGCAGGAATCGTGGACGGACAGGCTGACCAACGACTGAAAAAACAGGATCAGGGCGGTTCCGCGCCTCAGGGAGCGGTGGCGGCCGACGGCCGCCGCACTTGCAGGATGACGGTCGCAGCGCCGACAAAAAGCACGGCACCGATCAGGCAGGCAGCCGTGTAGAGGGAGGGGTTGATGGTCGGCAGCCCTGCCGGCCCGGCCTCGCCCATCGCCGGCAGATTACCGGTGATCAGCCAGGCGGCGCGCAGGAAGACGAGAAACAGGACAAACAGCCAGAGCGTAAGGGCAATTACGGTTGCCAGCGGCCGCGACGGCGCCAGAACAAAGGAACGGAGCTGATAGCGGATCAGCGCCGGGGGCGGCCGCTCCCCTTCCTGGTCAAACAACTGCCGGAGCAGGGTCTGCTGGCTTACCGCCTGCTGGATGACCACAGCGCATTTGCCGACTAGGGCGACGAGCAGAAAGGGAAAGAGGATGATGAGATCGGTCATCCTGAGCGGCAGCGGCCCGAAGGGGGACTCGATGGCCTTGAGCCGCTCGCCCAGCAGGGCGATCTGGGCCCGGGCAGCAGCGATCGCCTCCTTCAGGGCAACGAGCTTTTCTTCCTGGCTGTGCCGCTCGCGGCTGGTCGCGGCCAGCAGTTCACCGACCTTGTCGGCCAGCGGGGCAAAGGCCGCCTCCAGGGCGCCGCGCAGTTCGGCGGCCACGTCCACCTTGCCGCCGCTGCCGCCATAGGAGCGCCAGAAGTGCGGATCAATGGCGTCGATGGTTGCCTTGACCGTGTCGGTCGCCGTCCGGGAGATCTCTTGCAACGCACGGGCGTTGCCCTTCTCCCCCTGGTCGAGCAGCGCCACCGGCTTGACCACCCTCTCCTCCAGCTCCGCCAGCAAGCCGGCAAACCATCTGTTGATATACCAGCCGACCCCTGCCTCGAAGTCGGTGAGCTCGGCAGGCACGGCGATCATGTCCGGCGGTGCTTCCTGCTGCATATACTGATTAAACTGATAGACGGGCGGCATGCCGTCGGCAGGCTGACCGGCGCGGCCCGGCCGGCGCCGGTCGAGGCTGGCGGCGATTTCCGGCAGGGCGCTGCGAAGCTGGTCCGGGAAATGCTGAAGGGTGTCGCGTATTTCCTGGAGGGCGTCGGCAACGGACTGGTGCGCGACCCGGATTCTTTCCTCTTCCGCCAGCAGCGTTGTGATTGACTGTTCCATGGCGGGCAGGGCATCCTGCAGAGACTGCTCCTGCTTTTTATAGAGGAAATAGGGCTCGATGACGTAACACTGGACGGCCAGGGCAAACAGGAGACCGATCAGAACAAGGCGGTTGATCTCCCGCACGCCGGCTCGATACTCATTGAGAACAGGATCAGCTGCCGCCATCTTCCCTCCTCAGCTTGCTCTTCCACTATTTTTTTGCTGCATCCACACTTTACGGCCGGATTGCGACGCTGACCATCCTGCCGCTTTCCCGGTCCCGGCACCGCACCTCGGCCCGCACCGAGCCGGCGGGAATCGGCGCGGCCAGTTCCACGGTGATGCGCAGGGTGCCGGGCTGCACCCCGGAGATGAGCCATTTGGCCTTGCCGTTGTCAAATTTCATCGCCGGTGGGGCGGAGGCCGCCATCTCCGCGTCAGCCGGGAAGAACTGATGGACGATGAGATTGCCGGCGGCCCGGTTTTTCACGTCGATTTCGAGAATGACGCTGGTGCCGGCGGCGGCAAGATAGCGGCCGCTGATCAGATCCTCGGCCCGGGCCGGGAAGGCGGCACAAACAACAACTAGAAAAAAGGCGAGCAGCCGGAGCAGGCCAAGGACGGCCCGGCGGCCGCCACGGTCATCCCGGCCGGTTGCGGCGCATTGTTCTCTTTGCATCGGATTTCTCCTTCCTCTTCCGGATGCCGGAGGCGTTTCAGGGGAAGACATCAAATCTTTTCCGCTCACTGTTCCACTCATAACCGGAGCCCAACCAGATCTCTTCCACCTGGTCGATATTGATCTCCAGTCCTTTCAGTCCGTTGAAGACATCATAGACGGTCAGAATCTCCTCGTCACTGATCCGGCCGTCGGCATCGGCATCGGCCCAGTGATGGCCTGTGAGCGCGCAGATGCTGCCGCCGCGAACCGGGCCGGGCTGACCTGCCCCTTTCGGCACGGCCACCGTGCCGTCGAAGCTGACCGGTACCGCGGCGGCCGGGATCTTCACCGTGTAGGCAAAGAGCTGGCTGCCGTCGATCTTGAGCAGCCATTTCACCTCGCCGCTCTTCTCGTCATAGGCGGAAGGCGCTGGCACGGCGGAAAGCAGTTTGGCGCCGGCGGGCAGCTTTTCCTTGATGATAAGGGAAACCGGGGCAGTGGCGGAGCTGGTGACGCTGATCGCCACCGGAAAGGGTTGACCGGCAACGGCCTGGACGGGCAGGCGGCGGACCGCGGAGACCACCGGCTGTTCCGGGGCCGGATAGAGCCGCCAGAGCAGCACAAAGAGGATGACCAGGCCGCCCAGGGCAAAAAGCAGGGTCGGCGGAAAACGTTTTGCCGGCGGGGTGGGAGAAGAGGGAGACGGTGCCGCGGTGGCAGGCAGCGCGGGAGCAGGTGCGGAGTCGGCAAGGGGCGCCATGGTCTCGGCCGCGGCCGCAGCTCCACCTTCGGGAAGTGTCTCCGGTTCGGCGGCCTCCTCGTCTTCGAGGATCATCGCCAGTTCCACCTCGAGGGCCTCGGCCAGTTTCAGACCGTTTTCCTTCTTGATGGTCGGGTAGCGCTTGTTTTCCCAGCGAGAAATGGTGTCGGTGGTGACCCCGACCGAGGTGGCGAGAAAGAGCTGGGTCAGCCCCTTGGTTTCGCGCAGGGTCCGCACCTTCATCCCGTCGATGCGGACCATCGGCACACCACCGCTGAATTTCGTCGTCTCCATTGCCGTGCTTCCTGTTCTCTTCCTGTTCATTTGAAAGTTGTATCATAAACAATTCCCCGCGGTCCGACACCGGATTTCTTGCCGTTTTTCTGATTTTTCCACCGATCTCGCCTCGACATCAGCCCTCATCGCCCTGCGCCGTCTCCTTTTCGCAACATCCTGAAATTACGACCATGTCGGCCAGACATCGGCCCCTGTTTGCCCTGATGTGCCCCGATGTCCGCTGTTTTTTGCCGCCCAGCTGCCGTAAAGTCTGGACAAAAGGGGAACAGAGCGGACCCGGCCTCGCCGGACCACCATTCATCACCATCCGAACCATAAGGAGGAAAACCATGAAAAACATCACCCCCCGTCGGCAACGATCATTGGGCCAACTCACCAGCCTGGCCGCAGCCGCGGCCCTGTTCCTGGCCCTGCCCGTCGCTGCCACCGCCGGCGAGCAGCAGAGTGTGGCCGACAAGCTGCCCATCAATATCCAGCAGACCTGCCCGACCATCGCCGGCCTGGCCGCGGACAGCAAAGAGGTTATGGAATTTACCCATGCCCTCCATGCGGAGAAGTACCTGAAGGGGAAAAGCGCCTTTTCCGCCATCCCCTACAGCGATGACTTCACCTGCGCAGCCTGCCATCTCGGCGCCAAGACAGTTGCCGACATCAGCGGCAAGGACAAATGCGAACGGCTGGCCGAGTCACTGGAAGCCGGCGGCGGCGCGGCGGAATACAAAAAGCAGATGCACGCCATCTGTATGGACTGCCACAAGAACATGGCCAAGGCCAACGAGGCGACCGGCCCGGTCAAATGCGGCGATTGCCACGGCAAATAAGATGGATTCGTAAAACTGAAAATTAACCACAGAGACCGCAAAGCACACCAAGATAACTGATTGTAATTAAATATATTTTCTCTGTGCTCTCCGTGCACTCTGTGATGAAAATAGATTTTTTTTACGGGTTTATCAAATAAGCAAGCGAACAGCACCAGGACAGGCAGCCGCACCGGCATGACCGGTCCGCGGCACCACATGAACCGGCGTCGTTCCGGCCCGGAGCCGGCGTCGCACCACAGACAAGGAGACATATCATGAAAACGGCAACAACATTCTTTCTTGCACTGGCACTGGCACTGGCATCAACGACCACCCTGTACGCGGCGAGCGGCAAATGCACGGTCATTGCGGTGGAAGGCAGCAAGGTCATTCTCGACTGCGGCGATCAGGCCGCCGAATTTCCGGTGGGCAGTGCAGTGAAGATCAAGAGCGAGAAGGGCAAGGCGATCGAGGGTTGTTAGTCCGGCATGAGCGCCGCTGTTTCCCTTTCTGAAACAGCGGCGCTCATGGGGGGCCGGGCGGGCGACCGGGAGCGGACGGATCGTCCGTCTCCCGGTCGGCCTTGTTCTGATCGGGGTCGGGCGACGACGGGCAATCCGCCCCGGTCGGCACCGGCACGGTGATGGTCATGAGAAAACCGCAGGACCGGCAGCGAAACCGGCCGCTGCCGGGTTCGCCCTGCTCAGGGGGAAAGGAATAGCGCTTGCCGCATTCCTCACAAAAGACCAGCATACCAGAGCCTCCTGCCTATCATTCCCCGCGCTGTTGCAGGAACTCCGCCCGCAACTTTTCCACCTCGCGGCGGACGATGGTGGTCACCGCCGCCTCCATGTCGGCAGAGAGCACCACCGCCTCCGCCTCGACCGGCGCACCCGTGGCGGCGGGCTCCGCCTGAGCCAGGGCCGCGCATACCCCTTCATGCCAGGCAACATAATCGGCAATTGCCTCGAGATGGGCGGCAAGCAGGGTCGTGCCCGGCTTCATGGTAAAGAGGGCGTGGTTGAGCCGGTCATAGGTCTTCTGCAGCAACCGGCAGGACTCTTCCCGCTTCACCGTCGGCAGCCGCTGGAGATGTCGGCCGAGCGCGGCAATCAGTTCAAGAAAGAGATGGACCGAAAGGTGCTCGGGAAAGCGCCGACGCAGATCAGCCGCTTCGGCGGTCAGGTCGCTTAAGGTCTCGTCGCTGACCCGGTGGGTGATCCGGAGAATGATGCGTCCAAGTTTGTCGGCCCGCACCTCTTCTTCCTCAGCCGCGGCCATGACAGGCACTTCCGGGCCGGCGACCTCCTCTTTCCGTTCCGGGGCGATCTGGCCGATATCGACCTCCACCGCCTCCTCTTCCGCAACCACCGGGGCCGGAGCGACCGGGACGGCCGCCTGCCGTTCGGCGGCAGCGGTTGTCTCGTCGGCAAAGAACTCATCAAGCAGACTGTCGGCCTCCGGGAAGATCTCGTCATCGACCCGGTCGAGGCGGATCTCCTTGGCATCCGGCCCCTGGCCGGCCGACGGCATCGGCGGCATGGCCGGCGGCGCGGCCGGCCGTTCCGGCTCCACCATGCCCTGGAACAGGGTATTGAAGGCGCCGTCCACCGCACTATCCTCTTTCTGGTCCATCAGGTCGCGCATGGTGGAACCGCCGCCACCGGGCGGTTCGGCCGCCGCCACCGGAGACGGCTGCGGCGCAACGGGGCGCGACGGCGGCGCGGGTTGCGGCGCCCGGGGTTTAGCCAGCTCCGCCTTGAGGGCATTGTATTTTTCCACCTCGGTCCGGACCAGGGCAACCTTCTCCGCCTCACTCAAGTCGCCGGCCACCACCTGCTCCAGGGTGGCGAAAACGGAATGGAGGAGCTTGATCGCATCCTGATGGGCCCGCTCCCTGGCCTTCTTGATATACTGGCCCAGGGTGGCGATGATCTGCAGGCAGACGAGACGGGGCTTGCGGCCGGCCCACTCTGCCTGCAGGGGCGTGATCGCCCGGGCCAGGTTATCCATGGCCGCGTCGGAAATCTCCCATTCGATCGCCAGAATGGCGGCCTTCAGCTCCTTAATGGTCTCTGCTGCGCCGTCCGTCATCGTCATCTCCTATTGCAGCTCCTTGCGGAAGGAAATCAGGGTCATGGAAATAATCTTCTTCAGCGTGTCCACCACATTCTCGCCGGTGACCGCGCTGGCCACGAAGGCGGGCACCTTCAGCTCACGGTTGAGATCCTGCTCCATCTCCTCAACAGTGAGAAGCGGCACCTGGCCCTTGAGGTCGATCTTGTTATACTGGAGAACCAGAGGGATCTTGAAGACATCTTTGTTGTGGCTGAGGAGGTTCTCCTTCATCTGTTCCAGCGACTTGATATTGCTGTCGCGCCGCTCCTGCTGGAGGTCAGCGACAAAGACGATGCCGTCCACCCCCTTGAGGACGAGCTTGCGGGTGGCGTTGTACTTGACCTGACCCGGCACGGTGTAGAGCTGGATCTTGATGTCGAAGCCGTGGATCTGACCGATGTCCACCGGCAGAAAGTCGAAAAACAGGGTGCGGTCGCCGTGGGTCTTGATACTGACCATTTCGGTCTTGATCCGCTGCTTGTACTTCTTGTTGATATAGTCGAGGTTGGTGGTTTTGCCGCCCCGGCCCGGACCGTAGTAGACGATCTTGATCTGCACCTCTTTCTTCTTGACGTTGATGAATCCCACGGCGTCCCTCTCCTGCTTATTTTTCCCAGATTAATCGTATTTTGTCGATGACGTCCGTTGTCTTCAGCCGCAGAAAACCGAGTGAAACATCCTGGCCGAAGATACAGATGAGGAGGATCTCCTCATTGACCTTGCTGAAATGAATACTCTCCTTCTCACCCCGGTGAAAGTGGAGGGAAAACTGCTGCTCCCCCACCAGCTTGGCCATGGCGTCCACGGCGGCGAAATTGCCGGCGGCCAGGGCGGCGAACGAGGTGACGTCATAACTCGTCTGGCCGTCGTTGAGTTCGGCGATGGTGTTGCCCGCCGTATCGATAAGAATGGCGCAATGCACGCCGATGGCGATCAGATCTTCCTTGAGAATCGTTTCTATCCGTTCAAGCTGTTTTTCCGAGATATTATACATGGAATCCGTCCTTCTCCGCTGGGCTGCCGTTGTTCCCTCCACCTTCTTTTTTCTATCATGCACAAAGAGAAGGAGAAATGTCGAGCAGAATTTATGGCCCTGCCCGCACCGCCGGAAAAATGCAGGGACCCCTCGGCGCAAAGGACGCCGACATGGACAGCCCTGCACCAGCATATCGTTACAGCCGGCTACCGTCCTGTCGGTTTTACTGGTCATTCCGCCCCGCCCCGTCCTGACAGGGTGCGCCGGCGACAAACCCATTTTTACCTGCCTCTGCCGGGCCTGCGGCTCACCACGTTTGTCACCGTGCTCCGTGACGTTTTGCTGTCACAGGCGCGGACGGCAGCGCCCGACCATGTCCGGATGTCCGCAAAATCGCCCCGGCCAATTAGCTGGAATCATGAGACTATCTTCGGAAACCAGGCCGAACCATCAACCCTGGCACCCCTTTTGCTCAGTTCATTGCCTGATCCGGTCGCGGGTAGTGAGCGCTTGCAGGTGATGCACGTTATTGATGAACACCGGAGAGACCGCCGCAACCGCCGACGAGCGCAACAGAGCAAACCCTGAAAAGAACAAGGAGGAAGAGCATGGCCGTTTTAACCTATCCCGGTGTCTATGTGGAGGAGATCTCCAGCGGCGTCAAGCCCATCGAGGCGGCCGGCACATCCACGGCGGCATTTTTCGGCGTCGCCGAGCGCGGCCCCATCGGCGCGCTGAAAAAGATCTTCAACTTCACCGAATTCCAGACCACCTACGGCGGTTTTCTCAACAGCTCCTTTCTTACCCACGCCGTCTTCCAGTTCTTCAACAACGGCGGCAGCCAGTGCTATGTCGGCCGGGTCGCGACCGGGGCGGCGACCGCCGCAGTCACCGTGCTCGACCGCGGCGCCAGCGCCCAGAACAGCATGACCATCTCGGCCTGCTCCCCCGGCGCCTGGGGCAACCGGCTGATGGTCATTGTCGACAGCAGCCGGGCCGACGACCCGGCCAACGACTTCAACCTCGCGGTCTACCAGGACAACCCAAAGGCGGACGAGGCGCCGCTGCTGGTCGAGGCCTTTGAGAACCTCTCCATGAACCCGGCCTCCCCCGAGTACGTTGAGACCGTGGTCAACAGCGCCTCGCGCACCATCCGCGTCGCTGTCAACACCGCCAACAGCAACCAGATCGCCGGCTACAGCCAGAGCGGCGCCCTCACCCTGGGCGGCGACCTGCTTGCGGCAAACCAACGCCTCTTCCGAATCAATATCAACAACGACGGCTTTCGCACCGTGGATCTGACCGCGGCCCTGGACGGCGCCGACCTCAGCGATCTCGATGCCATCCGCGAAGCGATCCAGTCCACCATCCGGGCGATGACACCGCTGCGCGAATCGACCCCGGCCGATGCCTACACGGTAGTCGTCACCATCGAGGGCGGCACCATGCTGCGGATAGCCTCCGGTAACAGCAGCGCCGCCTCCAAGGTGGAAATCGTTCCGGCCCCCGATCCCCTCGCCAACGCGGCGGGCGCCCTGCGGCTCGGCCGGCGCAACGGCGGCACCGAGGTTTACGGCGGCGCCGCCATGCGGCCGCAGAACACCCCGGCCGACGACTTTTACTACCTGGGCGACGATACGGTGGCCGGCGCGGTCAGCGCGGTGACGCCGGGCAGCGACGGCACCCTGCCGCTGTCCGACAGCGACTACACCGCAGCTCTCTCCCTGCTCGACACCATCCGCGACGTCAGCCTGATCGCGGTGCCGGGCATCGGCTCGCCGGCTGTGGCCGATGCCGGTATGAACTACTGCGCCAACCGGCCGCTTTCAGACTGCTTCTTCATCGCTGACATGGCCCGCAGCGACACCTCCCTGGAGGACGCCACCCAGTACCGCGACGCCATCAACACGCCCAACTCATACGGGGCCGTCTATTTTCCCTGGCTGAAGATGCTCGACCCCACCGGCCTCTCGGCCGAGCCGATCAGCGTGCCGCCCTCCGGTTTTGTCGCCGGCCTCTACGCCCGCACCGACGCCCGCCGCGGGGTGTGGAAGACGCCGGCCGGCACCGAGGCGATGGTGGGCGGCGCGGTGGGGCTGGTCACCGACCTCACCGATATGGCGCAGGGGACACTCAACAAACAGAAAAAAAGCGTCTGCGTCATCCGCAAGTTCCCGGGCTCCGGCATTGTTCTCTGGGGCGGCCGCACTTTGAGTTCCGACCCGGAATACAAGTATATCGCCGTGCGGCGGATGGCCATCATGCTGCGGGTCAGCATTTACAACGGCATCCAGTGGACCGTCTTCGAGCCCAATGACGAGGAACTCTGGTCGCAGATCCGGCTCAACATCGGCTCCTTCTTGATGACCCTGTTCCGCCAGGGGGCCTTCCAGGGCTCCACCCCCTCCCAGGCCTTTTTCGTTAAATGCGACAGGGAAACCACCACCCAGGCGGACATCGATCTCGGCATCGTCAATGTTCTGGTCGGTTTCGCGCCGCTCAAACCAGCCGAGTTCGTGGTGGTGAAAATCAGCCAGAAGGCGGGACAGAGTTAGGAGGGAAGCGACTAAAGTACTTCAAGTGCCTAAAGTACTTCAAGTGGCGGTACTTATCTAAATCAGATAACACCTTTAACTTTAGGCACCTAAGACACTTAAGGCACTTTAGGCATTTAAGCCATTTTAGTACTTCAAGTACTTCAAGTGCCTAAAGTCCTTCAAGTGGCGGTACTTATCTAATCAGATAACACCTTTAACTTTAGGCACCTAAGACACTTAAGGCACTTTAGGCATTTAAGCCATTTTAGTACTTCAAGTACTTCAAGTGCCTAAAGTACTTCAAGTGGCGGTACTTATCTAATCAGATAACACCTTTAACTTTAGGCACCTAAGACACTTAAGGCACTTTAGGCATTTAAGCCATTTTAGTACTTCAAGTACTTCAAGTACTTCAAGTGCCTAAAGTACTTCAAGTGGCGGTACTTATCTAATCAGATAACACCTTTAACTTTAGGCATTTTAGGCACTTTAGGCACTTTAGGCACTTTAGGCACTTTAGGCATTTTAGGCACTTTAGGCACTTTAGGCATTTCTTTTTAGGCACTTCTAAAGGGAGAAACAGAACATGGCACAGTTTACCGTCAACACCCACCGGTTCGATCCCTACCGGAACTTCAAATTCAAAATCAAATGGGACGGCAAGTATGTAGCAGGCCTCAGCAAATGCAGCGCGCTGCGTAAGAGCACCGAAGTGACCGAGTGGCGTGAAGGGGGAGACCCCAGCGCCAGCCGCAAGCTGCCGGGCAAGACCTCCTATGAGGGGATCACCCTGGAGGCGGGGGTGACCCACGACACCACCTTCGAGGAGTGGGCCAACCTGGTCAACAACTTCCAGAGCGACGCCTCCATGTCGCTCAAGAACTTCCGCAAGGACATCGTCATCGATGTCTTCAACCTGCAGGGCAGCAAGGTCCTCTCCTACAAGGTCTATCGTTGCTGGGTCTCCGAATATCAGGCCCTCCCCGAACTCGACGCCGCCGGCAACGCGGTGATGATCCAGAGCATCAAGCTGGAAAACGAGGGCTGGGAGCGGGACACCGCGGTCACCGAACCGGCTGAGACATGATGCAAGCCGACCTGTTCGATACCCTCCTGCCCGGCGGCTGGGTCGATCCTCAGGGACGGGTGCGGCGTCAGGTCCGCTTGCGGCCGGTTACCGGATATGCCGAGCGGCTGATCGCCGTCAACGTCCATCTCTCGACGCCGGCCCGGGTTACCCGGCTGCTTGCTGCCGCTGTTGCCGCTATCGGTGACCACGAGCAGGTCAGCGAGGACGATGTCCGCGGCCTGCTCGTCGCTGACCGTCAGCAGCTGGTGCGCACCCTGCGGCGGATGACCTTCGGTCCGGAGGTCCGGGCGGTGCTGGGTTGCTCCTGGCCCGACTGCGGGGCAAAGATGGATATCGACTTTTCCCTCGACATGCTGGCGCTGACCGAGGTCCGGCAAACCGGCCTGCTCCACACCGTCCGACTGGCGCAGGCGACCGGGGGGCTGGTCGTCACCTTCCGCCTGCCCAATGGCGGTGATCAGGAGGCCTTGAGCGATCTGGTCGAGGAGGACGAAGAGCAGGCCGCCGACCTGCTGCTGACCCGCTGCCTCCAGTCCGTTGCCGACGCCACCGGCACCGCGTTGCCGCCACCACTCCAATTCGATCCGCCGACGCGGGCCGAGATCGAGGCTGCCATGGCGAGTCGCGCCCCCCGGTTTGATCTGACCTTGGCGGCCCGCTGCCCGGAATGCGGTCGGCCCGTCACCGCCGCCTTTGACCTGGAACGTTTTTTCTGTGACGAGCTGCACGCTCAGCAGGAACTGCTGCTGCACGAGGTGCACTATCTCGCCCTGCACTACCACTGGAGCGAACGGGAGATTCTCGCCATGCCCAGGGAAAACCGGCGGCGCTACCTCGATATCCTCGCCAGCCACCTGGAAACCGCCTATGACGCCCGCTGACCGCACCACACCGAGCCGGACCCTGGTCCGCGACCTCCTCGGCCTGCCGACCCGGCCCGGCTCTCTTCGACCCGCCGGGTCGACCCTGGTTTTTTCCCCCCATTTCCCGGCAACGGCACCGTTGATGGCCGATCCATGGCCGGCCGCGGCTAGCGATCCGCCTCAGCCGGACCCGGATCCTGCGATGAATGGTGCACGAGGCACGCTGCGGCGGCCACCTGCCCCGCTGACCGCGGCAACGATTCCTCAGTCGCAAGCGGCTGGGGCAACGCCGCCTTCAGCTGTCCCTGCTGCCGAGCCGGACAAACCGTGGGCCGGGGTGACACAAAAAACAACATCAGGCAGGCAGCCGCTGCCGGCCGCCGCAGCGCCCCCGACTACCGGGCAAGAGACTTTCGTGCCGGGAAAGATGGCCGCTGCAGCATCCCCGTCCCTGTCAGCGCCTGGGACGATGTCGTTAAAGAGGCCGGCTGCCGAAACCATTGCAACGGCCGCGATCCGGGAAACGGCACCAAGGGAGGAGGCCGTACCCCGGCCCCGGCAGGTGGTGGCTCGGCCCGGCCCGGAACCGCTCCAGCAGAGGAGAACGCCGGAACTGACAGCTGCGCCCTCGCCGCCTGCTGCCCCCCCTCCACCGGTGCTAGCGATTGGGGCCAAAAAAACGCCCTTACCTGCACCGCCAATGGCCAGCCCGGTCGCGGCCCCACCGGTGCCAATGGATCAGCTCCTTTTGCCGCAGGCAGCCAGGGCGGGTATCAGGCCGGAAGGCCACCCCTCCACCGGGGCACCGGCAAGGGAAAAAGCCGCCGCGGCCGTCGCCAGCCAGGAGAATAAGCCGGCCGATCACGGCAGAACAGTGCCGTCGCCCCCCGGACCGGTGGCGTCCGCTGCCGGAATCATGGAGCTCCGCCGGAGCTTTCACGAGCGGATGCGTTCCCAGGGAACGGCCCGTCAGGTGAAACAGAAGCACGAAGAAAACAGGGAGAAACCGCCGGAAAAGGTCCGGCCGGGGGAACAGGGACCTTCCCCTCTGCCCCTCCAACAGGTGGTGGTGATCCGCCAGACAGCGGCTCCGGCCGGCACGGATCGCCCCCATGCCTTCTGGGAACGGAGCTATCTGACGCGATGGACAGGGAGAATCTTCGGATGAGAGGAACGGCGTGAGTGGGTCAACGGCAATCGGCATGGTCAGCGAATCGCTGCGCAATCTGCTGCTCGGTGAGATGGAACTGACCCCGGAGGTGGATGTCACCCTCCTCTCCCCCCACGAAAGCGGGGCGGATCGGCGGGTCAACCTCTACCTTTACAAGGTGACGGAAAGTCCGGCCCTGCGCAATCAGGAGTGGCAGGCAAGCGCGGTGACGCCGGACCGCCTCGTGCCGCCGCCCCTGTCGCTCCAGCTCTTTTACCTGCTCACGCCCTATGCGGTCAACGATCAGCAGACCGGTAACGCGGCCAGTCACGAAATCCTCGGCGAGGCGATGCGCGTTCTTTACGAGAACCCGATCATCCCGGCCGACTATCTGGTGCCGGGACTCGACAGCGGTCGCGAACAGATCAAGGTGATGCACAACCCCATCGACCTCGACGAACTGGCCACGGTCTGGACCACCTTTTCCCAGCCCTACCGCCTCTCCGCGGCTTACGAGGTCGGAGTGGTGCAACTCGACATGCAGCCGGGCCGGGCCCGTTCCCTGGCCAAACGGGTGCGGCAGGTGGGGGTGCCGGATGTCCGCGCCCCCTTTCAGCCGCCGCGGGTGACAGGGGTTACCCCAAAGGCAGCCCCGGCCGGGGCGACCCTTACCGTTTCCGGGACCAATCTGGCCGGCTGGCGGGCCTCCGTTTCCCTGATGCGGCGACCGCTGGTCAGCGGTCTCGACCTTGCCGGCGACAGTTTCCCGGTGCAGGTGCCGGCTGATCTGATCCCCGGTTTTTATGAGATGCGCATCGACATCTCTCACCTGACCCGCACCACCCTGTTCATCGAGGTGACGCCATGAGCGCCGGGCTGCCGGGAAAAGAGACGCTGCTTCCCGCCTATGCCGACGGGTTTGCCCTGCTGGCGGACGAACTGACGCGGCTTGACCTGCTGCTCCGCCGCGCCCTGCGCCGCCATCCCCGCCCTGACCGGCCATGGTCCCTTGCTGCGCCGCCCGGCCTTGTCATCAGCGCCGAGGAGGTTAAGACCCTTTTACGGCCGGAGTCGGAGAAGGGGCCTGATCCTGCCGGGCCTGATCCTCTCCGTCACGAACTGGCGGCGCTGGACCAGAGCATTGCCGAAAAAACAGCGGCGGCCCGCCGGCAAGGCATCATCCTGCCCTTGGCCGAACTGGCTACCCTCTTCGGCCTCTCCGCCCTGGAAATGCGCATGGTGTTCATCTGCCTCGCCCCGGAACTCGACCGCCGCTATGACACCATCTACGCCTTTCTCCAGGACGACATCACCCGCAAAAAACCCTCGGTCGCCCTCATCCTCGACCTGCTCACCGAAACACATCGGGAAAGATGGGGTTTGCGGCACCTGCTCACCCCAGGGGGGCGACTGCGGCGCAGCACCATTCTCACCAACGCCGTTGATCCGCATAGTCCGTCGGGGGCAAGCGATCTCGCCGAGTTTCTCCGGGTCGATCCACGGATCGTCGCCTTTCTCCTGGGCGACAATACCCTCGACGGCAGGCTTGCCGGCCTCTGCCGAAGGATCACCCCGGCCATCAGCCCGGCCGCGGTGCCGGTGGCGCCGGAAATCAGCCGCCGCCTTACCCGTCTGGCCCGGTCGTTACCCGGCCAACGGGAATCGACCGGCAAGACCATTGTCGTTCTGCACGGCCCGGCCGGCAGCGGCAAAATGCATCTGGCCCGGAATTTCTGCCGGGAAATCGGCTGCCCGCTGCTGGTCGTCGACGCCCTGCTGCTGCCGGTCGATCCCAGCGAGTGGCAACATCTTGTCCACCTCGCCTTTCGGGAAGGGCTGCTGACCCGCGCCATCGTCTATCTCGACCGGATCGATACCCTGCTCGGTACCGACGAGGGGGAACGGATGTTCCGCGCCATCGAGCAGGCAACCCGGATTTGGGGATGGATTGTTTTCGTCAGCGCTGAACAACCCTGGCAACCACGGGTCGGCGACGGCTCCATCACCCTCCACACCATCGAGATGCCGCCGACCACCGTGACCCAGCGGGAGGTGTGCTGGCAAAACGCCCTGCAGGAGTCCGGCGGCAGTGGGGGACAGCAGTGGAGCGCCCTCCTCGCCCGCCGCTTTCAGCTCACTCCAGGGGCGATCATGGATGCGGCCCGCCGGGCCATGGCCCTGGCCGGGGGCGCCAACCGGATGCCGGGGCTGGATGATTTCGCCGCGGCCTGTCGCGATGGCGCTCATCACCGGCTCGCCTCCCTGGCGGTGAAAGGGACATGCCGCTGCGGATGGACCGATCTCGTCCTGCCACCGGACCGGATCGCCCTGCTGGTCGAGATCTGCAACCAGGTCAGGCACGGTCACACGGTGTTCACCGAATGGGGCTTTGCCAGTCGCATCAGCCGCGGCCGTGGCCTCTCCGTGCTCTTCACCGGGCCGCCCGGCACCGGCAAGTCACTCGCCGCCGAGGTCATCGCCGGCGAACTCGGCCTTGATCTTTACAAAATCGATCTGGCCGGGGTGGTCAGCAAGTACATCGGCGAAACGGAAAAAAACTTAAACCGCATCTTCCGGGAAGCGGAGCACAGCAACGCCATCCTCTTCTTCGACGAGGCGGACGCCCTCTTCGGCAAACGCACGGAGGTAAAGGACGCCCACGACCGCTACGCCAACATCGAGACCAGTTATCTGCTCCAGAAGATGGAGGAGTACGAGGGCATGGTCATCCTCGCCACCAATCTGCGCGCCAACATGGATGAGGCCTTTACCCGACGCATCCGCTTCATCGTCGATTTTCCCTTTCCGGACAGCCCCCTGCGCCAACGCATCTGGCAGGGCCATTTGCCGGCCGAAGCGCCGCTCGCCGACGATATCGATTGTGCAGCTCTGGCCGAGCGGCTACCGGTGGCGGGCGGCACCATCCGCAACATCGCGCTCAACAGCGCCTTTCTCGCCGCCCGGGAGAACGGCCCGCTCACCATGGGCCACATTCTCCACGCTGCCAAACGGGAATATGCCAAGATCGGCAAGCTGTGGACGGACGGGGAGAATAAAAAGGAAAAGGGGGCATAGTCAGGAGAAGCGGAGTGTCATTTCCGCCTTCGACATGGAGGAATTATGGTAGGACAGACAAAAACAGGAAAACCGCGCCGCCACCAGGACCAGGCAACACCATCACCGGCCGTGGCGCCACCCGCCATGGCCGCATCCTCTCTGGCCCGCACCCTGGGGAACCAGGCCATGCTCGGCTTGGGCGATAAGGCAGCCATCATGCCGGACCATCTCCCCCCCCGCATCGCGCTGAGGCGCTTTGCCCCGGACTACCCCGCACCTGCCCTGCGACTGCCGGACAAGTCCACCTCTGAATCAACCGGCGACCAGGACCAGAGCACCTCGCTCACCTCCTTTGCCGCAGAGGCGCGCGGGGTCGGCATCGAGGTGGAGATCAGCGGCGGCGGCTCCGATCCTGACTATCCGGACGGCTACCGCTGGACCCAGACCATCGACACCAATGTCCCCTTGGGAGGCACCACCTCACCCTATGTCGATCCGCGGCCCAATGACGACACCAAACCCTTTTACTGGACCGATGCCGAGGCTGCGGCCCGACCGACCACCTTTATCGACCATCCCTCGCGCAACCCCCCGGCCAGCGGGGTGACCACCTGGGATGCGGTGCTGTCCCTCAACGGGGTGAACGGCACGACCGTCACCAGGCTCGACTCCCTGGCGTACGGCTTTTCCGTCAACAGTGCTGGCACGGTGACACCCAATCACCCGACAACTCCTGGCAGTGGTCCGGTGGCCACCCACCGGTCAACCCTTACCGCGGAGTTTCCGGGCTGGACCTTTCGCTAACCGCCCGTTGCAAAACGGGCCGATGCCGACAAGGGGAGGCATTGTGGACAAGGACGACTTCAGGGTGCGCATCATCTGGCGGGGCAACGAGGACAAGCCGTTCTACCGGGCCCATTTTGTTTCGGAAACATTGCGGGACACCCTGGAAGAGCGCCCCTTCTGGGGCAACCGGGTGATCACTGCCGCCGAGTTCACCAGGCTGACGACGATCATCGAGGAGAGCGGTTTGCCGCGGCAAAGCGGGCTCATCGACAGCGACCAGTTCGGATACTTTGTCGAGATTGGCAGCGGTTCCAGCATCGACTACTTTTTTTTGGGCTTTTCCCGGCAGACCAATGATCTGCTGGAACGGATGAACACCGCCTTCACGGTCGAAAACCGGGAGCCGATCCGGGCCATCATCGCCCGGATTCGGACCAACATTCCCTGACCACGGGAAAGGAGATTATGTCCGGAGGATTCAGCAACAGACCGAAGATTCTGCGTGGCGCCTTTGTCGAGTACGGCCTCAGCCTGCCGCCGCTGATCGTGCCCTTTCAGTTCAACCCGGTGCAGCTGACCCGTTCGCGCAGTCTCACCTTTTCCGTGCCCAATGCGCCGGCGCAGACGGCGCCGGCCGGCGAGACGGAAGAGTCCCGGCAACGCCGGCTAGCGGCAAGCCGGACCACGCTCAGGGAATTCCACCAGCGTGAGGAGTTTTCCGACCTGCTGGAACTGCAACGCCAACAACAGGTTCGGGTCCAGGAGGAATCGCTCTCCTTTGAGATCCGGCTCGACGCCACGGACAAGCTGAACGAAGGCGACGGCCTCACCGAACAGTTCGGGGTTATGCCGCAGATCGCCACCCTGGAACTGATGGTCTACCCCAAGGGGGAAAGTCTGCTCGGCCAGGCCCTCGGTGCCCTGCTCGGCTCTTCCGGCGGCTTCAGTTTCACCAGGGGGGAGAATCCGCCGATGATCCTCTTTATCTGGGGCCGCAAACGGGTGATGCCGGTCAACATCAACAGTATGAACATCACGGAAACCGAATTCAGCACCGACCTTAATCCGGTGCGGGCCACGGTTGCGGTCAACCTGACCGTGATCGAGGGTCCCAATCCGGTTTTCCAGTACACCAAGGCGATGAAGGAGATCATGGCAACACTGAACCTTGCCAATCTGACCAGCATCACCGATGTGGTCATCCCGGGGTAATGACATGTTTTTCAAAAATTCCCGTTATCGGAAAGAACCGTCCACGATGATCGTCGAGGCTGACGGTCGGCGGAGCAGAGCGGTGCGGCTCCGGCGCACCCCGACCACCAACGGCACCTTTCTCCACACCATCGCTGATGGCGAACGGCTCGACCACCTGGCTGTCCGCTACTACCGGGAACCGCGTGCCTGGTGGCGGCTGGCCGATGCGGCGGCGGAGTTTTCTTCGCCGCTTGATCTGCTCGGCCTGTCGGCCCGGCTCCAGGTCCGGATTGTCCTTACCCACGATGACGAGGCCGGGCCAGCGCCCTGGAATGTGCTGGCCACTCGTCTCTCCGGGCTTATCGGGGTGGAAGATTTTCTTTTCAGCGAAGAGGTACTGCTCGATGAAGGGACCCTGGCGGCGGCCGGCGCGACCGTACCGGTTGCCGGACAAAGCTTCCGGCGTTCGGTGCTGGTGAGCTATAACCGGCTCACCCTGGGCGAGGAAGCGCTCATGGCGACGATTGCGACCAGCGGCTTTACCGCGGCAGCGGCGGAACCGGTGGGACGGATCGGCAAACAGATCGTCATCCCGCCGGCCAGCGGAGGATAAAGGTATTTCAAGTGCCTAAAGTGCCTTAAGTGCCTTAAGTGCCTTAAGTACTTCAAGGGGCAGTACTTATCGGAATCAGATAACACCTTTAACTTTGATGGTCTCGCAAAAACTGCAAATCAACCACGGAGACCGCAGGGCACACAGATGTAAATAATTATAATTAAATATTTTTTCTCTGTACTCTCAGTGCGCTCTGTGGTGAAAAAAGACTTTTTACGGGTTTGTCAACTTTAGGAATTTAGGCATTTTAGGCACTTTAGACATTTTAGGCACTTTAGGCACTTTAGGCACTTTAGGCACTTTAGGCACTTTAGGCACTTTAGGCACTTTAGGCACTTTAGGCACTTTAGGCACTTTAGGCACTTTAGGCAC
>JBMONN010000028.1:0-88875 GCA_049323935.1 Thermodesulfobacteriota bacterium
CCAGCGAGAAGTTCTTTGCCTTGGCCCGGGCGGAAAACTCGGTGAGTCCGCAGTAGACCGCATCAGCGCCGTTTTCCAGGGCGGCGAAAAAAGAGGCCAGACTACCGGCCGGCGCAAGAAGTTCGGTTTTCATGCGGTGCGGGCTCCTGCCGCCGGACCACTCAGTTAAAGGCCCTCGATAAGACGGACAATCTCACCATCTTCGGGAAAACGTCCGGTCGCGGCCTTGGAAAAAATTTTCCGACCATCCACCACCACCTCGAAAACGCCACCCGCCCCGGCGACCAGCTCAACATCGGCCGTGAATCGCTCCCGCAGTTCGGCTTCCAGCCTGGAAGCGCGCGGTTGGTAGTTTCATTTTGCGCAATAGGTAATCTGTACCCTCATGTTTCCTCCTTTTTTTTATACTGCTTCCCAAAGAGAGTTATTCTTGTTTGCCGCTGCCTGCAAACTGTGCTATCATTTTTGATAATTACGGCTTTCTGTTTGAAATCACTGTTTTTTCTAGAAAAAGCGAGTAGAAACAGGCTGAGCAGGAGAAGCTGTTCTAAAAATATTACCAGACAAACGGGTGCGCATCAATGAAGGAGAAAGGCACAAACAATTCCGATTTCGCAAAACGCTCAATTATCCGCCATGTTTTCCGGCTGCCGATTAACGATCAGGACAACGTGTCGATCATCATCGACGGCGTGACATTTGAGGTCATCAACATCGGGGCAAACGGGGTCGGCCTGCTGGTGGATGGCGATGTCCCGCTATCGGAGGGGCAGATGCTGCCCGTCATCGAGCTGCGCCTCGATGACGAACTGCTCTCCCTCAAGGGGCGGGTGGTCCATATCTCCCCCCGCGAGTTTCAGATGATCTGCGGCATTGAATTTGTCAAAACCAGCAAGAAGAACACGGACAAAATCCTACAGTTTCTCCGCCGCCACCGGGAAACCCTTTTCAAGGAAATCTGACCGCAGCCGGATCGCAGGGAACAGGGATGACAGACGCCGCGAAAGACAAAAAAGATGTTCTGGGCAATCTGCTGCAGGGCAGCCACCCTGACAGCGACATTCCCGGACTGGACGAGCTCTCCGCCATGATTGAGCGTTATTCCCGCCCGCTCATCGCCAAGAGCGATGTCCCTCCCTCACCCCCGCCTTCTCGCCCGGTAAAGGAGTCCGGCGGAAAAAGACGGGGAGGAAAACGGAAAACAACCCACTATCTGACAAAAGAAGTTTTTGTTGAACTCAATCAGGCCAATGACTTTCTCAAAGGCCTGTTGCCCGCCGGCTCCAAGCTGATGGCAACAAAATCGAAGATCGTCAATTACGCCATCAAAACGCTGCTCGAAGACTTTGAGGCAAAGGGGGAGGACAGCGAACTGGTGAAACGCATTCTCAAAGAGGATACAAAAAAATCGTGATCGGGAAGCGCCTTTCCCCGGCATGACGCCTGCCGTCCATGCTGTTATTATCTGGAGAACCGTATGGTAATTACCTGCCCGCACTGTCAGAAAGAACACACCATTGACGAAAAACTCCTGCCGCCCAACGTTACCAAGGTGCGCTGCAAGTACTGCAAGGAGCTCTTTGCCATTGACAGACCGGCACCTGTCGCCGCCGCAGGCAGAGCCGAGGAAAAAAGGGAAAAAACCAGCGAACCTCGCAAAATCGCCGTGACCCTGAGCAAGGGCGGCGTCGGCAAGACGACGACCGCGGTCAATCTGGCCGCCGGGCTTGCCTTGGCCGGCCACAAGGTGCTGCTGGTCGACACCGACACCCAGGGTCAGTCGAGTTTCATGCTCGGCCTCAAACCAAAGGCCGGTCTGACCGAGTTTGTCAACGACGAACTCTCCTTGACAGAAACAATGATTCAGGCCAGGGAAAGGCTGTGGCTGCTGGCCGGCGGCAAGTCCCTGGCCGGGCTCAAACGGGTCATCGACCGCAAGGATTTCGGCGGCGAGATGACCCTGCGGGAAAAACTCTCCACCATCGACAAACAGTTCGACTATGTTGTCATCGACACCTCGCCGGGCTGGGACCCGCTCATCGTCAATGTCCTCTTCTATGCCAAAGAGGTGCTGACCCCGGTGTCGCTCGAGGTGATGACCCTGCAAGGGCTGGTCGAATTCCTGAAGAGCATGTCGTCGATTCAGAAGTACAACAAGGATGTGGCCCTCAAATACATCCTGCCGACCTTTCACGACCAGCGGGTAAAAAAATCAAACGGCATTCTCGCCAAGCTGGAGGAACTCTACGGCAACCACGTCTGCACCCCGATCCGCTACAATGTCCGGGTCTCCGAGGCCCCGGCCTACGGCCAGACGATATACGAATTCGCCCCCGGCTCACCCGGAGCCCAGGACTATCGCGAACTGATCCGCAAGGTCACCGACAACCCGAAACTCTTCACCTGATCCCCATGACCCTTCCCGACGAAATCATTATCCTCGCCAACGAGGCCTCCGAATCCCTGGCGCGCCGGATCGCGGTCCAGCTTGACATCCCCTTTACCAGGGCCCTGAAGAAATTCTTCACCGACGGCGAGATCTATCACGCCTTTCCCCGGGATCTCGCCGGCATGCACGTCGTCATCGTCGGCGCCACCGCGGACGACGTCTCCCATCAGGAGCTGCTCGACCTCATCGACGGCTGCCGCTATTACCGGGCCAAACGGGTCAACGTTGTCATTCCCTACCTCGGCTACTCAACCATGGAACAGGCCAAACCGGACACCAACGAGATCCCCAAGGGCATCACCCGCACCCGCCAGATCTTCCGCGCCCGCCCCGACTTCGTCGCCTTCATCGATCTGCACTCCGAGGCCGTCCTCCATGCCCACCGCGGCGACGTCCAGACCCAGCATATCAATACCGCAAACCTCATTGTCCAGAAAATCCGGGAACTGCAACTGGAGGATCTGGTGCTGGTCTCGCCCGACTACGGCCGCAGCAAGTGGGTGGCCCGGCTGGCCGGTCTGCTCAATGTGCCGCATACCGCGGCGGACAAGGACCGGTATGCCATGGACAAGACCATGGTGAGCCAGGTGGCGAGCGTGGTCAACGGCAAGACCGCGGTGATCTGCGACGACATGATCCGCACCGGCGGCTCCATCATCCAGACCGCCCTGCGCTGCCGGGAGGCAGGGGCGCGGGACACCATCCTCTTTGCCACTCACCTGGTGCTGGCCGGCCAATCGCGGGAAAAGTTCAAGGAGCACGGCATTACCCGCATTATCGGCGCCGACACCTATCCCGGGGTGGAAAGCGACGGCCTGCTCGACATCTTTTCCGTCGCCCCGCTAGTGGCCGATGTCCTTAAACGCCAGTTGAGGCTTCCCTGAGATGGGCATCGAGCGCCGTCTTTTTACCCGCCACCACCTGAATATCCCCGGATCATTGTTCCTCTGCCGCGGCCAGGGCGGAGACAGGATCAGCAGACCGACCCCCTGCCGGCTCCGCGATCTGTCCAGAAAAGGCGCGGGTCTGCTCACCCATCGGGTCATTGTCGACAATCTCCACCTCTTTTTTGCCCCCCTTGAATCGACTCAGATCGTCCTTTATCTGAGCCTCATCCTGCCGGATGGGCAGGAGGAATGCACGGTGGCAACCCGCCCGGTCTGGTTTGACCGCCGGATCGACGATGAGGGGCAACCCTTTGCCATGGGGATCGAATTCTTCGAAGAAATGGACGGGAAGCTCCTGGAGCGGCTGCGCCGTTCCGATCGCTGAGAAGGCAGGAATTTCAGACAACCAGATCGATTTCCTGCACCGTGGTCGCGGTGCCCTTTTCGAACAGGGCCAGGGAGGTCTGCCGGATGCGGCCGGCAGTGAGACCGGTCGCATCATCGAGGATAAAGGGAGTGTCAAAGGGGGTCAGCAGCAGGGCACCAATTCCAAGTTCCGTCAGAGGCCGCAGGGAAAGGAGGCCGGCCTGATCACTCATCCAGACCCGCAGCTCTGCAAAAAGCGGGTCATTCTCATCGAGCCAGCCATTGCCGTCCGCATCATGGCCAGCCAGTTCGGCAAAACCATGACCGCTCACCGGACCGAACAGCTCGCTGCCGTTGCTGACCACCCCGTCGTTATTCCGGTCCCAGACCAGGAAACCGCTGCCCGGCGCGAGAAAGGCGATCTCCTCCGCCGTGCCGTCGCTGTCGAGATCAAAGCCGAGACGGACATCGCCAAGCCGGGCGGCCTGCCCATGGAAATTCACCACCAGCGGATCGACAAAACGGGCGTCACCGGCGCGAAGGGTGAGGCTCGTCCGCTCCTCGACAAAACGGGCCATACTCATCTCCAGGGAGATGGCGTGCTGCGCGCCATCCGCGGTGGTCACCGTGCCGCTGGCGGCAAAGATCGTGATGTCCGCTTCGGCATGAATCGCTTCCGCTTCGAAAACAAGTCCCCAGCCTGCCCGTTCCCCCGCCGGCGTCGATGGCGGCCCACCGGCGACAAGACCCGGTCCGCCGGCCGCGCCCTCCACCTGACCCTGGAAAGACGCAACAGCGATCCTGCGGCCGGTAAGTATCTCCAGGATACGACGCATGGCGGCAAGCCTGGGGTCAAGACCGCCGCTCTCCTCTGCCGGCGCCTGATCGACGCCGGTGCTGTTCGGACAGCACACCATCTGCCGCCGCATGGCAGCGGCGGACAGGGAAAGGCGGTCCCGCCCGCCGGGGTTGTCCGCTTCCCTGCCATCGGCGACGGGACGGTCCACCCAGAACTCCACTTTCTCCCGCTCCACATCGAGGGAGAGGGAAAGGCTACGGCTTGTCATGCCGATATCCGCCGAGGCGATCTTCATCTTCATGCGCTCCTTTACAGCAACCGTATCGGCATTCGGTAAAAGGAAATGAAGCTTTTTTGTAACTATCCCGCAGCACCCCGGCTGCTTTTTACGGGGTAAAGAAGCGCAGCCGCAAAGCGTTGGTCACCACGGACACGGAACTGAGCGCCATGGCGGCGCCGGCAATCATCGGGTTCAGGGTCGGCCCGCCAAAGGCATAGAGGACACCGGCCGCCACCGGGATGCCGATGACGTTGTAGGCAAAGGCCCAGAAAAGATTCTGTTTGATATTGCGCATGGTGGCCCGGCTCAGCTTCAGTGCGGTCAGCACACTGTCGAGATTGCCCCGCATCAGAACGATATCACCGCTTTCGATGGCCACGTCGATACCGGTGCCCATGGCAATGCCGAGATCGGCGAGGGCCAGGGCCGGCGCATCGTTGATGCCATCGCCGACCATGGCCACCACCCGGCCACCCTGCTGAAGCTTCTCGATCTCTTCCGCCTTGCGATCCGGCAATACCTGGGAAATGACCCGGCTGATGCCGGCCTGGGCGGCAATGGCATTCGCAGTTTCGGCATGATCGCCGGTGAGCATGACCACCTCGACCCCCATCTGGTGGAGCGCGGCAACGGTGGGCGCCGCCTCTTCCTTGATTCGATCGGCAACGGCCAGCAGTCCGGACAAGATCCCGTCACAGCCAACATAGAGAACCGTTTTGCCGGCAGTGGCAAGAGCGGCAACATCGGAGCTCCGTTCGACCGGCACGGCAATGCCCTGTTCCTCCATGAATTCCAGATTACCGACATGGAGCACCACATTTTTTTTCTCGCCGTCACCACCGGTTTCGACTGTGGCGGTGATCCCCCTTCCTGGCTGTGCGGTAAAGGAAAGGGGCGGGCGGGGAACCAGACCTTTTTCCCGGGCGCCGTTGACCACCGCCTGCGACAATGGGTGCTCGGAAACACTTTCGGCGGAAGCGACCACCGCGAAAAAATCGGCATCCTCCCTGCCGCTGAGATTAATCACGTCGGTGAGGGTTGGCTTGCCGTGGGTCAGGGTGCCGGTCTTGTCAAAGACCACCGCGTTGACCTTGCGGGCAACCTCCAGGGCTGCGGCGTTTCGGATCAACACCCCGAGCTGAGCGCCACGACCGGTGCCGACCATGATCGAGGTGGGGGTGGCAAGGCCCATGGCGCAGGGGCAGGCAATGACCAGCACTGCAATGAAGATGCGCAAGGCAAAGGTGAATTCTGTCTGGCCGATCACATACCAGCCGAACCCGGCCAGCAGAGCCACCACCATAACCGTCGGGACAAAGTAGAGACTGATCCGATCAGCGAGATTGGCGATGGGCGGTTTTGCCCCCTGGGCGTCCTGCACCATCCTGACGATACGGGACAGCATGGTATCATTTCCGACCCGGGTGGCGCGAACGTGGAGGATGCCGTTGCTGTTCAAGGTGCCGCTTACCACCCTATCCCCCTCCTTCTTTTCCACCGGCAGGCTCTCGCCGGTCAGCATCGACTCATCGAGACTCGACGCCCCCTTTTCGATGACGCCGTCCACCGGCAGCCGCTCCCCCGGCCTGATCAGCAGCAGATCATCAACCATGATTTCCGCCACTGTAATTGTCTCCTGGGTCTCGCCGCGGAGCAGGGTGGCGGTGTCCGGCGCCAGCTGCATCAGTCGACTGATGGCGTCCGAAGTGCGGGCCCGGGAACGGGTCTCCAGAAACTTGCCGAGGGAGACCAGGGCGATCAGCATGGCCGCACTTTCATAATAGAGATCATGGGCCCGGGCCATGGCATCGATGCCGAGGGCGATTTCCACCAGATTCCAGGTGGAATAAACAAAGGCAGCGCCGGTGCCGACGGCGATGAGGGAATCCATGTTCGGCGCCCCACGCAGCAGGCTGGGAAAACCGATGCGATAAAAATTCCTACCCAGCCACATGACCGGCACAACGAGAAGGAACTGAACGAGGGCAAAGGAAAAGGGATTGATCTGCGGGTTGAGCAGAGCCGGCATCGGCACGCCAACCATGTGGCCCATGGAGACAACCATGACGAGGATGGCGAGAATAAAGGAGGGAACGAGGTTTTTTTTCATGGTTTGCAACCGTGCCGCCATTTCGGCGTTCTGTCGTGCCAAAGGCGACTCCACGGTTGATGCCGGCTCTGCCTTGAAGCCAAGGGCGCCGATGGCCTCCCTGATCTGGCGCTGACTGATCTGTTCCGGAGAAAAAACGATGGTTGCCAGACCGGTGGCCAGATTCACCGAGCAGCTCCGCACCCCGGCCAGCGCCCCCACTACCTTCTCGATCCGACTGGAGCAGGAGGCGCAGTGCATGCCTCCGACGGTAAAGACCACTTCTGCCTCTGCCGCCGGCAGCACCAGTTCAAAGCCGATTCCGGCAATGCGGGCGGCGATCTCGTCAATGGTAACCGCGCCCTGATCCCAGGCCAGATCGATCTTTTCGGTGGCAAGATTGACCGAAACCCGGCGCACTCCGGCCATCTCCCCCACCACCTTTTCGATACGGCTGGAACAGGCGGCGCAATGCATGCCCTTGATCGTTGCCTGCAGGGCCGCACCTTGCGGTGAATGTTCGCTTGTCATGGCAGCATCCTTCAATTGGATATCCTCAGTCAGGCGTCGGTTCCCCCGCCGAACCTCAATATCGCTTGCAAAAGCATTTAAAAGTAATTAATTTTTTACTTAAAATCTAATCATTTTTTTTCACATCGCCAGCACCAAATGGCAACAGGAGGGATAATCCATGACAACGATCAAAGTGAACGGCATGCGCTGCGGACACTGCTCGGCCTCGGTAACCAAGGCGTTGCAGGAAATTGACGGTATCGTCGATGTCCGGGTCGATCTGGAAAAAGGCGAAGCAAGCTACACGGAAACGAAGGCAGTACCGCCTGATACGGTCCGGGCGGCGATAACGAAAATCGGCTTCGAGGTAGCCGGCTGATCTGCCGGACGGAATGCGGAAAGATGCGCAACGGCAGGTTCGTTGCGCACACCGATGCTACTTCTTCTGCTTCAGCGGCAGGGTGACGACAAACTCCGCACCCTGCCCCGCTGCCGAACGAGCGGCAATGGCGCCGCCGTGCCGCTCGACGATCTTCTTGCAGATAGCCAGGCCGATGCCGGTGCCGTTATATTCATCCCGGCCATGCAAACGCTGGAAGAGCCCGAAGATCTGTTCCTGAAAACAGGAATCAAAACCGATACCGTTATCCTTCACCACTATCCGGCATACCCCGCTCCGCGTGCACCGCTCCTGGGAATCAACGGTAAAAACTTCGATATAGGGGGGCTCGACGCCGGAGGAATACTTCAGCGCGTTGGAGACGAGATTCTGAAAGAGCTGCCGCATCTGCAGGGGGTCTGCCTCGACCACGCCAAGCTCGCTGACCCGGATCACCGCCCCGAGTTGATCGATGCGCACCTCGAGATCGGCGATGACCTCGCGGACGACATCGGTGAGATTGACCACGGTGAACTCCCGTGCCTGGGTGGTAAGACGCGAATACTGAAGCAATCCGTCGATCAGACTTTGCATGCGGCCGGCAGCCTTGATGATCCGTTCGAGATAAAGGGCGCCCTGATCGTCAAGTACCGAACGGGATCGCTTGGTAATGCGTTCGGCAAAGGCGCGGATCAGATGCAGCGGTTCCTGCAGATCGTGGGAGACGACATAGGTGAACTCCTTGAGCTCGCGGTTGATCTGCTCCAGCCGCCGGGCAAAATCACTCAGCTCAAGCTCTGACCGTCTTTTCTGGATAAGGAAATTGATCCGGTAATAAAGCAGTTTCCAATGAATCGGCTCCCGGATGTACTCATCGACGCCGGCGGCAAAGGCGCGATCAATGAGCAGGCCATCCTCCGGTCCGAAGAGCATGACCGCCGCAGGTCGCTGACTGAAAAGCCCTTTCTGCAGTTTTTCGCAGACATCGAGGCCGCAGCACTCAGCCCGGGACGACATGAGAATAAGGTCCGGCAGATAGTGAGCGGCCAGCTCGACGACATGGGCGCAGTCCTCGCAGTGCACCACCCGGAAATGCTGTTCCAGAAAGGCACGAATTTCCGGACACACCGGCGATCCGCCGCACCCGAGCAGAATCAGATCTTCCCCGCTGTTGCCGGCATGACTGCAAACATCCTCATCCATGGTCCATCCTGCCCAAGTTTACCCAGGCTCGCCCCCGCAAGCCCTCAACCGAAAAAACGGGCCGAACCGGGAAAATCGCATGCTCATTGGCATGACACACTCCTTATTTATAAAGGGAATGGCACTCCTTCGTCAAACGGTTTACAGTGGCCATCTTTACCTGCGCCGCCGGATAGTCGCCCCGGCCAGCCAGAGCCAGGCAGGCGCGGATCTCTTCATGACAGTGCCGCCAGCTATCGAACCATTCCTTGTCAGCATACATGGTGTACTCTTCACAGGCACGCAGCAGATCCGCCCCATCGGCGGTCGCCGGGCCCGTCCCCTTTTCCACCTGGGCCGCCACCCTCTTCCAGAGCCTGCTGATTTCCTTTTTCAGTTTTTTGCCGCCGGGCGGAGCGGATTTTTTCGGCACTATTGGCCGGGGCAGTTCTTGAGCGACGGGGGTTGAGTCCGTCATTGCCGCCGTCGCCGTCGCCCGGGCATGCAGGATAATTTCACAGGAGAAAACCCCTTTTTTGATCTGCTTTTTGACGCGACAGGAAAAACTGTCCCCAACCGGCACCGCCTCACCGCTGACCGTCACGTGCCCCCGATTGATCTGCTCCGCCAGTCGGACAAGCTCCGCCGCAACGTCGGCAGCCGGTCGTTCTTTATCCTTGCGCTTTAAGGTTTCTTCCAGGGAATGGGACTCAGCGGTCATCTGTTCACCTGCCGTAAAAAAAGTTTGTTGTTATTTCAACAGAGTATCACAAAAGTTCGGAAAAGCTGAAGGTAAAAACAGCTGAAACCGCAACTACAGCAACAAAGAGTCAGTCAGGGCGAATGATAAGATTATCCATCTCGTCCACCTGCAGAAAAAAACCACCGGGCAGCAGAATCGTCGTGTAGGCATCGACGATGAGCGCCGGGCCGCAGAGCTGCTGGCCGCAGCACAGGCGGTTGCGGGAAAAAAGAGACGCTTCCCGGGTTCCCTCGTCAAAGATCACCGGCACCCTTTCCACGGGCATAGGGGTGCCCATATGGCTGACAGGTGAACGGGGAAAGGATACGACCGGTCCCGGAATGGTCAGGGAACAGCGGATGGCGACCACTTCAAGATCATGATCCGGCAGGGCATAGCCGAACTGCTGCCGGTGCATGGTGTGAAAGCTGGCCGGGAAGGTCTCGTCAAAGGGAACGGTAATCTCAAAGGACTGCCCTTGATAGCGGACGTCGACAGAGCATTGCACCTGGCAGGATCGGCGACCGGAAAACGCGGCCAGCTCGTCCTGTTTTTCCGCCACTAGCTCAGCAAATGCGGCGGTTAGAAGATGACGCGGAAGCTGGCGGCCGGAGAGGAAAAATGCCCTGCTGCCGTCAAGGACGACGTCGGCCATGGCCATGCCCTGGGCAGAGAGAATGCCGGCCCGGGCCCGCCCGCCCAACGCCGTTATGCCGGGTTCGGCAATAAGCTGACAGCAGTGCAGTCCCGAGGCGCCGCCGAAGGAAAAGAGGGAGAACTCCTTCGGATCGTGCCCGCGCTCCATGGAAACGGCGCGCACAGCCTTTGCCATTTCGGCGTTGACAACACGAATGATGCCCAACGCCGCCTCTCTGGCGGTAAGGCCCAATTCGGCGCCAAGCCTTTTCATCCTCTCCTCCACCCGTTCGGGAAAGAGGGGCATCCGCCCGGCGAGAAAACGTTGCGGGAGCAGCCGGCCAAGAAAAAGATTAGCATCTGTGACGGTCAACTCCTCGCCCAGACCGTAACAGACCGGACCCGGCTCGGCCCCGGCGCTGCGCGGCCCGACATGAAGCAGACCGCCCCGGTCGATGGCAACGATGGAGCCGCCACCGGCACCGACGGTATGGATATCCATGACCGGGATGCGGACCGGCCAGGAATCAATCCGGTAATCACGGGTCAGGGCCGGTCTGCCATTACAGAGGGCGACATCGGTGGAGGTGCCTCCCATGTCAAAGGTGATGATCCGCTCGCGGCCCATGGCCCGGGCGAGCTGCCAGGCGCCATGCACCCCGCCGGCCGGACCGGACAGCAGGGTATGAACCGCCCGCTCACCGATGGCACGGGCCGGCAGCAAGCCGCCGTTGGATTGCTGAATCGACAACGAAACGGGTGCGACTTCAGCGGCCAGTTTCTCGATATAGGTTGAAACAACCGGGGCGAGATAGGCATTAATCGCTGTCGTTGCCATCCGCTCGAACTCGCGGAACTCCGGCAATACCTGCGACGAGAGGGAAACGGGAAGAGCGAGACCAGCCAGCGCAGCGGCAATGAGCCGCTCATGCTCGTCATTGGCATAGGCGTGCAGCAGGCAGACGGCGACCGCTTCGATGGCATGCTGCCGGCACAGCCGCCGCAACCGCTTGCCGATGGTTTTGCCAAGCGGCTGCAACACGCTGCCGTCGGAGCGCAAGCGCTCTTTAACGCCAACGCAGCAGGCCGGATCGATGATCGCCGGTGAGCGCTCGATCCGCAGATCATAAAGGGCAGCGCGATTCTGGCGACCGATGATGAGCACATCCTCAAAGCCCGCGGTCGTAATAAGCAGGGTGCGGGCGCCCCGGCGTTGGAGAAAGGCATTGGTGCCGACCGTGGTGCCGTGGACAATCTCAAGTTCCGCAGGCATGGCCAGCCGGGACGGATCATCGGGATGGGGGAAAAAATGCAGCAACCCGGCCAGGATAGCCCGGACCGGGTCGTCGGGGGTGGAAGAAACCTTATGGGTTGCGACGGCAGTGCCGTTCAGCAGAAAAAAATCGGTGAAGGTGCCGCCGGTATCAATCCCGAGTTTCATGGAAAAGGATAGGCCAGCCTGCCAGCGTGGCAACGGTTGCACATCTGCATGTTGCCACGCGGAACATTTTACAGGCCCGCGTCGATGGCCTTGCCCACCTTGGCGTCGAGCACCTCGGCCAGATGGGCGTCGCTGTAATCGTTGTCCTTGCGCAGAGTGCGGGTGGTGGTGCCGAAGGCCATGCGCAACTTCTGGCTGTTGACCAGTTCCAGGGCCTTTTCCAGCCGTTTTTTCATCTCATCCGGAGCAATGCCTTCCGCTTGACCGAGTGGCCCGAGTTTTTTCACCTGGCCGGTGAACTCGGTGATCAGCTTGACAAATCGCGGCGCCTCGGCAGCCGAGGCCCACTGAAGGTTGTAACGGGCCGGGTTGATCCCGATTCCGCTCAAGATCTTCTGGACCAGCGCGTTGACTCCCATTGCATCGTAATTACCGACCTGGTAATGACATTCGCCGAGTTGTCAGCCACCGGTGAAGATTCCGGCCGCCCCCTCCATGAAGCCCTGCAGGATAAAGGAGGGATCGATCCGGCCGGTGCACATGACCCGGATGGTCCGCAGATTGGGCGGATACTGATAGCGCGAGACGCCGGCGGCATCAGCCGCGGCGTAGCAGCACCAGTTACAGAGAAAACCCAGAATTTTCGGGTTGAATTCTTCCTTTGTCATTGTCATTCCTCGTTGGGGGGGCCCGGCAGCAAACAGACCGGGCCCGCCGGTATGGTGAAAATTTCCTTATCCTCTTACAGTTCGCCAAAGGCCTTGATCTGGGCCATGATCTGCTCCCGGGTAAAGCCGCCCATGGAGATGGCGAAGGTGGGACAGCGCGAGGCGCAGATGCCGCAGCCCTTGCAGGAGGCGGAGATGGTCCGCGCCTTTTTCCGTTTGTCGTCCTTGACCATCTCGATGGCCTGGTAGGGACAGAGGCTGGCGCAGATACCGCAGCCGATGCAGAGCTCGCTGTCGACACAGGACACGATCGGTTCCACCGAGACGTGACCCTGGACCAGAGGAATGGCAGCCTTGGCCGCCGCCGCCTGGGCCTGGACGATGATTTCATCGAGCGGTTTCGGCGAATGGGCAAGCCCGCAGACATAGACACCGTCCACGGCCAGCTCCACCGGTCGCAGCTTGACGTGGGCCTCCAGGTAGAATTTGTTCTCGTTGACCGGAATTTTCAGCAGCTTGCTCAGGTTCTCGGTGTCCTCCGGCACGATGCCGACACTCAATACCAGCAGATCAGGGCTGAGGGTGACATCCTCCTGCAGTAGCGGATCAAAGAAAGAGACGGTGACCCCGCTGCCCTTTTTCGCCACCTCCGGCTTGTGCTCCATCTCGTAGGGAATGAAAACAACCCCCTGCTCCCGCGCTTGCCGGTAGAGATCCTCGCTATAACCATAGGTTCGCATGTCGCGGTAGAGGACGACGACCTGCGAACGGGGATTGCGCTCCTTGATCTTGAGGGCGTTTTTCACCGCAGTGGTGCAGCATACCTTGCTGCAGTATGTGAGGTCATCACCGCGGGAGCCGGCACACTGGATCATGACCACCGAGTCCGGAGTCCGGTCCTTGCCCTTGCCGGCCAGCATACCTTCCAGCTCACGCTGGGTGACGACCTTCTTTGCCTGGCCGAGAAGATAACGGTCCGGCCGGTGCTCACGGCCGCCGGTGGCGATGATGATGACACCGTGGTCAATGGTCAGTTCCGCTTCCTTCTTGCCCTTGCGGGTCTTGACCACCGAGGAGAAGTTCCCGACAAAGCCGTTGACCGCCACCAGCTCGGCGCCGGTCAGCACCTCGATCTTCTTATTTTTCTCCACCCGCTTGATCAGATCCTTGATCATGGCGGCGATGTTCTCACCGGAACCGGTATCGCCCATGCTGGCGGCATGACCGCCCAAGGAGTCGTTCTTCTCCACCAGAAAACACTGAAAACCCTGCTCAGCCAGGTTTTCGGCCGCAGTCAGGCCGGCGATGCCACCGCCGATAATGAGGGCCTGGGGGGTGACCGGCACGGTCTGTTCGGGCAGAGGGCGCAGGTGGCGCGCCTTGGCGATACCCATCCGCACCAGATCCTTCGACTTGCCGGTCGCCTCGTCCGGTTCATTGGCATGGACCCAGGAACACTGATCGCGGATGTTGACCATCTCAAACAGGGAACGGTTCAGCCCGGCGTCTTTGAGGGTTTCCTGGAAAAGCGGCTCATGGGTCCGCGGCGAACAGGCGGCCATGACAATACGGTTCAGCCGGTGCTCCTTGATCTTGTTCTTGATGATCTCCTGAGCATCCTGGGAACAGCTGTAAAGGCTATCGCTGAAATAGACGACGTTGTCCATCTCCCCGGCGTAATCGACGACCCGCGGCACATCGACCGTACCGGCGATATTGATACCGCAGCGGCAGACAAAGACGCCGATCCGCACCTCGTCATTCTCCGTCACCTGCTGTTCGTCCGGATAGGATTTGTGGACGATGCCGGCGCCGCGCTGCTGTTTGATCAGGGCGGCGGCAAGGCCGGCGGCGGCACTGGACTGGGTGACGCTTTCCGGAATGTCCTTCGGCCCCTGGAAGGCGCCGGCCACCAGCACGCCGTCACGGCTGGTCTGCAGGGGCGCGAAGGTGGTGGTCTGGCAAAAGTCGTAGCGGTTCAGGTCAAAATTGCCGATGCGGGCGAGATCAGCGGCGCTTTTCGGCGAATCGAGTCCGACCGAGAGTACGACCATGTCAAAGGCCTCAAAATAATGGCTCTCGGCCATGGTCGAGTAGGTCAACTTCAGCTGCTTGCCCCACGGCATGACATCCGCCACCCGAGCCCGAACAAATTTGATGCCGAACTGTTCCTCGGCCCGGATGCGGGCCGCGTCAAAGTCCTTGCCCTGGGTGCGCAGGTCCATGTAGAAGATGGTAATCTCGCATTCCGGATCATGCTCCTTGGCGACCATTGCCTCCTTGATGGCATACATGCAGCAGACCGAGGAGCAGTAGCCGTTGTCGCAGCCGAGATCGCGGGAGCCGACGCACTGGATAAAGGCGATTTTATGCGGATGACGCTTGTCGGACAGGCAACGCACCTCGCCCTGGAAGGGTCCGGAGGGATTGAGCAGCCGTTCGAACTCCAGGCTGGTGACAATATCCGGATGCTTACCGTAGTTGTACTTGGTCAGCGCCTCGTCCGGCACCTTGCCGAAACCGGGGGCCATGATGACCGCGCCGATCTGGATGTCACGCTCCACCGCCTTCTGGGAGAAATCGATGGCATGGCTGCGACAGACCGGCACGCAAATCTGGCAGGTATTGTGCTTGAGATGCAGACAGGCGGCCGGATCGATGAAATAGGTGGCCGGCACCGCCTGCGGATAGTCGATGTGGATCGGCCGGGTGATGGCCAGACCCTCGTTGTAACTGTCCACCATATGACGCGGACAGTACTGGGTGCAGAGACCGCAGGCCGTGCACCTGTCGGCGTCGATGTAGCGCGGATTGAGCCGCACCCTGGCGGTGAAGGCCCCCGGTTTGCCATCCAGGGAGAGAAAATCCGTGTTGCTCAGAATTTCGATATTGGGAGACCGACCGGCCTCAACCAGCTTCGGAGCAAGGATTCAAAGCGAACAGTCATTGGTGGGAAAGGTCTTGTCAAGCTGGGCCATGGCGCCGCCAACGGCCGCCGACTTTTCCACCAGATAGACATAATATCCCAGTTCGGTCAGATCAAGGGCGGCCTGCACACCGGCGACACCGCCGCCGACCACCATCACCGAACCGGATCTGTGTTCCATTGCTTTACCCATTTCGTTCTCCAGTGTTATAAGAATACCACAACAATACCAACGGCACCTTCATGCCGCGATCTTTTCAATGCGCACGGCGCAGACCTTGGCCTCCGGGATCTTGCAGACCGGGTCGAGGGCGTCGTTCGTCAGCAGGTTTGCCGCCGCTTCCTTGTAATGGAAGGGAATGAAGACCACGCCGGCCTCAACACGCTCGGTAATCCTGGCCGGCAGGGTGATCGCCCCACGCCGGGAGACAGCCTTTATCGTCTCACCGTCGGTAATGGCCAGGGCCTCGGCGGTCCGGGGATGAATCTCGACATAGGGAGAGGGAGCCGACTCCTCCAGCACATGGGACCGTCTGGTCATGGTGCCGGTATGATACTGATAAAGCACCCGGCCGGTGGTCAGCACCAGCGGATAGTCTTTATCGGTGCCCTCCTTGGGACCGCTCCAGACAATCTCGGTAAATTTCGCCCGACCGATGGGAAAACCGTTCTCAAAGAGAATCGGGGTGCCGGGATGATCCTGAGTCGGACAGGGCCACTGTAGCCCTCCCTCCTCATCGAGCCGCTGATAGGACATGCCGGCCATGTGCGACCAGGCCCGCCCGATCTCAGCGAAGACCTCCTCGGGGAAAGGGGCGAAAACCTTGTACCTGCCGCCGCCCGGCAGGGTGAATTCACGTCCCGGCCGACTCATCATGCTCTGCTTGGTGCCGACCATCCTGTTCGTCACCATGTTGATGATGGAGAGATCGTCCATGGCATGCCCCGGTGGGCAGACGGCGCGACGCACCCGCTGCACCCGGCGTTCCGTATTGGTGAAGGTGCCGTCCTTTTCGGCAAAACAGGCCGCGGGCAACACCACATCGGCAAGCTCGGCAGTGCAGGTCATGAAAATGTCCTGCACCACGAGAAAGTCGAGCTTTTCCAGCGCCTTTTTCGCATGTCCGCTGTTCGGATCGCTGAGGACCGGATTCTCACCCATAATCCACATGCCGGTTATCCGACCGTCAAGGATGGCCGGCATCACCTCGGTGGCGGTCAGCCCAGGTCGAGCCGGCACCGGAGTGCCCCAGATCGCCTCAAAATGCTTGCGCGCCTCTTCGTCGGCCACCGGCCGGTAGCCGGGCAGAACCATCGGCACGCAGGCCATATCGCTCGATCCCTGCACATTGTTCTGCCCACGAAGGGGATTGAGACCCGCGCCATGCTTGCCAAGATTGCCGGTCAGCAGGGCAAGGTTGGCGAGGGCGCGGACATTGTCCGTACCCGAGGTGTGCTGGGTAATCCCCATGGTGTAATAGATGCCGGCTCGCTCGGCCCGGGCGTAAATGCGGGCCGCCTCCTCGATGTCAGCGGCCGGCACGCCGGTGATCTTTTCCGCCCACTGCGGGGTGCAGGAGGCGACCGCCTCACGCAGGCGGTCAAAATTTTCCGTGCGCTCGGCAATGAATTTTCGGTCGTGAAGGTCATCACGGATGATGACATGACACATGGCGTTGATCAGGGCCGCGTCACTGCCGGGGCGCTGCCGCAACCAGAGCCGTGCGCTCTTTGTCAGCTCGATGGCGCGGGGATCAGCGACCAGTAGCTTCGCCCCCTTCTTCACCGCGTGCATCATCCGCACGGCAATGACCGGATGGGCCTCTGTGGTGTTGGAACCGATAACGAACAACACCTCGTTGTCCTCAATGCCGGCAATGGTATTGCTCATTGCCCCGGAACCAAGCGTTGTTGCAAGACCTGCAACAGTGGGGCTGTGTCAATAGCGGGCGCAGTGATCAACATTGTTGGTGCCGATCACCGCGCGGAAAAATTTCTGAAAGGCGTAGTTTTCCTCCACCGTGCAGCGGGCCGAGGAAAGGCCGGCCAGGGAATCGGGGCCTTTCTCCGCCATGATGCGGGCAAAGGTGCCTGCAATGAGATCAAGGGCGTCATCCCATCTAGCCGGTTCAAGAGGGCCACCGGGACGGCGGCGGATGAGCGGCCGTTTCAGCCGGTCCGGATGATGAATGAAGTTATGGCCGAAACGTCCCTTAACGCAGAGATCGCCGTAATTGGGTCCGACTTCCGGATCAGCGGTGGCCTCCATGACGGTCTGCCCCTTGACCTTGAGTATAAGCTGACACCCGGTGCCGCAGTAGGGGCAGGTGGTTCTGACATCCTGGACAGGTTCACCCTGGATCGGCACGATCCGCTGTTTCTTGTTGAGCGCGCCGGTAGAACAGTTGTCCACGCACTTGCCGCAGGAAACGCAGTTGTCCCTGAAGCGAAGGACCAGTCCCTGCGGCTGCCCCTCATCGTCAACCGAATCGGCCTGCAGCTCCAAGGCGTCATACTCGCAGACCCGCAGGCAGCGCTGACAGAAGATACACTTGTTCGGATCAATGACAATGGCCCGATGCGACGTGTCAATGGGGTAGAGCGGCACTGTGCCCATGCCGGTCTTCGTGATATTGACGTCATAGGCGATGTCGAGTTCCTTGAGATTGCAGCGGTCAAAGGCGGTGCAGCCGCAAGAGAGACAACGTTCCGCCTCACGCCGCACCATCTTTTCAGTGAAACCGAGTTTGATCTCGTCGAAATCCTGACGGCACACCTCAGGCGGCCGTTGCGGCATCTTTTCCCGCAGCTTGACATTGACCCCCTCGAAGTTTTTCAGGCTGACTTCATCAAATCCCTTGCCGCGGGTGAAATTGAAACGGCTCTCACCACTCTCCTTGTCCACCCCCATAATGTAGGAATGGATATTTTCCGCAGCGCGGCGACCGGTAACGACGGCCTGAATAACGGTTTTCACCCCGCTCACCACATCGCCGCCGGCAAAGACCCCATCGATATTGGTCTGCGAGCTACGGGGATTGGCGACGATCATGCCTTTGGGCGTCAGCTCCAGGGCGGCCTCGAGTTCGCCGCCAGGCATGATGCCGTCAATTGCAAACTGACCGATGGCGCTGACAACGGTGTCCACGGGCAGGGCGTTCTTGGATTCAGGAATCGGCACCGCCTCGCGCCGGCCCCGGCTGTCCGGTTCACCGAGCTTCATCCTGATCAGGTTGAGCATCAGGCGGGTATTTTCGTTGGAACGGGCACAGAGATCAACCGGCGAGGCCATGAGGAGAAACTGGACACCCTCGTGTTCCGCCTCGCGTATGTTACGCTGATTGGCCGGCATCTCGATCTGGGCCCGGGGATAAACAACCGTCACCTCGTTGACGCCGAGACGCAGCAGTGAACGGGCCACCTCCATGGCGATATTGTTGCCGCCGATCACTGCGGCACGCCGGCCAAGGTCGAGTTTCCTGCCGTCATTTACCATGCGAAGAAACTGGAGCGCGGTGTAGACATGTTCATAGTTGGCGCAGGGAATGTCGAGGGGCTGGTCGAGCGGTGCGCCGATGCCGATAAAGGTGGCATCAAAGCCCTGGTCGCGCAGATCCTGCAAGGTGAAGTCCTTCCCCCACTGCTGACTGAGACGGATGGAGATGCCCATCTTGAGGATGGAATTGACCTCGTAATCGAGAATATCCCTGGGGATCTTGTAATTGAGAAAGCCGTAACGCAGGGCGCCGCCAAGCTGCGGGGCTGCCTCATAAATGGTGACGTCGTGGCCCTTGCGGGTCAGAAAATATGCAGCTGTCAAACCGGAGGGGCCGCCACCGATCACCGCCACCCGCTTACCGGTGGGCCGATCTTTGGGGATGTTGAGATTGATCTCATGGCTCATGCACCAGTCGGCGACGAAGCGTTTCAGATGATTGATGGAAACCGGTTCGTCGACCAGGATACGACGGCAGCGGGTCTCGCAGAAACGGGGGCAGACCCGGCCGACGGAAAACGGCAGGGGGTTGCGCTCCATGATGAGGCGGAGGGCCTCCTCATACTCACCTCTGGCAATATGGGCGATGTAGCCCTGAACGTTGATCTGACCCGGGCAGGTCAAATTGCAGGGAGCCTTGCAGTCGCCGAAATGGGTCTTCGAGATCGCGGCCAACCGATTCTTGCGATGGGCAACAACCGCTTTGGAGTCGGTGAGGATCTCCATCCCGTCCTTGGCCAGGGTGACGCAGGCGCGAAAAAGTCCCTCCACGCCCAACGACGATTTCAGTTTAAAACGATTTGGATCGGCGATTTCAACCGCACATAACCCGCAGGGATTATCGGCGATGCTGTTTTTGACGTAACAGAGGGTCGGGATGGTGATATCCGAGCGCCTGGCCACCTCGAGGATGGTCAGACCGGCCTCGGCGACAATCTCCATGCCGTTTATTGTCAGGGTTATCATCGTCATAGTATCTGGTCTCGATCACAAAAGGGTCGGGATCATGTTGTTATCACGACCGGGGAAGCACCTAACATCCTTCTCCCGGTCATGATCGGGCAGGGTCTCATGCCGCCGGTTTCCATTCCTTGAGAAAGGCCGGCAGATGACCAGCTTCACGCGGGCCGATAACAATGGTCCACTCCGGCAGCTCCTCCTCCAGCTCGCCCTTGATACTGGCAAGATAACCGGGGATGATCAGTTCGCGGTGCTTGACCTTGTCGAGAATGCCGGATTTCTTGATGAACTGGGCAATAAGATCGGCTCCAAACTTGCCGGCCGCCCAGGCGGTGAGAACGGAGAGGCCCTCGGTATCCTTTATCAGCAGCCAGGACGGAACCTTGCTCCCCTCGATCTCGCCGGAGACGATAAAGTAGGTCAGCGAGAAATTGCAGGTAATGAGGACCGGTGCGTTCTCTGCCGGACCGTTGATGGCATAGACATCCTCCTGAACCACCATCGGCCGCTGCGGATCGGTGAAGATGTTGAGCTGTTCGAGCAGCAAGGGAAAGAGGATATCGCCCTGCAGGTCGGAAAGCACAACGATGCCGGAGTATTTGGCGATCAGCACCGAAGCGATCATCGCCTCCATCATGATGTCGTCAGTCATCTCACAGGGAAAGGAGATGAGCGGAAAACCAAGCGGCTTGAACTTGGTTTTGATCGCGGCGCGGCGCGAAACGATATTGTCCTCCAGGGCGGCCTTCATGGTGCGGGCGCCGGTGTCGATGACGAGATCCTTGAGCCCCTCGGCCTGCAGCTTCTCGGAGAGCGCCACCGCGCCGTCGAGATTGACGCCGCGCAAACCAAGCGGACAGCCGGTTTCCTTGGCCGCCGCGGCCATGGCAGCGGCATTCTCCGCGGTGGCGCCATAGAGCAGGGGTTTGCGTTCTCCGCAGATTTTGGCGCCGGCGGCAAGATTGTCCGCCTTGTCGCTGATCAGGATCAGGGAGGCGGCAGCGGCCCCGTCGAGCACCTTTTTCACCAGTCCGGTAAATTTCCCCTGATCGCCGTCCGCGTCTTTGACCGCGATGAGATCAGCCTTCATCAGCACTCCAACCCGCTCGTAGCGCAGGGCGTTGAAACGCTGAAGACGACCATCCACCTCCGCGTCACTCATCGCCGTCGTCATCAGCACGGCGATGCCGGTGGGATTTTCAAAACGTTTCTCGTGGCGGAATAGGCAGGTCTCACCACCGGTGGTGAAGGTGGCATCGCCGGCACCGAGCTTGATCGTCCGGATCGGCGGAGCGGATGCCTCGCCGATGGTGGCCTTGGCCTCTTCCGACACATAAGGACATTTTTCGATTTCAGCCTGCCCGGCGGCAACTTTCATGGCAAAGGCAAGACAGGTCGGTATCCCGCACTCCCCGCAATTCTTCTTGGGAAGCATTTTAAGGATTTGTATACCAGTAAGAGCCATTTTTTATCTCCTCATTCACATATAAGTATTCAGACTTTCGGCCATCAGGCTGTTGTGGCCGGCCCGGGAGAAGCGCTCGGGCGGGACGGGAAACATATCACATGTCTCCAGGCCACCAGCGGCCGAACCAACCTGAACAGTTACATTACGGTTTCCATTGCCAGGGCAGGATGCCCGACCTTCTTGAGAAAGGCCAGTACCTCCTCTTCCGTGGTACCCACCGTTTCATCCGCGATCATGTCGTAAAGTTCCGGCATACCGATATCCTGACACCGGGCGATCAGCTTGTCCTTGAGCTCTTCTTTCAGCATCTTCGGCAGCCAGACAACACGTTTGAGACCCCCTTCGGCAAGGAAGAGTTTGGGGCTGGTGAGGAAATGCTTGCTGACCCCCATGAAACCGGGGGTCTGGGCACCACCGCCAGCCATGCCGGCCAGCGATGTGAATTTCATCCCCGATGGCGTCATCCCCATGTAGTCGCGGTTCACCACCATGATGCCGTTACACTGGGGCAGCATGGCGGCGATGGCCTCAAAACAGCCGCAGGCGGTCATCGGATTGTTCATCAGCGAATAGCAGCTCACCGCCGGCACCGCGCCGCGGGAGGCCTGGTTGACAAAATCGTTGATGCCGGTGAAATCACCAAGAACCGGGTCGGTGCATTCTCCTTTCTGGATCGGCTGGTTCGGTCCGGTGGGGTTGATCTGGAAGGAAGCTTTGCCATCGAGCCAGTTATAGGCGCCGCACATGCCGACCCGCTCCGGGGTAATGACACAGACATGGCTCGGGGCAAAGGACTGACACAGGGTGCAGGAATAGAAGACCTCTTCGGTCTCGTCGGTCATGTTGCCCAAGCGCAGGTCGCGCTCGGCATAGACCTTGCGGGCCAACTCCTGGACCTCCTCCACCTTGTCGAGCTCGGTGTAGATCTTGACCTGGACCTTGTCGAGGATGGCGCCGAACTCCTGATGCAGCTTGCCGTGCAGCACCTTGCCGATATGTTTGAAGGAAAAACCTTTCTCCACCGCCGCTTTGCCGATGCGGATCCACATGATATTCCGCTGGCCGATGTGCATGATGCCCTGGATATAGTTGATGAGGTGATGGAACTGCCGTTCCAGGATCGGCTCGAAGTCCGACTGCATCTCGCGGCCGGCCACTTCGACAAGAATGGCGATGGGCAGGTTCTGGCCCTGGGAGATGTCGCTGATGTCCTTGCCGACCAGGGTGACCTCGCCGTCGGTAACCTCGGACATATCCTTGGAGATCAGCACCTCGACGCCGCTGGTCCGGCCGCCGCCACACTCCATGAAAAGATCGTCCTTTCTGATCCGCTCCCCCTCAAAGGCCGGGCCAAAGGCCATGGGGATATCGATCTTGGTGACGTTAACCTTGAGGCCGCGCACCTCGATGGCCTTCTGGACGATCTCGTCATGGGGAACCCGGCTCACCACATGCTCGTAGGTGCAGATGCCGGTGGGCAGCACCTCGGGAATATCGTAGTCGGAGATGGTGGGGAAGCCCCAGTTGATGGCGCCGGCGGCATTGGCGTACCATTCGTCGCAAACCGGTCCGAAGGCCATGACAAAGGCAAAGGTCCGGTCCTTGTTGTAGATCAAGTTGCCACGGTAATCACCTGGCTTGATGCCGCCAAAGGCCATGGCGACGCGGCAGGCGAAACCGATGGCGAACACGGCCGAGGTATAGCTGTCTCCAAAAGGAACGAGCCGGGTGTTCCAGCCGACCTGGACATTGTTCTTCACCAGCTGTTCGGCCATGCGGATCCCGTTGGAATGGTCGTGCATGAAGATGTAGAGATTTTTCTCCTGGAGTTCCAGGGCGATTTTGCTCGCCACCTCCTTATCCTCGGGCGAGCCCATGATGGCGGCAAAACCAGGGGCGGTGCCGTCAACAAACTCGACGCCGCGTTTACGAAAGATGACGTCGTCCGCCGCTCCGAGCCACAGATTGGATCCGGCCGGATCCTCGGTCTTGGTGTAGTAGTCCGGCTGCTCCAGGTAGCGGATCGCCTCGTACATCTCCTCGGCGAAAAAGGTTGCCATGCCGGCATCAAGGGCCGGGGCGAGATACGGCAACCAGAGAGAGTCCGTGACCAGCTCGGGCAGGAGCTTACGGCATTCCTGGAAGATATCCTTCATGTCGCCGAGACGCTCGACCTTGGCGCCCAGCATGCTGTAGATGATCGGCAGATAATATGCCGTATTCGGGAAGGATACCGCCTGTTCAGGACCATATTTCTCCAGTGCCGCGGTAAATTTTTCCTCGGCCATGTCGACGATTTTATGCGCGCCTCGGATCGCGGCCGAACAGATTATTTTAGACATTGCATCGCTCCTCTCAGAATATCGGTAAAATTATTTTCCGCCGGTCAGGCTGTTGACAAGGGACTTGACCAGATTCACCGCTTTGGGATGGCGCATGATCAGCACCTCGCCGCCGGCAAGCAGCATGCAGCTGGCGGTGATTGCCTCCATCATGACGCCGCGCCGCTCCATGTCGCCGAGCATGTCGTCGGAGGGGAGCCGGCATTCCTTCGCCTTCCAGACCTCACGGCCAAGGTTGCAGATGATCGGCACCTGGAGTTTTTCGTCCTGCTGAGTGAGGGCGGCGAGACGGATGCGCTCCATGACGGAATAGGTATACTCAATGCCGTAGCCAAGGGCGCCGACCGAGGGGTCCATCATGACCGAGGTCAACGGCACACCGAGATTCTGCAGGAGAATATTGAGCTGTTTGGCCAGGTTGACATCAATAGGTGAGGCAGCGACCAGCGGATTCTGAAAGGCCATCGCCGTGGCGCCGAGCGAGCGGTAGTTGCCGTCGGACAGTGGAGCCAGACAGACCTTTTTGTCGCCGGTCAGCGAAGTGATCTCGCGCAGGGTCTCGGTGTCCTTGTCCGCGTTGCCACAGCCCCAGACAATGACCGGCACATCGATATTGTTGATCACCTCAGCCGCCTGCTTGGCTGCGTCGGCCGCGCTGCGGTTCAGGCCATTGGGATCGGTGCTGACCAGGGAAAAACAGATGGCCTCGGCCTGATAGTCGGCGATGCATTTTTTCGCCCAGGCCAGCGGGTTGTCGAGTACGCCCTGATAGTGACGGGCCAGCGAATCAGGCCACTCTTCCGGGTTGACGTCAAGAACGTCGAGAGCAATGATCGGCTTGTTCGGCATAGCCCCTTCAAAGAGATGAAAAGGCAGTGACGCCTCGCCACCGACAGTGAGGGCCTTGCCGCCGCTGCCGAGCAGAACTTCCTTGATGGTGCCGCTGTAATTGACTTTGTAGGAATCGGCCGGCACCTTGACGGCGCGCTCGGCAAGAGAGGTCGTCTCAACCGCCAGTTCGGCAACCGCCAGTTCGGCATTGCCGGCAACCGGGGGCGGCGCCGCTTTCTTCGCCTCCTCGGCAGCTTTGCCATCAGCAGCGGCTTTCGCCTCCGCTGCTGCCTTGGCCTCAGCCGCCGCCTTGGCCTCCGCTGCTGCCTTGGCCTCAGCCGCTGCCTTGGCCTCAGCCGCCTTCTTCGCCTCTGCCGCAGCCTTTGCTTCAGCGGCGGCCTTGACTTCAGCCGCCATTTTCGCCTCTGCCGCGGCCTTGGCCTCCGCTGCCTTCTTCGCCTCTTCAGCGGCTTTCGCCTCCGCCGCCGCCTTGGCTGCAGCGTCGTCAACTTTGGCAGGAGCAGCCGCCGGGGCAACAGGCGCTGCCGCCTGTACAGGTGCAGAGGTGCTCTCTGCCGGCTGCCGTTTCAGCACCGCCTCGGCGCTGGCAAAACTTGCCAGTGCCTCGAACTGATCATCGGTCAGGTTAAAGGCCTTTCTCAGGGCGTTGAGGCCCATCTGCACAGATTGCAACGCCATCTGACGTTCTCTTTCATTCATCTCATGCTCTCCTGCATCTTCATATTCTGGGGCAACGCCGGCTGGGGCTGCTTCCACCGCAGCTGCGCGCATTTTTTCAACCTCTTGACGGGCCTGAGCAATGATCTTTTCCGCCTCGTTTCTGGCCTCAGCCAGCATTCTGTCCCGTTCGCCCGTATCCACCGCCACGGCAGGCGCGGTCGTGACCTCGATGGCTGGGGCCGCCGGTTTTGCAACCGCCGCCTCCTCGAAGACCGGCCGCGGACCGAGCTTGGCCCGTTTGACGATCTCCGCAACCGCCTCTTCCCATTCGATGGCCATAATATGCACCCCGGCCACCCCCTTGATCTCCCGCACCTGGTTGATGATATCAACACAGATATTGATGCCCTCTTCCTGCTTGTCTTTTGCATCCTGCATCCGGCTGATGACCTCGTCGGGCACGTCCATGCCGGGCACGAAATTCTTCATATGCCTGGCCATACCCAGCGATTTCGGCGGGGTGACGCCGGCCAGGATATAGGCCTTCTCATGAATGCCGAGTTCACGCACCATCTCCATGAAGCGGGCAAATTTTTCAACGTTGTAGATGATTTGGGTCTGGACAAAATCGGCGCCGTTCGCAACCTTTTTGCCAAGGCGCGGGGCGCGGAACTCGAAGGGATGGGCGAAGGGGTTGGCGGCGCAGCCGAGGAAAAGGCGAGGTTCAGCGGCTTTGATCTCCTCGCCGCATTGAAATTTTTTCTCATCCCGCATCGACCGGACCATGCCGAGCAGCTGGATCGAGTCCATGTCGAAGACGCCCTTGGCACCGGGATGATTGCCGAACTTCTGGTGATCACCGGTCAGACAGAGCAGGTTTTTCAGCCCCAGGGCGGCGGCGCCGAGAATGTCGCTCTGCATGCCGATACGGTTGCGGTCCCGGCAGGTCATCTGGATGACCGGCTCCACCCCTTCCTGCAGGGTGATGAGACCGGCGGCGATACTGGACATACGGACAATGGCGGTCTGGCAATCGGTGATGTTGACGGCGTCAACATGGCCTTTCAATATGCGGGCCTTCTTTCTGACCACCTCCGGGTCGCTGCTCTTCGGCGGCCCCAGCTCCCCGGTGACGGCAAAGGCGCCGGAGGTCAGAATTCTCTCTAAACGACTTCCCGATTTCATTCGGATCTATCCTTCTGTCTGATGTTAGTGGAAATACATAGAGGAAATGGCGTCAGTCGCCGCATCAGGCCGCTGGACCGTGACAGCCGACATCCTTGAGGCCGCCGCCGGTGCCGAGATCGCGCCGCATATCCATGTCAAAGAGGACACGCTCTTTCTTCTTGTTGATCCCCAGCGCATCGCGCTTTGCCTCAATCTTTTCGATCATGATGCGGGCGATCTCTTTTGGATCCTCGGCCACGTTCCAGTGAGCGCCGTGAACCCCCATCATGCCCTCCAGGAGAAATTTATTGAAGGCCTTGGCTCCGGTGGTCGGCAGACTCTGGAAAACAACCTGGGCGCCGCTGGCGACAAAATACTGACCAATGGCCACCGCCTTTTCACTCATCCACAGCGGCGCGGTGCCGATGGCGGGCAAATCGCTAATATCGTCGCCCAGGCCACCCTGGCGTACCATTTCGGTGGCGGCAATGAGGATACGGCTGTTATCGACGCAGGAGCCCATGTGCAGCACCGGCGGCATGCCCACCGCCTCGCAGACCTCACGCAGTGAATCGCCGCAGAAGCGAGCCGCCTCCGGGTTGACCAGTCCGGCCCGGCCCAAAGAGGTGGCGGCGCAACCGGTGGCCAGCACCAGAATGTTGTTTTTGATCAGTTCCCGGGCAATGATTTCGTGGGTGTCGTCGCCCAGTTTGAAGTTGTCACAGCCAACCATGACGCCGACCCCGCGGATGCGCCCGTTAATGATGTTATCGTTCAAAGGCCGGTAACTCGCCCGGAAACGACCACCGAGCATGTAGTTGATGGTCTCGTGGGAAAAACCGACCACTACGTCGAGTTTGGTTTCCTGCGGAATATGGAAATCACCCCGTTTCTTGAAGTTCTTGATCGCTTGGGTGAGGATCTTCTTGGCCGACTCGATGGCCTCATGCTCCTCGAACTGAATATGAACGCCACCGGGCATCTTGGCCCGGTAGTTGGTCGTGATGATATCGGTGTGGAAGCTTTTCGCCACCTCAGCCACCGACTGCATGATACACTGCACATCCACCACCATCGCCTCCACCGCGCCGGTGGAGAGGGCGATCTCCTGCTGGACAAAACCGGCTGCCACCGGAATGCCGCGCCGCATGAGGATCTCGTTGCCGGTGCAGCAGACGCCGGCCAGGTTGATGCCGGTGGCCCCCTGCTTTTTGGCCAGCTCGATCATATCCGGCTCCTGGGCTGCCATGCAGAGGGCCTCGGCCAGCAGCGGCTCATGGCCATGGACGGTGACGTTGACCTGATCGGCTTTGAGTACGCCGAGATCAACGATGGAGCGCCGCGGCACCGGGGTGCCGAACATGATGTCGGTCAGCTCGGTGGAAAGCATGGAGGATCCCCAGCCGTCAGCCAGGGCGCAGCGGGCGGCCTGCAGCATGATGTTGTGATATTCCTGATCCACTCCCATGTGGGTGCGGTGCATGGTTTCCACCACCTCGCGGTCGATGCCGCGCGGTTCGATCCCGAGACTCTTCCAGATGGCCTGCCGTTTCGGCACCGCCCGTTTCAGCATGGAGATCGGGGTGTTTTCCTGCTTGCCGAACTCGGCCAGGGCCTTTTCGCCCAGCTCCACGGCAATCTCGTTGACCTCGCGACCCTCGGTGGCGATATTGAAAACCGCGGCAAGTTTTTTGAGCTTGTCCACATCCTTGATCTGGTGTGGACCGTTCCCCTTGGCGGTTTCGATGAAGCCGCGCACCATCTCCCGGGCATGATCGGTGTGCGCCGCGGTACCGGCGGCGACGATGCGGGCGAAGTTGCGGGCTGCCACGGTGTCGGCAGTGGCGCCGCAGACACCGATCATCTCATCAACACCGTCAATGATCTGACAGGGGCCCATATTACAGTTACGGCAGCAGGTACCGCCGGAACCGAAGAGACAGGCCGACATGCCGCGAGCCTTGACGCGATCATAGGCAGTGATGACGTTTTTGGCCAGATCCTGGGAGAGAACTTCCTTGGTGGAGGCGCAGGTGATTTCCGTGCAGCCTTCACAGCCGTTGCGTGAGATTGCCATATCGTTGCTCCTGGAAAGGTTAGATCAGACCCGCGGCCTGCTTGGCGGCCTGGACCGTGTTTTTCATCAGCATGGTGATGGTCATGGGGCCAACACCACCGGGAACCGGGGTAATGGCGGCGGCCTTTTCCTTGACCGCATCGAAATCGACATCGCCGGCGAGAATGGCCTTGCCTTCCGCCGTCTTGCCGATACGGTTGACCCCGACATCGATAATGACCACTCCGTCCTTGACCATGTCGGCGGTGACCATCTTCGGCACCCCAACCGCGGCGATGATGATATCGGCGCGCTTGCAGTGGGCGGCCATGTCTTTGGTGCGGGTATGGCAGATGGTGACGGTGGAATTGCCGCCCGCCCGCTTCTGCAGCATGAGATTGGTCATCGGCTTGCCGACGATGTTGCTGCGACCGATGACCACTACCTCGGCGCCGCTCGTCTCAACGCCGGAACGGACCAGCAGTTCGAGGATGCCGTGCGGGGTGCAGGGCAGAAAACACTGCTCACCCAGCACCATCTTGCCGACATTGACCGGATGAAAACCGTCCACATCCTTGTTCGGCTCGATGGCATAAAGCACCTTGGCCTCGTCGATATGCTTGGGCAGCGGCAACTGGACGAGAATGCCGTTGATCGCCGGGTCGCTGTTGTATTTGTCAATAAGAGAGAGCAGTTCCTGTTCGCTGGTGTCGGCAGAGAGAGTGACCTGCTCGGAATGGATGCCGAGGGCATGAGCGGTCTTGTTCTTGGCGGTGACATAAGACTGGGAGGCGGGGTCCTCGCCGACCAGGATGGTCACCAGGCCGGGCACGACATTATGCTTCTCCTTCAGTTCAGCAACCTCGGCTTTCAGTTCTTCGCGGATGGTCTTGGCGGTCTCGGTGCCGCTGATAATTTTTGCCGTCATTATCGCTCCTTATGCATGGAAAACAATATATAAATAGTGTGAATATGGGAACTGCGCAGAATTCATGGGCCGTCAGGAAAGAAGCATCGACTTTATCGTCTCGCGCACCGGATCGTTACGCCTTTCGAGGCGGAGACAGACGACTGTTCACAAAGACAACGGCGTACTGCGGGGCTGCCTGGGGAAGGCAGAAAGACTGTGCAAAACTGAACGAATTATCATAGTGGACTCGATCCGGTTTTGCAAGATATTTGTGGCTTTTTTTCCCGGACAACACACAAAGAAAAGTTCGGATTACAAGCACTTAGGTAATACTACCTAAACAGTGATCACCTGTTCCGGCTCTCGGCCAGTTTGACGATAATGTCGTTGGCCTGCCCGAGCCGGGTTACGAGGGTTTTAAAGAAATGCTTGGCGACATTAGGATGTTTTTCAATAATTTCCATGATTTTATCGCCGGGAAAACGTTTGATGGTCGATCGCCCTTTGGACATGATGGTGGCCGAACGGACTACGCCGGAGATGGCGGACATCTCTCCGAAGTATTCGTTGGGCTCAGTAATCTCGGCAATTTTCTTGCCGTCTTTCACCACCATCAGGGCACCCTGGATGAGCTGAAAAAAATCGATATCACTGTTGCCCTGGCGGATGATGACATCACCATCTTCATAACGCTCGATATCCGGGTTGACCAGATAGGCGGGCAGGCTTTCCTCGGTAACCACCGTCTTCTTCAGCACCTCGTCGAGGCTGGTGACTCCCTGGATCGCCTTGAGAATGGCGGCATTGCGCAGCGGCACCATGCCCTCCTGAATCGCCACCTTGCGGAGCTGGTCCTCCGGCACTTCGGCGCTGATCGCCTTGGCCACTTCGTCGGTGACTTCCATCAGCTCGAAAAAACCGACCCTGCCCTTATAGCCGCCGCCGCGGCAGACCGGACACCCCTTCGGTCCCCACAAACTGGTGAGTTCGGCCAACTGGCTTTCCTTAAAGCCGATGCTGAGCAGCTCCTTAGCCGGCGGCAGGGGGATTTCCATCTTACATTCCGAACACAGGCGCCGACCGAGACGCTGGGACTGGACCATGGTGATAGCCGAGGCCAGCATGTAGGGAGGGATGCCGATATCGACGAGACGACCGATGGTGGCGGCGCAATCGTTGGTGTGGAGGGTGGAAAAGACGAGATGACCGGTCATCGCCGCCTTAATGGCGATTTCGGCGGTTTCCATGTCGCGAATCTCCCCCACCATAATGATGTCAGGATCCTGACGAAGAAAGGCCTTGAGCGCCGCGGCAAAGGTCATACCCACCTCCTGATGGACGTTGACCTGATTGATACCCTTGAAGTTGAACTCCACCGGATCCTCGGCGGTGAGAATCTTGGTGTCCTCGTTATTGAGCGAGTTCAGGGCGGAATAGAGGGTAACCGTCTTGCCGCTGCCGGTTGGACCGGTGACCAGCAACAGACCCTGTGGCCGATGCAGGCAGCGTTTCAATCGCTCGAACACCTCAGGCTCGAAGCCGAGCTTGGTCAGGTCGACATTAAGCGAACTCTTGTCGAGAATGCGGAGAACGATACTTTCGCCGAACAGGGTCGGCAGGGTGGAGACACGGAAATCGACGACCTTGTTGCGGCCCAGGCGCATCTTGATTCTGCCGTCCTGGGGCACACGGCGTTCGGTAATATCGAGACTGGAGAGAATTTTCACCCGAGAGTTGAGGGCATTCTTGATGGAAAGCGGCAGATTCATCGACTTATAGAGAGAACCGTCAAGACGGTAACGCACCTGCAACGATTTTTCGTAGGGTTCGATGTGAATATCGCTGACCCCGTCCTTGACCGCCTTCATCAGAATACCGTTGACCAGCTTGATGATCGGCGCGTCCGAGGCGGAAAACTCCTCGGCTGTGCTCCCTTCATCCTCGATGGCCATCTCCTCGGCCGCCTCCGAGGCGAGCGAGCCGAAGTCATCGATACTGGCGACATCCTCTTCCTCTTCGACCTCCTCGACCGAACCGAGCAAATCGCGATACTGCTCATCGGTAATCCTGTAATACTTCTTGTAGGCCTCAAAAATATCCTTTTCCGTCGACACACAGACCGACAGGACCATCTTCACCTCGGCCTGCAACTCCTCAACCGCGCTGGTATCGGTGGGTTCGGCCATGGTGATCTGCAGAGTCTTGCCGGTCATGCGCAGCGGCAGGGCGCAGTACTTCTTCACCACATCAAAGGGGATAATCTTGAAAACTTCGGGATTAGGGGGTTCCTTCTTGATGTCCACCGGCGGGAAGTTGTGCAGCCGGCTCAGGACGTTGAGAATAGTGGTCTCCTCGATATGGCCGAGCTTGATGAGAATGCTGCCGAGCCGCTGCCCGGTCTTTTTCTGGATGGCCAGCGCCTCTTCAAGCTGGCTGGTAAGGATATGCCCCTCCTTACGCAGCACCTCGCCGATTTTAACCTTGCCGGCGCCGGACTGATCCTTGACCGTGGCTCGCAGGGCCGATTTTTTATCAGGAATATTCTTAGCTGGCAGCACCATACAACCCAGAAATACCGTCTGAAAGGAATGAGATTATGCAGAATGTTTCTCAATCTTAGTGCATTCTCATTGGGAACTCAACTCTTTCAATTCCTGGCAGGGAAATAAAAAAGGGTGTTGTTCCACTGGGGACAACCCAACAGAACAACACCCTTGACAGACAGAAAAACAATAATGGTTAGAACACGCCCTTCACCTTGCCGGTCTCCACATCAACATCGATGCGGCGGTAGGCCGGGTCTGAGGCGGTGCCCGGCATCAGGGTGATGGCGCCGGCCACCGGCACGACAAAGCCCGCGCCCTTGTATGTGAGAATGTCGCGGATCGGCAGGGTCCAGCCGGTGGGCACACCCTTGAGCGAAGGATCGTGGGAGAGGGAGAGATGGCTTTTTACCATGCAGGTACCCATCTCCTTCATCTCCGGGTCCTTCTCCATCCGTTTCAGCTTGGCCGCCGCCTCGGGAGAGTAGCTGACGCCATCAGCGCCGTATACCTCTTTGGCGATGAGTTCGATGCGCTTCTCCAGCGAGGTTTCCAGATCATAGAGGAAGCGGAAATCGTTTTTCTCTTCGCAGGCATCGACCACCGCGTCGGCAAACTCGAGCGCCCCATCTCCACCGTACTGCCAGTGTTTGGAGACCGCGACACGGGCGCCGGCCGCTTCACAGAGACGGCGCACCGCCTTGATCTCGTTGTCGGTGTCGGTATAGAAGGCATTGATGCAGACAACCGGGTTGATGCCGGCCTTCTTGACCGTGGCGATGTGGTGGAGGAGGTTCTTGGTGCCTTCCTCCACCCAGCCGACGTTCTCCTTCTTGTACTCCTCGGGCATCGGCTTGCCGGGCACGGGGATCGGGGCGCCGCCGTGGCACTTGAGGGCCCGGATGGTGGCCACCACCACCGCGCAGTGGGGCTTGAGGCCGGAGTAACGGCATTTAAGGTTCCAGAACTTCTCAAAGCCGATGTCAGCGCCGAAACCGGACTCGGTGACATTGTAGTCAGCAAGCTTCAGGGCCACCCGGTCGGCGATGACCGAGCTCTGGCCGATGGCGATGTTGGCAAACGGGCCGGCGTGAACGATGACCGGCTGGCCTTCGATGGTCTGCAACAGGTTGGGGTTCAGGGCCTCCACCATCCAGGCGGTCATGGCGCCGGCCACGTCGAGGTCGGAGGTGGTGATGGGACGGTCCTGCTTGTCGTAGGCGACAACGATCTTGCCGATGCGCTCGCGCATATCCTTGAGATCTTTGGCCACCGAGAGAATCGCCATGATCTCGGAGGAGACGGCGATGGCGAACTTGGACTGCATGGTGAAGCCGTCCATGGGGCCGCCGAGGCCGATGGTGATATTGCGCAGGGCCTGGGCGCAGAAGTCGATGATCCAGCCGAACTCCACTTTTTTGGGATGGATGTTAAGCCGGCGGAGATTACGCTTGGCAAGCTGTTCATCGGTGTAGTTCGCCTCATGCTGCATGCGGGAGGTCAGGGCCACCATGCCGAGGTTATGGGCGTTCATGATGGCGTTGATGTCACCGGTCAGCCCCAGGGAAAACGGGGTGAGCGGAATACACTGAGCCAAGCCGCCGCCGGCCGCCGACCCTTTGATGTTCATAGTCGGCCCGCCGGACGGCTGGCGGATGGCGCCGATGACGCTCTTGTTCCGTTTACCGAGGCCCTCAACCAGGCCCATGGCGCAGGTCGACTTGCCCTCCCCCAGCGGGGTCGGGGTAATGGCGGTCACATCAACGTACTTACCGTCCGGCCGGTCTTTGAGGCGCTCGAGAATCTTGCGGTAATCAAGCTTTGCCACATAATGGCCGTGGGGCAGCAGCTCTTCCTTGTCGAGACCGAGCTGTTCGGCGAGCTGATAGACCGTTTTCATGTTTTTTTCCGCGTCTTCAGCGATTTCCCAGTCAGCGTGCTTGGTGGGATCAAGAACCATTCCTTCCTCCTTCGTTGTTGTCAGTTTTTATTGGGGTAGAGTGAGAAAAAATTGTCGATGCAGGCGCCGGGACAGCGGCGGGAACAGATAAGGCCGACCCGGGCGGTGATTTTCCTCGCGGGCCGCGTACCGGAACGGACGCGGTCCTGCTGGTACAACGAGGCAATGGAAATGCGGCGCGATTGTGGGGCAGGAGAGAAAAATCTCCTGTCATTACCCTGTTTACAAAAAGAACACAATCGGCAGAACTACTTATTTTTCAACAGTCAGGTGACCAAAGATCGATGAAAAAAGGGAACGGAAGTCTTCGAGCAGCGGCACCATCACCTCCCGCATGGACGGGTCGGCCCCTTTGGAGGTGCGCAGCTTGAACATGTGCAACCACTGGAGCAGATTGGCATAGACAATGAGCTCGGTCTTGCAGGAGTTGGGCAGCACCGTGCGGGCCGCCTGGGGAGTGGATGTCTCCAGCAGGCGGAGATAGAGCTGTTCCGCCTGCGCCATGGCCTGCTCCCAGATCGCATACTCCTCGCTGCCCTCGGGATAGAAGAGCGGCCTGATAAAGGTGACCTGGTTGCCGAACTTGCTGTCGCTGTAACGGCAGTAGCGCTGGCTCTCCTGGAGAAAACCGCAGGGCCGGTGGCGCACCATCTCATGGGTGACGGCCCGGTTGACGATGAATTTCACCGCGACAAAGCGGTGCTTGGCCTTGAGATCGGCGGGCAACTCATCGACCTCGGCCAGTGAAACCTTCTCCACCCGCACCCCCTCCTGGGGCAACAGACCGCGGCGAGGCAGGATGTCCTCGAAAAAAAGCGGGTGACGTGCCGCCAGACAGTGAATCATCCCTTTGACGATCTTCAGGGTGCCGTTTGCCAGAAACAGCTCACGAAAGGCACGCACCGAGCCGGTGACCAACAGAATCTTCTTCTCCGGTCGGTCGATCTGCAGATACTTGGGCAGCACCGCAAAAAGCTGAGCGATGAGGGCATCGACGTCCACCTCGACGCGCAGGGTGACCACCGCCATCTCCGCCACCGAGTTGTGACCATGCTGCAGAATCCGGCGAATAAAGGGCGGTGCCGAGTCGGCGCTGATCTTGTCTTCGCTTTTATAGCAGAGGCGGCCGCACATCTCGATGCGCACCGCCAGACTCTGCCGGTCGAGGTCGGAGAGAATCTCATAAGAGGGGGCGATCACTTTCATAGGGGTTCAATCCTTCCTGTACGGACGGGATACAACCACGGAGCACACTGAGCGCGCAGAGAAAACAGGGACCGAAAGTTTACCATGTAAGTTTTCTCAGTGATGTCAGTGTACTCTGCAGTGAAGAAAAATCGGTCTTTTCATCTGTTCTGCCAGAACGGCGACATCTCGCGCAGATTGGCGATGATGCCCGGCATCTTCTCCAGTACGAAGTCCACCTCGTCCTCGGTGTTATACACGCTCAAGCTGAAGCGGATGGAACCGTGCGCTGCGGTAAAGGGCACGCCCATGGCGCGCAGCACGTGGGAGGGCTCCAGCGAGCCGGAGGTACAGGCGGAACCGGAGGAGGCGCAGATACCGTAGCGGTCCATGTGGAGCAGAATCGCCTCCCCTTCCACATATTCGAAACTGACATTGCAGGTGTTGGGTAACCGCTCAGTCTTATGCCCGTTCAAAAGGGAGTTGGGGATTTTCGCCAGCAGGCCGTTTTCCAGCTTGTCGCGCAGAGCCTTGACCGTGGTGTTTTCTTTGCTGATATGACGGCGGGCCACCTCGCAGGCCTTACCGAGACCGATGATCGCGGCGACATTTTCGGTGCCGCCGCGGCGGCCATGTTCCTGATGGCCGCCGATAAGAAAGGGCATGAACGGGGTGCGCTTGCGCACATAGAGGACGCCTATCCCCTTTGGCGCATGAAGCTTGTGGCCGGAGATGGAGAGAAAATCCACCGGCACCTTGGTCATGTCGATGGGAATCTTGCCGACCGCCTGGACCGCATCGGTATGAAAGAGAATGCCACGGCTCTTGGCGATCTCGGCCATTTCCGCGATGGGAAAGATGACACCGGTTTCGTTGTTGGCCCACATGACGCTGACGATGGCCGTCTCGTCGGTCAGAGAATCTTCGTAGCGGCGCAAATCGATGGTACCGTCGGACTCCACCGGCAGCTCGGTGACCCGGTGCTTGTGGCCGGTGAGCGAATCGAGGCTGCGGCAGAGATTTTTCACCGCCGGATGCTCGACCCGGGTGGTGACGATGTGCCGTTTTCCCGATTGGGACTGGAGGGCGGAGAGGATGGCGGTGGAGTCGCTCTCCGTGCCGCAGCTGGTGAAGATAATCTCCCCAACGTCGGCGTTGATGATCGCCGCCACCTGTTCCCGGGCGTGGCGCAACGCCTTGCCGACCTGGCCGCCGAAGGTGTGCATGCTGGACGGATTGCCGTAGAGCTTGGAGAAATAGGGGAGCATCACCTCCAGCACCTCCGGGGCGACCATGGTGGTGGCGTTGTTATCCATGTAAATGACTCTTTCCGCGCCGCTCATGGCCTGCCCTCCTCGACAACCAGGGTGTCAAGCACCTGTTCTCTCAGTTTCTTCTCGACATATTCCTTCAGGGTGGTCTGCGACTTGGCGCAGCTCGCGCAGGAACCCCGCAGAGAGACGATGACGAAATCACCGTCCACATCGAGCAGTTCGATGTCGCCGCCGTCCTTCTTCAGGGCAGGCCGCACCTCGCGCTCGAGGACGTCCTCGATCATCTTGATCTTCTGGATGGTGGTCATCCGCTTCGGCCCGCTCATCGGAATAATGCGCGGCTTGCCGGTCTTACGCACCTCGTCGAGCAGTTCCTGGATGCGGTCCTCGCACTTGCCGCAGCCGCCGCCCGCCTTGGTGAAGTTGGTCACCTCCTCCACCGTGCGCAGATGGCTTTCCTCGATGGCGCGCCGGATCTCGACATCGGTCACCCCGAAACACTCGCAGACGATCTCGCCTTCGGCGGAAGGCAGGGCCACGCCGCGATAGTTGGCAATGGCCGCCTCCAGCGCCTCACGGCCCATCACCGAGCAATGCATCTTTTCCTTGGGCAGGCTGCCGAGATAGTTGGCGATATCCTCGTTGGTGACTTTGGAGGCCTCCTCCAGGGTCAGCCCTTTTATCATTTCCGTCAGGGCGGAGGAAGAGGCAATGGCGCTGGCGCATCCGAAGGTCTTGAACTTGGCCTCGACGATTTTTTCCTTTTTGTCGTCAAGCTTGAAGGTCAGCTTCAAGGCGTCGCCGCAGGCCAGTGAGCCGACCTCGCCGACGCCGTCCGGATTCTCCACCTCGCCGACGTTGCGCGGATTGAGAAAATGCTCTTTCACCTTATCCGTGTATTCCCACATAATTGCACGCTACCCCTTGAAAATATGTTAAAAAAGCCGCTCGTTGACCGATCCGGAAAAGCACAGACAACCATAGTGATTTCACCGGCAAAAAGCAACAACAATATGGCCGCGCGGGTCACTCCTCCCGGCTGAGGGATTCATGAATCGAACGGGCGAGCGGCCGGCTGATGCCGGGCACGGCGGCCAGCTCCTCCACCGTGGCGTTGCGCATCCCGGCCAGGCTGCCAAAGGACAGCAGCAGCCTCTTTTTCCGGGCCGGACCGATGCCGGGCACGGTGTCGAGGACTGAGGCGAGGGCGGCCTTGTGACGCAGGCCGCGATGAAAGGTGATGCCGTAGCGATGGGCCTCGTCGCGGATGCGCATGAGAGAGAGCAGGACCGGGCTGTGGCGGGGCAGATGAATGGCGTTCTTGCGACCGGGCCGGTAGATCTTCTCCCCTTCTTCCCCCCGCTCCTTGGCGATGCCGGCCAGCTCGACCCGGCCGGCCAGGCCGAACTCCGCCACCAGCTGTACGGCGATGCCGAGCTGACCCCGGCCGCCATCGACCAGCAGCAGATCGGGCAGATCCTCCTCCAGCCGGCCCCGTTCCAGGCGGCGGGCAAGAACCTCGGCCATCATCCGGTAGTCGTCCGGCTCATCACCGGATTTGATTCGAAACCGGCGGTAACCGCCGGCAAACTTCTCTCCCTGCCGGAAACAGACGAGGGCGCCCACTGCCTGCTTGCCGCTGATATTCGAAATATCAACGCATTCGATCCGCTCCGGCCTCCGGGTCAGATGGAGGGCGGCAATGAGCTGATCCGCCAGGGCGATCCAGGTTTTTTCCCGCTTGTCCCGCTCGGCAAAGACCTGTTCGGCATTGGCCCCGGCCATCTCCAGCAGACGCAGCTTGTCGCCCCGTTGCGGAACGCGCAGATGGACCGGCCCGTTGCGCGTCTCAGCCAGCCATTCGCCGAGCAGCTCCGCATCATCCGGCAGAAAAGGCACGAGCAGCTCGCGGGGAATGACATCCGCCTCGGCGTAATAGCGGCGTACCACCTCCCCGAGAATCTCGCTCTCCTCGCCCACCGGTCCGGCCAGATAAAAGGAGTGCTGGCCAAGCACCCTGCCGTTGCGGACAATGAGCACCGCCACCGCCACCGACGGCCCGCTGCGCTGGTAGCCGAAGACATCGAGCTCAAGCGAGCTGTCGCCGGCCACCACCTGCTTTTCCAGGGTCTCTTCCAGGGCGGCAAGCTGATCGCGGTACAGGGCCGCCGTCTCGAAACGCAGCTCCGCCACCGCTTCCGCCATCTGCCCGCGCAGCCGACTCGCCAGCTCCCGGTTTTTCCCTTCGAGCACCATGAGCACGTCGCGCACCATGGCCTGGTAGCGATCCGGGTCGGCCAGACCGGCGCAGGGGGCGAGACAATTGCCCATCTGGTAATTAAGGCAGGGCCGGGAACGGAGCCGGACCTCCTCCCCCTTGCAGCGCCTGAGGGGAAAGAGGGAATGGAGCAGGCGGATGGTGGCCCACATCGCCGCAGCCGAGATAAAGGGACCGAAGTAGCGCGCCTTGTCCCGGGTCCGGCGCCTGGTCACGACGATGCGCGGCCAGGTTTCGCCCACCGTGACCTTGATAAAGGGATAGTTCTTGTCGTCGCGGAGAATGACGTTGAAGGCGGGTCGATACTTCTTGATCAGCGAGGCCTCCAGCAGCAGCGCCTCCTTTTCCGTCAGGGTGATGATGGTCTCCACCCGGGCGACACGACTGACCAGCACCGCGGTCTTGCCGTGTTCTCCCCCGTGATGGCGGGCATAGGAGGAGAGTCGTTTGCGCAGGTCCCGCGCCTTGCCGACGTAGATCACCTTGTCCGCACGGTTCTTCATGAGATAGACGCCGGGCGAGTCGGGGATGGTTTTCAGAAAATCGGAGTTGAGGATGGGGTGTTGTTGCGTATTTTCTTTCATCTTTTTTCAGGATAGCGGCCAGCCCCTTGAAAAAATCGGCTGGCTGCGACACAGGGATGTACCGGGCAAATTGCATCGGCTCCGAAAGCGCCAGGCAGAAATTTTCAACAGTCTGTTAGAGACGTTTCTGTCAGTGTCGACAGTCAAGCAGATAGCAGTGGGCCGGTAAACATTATTCGCATTCCCCTACACTTTTTTTGCAAATTCCGTTATGGTTACGCTTTCAAAAAAACCTCACCAGCCGACAAAGATGCCCGGCTTTCGGTGGCCATGCAGAAAAAATTTTCCAGATCAGGATCTATGCCATGAAAAAAATAGCGGTTCTCGCCGGTGACGGCATCGGCCCGGAGGTCATGAAAGAGGCGATCAAGGTGCTTGACGCCGCCCAGCAGAAATTCTCGTTTTCCCTCGACTATGCCTTTGCCGATGTCGGAGGCTGCGCCATCGACAACCACGGCCATGCCCTGCCCCCTCACACCCTGAAGACCTGCGAGGAAAGCGACGCCATTCTCTTCGGCTCGGTGGGCGGGCCGAAATGGGAAAGCCTGCCGCCGGCCCAACAGCCGGAACGGGCCGCCCTGCTGCCCCTGCGCAAGCATTTCGATCTCTTCTGCAACTTTCGACCGGCCCGGGTCTTCAAATCCCTGGTGGGCGCCTGCCCGTTGCGGCCCGACATCATCCGCGACGGTTTTGACATCCTCTGCGTCCGCGAGCTGACCAGCGGCATCTACTTTGGTCAACCCAAGGGCCGCGAGGGCAGCGGCCCGGAGGAGAAAGCCTGGGACACCCTGGTCTACAGCCGGGCCGAAATCGAGCGCATCACCCGCATGGCCTTTGACGCCGCCCGGCTGCGCCGCAAAAAGGTCACCTCGGTGGACAAGGCCAACGTGCTCACCACCATGGTGCTGTGGCGCGAGGTGGTGATCGAAATCGCCAAGGACTATCCGGACGTGACCCTGAACCACATCTACATCGACAACGCCACCATGCAGCTCGTCCGCGACCCGCACCAGTTCGACGTGTTGCTCTGCGACAACATGTTCGGCGACATCATCTCCGACGAATCGGCCATGCTGACCGGCTCCATGGGCCTGCTCGCCTCGGCCAGCCTGAACAAGGATAAGTTCGGCCTCTTCGAGCCGGCCGGCGGCTCGGCCCCCGACATCGCGGGCAAGGGCATCGCCAACCCTATCGCCCAGATCCTCTCCGCAGCTATGATGCTGCGGTACAGTTTCGGCCTGAACGAGGCAGCGGCAGCCATTGACCGAGCGGTGGAAAAAACCCTCGATGCCGGCATCCACACCCGTGATATCGCCGTTGACCCGCAGCGGGTGGTCAATACCGCCCAGATGGGCGACGCCATCGTCAACACTCTGCTCGACAACAGAACCGAACAGATTTTTTTCCGATGATCACCGCTGCTGTCAGCGTCGTGCTGGTCGAGCCCCAGGGCGCCCTCAATATCGGTTCGGTCTGCCGGGTGATGAAAAATTTCGGCTGTGCTGATCTCCGCCTGGTCAGGCCCAGGGCGGACCATCTGAGCAAACCGGCCCTGGACATGGCGGTCAGCGCCCGGGAACGGCTGCAAAACGCCGGACTGTACAAGAGCCTGGCCGCCGCCCTAGCCGACTGCCACCTCTGCCTCGGCACCACCCGCCGCTTCGGCAGGTACCGCGACGAATTTCTGGAACCGGCCGCGATGGCGGCGCTGATCGCCGCTCTGCCCGCTGATCAGCGCGTCGCCATGGTCTTTGGCCGGGAAGACGATGGCCTCACCACCGCCGAGCTTGACCTGTGCCAGCGATTCATCACCATCCCGGCCGACCCGGCCCTGCCTTCCCTCAATCTGGCCCAGGCGGTGGCAATCTGCCTCTATGAACTCTACAAAGGGCAATACACGCCCCGGCCTGCGCCGAAAGCGCCCCAAGCGGACAGCAGGACGCTCGAATCCATGTTTGGCCACATGCGGGAGAGCCTGCTCGCCGCCGGCTACCTGGACCCGCAGAATCCGGATCATATCCTCCACACCTTCCGCCGCATCTTCGGTCGGGCCGGACTTGACGAACGGGAGGTCCGCATCCTGCACGGATTGTGGAGCCGGATCGACTGGCTCACCAGCGGCCGGCTGCCCGATTCGCCATGAGCGACAACCAGCACCGTTTCGTTGCCCTGCTGCTCGACTGGTTCAGCCGCCATCAGCGTCCCCTGCCCTGGCGCCGGCACTACCAGCCCTATCATATCTTCATCTCCGAGATCATGCTGCAGCAGACCCAGATGGAACGGGTCGTTCCCTACTTCAACCGATGGATCACGCGTCTCCCTGATATCGACAGCGTGGCCGAAGCCCACGAGGACGAGATTCTGAAACTCTGGGAGGGACTTGGCTACTACTGCCGGGCGCGCAACCTCCAGCGGGCGGCGCGGCAGATTGTCGCCGACGGCGGCGTCATTCCCGCCGACCGGGAGAAACTCCTTGCCCTGCCGGGCATCGGCCCCTATACGGCCAACGCCATTCTGAGCATTGCCTTCAACCACGATTTTCCGGTACTTGACGCCAATGTCGAACGGCTTTACGCCCGCCTCTTCAATCTGGCCATGCCGGTCAAATCAGCAGAGGGCAAACGTTTTCTCCGGGGCAAGGCGGCAACAATGCTGCCCTCCGGCCAATCCCGCCTTTTCAACCAGGCGCTGATGGAACTCGGCGCCCTGATCTGCCTGGCCCGCGGTCCGCTCTGCCCCTCCTGCCCGGTCGCCTCCTTCTGCCGGGCGAAGATGGACGACCTGGTATCGCAACGACCGGTTCCTGTTCCCAAACGACAAACCCTCTTCATCGAGATGGCCACCGGCATCCTCCAGCGCGGCGACCGGATCCTGATCCAGAAACGCCGGGCCGATGATGTCTGGGCCAATCTCTGGGAGTTTCCCGGCGGCCGACTGAAGGAGGGGGAATCGCCGGAAGAGGCGGTGATCAGGGAGTTCCGGGAAGAGACCGGCCTGACCATTGAGACAACGGAAAAAATCATCAGCGTCCGGCACAGTTACATGCATTACCGCGTCCTGCTGCACGGTTTTCACTGCATAACGGCAAACAACGACAGCGCGGAGCCGGCAACCCACGCTGCCCAGGAAAACAGATGGGTGACACTGGAGGAACTGAACGGTTTTGCCTTTCCGGCAGGACACCGGAAGCTGATCGAATACCTGCAGGAAAGAGCAACAGAAAGAGGACAGAAAAGGAGGTGACATCCAAACCTGCCGCGGCATTGCGGAACAGGATGCCGCCTTAAAAGGAGTGGGAGACCACCAGGCCGAGTTTCTTGATCTCTTCGAGGAGCTGCTTCATCTTGACCGGCTTGGTCATGTAAGCCTCACAACGGCCTTCCACATGGGCCTTCATGATGTTTTCCGGATCACTGAGGGCGGTAATCATGATCACCTTAACCTGATACTCAGGGATGACCCCCATCTCCTCCTCGATCTTACGGATGCGGACCAGGACATCCTGACCGTTCATCTCCGGCATCATGATGTCGAGACAAACCAAGTCAAAGGGGTCCTTTTCATGGAGGGCCTGGGTAAAGGCTTCGATGGCCTCGCGACCGTTCGCCACTCCATGGGTAGTGCCGACCTCGGTCATCATCTCCTGCAGAATGACCCTGGTCATGACATCATCTTCCGCAATCAAAATCTTCATGAAGCCCTCCTCTTCACAAGCTTGACTGAATCCAGAACACAGGCTCCAGCCGCACCGACAGATGCTGGAACTGCCGCATTCCCTGGTACAGGAATTCAAATCGAAAAGAAGTACCAGGTTTTCGGATATTCTTCACCTCTTTTTTTCATCCTGTTTTCAGGCTGTTACTCTGTGGGAGGAGGCGGCAATGGCGACCTCGGCGGCCCGACGTGACGCCCCTTCCCCGCCCAATTTCTTTCGCACCTCGGCAAGATCGCGCCGCACCTGAGCGTATTGCGGCCCTCCGGGCCGGATTTCTTCGAGAGCAGCCCGGAGAGCGGTCACACTCGCCTGCCCCTGCAACAACTCGGGTATCACCTCCCGGCCGGCGACGAGGTTGACCAGGGAAGCAAAAGGGACATCAACGAGCATTCTACCAAGCCACCAGGTCAACGGATTCACCTTATAGGCAACAACGGTGGGCACATCAAGAATAGCCAGCTCCAGGGTAACGGTTCCCGAGGTGGCGAGGGCGACATCGCAGGCAGCCATCAGATCATAGCGGTTCTCATCAATAACCCGGACCCAGGGGCATTCCGGAACAAGGCCCGCCCCGTAAAGATCCTGCCGGTCAAGGGTGGGAGCCAAGGGCAGCAGCACGGTCACCTTCACGTGGCGAACGCACAGCTCGGCCAGCACGGAAAGGAACAGCGGTAGCATGGTGCGGATCTCCTTTTTGCGGCTGCCGGGCAGCAGGCCGATGAGGAGATGATCGGGATCGATACGATGCAGGCGGCAGAACGTCGCTCGGTCCATGGTGGTACGGACCGAATCAAGGAGCGGATGACCGACATAGTCGACCGCCACGCCGCGCGCCCGGTAGAATTCCTGTTCAAAGGGGAGGATAACCGCCATGCGATCGACGAGCCGGCCGATTTTTTTCACCCGTCCGCTGCGCCAGGCCCAGACCTGGGGACTGATGTAATAAAAGACCGGGATGCCCAGCTTTTTCGCTGTAGCGGCAAGCAGCAGGTTGAAGTCGGGATAGTCGATGAGGATGAGCAGATCAGGCGGACGCCGGCGCAATTCATCCTCCAGGATGGTGCGCGCCGCGCGGATGTCGGCAAGATGAGCAAGTACCTCGACGAGGCCGACGACAGCCATTTTCGCCGCATCATAGAGAATCTCAACCCCCTGCCGCCGCAGTTCCGGTCCGCCCATGCCGCACACCGACAGGCCGGGCACCAGGTCTTTCAGGGCCGCCACCAGATGGGCGCCGTGCAGGTCGCCGGAGGCCTCGCCGGAGACGATCATCACCCTCTGCATAAGGAATCTTTATACCGCTCGCGGTGGTCGCGAATCTGGCTGATGATACGCAAGGCCACTTCAAGGGCTTGCCGCCCCTCCCGGCCCGACACCATCGGCGTTTTTCGTTCCCGGACATTCGTCACAAAATCAAGCAGTTCAGCCTGGAGGGCATCCCGTTCAGTGAAGCAGAAATGGATGATCTCTTCCAACGGGTATCCATCCGGCGAGAGATCGGGCTGCCGCTCGATAACGGTAATCTCCTTGGTGGCATAGTTGACCGTGATCGAACCGCCCGGTTGATAGATACGCAGGCTGCGCACATTATCATGGGCCACCCGGCTGACCGTGGCCGTGGCGGCACAACCGTTGGCAAAAACCAGATGGGCGGTGGCGACATCGGTTTCCCCGGTCACCACCGGCGTGCCGATAGTGTTGATGGATTGCAACGGCGCCGGGACAACGTTGAGAATAATGTCGATATCATGGATCATCAGATCGAGAACAACATCGACATCCGCCCCCCGCGGCTTGAAGGAATGTACCCGTTGCGACTCAATGAACAAGGGGCAGGTCAGATAGTCCTGCATGGCGACGATGGCCGGATTAAAGCGCTCGAGATGACCGATCTGCAGGATGCGACCGTTCTTTTCCGCCAGCGCGATCAGATCATCCGCCTCCGCCAGGGTCACGGTCATCGGCTTTTCCAGCATGACATCGACTCCGGCGGCAAAACAGTCGCCGGCCACCCGGTGATGCAGGGGGGTGGGCACAACGACGCTGACCGCATCGACCAAAGACAGCAGCTCATGATAATCGGCAAAGGCTCTGGTTGAGCAGGAATCGGCAACAGCGCGAGCGGCATCCGGAACCACATCAGCAACCCCCACCAGAGCAACATGCTCCATGGCCGCATACTTCTGGGCATGAAATTTTCCGAGATACCCGACACCGATCACACCAACCCGTATGGTCTTCATAACTCTTCCTCAGAAAGTCACAATTTGATGTCGTCGCAAAAAGTCGCCAACCGCTTCGTTGCTGCACATTATCTCGTCACTGCGGCATGCACGCGCACTTCTCATTCCTAAAATGTGCGCGCCACGCATTTACGAGTGCATCACATTTGACAAAATCGTAAAAGGTCTTTTTTTCACCACGGAGGGCACAGAGAAAATATATTGAACTACAATGATTTATCTCCGTGATCTCTGTGATCTCTGCAGTTGATTTTCTGTTCTCACCGGACCATCACAATTCGGTCCGTCATCAACCGACAAAAAAACACCGGGATTTACTCAGGAAATCGGCCAGCAGGGCACCGAGAACCTGGCGGGCCGGGGCATTCTGCGCCAGGGGCCGGTCAAGGACATTAGCGAAAAAATCCGAAACCAGCGAGGGAAAGGCGGGGCCGACCTCGACTTCAACCTTTCCCACATCGATACCAAACGATTCCCGATAGGCTGAGAAACGCTCCATAAAAATAGTGGTGATCGCGTCGCTGAGGGAATTGCTAATGGTATCGTCGTCAACGTCATCCTCCCGATCGGCGGCGATCCGGTCAACGATGGCAAGGATAGCGGATCGGCTGAAGACCTCCACCGCAGCGGCGGCGGGCGTCGCGGTGCTGCGCAGATAACAGGCGATCACCCAGAAGGCGCAGAACACATCAAACTCATTGGCCTTGATCCCGTATCCGGCAAAATCTCCCTGCTGAAGAAATCCGGTCAATTTTTCCTCGGTGAATCGATGGAGAGTATGGAGCTTTTCGCTGATCGGAACTGCCGCATCCTGCATAACCGTCTCTTTTTTGATGGCGTCGCCATCCCGGAAATTGGCCATTTAAGAGGCCATCTTTTTCATATTAACAGCTTGTCTTCCTGGACGCGATGCTTTCTCTTCAGTTTTTCCGGCTTCCAGGGATAAAAGGTGAAACAAACGGCCACAACGATGGTCACCAGCAGCCAGTCAACTCCGAAAAGAATAAGGGCATCCGCCGGGTATGCGCCGTATGCCTTGCGCAATTCGCCGATAAAGGCCTGGGCCATGATAACGATGAGGATGAGCGGGGTGAAATAACGGATACAGATATCCCACAGCAGAGGAAGCCGCCAGCCGCCCACCCTGCTGACATGTTCCCGCGCCACCCGCGCCTTGAGGAGCCAGCCGACCAGAAAACATTCGAAAACACCGCCCATGATCAATCCGTAACTGGTGATAAAATGATCGGTTATATCAAGAAGCAGCAGGCCGGCTCGAGTGGTGAAAACGATACTGCCGAAAAAACCAAGCAGGCAGATGACGCTGACGACAACCTTGCGGGTCCACGCGAACTTATCCGTTATCGCACAGGTCAGGGCCTCGATCAGGGAAATTCCAGAGGAAAGGCCGGCGACGATGAGCACCAGAAAGAAGATCACCCCGAAGAGCGATTGTCCGAAAGGCAACTGACGAATCGCTTCAGGATAGACGACAAAGGCAAGCTGCGGTCCCCCCTTGATCACCTCACTGAATGGAACCCCTTTTACCTGGGCCATGAAGCCGACGATCCCGAAAACGGCAAAGCCGGCGATAAAGGAATAGGTGCAGTTGATGACCGCCGTCAATACGGCATTGCCGACAATATCGGTTTTTTTCGGCAGATAGCTGGCATAGGTGATCATGATGCCGAAGCCGAGTGACAAGGTGAAAAATATCTGACCAAAGGCGGCGGTCCAGACCGACCAGACTTCCGGATCATTAAATTTTTTGATGATATTGATCTTGTCCCAGTCGGCGGCAAGATAAAAATTGCGGATGCCGTCAAGTGCTCCGTCCAGGGTAAGAGTCCAACCGACCAGCAGGAATGTCAACAGGAACAGGATAGGCATAAAGAAGGTGCACGCCTTCTCAATGCCGTGATTGACTTCCCGGTAACAGATGATCCAGCAGAGAAACCAGACCAGAAAGGTTGCCGAAAGAATGGGAATCCTGACCCCACCAAGGTGAAGGGGTGAATCGCTCATCTGAAGGAACGAATGAAAAAAAAAGGACTGCGGATCGCTTCCCCAGGCGACGGTGAAGGAAAAGAAAAAATAATTGATACACCAGCCGATTATCACGGCATAGTAGAGCATAATGCCGAACATGGCAACCGTCGGCATCCACCAGCCCGCCCATTCCCAGCCCGGAGAAATGCGGGCGAAAACCAGCGGAGATGATCCTTTTTCCCGGTGGCCCACCGCATACTCCAGAATCATCAGGGGGATGCCGGCCAGCAGCAGGGCGCAGAGATAGGGGACAAGAAAGGCGCCGCCGCCATGCTCAAAGGCCATATAACTGAACCGCCATATATTGCCGAGGCCGATGGCGGAGCCGATGGCTGCCATCAGAAAGCCCAGTTTGCTGCCCCACAGGGCCCGTTGGGAGGATTCCGTCATTTTTTCACCTCACTTCATGAACGTCGCTCCGGCGCCCATTCTCTTGTCGATTTACGAAAGCGAAACCATGCCCAAGCAAAAGCCACTGTAAATGAAAATAAATCTTTGTCAATACAGGATGGAATCAGGTAAGATGATTTGGTGTACTCTGTCAACCATACCGGATCACTAAGAAAAAAGGATTGATAACCTGTCATGCCCCCGGAATTTTTTCAGGCCCTGGTGGTCAGGGAAGAGCCCGACGACGTTTTCACTAGAAACATCGAAACACGCGCCATCGCCGACCTGCCGGACCACGATGTCCTGATCAGGGTCCACTTTTCCTCGCTCAACTACAAGGACGCCCTCTCCGCCTCCGGCAACAGAGGGGTGACCCGGCGCTATCCTCATACCCCGGGCATTGATGCGGCCGGAGTGGTGGTGGAGAGCAGGTCCGAAAAAGTCAGAGCCGGCGATGCGGTAATTGTCACGAGCTACGACCTCGGTACCCGCCTGCCGGGAGGCTTCGGCCAGTTTATCCGGGTACCGGCCGACTGGATCGTTCCCCTGCCCAGCGGGATGAGTCTGTATGAGAGCATGGTCTGCGGCACTGCCGGTTTCACCGCAGCCCAGTCGGTGCAGCGCATCGTCGAGCATGGTATTGTGCCCGCCGACGGTAAAATCCTGGTCAGCGGCGCAACCGGCGGGGTGGGCAGCATCGCGGTGGCCATCCTCGCCGGGCTCGGCTACGAGACCGTCGCCGTCACCGGCAAGGAAGAGGAACATGAGCTGCTCCGACAACTGGGTGCGGTCAGAATTCTGTCCCGCCAGGAGGCGATAGACACCAGCGGCCGTCATCTGCTGCGGGAAAAATGGGCGGCCGTGGTCGATACGGTGGGTGGCGACATCCTGGCCACTGCCATCAAATCGACTCGCTACGACGGCATCGTCACCTGCTGCGGCAATGTCGCCTCGCCGGAGCTGTCCCTGTCCGTCTACCCCTTCATCCTGCGCGGGGTGACGCTTGCCGGCATCGATTCGGCCAGCAGCCCGGCGCCGGTGCGGCGGAAGGTCTGGGATAAACTGGCCGGGGAGTGGAAAATACGGCTGCCCGCGGCAGCGGTGCGCACCGTTTGCCTGAACGAACTGAACAACGAGATTGACAAGACGCTGGCAGGTGCCAACAAAGGGAGAATCGTCGTCCGGCTGACCGAGAGCTGATTACCGCCTCACTCCACACGGCAGATCAAACCTTGCAACGCCATCCGAATACTTTTTGTCGGAACCGTAAAAAAGGACAAACCCGTAAAAAGTCTTTTTTCACCACAGAGCGCACTGAGGACACAGGGGAAACATTTTTGATTGCAATTAGTTGCCTCTGTGTGCCCTGCGGTCTCTGTGGTTAATTTTCACTATTTACGAGACCATCAAAAAAAACCACTTGATTTTCAGTTTTTGCGAGACCATCACCCATGGGAGCTGAACAGAAATACATCCAGGATATCGACAAGCTGGTTCCCCGGCCCGACATTGCCCTCGACGTCCTGCAAATGGCCCACGACGCCCGGGGCAACATCGCGGAAATGGCCAAAAAGATCGAGACGGATCCGAGCCTCACCGCCAACATGCTGCGGCTGGCCAACTCCGCCTATTTCGGCCACATGCGGGAGATCACCTCAGTAAAGGAGATCATTGTCCGCCTCGGCCTGGAGACGGTGAAGATGATCGCCATCACCGGCGCCTCGGTCGGACTGATGAAATCGCCGCAGCAGGCCTACAACCTCGAACCGGGCTCTCTCTGGCAGCACAGCCACGCCACCGCCGTGCTCTCGACCATCATTGCCAAATACGCCGACATCGAGGACTCAAGCAGCATCTACACCGCCTCCCTGCTACACGATATCGGCAAAGTGGTTCTCAACCGGCCGCTGCAGATCGCCATCAGCAACAACAAAAATCTCGGCAAAAAATTCCGTACCCTGATCGAGCTGGAAATGTACCTGCTCGGCACCGACCACGCCAAGGTCGGCATGGCCCTGCTGTGCAAATGGGGGCTGCCGGAGGATATCTGTCTGCCGGTGGGTTTTCATCACCCGCAGAAACATGCCAAAGAAGAAGAACTGCTCAGTGTCAGGATCGTCAGTCTCGCCAATTTCCTGGTGGAGAGTATCGGTATTCGCTCCCTGATGCCGGAGAGTTTTCATTTCAACGTACAGGAGTTCATCGACCAGAACCAGGAACTGCCGGAGGTGCCGAATTTTCAGGAGAACATGGAAAAGATCATCAATAGATTTTTTTATCAGTTCACCGAAACGAGTAAACTGACATAGGGAGAGAAGACCAGGGGAACCGGACAGGGAAACTCTTCACTGGAGATCGTTGCGACGAAGCAGAGCCACCTGGTTGCCCCCTTCGCGTTTGGCCAGATGGAGGGCCTTGTCGGCCAGGGAAAAGAAATCCTCGCAATTTCTACTGTCGTCGTGACTGTTGGCGGCAAGCCCGATACTGATTGATACCTGGCGACTGAATTTGCCGTCGTTGAAGACAAAACGGCTCATCTGAGAATGGATGTCCCGGGCGATGATCTCCCCTTCCTGGCAATCCGCATCCGGCAGCAGCACCCCGAACTCATCACCGCCGACCCGGCCGCAGATATCGGTGTTGCGCACCTTCTCCACCAGGATCTCGGAAACCTCCTTCAAAAGATAATCGCCGAACTTGCGACCGCAGGAATGGTTGATCTCCTTGAAGCGGTCAATGGCAAGCAGCAGCAATACCAGGCCGCCGCCCCGGCGTTCCGCCAGACGGTATTCCCGGCCGAGTACCTCGATGAAATGGCGGCGGTTGATGAGCCCGGTCAGGTCATCCTTGACCTCGAGCTCGCTCAGCTTGTTCAACATTTTTTTACAGTCTGTGATGTCGCGGTAGACGACCACGCACTGCCAGACAAAACCATAATCATCCTTGATGGGATAGGCGGAGATGGAAAACCACTTTCCCCCCAGACGGGGTTCGTAGCGTTCGAGGTGAAAAGGCTTGCCGGAATGAAAGACCTTGCAGACCGGGCAGTGCGCCGCGGGATTGTCCTGCCCGTGGAAAAGCTGAAAACATTTTTTCCCGACCAGTTCATCGCCACAACCCAGGATCTCGCGGGTGGCCCGGTTGGCCCGGACAATGGTGAACTCCCGATCGACGATGTACAGCAACTCATCAAGGATATTGAAGGTTTCCTGCCAGAGCCGGTGCGGATCAAGATAGCGGCCCAGATTTTTTTCCGGCCGCGCGCCGTTGTCGCAAGCCTCTAACTCCTCGATCCGCCGGCGCAGTCGCGACACGTCCTCGGCCAGCTCCTGGCGCGTTTTATTGCAATATTTCATGACAGCTTGCCCCCTTCCCCTGAAGCTGTTAAGAATATGATGCGTAAAAGAGCACAGACTCTCCTGGAGGTGACGAGCACGGCAGGACTCGCTGTCGGTGCATGCACATCTGTTACGGGACAGTCAAAATTATTGCAAAATAAAACAACCTGTTGGAAAATTCCAGAAAAAATTTATCATTACTCTGATTCCTGCGTCCATTACCTATCTTCTCGCTCATCATGACTATGAACGGACTGACGGGGATAACGGCAGACAGCAGGAGGATAGGATACCGAAATGGGTGCAGAACAAAGGGAAGTGGAAGGGATGATGGCGTCCACCGGAACCGACGAGGCGCAGTGTCGGCGGTGCGGCACCTGCTGCCGCAAGGGCGGACCAGCCCTGCACACGGCGGACCGGAAACTCGTCATGAATGACATTATAAGCCACGGGCAACTGGTGACGGTGCGGCAGGGAGAACCGGCCTTCCACCCGGTCACCGGCCGGGTGGAGGCAACACCGACCGAGTTTGTCAAGGTCGCCGGGAAAAACGGTAACTGGGAATGCATTTTTTTCGACCCGGTCGCCGCCTCCTGCACCATCCATGACAATCGGCCGCTGGAATGCCGTCTCCTCTTCTGCCGGAATACCGAGGCGGTGGAAGCGATCACCGGCCGCGATCTTCTGCAGCGCCGTGACTTCATTCCGGACGACCATCCCCTTACCGCCCTTATCACCGGCCACGAGGATCGATGTCCGGCAACAAAGGGACAATCACTGCTCACTGAGCTGCTCGCCGGCAGCAAAGGAAATGACGCCCTTGACCGCTTCACCCTCCTGCTGCAACAGGATCTCGATCTGCGCGCCGCAGCCGTCGCCCGCTTTCACCTCAGTCTGGGGGAGGAGCTCTTCTTTTTCGGACGCCCCCTCTTCCAGATTTTTCACCATCCCCGCCTTCAGGTTTCCTGGCATGGCATGACACTGGCCCTGCAGCTGCTGCCATAATCATCAAGACCGTACCGTCACAGGCCGGCCCTGGCAAAGGAGGCGGCCACGATGGTCTGCGCCTCCTGCTGAATCTGCCGGAGGTGCTCGCGGCCCTTGAAGCTCTCGGTGTAGATCTTGTAGATATCCTCGGTGCCGGAGGGCCGGGCCGCGAACCAGCCGTTTTCCGTCACCACTTTCAGCCCGCCGATGGCGGCATTGTTGCCGGGCGCCCGGGTCAGCCTGGCAAGGACCGGTTCCCCGGCCAGGGTGTCGGCCTCGACATCCTCAGGAGCAAGGGTGGCCAGAACCTCCTTCTGTTTGCTGGTGGCCCGCGCCTCCAGCCGCTCATAAACCGGCGAGCCGTAACGCTGTTCCAGTTCGGCATAATGGCGGCCCGGATCCCGGCCGGTGACGGCAACGATCTCGGCCGCCAGCAGGGCCATGATGATGCCGTCCTTGTCAGTGGTCCACACCGTCCCGTCCTTGCGCAGAAAGGTGGCGCCGGCGCTTTCCTCGCCGCCAAAACCATACTCCCCATTGAAAAGCCCCTGAACAAACCACTTGAAACCCACCGGCACCTCTTTCACCGTCCGTTTGATACCGGCGGCGACCCGGTCGATCATGGAACTCGACACCAGGGTCTTGCCCACCGCCAGCTCCGCCTTCCAGTCGGGCCGATGGGTGAAGAGGTACTCGATGGCCACCGCCAGATAGTGATTGGGGTTCAGCAGACCAGAGTCGCGGGTGACGATGCCGTGCCGGTCGTAATCAGGATCATTGCCCACCGCAATGTCAAAACGATCTTTCAGGGCGATGAGGGAGGCCATGGCCCAAGGCGAAGAGCAGTCCATCCGAATCTTGCCGTCCTTGTCCAAGGTCATGAAGGAAAAGGCAGGATCAACCCGATCGTTGACCACCTCGATCTGCAATCCATGAGTGGCGGCGATGGCCGGCCAGAAATCGATGCCCGAGCCGCCCAGGGGATCGACCCCGATCCTGACCCCAGCCCGGCGGATGGCCTCGAGATCGAGAACGGCATCAAGGTCATTGACATAAGGGGCCACATAATCGATGGCCACGGCCAGGGGCGAGGCCAGGGCCTGCTCAATAGCCAGCCGCCTTACCCCATTGAGTCCTGCGGCCAGCAATTCATTGGCCCGTTGTTCGATCGCCCTGGTCGCATCACTGTCCGCCGGCCCGCCATGGGGCGGATTGTACTTGAAGCCCCCATCCTCCGGCGGATTATGCGATGGAGTAATGACCACTCCGTCCGCCAGCCGATCCGGATGGAGCCGATTCCAGCAGAGAATGGCATGGGAGACGACCGGGGTCGGGGTAAAACCCCTGCCCTGCTGATAGCGAATCTCGACTCCATTGGCGATAAAAACCTCCACCGCATTGGCAAAGGCTGGCTCGGACAGGGCATGGGTATCGATGCCGACAAAAAGGGGGCCGGTGATGCCCTGGCCGCGGCGATATTCACTAATAGCCTGAGAGATGGCGAGGATATGGGCCTCGTTGAAACTCCTTTTCAGAGAACTGCCGCGATGGCCGGAGGTGCCGAAACTGACCTGCTCGCCCTCTTTACTGACATCCGGGGAGAATTGATAATAGGCGGCAACGAGTCGCGGAATATTGCAGAGATTGTCCCTGGTTGCCGGTTTTCCCGCTCCTTGGTGAAGGGCCATGGATTCCTCCTGTCGCTGTAAGGTGAAGCCGGGCATATCTCCCGGCAGTGAGGTCGGTTTCCATCCCCAGCCTGCATCACCATGACGAAAAAGTCAACAGAATTGTCTGCAATATCAAGAACAAAGCACATACAACCGCCAGGGAATCGAATATTTTTCAGCAGCAGAACGATACTTATTCTCTCCGTTCTGCCTCTATGCGGCGCACCTTTTTTATGGTATTGTCAGGTAAGATGAAGCCGTAAAAAAATTCTCTTCACACTGAAAGAACTGAGGACACAGAGAAAACATTTTGCATCCCGGTCAGTTATCTCTTTATCCTCCGCGATCTCAGCGGTTGATTCAATTTTTACGAATGCATCAGGGATAATCCACGAGAATAAAATGCGCTGCAAAGAGAGGCACAATGAAACATTATCCGGTCAGGCGTGGCCGCCGCTATCCGCCCGGCGCCACCTTCGACGGCAGGGGCACCAATTTCTGCATCTTTTCCCGTCAAGCCGAACGCCTCGAACTTCTCCTCTACAACACCCCATTCACCACCACCCCCTTCCAGGTCGTACCGCTCGATCGGCAACATCATCAGACCTTTTTCTTCTGGCATGTCTATCTGGAGGGGCTGCCGCCCGGCACCTGGTACACCTGGCGGGCCTGGGGCCCGACCGACACGAGTGCTTCCGGCAACCGTTTCAATCCGGACAAGGAGCTGATCGACCCCTGGGCCCGGCTGGTGGCGGATAACCTCTGGCAGAGAGGCCGCGCCTGCCAGCCTTTCCCCAGCAATGGCCGCAGCATGCGGGCCATGGTGGCAGGCGGCCAGGAGTATGACTGGGAAGGAGACCAGCCGCTGCGCCACCGGCCGGAAGAGACGATCATCTACGAGCTCCACGTCGGCGGCTTTACCCGGCATCGCTCTTCCGGCGTCGCCCGGCCCGGCACCTTTGCCGCGCTGGTGGAAAAAATCCCCTATCTCCGGGAGCTGGGCGTGACGGCGGTGGAGCTGCTGCCGGTCATGGCCTTTGACGAGCAGGACGTGCCGGAAGGGGCGCGCCGCCGCGGCCTGAAAAACTACTGGGGCTACAGCACCCACAGTTTCTACAGCCCCCATCCCCGCTTCTGCGCTGACCCATTCTCCGAAAACGCCCTCACCGAATTCAAGGACATGATCAAGGCCCTCCACCGGGCCGGCATCGCCGTCATCCTCGATGTCGTCTTCAACCACACCGCCGAGGGGAACGAACAGGGGCCGCTCATCAACTTCAAGGGGTTGGCCAACGACACCTTTTACCATCTCGACCCCGACGACCGCAGCCGCTATCGTGACTATTCCGGCTGCGGCAACACGGTGAACTGCAACCACCCCCTGGTGTCGCGTTTTATCGTCGAATGCCTTGAATACTGGGTACAGGAGATGCACATCGACGGATTCCGTTTCGACCTCGCCAGCATTCTCGCCCGCGGCATGGATGGCCGCCCCGACCACTTCGCCCCGGTGGTCTGGAGTATCGAGCTCTCCGGGGTGCTGGCCGGCACCGGACTGATCGCCGAGGCGTGGGATGCCGGCGGCCTCTATCAGGTCGGCGGCTTTCCCGGCTTCCGTTGGGCGGAATGGAACGGCCGCTACCGCGATGTCGTCCGCCAGTTTGTCCGGGGCGATGCCGGCCTGGTCGGGGAAATGGCCACCCGCTTCTGCGGCAGCAGCGATCTCTATGAGCCATCCGGCCGGCTACCGATCAACAGCATCAACTTCGCCACCTGTCACGACGGCTTCACCCTCTGGGACCTGGTCAGCTACAACGACAAACATAACGGGGCCAACGGCGAAAAAAATCGTGACGGCTGCAGCAATAATCTGAGCTGGAACTGCGGCCACGAGGGAGAAACGAACAACAGGGCGATCCTCGCCCTGCGCCGCCGACAGGTCAAGAACTTCATGGCCATCCTGCTGCTCAGCCACGGCGTGCCGATGCTGCTCGCCGGCGACGAGGTGCTGCGCAGTCAGCTCGGCAACAACAACTGTTACTGCCAGGACAACGAACTGGGCTGGTTCGACTGGCGACTGACGGAAAAGAACCGGGAGATGCTCCGTTTCACCAGAGAGATGATTGCCTTTCGCAAGCGACACCGCTCCCTCATGCGCCGCCATTTCGTCACCGGCGCAAAAAAGGAGGGCGAACGGCTGCCGGACATCAGCTGGCACGGTCGAAAACTCGATTCTCCGCCCTGGCACGATCCCCAGGCCACCCTCCTCGCCTTCACCCTGGCCGGTTCGGCCGAGGAAGAGGATCTGCATATCATCTTTAACATGGGCGAGCAGACGGCAAACGTCGAGCTGCCGGACATCAGCCCCCGCCAGTGGCACCGGGCCATCGACACGGCGGCAGCGACGCCACTCGACATCAGACCTCCCGACAATCAACGGCCGGGCGGCCAGAAGTTCTGCAAAGTCCAGGGCCGCAGCGTCGTGGTGCTGGAGGCCAGATAAGAAAATGGGTTGTAACGTATGACGATTTCGCTGAAAGCAGACAACAGACTCATCCAGTGGATGACGGATATCCGCCGGCAGATTCACCAGCATCCGGAGCTGGCCTTTCAGGAAAAACGAACAGCGGCACTGGTGGCGGCCAGCCTTGCCGAGCTCGGCATCCCCTACCGAAGCGGGGTGGCCGGTACCGGCATCGTCGCCACCATCGGCGCGGAGGGGAGAGGTTCGGCGGTGGCGCTGCGGGCCGACATGGACGCTCTGCCGATCAACGAGGAAACCGGTCTGCCCTTTGCTTCAAATACGCCCGGCGTCATGCACGCCTGCGGCCATGACGGCCATGTGGCCATCCTTCTCGGCGCGGCGGCGCTGCTCAGCCGCCAGCCATCCCTGCCCGGCCGGGTGGTGCTGCTTTTCCAGCCCGCCGAGGAAGATGACGGCGGCGCCCAGAAGATGATCGCCGAAGGGACGCTGGCCGGGGTGGGCGCCATCTTCGCCGGCCACATCGAACGCCATTTCGCCGTGGGGGAGATCGCCGTCCAGCCCGGCATCATCTGCGCCTTTACCGATGATTTCATCATCACCGTCCGCGGGCCGGGCGGCCATGCCGCCAAACCCCATGAAAGCCCGGACTGTATCGTCGCCGCCTGCGCCCTGGTGACGAGCATGCAGACGCTGGTCGCCCGGGAGAGCAACCCCGTCTTGCCGGCCGTGGTCACGGTGGGCAAATTCAGCGGCGGCACCGCCTCCAACGTCATTGCCGATCAGGTGGTGCTGGAAGGCACGGTGCGCACCACCGATCCGGAGGCCCGGGAACGGATCTTCGCCGGCTTAAAACGAATGGTCAGGGCGCTGGGGGAAATGTATGCGGTCATGGCGGACATCACACTCACCACCGGTTATCCCCCGGTCATCAATAATCCCATGGCAGTCGCCGTGGCAAGGCAGGCCGCCATGGCCACCGTCGGCGAACAGGGGGTGAAGGAGCAACCCTACCCCAGTCTCGGCGGTGAGGATTTCTCCTTTTTCCTCCAGCAGGTACCCGGCTGTTTCGCCCGCTTCGGGGCGCGCCGCGCCACCTTTCCCAACGGCAATCCGCACAGCGCCACCTTCGATTTTGACGAAGGGGTGCTGGCCATTGCCGCCGAATACCTGGCCCGCTGCGCCCTCCTTTTCCTGTCAGACCGGACCGGATGAGCGCAGCGAAACAATGGTTTCCAGATGATGGGTCTGAGGGAACATGTCCACCACCCGCATCCTTTCCACCTCATACCCCTCTTTTTCCAGCAGCAGCAGATCGCGGCAGAGGGTGGCCGGATCGCAGGAGATGTAGACGATCTGCCCGGCAGCCAGGGTGGGCAGCAGGGGAATGATCTCCGCGCAGCCCTGGCGGGGCGGGTCGAGCAGGATGAGATCAAAACGTGCCCCAGCGGCAACGAGCTGGCCAGCCCCTTCCAACGCCGAATTCTGGGCAAATGCGCAATTGTCGATGCCGTTGGCCGCCGCGTTCCGCACCGCACTGCGGATGGCTGAACGCTGCAGGTCCATGCCGGTCACCGACCCGGCCCGCAGGGCGAGGGGCAGAGAAAAATTGCCCATGCCGCAAAAGAGATCAAGAACGCTGCTGTTCTCATCGATTTTTGCCCAGTCGCAGAGCAGGGCAATCAGCCGTTCATTCTGGGCCGGATTGACCTGACAGAAACCGCCGGGCTCCACCGTCATCCGCTGGGTGCCGCCAGGGACGGCATGGGAAAAAAGAAGCAGCGGCTGCGCCCGGGCCTCTTCTTCCCCGCAGAAGGCGTCAACCAGGCCATGACCTGCCGCAAAGACAAGCACATGTTTGATGCACGCATGCAGGCCGGCCATTGCCCGGGCAACCTTTTTTTCGGCCGGTCGCATGGTTCGCGTCAGATGCAGCAGGATCACCACCTTGCCGTCCTCCGGGCTGAGCAGCAGCTCCAGATCCGCAATTACTGACGCGATTTTCCGCAAAAGCGGCCAGGCAACGAGGTCGGCAAGGACATCGTTCAATTCCGGACGGGCGAGAAGGCAGTGAGCGACGGGCTCCACCTGATGCGACTGCTGCCGGAGAAATCCCGGCCGACCGTTTTGATCCAGATGCAGCCTGATGCGTTGCCGGTACCGAAAGGACGCCGGCGAGGGAACGGGCGGCTCAAGTAAAAGTGACAAACGGGGAAAAAACCCGCTCCGTTCCAGCTGCTCTCGCAGCATCTGGTCTTTCAGCTCGGCCTGTCGGGCCGGATGAACATGCTGGAAATCACAGCCGCCGCAGCGGCCATAGTGGGGACAGGGCGGCGTCACCCGCCAGGGCGACGGGCTGACGACCTCAAGGAGGCGGGCCTGGACGAAACTCTTTTTGTCCTCCACCGGCGCGGCGACAACCTCTTCGCCCGGCAGGGCACCGGGGACGAGCACCACCTTGCCGTCGGCACGACGGGCCAGGCCCTGGCCGCCGAGGACCAGCTTGTCAATGGTGAGGGAAAGGGTCATGGCACATCCTGCGCGGCGTCAAACAAAAATCCCGCGCAACCGGGAAGGCTGGACGGGACGTGATTGGTGCGAACAAAGCAACGAATCAATAGTGATGGCGTCACAAAAGTCTTTTTTTACCACGGAGAAGACAAGGCACAGAGAAAATATTTTACATTACAGCGAGTTGTCTCCGTGTGCGCTGTGATTGATCAGCAGTTATTGCGACGCCATCAATACTTCCTGTCGGCATAGGCGAGCCAGCCGCCGGCGCGGACCAGATCCTTGTCAAAAGAGTTAAGTTGAAACGAGCAGGTCAGTTCCCCGTCGCTGCCTTTGGCGATGACTGTTTCCTGCTCCAGATCGACCGCAATGGCAACCGGGCCAGCCAGGGCAAAGAGGGCGTCGATGTCGCTCTTTGCCAGCTCGATGGCCAGCATGCCGCAGTTGAACATGTTCTGGCGGAAAATGCGGGCAAAGCTCTCACCGATGACCACGTTGATGTCATTGACCTCAAAGACCCAGACCGCGTGTTCCCGGGACGAACCGCAGCCGAAATTGGAACGGGTGACGATGACCCGGGCGTTTTTCGTGTCCCGGCCCGGATCGAACCCTTCCAGCTTCAGGTCTTCCAGGATATAGGGTTTCAGGGCGAGCTTCGAATTCTCGGTCAGGTATTTGGCCGGGATGATCTCGTCGGTATTGATATCGCTTCTGTCCAGAAAAAGGGCCGGACCGCCAAATGTTTTCATAGCAACCTCATTGTTTTGCATTGCGGAATGCGGATTGCGGATTGGGGATTGAACAACACTTCCTCAATCCGCAATCCGCATTCCGCAATCGCCAATCAGATAAATTCCCTCGGATCGACAATCTCGCCCTTCACCGCCGCCGCAGCGGCGGCCAGCGGGCTCATCAGATGGACCATGCCGCCCTTGCCCATGCGGCCGTTGAAATTGCGGTTGGTGGTGGAAGCGCACACCTCCCCTGCCGCCAGCACCCCGTTGCTCATGCCGAGACAGGCCCCGCAGGTGGGGTTGGTAACACAGAAACCGGCGTCCATATAGATTTTGATCAGTCCTTCTTCAAGGGCCTGATTATATACCTTCGGCGTGGCCGGCGACAGAATGGCGCGCACGGTGGGAGCGATTTTGCGGCCTTTGAGAATCATGGCACCGGCCCGCAGGTCCTCGATGCGGCCGTTGGTACAGGAGCCCATGTAGACCTGATCGATGCGGGTGCCGATCATGGCCGTGATGTCCTTCACCTCGTCCGGTTTATAGCCATAGGTGACCTGGGGCACGAGACGGGAGACGTCGAAGGTTTTTTCCGACACATAGTCGGCATCGGGATCGGAATGCCATTTTGAGAAATCCGCCACCGCCTCGTCAATGGTGGGATAATCGCCCTGAATAAAGGGCCAGAGGTACTCGGCGGTGACCCGGTCCGGCATGCAGACGCCGCAGGTGGCGCCGGCCTCGATGGCCATGTTGCAGAGCGTCATGCGCGCCTCCATGCTCATCTTCTCCACCACCGGGCCGCCAAATTCCATTACCTTGTCGGTGGCGCCATTGACCGTCAGCTCCTTGATGACATTGAGAATGACGTCCTTGGCAAAGACGCCTTTCGGCAGTTCGCCGGTAATGGCGATCTTCATGGTCTCCGGCAGTCGGAAGGAGCAGACACCTTTAAGAATGCCCACCTCGAGATCGGTGGTGCCGACGCCGGCGGCAAAGGCGCCGAAGGCACCGTGGGTGCAGGTGTGGGAGTCGCCCATGATCACCGTATAGCCGGGCCGGATAAAGCCCTTCTCCGGAAACAGGGCGTGGCAGACGCCGTTAGCCCCGACATCGAAGAAATCGCCGATCTGATGGCGCCGGGCCCAGTCGCGAAGGATCTTGGCCTGGGTGGCGGTTTTCGAATCCTTGGACGGGGTGACGTGGTCGATGACGACCTTGATTTTGGCCGGATCAAAGACCCGGTCCATCCCGCGCTCGGTCAGGTCATTGATGGCAATCGGCGTGGTGATTTCATGACACATGACGACATCGATGTCGAGCACAACATTATTGTCAGAAGGCACATCGCGGCGATGGGCCTCAAAAATCTTTTCGGTAATGGTTTTGCCCATGATTCACTTTCCTCCAGAAGGTAGCCGGATACGGCGGCAGATCATTGTCGCCCACAGTACCCAATCCCGGACAGATTATCAATTTTTTTATGGTTTGTATTCCCGGCGATATACTGTACAATTCATCTTAGTGTTCCCCGCAACCGACCGGCAACCTCAACCCGCACCGTTTCTCAATGACCCACCCGAGTTTTCCCGCCCTGCCCAGCCCTGTTACCAGACAAACAGTCACCACGGAAATCGTCAAGCTCTGCACAGGGGAATATGGTGATTCCCAGGGAGAGAAACTGCAGCGTCTGCTTACCGATGTTCTTGCCCTTTACGAAGGGAAATGGCCGTCTCATGAAGCGTGCCAGGTGGGCTATCACACCATCGACCACACCCTGGAAGTGGCGCTCGCCACGGCTCGGATGGCGATCGGCTGGAATCTGATGCATGGCGATCATGACAAGATATCCGCCCGCATCTTTCTCTGCGGCATGGCTGCCGCCCTTTTTCACGACAGCGGCTACCTGAAAGACAAGCACGACCGGCAGGGGAGCGGGGGGAAATACACCTTCTCCCATGTTGAACGGGGCCGGGAACTGGCCCGTGCCTATCTTGCCGGCAACACCTGGGCGGGACCGGATATTACCTTCATCTGCTCCGTCATCGATCTCACTGCCTTTGACCGGGAGCCGGATCTTTCTGTTTTTCAGGACGGCGAGGAAGAAATCATGGCGGAGATGGTCGCCTCGGCCGACCTCATCGCCCAGATGGCGGACATCAATTATATCCCCCGGTTGCGCGATCTCCATGAGGAATTTCTCGAGGCATACGACAGCGAGGGGCGCACAAACCTCGAACAGCGTGCGGTTCACATCTTCGACTCGTTCCATGAGATCCTGAACAACACACCGGAATTCTATGAAAAATTCGTCCTGCCCCGTCTCGTTCTCCTCAACAGGATGGATCGCTGTCTGGCCGACTTTTTTGCGGCCGGCAGGAATCCCTATCTGGAAAACATCATTGCCAACATCTCCGGCCAGCTCCTCAAACATCGGGTCCAGTGGCAACGCCTCGGCGACATCCTTCTCCAGCTCGGCCTGGTGCAGCAGGAAACCATCGACGCAGCCCTGTCCCAACAGCGGCGCACTCTCATCGAGGACAAGGAGACGGTGGCGCGGCCGATGGAAGACCCTTCCCACAAGTTGTTCGTCTGGCTCCAGTCTTCCGGGTGGAACAAAACACGGCTCGGTGATATCCTGATGGAGATGGGAGCGGTTGACGCCACGACCCTGCGCACCGGTCTGCTGTCGCAACTTTTGCCGGAACAGCTGACAGAACGGCTGACCGCCGATGAACTGCTCCATCTTCTGCGGATTTCCCTGCTGGCCCAGAATCTCTACGATGATCCGTGGGTCTTCGGCCAGATCATCGATATGACCCTGGAGCTGCTCCGCTGCGAATCAGGCTCCCTGCTGCTTGCCGACAGCAAGAAAACGGAACTGCACATCGCCCTGCACAGCGGACCATTCTGCCCATCTGCCGCCGGGCAGCGGGTACCCCTCGACAAGGGTCTTTCCGGCTGGGTTTTCCGCCATGCCAGGGCCGCCATTGTCTCCGGCCCAACCATGGACGAGCTTACCGAACAGCCCGTCACCTCTGCCCGATCGGGAATACGGGACATTCTGGCCGTCCCTCTTCATCTTGAGGGCGACATCATCGGCATCGTGGAAATGATGAACAAAGACAACGGGACCTTCACCGACCATGATGCGGATCTCCTCACCCTGGTAACCAATATCATGGCCTCGGCCCTTACCCTGGTCAAAACATTCACCCTGCATCGGACACCATGAAACAGAACAAAATTTTTCATTCCCCCTTCCTGCCGCATGCGCCCCTGCCAATCAGCACCCTTGCCCTGCTCCTCATTCTTTTTTTTGCCGTTTCCCCGGCAGCACGGGCGGCCCACGGAGTGAGCATTGACGGCAAACTGAAATACCCACCGGATTTCCGCCATTTCGACTACGTCGCGGCGGACGCGGTTCCGGGTGGGGATCTTGTCCTCCACTCACTGGGCAGCTTCGACAAGATGAATCCCTTTACCCTGAAGGGCAGCGCGCCGGACGGTCTCTCCGAGCTGGTCTTCGAAACCCTGGCCGTGGCAAGCCTGGACGAGCCTTTTGCCGAGTACGGCTTAATCGCCAAGGACATCGAGCTGGCCGCTGATCGCCTCTCCGTTACCTATACGTTAAACGACAAGGCACAATTTTCCGACGGCAGCCCGATTACCGCCGACGACGTGAAATTTTCGCTGGACACCTTGAAAAGCGAGGACGCCCATCCCTTTTACGCCTCCTATTACCATGACATCGCACGGGCTGAAATTCTCGGGCCCCACAAGGTCCGCTTCCATTTTGCCCGGTCGAACCGGGAGATCCACATGATCGCCAGCCAGTTGCCGGTGCTGTCAAAATCGTTTTATGAAAAACACCCCTTCGCCGCACCGGGCATGACCGTGCCGATCGGCAGCGGCCCCTATGTGGTGAGCGATTTCAAGCAGGGGAAATCCATCACCTACAAACGCAATCCCGACTACTGGGCCCGTGAGCTCCCCAGCCGACGCGGCATGTTCAATTTCGACACCATCACCGTCAAGTTTTACAAGGATCAGATCGTCGCGGTGGAGGCCTTCAAGGCCGGCGAGTTCGACTTCATGCACGTCAACATCGCCAAACAGTGGGCCCGGGACCTTGAAGGCAACCGTTTCGAACGCGGCGACATCATCAAGAAACTCGCGCCCCACAAAAACAACCAGGGCATGCAGGCCTTTGTCTTCAACCTGCGCAGATCCCTCTTTGCCGATATCCGGGTGCGCCGCGCCATCGGTCTTGCCTTTGATTTCGAGCGCACCAACACGACCCTTTTTTTTGACCAATACACCCGCTCGAACAGCTACTTCAGCAACTCGGAACTGGCCGCCACCGGCCTGCCCCAAGGACTGGAACTTGCCATGCTCGAACCCTTCAGGGGCCAGGTGCCGGACGCGGTCTTCACCACCCCGCTCACCCCGGTCGCCACCGGTTCAGCCCAGGCCCTGCGCGACAATCTGCGCGAGGCCAAAACACTGCTGGCCGAGGCCGGCTGGACCATCACCAATGGCAGGCTGGTCAACGCCAAGAACGAGCCCTTCACCTTCGAGATTCTCCTCTCCTCCGCCTCCTTTGAACGGGTCATGGCCGATTTCGCCAAAAATCTGCAGACACTCGGCATCACCGCCACTTACCGCACCATCGACCCGGCCCTCTATGTGCGGCGCATGCAGACCTTTGACTACGACATGACGGTGGAGGTCTTCGGCCAGTCCCAGTCGCCGGGCAACGAGCAGCGCGATCTGTGGACATCAGCGGCGGCCGACCGCGAAGGTTCCCGCAACACCATCGGCATCAAAAATCCGGTGGTGGATCAACTGGTTGACCGCATCATCTACGCCAAAACCCAGGAGGAGCTCACCGCCGCCTGCAAGGCCCTTGACCGGGTGCTGTGGCACAATTATTATGTGGTGCCGAACTGGTATCTTGCCACCTACCGGCTCGCCTACTGGAACAAATTTGCCCAGCCCCGAACCCTTCCCCTCTACTACAGCCCGTTTCAGCTGCTGATGACGTGGTGGATGGGGAAATGATCAGGACATTGGAATCAGCCATTATCGATTGCCACCTATGCTCGCCTACATTCTCCGCCGCATCCTGCTGATGATTCCGACCCTGTTCGGCATCATGCTCATCACCTTCACCGTCACCCAGTTCGTCCCGGGCGGGCCGGTGGAAAAGATGATCGCCGACCTGCAACGTTCATCCGCCCGCGGCGAGGTGAGCGCCGGCGCCTCCACCCTTTATCAGGCGAGCCAGGGGCTCGATGCGGAACGCATCGCCGAGATCAGGACGCTTTACGGCTTCGACAAACCACCGGTGCAGCGCTTTCTCACCATGATGGGCAACTATCTCGTTTTTGACTTCGGCAATTCCTACTACCACCATCGCACCGTCGTCGATCTCGTGGTCTCCAAACTGCCGGTTTCCATGTCGCTCGGTCTCTGGTCATTTGTCATTGTTTACGGGGTATGCATCCCGCTCGGCATCAAGAAGGCCGTCCGGGACGGTTCCCGCTTTGACGTTTTTTCCAGCACCATCATCCTCATCGGCTACGCCATCCCCGGCTTCGTGCTCGCCATCCTCCTCATCGTCCTCTTCGGCGGCGGCAGCTTCTGGAACATCTTCCCCCTGCGCGGCCTGGTGTCGGACAACTGGGCGGAACTGAGTCTGCTGGGCAGGATCCTCGACTATCTCTGGCACATGGTGTTGCCCATCACCGCAAGCGCGGTGGGCAGTCTGGCGGTCATGACCCTGCTCACCAAGAACAGCTTTCTCGAAGAGATCCGCAAGCAATATGTGCTGACCGCCCGGGCCAAGGGCTTGAGCGAAAACAACGTCCTCTATCGCCACGTCTTCAGAAACGCCATCATCCCGATCATCACCGGCTTTCCCGGCTCCTTCATCGCCGCCTTCTTCACCGGCAGCCTGCTCATCGAAACGATCTTTTCCCTGGACGGCATGGGACTTCTGGCCTATGAGTCGATTTTAAACCGGGACTATCCGGTGGTGCTCGGCACCCTCTACTTCTTCACCATCATCGGCCTTGTCTCCCGGTTGCTGTCGGATCTCAGTTATGTGCTGGTCGATCCGCGCATCACCTTTGACAGTGTCCAGTAAAACCGGAAACAGCGCATGACCACGCACCCCACGCCGAAAAACAGCCTCATCCGCCGCCGCTGGCGCAAATTCCGGGCAAACCGGCGGGGCTACTGGAGCCTTGTCATCTTCACCGTGCTCTTCGTGCTGAGCCTGGGGGCGGAACTGCTCAGCAACGACAAGCCATTCCTCGTCATCTATGAAGGGAAAATGTATTACCCGCTGCTGACAAGCTACCCGGAAACCACCTTTGGCGGCGATTTTGCCACCGAAACCGACTACCGCGACCCCTATATCCTCGAAAAAATCACCAGCAACGGCAATCGCGCCTTCTTCCCGATCAACCCCCACAGTTATGCCTCCATCAACCCCAATCTCAACGTGCCGGTGCCCTCGCCGCCGACCAGGGAAAACCTGCTCGGCACCGATGACCGCGGCCGCGACGTGCTGGCCCGGCTGCTCTACGGCTTCCGGCTCTCCATCCTCTTCGGCCTGGCGCTGACCGCAGTGGGCACCATCATCGGCATCATCGCCGGCGCGGTGCAGGGCTACTTCGGCGGCCGCACTGATCTCTTTTTCCAGCGTTTCATTGAGATCTGGGGTTCCATGCCGGAACTCTACCTGCTCATCATCTTTTCCTCCATCTTCAAGCCGAGCCTGCTGCTGCTCCTTGTCCTGCTCTCCATGTTCGGTTGGATGGGCCTCTCCGACTATGTGCGGGCCGAGTTTCTCAAAAGCCGCAACCTCGACTACGTCACCGCGGCGAAAGCCATGGGGGTGGGCAACATCACCATCATGTTCCGCCATCTGCTGCCCAATGGCATGACACCGGTCATCACCTTTCTCCCCTTCCGCATGTCCGGCGCCATTCTGGCGCTGACCAGCCTCGATTTTCTCGGCCTCGGCGTGCCGCCGCCCACCCCGAGCCTCGGCGAACTGCTGTCCCAGGGCAAAGCCAATATCGATGCCTGGTGGCTGTCGCTCAGCACCTTCGTCGTCCTGGTCGGCACCCTGATTTTGCTGATCTTTATCGGCGAGGCATTGCGGGAAACCTTTGACCCGCGCAAGGTTTGAAAAAGGCGAAAAAGATGGAATCGGAAAAACTGAAAATTACCCACAGAGACCGCAGAGCACACAGAGCCAACGAATTGTAATTAAAGATGTTTTCTCTGCGTCCTCTGTGTGCTCTGTGGTGAAAAAAGACTTTTTACGGGTTTGTCAAAAAAGGGGAACAAGAAGTCGAAAACCAGAAAAACAATGGCACGCAATGAAATGACCACTCTTCTCGATATACAGAACCTCAACGGTTCCTTTCACGGTCCGGCAGGCAGGCAAGATGTGCTGCATGAGGTGTCGCTTGCCATCAGGCCGGGGCAGACGGTGGCCCTGGTCGGAGAATCGGGGTCAGGTAAATCGGTCACCGCGCTTGCCGTTCTCCAGCTCCTTGACCGGCAGGCTTTTCGCGCCAGCGGTCAGGTTTTGTTTGCCGGGGTCAATCTCCTGGAGCTGCCGGAGGAGAAAATGCGGGCCATCCGCGGCAACGATATCGCCATGATCTTCCAGGAGCCGATGACCTCGCTCAATCCGGTCTATACCATCGGCGACCAGCTGCTGGAACCCCTCACCATCCACCAGAATCTTGCGGGCCGCGAGGCATGGGACAAGGCGGTACAGCTCCTTGCCAAAACCGGCATTCCGGAGCCGGAAAAGCGGATGGCGAGCTTTCCCCACCAGCTGTCCGGCGGCCAGCGTCAGCGGGTGATGATCGCCATGGCGCTGGCCTGCCGGCCGAAATTGCTCATTGCCGACGAACCAACCACCGCCCTTGACGTCACCATCCAGGCCCAGATCCTCGCCCTGCTCGAAGAGCTGCAAGAGGAGATGGGCATGGCCATGCTGCTCATCACCCATGACCTGCACATGGTGAAAAAGACGGCGGAGCATGTCTCCATCATGCACCAGGGCCGCATTGTCGAAGATGGTCCCACGGCGGCCATCTTTGCCTCGCCCCGGCAGGCATACACCCAAAAACTGCTCGGCAGCGTGCCGAAAGGCGAACCGTTGTCCCGCCAAGATGCCCCACCGCTGCTCACCGTTACCAACCTCTCCTGTCATTTCCCGGTCAAAAAAGGCTTTTTCAGGCGCACGGCGGGGACGATCCGGGCGGTAAACGATGTCAGTCTGACCCTGCGGCAGGGCACGACCTATGCCGTGGTGGGCGAATCAGGCTCCGGCAAGACCACTTTGGGGCTCGCCATTCTCCGCCTGGTGCAGGCCGCGGGGACGGTTGTCTACCAGGGCAACGACCTTCTTGCCATTAAGCCAGGCGAACTGCGGCCCTTGCGCCGCGAGTTGCAGATCGTTTTCCAGGACCCCTTTTCCTCGCTGTCGCCGCGACTTACCGTCTTCCAGATCATCGAAGAAGGTCTGAAGGTTCACCGCATCGGCGGCACCAGGGATAAACGGCGGGAGATCGTTGAAGAGGTCCTTGGGGAAGTGGGGCTTACTCCGGAAATGGCCGAACGGTATCCCCACGAGTTTTCCGGCGGCCAGCGCCAGCGGATCGCCATTGCCCGGGCCATTGCACTCAAGCCTGCCTTCATCGTCCTCGATGAGCCGACCAGCGCGCTCGACATGACCATCCAGGCGCAGATCATCGACCTGCTGCGCCGCTTGCAGGAAAAATACGCCATCACCTACCTCTTCATCTCCCATGACCTGCGGGTGGTGCGGGCCCTGGCCGAGGAGGTGGCGGTGATGAAGGACGGTCACATCGTCGAGGCCGGACCCGCGACCCGCATCTTCGCCGAACCGACCCACCCCTATACCCGCAAACTCTTCAGCGCCGCCTTTGAGTTGAAGGCATAAAGGAGTTCATGATGGAAGAACTCTACGCGTTCCGCTACGGCCCATACGGCAACACCGAGGCAATTGTCGTCCACCGGCCGGGACTTGCCCTCCAGTATTGCAACTTCGTCAACAAGGGCACGGCGTTCAGCGAGGAGGAACGCCAACGCCTCGGCCTGGACGGAACGCTGCCCCCCTCCCCCCGCCCCCTTGCCATGCAGGTGGCCAACAGCCTGGAAAAGGTGCGCGACAAGGAAAGCGACATCGAGCGTTACATCTACATCCGCTCCCTCTACGACCGCAACGCCACCCTTGCCCATGCCCTGATCGCCAGCGACATCGAAAGGCTGATGGGCATCATCTACACCCCCACCGTGGGCCTGGCCTGCCAGCGTTATTCCTCCATCTTCCGGACCGGCAGCGGCATCCATTTCTATCCCGGCAATATCGACCGGGCCGAGGATATCCTTCGCCGTTCCGCCCATCAGCAGATCCGGGTGGCGGTGGTCACCGACAACCAGGGAGTACTGGGCATCGGCGATCAGGGGGCGGGCGGCATTGCCATCTGTCTCGGCAAGCTGATGCTCTACACCCAGGGCGCGGGCATCGCCCCCTGGCACTGCCTGCCCATTTCCCTTGATGTCGGCACCGACAATCCAGCCCTGCTCGACGATCCCTTCTATCTCGGCTGGCGCCACCACCGCCTCACCGGCAACGACTATCTCCGTTTTGTCCAGCGCTTTGCCCGGGCCTTCCGCGCCGTCTTCCCCAACGCTCTCTGTCAGTGGGAGGACTTTTCCAAGCAGAACGCCTTTGCCATCCGCGACGCCTACCTCCATGACCTCATCTCCTTCAACGACGACATCCAGGGCACCGGGGCCGTGGCCCTGGCCGCCATCCTCTCTGCCATGCGCATCAAAAAGGAGAAGCTGGAGGAACAGATCTATCTCATCCACGGCGCCGGCGCCGGCGGGGTCGGCATTGCCGAACAGATCGAGATTGCCCTGAAGGAAAAGGGATTGAGCGATGAGGAGGCGAGAAGCCGCATCTTTACCCTGGACAGTCACGGGCTGGTGACGACAAACCGACGGCTGGAACCCTACAAGGAAAAATTCGCCAAGGAGCCGGCCCGGCTGTCCTGGTTGCGCGAGGAGAAAGACGGAACCCTCCTCAACGTGGTGCGCCACGAACGGGTGACGGTGCTGATCGGCACCTCGGCCCAGGGCGGCTGTTTCAGCGAAGAAGTGGTCCGGGCGGTCTGCGCCAACACGGCGCAACCGATCATTCTGCCGCTCAGCAATCCAACGGCCAGAGCCGAGGCCCATCCAAAGGACATCTGCCGCTGGAGCGAGGCCCGGGCACTGGTCGCCACCGGCAGCCCCTTTCCGCCAGTGGCCGGGCAGAGTGAGACGCGGACGGTCTCCCAGTGCAACAATGTCTTTGTCTTTCCGGGGGTGGGGCTCGGCATCATCGCCGCCGGCGCCCGCGAGGTGCTGCCCTCCTTTTTCACTGCCGCCGCCCATGCGGTTTCGCATTGCGTCGATGATGCCGCCATGGCCCGGGGCGAACTGCTGCCACCGGTTGGAAAATTACGGGAGGTGAGCCAGCAGGTGGCGCTGGCGGTGGGGATGACCGCCATCCGGGCCAACGTTGGCCACCTTTGCGCCTTCAGCGAATTTCAGCACGACAATGATCCAGCACGGCTGGCCGAGTTGATCGACCGGATGCGCTGGCAGCCGGAGTATCTGCCCATCGAGCGGCAATCTTAAAAAAAAGCGCCGGGCATCAGGCATGCCCGGCGCTCATCAGAAAATCCCCCGAAAACCCGTCATCTCTCAAACCACGAGGTCTTACCGCCACGCACCGACTCAGCAGTATCGGCGGTCTGCCGGAAGATGTCACCGGTGGACATCTGGGTAAAGACGCTGACCGAGGTATCGCCGCTGCCGGCGCCGGAATGAATGGCCGGTGAGGTGGCAAGCCCGCGGCCCAGATCGATAAAGGGCCGCGACCGGTATTTCACCTCTCCGCCGACAACAATGGTCTCGGTACCGAAAACGGTGGGCGAGGGGTAGGCGGTGCCGGTCTTGTAATAGAGCCCGTAGAGGCGGCTGTAGCCCTCGCCGGAACAGGGATCGTCACTGGGCTGATAGACCGAGGTAAAGAGAATGCCGCCGAGCAGGGCCGACTGACCGAGGGCGCGGGTGGCAGGGGCAACACCGGCCGTCCCGGTGATGGGCGGCAGATCGACAAACCAGCCCTGCTTATAATCATCGACCTCCTTGACCAGATCAGGGAAGGTACTGATCTGCGTGCCTGTTGCCGTTGATACCGGACCGTTTTCCAGCGTCTGCTCGTCATCGGCATAGACGTTGATATCGGTTGCATCGATGAGATCGCCGGCAAGATTGATCGGCAGGCCAGTCCCGTCATCCTTGATACCGTAGAGGGTCTGGATGGCGGTGCTCGTTTTGTCGGCCATGACGTAATAGCGGCCGGTGCCGAAATAGACCCACTTGTTCTTTTGTTTATCGATAGTCACCGACGGGCGGCCGGTAATCGGCTGATTGGTGAGGGCAAAGGTGGTCGGCGCATGCCAGAAGGAAGGATTGGCGTTGCCCGCGAGATCCATCCGCATGAGGCGGCCTGATGTGGCGGTCGCATCGCCGGCCAGTCCGAAATACATGGTATCCGCCTGGTAATTGAGATCCCAGTCCACCACCACCGGGCTGCCCACGAAGGAATTGGCCACGCCGGTGTCACAGGTCATGATCCGCATGGCCGAGGCGCCGAGCGCCCCCACCGAGCAGCCGGCCGGTGCGAGCACCGTGCTGCCCGGATTGTGCAGTTCGTCGAGATCGAGGATATACAATCTGGCGTTGTTGGTGCTGGCCGCAGTGGCAAGCTGATTCGGGCCGGTGCCGAAGACGAGAAACCACTTGTTGATCAGATCCGCCGCATCCGCATCGCCAAAGGCCATCACCGCCGGATAAACAAAGGTGAAACTGCCGTCGGGAATCTGGATCTCGGCGAGCAGGGAGGGCGGGTTTTCCGGATTGGTGATATCAAAGATGAGGTAGGCGGATCGCATCGTTTTATCATTGGCCTGATGGGGCGGACCAAAACCGTCGGCGCCGGTGTCAATGGTCATGGCCCCGCCGCCGAATCCCATGCCGACCACCATCAGGGTGCCCCAGCCATTGGGATGATCGGCATCGGCGGCGAAAATCTTCGCGTCAAAGATGCGCGGTTTGCCGTCCATATAATAGACATGACTGTAATTGTTGTCCTTGAGCCACTTCAGGTGAGGGAGCAGATTCATCGGTGCATAGGCCCACAGTTCGCTGCCCAGGGGATGGGGGGTGGCGGCCAGGCCGGTGGCGCAGTTGAGGCCGTCCACCTGGTAACTCACCTTGTTGACGCCGCCGTCGTTGACCACCCCGTAGAAGCCGCCGTTAAAGGCGTGCAGCAGGCCGTCATTGCCGCCGACATAGGCGACGATCCGCCGGTCCGCATACTGTTTACGGAACGGGGTGTAGCTGGTGTCGTAGTAGAGGAGGTTGAAGGCCTCCTGCGGCGAACCGACAATGGTGGGGGTGGAGTTGATGATGTCACCGAGCCGCATGACGCTGGGCGCCGCATCATCAACCTGATACTTCACCGTTCGGGTTCGATAGCCGGGGATCTCGACCCCGCGGGTGTAATTGACGATAGTGCGCGCCTCGTTCTCGGTGGCGACATCGAAAAATCCATAGCTGACGCCGGGGAACATGGTTTCCTCGAACTCGACAAATTCACCGTTGTCGATGTTGCCGTCAAGATCCTGATCGATCCAGGTCATGATGTGCCGGCCGGTTTCAGCACCAGCGCCATAGAGCCGGTTCGACCTGATCTCGGCGTCGGAGAGGCCGGGAAGATAAAGCGATTCACGCGCGTTCCACAGGTAGCCGATCTCGTAGAGTTCCCTTTCAACGAACTGAAAGTTGGAGAGCATCAGGCGATCATTGACCTGGATCCATTCCACCGCGGGCAGGGCGGACAGATTGATAATGCCGCTGTTGGCCAGGGTGATGGAAGAGGGACTCGTCCCTTCAATGCCGGTGGTCAGGTTGGCGACATTCCAGTCCGTATAGGTGCTGCCGGCGGCGCCGTGCATATTGAAGGTCGTCAGGCGGAAGCGCTGGCAGCCGGCAAAGACGTCGTCATCAACCGTCAGGGTTTTCGCGCCGCTGTTGGCCAGGGTGACGCCATGGCTGACGGTGCTGACCTGACCGGAGGAGAGGCATTCAATATCCCAGAAATCATAGGTCCTGTTGGCCTCGCCGTGCAGATCATAGGTGGACACGGTGATCTCGTCACCCACCGCGATCCATTCGCCGGTCGGATCAACGACGAAATCGAGCGAACCGCCATCGGCCAGGGTCAGGGATGAGAGAGAGCGACCGGACAGCAGGGAGGTGTGATCAGCGACCTGCCATTTGGCAAAGGCGTCGCCGGCCACTCCCTGCATGGTCCCGGCGGTGATTGCCAGGGTCACCGCCCCGGTGAGCGGATCGTAGGCGGTCACCGTGCCGGTCATGGCATAGGGAGATATTGTCATGACCCGATCGGTATAATCCGTCACCACCCCTTCCATGGAGTAAGGGGCCAGCGTCACCGCACCGGCGGCATAGGAGGTGACAACGCCTTCGAGATAGTAGGGGTCGAAGAGATCGGCGTCGTTGCTGGTATAGATCCGGGTCCGGGTTCGATCCTCCGTTTCATCGTAGAATGTCTGGACAACCTGATCGATGAAATAGTTGTCGAGCAGGCCGTTGGGCGTGCATTCCCCGGCCGCGACATTGTCGGTGGCGCGGCAATCCTGGCGGGTATAGCCGTATTTATCGAGCCAGAGGGCATGGACCGTGCCGATCCAGCTGGCCTGCCGGCCGTCAAGATCCTTTTTCAACGGCTCGTAGTAGGCCTGGTAGAGGGCGCCCTCGCCGCGCACGTTGTTGGAGACCACCGCTGCGGCGGTGCCTGATGACGTCCTCTCCAGGATGGTGAGAAAGACACGATTCAAGGCCTCTTCAAGCTGCTGGGGATGGCTGGCGTAAAAATAGTTGTCGGGAATACCGTCGGAACCGCTCTCCCAGGAGGCGTTGATTCGCCGGTCCCACTCCTCGGGCAGATCCGGGATGTCGTTGTCATTCATGTCCTCGAAGCCGCCCCATTTCGCCGCGTACCAGAGAGGGTCCTCCAGCAGCCCGGCGACCGCGGAACCGAGGTTGTAGGTGCGGGAGGAGATGGCGCCGCCGTCCATCAGGCCGAAGCAGTTGACGCAGCCGGCAACGCCGGAGGGATCGTTGTAGTCGAAACCGTTGGTGCCGGAATGGATGTGCAGGCCATCCTGGGTGGTGCCGCTGATGACGTAGCCATGGCCGATACTGTAGCCGAGGTTTTCCAGGGTGACGCCGGTGGTGACGGTGATCTGACTGGAGGTGATGGCGTATTCAATGATACCGCCGGCATCGAGATCGTAATCATTGCCCTGCAGGCTGTCCTCCCAGATGACAAGAAACTTGCCGCGGCCGACGCCGGCCACCTCGATGTGCGGTTCGACGATCTTGAAATCAACCATGGTGCAGCCATAGTCGTTTTTGTTGTTGTCGATGCAGGCCGGCAGGATCGTCACCTTCTGCCCCCCGCCCCCCGGCACCGGGATGTCGATCACCGGATTGCCGGCCGCCAGGCGGACCGCATAGGTATCCACCTTCTGCACCCCTTCGAGGTCACGATTGCCGGTCAGGGTTGCCGGTCGGATATCGTTGACATGGGCATACCAGGAAAGCCCGGCGATACGAAAACCGCCGCGCAGATCAGGCCCGTCCGGACAGAGTCCGCGGACATCACCGAGATTGGTGATGGTCTTGGCCGTGCATTTGCGGTCCTTGCTCGCCCCGCTTTCCCCGACAAACCATTTTTTGTTCGGATCGCTGGCATCGGGGTAGATGCCCTCGACCCGGCCGATGATCTCGGTCAGCTCCCGGGAATTGCGGGGCGCGTCGAGATCCTTGACAACGCCGAAACTGTTGGTATCCAGCTCGTCCTTGATCGTCGCCGGGTCCGAGGCAAAGACCGTGTCGGCGGAGATGATGCTGGAGTTGAAATTGACCACATTGAGGCGGGAGCAGTAGTTGTCGGTGGTGAGCGGATCGACCCAGACGCCGGTATTGTAGTTGATGCCGTCAATGAACTGGCCGTCGCCGGACTGAAACGCAAGAGGCGCATTCTCCCCGGCAAAGTAACGCAGGCCGCTGAGATAAATCTCGGCAAAGGGGTTGCCCCAGTTGTGGCATTCGCTGTCGCTGCCGTCACCAAAAAAATTGATGTTCAGGGGGCATTTATCCCCTGGCGCGTTCGATCCGTATGTCCAGTCCCGGTACTCATAGCCGTAAATCCGGAGCAGGCTCCAGGTGTTGATGATGCCTTCCGACTTGACGGCATGGTTGATGGGGCCGCCGGCGCTGGAAAAGACCCGTTTGAAGGTGCCGTCGCCGATATGGATGTCGCTGCCCGGATCATGCCAGTCATCCTGATTGCCGAAACCGACATCCGTGCCGCCGTCGACATCACCGTCACCATCGCAGTCGCGGCCGAGATTGATCTCCCGGCACATGCCGTTCATGTCGTCCGAATTAAAGATCTTCTGGACCATATCCCCGCCGGAGCGCGCCTTGCCGTAAGTGCCTGCTATCATGCCGAAAAGGAGCTTGTCCTCATCGCCATACACTTGCAAAAGACCGATGGGCTTGAAATTGCCGTAGGGATACTGCTTGCACTTTTCCGTGCCCGTCGGCAGATCGAGGACACCGTTGCCGTCACTGTCCTTGCAGACCTGGACCCGCACCACATAATCGGCAAGCCCGAGACTGACATCGGCCTTTTTCGGATTGTCCTGGGCCGCATAGATCCCGGAGTAATAGGGGTTGTTGTAGTTCTTGCCGTGCGCAGCGTTGGTCTCCTCTTCCTGCCACAGACACTGGGTGACCTCGCCGGCGCTCCAGAAGGCGTAATTGCCCGAGGCCGCCCGGATCAACGGCGGCGCGGTCAGAACCTCCTGGGAGTAATCATTGGCCGCGGCATAGGTGACGTTGCAGAGGGTGACGCCGGTCCGGGTTTTGTTGGTGATGTTCCAGCTCAACGGCGAACCCCAGCCGCCGGTGCGGGTCACGTTGACGGTGAGGGGATTGCCGTCGCTGCCGTCAAAAGCAGTCACCCATCCCTCCATGAAGTTGGCCGCGTTCATCTGGTCGACAAGGCGGACATAGTCGCCGATCTTGATCCAGCCGCCGGGCTGATTGGTATTAAACGATTTCGCCCCGGTGCCGATGGCGACACTGGTGGCGCTTACCCCGGTCGGAGTGGCGGTGATGACGGTGAAGGGGACCAGATCATTGACATCGGCGCCGTCATAATACTTAGCAAAGGCGTGGATATCGGGCGGGATGAAGGCCCGCTCCAATACCGTGTCGCTTGAGGTGTCGAGGCGGCGATGGCCGCCGAAGAGGATCTTACGGATGGTGTCGATCCGCGTCATCGCGGCCCAGTTGAGGAAATTGCCGCTCCAGTAAGCGTCGTTGGCGCCGTTACAGTATTTGTCGGCGGTGATTGCCACCGGCTCGAAGCGCTGGGCGCCGGCATCATAGTCATAGCATTTGCGATTGTCGAAATAGCCGTAATAATCGACCGAATGCTTGTAGGTCGTCTCCGGCTGGCCGTCGCCGTCCAAATCCGAATAGTCGTTGTAAGCCTTGAAAAAAAGCTGGTGGTCGTTGGAAGCGTTGATCAACACCTGCGGCTCGACCTGGGTTTCGACGAGGCTGATCGGCGCGGCGGAAAACTCGGCCATGGTATGGGGCGAGACCGCGGCCAGGGCTTTCGGGGAGACGCCGAGGATGATGGCGCCGGCAAGAAGCAGTCGCCACCACGCGAGCCGGTATGTATCGAGAATCAATGGATTCATTGTTTCCTCCGCATCAATCGTATTTACAGTCCGACGAGCTGGCGCTCTTCATCAGATTCGTGTTCATGTTCCAGCCGATACCGATGATCGATTCGCTGTTCACTGCCCCACGGTGCTGGGAATTGATCGTATAGAGCACCCTGGCGCCGCCACCCTTGCCCGGTCCCTCGTAGCCGACCACCTGACCAATATCTTCCCCCGGAACATTTTCGGTCCGCCCAACCATCGTCATATTGGTGTGGGGATTGTTGTCCGCCATATTACCGGGATAATAGACGGCATCACGAACAGGAGGAGGGCCATCCGACGGCAGCGGGGCCGTGCCGCCGGTCGGTTCGGCAAAGTTGAGATTGATGACCTCGACATTGCCGATCAGCCGACCACCGTTGACTCCCGCCGGATTGGCGGCAAATCCCCCCATATTGACACACAGGGCATTTTCAAAGGTGATGCGGGAAGCCAGCTCCGCGCCGCCATCGGCCTGGTAAAAGGTCTGGCGATGAATCTTTTCGTTGGTGGCGATCTGGATCTCAATGGTCGAGGTGGTGGTTGCCGCCACCCCGATGATGACGAGAATGAGAAGAATGAGCAGAGAGGCGACCAGGACGAAACCTTTTTCATCGTGCCCTAAACTTTTTTTCATGTTCATCGTGCTCTCCCTCAGATGGCGTCGGCCTTCATATAGGTCATGGTCACCGTTTTCGTTATCCCCTTTTCCAGGGTGGTGGTAATGACGGTGACGGTTTTCACCCCAAGAAAGGGGGAATCCTCCGAGACATTCCAGAAGATCGAATACCTGCCGTCCGGGGAGACGGCACTGCCGTCGGCGTTGGCATCGACATCGGTCAGCCCGCCGGCGCCGTCGCCATCATTATCCGTCAGGGCGGCATCGGTATAATCAAGGGAGAGGAGGGATTCTATCCGGTCCGAGGCCCAGGAGGTCGATTCGGTCACCCGACTGGCCACGGCATTGCCGCCGATGCTGGCAATCTGCATGGCATTGACCGACAAAATACCGATGGTGAAAATGACCACGGCGATCAGCACCTCAAGCAGGGTAAAACCGTGCTGACCGGAACCAATAGGGACAGAATCAGATCGCATGGCAGCATCCTTTGGCGGCGATAACCGGCAGGAAACGGTCATTTACCGTCATCATCAATAGAATTGCGCAATACCAAAAATATTTTCAAGAGAAGCAAGATTTGCACCAGCGACTACCGCCGGTGCTCATCCTGCACAACACCACAGCCGTACCACATCGTAACACATCGCAACACAAACAATATACATGGTTGGATGAGTCCTTGTCTATCAAAGAGAATTCCGCAAGACTGCATCTCACTCGCGGCCGTGGCGGCGCAGGAAGGGAATACGGTTGGCTTCCGGCAGGCGGGAAAGGCCCACTGCCGTCACCAGCCAAAACCGGTCAGGAGATTTTTCGATGCGCTCCCGCAGAGGATCGGACACCCAGTGGGAATCGTCAATCAGGTTATAAAAAGCGGAATCAACGCCAAAAAAACCATCGAGCAGATGGGCTGCGGCATGGACGGTCTTGCTCAGATAGCCCTGGGGCATGGCGCTCCAGCGCTTGAGATCGGCAAAGCCTTCTTCGGCAAGCTCACCGAGCAATTTTGCCAGCAGCTCCCGGTTACGCTCGATATTGCGGGCCAGCAGGGCCGGAAACCCGGCATCCGTCGCCGAACAGCACTCCTCTTCCGCCATGACCACCTGATCATATCTGACCAGCACCGTGCTGGCAAAAAAATGGTTGACCTTGCCCACCGCGGCCTGCCGGTCCGGCCCATCCACCAGAAAACAGTGGGTGTTACTGAAGTCAGAATTCATAATCACCTCAATACGTTACGACTCCCCCGATGAGAAATCGTTTTTCGGACGATAGACAATGAGCAGCGGCCGCTGAATCGAACGGGCCACGGTTTCCGCCAATGACCCGAAAAAGAGCCGCTGCAGCACATTTCTGCGCAGGGTGCCCATGATGACCAGATCATGGGCATTCGATTCCTTGAGAATCGTTTCCTGGCGGGCCTCTGTCCTCTCCACCTGAAAATTAATCTGTGCCGTGATGTCACGACGTTTCACCCACTCCTCCATCTCCCGGCGCTTCATGGTCGCCTTGTCATCGGACTCGTCCGCCGGCAGCAGATAGAGAATGGTGACCTGATGGCTGCCGACCCGGGAAAAGGCGTGGACAATCGGACCGACATTGGTCAGCTCCTCCATGCTCCGCACCGGTACGAGAATCTTTTCCGTATGCAGCTCGCCATGGAAGCGCACCACCACAACCGGGCAGGCGACATTTGCCGCCACCTTGTCGAGGATTTCATGAAACCCCTGGACAGTACCCTCCAGAGGGTAACCGAGCACCACCGCCCTGGCCCGGTTGTACTCGACCGCCGCCACTAGACCGGAGGCGACGCTGCGGTCCGGGATGAGTTCAGTGGCAAGTTCATAGCCAAGCGAGCGCGCTTCCTCTCTTTCCCTGCGAAACGCATGACCGACAACAACGGAGTCTGATCCGGCCATGCGATCAGGAGCGAGAACCCGGACCGCCAGGGGCAGGGCCCGATAATGATGGGCCAGGATGGTGGCGATTCGAGCCAGCCCGCATACTGTCAGGGGATGGGAGGCGCCGAAGGCGACAACTCCATCTGGCGCCGGGTGGGGCCGCAGTTTTTCCCAGCTCCAGGGAACCAGCGACACATCGGGTTGGCGGGGCTGCGGCCTGCCGACGTGATTGTTCTTTTCTCCCACTGACGGCCGGGCCGTTGCCCTGGTCGCGCCGTCCTCCCCTGCCCGCTGAACGGCAAAGCGGGCGGCAAGCGGGCCGGTGAGCTCGGAGAGCATGACGCCCACCAGCACCACCGGCGCAAGCACCTGGGAAAAGGCCGCCAGCCCCGGCTCACTGCCAATGAGGATAACCAGGCCGATGGCCACCTCGGCCTGAGAGACCAGGGCGAGCCCGAGATAGTGGCGTACAGCCGCTGGCGCGCCGGCGAGCCAGGCCCCGCAGAAGGCCCCGCAATATTTACCGCTGACCCGAAAGACGAAATAGACGAGCCCCAGCCAGCCGGCCTTGCCGATGGCGGAAAAATCGAGGTGAGTGCCGGCCAGGGTAAAAAAAAGGACATAGATGGGCGGTTCGAAGGCGTTGAGGGCACGGAACAGACGGACATCGCGGGTCACCCGGTTGATGACGGCGAAACCCGCGGCCATGCCGGCCAACAGGGGAGAAAAATGAAAAGCGCGGCAGAATTCGCCGCAGAGCAGCAGGAGGGCGAGACCAACGGTGAGCATCTCTCCCTGCCGTTTAAGGTAATGGGAAACGAACGAGATCAGCAGACCGGTGACAATGCCGGCAAAAAGAGACATCCCGACTTCAAACAGACCGCCGACCAGGGGACCGGCCAACCAGCTCCCGCCGGAACCGACCAGCTGGCCGGCCAGGGACATGGCCATGCCGAAAAAAATGATGGCAAGCCCGTTGTTGATGGCGATGACCGCCATCAGGGTGGAGGTCAGCGGCCCCCGTGCCCTGATGTCCCGCATGACGTGCAGGGTCGTGGCCGGAGCGGTGGCCACGGCAACGGATCCGAGAAGCAGGGCCATGACGAGAAAATCGTGGGGGCGGTGAAAACGGGAATCGATGCCGGAAAAAAAGACAGCGGCAGAGACGGCGCCGGTGACCAGCAGAAAGGCACCCATGGCCTCGCAGCAGCCGATCAGAGTGATACTGCGCGCCGCGGCCAGCAGCCGTTTCAGCTCGATCTGCTCACCGATGCCGAAGGCGATCAGCATCAGGGCGATGCGGGTGAAATGATCAAGCTGGTGGCCGATGCTCTGGGCCGTTACCAGACCGAACCCACCGGGACCGAGGAGAAAACCGGCCAGAATATAGCCGGTGACGGACGGCAGTTTGAAGAACTGGCCGATCTTGGCGACGAACATACCCGTTGCCAGCAGAACCGCCAGGCCGAGAGTCACTTCCTCCATGCCATCTCCTGTTTTTTCTTCATCGCCTCATACGTGTTACGAGTTCATTACTCAAAACGGCCCGTCGGAATCGTGGCTTTTTGCGATTCCGACCAATCTGAAGCAGGTAGTTCTTTGCCTGCGTGGCTTCGAAAACATTGTTCCGGACGGCGACCAGGCTTCCACCCATCGAAAAATTTACCACAGTACCACATCCTTGTAATGGGAATATTTTCCTTGAGCGTCCGGCTGCATGGCTGAAATCAACAGAAAAATGAATGTGTTACGCAACAGAGAACGTGTTGCAGCTCCCACTTACCTGATCTGTTCGGAATAATTGCCCGCATTTCAGGCTTGATCTTCATCCCTGCAATACTTTATATATGCCCCAGATTCTTCCCGCAAGCACTGTCCCATGCGCCCGGCCACCCCCCGAAATCCGCCGCTTCCGGGCATGCCCGTTCTAACAAGGAGATACACGGATCAGCAGCCTCAACCACCATATCGGCATGCCCACCAAGGTGGGACTTTTATGCTATCAGTTTCTCTGGTGCCTCGCCATCCCCTTTCTCAAAAGGAACAAACGGCTCGCCCAGGGCTTTTCCCAGCGTATTCTGCAAAACCGCCCCGGCCCCGCCGACCTCTGGATTCAGTCCGCCTCAGTGGGGGAATCCTTCCTGGCCCTGGAGATCATGAAAAACCTTTGCCCCCCGCAGCCCGTCAGGGTGCTGCTGACCACGACGACCAGCCAGGGTATCGAGATCCTTGAGAAAGGACGACAGGACATCGGCCAACAACAGAACATCACCATCGAGACGGCCTATTTCCCCTTCGATCATCCCTCGCTCATGGCAGAGGCACTGACAACGATCACCCCCCGCCTGCTCATTCTCCTGGAAAGCGAACTGTGGCCGGGTCTGCTCTTTGGCTGCCGGAAGAACAAGATCGACGTCCTCGTGATAAACGGCAGAATGACGGCACGCAGTTTGGCACGCTACCTACTCTGGCCCTCCTTCTGGCACGATCTGCGTCCAACCCGGATTCTCGCCATGTCACCCGAAGATGCCGGGCGTTTTGGTGAACTTTTCGGTCCGGATGTTGTCGAGGAGATGGCCAATATCAAATTCGACCGAATCGCCGATGTCGTCCCGTCGGTCGGACACCACAACCCTCTGGCGCCCCTGCTGCCGACCGGGGCGCCATTCATCGTCCTCGGGTCGGTCAGACAGGAAGAGGAAGAGGATGTTTTCCATATCGTCGAAGAGATTCAAAAAAGAAGAAATGATGCCGTCATCGGTCTCTTTCCGCGGCACATGCACCGCCTCGACTTCTGGCGCCGGCGCCTCGAAAAGCACTTCCTGCCCTGGCAGCTGCGTTCAACGATCAGCGCTGGGGTGCAGCCGGGTCAAATCATTGTCTGGGACGTCATGGGCGAGCTGACGGCCGCCTATGAACTGGCCGCCGCCGCCTTTGTCGGCGGCAGTCTTGCCCCCCTTGGCGGCCAGAACTTTCTTGAACCGCTCAGCAGCGGCGTCAGGCCCGTCATCGGACCGTCCTGGTTCAACTTCACCTGGATCGGGCAGAGTATCTTCGAACAGGACCTTGTCCGGCAGGAGGCAGACTGGCAGGGGGTGGCCCGCTCCCTGCTTGACAGCGCCGCCCAGCCGGCGGACCGGCAAACAACCATCAAGGCCATCAGCACCTATCTTGCCAGGCGCCGGGGCGGCACCCGACACGCCTGTGCGGCAATAACCACCTTTCTTTTCCCATCATGAACGAATCGACCCCAAAAAACACCGATACCCTGCCCCCCTGCTACGGCATCATACCGGCTCGCTACGCCTCCTCCCGGTTTACAGGCAAGCCGCTGATCGAAATTCTCGGCAAACCGATGATCTGGCACGTTTACACCAGGGCGTCCCTGTGCCCCTATCTACGGCAGGTTGTCCTGGCCACGGATGACGAACGCATCCGGGCCGCGGCGGAGCAGCTGGGAATCCCGGTGCTGATGACAAGCACGGAGCACACCTGCGGCACAGAACGGGTTCTGGAGGCCGCCCGCCTGCTTCATATTCCTGATAACGGTGTCGTCATCAACATCCAGGGCGATGAACCGGCGCTCCATCCCGAGATGCTCACCGAGCTCATCCTCCCCTTTACCCAAGCCGAGGTGCAGGTGACAACCCTGGCCCATCCCATTTCCGGCCGTCAGGCCGAAAATCCGGACCAGGTCAAGGTGGTGCTGGACCGGGGCAACAGGGCACTCTTCTTTTCCAGGGCGCGCATCCCCTTTCCCAGGGACGGACAGAACGAAGGGTTCTACGGACATATCGGCCTCTATGCCTTTCGCATGAAAACCCTGGAGCATTTTGTCTCCCTGGAAAAAGGGATCCTGGAACAGAAGGAAAAACTTGAACAGCTGCGCCTGCTGGAAAACGGGATTGACATCCATGTCAAGATCACGACCCACACAGGTTTCGGCGTCGACCGCCCCGAGGATGTGGCCATTGTCGAACAGATCATCCGCAACCAGGCCGCCGGTTGAACTCAGGTTGTCGCTTTTACTCGCGCTGCCGCCGCGTCATGCCGGCCTGGCACCGCCCCGTCATCAGAAGAGACCGTATTGACGGCGGGTAACGGACTATCCGCTGTAATCGACATAGTGCTTCTCTTCCACGAGGGGCGAATTGCTGGCCAGGTTGATCTCTTTCTTGAGTTCCGCCCGCCTGTCATTGATTTGATAGACGCTGCGGGCAAGCTCGATGAATTCTTGGTCAAAGCACTGCTCGGCCTCCTTGATCCGGATTCTGTCCTCAATCTCCCACAATTTCCGGTTGACCTCTCGCAACTGAATAAACTCCGGGGAGCCGACCTCGATGCCGCATTCCCGCAGCGCCGGCAGCAGAAGTTCGTATTCCCGACGAACATTGTCGATCTTGACCGGATCACTGATCTTTTCCAGCTTGATGGAGAGGATGGTCACCTTATCAACCAGCTCGCCGATGGAAACGTCGATTTTCACAGCCTGGATTCCTTGCGCTTTCCCGCGCGATAAATGTTGAAGAGAATCGACCTTCAGGGTATTTTCGGCAAACCCGTGCAACTGCAGCCTGCCACAGTTGAATGAAACCATGATAACCCGAGAACGTATCCTGATTATCCGTCTTTCCGCCCTGGGAGATGTAGTCCATACGCTGGCCTTTGTCAACCGTCTGCGCACGGCGAGACCGCATGCGCATATCACATGGATTTTGCAACCACTGGCCTTCGAACTGGTCAGGCATCAGCAGAACATCGACCGTTTCATCGTCTTTTCCCGGTCCGGCGGACTGAAGGCGCTGGGCGAACTTTTCCGGCAGCTCGGCCGGGAGCGCTTCGACCTGGTCTTCATGCTCCAGGTCAGCATCAAGGCAAGCCTGGTTTCGCTCTGCGTGCGCGGTGACAGAAAACTCGGCTACGATTTCCGGCGATCCCGGGAAGGGCAGTGGCTGTTCGCAAACAACCGAATCGCCCGCCGACCGGCGGCCCATGTGCTTGACCAATTCTTCGAATTTCTCGATCATCTGCACATCTCCCCGGCCCCCCTGGACTGGGCCATCCGGATTACCGAGGAAGAGCGCGCCTGGCAGGCCCGTTTCTTCCGAACGATTTCCCGGCCGGTGGCCGCCTTCGTGGTGGCTTCGTCCAAGCCAGCCAAGGACTGGCCGGCGGAACGATATGCCGAAGTCATGGATGCAGTTGACAAGCGGCTCAATCTCCAGCCCATGATTGTCGGTGGTCCCAGCCGGCGGGAGCATGCCCTCAGTAAAGAGATTGCCAGTCGCTGCCGCTGCCGACCTGTTATCGCCCTGGAACGACCGGTCCGCCACACCCTGCTGCAACTGGCCGGCGCCAGGGTGGTGGTGGCTCCGGACACCGGTCCCATGCACATGGCCGTGGCTTTGAATGTTCCCACCGTCGCCCTGTACGGCTATTCCGACCCACGGCGCTGCGGGCCGTATCAGCGCTTTGCTGATCTCGTTATCGACAAGTACACCATGAACCGGGACACCCGGCAACCAATCACCCGGAAAACCCGCCCGGGGAGGATGGCAATGATAACCCCTGCCGAGGTGCTGGCCAAAATCGAACTGGCCCTCGCCCGCTACCAACCGCTTGCCCCCGCCCCTGCCGCGGGCTTTGCCGAGCAGACAGCGCAAGGAGCCGTATGTCACCGAAAACACTGAAACGCTGGCCCCGAACCCTGCTTGTGATCATCCTGCTGATCTGCCTGACAATTGCCCTTTCCTGGGGATACTGGGCAACCAGCGGTCACCGCTTTACCACCATTACCCCGGACCGGGTCTACCAGTCGGCGGTCATTCCGGCGGAGGATCTGCCGGCAACCGTCCGTGACAAAAAGCTCAAAGCCGTGATCGACCTCCGAACAAACGAGTCAACGGATTTCCCGCCGCAGGAGGAAGGCCGGCTGCTGGAAAAACTCGGCGTCCGCTATTACCATCTCCCCTCCAAACAGGTGCCGGAGGAGGAGACCGTTGCCGCATTCCTGAAAATTGCCGCTGATCCGGACAACTATCCCATGCTGATTCACTGTCATCATGGTGAAGGCCGCTCGGTGCTGTTTGCCGCCATCTACCGGATCGAGTTCGAGGGCTGGAACAACGAGAAGGCACGCAAGGCGACCAGACTTCTCCATTTCCGCGGCACCTTCGGCCCTGACGGTGAGAAGGGCGCATTTCTGCGCGCCTATATGCCGCGACTCTCCGCTCCCCGGGCAAACTCTGGGATCCCCATGGCCACTGCCAACGATTCCGACCGGTGAAGCAACGATGAAGCCACCCAGCCGACGCCTCCGCTTTTTCTTCGTGCCCCTGCTCATCATGCTGGCGCTCTGCACCCTGTACCGGGTGGTTTTTTATCTGCTCTTCGCCCCGCCGGAAGCGGCCGTGCCGACGGGCGTCCTGGCGCAGGCCTTTTATCTCGGCCTCAAATTCGACCTGCGGCTGATCCTTCTTCTGCTGCTACCCGGGGTCCTGCTGGGACTGATGCGGCCTCTTGATCCAACCCGCTCCGCCAGGGCGCGGGATTTCTGGCTGCAGCATTATACCCTGCTCGCCCTGGTGCTCTGTTGTCTCTATCTGTTCGACTTGGGCAACTATGCCTATCTGAATGAGCACATTGACGCCTCGGCCCTGCGCTATCTCCAGAATCCGCTGATCTCGCTGCAGATGGTCTGGGAAACCTATCCCGTTGTCTGGGGCGCCGTTGGCCTCATGCTGAGCGGTATCCTCTGCTATCTGACCCTGCACGTCCTGACCCCGCGCCCCGATATTGCCGGATGCTTTGCGATCAAGCCGCAACGGGGGAAACGCGCTCTGGTGACCGTCTTCGTCATTGTCTGCTATGGCGCCGGCATATACGGGAATTACTCGTTCTACCCGCTGCGCTGGAGTGATGCCTATTTTTCCGCCGATACCTTCACCGCGGATCTTACCCTCAACCCTCTGCTCTTCTTTGCCAATTCGCTGAACACCGCGGAAGCGGAACAGCCCTTCGACCCCCTGGCCCTGTCCCACTATCACGATCGTCTGACCACCCACCTCGGCATCGATGATCCCGACCCGGAAAAACTGCTACTGGCCCGTTACGTCCATCCGCTGCCCAAGGAATTGAGCCGGCCGAATATTGTCGTCATCTTTCTCGAATCCTTCGCCTCCCATCTCACCGGTTCATTCGGCAACCCCCTTGCCCCATCTCCCCATTTCGATGCGATTGCCGGCCAAGGTATGCTGTTTCGGCATTTCTATACCCCGCGCAACGGCACCGCCCGCGGCGTCTTTACCACCCTGACCGGTATCCCCGACACCATCACCTATCGCACCGCCTCGCGCAATCCGCTGACGATTTCACACAACACCATCCTGTGCTCCTTCGATGGCTACCGCAAACTCTATTTCCTCGGCGGCAGCGCCAACTGGGCAAATATCCGCGCCCTGTTCATGCACAATCATGAGGATTTTGAAATCTACGAAGAAGGGGACTTCCACTCCTCCAGGGTCGATGTCTGGGGAATCACCGACTATGACCTCTTTACCGAGGCCAACGCCCGGCTTACCGCAATCACGGAGGCGCCCTTTTTCGCCTTCATTCACCTTTCCGGCCATCATCGCCCCTACACCATTCCCGCAGGCATTCCCGGTTTCGCGCTGCGCGAGGAAGATCAGGCCCTGCTGGTGCAACACGGCTTCGAGTCGGCGGCTGACTTCAATTCCTTCCGCCTGCTCGATCACAGCCTTGGGCACTTTTTCACCCTGGCCCGCCAGGAGCCCTATTTTGCCAGGACCGTTTTCATCATTCTCTCCGACAACGGCACCGATGATCCCAGTCGGGTCAAACCGGCATGCGAAGAGGCCCTGCGACTGGGGTTTCATCACGCTCCGCTGGTCATCTATGCACCCGGCCTGATCCCGGCAGGCCACGTTCTTGACACGCCGGCAACCCAGATGGACGTCATGCCAACCGCTGCCGCTCTGGCCGGCATCGCCGCCCTCAACACCACCCTGGGCCGCAACCTGCTCGACCCGAGGTTTGCCGACAACGGCAAGGGATTCGTCTACCGCACGCAAGGGATGACCGGTGAACTTCTTCTCTACGACGGCAGCCAGGCAACCATGATCAATACCGATGGCTCCAACCTGCGCAGCCGCTTTTGCCCGGAACCCGAACGCCCCGCCGGCCCGGCGGCCGCAACCGCCGAATTCGACCCTGACGAGGCGGAACTGGCCCTGGCCTTCTATCATGCCTCGAAATACCTTTTGTACAACAATCAGCCGAAGCGTTACGCCGAACGCGGTTTTGCCGCGGTTGCGCCGCCGGGAGAGGCGTCGCCGGTCATCCCTCTTTTTTTACGCAACAGCACCACGACAGAGGTGAAAAAATGATGCTCGCGCAAAACCCCGCAAACCATGACGGGCGGGAAAGCGAAAACAACGAGTTCCAATGCAGCGCCCGTCGGAATCGTGGCATTTTACGTTTCCGACAGAAAATGAAAACCGCCCGTTCCAGCCAATTCCGCGATCGTGTTCTGCCATGGCTTCTCCACCTGACCCTGCTGGCAGCGGCCCTGGCCGTGGCGATCTGGGCGGAAGGCAAACTCTCCGGCTGACAAACCGATGGCCGGCCCGGTGAAAATATTGATTGTCTGTCTGGACAACCTCGGCGATCTCGTCTTCAGCACGGCGCTCATCGCCCCCCTGCGGGAACGTTTTCCGGACATGACGCTCGGTCTCTGGTGCAAAGCCTATACTGCGGCCATCGCCTCCTGCTATCCGGGACAACCGGTCACCTACGCCGCCAATCCGGTCTGGGATGCGCGGCCCGAGACCGGCAACGCCTCGTACCTGTCCTTTTTTTCCACCCTGCTGGCCATTCGCAAAGCCCGCTACGACATCGCCATCATTGTCGGCACCAACTGGCGACCAGCATTGTCCTCCTGGCTCGCCGGCATCGACACCCGCATCGGCTATACCGGTCGCAAGGCCGCTGTCTTTCTCAGTCATCCCGTCAGGCGTCCTGACCGACAAAAAGCGGTTGTCAGTGAACTGCTGCGACTCCTGCAACCGCTCCACATCGCCGCAGAACAGGGCCACGCTGTTCTCGACGGTTCCCGGGTTCCGCCGCTGGAGGCCTGCGGCATCACGACCTTCCAGCCCGGCAGATACGTGGCCGTTCACCCCTTTGCCTTAAGTCGCCGCCGCTGTCTCCCCTTTGTCCATTGGCAGGAGATTGTTGACCGTTTGGCCCACGCGGGGATCCGGCCGGTTATTGTCGGCACAAGAAGTGAACAGGAACATTTCACCCGCGCCTGCCCGCACCTTGCTCGCCAACTCTTTGCCGCCGAACACGGCATCACCACCCTCACCCAGACCGTTGCCCTGATCGCCGGGGCCAAGGCCTTTGTCGGCCACGACTCCGGGCCGCTCCACATCGCCTCGGCCCTTGGCCGCCCGGTTTTCGGCCTCTACCTGCCGGGGGAACCGCAGCGAACCTTTCCGCAGGGGAGAGGACCGGCCGAGGTGTTTTACCGGCCCACGGCCCTGGAAGCAACAGGGGCCGAGGTCTGGCAGGCCTTTGCTCGATTCCTGGAGACTCGCGCCAATCCAGGCCTGACACCCCTGCCGGGAAACACAGGCAATCATGCAGGAGTCACCAGCCATGTTCTGCATTAAATCCATGACCGCCACAACCCTGGTGCGCGCCCTCGGGCTGCTGCCCCTGGCCGGCGGCCGCGCCCTTGGCAGCAGCCTGGGGCGGCTGGTGTACCGGCTCGATCTGCGCATGGCGAAAATTTCCCGGGAGAACCTGGCAATCTGTCTACCAGGTCTCGCCGATGCGGAACGTGAACGCCTGACCCTGGCGAGCCTGCGGGAAACCGGCAAACTGGGCGCCGAGATCTGTCATATCTGGAGCAGCCCCGCGCCCGCCCTGGCCAAACTGATCCGCGCCCGCCAGGGGTCGGAACTGGTTGAGGAGGCCCTGGCCGGCGGCAACGGCCTGTTGCTGCTTGGCCCGCATCTGGGCAACTGGGAAATGATCGGCCTGCAACTTGCCGAATTCGGCCACGTCATTACCATGTATCAACCGGTCAAACTGACAGGACTCGACCGCTTCATCCGGCAGAGCCGGTCCA